>NZ_LFCW01000008.1:410000-485469 GCF_001306465.1 Frankia sp. R43 | reverse complement strand
CGTTGCTGTGGGGGGTCTGGTCGGTGCCTTCGCCGTACCAGCCGTAGGCGTTGCGCATGTCGGCGCCGGAGGAGAAGTAGCCGCCGGTGCCGCGGAGGAGGACGACCTTGGTGTCGTCGTCGTCTGCGAGTTCGTCGAGGTAGGCGGCGAGTTGGTCGCGCATCGGCGGGTCGTAGGAGTTGCGCCGCTGCGCATTGTTGATCGTGATGCGGGCGATGCCGGACTCCGGCTCCCGCTCCATCAGCACGCGTTCGTCAGTCAACGGCTCTTCCCTCTCCCGTTGCGCCCTGGGTCGTAGGCGATCCTAGGTGAAATCTTTATATATTTCACGACGTCGGTGAGCGTCATCACCTTCGCGGCGGACTGGCGGCCCCGTTCGGAGATCGTCGGGTCGCGCCTGGTGTGCCGAGGGTGCTGTCGCGGGGTGTCGGCGCCCGGATCCCGCTGCGCCGCACCTGCCGAGGTTGATGGAAATTATATATATGTTTTGCTAGCTTGTGGGCTGCTGGCGTCTCTCGTGGGCGTCGGCCAGGTCGGGGCGGCGCGAAGGACGGCTGGGGCGGGTGCTCCGCGAGACGGCACAGCTCCTGCCGGCACAGCGGCGATCCGCTGCCTGTGGGCGGCACTGTGAGGAGGAGGGCAGACCGTGGGTGTTCCAGCTGTGGACCCGGGCGACGAGCTCCGCTCGTTGGGCGCACGACTGCGCCGGTTCGAGGACCTTGAGGAGATCCGCCAGTTGTACATCGACTACGGGCGCCACCTCGACGCGGGGGACCCGGCCGCATACGCGTCGCTGTTCGCGCGCGACGCCAGGCTTCGGCTCGGCCCGGTCATGCGCGCGGACGGCCGGGAGGAGATCGAGAAGGCGGCGGCCAAGGTGGTCCGGCTCGCCCCGGACGGTTCGAGGAGCTCCGTCCACCTGCTCGCGTCACCTCGCATCGAGCTCACCGCCGGCAGTGACACGGCGTCCGGCGAATGCGTGTGGGCGGCGATCTCGAGTGCGCCGGACGGCGCGCCCAGGGTCCTCGTCGGCCGGCATGTCGACGTGCTGGTGCGTGAGGACGGGCGCTGGTGCTTCGCGCGCCGTGCCGGCCTCATCGACATCGGGGCTCTCGGCCCGGCGGACGGCCAGGAAGCCTAGCTGTTCGCCGTGGGATGGCCGCGTGCTCCCGCGGCCGTCCCACGCGGTCGTCGGCACAGCCCGACCCGGGGAAAGATCCTCAGGAACGTGCGCATCGTGGCCACCGCCGTGCCCGATGGAACGGGAGTGTGTGCCCGATGAGCAGGGACGCGGCGGTCGTCATCGAGGTGGGGGCGCCGCGGGCTGACGTTGCAGACGTGGCCGCCGAGTTCGGGTAACGTCCAGCCGACCCGGAATTATCTGGCTATTTTCGGCGGAGGTCCGGCCTCGGTCACTCGGGGCACCTGGGCGGCCGCGTGGAGGGCAGACGGATCAGTATCAGGGTCGTTCAATGGGGAACAGGCGCCGTGGGGCGGGAGGCGCTGCGGGGGATCATCAACCACCCGGCGCTGGAGCTGGTGGGCGTGTGCGTGAACGCCGCGGACAAGGAGGGGCGGGACGCGGCGGAGCTGTGTGGGCTGGCCGACCCGACCGGGGTCGTCGCCACCCGCGACAGCACCGCTCTGCTGGCGTTGCAGCCGGACTGCCTGTCCTACTTCGGGCCCGGCCCGGGCCGGGAGAAGGCGGTGGTCGCCGATCTCGTTCCCTTCCTGTCTGCCGGCGCGAACGTGGTGACGACGTCCCTGGCCGGGATGGTCTACCCGCCTGCCGCGGATGCCAGAAGCCGCGAGCCGCTGGCAGCCGCGGCGACCAGCGGCCAGACCTCCTTCTTCGCCACCGGGATCGAACCGGGCCTCGGCAGCGACCTGCTGCCGCTGAGCCTGCTGTCGGCCTGCGACGACGTCGAGTCGGTCCGGATCCAGGAGATCGCCGACTACAGCACCTACGGTGTCGAGGAGGCCATGCGGTTCGCGTTCGGCTTCGGCAATCCGCCCGACCAGCCCGGCATCCTGTTCACCGGCGACCTGCTCGTCAACGAGTGGGGAGCGGTGATCAGCCAGCTCGCCGACGCTCTCGGCCTGCGTCTCGACGGTATGGACACCGTGCACGAGGTCGCCATGGTGGACACGGACCTTTCCACGGCGATCGGCACCCTCCACGCCGGTGAGGTGTCCGGCGTGCGCTTCGAGGTGCGCGGACTGCTGGACGGCCGTCCGGTGATCATCCTGGAGCATGTGAACCGGATGGGAGCCGAGGTCGCCCCGGACTGGCCGCACGGGAGCGCGACGGACACCCTCGTCTACCGGGTCGAGATCGAGGGCCGCCCGGCCATGCGCTGCGAGCTGACCTTCGACCAGGTGGTCGGATCCGACCACGGCCTCATCGCCACGGCGATGCGCGCCGTCAACGCCATCCCGGCGGTGTGCGCGGCACCCAGCGGGCTGCTCAGCGCCCTCGATCTGCCGGTGATCGCAGGGCGCAACGTGGTGCGCCGGGTCTCATAGCGAACTCCGAACCGGTTCGGATGCTGCTCGGGGCCGGTCTCCCGGCCCCGAGCAGCATGGCCATCCGTACTAGGTGAAGTTGGTGAAGGTGGGTTCGGACCAGGTCCGTTCCTTTGTCACCGGCCAGCAGATGAAGGGCTTTTTCGGATCGCCCACGGGCTCGAACCGGCCGTTGTGGACCTTGACCAGGGTGATGCATTCCTGCTTGTAGCCATGGGTCACCGGGTCCGCCTCGGTGGGTGGCTCGTGCTGGCGGCTCCAGTCGATCGGGTCGATCAGCCCGTCCGCGCTGTAGTTCGTCATCCTGTTGGTGGCGGCGATGACCGACCCCCGGGTGAACGACGGGCCGGCGGCCTTGATGCCCTGGTAGGCGAGGTCGGCGTCGATCCAGCCGAGCATGGCGTACTCGGTGAGCTCGGACCCGGCCTTCTTCATCCAGGTCGAGAAGGTCTTCAGGCCGGAGGAGCCGGCGTCGGCCTCGAACGGGCGGAAGCGCGGCAGCACGTAGTCGCCCTCGAACAGGTCGCCGCCCGCGGCCACGAACTTCTGGTCGTAGGTGTTCTGGTGCACCATCGGGACATCGCCGACGCCCTGGCGTTCCATCTCCTGGGAGAAGGTCTTCATGGAGTTCAGGTCGATGCATCCGATGACCAGCTGGACGCCGGCGTTCTTCATCGCCGTAACCTCGGGGCCGGCGCCGTTGGGCAGGCCGTACGCCAGGGTGTCGTTCATGTAGACGACCTTCTGGCCGAACTTCCCGCCGAACGTCTCGATCGACCGGACGACCCCGTTCGCGCAGTTCTTCGACGGCGCCGCGACGCCGATTCCGAGCGCCGCGATTCTGGTGGCGCCGGCGAGCTTCGCGATATAGGACCAGTAGGTCTGGGTGCACTCGATGCAGAAGGAACCGGTGCTGGAGAAGGCCGAATCCTTGCCGACCATGTCACTGGCGTTCGCCGGCAGGGCGTAGAGCGGGACCCCTGCCTCCGCGAAGGCACCGAAGCCGGTGGCGAGAAGCGGCGCCGAGAACGTGCCGAAGGTGTTGTTCGCGGAGACGATCTTCAGTGCTTCCTGCTGGTTCTTGCCCAGCTGGTCGTCCACCGTCTCGGCGACCACCAGTTTACGGCCGTGGACCCCGCCCTCGCTGTTGCGATAGGCGAAGTACGCGTTCACGCCGCTGGCGAAACAGTCCAGGATGCAGGTGCCCAGCGGATTGTTGCTCTTCGTGCCGAGCATCGCGAACCGGATCTCGCTGTCGGTCACGCCGGGCCCCGCCGCCGTTCCCTGAGCCCCGCCGGACACCCCGGCGTCGGACGTGTCCGCGACCTTGCCCGACGAGTTCGAGCACGCCGTCACGGCCAGGAGGAGCCCAGCCGTCAGGACCGCCAGGCCGCGCAGTCGACGCGCCGGCGGGTTCCTGCGACGGCGTTCTCTGGGCGTGTTGAGTAACCAGTTGTCAGACCTTTTCACGGGTACTCCTCCCGGAGGGCGTGCTCGTTCGAGGTTCGTGCAGGTGTTCGCGGCTCCGCGGTGAGACCGTGCCCTCTGCGTGCCGTGTTCGCAGGCACCCTTCGCCGTGGCCGGTGGCACAGGAGCATGCGGTGTGCAGGGAGGCGGGACGTGGCGCACCTCCCTCGTTTCGGTGCTCGTCGGTTTGCGGGAGGATGTGTGACGTCCGCCACGAGGTGTCGAGGCAAAATATATAGAGATTAACCGCACCGTCAAGAGGTAGCTGCCTGTCCGAGTGGCTCTGCCGGCCGCTCGGCTCCCTCGTGGCCGGCGACCCGGTCGCGGTGGGCCACGCCCGGCGGCCGCCGGGCGTGGCCCGGTAGTGGCCCGGTCTGGCGCTGACGCGCCTGCGTCACTCCGTACGGCATCGCCGGAGCGCTCATGCGATGGCGTGTGCGAACACGGGAAAAGGGCCGATGTCGGCGGGCAGGTGGACATTGGTGAGCCGTTCGCCGACTGTGGTGTCCGGGATACGGCGGAGGAGACCGGGCCCGACGTCAGGATCGACCACACCGGCGGAATCTGTTCCGACCCGGGTCGTGTCCTCGCCTATGGCGGCGGCGAGATTCTCCAGCAGTTCAATATCCGCTGTGTCGGCCGCCCGATCGCGGGCGGATGGCGCGCTGGACGTACATGCGCGAGGTGCAGGAGCAGTTCTGCCCGGAGCCCGCGAGCAGGCCCATGCCGGCGCCGGGAATCGCCCGGGTGAGGTCGGCGTCGTCGAACAGTCTGCGTCCAAAATGGGTACTTCAACGCCGTGTACACGGATGGTTTGTCGCTCTGTCCACGTAGATGCGGAGCTGAGCGAACGGCAGGCTGCGCTAATGTATAGATGTATTGGTCGGTCTGCGGCGTGTGGGCCGAGGGGGCGGGCCTGACGTCCTACCCCTGGCAGGGCTCGAGGGGATCGTTCGTGAGCGAGAGCTTCATCGAGTACGAGGTAGCGGAGCGGGTCGCGACGATCACGCTCAACCGGCCGCAGGCGGCGAACGCGCAGACACCGGAGCTGCTTGACCAGCTTGACGAGGCGTGGCGGCGCGCGGCCGACGATCCGGAGGTTCGGGTCATCGTTCTGCGCGCCAACGGGAGGCACTTCTCCGCCGGGCACGACATCAAGGGCGTCGGCGGAGCCGGGAACGGCCAGCGGCCGGCGCTGACCCTCGGTGGGATCTACGCCGTGGAGGCGAAGCGGTTCCTCGAGTACTCGTTGCGCTGGCGCAACGTGCCGAAGCCGTCGATCGCCGCGGTGCAGGGTGTCTGCATCTCCGGCGGCCTGCTGCTGTGCTGGCCGTGTGACCTGATCATCGCGGCCGACAACGCGAAGTTCTCGGACCCGGTGGTCAACATGGGGATCGGTGGCGTGGAGTACCACGGCCACACCTGGGAATGGGGTGCCCGCAGGGCGAAGGAGATGCTGTTCACCGGCCGCGGGATGGACGCCCACGAGGCCGAGCGGGTCGGCATGGTCAA
Source organism: Frankia sp. R43 (assembly GCF_001306465.1). NCBI lineage: Bacteria > Bacillati > Actinomycetota > Actinomycetes > Frankiales > Frankiaceae > Frankia > Frankia sp. R43. Next base: position 479,964 of record NZ_LFCW01000008.1, on the reverse strand, counting down.
CCGGGTCGTGCCGCTCGACGAGCTGCGCACGGCGACCCACGAGCTGGCCGCGCAGATCGCCCGGATGCACCCGTTCGCGCTGCGGCAGGCGAAGCGCGCGGTCAACCAGACGCTGGACGTGCAGGGTTTCTACGCGGCCGTGCAGTCCGTGTTCGACATCCACCAGACCGGCCATGGTCATGCGCTCAGCGAGTCGGGCCTGCCGATCCTCATGCTGCTGGACGACATGAAGTCCCAGATCGGCAGGTAGCCGGTCGCCCGGTTCCGACGGCCGGGCCCGCCCGTCGGCGCCGGGCCGGGCCCGTCAGAACTGGGTGCCACCGTCGATGTTGATGACCGCGCCGGTCAGGTATCCGGCGCGGGGGGACAGCAGGAAGGCGAAGAGCTCGCCGACCTCGGTCGGTGTGCCGGGGCGGCGCAGGGCGACGTCCATGTGCCACTCGTCGACCATGACCTGCTCCAGCAGGCCTTCTGGTGGCACGCCGCGTTCCTGTGCGAGGTGCTGGCGCAGGCCGGCGAGGGAGTCTGTCTCGATCGCGCCGGGGCAGACGCAGTTGGCTCGCACGCCGGCGGCGCCGTATGCCCGGGCGATGGTTTTGGTGAAGGTGGCGATGCCGCTTTTCAGGGTGATGTAGGGCAGGCGGTCGGGGTGGTAGGCGCGCATTCCGTAGGCGGCGGTGGTGACGATGGTGCCGCCGCCGGCCGCGACGAGGTGGGGGACCGCGGCACGTACCGCGCGCACCGTGCCCATGAGGATGTCGTCGAACGCCTCGGCCCACACCTCGTCGGAGGCTGCCGCGAGCCCGCGGTGCGAGCCCTGGCCGGTGCCGGTCGTCACGGCGATGCCGGCCAGTTCGCCGAGGGTGTCGGCCGCTTCGGTGAGGATCCGGTCGGCCTCGCCTGCGGTGTTGACGTCGCCGACCAGCGCCGTCGCGCCCAGGCCGAGCTGGCGTACCGCGGCCTCGGCCCGCTCGCGGCTGCGGCCGACGACCGCCACCCGGGCGCCCTCGGCGACCAGCAGCTGCGCGGTGGCCAGCCCCATGCCGGCCGTTCCGCCGACGACAACGTACGCACGGTCGCGTACTCCGAGATCCATCCTCGGCTCCGATTCTGTGAGCGGCGGCAGGTGAGGGGCGGCCGGTGGGACGGCGGACGCGGCGGCCCGGGCGGGCCGCCGCGTCCGCCGCGTGATGGTGTGATGATGCGCTGCGGTTCAGGCCGCGCGCGGCATCCCCAGGATCCGTTCGGCGATCAGGTTGCGTTGGATCTGGGAGGTGCCGGCGGCGATGCTGTACTGCAGCGACCAGAGGTAGGCGCGGGCGGTCTCGACGCCGTCGATGCCGGCGCCCTGTACACCGCCGATGGCGGCGCGGCCGAGGACCCGTACCGCGAGTTCGCTGAGTTCCTGGCTGAGCTCGCTGAAGCGCAGCTTGACGGCGGAGCCGGTGGGTGCGGGCAGTCCGGTGGCCTCGGCCTCGGCGATGCCCTTCTGGGTCATCCGCCACAGGCCGTCGGCGCTCGCCTCCAGCCGGCCGACGTGCGTGCGCAGTGCCGGGTCGTCCCAGGCGGTGCCGCCGCCGGTGGCGGGGACGAGACGGGCGGCCCGGACGAGGTCGCGCAGCTGGGTGCGCAGGGTGATGATGTGCTGGGCGAAGGCGGTGCCGCGTTCGAAGCGCAGTGTCACGTTGGTGACCCGCCAGCCGTCGTTCTGGGCGCCGACGAGGTTGGCCACGGGTACCCGGACGTCGGTGAGGAACACCTCGCAGAAGTGGCTCTCACCGTCGATCGTGCGCATGGGGCGGACCTCGACGCCGGGGGAGCGCATGTCGAGGATGAGCCAGCTGATGCCGCGGTGCTTGCGGGCGTCCGGGTCGGTGCGGACGAGCAGTTCGCAGTAGTCGGCGACGTGCGCGCGGGTGCTCCAGATCTTCTGCCCGTTGACGACGTACTCGTCGCCGGCCCGGACGGCGCTGGTGCGCAGGGAGGCGAGGTCGGAGCCGGCGGAGGGCTCGGAGAAGCCCTGGCACCAGATGTCCTCGCCGCTGAGGATGCGGGGGAGGTGGTAGGCGCGCTGGGCGTCGGTGCCCTCGGCGATGAGGGTGGGGCCGGCGTGCATCATGCCGACGAAGTTCACGCTGATGTACGGGGCGCCGGCGCGGGCGTACTCCTCCAGGTAGACGAGCTGCTGGGTGACCGGTGCGCCGCGGCCGCCGAACGTGGCCGGCCAGTGCAGGCCGGCGTATCCGGCGTCGTGGAGCTTGCGCTGCCAGGCGGTGTCGTAGGCGCGGCGCGCGGGCCAGTCGCCGGGAGGCGGCGGCGGTCCGTGCGCGGGGACCTCGGCTTCCAGCCAGGTGCGGAGCTCGGCGCGGAACGCCTCGTCCTCCTCGTTGTAGGTCAGGTCCATGCAATGCTCCTACCTGGTTGATCAGGGCGTCTGTGTGAACAGCGCGCGTACCGCGGTGAGGTCGACCTTGCCCGACGGCGTGCGCGGCAGGGACTCGACGACGAGCAGCCGTGCCGGCAGCTCGTAGCGGGCCAGCACGCCGGCCGCGTCGGCGAGGAGCTCCTCGGCGGTGACGGTGATCCCGGGTCGGGGCTCGACGGCGGCCACCGGGACGGCGCCGAGGCGGGGGTCGTCGAGGCCGACGACACAGGCGCCCCGTACCCGCGGGTCACGTTCGAGGGCGGCCCGCACATCGTCGGGGAGGATCTTGAACCCGCCGCGGATGATGGCCTGGTCCGCGCGGCCGAGGATCCACAGGAAGCCGTCGGCGTCGAGCCGGGCCAGGTCGGTGGTGCGGGTCCACCCGGCCTGCTCGCCGAGCTGGCGGGCCCGCACCTCCAGCAGCCCCGGCTCGTCGGGACCGAGCGGGGCCCCGGTCTCGGGGTCGACGACCCGCAGCTCGCAGCCGGCGTGGGCGCGCCCGACGCTGCCGCGCTTGGCCGTCCAGTACCGCTCGTGGTCGGCGAGGTTCCAGCCGGCCACCCCGCCGCCGAACTCGGTCGCCGCGTAGGACGTCAGCACCGGCACGCCGTACCTGAGCTGGAAGGCGTCGGCGTCCTCGGGCGACAGCGGCGCGGTGCCCGAGATCACCGACCGCACGCTCGACAGGTCGTCGCGGTCGAGATCGGCGTCCAGCACCATCCGCAGCGCCGCGGGGACCAGGCTGACGGTCGAGGGCCGGTGGCGGCGTACCGCGTCCGCCCACTGGTCGACCCGGAACTTCTCCAGCAGGCAGAACGCGCGGCCGTCGTTGACGCACTGCAGGACGCGGAACAGCCCGCCGAGGTGGACCAGCGGCGCGTTGACGACGACGACGCCGCGGCGCAGCCGCAGGCCGGCGTCCGGGTTGCGCTCGTAGTGCTTCGCCCCGGCGAGCACCAGGGAGAAGGTCTCGTAGGTCAGCGGCACCCGCTTCGGCGGGCCGGTCGTCCCACTGGTGAGCATCTCGACCGCGGTCTGCGGGCGCAGGTCGCCGTCACCGACCGGCGGCCCTTCGCCGGTGACGCGCACGACCCCGAGGTCGTCGCTGACGAACCGGCGCACCAGCGCCTGGGGCGCGAAGGCCGCGAGGTCCGCGGAGGAGCCGGCGACGGTCCCGACCGCGAGCGACTCCAGGTCGGCGCGTACCCGTTCCACCCCACGGCCCGGATTGACCGCGACCACGCAGGCGCCGTGACGCAGCAGTCCCAGCAGCAGGCCGAGCTGCGGGGGGCGGTTGCGCAGCAGCACCGCGACCCGCTCACCCGGCCGCACCTGCGATGCGAGCGCGTCGGCGGTCGCCGCCAGCTCGCCCCAGGTGTGCCAGCGCTGCTCGAACTCGACCGCGGGGGCGGACGGGTCGAGCGCCAGCACCTTCCCGAGCCGCTGGCTGAGCGTCGGAAGCTCGGCTGTGTCAGGGGCTGTCATCGGTACCGCCGTTCCGGTCGAGGCCTGACCTGCCAGTGCGCGCTGACGGGCGCCTGTCCACATACGGAGGGCGCCGTCGGATGCGACCTGGTCATGACGCCGCGACCTCGCTTCCGACTGCGGTGCCGAGCCGCGCGGCGTGGGACGACGCCGTGCCGAACTGGTTCTCCAGGACCCAGGCCCGCTTCAGGAAGTAGTGCGGGAGCATGTCCCAGGTGAAGCCCATGCCGCCGAGCACCTGCACGGCGGCGCGCCCGTTCGCGATCCCGGCCTCGCCGGCGAGCAGCTTCGCCGCGCTCGCGGCACGCTGCGGGTCACCGGCGCGGGGGTCGGTCGCGACCGCGGCGGCGGCGTACGCGGCGGCCCGCGCCAGCTCCACCCGGACGTACATGTCGGCCAGCATGTGCTTGACCGCCTGGAACGAGCCGATCGCGACGCCGAACTGCTCACGTTCGAGCGCGTAGTCGCGGGCCACGTCGAGCGCGCCCTGCGCGACACCGACCAGCGCCGCGGCGCTGAGGACCTCACCGCGCAGCCGCAGCCGGCCCGCCTCGGCCGCACCACCGACCACCCGGCCCGCGGGGACGTCCGGGAGGACGGCGACGGGTGTCAGCGGGTCCAGCGGCGCACCGGTGACGGATCCCGCCACCTCCGCACGCGGGCAGGCCTCCAGCCGGTCGTCGTACGCCACGAGCAGCACGTCGCACTCGTCACCATGCTCGACGACCAGCGGGCCGGTCGTCGAGCCGGCCACCGAGCCGTCGATCGTGACGCCGGCGACCCGGACGGTTCCCTCGGTCGCCCCGTCGACGAAGGGCGCGGCGAGGGTGGACCAGAGCACCGGTCCGCCGGCGAGGTGCGCGCCGAGCTGCTCGAACGCGATCGCGGCCTCGACGAGGCCCAGCCCCGAACCGGCCTCGGAACCGGCCTCGGACCCGGGCTCGGCGTCGTCGAGGAGCAGGCCGAGCACGCCGAGCTCGGCCAGTGCCGACCACAGCGCGGCGTCCGTGGGCTTGCCCTCGCGGGCCGCGAGGTCGTCGAGGGAGAAGTGGTCAGCGCAGAACGCCCGGACGGCGTCGCGCATCGCCAGCTGGTCGTCGTCGAGGCGGAACTGCATGGGACGTCGTCACCTATCGCTAGTCGGGCATATATCTAGATATTAATCCGATACCCTGTGCCCCGCACGACACTGTCCCCGCTTTTCGGGCCGGACGCGCGGCGATCGCCCCGGGAGGCGCCGTCAGGCGGCCACGGTCCGGGCGATGATCTCGGTGCCGAACGCGGCGACCCCGTCGAGGACCTCGGCGCGGGTGTCACCGGGCACGCTGACGGTGAGCCAGCTGACGCCCGCGGTGGCCAGGGCGGTGATGCGGTCGAGCCGCTCGTCGACGGATGTCGCCCGGTTGGCGAGGGTCGGCTCGGACCAGCAGATGTCGAAGGGCCCGGTGGCGCCGGCGCGCTGGGAATGGACGTACCGGATGGCAGCCGCGAGATCGTCGACGGACTCGATCGTGGCGGTGCGGGACGCCGCGGCGAAGCCGCCGGTGTGGAACGGCGCCCAGCCGTCGAAGCGGGCGGCCCGGCGGATGGCCGGCCTGCTGTTGCCACCCACCCACACCGGCGGCCGGCGGCCGGACGGAGGCACCGGCCGGAACCGGACGCCGCGAGCGGAGAAGTCCGATCCCTGCCAGGCGAGATCGTCACCGGTGAACACCGCGTCGAGGACGGCCAGGGCCTCGTCCAGGATCTCGCCGCGCCGGTCGAAGTCGATGCCGAGAGCCCGGAACTCCGGCCGGAGGTAGCCGGCGGCCACGCCCAGGATCAGCCGCCCTCCGGCGAGCAGGTCGAGACTGTGGACGAGCTTCGCGCCCAGGAGCGGGTTGCGGTACGCGGGGACGTAGATGTTGGTCAGCAGCCTCAGGCCGGGGTCGGCCGCGGCGGCGAACGACAGGGCGACGAAGGGGTCCAGCGCGTGGTGCCCTCCGTTGTCGAGCCAGCGGGCGTCGGGGGCCGGATGATCGGTGACGTTCACCGCGTCGAAGCCGGCGGCGGCCGCGGCCCGGGTGAGCTCGGCGATCGCCTCGCCGGTGACGAACTCCTGCGGTCGGTGCGCCCGATGGGTGGGCAGCTCGAAGGAGAAACGCACGGGGGGCTGGACGTTCTGCTCGGCCGGCGACGACAGGGCGGAAGCCATCTTGGCGGTGTTCTCCTTGCCTGGCGGAGCGGTTGACTGACGGCGGGCCCGGTCCGCGCGGACACCCGGGGCCGTGCGATGGTGGATGTACACCGGCCTGGGGCAGTCAGGTTGCGGCACGCGCCGACCGGCCCGCCGAAGCTCTCAAAATATCTAGATATTCACCCTACGGTCGGGTGGCGGTGCGGTGCAACCCCTGCGGCGCGGTCGCGCGCGGAGGCTGGGTGTGGCCTGCGGTGGATCGCCCGCCACGGATCGCCCGCCACTTGACGTGACGCTTAATATATAGATGTTTTGAGTTGGCGACCTCGCTGTGGGTGGGTGACGGTGCAGGAAAGCGATTTCAGTGAGGCGCTGGCCTCGGTTCGCCGGTTCGCCGGTTCGTGCGCGAGCGTGTCGTGCCGGCGGAAGCCGAGATCGAGCGAACGGATGCCATCCCGGCGGGCATCCGCACCGAGGCGGCGGACATGTGGGGCTGTTCGGCTTCGCGATTCCGGAGCTGTACGGAGGCCTGGGCCTGTCGATGAGCGAGGAGGTCCGGCTCGTCTTCGAGCTTGGCTACACCACCCCCGCGTTCCGCTCGATGTTCGGGACGAACAACGGCATCGCCGGCCACGTCCTGCTGGAGGGCGCGACGGAGGAGCAGGAGAAGGCCTACCTGCCACCCGGACGGGACCGTCCTGCGCGAAGTACTTCGCCTCGGAGGCGGTGGGGCGCATCGCCGACCGGGCCGCCAGATCCACGGCGGCAGCGGATACATGCGGGGCGTGCCGGTCGAGCGCTTCTACCGCGACGCCCGGCTGTTCCGGATCTACGAGGGCACCAGCCAGATCCAGCAGATCGTCATCGCCCGGCAACTGCTGGCCGGCGTGGGCTGACGGCTCGCCGGTGCCCCGGGCGCCGGGCCGGCCCGGCGCCCGACCGGCGGATGTGCCGACGTCCGCCGGGTGGCCGCCGAATTGCGCGCCTGCGGGAGTGGCGTCACGATCACAGACAGTGGAGGACTGTACTGCCGCACCTGGGGGAGGAACGAGCGTTGGGCGAACGTGGATCACCCGGCCCAGAGCTGCGCCAGGACGGCGAGCTGCTGATACTCGATCTCGGCCCTGACCAGAACCTCTTCGACGGGAACCGCGTCGCCTGGATCAACAGTCTCCTGGACGAGGTGGAATAGGCCCCGACGCCGCGCGCCCTCATCACCACCGCCTCCGGGAAGCACTGGTGCAACGGCGCTGACCTCGGATGGATCTTCGGGATCGGGGAAAGCGGGCTCGAGTCCTTCGCGGCCGACGTCCTCCGGCTGTACGCCAGATTCGTCGCTCTCCCCATGATCTCCGTCGCGGCCCTTCAGGGGCACGCCTTCGCCAACGGGGTCATGCTCGCACTGGCGCACGACTACCGCCTCATGCAGTGTGGTCGCGGCCGCATGGGCCTCCCCTACGCCGATGCCGGCTTTTTCTACACCTGGGGTGAGATCAGTCTGCTGCGGGCGAAACTTCCCCCGTTCACGGCGCTGGAGATGACCACGACCAGCCGGACCTACGACGCGGACGCCGCGGCGGAGCGCGGTCTCGTCGACCTGGCTGTCCGGGACGAACCCGTGCTGACGGCCGCGGCCGAGTTCGCCCGGCCGCTGGCCTACAAGAACGCGGGTGTGATCGAGGCACTCAAGCGGCACCTCTTCGCCGACGCGCTTGAAGCGCTGTGCGGGCCGCGGGCCACGGCCACTGGTCATGGCGGCCACGAGCCGGCCCGCCCCTCACTCGAACGCTGGTAGCACCCTCGCGCTCGAACGGCCGCAGGCTGGACCAGGCCAGATCGATCGGTATTTCCCCCGCACAACGGGTGCAGCGACACGAAGGGGAACACGACCACGCCGAGCTCGGCGACCTACCCGCCCGGGGAAGCAGTTCCTACCGGTGGCGAAACGAGCCGTTCGTACGGCCGGGAATTCGGGTGACCCGGATCGACGGTAACACCGATGTGCCGCTGTACCAGGAATGTTCCTTCTTGCCGGCCCCACGCCGCGCTCACTAGGAAAAGGGCATGAGTCTTGCGGACGGGCTGCGTGCCCTGCTGGACAGCCGAGTGTTCGTGACCGTGTCGACGCTGAATGCCGACGGCGGTCCACACTCCTCGGTGGTCTGTGTTCATCGCGACGGCGACGACGTGTTGTTCTCCACCACGGCCGGGCGGGTCAAGGCCCGAAACCTGGCCCGCGACCCGCGGGTGAGTATCTGCGTGGTCGATCCCGCGAACCCGCTCCGCTATTTCGAGATCCGGGGCACCGCGGAGCTGAGTGAGGACACCGACCGCGGGTTCCAACGGATCATCAACGACAAGTACCTGGTGGGGGACCCGCCGTCGGACCCGGAGGGCACGGTGCGGCTGGTTGTGCGGGTGGTGCCGCGCAAGGTCATCGGCTTCGCGGTCTGACGTCGGCGTGATCAACGCGGGTCGTGGTCGCCCGGCGATCCATGATCGGCGCGACGATCGGCCGCTCGAAAGTCTGTTTCATACTCGTGAGCCCAGCCGCGGTGGACACCTTCCTCCGGGCCTACGCGCCGTCGTCCTGACGGCCTCCCGAGGTGTGACCGGGCGGCATCGCCGCCGTGGCGGCCGCGCCGCCGGCGGCGAACGTCGCCAGGAACTCCCGTAGCTTCTCCTGCCCCTCGTCGGTGGCCGACGCGTCGTCGGTGACGAGCCGGGCGAGTGTCGGGACCGCGTGCGGCCAGGCGCTGAGGCCGATCAGGGTGAGCAGCAGCCAGCGTGCGTTCTCCTCATCCGAGCCCTCGGTGTGGGGCTTGAGCGCCCGGGTGCTGAGCGCGTAGCAGTCACGGCGGCCCTGCTCGTCGGGCAGTGGGCTCTCGGCGGTGCACTCCAGCGCCTCCCAGAGCAGCATGCGCAGCAGCGCGGGATTGCGTCGCTGGAACTCGTAGGACTTGTGGATGTAGCTGGCGACGTCCTCGTCGACCTCGACGATCGTGGCGGTGCGCATCTCCTCCAGCATCTCGGCCAGGACCCGGCGGTGGAGTTGCTGCTTGTCGCCGAAGCTCGCGTAGATCCGCTCCTTGTTGCAGCCGGCGCGCGCGGCGATCCGGTCGACCCGTGCTCCTGCCAGCCCGAACGCCGCGAACTCGGTGCGGGCGGACTGCAGGATCGATCTGCGGGTGGCGTCACCGTCGCGTGGCATGGGCTCAAGGGTAGGCCTCGCAGCGTCGCACGCCATTACAACCAACCAGTTGGTGTGCTACCTTCCCCTTGGTCACGTGACCCGCTTCCGTCGGGTGCCGGCCCGTGCGCACAGCGTTCGTGCTGGCGTGTGCGGCCAGCCCCGCCGTTGCTCGGATCAACCAGGGAGATCACATGAAGGTCCTGCTTTTCGGCGCCAGTGGCCAGATCGGCAGTGCGATCGCCGGCGAGCTCCTCGCCCGCGGGCACCAGGTCACCGGTGTCACCCGCGGCGGTCACATCGACGGAATCACCCACCCCGACCTCGTCGCGCGCGCCGGCGACGTCCGGGACGCGGGCACCGTCGCCGCGCTGGCGCCGGGCCACGACGCCGTGGCCTCCGCGGTCGGCCCCCGGCACGGCCGGGACGACGACCGCGACATCCTGATCGGTGCCACGGGCGGCCTGATCGACGGGCTGCGCAAGACGGACGTCCGGCGGCTGGTCGTCCTCGGCGGGGCCGGCAGCCTGCGCGTCGCGCCGGGCACGATCCTGCTGGACACACCGCACTTTCCCGAGATGTGGCGGGCGAACGCGACCGCGCAGAAGGACGCGCTCGCCCTCTACCGGGCGGCGGAGGACCTGGACTGGACCTTCGTCTCGCCGCCCGCCGAGATCCAGCCCGGTGAGCGCACGGGGACCTTCCGGGTCGGCGGTGACGACCTCCTGAAGGACGAGGAGGGCCGCAGCCGCATCAGCATCGCGGACTACGCCGCGGCATTCGTGGACGAGATCGAGCAGCCGACCGCGCTGCGCAGACGGATCAGCGTCGCCTACTGAGCGACCCGCACGGGCGCCTCACCAGGTGTCCGTCCTGTCGAAGGGAACATCACGATGGCTGGCACAGCCACAGCGGCGGCAGCAGGTGGGCGGGCCACGCGAACACGTGTCCTCGCGATTCTGGGTGCGCTCGTCGCCCTCGGCCCGCTCTCCACCGACGCCTACGTCCCCGCACTGCCCGATCTTGCTCCGGACCTCGGCACCAGTGCCTCCAGCGCGCAGCTGAGCATCACCACCTGCCTGGTCGGTCTCGCGGTCGGGCAGATCCTCGCCGGGCCGCTCAGCGACGCCTACGGTCGTCGGCGGCCGTTGCTCCTCGGGCTCACGCTCTACACGGTGGCGGGTCTGCTCTGCGCGGTGGCACCCTCCATCTGGCTGCTGGTCGCCCTGCGCGGCATCCAGGGTGTCGGCGGAGCGTTCGGCATCGTCATCGCCTACGCGGCGGTTCGCGACCAGTTCTCCGGCGTGGCGGCCGCGCGGTACTTCGCCATGCTGCTGCTGGTCACCGGGCTTGCTCCGGTGCTGTCCCCGCTGGCTGGCGGGCAGTTGCTGCGGGTCACCTCCTGGGAGGGCATCTTCGTCGCGCTCGCGGCGCTGAGCGGTCTGCTGCTGCTCGCCGCCGGCGTCGGCCTGCCGGAGACGCTGGCGCCGCAGAACCGGCACAGCGGCGGCCTGCGCCAGATGGGGCCGGTCTTCCGCCGGCTGCTGGCCGACCGGGTGTTCGTCGGCTACTGCCTCGCCAACAGCCTCGCGTTCGCCGCCATGTTCGCCTACATCTCCGGCTCGCCGTTCGTGCTGCAGGACATCCATGGTCTGAACCCGCAGGAGTACAGCCTGGTGTTCGCCGTCAACGCACTCGGGCTGGTGATCGCCGCGCAGGTCAGTGGCCGGGTCGTGCACCGCGTCGGTGGCCGATTCCTGCTCCGGCTGGGGCTGCTGGGGTCGATGGTGGGCGGGCTCGGTGTGGGCGCGGCGGTGCTCGCCGAGGCGGGTGTCGCCGCCCTGCTGGTCGCGCTGTTCGTCGTCGTCGCCAGCGTCGGCCTGGTGATGCCGAACGCGGCGGCGCTGGCGTTGGAGGACCATGGCGCTGTGGCCGGTACGGCGTCCGCGGTGTTGGGCTGCGCCCAGTTCCTGGTCGGCGGCTGCATCGCGCCGCTGGTCGGTGTCGCCGGCAACGACAGCGCGGTGCCCATGGCGATCGTGATCGCCGCGCTGGGCACGACCGCGCTGGCCGTCTTCCTCGGCCTGACCGGGTCGCGCGATCGTGCCGTCGGGCCGCCGACCACCGAGCCGGCCCTGCCGTCGGCGCCGACCGGAACCGCCAGGCGCTGAGGGCCGCTCATCGGAACACCGCGGCACCGCAGCACACGCGAGAGCAGCAGCACACGCGAGAGCAGCAGAGTGCCCACGAGGACACAGGAGGACGACATCCGATGACGACGCCCGCGGCCGGCCCCATCCCCTCCACACCTTCCGCTCCTGCCATCCCCTCCACCATCCCCTCCACCCCCGCGACTCCGTCCGCACGCTCCGCGTCCGCCGCGCCCTCGGCGCCTGGTGCCGTCTCCGTGCCGGCCACCAGATCCGAGGTGTCGACGGTGGGCTCGATCGCCGAGGGCAGGACGGTGATCGACGTCCTCGATGTGGAGCTGCGCGCGCTCATCGCCCGGCGGCTCGAGATCTCGCGGCGGATCCAGGAGATCCGCCTGTCGAGCGGCCGGCCGCGGGTGGAGTACTCCCGGGAGAGCGAGATCATCAGGTCCTGGCACGAGGCGTTCGGCCAGCCTGGCAGCCAGCTCGCCTTCGCGCTGCTCACGCTCTGCCGGGGCCCGGGCGACGCGGCCTCGGCCGGGTCCGGCTGACACGTCCGGTCAGCCGGACGAAACCGCGCCAGCCACCGGCCACCGGCCAGAACAGACAACATGGCGCTTCTCGTGCTGGACGAGAAGCGCCAGGTCAGTTGGCGGGGCGAAACGGCGGCGAGGACGTCCCGCCCGGGTTCTCCTCAGGCGACGATGCGCCAACCATGGGTGGTCAGGACGTCCTCGAGCCGGTCGCGTGCCCCCGGGACCACGGAAACCTCCAGCAGCCCACAGGCACGGCCGGGCGAGTGCTCCAGGAGCAGCTCCTCGACGTTGATCCCCGCCTTGCCGATGTCGGTCAGCATGTCGCCGAGGGCGCCCGGCGAGTCCGGCACGAGAACCGCGATGGACGCGTACACGGCCTTGGCGCCACCGTGCTTCCCGGGCAGTCGCCCCCGGCCGGTGTTGCCGTCGGACACCAGCCGAGCCACCGCGACCCGGGCGCCCTGGCTGGGCCCGCCCCGTTCCTTCTGACGCCCGCCGTTCCCGGTGTTCGCGCTGCCGTCCGGGTCGTCGCGAACCGCGGTGTCGTCGCGATCCGCGCCCGGCGGCTGCGCCTGCGCAGGCACCGGCGCGCCCTCGGTGGCCAGGGAACGCAGCGCCGCGATCACGTTGTCGAGGTCTCGGCGCAGCGGTTCGAGCACCTCGACGAGCGGTGCGGCGTTCGCGGAGAAGATCTGCGACCACAGCGCGGGATCGCTGCCGGCGAGGCGGGTCACGTCGGCCAGGCCCTGGCCGGCGACCGACAGCGCCTGCTCGGGTGCGTGGCTCAGCCGGGCCGCCACCAGGCTCGCCATGACCTGCGGCATGTGCGAGACCAGCGCGACCGCGTCGTCGTGCTCCTGCGCGGCCATGAGCAGGGAATGTGCTCCCAGGATGTATGCCAGCCACCGCACGGTCTCGACCCGGCCCGGGTCGCTTTCGGGGAACGGGCAGATGATCCAGGGCCGGCCGATGAAGAGGTCGCCCCTGGCCCCGATCGACCCGGAGCGCTCCCGGCCCGCCATCGGATGGCCCCCGACGTAGCGGGTCAGGTCGACGGATCGGGCGCGTAGCTCGGCCATCACCCGGGATTTGACGCTGGCGACGTCGGTCACCGTGGCCGTCGGATGTCTTCGCAGCTCGGCACTGATGACCTCGGAGGTCACATCCGGCGGGGTGGCGACGATGACGAGGCCGACGGCGCCCGCTGCCGGGGTGGCGGCGGGCTCACCGGCGCCGAGGTCGGCGGCGAGTGCCAGCGCGGTCGGCGAGGCGTCGTCCAGCAGCACCCGGATTCCGGCCGTGCGCAGGCCGAGGCCGATACTGGTCCCGAGCAGCCCGGTCCCGACCACGCGGACGGTTCCCAGCCCCGCGGTGATGGGGGTCGATGCCTGCCCTCGGGCCAGCGGCTTCTCGGCATTGGTCAGCGTCATGGCAGCTCCTTGCATCCGCGACGTGCTCCGTCGCGCGTTCCTGATGGGTCCGTGGCGCGAGTCCGCCGCGGCCCCGGATGGGTGGCCGCGGCGGACGGTTGGTTGTCGGTTGGCCGGCCGCCGTGGGACTGAACGGCACGCAGGCCTGGATGGCGCAGCAGGTCCGGATGGCGCAGCGGGTCCGGACGGCGCAGCAGATCCGGATGGCGCAGCAGGTCCGGAACCCTCGGCGGGGCCGGAAATCCTCAGCCGGACCTCGGCGGCGCGGCGGGCCCGGCGGCATGGGCGGCCACGAGGACAAGGGGGCCGCGGCCGTGTCGGGGAGCGGGCTCGCCGCGGAAGCCGCCGAGGCGGTCCACCACGGTCAGGCCGGCGGCGCCGATCAGACCCTCCAGCTCGGGCAGCGTGAGCACCGACTGGTCGAAGAAGTTCTCGTGCAGGGACACCCGGCCGTCCCGGTCCTGCACGAGCAGCGTTTCCTCGTGCCGCCAGACGGCTCGATGTGGTGAGACGGACTGCCGGGCCAGTTGGGTGATGAGGATGTCGTCGCGGTGGTGATGCTGGATCATCGCCGGCTGGAAGGTGTCGACGAAGTTGAGCAGGTGCGCCACGTCGAGGACGAGGCGCCCGCCCGGGCGCAGCCAGCGTGCCGCCGCGGTGAGAAGGTGGCCCAGATTCTCACGCGGCAGGAGGTTCAGCGTGGCGAAGACGCAGTAGACGAGATCGAAGCTTTCCTCGGTGTCGAAGCGGGCCAGGTCTTCACAGATATAGCTGATGCCGGGACCACCGGCGTTTTTGGCGTGATGGATGAAGGTCGTGCTGCGATCGACGCCGACCCCGGTATGGCCGAGAGCGGCCAAGGCCCGTAGGTTGGTACCGGTGCCGCAGCCCAGATCCAAGATACGGCCGCGCGCGGGAAGCAGCCCACCGAGAAATGTGGTCTCAGCGTCCAGATCCCGAAAGCTTCGCCGCATGACTTCGTAATAGCGGCCGGGGAACTCGAAGGTTGACACTCCCTGTCACCTTTCCGCGTGGTCCTGGGTGATGGATGGCAGTGATGAAGGGGCAGGGGCGGACGGCGGCGGTGGGCGGCCGGGCCGGGCCGCCACCCGTTCCTGGCCGCTATTCGTCGAGCAGGTCGGGTTGTTCGGCGGTGATCTCGTCCCAGAGCAGCTGGAAACTGAACCAGCCGAGCTGGGTGTCACCGAAGCCGGCGCGCGCGGCTGTGGCCTGCTCGTGGTCCATCGGTCGGGTCCGGCCGGCGGCGCGGGCCAGCAGCTGGACCCGCGCGCAGGCGTCATAGGTGAGGAACCAGTGGACGGCCTCGTCCACCGAGCCCCCGACGGTGATCAGTCCGTGGTGGCGAAGCAGGATCGCCCGGCGCGGACCGAGCTCGTCCGCGATCCGCTGGCCCTGCTCGACCGCGACGGACGGGCCGTCGTAGCCGTCGAAGTACACCTGGTCCTGATAGAAGGCCGCGGCCTCCTGGTTGATCGGTTCGAGCAGCTCACCGATGGCCCCGAGCGCGCGGGTGTGGGTGGTGTGGGCGTGCGCGGCCGCGACCGCGTCCGGCCGCAGCCGGTGGATGCGGGAGTGGATGGCGAACGCGCTCGGGTTGACCGGGTGGTCGCCGCGCACGACCCGGCCGGTCAGGTCGACGCAGATCAGGTCGCGCACCCGGACCTGGCTGAACGAGACCCCGAACGGATTGACCCAGAACAGGTCGTGATCACCCGGATCGCGTACCGAGATGTGGCCGGAGACTCCCTCTCCGAAGCCGTACCGACCGAACAGCCGCAGCGCGGCCGCCAGCCGCTGCCGGTGGTGTCGGCGGGCGTCGTCGACGGAGGCGAAGCTCGGTTCGGAGGGCATCGGCAGCCCGGTGGCGGTGTCGGCGAGGTAGCCGGGACGGGAGGCAACAGCGGCGGCGGGGTCGGCGGCGGTGCCGGCGTCGGGGCCGCGGTCGATCTCGGCGGTGGTCATGTGGATCCTCCGTGGATGTGTGGTCTGTCGTGGGCGGCCGCGGTCAGCGCAGGGCGAGGACACGCGGCGAGGCACGGTCGGCGAGCTCGGCGTGGGTGATCATGGCCTGGGTGATGTCGGCGCCGCGGTCGACCAGCGACGGGATGCCGAAGGTGAAGAACAGCGACCCGGCCGCGAGGTCGCCCAGCGCGTGCAGGCGGGTGCTGGGCCGGCCCTCGACGGTGAGCCGGCTGGTCGCGCGTTCGACGGCCAGCCCGCCGTGCGGGTGGGCCGCGGCGGCACCGGCCGCGACGAGCGAGGCGACCAGCGCGCGTGCCTGCACCGGGATGCGGTGGGCCGGCGGGCTGACCGCGTTGACCAGCGTGTCGCAGGAAAGGTCCTCGTGGGCGGTCGCAAGGGTGAAACCGCCGCCGGCGCGCTGCCGCACGCCGTGCAGCCCGGACCGGACCCGCAGCTGCCCGGCGTCCGCGAGGGCGAGCAGGGTGACGGCGGTGCTCGGCGGCATCGGGCAGCACAGGCTCATCAGCGCCCGGTAGTGATGAGTGAGAATGTGCGTCCGGTCGGCAGCTGACAGCAGCGGCCAGACGTCCGGGCCGGTCTCGGGTACCGCGCGCTGCAGGACGCGCAGGCCGAGGTCGGGGTCGTCGACCTCGGTGAGCTGGCGCCGCAGCCGGTCCACCGGACCCTGGCGGCCCAGGTCGAAGATCTCCTCGGCCAGCCTCGGCTCGTCGTGCCCGCCGTCGGCGAGCTCGCGCCGCATGAGATCGACGAGACGGGCCAGCGGGACGGGATCGCCACGCCGTGCCCAGGCCCGCAGCCGCTCCGGGGTGAAGTGCCGTAGCTCGACGTCCACCGGCCGCTGCCGGACCGCGGGCAGGACCCCGTGCCGGGACACCAGGCTGATCGGCCCCTGGTGGCCCTGCGCGGTCAGCCCGAGGACGGTGTCCACCGCGGTGAGGCCGCTGCCCAGGACGGCGACGTGCGCCTCCGGGTGGATGGCGGGGAGGCTGCGCGCGAGTGGGTACGGGTCGGCCACGAATCCCGGGCGGCCCCGCAGGGCGTAGGAGTCGTGCGGGCGCCCGACCCCGACGCACAGCACGGTGTAGTCCGCCGCGTGATGGCGGCCTTTCGCCGTCCGGAGCACCACCCGCTCGTCGGCCAGCACCGCGGCCGTGACGACGGTCCGCTCCAGGGCTACCTGCCAGCCGCGTTCCCGTAGCCGTGCGATGGCGGCCGCGGCGCTGTCGGCGAGGTAGTCCCCGTAGACGGCCCGGGCCACGAACGGTGTGCCGGTCCACGGGTCGGGCGCCACCAGGTGGCCGGACTGCCGCAGCCAGCGCGCGAAGTGATCCGGGTCGCCGTGCCGGATCGACATCTCCCGCGGGACCGCGTTGACACGGGCGGCGGGCACGTCGGTGGCATACGGGCGGCCGCGCCACGGCCGGGCCACCGGGTCGAACACGGTGACGCGGCCCACGGGGCTGTCCGCCTGGGACAGCGCGTCGAGCAGGCACACGGCGGCGGCGCCGGCACCCACGATCCCGATGTCCATGGTGCGCAGCAGCCGGGCACGGCGCCTGGTGGCGACCGTCCCGCCGGCGCTGCGCGACATGACGGCATCCATCACGCCTCCCGTCCGCGTGGCTGGTCCGAGCTGCGTGGCTGGTCTGATCCGGGTGGTCGGTCCGACGCCGTCAGGCGGGCGGCCACCAGACGGTCACGCAGCTCCGCGCGCCGCGGCTTGCCGATGCCGGTCTTCGGGATGGCCTCGCGCTCGACCGGGAGCACGTCCGCCTCGAGCCCGCCGAAGCGGCGGTGGATCAGCTCGCGGATCGCCCTGGTCGCGGTGTCGGCCTGGACGCCGTCGCGCAGCCGAACCGCCACGGTGAGCCGGTCGCGCCCGGCGGTGTGCGGAGCCGGCACGGAGCAGGCCACGACGTAGGACGGCTCGGCGAGACCGAGCTCCTCGACGGCGGACTCGATCTCATGCCCGTGGTAGGTGACGTCGCCGACCTCCACGAGGTCGTCGAGCCGTCCGGTCACGGTCAGCAGGCCGTCGACGATGTAGGCGAGGTCGCCGGTCCGGAACCAGCCGTCGTCGGTGAACGACTGCCGGTTCTGCGCCGGGTTGTTGAAGTACCCGGCGGTGATCGGTTCGCCGTCGACCTGCAGGCGCCCGATCCGTCCCTGCTCGACGATCTGCTGGCCCTCGTCGACGACGCGCAGCCGCACCCCGGGATGTGGCCTGCCGACGCTGACGAACCGCTCGTCGTGCTCGTCGGCGAGCGGGTCGAAGATCCGGTCGACGACTCCGGAGGAGGTCTCGGACATGCCCCAGCCGGGGTACATGGCGCTCGAGGGCAGGCCGTGCCGCGCCAGCAGGGACAGGAACCGGGCCGCGGTGCGCGGCTTCACCGGCTCACCGCCGTTCATGATGTAGCGCAGCGAGCTCAGATCCCACCGGCGGTCGCGCAGCTGTGCGGCGTGGTCGACCACCAGGCCGAAGGCGAAGTTGGGCGCCCAGGTGACGGTGCTGCGGTGGGTGTGCATGCCGTCCAGCCACCGGATGGGATCGGCGAGGATCCACCGCATCGGCGCGTGCACCTGGGTGCAGCGAAGGTAGACGTCCCGCACATGGAACATCACCAGGCCGCCGACGTGGTCCAGGGGCATCCAGTTGAACGACCGCTCGCCGGGGGTCAGGCCGTTCACGGCGGCGGTCGCCGCGCACCTGCTGAGAATGTTGCGGTGGGTGAGCATGACCGCCTTGGGCCGGCCGGTGCTGCCCGAGGTCAGCAGCAGCACGGCGAGGTCCTCGGGGGCGCTGTCGTGCCAGCGGCGGTCGGGCCGTGGCGCGGGGAGGTCCTCGACGTCGCCGAGCCAGCGGCCCGCCGGCGGTCTGCCCGTGCGCCCGCCGGTCCGGCCCGTGACGACCCAGGGATCGTCGAGCAGGTCGCAGACGGCGAGCAGGACCTGCTCGGTCTCGGGCCGGTCCCGCTCGCCGCCCACCGAACGGACCGGGACCGGCACGTAGCCGCCCAGGACACAGGCCCAGAACGCGGCGAGGAGGTCCGGCTCGTTGCTGATCTGCAGGACCACGGTGGCGCCTGGCACGAGCCCGGCACCCGAGCCCTCGCCGCGGGCCGCCTGCTCGGCCGCCTGCCGCAGGCCGCCGAGCAGCCGGCCGGCCTGATCGAGCAGCGCCGGGTAGTCCTGGCGCAGGCGGGTGCCGTCGGCGCGCAGGTACTCGATCCGGCCTGGCCCGGGGGTGCGTGCGGCCCTGGCGAGCGCCGCGCCGATGTTCCACAGGGTCGGTTCCACGGCCCGCCCGCCGTCGAGGACGGCCGGAAGAACAGTGACTGGAGGAGAGGGGGAAACAGTGTCGACGCCGGGTTGCATACTCATCGGGCGGTCTGCGACTTTCCTTGGTTTAGGGGCGGATGGGTAGCCGGTCGGTAACCGGCCACCCATCCGCGACCACGTCTGGAGCTGGGTGGACCTCTCGGTCGGTAACGGCGGAAGCACTCCAGCCTGACCGTGAGGTCATCGCGGTTCGCGCGATATCTCACGCGGTATATGTGGGGTTCTCGGCCGGGCTGCGGCCAGGCCGCCGGCCGGCTTATCGGAAGGCGGCCGCCGGTGTGCCCTTCTCCTGGCGAGTCGCCTTCCCGAGGCTGTGGTAGGTGCCGTGGACGAAGATGAGCGGTTCGGTGTTCGCGGTCGCGTCAACCGCGACTACCTCCCCGATGACCAGAACGTGATCGCCGACATCGAGGTGGCTGGTGTACACGCATTCGAGCCAGCTGGCGGAACCGACAACCGCCGCCCCGGTCCGCGGCCCCGTACCGGTGACCAGCGTCGTGACGTCGCCCTCCCGGGCGGCGCGCCCGCGGGCGAACTGCCGTGCCAGCTCCTCCTGCCCTTCGCCGAGAATCGACACCGCCCACACGTGGGAGGCCAGCAGATCGGCGAGGAACCGGGAGTCTCTGGCGAAGGACAGCGAGACCAGCGGCGGGTCCAGGGAAAGCGACTGCAGCGAGTTCGCCGTCATGGCGTCGTGACGGCGGCCGTCCGGGCCGTTGCGACAGGTGGTGATGACGCAGACACCGGTCGCGAACGAGCGCATCACCTGGCGCAGGTCGTTTCCGTTCATCAGTGCTCGCCGGACCAGCGGCCGCGCCGCCATCCGTCCAGGTCGTAGTCGTCCATGCACTGCTGGACGAAGGCGCCGTACTCGTCGAGCAGGCCCTTCCCCCGTGACCAGTCGAGGGTGTCCAGGCGCACCTGGTCCGGACCGCCGGCGTAGTTGCGCTCGTACAGCTCGTGCCGGCCGCCGAACTCGGAGCCGATCGCGTCCCAGGCGAGCTTGAAGAGCTTGACCCGCTCCTCGGCTGTGCCGGCGGACCCGCGGTAGTAGCGGTCGATGAGCGGCCGCAGCTCCTCGTTGCGCATGTCGTCGGCGCTGGCCGGCGTCATCAGCAGCGCCGCGGCCAGGTGCTCCTCGAAGAAGGCGTGGGTGCGGTCCCAGCTCAGCGGTGCCAACGCGCGGTAACCGGCCGAGTAGTCCATCCGGGGCAGGACCGTCCCGCCCGGGCCGGGCTCGGGATCCGTCGCCATGGCGGTGGTGACGGCCCAGGTGAGATGGCGCCAGGCGAGCAGTTCGCCGAGCCCGGCCCGCACTCCCCGGAACTCGTGCGTTCCGTTCAGGCGGGTGCCCCGGTCCAGCAGGCCGGCCATGAACTCCAGCTTGACGGCCATCCTGATGGCGCCCTGGAAGAAGCCGCGGCTGAGCAGTCCCGACCGGGGGAAATACTGGTGGATCTTCTCCGTGTCCCGGTAGATGAGGATGTTCTCCCAGGGGATGAACGCACGGTCGAAGACGAGCACCGAGTCGTTCTCGTCGAAGCGTGCCGACAGCGGGTTGTCGTAGGGGCTGTTCGCCTTCCGCTCGTAGGACGGGCGGCAGATGACCTTCATCCCCGGGGTGTTCAGCGGCGCGATGAAGGCGAGGGCCATGTCGTCGGCCTTGCCCGCCTCCAGGTTCGCCAGATGGATCTGGCCGACGAACGAGGCGTGGGTCAGGGCCGCGGCGGTGCCCATCAGCTTCGCGCCGCTGACCACGATGCCGCCGTCGCGTTCCTCGACGACCCGCAGGTAGACGTCGCGGATGTCGTGCGCCGGCCGGTTGCGGTCGACGGGCGGGTTCACGATGACATGGCTGATGGACAGGCCCCGGCGGGCGTATCGCTCGTACCAGCCGCGCGCGCTGGAGCTGAAGGGCTCATAGAAGTCCTGGGTGACGGCCAGGCCGGCCATGAACGACGCCTTGTAGTCCGGCGTGCGGTTCATGAATCCGTAGCTGAGCCGGGCCCAGTGCTCGATGGCGTCGCGCGCGGCCAGCAGTTCCTCGGCCGAGTGGCTCGGGGTGAAGAACCGGTGGACCCGCGCGCCGGTGTACCGGTCGACCGTCGTCATCAGGTCCTGGCTGCTCGGGTCATGCAGGGCGTCGTACAGATGCGCGGTGGACCGGGCGGCCTCCCGGAAAGCGGGATGCGCGGTGACGTCGGCGACCTTCTCGCCGTAGAGGTAGACCTCCCGGCCGTCGCGCAGGCTTTCCAGGTAGGCATCCCCGGTGAGCAGGTCGTTCGGCGGGTTGGTGGGCAGTGCGGTTCCGGCATGGCCGGCGGTGGCGGCGTTACCGGCGGTACCGGCGGTTTCGGTCGGCGTGACGGCGGGCCCGTCGATTTTTACCTCGGTGGTCATCGAGGTTGACCTCTTTCCTGTTCCTCGGCGAATCCACAGCAGATCTCACGCGGCCAACTGGGCGGTTGGTGTGATCAATGTAGTGGCGTGCCGAGGCCTCGTCCGCCGATAATGCGCACCGGATTTTGTCGATTCACGAACTGGGCCGATGGTAGCGGTAAACGAATGTTGATCTGTTATGTGAGTCACTTCTTGCGATGGTTGTCCGAACTACCGTTCCGGCTCCGATCACCGGCCACCGGCTGGTTCTTCCTGGTGGCCTCGGCCGCTTGCTCGGGCGCTGTTCATCGGAATCGTGCCATGTCCGCCGCGCGACACCGCGGCCTGGGGCTCGCGGGGTTGACTCGCCCGACGCCGCGCCACAAGAATTCTGCTGAGCTTACGTACCCGGCGACAGGTGCCCAGGACCTGCCGTAGCGCCTGGCGTGCGTTTTCGGGGCGGCCGTTTCGATCGATGGCCGTTCGTGTCCCATGGCAGCATTGCCGCCATCTCCGGGCCGCCGGGCTCGCGCGCGGTCAACCGGAAAGCAGCTTCTGGCCGGCTTTCTTCGGACGGGCTTCTCTGTTCCTCTCCAGGTGCAGAACATTTGGGTTTCGACCGAGATCGGCGAACGTGATGAATCTTCGGGAATCACAGTGGACCTGCTGAGAACCTGGGAGGGGTGGGGCGACGACGCGTTTGAGAACTGGCGTCATCACGTCCGTGCCGTCTGCGGGCCGGTGGCCGTGACGAACCGGACGTCGGGCCGGTACGTGGGCCGGATAGCGAGTGGCAGTTTCGGTGCGTTGGGTGCCGTGACGATGTCCGCCGACCCGCTTGAGATCACCTACGCGCCCCCGCCGGCGACGACCCGGGACCGTGGCTTCTACTTCTGTCAGGTGGGTTCCGGGCTCGTCGAGGTGCATCAGTATGGGCGGGTCGCCGTCGTGGGTGCCGGCGACCTGGTGGCGTTCGACGGGGCGAACCCGTACAGCCTGATCATGCCGGAGCGGTTCAGCCTGACCGCGATCGTGGTCAGCCGGGACCGGCTCGGTCTGCACCCGGCGACCGCGGCCCTGCTTGCCGCGCGGCACTGGGGCAGCGCGCCGGGCATGGCCGCGACGCCGGGCACGGTCGCGACGCTGTCGCGGCTGCTCACCATCCTCGGCTATCACATGGCCGGGGTGGTGGTCGCCGGTGCGCAGCCGCTCGTCGACGGTCTGGCCGCCCTCATCGAGCGGTTCGTCCTGGAGCTGACGGTCGGGCAGGTCGAGCGGAGCGTGCGCCACGACCTGCTGGAGCGCATACAGCTTTACGCCCGTGAGCATCTGGCCGAGGAGTCGCTCTCGCCCGCCGCACTCGCCCAGCGGCACCGGATCTCGGTGCGGTACCTCCAGAAGCTCTTCGCGGACGAGGGCGTCGGCCCGTCCACCTGGATCCGGCGCGAGCGGCTGGCCCGTGCCCGCGCGGATCTGGAGGACCCCCGGCTGGCCGCGGTCTCCGTCGCCCGGATCGGCGAACGGCACGGTCTGCGGGGAAGCTCGCATTTCAGCCGCGCCTTCCGGGATCACTACGGAATCACCCCCAGGCAGTGCCGCCACAACGCCGCGACAGGTTCCCAACCAACTTGTTAGTATGCAACCGGTCGCCCAGTGCCGCGACCGCACGGCCTTCCAGGCGTTGTCCCGACCACGACCCTCGGACGCACCCGCGCGGGGGCCAGACCGGCGAGAAGTGGGATCGAATGACGACAAAGATTGCGATCAACGGCTTCGGGCGGATCGGCCGGAGCTTTTCTCGGGCGGTCCTGGACCGGCAGGCCGACCTCGAGGTCGTCGCGGTCAACGACCTGACCGACCCCGAGACCCTGGCCCACCTCCTGCGCTACGACACCGTGCTGGGTCGGTTCCGGGGGGAGATCGAGGCCCTCGGCGACAGCCTCGTCGTCGACGGCAGGAAGATCCTGGTCCTGGCCGAACGCGACCCACGCGCACTGCCCTGGGGCGATCTCGGAGTCGAAATCGTCGTCGAGTCGACCGGTGCGTTCACCAAGGCGAGCGCTGCCCGCGGCCACCTCGAGGCGGGTGCACGGAAGGTGATCATTTCGGCCCCGGCCACCGGTGAGGACATCACCCTCGTCTACGGCGTCAACCACCACCAGTACGACCCGGACCGGCACGACATCATCTCCAACGCCTCCTGCACCACGAACTGCCTGGCGCCGATGGCAAAGGTGATAAACGAGGCGGTGGGCATCGACCACGGGGCCATGACCACCGTGCACGCCTTCACCCAGGACCAGAACCTGCAGGACGGCCCGCACCGTGACCTGCGCCGGGCCCGCGCGGCCACCCAGAACATCGTGCCGACCAGCAGCGGCGCGGCGACCGCGATCGGCCGGGTGCTCCCCGAGCTGGACGGGCGCCTCACCGGGTTCGCGCTGCGGGTGCCGGTCGTCACCGGCTCGGCGACCGATCTCACGGTCACGGTCAGCCGCCCGACGTCGGTCGAGGAGGTCAACAGCGCCCTGCGCGCCGCGGCCAAGGGCCCGCTCGCCGGAATCCTCGAGTACACCGAGGCGCCGATCGTCTCGAGTGACATCGTCACCAATCCGGCGTCCTGCATCATCGACGGCGGGCTCACCACACTGGTCGGCGGCACGCTCAAGGTCGTCGGCTGGTACGACAACGAGTGGGGCTTCTCCAACCGGCTGGTCGACACCGTCTCGCTCGTCGGCACCGCCGCAGGCACCGCTGTCGGCGCTGCTGCCGACGCCACCGCCCGCGCTACCGCCGGCTCGGCGGTCAGCGCCGCCAGCTGAGGACGTCCAGTGGAAGCTTCACGACCTGGCCAGGCCCATCGCGGCGAGCAGATGGTCCAGCGCCGCGCCGGCGAGGGCCATGAGGCCTGGGGCTCGCCCATGTTCGACGGCACGATCTCCTGGGCCTTCGCGGACTTCCTCCACCGGCAGCCGATGGTCTTCATCGGCGCCGGTGACCCCGACGGCGCGGTCTGGTCGACCATGATCGCCGGCGGGGTGGGCTTCGCCGAGGCCACCAGCGCCCAGTCGGTGGTGCTGCATGCCCTCCCGCCACCGGGTGACCCGCTGCGCGGTGCGTTCGAGAGCGAGACCAGCATCGGCATG
Source organism: Frankia sp. R43 (assembly GCF_001306465.1). NCBI lineage: Bacteria > Bacillati > Actinomycetota > Actinomycetes > Frankiales > Frankiaceae > Frankia > Frankia sp. R43. The sequence continues at coordinate 455,701 of NZ_LFCW01000008.1, read as the reverse complement.
CTCTCCATCGACTTCGCGCGGCGGCGCCGGATCCGGCTGAACGGTCGGGCGCGCCGAGCCGGAGACACCCTCGAGGTGCGGACCGACCAGGTGCTGGGCAACTGCCCCAAGTACATCAACCGGCGGGTCGTCGTCGACGTCGTCTCCGGGGAGGTGCGACCGCGTCCGGAGAACGCCCGCCGGACGGCCCTCGCCGTCGACGAGTGCCGCTGGATCCAGGAAGCCGACACCTTCTTCATCGCCAGCCGGACGGATGACCTCGGGGCCGACGCGTCACACCGGGGCGGCCCGCCCGGATTCGTCACGGTGGAGAGCCCGACCAGGCTGAGCTGGCCCGACTACCTCGGTAACTCCTTCTACATGACGCTCGGCAACGTCGTGCTGGACGACCGCGCCGGGCTGCTGTTCGTCCGCTGGGAGACCGGCGACACCCTGCACCTGACCGGCCACTGCGGCATCGACTGGGACCCCGAGCACGCGGCGGACCGGCCCGGTGCGTTGCGCGTGGTCTACTTCGAGATCGACCAGGTGACCCGCGTCGACGCTGCGACCCCGCTGCGGTGGCAGGCGCTCGACCACTGACGGCCGGCTGCCGACCAGCGCTGTCGCCGACCAGCGCTGTCGCCGACCGGCCCGGTCAGTTGAGGGCGGCCTCGAAGGCGAGGAACGTGGCCAGCGCCGCCGTGACGACCGCTTCCGCCCGTGTCTCGTCCGTGCCCACCCACTGGCGCAGGACCATGCGCAGGTCACGCCAGCGGCGGCCGACCTGGTCCCCGTACGGGGTGAAGTAGGAGTAGGCGCCGGCCAGGTCGGCCCGGGCGCCCAGGTAGCGCGCGATCAGCTGGCCGCCGAGGGTCGCGCCCTCGGTGACGTAAAGGGCGCCGAACCCGGCGGCCACGTCGTCCATGGCGGGGACCGCCGTCGCCGGGAGTGCCGTCAGCATGTCTGGTGCCACGCCGAGGGCGTGCAGGTCCTGGATCAGGCTGCCGAGCTTGTGGCGCCCCGGCCAGTCCAGCAGTGGATCTTCAAATTCGTGGAACAACGTGTCAAGGCGCGGTTCGAGCACCAGGTGGAGGCGGTAGAAGGCGATCATCACCTCGCGGTAACGTGCCTGCGGGATTTCTGGATCGTCCAGCCCGACGCAGGCCTCGACCCGTGCGTGCGCCATCGCCGTGGCACGGCGCAGGCGCAGCATGATGTCGCCGTCACCGAGTGAGCCGGTGGGATCGCTCGCGATCACGGAGTCGGAGTTCGCCGCCGAAGCGTCCACGTGCACCGCCTGAGTGTCCACCTGGTCAGCGTAGCGAGGCGGGCGGCCCGCGCAGCCGGATTCGGACTCTTGCCCGACGCTGGTGCGGCGGATGCCGTATCCCGGGGCCCGGTTCGTCTCCGGGTGGCACGCACCCGGTTGCTGCCCGCTATGTCACGATCCCGGGTGTGGCGTTGACCGGTCTTCGAGATGAGAGCATCCGCCCGTTCGCCCAGGGGCGAGTCTGGGGGCCACACGGCTCCTACGAGGCGGTGTCCGCCGTCGCCGACTTCGCCGTCGACCCGCATGCGGCCGCCAACCACGGGATCGTCGACCTCGAGCGGGCCGCCGATCCCGACGGCCTGGTGCGCTTCGACGCGGACCTGCGCCTGCTCCGTCCGAGCGGGCGGGCTGGCAACGGGCGGCTGCTGTTCGTCATCGCGAACCGCGGCCTGCTCGGCGGGGTGCCCTTCTCCGCGGGCACACCGCTGATGCAGATCGCCCCCTTGGACGCACTCGACCCGGGCGACGGCTTCCTGCTCGCCCAGGGCTGGACGATCGCCTGGTGCGGCTGGCAGTGGGACGTCACCCGCGGCGACGCCGGGACCACGGGCACCACAGGTGCCGCCGGTATCGCCGGCATCGGCCTGCGCGCGCCGACCGCGGCCGGCGTCGAGCCGGGATGGATCCGGGTGGAGTTCCGGCCCGACGCAGACCAGGGCACGCACGCCCTGTCTGACTCGTCGCTGTTCTTCACCTTCACCGAATACCCGACCGCCGACATCGACGACCCGCAGGCGGTCCTCACCGAGCAGCTGGCCCCGGACGCGCCGCCGCGTCCCGTCGAACGCGAGCGCTGGCGGTTCGTCGACGAGCGGACGGTGGCCCTCGACGGCGGCTTCCAGGCCTTCCACTGGTACACGCTGACCTACCGGACGTCGCTGTGCCCGGTCGTCGGCACCGGGCTGCTCGCGGTGCGCGACGCCGTGTCGTGGCTGCGCCGCGACGGCTCGTTCACCCACGCGTTCGGGTACGGCGTCTCGCAGTCGGGCCGGTTCCTGCGCCAGTTCCTGCACGAGGGCCGCAACGTCGACGAGGGCGGCGCGGCGGTCTTCGACGGCGTCCTCGCCCACATCGCCGGTGCCCGGCGGGGCGAGTTCAACCACCGATACGCCCAGCCGTCGCTGACCCATCCGCTCGGTTTCCCGAACCTGCCGCCGTACGACACCGCCGGCCTGCTCGAACCGCAGCGCGCACTCGGCGCCATCCCGAAACTGTTCCTGACCAACAGCTCGTGGGAGTACTGGCGGGGCGACGGCGCGCTGGTGCACGTCGACTCCGACACCGGCGACGACCTGCCCGACGACCCCGACGCGCGGGTCTACCTGCTCGCCGGCACCGACCACTTCGGCGCGATGCCGACCGCGCTGAAGGAGCTGATGCCGGCGGCGAACCCGGTCCACGACCACGACGTCGGACCGGTCCTGCGCGCGTTGTTCGTCGCGCTCGTGCAGTGGGCCTGCGACGGCGTCGAGCCCCCACCGAGCCAGGTGCCCCGCCACACCGACGGAACGGCCACCACCCGCGCAGAGGTTCTCGAACGTTTCGCCGCTGCCGGCGCGGCGGTGCCCGACCTGGACGCCCTCAACATCACCCGGGATGTCGACCTGGGCCCGCAGGCCGCGGCCGGCGTCGGGCGTTGGCCGTTGCGGCTCGGCGCCGCGAGACCCGCGATCGTTCCGGCGATCGACGCCGGCGGCAACGAGATCGCCGGGGTGGCGTTACCGGCCGTCGCGGTACCGGTGGCCGCCTACACCGGGTGGAATCCTCGCCGGCCGGTTCCCGGCCTCCCGACCCCGCTGTACGAGTTCCTCGGCAGCAGGCTGCCCCTGCTCACCGGCCCGCCCGCCTTCGCGGACCGAGACGACTACGAGACGGCCGTGCGCGCCGCGGCTAGGCGGCTCGTCGCCGCCCGGTTCCTGATGGCAGAGGACGTGGAGGCCACCGTGGGCGAGGCACTCGCCGCCTACGACCGGGCTGCTGATTCCTGATCGATCGGAGTCCTCTGGGAGCGGTGCGGATCTGCCGGCCCACGATCGCCGGCGAGGCGCGCTGCGGCGTGCACACGGGGGTGCAGGCTTCCACGGGCCGAGTGACGGGTATCGGGAACCGCGGTGCCATCCCGCTGGCATGCCCTGCCTCCGCACAATGCAACGGTGCGGTCAGGACTGCCGGCCGGTCAGCGGGGTCGGCGACGTCTCGCCAGCCGTGGGCCCCAGAAGCCGAACGACAGCAGCACCAGGCCGGCGACGACGAGGAGGGCCAGGCCGGCGCTGCTGTAGGCGAGACCGCTGAGCGCGTCGCCGACCCGCTCCAGCGCGCCCCGGCCCTTGCCCCGCACCGCGCCGCCGAGCCAGATCTCGTCGCCCTGGCCCGGCGCCGCCTGCGTCACCGACGCCTGCGCGGCCTCGGGCAGGCCGGGGGCGACCCGGTCCGACTCCGCCGCGTCGACAGCGCGCATCGGCACGTGGGAGAAGTCGACGCCGCCGTAGAAATACCTGTACGTCGTGACGACGCCGCCGCTCTCGACCTGCCGGGTGAGGTCGAACTCGCCCTCGCGGTAGGAGCGGACGTAGGCGTCGAAGGTGTCCCTCGGCTTCCAACCGGACTCAGTCGTCCACCGGTCGACGTCGCCGCTGTCGATCACGTCCGCGTAGGTGGCGTGATGACGCAGGGTGCGTGCCCGGTACCACTCGGCGGCGATCCGGGCCAGGTAGACGCGGCGCAGGTCGGCGTACTCGGGCGCGGTATTGATCTGTTCCTTCAGCTTCGGCAGGACGAGGGTCCGGTAGAGCTCCTCCTCGGCCGCGGTGACGGCCGGATCCTGCCCGGGGCAGGACCCGGCCGTCCCGGTACCACCGGGCAGCGTGTGCGTGGCCTCGGTCTGGACGTCGAGCGGGGCGTCGAGGATGTAGAGGCTGTCGCCGTCCTCGCGGACGCTCGCCGGCGCGGGGACGATCCAGTTCCGTTCGGTCAGGCAGCCACCCTGGGAGCGGGCCCAGTACTCCTGGCCGAGCGCCGTGTCCGGGTGGATCAGTTCGGCGCTCGTCTGCTTCATCCGTAGGTCCGCCTCGAGCAGGATCCGACCGACGTCGGTGCGGCCGAGTTCGGCGTCGACGATACGGTCCGGTTCGTTCGGGCTGAGGTTCACCCAGAACGTCGATGGGTCGAGCGCGAGCCAGACAAAGAACGCATCCGAGGTCTCCTGGGCGACCGTGAGCCCGGTGCTTGCCCGGGGGTCGCCCGCCAGCGGGTCCCGGCGGGCGTTGAACGCGTACTCGAGGCCGCTGCCGGAGTCGCTGAGATAGCGCAGTTCGAGAGTGGTGAAGTCGACGCCACCCGGGTCGAGGTCCGCGCCGGCCAGCGCGTCCGCCAGCCCGGTCGACTTCGTGCCCTGCCCGCCGCATCCGGCCGCGAGGACGGCGCGCACGACGAGCGGGCCGAGCCCTTGGGGCTTGCCCGGGCAGTCGCCGGAAAGGGTCGTGTGGAAGATCTCCTGGGCGGCCACGCCGCCGGCGCGCACGTCACGCTCGTAGTTGTCCCGGGCGGTGTCCAGGTGCACCTGCAGGTTCCCCCTCGCCTGCGCCGCGCGGGCCTCGTCGATGGCGTCGTACTCGGCGTTGATCGCCGCCTTCTTCGCCTTCTTGGTCTCCTCGCTGCCCGACGCGTGGTCGACTTTGGCGAGCTTGGCCTGCCGCTGGGCCGTCTCCTCGATCGTCAGACCGTAGGGCTCCAGGTATGACGTCGGCACGCTCGACGGGTAGATCGGCGCGCACCGCGGGCACTGCTGGCGTTCCGACCCCCCGTGGAGCACGGCCACGGCCTTTTTGGTCACGCCCGCCATGCGCACGCGGATCTGCTGGAGAGCCTCCTCCGAATGGGTGCTCGATCGCTCGTCGACGTTCGTCCGGCTGAGCGCGCTGGCGACATACACCCGGGAGTAGCCGGCCTTCGCGAGCTCGCGGTAAAGCGCGTCGCCGATGTACTTCCGGGCCGTGGCGAGATCCATCGTGTCGACCCGCAGCGCCGCCCCGATGCTGTTGTCAATCTTTGTGCCGACGGTCTGCCCGAAGATGCCCTTCAGAAAGCCTTCGTCGACCGTACGCGGATCCCAGATCTCGACGGCGACGTTCTTGATGGCGCTGAGCGCCTGGAACGACGTCTGGGCCCTGTTGGCCGCCAGACGCAGGAACAACGCCTGGCGGAAGATCGGCTCGTCGTAGTAAGTATCCAACCGGGTGCCGACGGCCGCGCCCGGGGGCTTGGTCGCCGAACTCGGCGGCGCCAGTCCGACCAGCAGGACGGCGAGAGTCGCCAGCAGGGCCGCCGCCGCGCGCCACCGCGCGCCGTCAGGCCGGCGTGCCCTGATCATCGACAGCCTCGGCCCGGTCAGGCTCGGTTCGCGCCTGAACAAGGTAGGCGGCCAGGGTGGCGTCCGCGTCGGGCCCGGCGCCGGCCCGGGCCCGACGGTAGACGAGCACGCTGGCCGAGGCGAGGGCGGCCAGCGCCAGCAGGTCGACGACAACGCTGGCGGTCACCGACGACGCAGTCGAACACGTTCGTCGGTTCGCCAGGTCGTCGAAGTCCAGCGTCGGCCGGTAGCCGTAGCTGACATCGCAGGCCGCCGCCGGCCGGGGGGGCGCCGCGACTAGCAGGAACGACGCCACCAGGACGGCCGCGGCCAGTCGGAACGCGGTTCTCATGACGCTCCAGGATCGAGTGCGTCGGCCAGTGCCTGCCGTAGGCGCGGCACCTTCGTCTCGTTCAGGCGTTCTGCCTCGCGCTGGCCCGGCTCCACGCCGGGAGGCCGCCATCGGCTGCCAACAAGCTCGAGCTGGGCCGCCTGCAGGCGGCCCAGCGCCACCGCAGCCGGCCGGCCCCGGGTTCGCCACGTGGTGACCAACGTCCATAGCCGCCGGCCGGGGTCGAGCAGAATCTTCGCCTCGATGTCGCCGACGATCCCGCTCGCACGCGCATCCTCCATGGCCCTGGCCCCGGCGGCGGCCCGGGTCCGCCGGGCTATCACCAGCAACACCGCGGCGAGGGCTATGAACGGTGTCTGCGTGACCAGCCACAGCCCCGGGGAGACGATCAGTGTGTCGAAGACCGTGCCGTTCGCCAGGTCCCGGTGCGCCAGCTTCGAGAACAGGGCCGCCAGGTTCTCCGTGCCCACGTAGCCACCGACCGCCGCCAGCAGCCCGGTGCCGGCCACCTGGAGTTGCTGGCGCCGGTCGCGCAGCTGGAAGGCGACCCCGAGGGCCGCCCCGGCGAGCGCGCCGAACGTGACCGGCCCGCCGAGCAGGCCGATCGACTGGTGGATCCAGTACTGGAATCCCGGGGTCGAGCCGTTGATGAAACCCAGCGACCCGAACAGCTTGATGAACAGGACGCTGTCGCTGAACGCGATCCCCAGGCCGACGGCCGCACCGAGGACGAGGCCTGTCGTCAGGTCAACGATCCGGCCGCGCAGCAGAATCAGCAGCACCAGCACGCCGGCGGCGGCGGTGAGTTGGTAGAGCACGCCGAAGTGCAGTGTGACGAAGTCGAGCGTGCGCATCTGGGACCGGAGCAACCCCTGGAGGTCGTCCTCGGTGCCCTTCGCCTGGTGCGCGTACACAAGCCCGAACAGCAGGCCGGTGCAGGCCCGGACGAATCCCGCCGCGACCAGCGCGCCCCAGCCGAAGGCGGCGAGCAGCACCCGCGCCGGCAGCCGGGCGAAACGCTGGCAGTTGTTGTGCAGCAGCCAGAGCACGAGGGCAGTGCTGGGAATGCAGGCCAGTGTCACCAGCGGATAGGTGAAGTAGACCGTCAGCGGGATCAGCGCGAACGGCCCGACCAGCGCCGCCACGGTCAGCCACAGCAGCTCCGTCGCGTCCCGGCCCGTCCTCGGCCGGAACAGGGCGACCGCCTGGAGCACCACCCCGACGACGATCCCGACGAGCACCAGCCAGAAGACGGCTCGGGGCATCGAGAGCAGCCGCCCGAATGAGCTGGAGTCGTCCGGCAGCTTTTCGAGGATCGTCAGCGACGCCTCGTTCGGCCCGAGCCGCGGCCTCGTCAGGTTCAGCAGTACCTCGAGAAGGTACAGACCAGTCGCCGCCCTGCAGACCAGCAGCGCCCGCGCGCCCGCGCGGGCGTAGACGTCGTCCGCCTCGCCCACCGCCGGTGCCACCGCCCCGGCGTCGCCCGCGGTCATCCGGCACCTCCCGGCAGCGCCGGCTGCGTTGGCAGCGTTGGCAGCGTCGGCAGTTCGAAGTCCGTCGGGAAGTCCGTCGGGAATTCAGGGAAGCCCGTGGGGAACAGGCCGGTGAATCCCGGCAGGGTTGGCACAGCCGGAGCCGTCGGAATGGTCAGTTCGGGGGTCTGGGGAGAGGTCGCGCCCGTCAGGATGACGACGAGCGCCACGACGAACAGCAACGCCCCAGCCACCCCGCCGCCGAACAGAAGCCGAAGCTGCACGGGTAACGAAGGGTCAGCGACGTCAACGGCCTCGTTTTGGTCTATCACCCTCACCACTCGGAGAAAGGGGGGAAGCCCCCGCCACGTCGGAGGACGTATCGAGGCCGGGCACGCACGCACCCTAAACCCTCACCGGCAGTACTGTGACACACTCCGGCCGAATGTGGGACATTTTTCCAGGAGCGGCTCACCGAATTCCCCACCCAGTTCCGGTCCTGTGGGGTGTCAGAACTCGTCCACCGGTGTTGAGCTGGGGTTTTAGGTGGCTCGTTCGTATTCGTTGGTCAGGCCGCCGAGGGCGGGCTTGCGTTGCTCCGTTCCTCGGCCAGATCCGCGACGGGATGGTCGGGCCGTGGTGGTTGAAGGCCGCGGCTGCGGTGGGGGCGTCCGCTAGCTGCGCAGCCTCTACCCGCCCGACGTCCGGATCGCGATCATCTGCGACATCTACGCGCCGCACCTGACGACCCGCGTCGACAGCCGGGTCGGGGACTGGGCCGCGGCGAACAACGTCGAGATCGCCTACACCCCGACGAACAGTTTCCAAGAACTTGACGCGGGACAACAGCGCTGGCGTCGATCATTGCGTTCGGCATGCCCGCGCGGAGGGCGTCCGCGGCGTCCGCGGAGTCCGCGGAGTCCGCGGAGTCCGCGGAGTCCGCGGTGTCGAGGCGGCCGGGGGGCCGGCGTGCGGTGGGCGCGTTATGCGCTGACGTCGACGAGCAGTTTGATGTCGGCGCCGGCGTCCAGCAGTTCGAATGCTCCGGCGACGTCGGGCAGGGGCACCTGACGCACCCAGCCGTCGACGGGGAAGGCGCCGGCGGCCATCAGGTCGACGACCGGTGGGAAGTCGCCGCGGTAGCCGAGGGAGGCCCGTACGTCGAGCTCGCTGAGCATCGTCAGCAGCGGGTGGAGACTTACCGGCTTCAGGTAGGTGGCCACGGTCACGAGGGTTCCGCCGGGGCGAAGTGCTGACAGGCCGGCCTGGAACGCTGGCTCGACGCCGGCCGCGTCCACCACACAGTCGACGCCCTCGCCCTTGGTCAGTTCCTTGGCCAGCTCCGCCGGATCGGTCTCGGCCGGGTCGACGACGCTGGCGGTGCCCGCGCCGACGGCGGCCAGCACGGTGGTGACCGCGGCGCGGCGGACTTTCGACGGCTCCGACACGATCAGCCGCTCGACACCCCGGGCGACCAGGTCGAGCGCGGCGGCGATACCCACCGGCCCGGCACCGAGCACCAGGGCGCTGCCGCCGGCGATGTCGCCGCACCGGCTGACCGCGTGGTGCGCCACCGCGAGCGGCTCGATGAGCGCGCCCTGGACGGCGTCCAGGCCCTCGGGCAGCACGTGCACCATGCCGGGCCGCACGACGGTCAGCTCGGCGAGCGCGCCGGCCCGGTCGGACAGCCCGTGCCAGACCATGTTGCGGCACAGGTTGTACGAACCGGCGCGGCACGGGCCGCAGTGACCGCACGTCCACATCGGCTCGACGGACACGAGCGCCCCGGGGCGCAGCTGCGCGGTGGCGACGCGGGGGTCGTCGACGTCCGGGCCGACCTCGACGACCTCGGCGGAGAACTCGTGGCCGAGTGTCAGCGGGCCGGCGGACATCCCGGTGCCGCCGTGCCACATGTGCAGGTCGGAGCCGCACAGCCCGGTGAACAGGGGCCGCAGCAGCACCTCACCGGGGCCGGCGGACGGGGCTGGGACGTCGTCGACCCGCAGGTCGCGGGGGCCGTGCAGGCGGGCAGCTCGCATCGCGGGTGGCACGTCCTTCCAGGGGTTGGTCCGGCTTTCCGGTGCTGGTCAGGCTCTGCGGTGTTGGTCAGGCTTTGCGGTGTTGGTCAGGCTCCCGAGCCGAGCAGGCGGGTGGCGGTGCCGATCACGTCCGGGTAGCGCCTGGTCCGGGCGCCGCCGTCCACGCCGTAGAGGCTCGCGGAGACGAAGCCCGCCTCGTCGGAGGCGAGGAACAGCACGACGCTCGCCACCTCGTCGGGTTCGGCGAACCGGCCGAGCGGGGTGTTGTCGATGTACTCGTCGACGAGCCCGGGCAGGCTCCACATCGGGCCGGTGGCCGAGGTACGCACCAGGCCCGGGGCGACGGAGTTGACGCGTACCCCGGCCGGGCCGAGCTCCATCGCCGCCACCTCGGTCAGCGCCACGACCCCGGCCTTGGCCGCGCAGTACGCCCCCATGCCGCGGCCGGGCTGCACGGCGTTGAGGCTGGCGATCGTCACGATCGAGCCGCCGCCGGAGCCGCTGTCGCCGCTGCCGCCGGCTCCGGCCGCGCGCATCGCCGCCCCGGCGTGCTTCACGGTGAGGAAGACCCCGTGCAGGCACAGGTCGACGACCCGGCGCCATTCCGCGAAGTCGTGGTCGACGATCTCCGCGTTGGTTCCGCCGCCGGCGTTGGCGACGGCGATGTCGAGCCCGCCGAAGCGGCTGGTGGCCAGCTCCACCAGCGCTGCGACGTCGGCCTCGACGGTGACGTCGCAGCGGGCGCCGGCGAAGGACTCGCCCAGCTCGGCGGCCAGCGCCGCCAGCCCCTCCTCGTTGACGTCTCCGCCGACCACCCGGGCACCCTCGGCGACGAACCGCCGGGTCACCGCGCGCCCGATCCCGCTCGCCGCTCCTGTGACGATGGCAACTTTTCCCGCAATCCGGTTCACCACGTCGGACAGCCTGACGGTACGCAGACGCCGAATCAAGAGTCGCATTATGCGAACGCTTCCGGTCGGCCCTGGCCGCCCGACGAGTTACATTCGCGGGCACCATGAGCCGACCATCGCCGCAGACCGAGCGGCTTCTCGACCTGTTCGACCTGCTGGCCAGCCGGCCCACCGACGGTTTCACCCTCGCCGAGATCGCCAGGGCGGCCGGTGTCAGCAAGGCCACCGTCCATCCCATGATCGTCGCTCTGGCTCGGCGTGGCTGGCTGTTGCGGCACCCGGAGCTGCGCACCTACCGCCTCGGCCCGGCACTGATCGCCGCCGGGCGGGCCGCCGCGCAGGGCGGCACCGCGATCGACGCCGCGCGCCCCTTTGTCCGCGACCTCGCCGCCGCGACCGGCATTCCCTGCGTCGCCCTGGTGGCCGGCGGCATCCCCGGCGAGGACGACGACCTGCTCGTCGGCGAGATCGGCCTGCCCTATGCCCCCGTCGGCGACACCGCGCCCGGCGGAGTCCGGCACGGTGCCTACTGGCTGCGTCTCGGTGACCGGATCCAGCCGCGTCCACCGCTCGGCGCGGTGTGCGTGGCATGGGCGGACGACGCGGCCGCCGAGGCGTGGCTCGCCCGGTTGGGGCCCGACCGGCCCGCCGACGCGCTGGCCCGGCTGGCACCGGGGCTCGCCGGCATCCGCTCCCGCGGCTGGGCGGTCGAGATCGAGGACCACCTCTACGAACGGCTCAGTTCCCTGGTCGCCGACCTGGACGGGGAGGAGCGGGCGGGCGCTGCCGCGCGCACCGGGGCGGCCGCGGCGTCGGCGACTGCGACCACGTCGGCGACTGCGACCACGTCGGCGACTGCGACCGCGCCGGCTACCACGCACACGCCCAGCCATACCGCCGCGCTGCGGCGGCTGATGGCGGATGTCGGGCGCGCCTTCGACCTTGCCGACACGCTGCCCGCGACCGTCGACCCGGACGCGCAGTACCGGCCGACGTCCATCAACGCCCCGGTCTTCGACGCGGGCGGGTCGGTCGCCGTCGTGCTGTGCCTGATCATCGGGCGGTCCGGCCGGGAAGGTCGGGACGGCAGGGAGGGGCGGGGGAACGGGACGACCGGACGTCTGTCCGGCGCCAGGGTCATCGAGCTCGGTGAACAGGTGAGAGCCGCGGCGGACGCCGTCACCGCTGCCACGCACGGCCGCCGCCGGGACGGGTGAGGCGTCCCGGCGGCACCGCCGCCCAGCGTTCGCATAATGCGACTCTTGATTCACTTCCTGCGAACTGAGAGCCTGCCGGCCAGTCGAAGTGAGCACAGGAGGACCACATGTCGTTAGCTCGGGAGATCTCCTCCAAGGTGGCCGCGGGCGAGCGGTGGCCGTTGAAGTTCGGTGTCTTCATGGCGCCGTTCCACCGCGCCGGGCGCAACCCCACCCTCCTGCTCGAGCAGGACGTCTCGCTGCTCGAGCACCTGGACCGGCTCGGTTTCGACGAGGCCTGGATCGGCGAGCACCACTCCGGCGGCTGGGAGATCATCGCCTCGCCGGAGGTGTTCATCGCCCACGCCGCCGCCCGCACCCGCCACCTGCGGCTCGGTACCGGCGTGGTCTCGCTTCCGTACCACCACCCGCTGAACGTGGCCGACCGGATCGTGCTGCTCGACCACCTGACCCGCGGGCGGATCATGTTCGGCGTCGGCCCCGGGCAGCTCGCCTCCGACGCGCACATGCTCGGTATCGACACCAACCGCCAGCGGGCCATGATGGAGGAGTCGCTCGAGGCGATCACCGCGCTGTTCGACGGCCGGGAACCGGTCACCCGCAAGACGGACTGGTTCACCCTGCAGGACGCGGTGCTGCAGCTCGCGCCCTACACCCGGCCCCGGCCCGAGATCGCCGTGGCGGCCACCTTCTCCCCGGCGGGCCCGCGCACCGCCGGGCGGTTCGGCGCCGGCATGCTGTCGATCGCCGCCAGCCAGGCCGGCGGCTTCGACGTGCTCGGCTCGCACTGGTCGGTGGCGAACGAGGTCGCCGAGAAGCACGGGCAGACCGTCGACCGGCGATCCTGGCGGCTGATGGGCCAGATGCACCTCGCCGAGACCGTGGAACAGGCCGCGAAGGACGTCGAGTACGGCCTCGTCGACGTGCAGACCTACCAGTCGAAGGTGCTGCCGATCCCCGGCGACCCGAGCACCCCGCTGGCCGACCGGATCAGGCGGGGCAACGAGACCGGCTCGTTCATCTGCGGCACCCCGGAGATGGCGATCGAACAGATCGAGCGGCTGTGGCAGCAGTCCGGCGGGTTCGGCACCTACCTGATCCTGGCCGCCGACCTCGCCGACCAGGAGGCGACCAGGCGCAGCTACGAGCTGTTCGCCCGCGAGGTCGTCCCGCACTTCACCGGTGCGTCCGCCGGGCCGCTCGGCTCCCAGGACTGGCAGGTCAGCCTCTCCCAGACCTGGAAGGACCAGACCGCGACCGCGATCGGCAAGGCCATCGAGGACCACGCCGCCTCCCAGACCTCCCAGACTTCCCAGACCTCCCAGGAACCGCGCCCGTGAGCCGGCCGTTGCGCGTGGTCGGCATCGGTGGCACCGGCCGGGCGGGCTCCACGACCGAGCGCCTGGTCGCCGCCGCGCTCGACCGGGCTGCCGCGGCCGGGGCGGAGACGACCCTTTTCGCCTCCGCCGACCTCGACCTGCCGATCTACGCGCCGGAGCGGCCGGAGCGGGCACCCGCGGCCCAGCGGCTGATCGCCGCGGTCGCCGCGTGCGACGCCGTCGTGGTGGCCTCGCCGGGCTACCACGGCGGGGTGTCCGGCCTGGTCAAGAACGCCCTGGACTACCTGGAGGACCTGCGCGGCGACACCCGCTCCTACCTGGACGGCCGGGCCGTCGGCCTCATCGTGTGCGCCCACGGCGCACAGGCTGGCGGGACGACCCTGACCTCGCTGCGCTCGATCGTCCACGCGCTGCGGGGCTGGCCGACCCCGCTGGGTCTCACGGTCAACTCGGCCGTGCCGGTGGAGCTCGACGCCCCAGGCCCGCCCGGCGAGCCGTCGCTGGGGGAGCGGCTGGACCTGATGGTCGACCAGCTCCTCACCTTCGCCCGGGTCTGGCCCCGGTAGAGCCGCCGACCGTGCCGACCCGATGGCCGGAAGGGCTATCCGTGCTACCGCCGAGCACGTTATATTCCCCATCGGGTCCAAGTGAGATATTTTATCCATTTTGGTAGGAGTCGGAGCGGCCTGCTTTGCCCGCTGGTGGCCGTTCGCCCAGCCTGCCGGTTCGTGGGGGCGCCATGCGTGCAGGTGGTTCGGTGAGGCGGTTGGCCGCCATCACCGCGGTTGTGGCGGTCGGTGTGGCTGGTGTGGCTGGCTGCTCGGCAGCGGATTCCAGGTCCGAGGCGTCGGCGGACTGTCACAGCCCCGGGGTCACCGCGAACCAGGTGAACCTCGGCTTCGTCGTGTCCGACTCGGGTATCGGCGCCGACGCGCTGGCCTCCGCTCGCTTCGGCGTGGACGCGCGGATCGGCCTGGCCAACGACGAGGGCGGCGTCCACGGCCGGCGGGTCACCTACGAGTTAGCCGACGACGGGGGCTCGCTCTCGCAGGGTGTCAGCGTCACCCAGGCTCTCGTTCAGGATGAGGCCGTCTTCGGTCTCATCACGGTCACGGTCGCCCTCAACGACGCGATGGACCAGCTGGACAAGCAACAGGTACCCGTGATCGGGCTGGCAGTCGAGTCCGGTTGGGCCGAACACCCGAACATGTTCTCCGACAGCTACGGAGCCTCCCCCCAGACCGTCAGCCGTTACATCCAGGCCGTCGGCGGCACCAGAGTCGCGATCTTCACCACCGGCACGGGACAGGCCACCCTGGACAACGCCGGCCAGTACGTGAACGCCATGCGATCGATCGGGCTCACGGTCGCCGGGTCCGTTCCCTTCAACGCGGCCACCGAGAGCGCCGCCTGGGCGGCGCAGCAGATCGCGGGCATGGACGCCGACGCGATTCTCGCGCTTTCGACGCCGGACGACCTCGCCGCCATCATGCAGGCCGTGCAGGCCGCCCACCTCGACATCACCGCGAGCGTCGCGTTGAGCGGATACGACCAGCGTCTGCTGACTGCCATGGGACCGCGCCTCGCCGGGGTGTCGTTCCCCGTGTACTTCCGCCCCTTCGAAGCCGGCGGCCCGGCCATGGACCGCTATCGCCGGGCCATGAACACCTTCGCTCCCGCGGCGGGTCAACCGGAACAGCAGTTCGCGATGTTCGCCTACCTCTACACGGACATGTTCCTGCGCGGCCTGGAACTCGCCGGTCCCTGCCCCACCCGCGAAGGCTTCATCGACGCACTACGTGACGTCACCCGCTACGACGCGGGTGGGCTCATCGCTCCGGTCAGTTTCCGCGACAACGTCGGAAAACCCACCACCTGCAATGCCTTCGTCCAGATCAACCCGGCCGGCACCGCGTTCCAGGTGGTCCGGGAAAGCCTCTGCGCGGACGGCTCCGGCACCTGAGCCGGTCCGGTGGCCGTGGCCGGCTCAGGCCGAAAGACGCAGCGGAAGCTCGCTCAGCCCGCGGACGACGATCTGGGGCCGGTAGGCGAGAGTCTCCGCGGCCAGCGCGAACGACCGGGTGCGGCTCAGCAGCACCCGGAAGGCGATCTCCGCCTCCATCCGGGCGAGCGGCGCGCCGAGACAGTAGTGGATGCCCACGCCGAGCCCGAGATGGCGCCGGGTCCGGGCCGACCCCGTGTAGCGCGCCGCGAGGAACCGATCGGGATCTTCGAAGGCCTCCGGGTCCCGGTTGGCGGCGCCGAGCATCAGGATCGCGCCGTCACCACGGGCGAACGACCGCCCGGCGATCTCGGCGTCGGTGAGGAACGTCCGCGCGACGAACTGCACCGGCGCCTCGTACCGGATCATCTCCTCCACCGCGGAACCGACCAGGCCGGGATCGGCACGCAGAGCCGCGAGCTGGTCGGGATTGCGCACCAGGGCGAGAACTCCGCTGGCGATGAGGTTCGCGGTCGTCTCATAGCCCGCCACCAGCAGCAGGGCGCACAGCTCCAGCAGCTCCCGCTCGGAGAGCACGTCGCCGTCGTCGTGCAGGGCGACGAGCCGGCTGAGCAGATCATCCTGGGGCGCCGCGCGGCGGCGGGCGATCAGATCGACGAAGTAGGCGTCGAACGCCTTCCCCGCCCGATGGCAGGTGGCCTGTTCCTCCTCGGTCAGGAGGTAGTAGGGGTCCAGCCCGCGGGTCAGCGCGTCGGCCCACCCACCGAACTCCTCCTCGTCCGCCGCCGGCACCCCGAGCAGCCGGCAGATCGTCCGCAACGGCAGCGGCCGGGCGAACGCCGTGACCGCGTCGATCTCGGCCCGCTCGAGCGCCTCGTCGAGCAGCTCGTTCGCCAGCGAGGTGACCTCCGCGGCCAGCGACTCGATGACCGCGGGGGTGAACGCCCGGCCCACCAGCCGCCGCAGCCGGGTGTGATCGGGCGGGTCGGCCCGCAGCAGCGACCCCAGACCGTCGCGCATCCCGGCCCGGTAGTTGATGCCGTCACTGAAGCCGTGCCCGGCGGCGGAATGGCTGAGCACGGCGGACGCCTCCGCGAGCCGGGTCACCAGCGTGGCACTGCGGCCACCGATCTCCCCGGTGATGAAGGCCCCGCGCTCCCGGATCTGCCGGTACCGCGGATACGGGTCGGGAAGCCGTGTCGCCGTCACCGCTTCCATGATCGCCGCGGTGCCCTCCTCGGATGTCCCCGCGACGCCCACCGTGGTCACAGACCTTCTCCTCCCGGACGACGTCACAGCAGAACCGCAGCGCCCACGGCGACCGGCCGGCGCCGCGGCACGATCCAGGAAAGCCCGCCCGGCCCGGCCGCGCACGCAAACCATGCAGGCACCGGCCCTGACGCGGCGAAGTCGAATCGCCCGATCGAGATCCATGGCATGTGCCCAGCTCTGGCCGCGGTGGCCGGGCCGGGATGATGGCCGTCGAGAGATCCGGGCACAGGGAGGTGTGGTGGCGCTGCGGCGAGCCGTGCCGGCTGGTGACGACGGGTTCTCGAGCATCCTGCGCCCGGAGAGTGGTCGCTTTGCCCGGCGGATGAGGAGGCGCGGCCCCTGGGTGGCGCTCGCGGCCCATCCGGTCCGGCTCGTGGTGCTGGGGTTCTCCGTCACGGTGGCGGTGACCACGATGCTCCTGCTCGTCCCGGCCGCCACCGAACCGGGCCGGACGACGTCCGTGCTGACGGCGCTGTTCACGGCGACCGGGGCCGCGAGCGGGGCGCTCTCGGTCGTCGACACCGGCACCCACTGGTCGACGTTCGGCGAGCTGGTGGTGATGGGATCCGTCCAGATGGGCGGGCTTGGGTTCATGACCTCGGCGTCGCTGCTGGGGCTGCTCGTGTCGCGCCGGCTGGGCGTGCGCATCCGGCTGCTGGCGGCGGTCGAGACCGGGTCGTTCGGTCTCGGTGACGTGCGCCGGCTGGTGCGCGCGGTGGCACTGGTGACGTTCACGGTCGAGGCCGTGGTCGCCGCGGTGCTGTTCCCACGGCTGTGGCTGAGCTACGACCGGTCCCCGGCCCGGGCCGCCTACGAGAGCGTGTTCCACGCGGTCACCGCGTTCAACAACGCCGGTTTCTCGCTGTACTCCGACAACCTGATGGGCTTCGCGAGCGACCCCGTCATCATCCTGGCGATCGCCGGCGGAGCGATTCTGGGCGGGCTGGGCTTTCCGGTGCTGTTCGAGCTGCGGCACGAGCTGCGCAGACCGCGGGCCTGGTCGCTGCACACCCGGGTGACGCTGCTCGGCTACGCGATGCTGACCGTCGTCGGACTGGCCGCCATCGCGGCGGTGGAATGGCGCAACAGCGCGACGCTCGGCGAGCACGGTGTCGGTGGCCGACTGCTCACGGCGTTCTTCGCCAGCGTCACCGCCCGCACCGCCGGCTTCAACTCGATCGACTACGCCCAGGCGGATCCGGCCACGCTGCTCATCACCGACGTGCTGATGTTCATCGGCGGTGGCAGCGCGAGCACCGCCGGTGGCATCAAGATCACAACCTTCATGATTCTCCTGTTCGCGATCCTGGCCGAGGCCCGCGGCGACGAGACGGCGGACGCGTTCGGCCGCCAGATCCCCTCGGCCGCGCTGCGCCAGGCACTCGCGGTCGCACTGCTCGGCGTCGCGCTGGTCGTCACCGCCACGCTGTGCCTGCTCCTGGCGACCGAGCACACCCTCGACGTGGTCCTGTTCGAGGTCATGTCCGCCTTCGGCGCGGTCGGCCTGTCGACGGGGATCACCGGTGAGCTCCCCGCGTTCGGGCAGTGTGTACTCATCGTGCTGATGTTCGTCGGACGGACCGGGCCGATCGCCGTGGCCTCCGCCCTGGCGCTGCGTGAACGGCGCAAGCTGTACCGCCTACCGGAGGAGAGGCCGATCGTTGGCTAGCAGGAACCGCGAGGACGCCGTCCTCGTCATCGGTCTCGGCAGGTTCGGCGGGACGCTGGCCCAGACCCTCCAGGAGCTCGGCCACCGGGTGGTCGCCGTCGACCGCAACCATGACCTGGTCCAGCAGTGGTCCGGCCAGATCACCCATGTGATCGAGGCGGATGCCACCAGCGAGGTGGTGATGCGCCAGCTCGGCGCGCACGAGTTCCGCCGGGCCGTCGTCGCGATCGGCACCGAGATCGAGGCCAGCGTGCTCGCCACCGGCGTGCTGCTCGATCTGGCCGTCCCCGAGGTGTGGTCGAAGGCGATCACCCGCGAGCACGGCCGCATCCTGGAGCGCATCGGCGCCAACCATGTCGTCTACCCCGAACGCGACGCCGGTGAGCGGGTCGCCCACCTGATGACCGGCCGGCTCATCGACTTCCTGGAGTTCGACGACAACTACGCGATCGCGAAGCTGCGCGCCCCCCGCGAGATCTGCGGCCGCGCGCTGGAGAAGACCGCCCTGCGCAGCCGGTTCGGGATCACCATCGTCGGTGTGAAGCATCCCGGCGGCCAGTTCACCCACGCCGAGGCCGGCACCGTCCTCGGGCCCGGCGACCTGATCATGATCGCCGGCGGCACCGACCGGGTCGAGGAGTTCGCGACCGCGGTCGGCACCGCGAACCCTCCGTGAATCCGAACGTGACGGTGTCCGGCCGCTGATTCCGGCTCCGGCTACCGGCTCCGGCTACCGGCTCCGCGTCCGGGCGTCGATTACGAACCGGGGACGGATGGCCCGTCGCGTGGGAGACAGCCGCGTTCCGTCGGTAGCTTCCGCCCGGAGCGGGTGTTCCGATTGCGGATCGCGGTTGCGGATCGCGGTCTGCGGACGACGGGAGATGGGCGTGACCGGGGCGGAGATCGGTGTGATCGGCGGGAGCGGCTTCTACTCGCTGCTCGACGGGATGACGGACGTCGCCGTGACCACACCGTACGGAGATCCCAGCGACGCGGTCGCGGTCGGTGAGATCGGTGGTCGGGCCGTGGCGTTCCTGCCCCGGCACGGCGGGGGTCATCGCCTGCCGGCGCACGAGGTCAACTACCGGGCGAACATGTGGGCGCTGCGCAGCCTCGGAGTCCGGCAGGTGATCGCCCCGGTCGCGGTGGGGAGCCTGCGCCCCGAGCTCGGGCCCGGCGCGGTCGTCGTGCCGGACCAGCTGGTGGACCGGACGTCGGGGCGTGCGCAGACCTACTACGACTCCGGTGCGGCGCATGTTCAGTTCGCCGACCCGTACTGTCCGGCCGGGCGTGCGGCGGTGCTGAAGGCCGGGGCCGAGGCCGGCCAGGCTCCGGTCGACGGCGCGACGATGGTCGTGGTGCAGGGGCCGCGCTTCTCCACCCGGGCCGAATCCCGCTGGTTCGCCGGGCAGGGCTGGTCGCTGGTCAACATGACCGGTCATCCGGAGGCTGTCCTGGCCCGGGAGCTCGCGATCTGCTACACGGCGCTTGCGCTGGTGACGGACTATGACGCAGGCGTGGACGCGGCCTCGGCCGTCAGCCAGGCCGAGGTCTTCGAGGTGTTCGCGCGCAACATCGAATCGCTGCGTGACCTGGTGTGCCGGGTCGTTCCGACCCTGCCGGTGCCGTCCGCGCGGTCATGCCCCTGCCCGGCCGCGCTGGACGGGATGACGCTCCCCTTCGACCTTCCCTGATCCGCGCCCCTGCCCGCTCTGGTCCTCCGTGGCCCAGGCGGAGCTGCTCCTGGCCGCGTTCCCGGAACCAACCGCGACCCGGACCACGGCGGCGACGATGACGATGACGGCACCGACGGCGTAACCGCCGGGGCGGGTGATCCGATCATCGAACGCGAGATGCTCGGTGAACAGCGCCATGTACAGGACGTAGGGCGCCGCGGCGACGGCCAGCCACTCGGGGCGCCGAGCGAGCACGGCGAGCGCCACCAGCGGTATCCCGTACCAGGGCTGGGCCGGAGTGGCGAGCAGGAATGCCGCCCCCAGCAGCCGGAGCGCGCCGAGCTCCGTGCTGATCCTGGCCGGATCGGCGCGCCAGACCGCCACCGCGACCCCGGCCAGGACGACACCTGCGGCGAGCTTGGCGGACGTCCCGGAAAAGCCCAGCAGCCCGAGCAGCAGGAACCGGTGGCCGTCCTGGTAGCCCTCGACGGAGAGATACTTCGGCAGGAAGCCGACCACGTCCGGGCCGACGGCGGCCACGTGCGGCAGGTACGACAGCGCGACGACGGCCGCGGCGGTGCCCACGACCGCCAGGACCCGGCGGCGGGCGGCGGCGACCAGCAGCAACGCCGGATAGAGCTTCACCGCGACGGCGGCCCCGAGCAGGGCACCGGCCGCGACCGCGACCCTGGTGGACGGGCGCGACCGCAGCCCGCCCGGCCCGGCTGGCCGGCCGCCCCGGCCCGACCAGTCCCACCGGCCCCACCGACCCGACCGGCACCCCCGGCCGCGCCGGTCGGGTCCGGGTTCGTCGCGGCCTGGCGCGGGCTCACGTCGGGTCAGCAACGCGCAGGCCCCGACGGTGAACAGCGCCGCCAGCACGTCGACATGGGCGTCCATGCCCGCGTCGAGGCCGGCGGCGGGCGCCCACGCGTAGGCGGCGGCGTACCCGATCGGCTGCCCGCGCGCGGCGAGGACCGAGGCCAGCAGGCCGGTCAGCGCCAACGAGGTCAGCGCCGCGTAGAGCTGGACCTTGTTCTCCCGCGGCGGCCCCGGCAGGAAGTGCACGGCGGTGAAGTACGCCTGCGCGACGGGCGGGTAGATCGTGTGCGCCTGCGGATAGTTGATCCTCGTGCAGCCCGGGCCGCGGTCACGTGCGGCGCAGCCGGCGTCGTCCGGCCAGAGCCAGCCGTCGCGCAGCTGTGCCAGCTCGGGGGAGCTGGTCGGGTAGCGGTACGGGTCGATGCCGGCTGCCTGGACGCGGCCATCCCAGAGGTAGCGGTAGAGGTCGTCGCTCATCCGGGGGCCCGTGCCGATCGCGAGCACGTGCACCGCGACGGCTCCTGTCAGCAGCAGCCAGACCGTGGCCCGCCGCGAGCCCGCGCGGATCAACAGCCACGTCCCGAGCGCGGCCACCGCCCACCAGCCGAGCACCAGGTAGAGCACCGCCGGCGGGCCGGGCAGCGGGCCCGGCTGCGCGATGACCGCGAACTCCAGACCGAGGACCCCGGCGAGGGCCCCGGCGGCGGCGACGAGAGCCCGTCGACGACCGCTGGCTCCCGGCGCGGTCCGCCGATCGGAGGTCGGTCGGGCGGGGCTCGTCGGCGTGGGCGCCCCGGAAGGCGGACGGATCACCATGACGCGACAGCCTGACGGCGCCCGCCGGGAATGGCACCCTGCCAGGCGGACGCTTCCGCGGACCGTAATGCGCCGGGCCGGCCATCACGGGCCCCGCGCTGCCTACGTTGCGGGCATGAAACTGCTCGACCGCGTCGTCGCGCCGCCACCCGGTCGGCTGCGGCGCGGTCCGCTGCGTGCTGACGCCTTCTCCAGCCGCCTGCACGACCCACGGGTCGCGTCGCTGCTGGGGCTCTGGCTGGGAGCCGCCTTCGCCACGGCGTTCCTGACCGGACTCGTGTCGCATTTCATGCAGCATCCGCCGGGCTGGTGGGCCTGGCCGTCCAGGCCGGTGTGGTTCTACCGGCTCACCCAGGGCGTTCACGTGGCGACCGGGCTCGCCTGCGTGCCGCTGCTGCTGGCGAAGCTGTGGACGGTCTACCCCCGGCTGTGGGAGTGGCCGCCGGTGCGGACGGTCGGGCACGCACTGGAGCGGATCTCGATCCTCCCGCTGATCGCCGGGGCGCTGTTCCAGCTCGCGACCGGGATCGCCAACATCGCCCAGTGGTACCGGTTCCGGTTCTTCTTCACGGTCACCCACTACTGGGTCGCCTGGGTCACCATCGGCGCGCTGGTGGTGCACGTGGCCGCCAAGCTGGCCGTCGTCCGGGCGAACGTGGGACGTCGCAGGGCCGACCGGTCGCAGCTGACCGAGCGGGTCAGCGTGCCCGAGCCGCCGGGCGGCGGACTGTCCCGGCGCGGCTTCGGCATCGCGGTCGGCACCGCCGCCGGTGTGATCACGGTGTCGACGGCGGGCCAGTTCGTGCCCGGACTCGCCGACACCGCGCTGCTCACGCCGCGCCAGCCGAACCTCGGGCCGCAGGGACTGCCGGTGAACCGCACCGCCGCCGCGGCCGGGGTCCTGCGGGTGGCCCGGGACGCCGGCTACCGACTCGAGGTCGTCGGCCCGCGCCCGTTCACCCTGACCCTGACCGAGCTGCACGACCTGGGCCGCGCGACGTCCCGGCTGCCGATCACCTGTGTCGAGGGCTGGTCGGCCGACGCCACCTGGACCGGGGTGCGGCTGCGCGATCTGCTGGACCGGGCCGGCATCCCGGCCGAGGCGACCGTCCGGGCGGAGTCGCTGGAGGCCCGTGGCGGTTACCGCACAAGCGAGGTCGCCCCGCCGCACGCCCGCGATCCGCTGACCCTGCTCGCGACCCGGCTGGACGGGGCTCTCCTCGACATCGAGCACGGCTACCCGGCCCGGCTGATCGCGCCGAACCGGCCGGGTGTCCTGCAGACCAAGTGGGTGCACCGGGTGGTGATGGTGTGACCGGCAACCATCCGCGGGTCGTGCGGGCCGTGCTCGTCGCCGCCGGCCTCGCGGCGCTCGGCTACGGGCTCGCCGGCCTGTTCACCCATCCGCGACCGACCAACCCGCCGAACTCGCTGTCGTGGCTGGCGGGTGGGGTCATCGTGCACGATCTCGTGCTGGTGCCGGCGACCGCGCTTGTCGGGTTCGCCCTCAGCCGGTTCGTCCCGGCGCCGTACCGGGCCGTGGTGCAGGGCGCTCTGATCATCTCGGCCTCGGTGGCGCTGATGTGCCTGCCGCTGTGGCTCGGCTACGGGGGCACGCCCGGGAACCCGACCACGAATCCGCTGCCCTACCGGCGCAACCTCGCCCTCGTGCTCGGGGCGGTGTGGGCCGGCGCCGTCGTCATCATGGCCACCCGGGCAGCGCGACGTCGCACCCCGCGCAGGCAGCGGGTGGTTGACGGGTAGCGGGCGGTGTGGCGGGTAGCGGGCGGTCGGTGGGAGGCGGCTGGTGGTCGCCGTCCGGCGCGCGGTGCGGATCTCAGGCGGCGAGCGGGAGCTCGACGACGAACCGGCAGCCACCGTCGACGTTGTGGACCGTCACACCGCCACCGTGGGCCTCGACGATGCCGCGCACGATCGCCAGGCCGAGTCCCGACTGGCTTCCCTCGGGGGCGGTGGCCGCGGGCGGGCTGTCGTCGCCCGAGCCAGCTGTGCTGGGTGTGCGCGCGGGCTCGCCGCGGAAACCGGTCTCGAAGATCCGGTCGATGTCCGCCTCGGGAATACCGCCGCAGGTGTCCGCGACGGACACCACGGCATGTGCCGCCGACACGTTCGCCGTCACCGCGACCGTTCCGTCGCTGGGGGTGTGCCGGATCGCGTTGGCCAGCAGGTTGCCCAGCACCCGGCCGACCTCGGCGACGTCGACGTCGACCTTCGCGGTGTCGTCGGCCTCGCCGCGCAGGAGCACGCCCTTCGCCCGGGCGAGCGGGTCCGCCGCGGCCACCGCGTCCGACACGACGTCGCGCAGCGCCACCGTCTCCAACGTGAGCTCCAACGAGCCGGCATGCAGCCTCGACAGCTCGAACAGGTCGTCGACGAGGCTGGACAGCCGTTCCGAGCTGCGCACCATGGCCCGGTGGTAGCGGGCGACGGTGGCGGCGTCGGTGACCACCCCGTCGTCGAGAGCCTCGGCGGTCGCACGGATGCCGGCGATCGGCGTCCGCAGGTCGTGGCTGACCCAGGAGACCAGTTCCCGGCGGCTCGCTTCCAGCGCCCGCTCCCGTTCCCGGGCGGCCACCAGCCGCCGGTGCGACTCGTCGAGAGCCCGGGTGATCGCCGCCAGCTCGGCTGTCGGCGGCGGCCGGCGGACCGGATCGTAGGTGGGTTCGCCCAGGTGCCCGGCCGCCTGGGTGACCATGATGGACGCCCGGGCGAGCGGGCGGCCGAGCCAGAGCGTCGTCGTGGTCGCGGCCACGGCGGACACCGCCAGCACGACGAGAACCACATCGAGGTCGTGGTCGGACAGGAACATCGCCTGGGCCGTTCCGGCGACGCCGGCCGCCATGGCGACGACCCCGGCGAGGACGAGCACCGCGCCCCAGACGCGGATCGAGGCGCGCCGCAGCCAGCGCAGCAACGGAGCGACGAGCAGCGGGGCGATCAGCGAGCAGGCCAGCGCGATCCCGACGATGTGCAGCAGGTCCGTCATGACGGGGCCACGCCCGTGCCGAGACCGAGACCAGCCCGGGCTCCAGCCCCGGTCTCGGCCCCGAAACCGGCCCCGGTCTCGACGCCGGCGTCGAACCGGTACCCGATGCCCCAGACCGTCAGCAGCAGCGCCGGGCTCGTCGGGTCGGCCTCGACCTTCTCGCGCAGCCGGCGGATGTGGACGGTCACGGTCGAGGCGTCGCCGTAGGTCCAGCCCCACACCCGCTCCAGCAGCGTCACGCGGGAGAACGCCTCACCCGGATGCGCCATCAGGAACGCGAGCAGGTCGAACTCGCGCACGGTCAGCGCGAGGGACCCGCCGTCGCGGGTCGCCACCCGGGCGGCGACGTCGACGACCAGGGAGCCGGCTCTCAGCACGCCGCGGCCGGCCGGCGGTGGCGCCAGCGTCCGGCGCAGCACCGACTGGACCCGCAGGACCAGCTCACGAGGGGAGAAGGGCTTGGTGATGTAGTCGTCGGCACCCGTCTCCAGCCCGGTGACCCGGTCGGACTCCTCACCGAGGGCCGTCAGCATCACGATCGGCACGGAGCTTCGTTCCCGCAACTGGCGGCACACCTGCAGCCCGCCCACGCCAGGCAGCATCAGGTCCAGGACGACGAGATCGGGACGGCGCTCGGCGGCGAGCGCCAACGCCGCGTTGCCGTCACCGGCCCTGTCCACCTGGAAACCGGCGTGGGAGAGGTAGCGGTCGACGACGTCCGCCACGGTCGGGTCATCATCGACGAGCAGCACCCGGGCCATCGGCCAACAGTAGACGGCCGGGTGGCTTCTGCCGCGTGCCGACGGAGCGTCTTCCGTGCTTCGTAACAACCAGGCGTCGCCGTCGGCGCCTTCTGCGTTCTGTAAGAATCAGCGTCGCGTTCCGTTACTAGCCTGCCGAGCATGGTCACTGAACGTCAGTCGCCGACGATTTCCGGCGCCGTCCACCCGGTGGACGTCGTGCTGCCATGCCTGGACGAGGCCGCCGCCCTGCCCTGGGTGCTGGAGCGGATCCCGGTCGGCTACCGGGCGATCGTCGCGGACAACGGCTCCACCGACGGCTCCGCCGAGCTGGCGCGGGCGTTGGGCGCGCAGGTCGTGGACGTGCCGGTGCGGGGCTATGGGGCGGCCGTGCACGCCGGCCTGCTCGCCGCCCGCGCCCCCGTCGTCTGCGTCTGCGACGCGGACGCCTCGCTCGACCCGACAGAACTACCGCGGCTGGTCGCGCCGGTCGCCGCCGGCGAGGCGGATCTCGTCGTCGGCCGGCGCCGGGCGGTGCGCCGCGAGGTATGGCCGCTGCACGCACGAACCGGCAACGCGATCGTCGCCCACCAGCTCCGCCGGCGCGGCGGAGTACCGGTCCGCGACATCGGCCCGATGCGCGCCGCCCGCCGGGAGGCACTGCTGGCGCTGGGCGTGGTCGACCGCCGATTCGGCTACCCGCTGGAACTGCTCGCCCGAGCCGCGGCGGCCGACTGGCGTATCGCCGAGGTCGACGTCGCCTACCTGCCCCGCCGGGGCCGGTCGAAGGTCACCGGGACCGCCCTGGGCACCGCCCGCGCGGTGCGGGACATGTCGGCCGTGCTGCGGAGCATGCCGTGAGACTGATCGTCATCGCCAAGCAGCCGCGGCCGGGCCGGGTGAAGACCCGGCTGACGCCGCCCTACCGGCCCGAACAGGCATCGGCATTGGCGGCGGCCGCGCTTGCCGACACCCTGGACACCGTCGTGTCCGCCTGTGCGAGCCGCGACCTCGCCTGGCCCGTGCGGCCCCTGGTGGTGCTCGACGGAGCACCCGGTGACTGGCTGCCTGCGGGTGTGCCGGTCGTCGCCCAGGCGAGCGGGCCGTTCGACGAGCGGCTCGCCGCCGCCTTCGACGCCGTCCGCGGCGAACCGGCCCTGCTGATCGGGATGGACACCCCCCAGGTTGGCGTCCACACCCTGGTCGAGGCCTGCCGGGCGCTGCGACGGACGGACGCGGTTCTCGGCGCGGCGCTCGACGGCGGCTGGTGGGCGCTCGGCCTGCGCTCGGCCGACGGCGCCCTGGTTCGCGGGGTCGAGACCTCACGCCCCGACACCGGCGCCGTGCAGCACGCCCGGCTCGAGGCGGCCGATCTGAGGGTGGCGGACCTGCCCATGCTGCGGGACGTCGACACGGCCGCCGACGTCGAGCCGGTCGCGGACCAGGCACCGGGCGGAAGGTTTGCCGCCCTGGCCCGCTCCTTCCGGGGCGTGGGCGAGACGCGTCTGACGCAGCCGCGATGAGGCCTGACACCGACAGCCCGGGCACCGGGGCCGCCCGGGCCGCGGCGGTGGGCGTCCCGTCGCCGCGCGCCGTCTACGACGCCGCGCTGCGCACGCCGGGCAGCCCGCTGCTGGCAAGGCGGAACGGGCAGTGGCGGGCTCTTCGCGTCGACCGGTGGCTGGGCCCGGCCTCGGACGCCGACGAGTCTCTCCTCTCCCGCTGCCGCGGCCCGGCCCTCGACGTGGGCTGCGGTCCCGGACGCCTCGCGGCCGCCCTCGCCGCCCGCGGGATAACCGTCCTCGGCATCGACATCGCCCCCTTCGCCGTCGTGCTGGCGCGGCAGTCGGGTGCCTCGGCTCTGTGCCGCGACGTCTTCGGCCCGCTGCCGGGTGCCGGGCGGTGGCGCGAGACGCTGCTCGTCGACGGCAACATCGGGATCGGCGGCGATCCCGGCCGGCTGCTGCGCCGGATCGCCCTGCTGCTCGCCCCGGACGGAACCGTGCTGGTCGAACTCGACCCGCCCGGAGCGCCGACCGGCTCCTACTGGACACGCCTCGCGGTGGCGGGCCTGGTGAGCGCCCCGCTGCGCTGGGCCGGCGTCGGAGTCGACGGGATCGCCGGCCTCGCCGCCGTCAGCGGGTTCGAGGTGGCGGAGACCTGGCAGAGTGCTGGCCGGCACTTCGCCCGTCTCCTCTCCTCGACTCGTCTTTCCTCGTCCTGTAAGGAGCCGTGAGGTGCCGCGGCACCTCACGGGCGCCTAGCGTCGCCACCGTGCGAATCCTCGTCACCGGCGGTGCCGGTTTCATCGGGTCCCATCTCGTCGAGGCGCTGGTGGCGGCAGGGGAGCAGGTCCGGGTGCTGGACGCGCTGGATCCCGCCGTCCACCGGGCCCGGCCCAGCCGGGAGGACCTGCCGGCCGACCTCGTCGTCGGAGATGTCCGCAGCGCGGCCACCGTCGAGTCCGCTCTCGACGGTGTGGACGCGGTGTGCCATCTCGCCGCGATGGTCGGGCACGGTGTCGACCTCGATGACCTGCCCGCCTACACCGGTCACAACGATCTCGGCACGGCCGTGCTGCTCGCCGCGATGGCCCGCCGCGGTGTGCGCCGGCTGGTGCTGGCGAGCTCGATGGTCGTCTACGGCGAGGGTGCGTACCGATGTGAGGCCCATGGCCCGGTCAGACCGGAGCCCCGCGACGACGCCGACCTGCGGGCCGGGCGCTACGAGCCGGCCTGCCCCGGCTGCGGGCTGCCGCTGGAGCCGACGCTTGTGCACGAGGACGCGCCGCTGGACCCGCGCAGCGTCTACGCCGCCACCAAGGTCGCGCAGGAACATCTCGCCGCGGTCTGGGCGGCCGCCAGCGGCGGATCCGTGGTCGCTCTGCGCTACCACAACGTCTACGGCCCGCGGATGCCGAGGGACACCCCCTACGCGGGGGTCGCCTCGATCTTCCGCAGCGCCCTGGAGCGGGGAGAGGCCCCGCGGGTCTACGAGGACGGAGCCCAGCTTCGCGACTTCGTGCACGTCGGGGACGTCGCCCGGGCCACCGCCCTGGCGCTGTCCCCGCGGGCCGGCGAGCCCGGGCGGCTGCGGGCGCTCAACATCGGCAGCGGCGAGCCGCGCACCGTCGGTGAGATGGCCTGGGCACTGTCCCGCGCGTACGGCGGCCCTGATCCCGTCGTCACCGGCCGCTACCGGGCGGCCGACGTCCGCCACGTGACCGCCTCCTCGGGCCTCGCCCGCGATGTTCTCGGCTACCAGCCGACGGTCGGCTTCACCGACGGCCTGACGGACTTCGCCCGGGCTCCGCTGCGGGTGTGAGGACATGGTCAGGCTCCGGCCAGTGTTCGCATGGTCCGGCGGTGCACCCGGCGGGCGAGGCCCGCGACGAGCGGCCGGGCGACCGACGGCAGCTCGGAGGTGATCCGTGCCAGGCCCTGCGGCCCGGCACCGTCCTCGATCATCCCGAGCGAGAGCAGCAGCTGGCGCGGGGACAGCTTCAACGAGCCGTCCCGGCCGAGCGCCGCCCACTCGGTCGCGGTGAGCAGGGTGGCCGCCAGCGGGACGATCTCGCGCTCCTCGGCGTCGAGGTGGTCCTCCAGGGCCACGCCGAGATCCTCCAGCAGGCCGGCCAGCCGGTCTCGCTCCGCCAGGGCGGCGCCGCGGCGCCAGGCCTGCGCTGCCTGGCGGACCACGTCGGCCAGCTGGTCGACATCGTCATGCTGGCGCCCGACCAGGACGAGCGTCGCCGCCGCCGTGAGCGTCGGCGCCCGTTCGACCAGCAGGGGCCACAGCACCCTGTCCTCGCCGCTGTGGTGCTCGCGCAGCAGGGCCAGCAGCAGGTCCAGATGGTCCGCGACCGCTGTCGCCTGGCCGCTGACCCCTGGCCGGCTGGCACGGACGAGATCGGGCAGGAGGCCGAACTGCCGGCGGAACATGGCATGCACGACCAACATGTCCGAGGTGTCGATGGGCTCGCCGGCCCGTGCCGGGGCTGCCTGCTTCGGCGTGGCCTGCGTCGAGGCGGCCGACGGGGTTGCCGTGATGTCCGCGGCGTTCGCGATGTCCGCGGCGTTCGCGATGTCCACGGCGTTCGCGATGTCCGCGACGACCGTGCCGGCGGCGGTGGGGCGCAGTGGCGCGCGGCGCGACCAGCAGACCGCCGCGACGACCGAGGCCACCGCGAGCAGCAGGCCGGTCTCCGTTCCGAACCAGCCGGTGTGGGCCCGGTCCGTCGTGGCCGGCTCGACGACCGTGTAGAGCGTCGCGTTCACCGCGGCATGGGTGACCACCGCCGGCCACAGGCCGTGGCGCAGCCGCTGCCAGGCCAGCGTCGCACCCAGCGCGGTCAGCGCGACCGTGAAGCAGACGGCGGCGACCGGCGTCGGCACGCCATCCGGAGTCCCGCCCAGGGCGACGATGATCGGAAGGTGGAACGCCGACCAGATCAGGCCGCCGAGCAGCACGACCCTGGCCGGCGAGTTCCCTTCCGCCAGGTGTGGGACGAGCACGCCGCGCCAGCCGACCTCCTCCCCGATCGCCAGCAGGACGTAGGGCAGGCAGCCCACGGTCAGACCCAGTACCACGGCCAGCGCCGCGCCGACGGCGGTGGGTAGGCCGCCGAGCGCGACGGTGTCGGCGAGCCCGGCACCGTCGAAGCCGCCGAGCCCGGTCATCCACAACACGAGTCCGGCCAGCAGCGGGTAGCTCACCCCGTAGAGCCAGGCCAGGCCCAGAACCCGCGCGGACGGCCGCCGCCACCCCCATCCGTCCCGGGCGGCAGCGCCGTCGGCACCGCCGGGGGCGGCGGCTGCGCTGGCGGCGGCAGGACCAGCCTGGGTGGCGCCAGCACCTGAAGTACCGGGAGCACCGGAAGCACCGGGACGACGGGGGCGCCGCACCGCCAGTCGGGCTGCCACCGCGCCGAGCAGCGGCCAGAGCGCCTGCGCGTACATGGCGGTCTGCCCGAGGCCGGAGGCGTCGCCGATCTGGCGGACATCGACGGACTGGCCCAGTGCCACCGCCGTGCTCAGAGCCGTCAGCCCGAAGGTCACGGCGAGGAACACCACGAGTTCGCGACGCGGCCGCCGCTCGGCAGCGGTCCGGGTCCGAGTCCGGGCGGCCGAGTGTCCGGGTTGGGGTGAGCGAGATCTGCTGGGGGCGGAGATTTCCGTGGAGGTCATGGGACGACCATCGCCACGGCGCCTGGTACGGCACTGGTGACCACCTGGTACAGGCGCTGGTACGGGGATCATCGCTACCGTCAACGGCTGTACGGATCCTGCCGGTCTCACGGTTCCCGCCCTAAACGATCAAGGTTCGCGCGCGCGGCGGCCCGCCCGTCCACCGAACATGCCGTTGGGTGTGACCGAGGGTGAGGGAAGCGGCGGGCGGGAATCCGCCTTCCGGCGGTCAATATCCGCTGACCAGCGTCGACGCTCGGCGCGAATTTCACGGGTCCCGACTCTTTCGCCCCGCGCCCTTTCACATTCCGTTACCGACCCTCGGCTGCTGCGGGTCAATCTCGCATGCCGGTCAACCCGATACGGAAAACGTCCTCCGATGTCCGGCACCATCGTGCTACCCTTCCCTCTGGAAGAAACAAGGCGCGACACAAAGATTCAGCAATGGTCGTGCGGACCTTGTTCCCGTTCACATTCCCACACTGCGCGGAGGAACCGTGAAGACGGTCAATGTTCTCGTTGTCGTCGACGTCGAGGGTGCGCTCGCCGGCTCGCTGGGCGACAATGTCTACCTCGTCGACACGAACAAGCACTTCGGTTCCAGCGGTGAAGGCCAGGAGGGCCTGAGCACCGCCTGTCGCGACGGGCAGCTCGTCGCCTGGAACGTTGTGCCCGTGTCGCCGTCGAGCGACGTGCAGATCGCCGAGTTCACCGGGCAGATCATCAACGACGGCACCTGCGTGCCGAAACTGGTCAGCACCCCTGACGGCGACTACTGGGAAGGCCGCGTCGAGGCCCGCGGAACGACCGGATACCAGCAGTACTCGCTGGTTCTCACGATGGATGGCACCCGCGCCACCTTCGACCCCTGGCTTCTCATCAAGGAGTAGTAACCCCGGTTTCTTCGACCGGTGAACAGCTGGTGAAATATCCTCGATCCACCGATCGGGAGCTCCCGATCGGTGGATCGAGGGCCCGTTTCGAGAGATTTTTTGGTGGTGCCGAAAATCTGCTTGGCCATGCCGTCGTGGAGCTCCTGACGTCGAGAGGCCATGCCTGGCGAAAGTCAGAACTCGCAAGCCTGTGATGTCGTGACATGTTCTTTTTGCGTTACTCCGAGCCGTTCCGGGCCGCCGCCGGCCCCGGCGGCCACCAGCGGCGCGGCGTCTGCCGCCACATCACCGCGGACGCCTGTACCGACTGGAAGGCGAACCCTGTCCCAGCTTCCTGAAGACTGACCCCCTGCATTCCCTGCACCAGGGACGGGCGAAGATGACTCCCGAGGGGCGGTCGTGCGCGGAGTGGACAAGAGCGGCCCCGATCTCCCGAACGACCTCCCAGGTATGTTCACGACCGTGTCCGCCGGCCTCGTGGCCGTGCTCGTCGGGCTGCTGATTGCCGCCCTCTCCCTCATCGCCGGCCTGATCGCTGGCATCCTGCACCGCGCCGACGGCGCCACCTGGCCCGCGGCGATCCGCGCGGGCGGCCGGGGCGGTTTCGTGGTCGCCGGGGTGCTGCTGGCCTCGGTCGGGGTGGTGATCGCAGCGTGGGTGCGGTAGCCGGCACCATTCGGTCCGCGACGTTGGCTTGCTGGCAACGATGGGTGTGATGCCCGACATGAGGAGACGCGCGGGGAGAGTCTGGTAGCTGGGCCTCATCAGCACCCGCGCAGATCCGCCCCCGTGCCGCAGCCTGGTTCCGGTCGGCGATCAGAACCAGGCTGCGGATACAGAGCTGATCGGCCGCTCGGCAAGGTGGCGGCGGGCACCGTCCCGCTCGAGTCGGAGGGTGTTCCCTCAGGTCCTGTTGACGGTGTCTCTTTCCAGCTCGTCCAGCAGTTCTCGTAGTTGGGCGATGACTGTGCGGGCCTGCTCGAGGTTGTTGCGTGTGGCTGTCCCGGCGGTCAGGTGCAGACGGCCCGATGGCCGCCCTATTGTGGCCCGATGCGTCTCGGGGTGTTGGGCGCGGTGACGGCGTGGGACGTCCAGGGGCGCGATCTTGATATCGGAGTGGGGCGGGCCGCCACCCTGCTCGCGCTGCTGGTGGCCCAGTGCCAGGCACCGCTGTCACCGGCCCGGCTGGCCGACCAGCTGTGGTCGGGGCAGCCGCCGGCCACAGCCGCCACCACCCTGCAGGGGTGGATCTCCCGGCTGCGGCGCCGCCTCGAGCCGGACGTTCCGGCGGCCCAGGCACGTCTGCTGGTCACCAGGGCCACCGGCTACCAGCTGATCCTCACCGACCCGGTCCGCCAGCTGGACTCCGCCGCCTTCCGCCACGACGCGGCGCGGCTCGAGGCGCATCTCCGTGACGGCCATCCGGAGCTGGCCGCCGCGGCCGGGCAGGCAGCCCTGGGGCGCTGGCGCGGCGACGAGCCCTACGGAGGCCTGCTTGACGACGCCCTTCCCGAGCAGCCCAGCCGGCTGCGGGAGGAGCGGCTGCTCGCCGTCGAGCGCCACGCGCTGGCCCGCCTCGACCTGGGCGACCATCGGGGACTGCTGGGGGAGCTCGCGGCCCTCGTCGCCGCCCAGCCGACCCGGGAGAGCCTGGTGGCGATGCGGGCGCTTGCCCTCTACCGCGCCGACCGCCAGGTCGAGGCACTGTCCGAGCTCGCCCGGGCACGCGCCCTGCTGCGTGACGAGCTGGGCCTGGACCCGGGCCCGACGCTGCGCGCGGTCGAGACCGCCGTGCACCAGGCGGACCCGGCTGCGGCACGTCCCGGCTGGTGGCCTGGACGCCGCTCCACACTGTCCGCGCCCTCGGCCCGGACCGATGCCTCGCCCCGGTCGCAGCCGGCACCGCCTGCACCTTCGCCGTCGCTGGTACTGTCGCCGCCTCCGCCTCCGCCTCCGCCTCCGCCTCCGCCCCCGCCTCCGCCGCTGGCGTCGGCGCGACAGCCAGCCCTCGCAGCGCCACCGGCTGCCCTGACACGGGCGACGTCGCCGTTCGTCGGCCGTGCCGCCGAGCTGGAACGGGCGCGGGCCGTCGTCGAACTACCGGCAGGCGGCGCCCGGGCGCTGGTGGTGTCCGGCCCCGCCGGAGTCGGCAAGACGCGCCTGGTCACGGAGGTCCTGGCGACGCTTCCCGCTGCCGGCGGGCCGGTTCGGGGCGCAGCGCCGCGCGCAGTGCACGGCCGGGCGCGCTGCCTTCCAGGCGACGACGCCGCCCCGTACGACCTGTGCCGGGCACTGTTCCCGGCGCTGGCACCGCCGGCGGAGGCATCCGTTCGTTCGTGGGCGCTCCTGCTCGCGGCGGCGCTCGGTGCCGAGCCGGTGCCCGTCCCTGCAGCCGGTCAGGTCCTCGGGCAGGCCCCCGGTCAGCGCCCGGACCCGGCGGCCGGCGCCGGGCTGTCCGAGATCGTGGTCGACGACCTGCAGTGGGCTGACGCGGCGTCACTTCGGGTGCTGGCCGCTCTCGTCCGGGGCCGCACCGACGCCGACCGGCCCCTGCTGATCAGCGTCACGGTCCGCGACGAGCATCTGGGCGGCACCGCCGATGCCGGTGATGGCAGCGGCGGTGATCGCGGTGATCCGGCCGCCCCCGCGGACTCAGCGGGGGCCTCGGATGCCCTGGAGGCGTTGCTGGCCGAACTCGGTCGGCTGCCGGGCGACCACCTTCGGCTCCGGCCGCTTGCCGCCACAGCGGTCGCCGAATACGTCGCCGCGATCACGCCGCGGGTGGGCGCGATTCCCGCCCAAGGGCCCGGGTCATCCGTCGCGACAGGGACCACCACGGCTACGGACATCACAGCCTCGGAGGTCGCGGCGGCGGATGTCGCCGCGGTCGCCGCGGTGGTGGCCGAGCGCAGCGCCGGCAACGCGTTCTTCATGACCGAGCTCACCCGGCTGGTCGCCGCCGGGCGTCCCGCGCGTGACCTGCCCGACCGGGTCATCGACGTGATCAGCTCTCGGGTCGCCGCGCTCGGCGAGCCCGCGCGCGGACTGCTGCGTGTGGCCGCCGTGCTCGGCGACGATGTCGCCTGGGATGTCATCGCTCAGGTCGCGGACGACGGAGCGTCGAGCGGTTCGTCTCGCGGTGGTCGTGATCCGGGAACGACGTCCGCCGCCCACGACGAGGCGTTCGACAACGCCGTGCGCGCGGGACTGATCGCCGATGAGCCGGGCGTCGTGCGGTTCGCGCATGCGCTGGTCCGGGAGAGCCTGGTCGCCCGCACGACCCGGCGGCTGCAGGCCGAGTGGCATCGACGCTGCGCCGACGTGCTGCTGGCGGGCAGCGCCGGGGTGCAGGCGGTCGCGGACCATCTGCTGCGCGGCGGTGATCCGCGGGCCGCGGGCGCCGCTCTCGCCGCGGCCGAGGAGGCCCTCGCCGTCGCGGACTTCGACGGCGCGGTCAGCTGGGCCCGCCGCGGCCTGGACCGGACTCCCACCACGGCAGGTCCACAACCGCCGCGGTTCTCACGGCCGCAGACGCCACCACCGACACAGCTGTCACCGACACAGCTGTCACCGACCCGGCAGCGGGCGCGGCTGGGCCTGGCTGCCGGTCGGGCCCTGTACCGCGCCGGGCGCCTGTCCGAGTCCGCCGAGCTGCTGGCGACCACCTACGACGAGGCGACGCTTGCCGGCGAGTCCGATCTCGCGGCCCAGGCCGCGCTCGAAGCCGCGGGCGGTCCCGTCACCGGCTACTGGTCGATGGCCGGCGAGACCGCACCGGACGTTCTCGCCCGCCTCCTCGAAGCACGCCGCCTGCCCGGGCTGACCCCGGCCACGGCGGGAGCCGTCGAGGCAGCCTGCGCGGCACGCTTCGCGCTCGCCGGCGATCTCCGGCGCGCCGAACAACACCTGACCGCGGCGCAGGCGGTGTTCGAGACGGCCGAGGACGCCTCGGCCGACCTGGAGCGGATGGTGCTGCTGGCCCGCTTCGTGACCTGGTGGCGCCCCGACCTGGCAGCCCGGCGGCTGGCCGTGCTCGACCGCCTCGGCGCACTGGCCGCCGGTGACGTCGGCGCCCGCCTCACCGTGGCGCAGCTGCGCGCCCTGACCCTGCTCGAACTGGGTGAGCTCGCCGAGGCGGACGGGCAGGCCCAGCTGCTCGCCGCCACCGCCCGCCGGCTGCGCTACGACGACTTCACCCTCGTCGCCTGCTGGTGGACGGCGATGCGTGACCTGATGTCGGGACGTCTCGACGAGGCCCGCCGGCAGGCGGAGTCGGTCTTCTCCCCGCTGCTCACCGCCTCCGCCCAGGCCGCCGCGGTCGCGCGGGCGTCCGTCGAGGCGATCGGTGGCATGGTCGCCTGGGAGCTCGGGGCGCTGGCGGCGGCGCTGCCCGAAGCGGCGGCTCCGGCACCGACCGACCATCCCGGCTGGCTGATCGTGCGGGCCCTCGGCCTGGCACAGGCCGGTGACGCGGACGCCTCCCTCGACGTCCTGGCGCCGCTGCTGCGCCCGGGGCTGCCCGCGATCGGCTCCGGCCCGCCGGCGACCGTCTCGCTGATCCTGCTGACCGAGTGGTGCTGGCATGCCCGCACCCGAGCCGACGCCCGCGACTGGGCCCGGCCACTGTTGGAACGGGTGGAACCCTGGGCCGACACGGTGATCGTGTTCGCCCCGGGCGGCGTCTGCATGGGCTCCGGGCAGCTGTACGTGGGCACGCTCGCCGCCATCCTCGGCGACCACGAGCGGGCCCGCCGCGCACTCGACGCCGCACAGGCGGTCAACGAACGCCTCGGCATGCCTCTCTTCGCCGCCCGCGCCGCCGCCCGCCGCCTGTCGCCCGGCACCTGAGCCGGCCTGTCGACGACTGGCACGCCGGCTCACTTCTGGGTCGGGGGAGGGGTGGCGTCTCGGATGCAGGCGAAGTCCGACCACGCTCCTTCGACGCCGCGCTCCTTGGTCACTCGCAGAATGGCGCCGACGGTGAAGCAGTACGGCGTCTCGGGATCCACGTTCTTCAGCTCGTACACGGTCGCGTCGGCGGGCAGGGCGAAAGCGGCGATCGCGGTGGCCGGGTCGAACACTCGTAGCACCAGGTCCCCAGGAGCGGATCCGTTCGTCCAGGTCAGCCTGATGACGGTGCCGTTGTCGACGGCCCGCAGCCCGGAGGGCCGGGCGGAGCCGGGATCCGTTGGGTCCGGGGCCCCGGAGGCAGTCAGCGTCGAGGACGCCGACCCGGGTCCTGGCGGACTGTTGCCGTCCGGCACGAGCAGCCCGATCACCAGCAGCATCGCCACGGCCAGCCCCACGGCCACCGGCACGGTGGTCCGGATCCACCGGCGCCAGGCGGACATCGGGCGGTCGTCGTCCGGGTCCGGATCCCGCTGCCCGGACACCTCGTCGGCGGGTGGTCCCGGCGGGCGCGCTCCGGCGCGCCCCGCGGCACTCAGATCCTCCAGACCCTGATGAGCCTGGTGACCGGGTTGGTGGGCCGGTGCTCCCGCGTCTTCCTCCGGATCCGCCGGAACACGCGCGGGCACCGCCGCGGGGGCGGGGCCTGGTGCGGTCGTGTGCTCCGACAGCGGGGCGGACGCCGCGGCGGCGCGGTCGGGCGTGTCGGAGCGCACTGCCGGGGGAGCGTCGTCCGAAGTGCCGGAGCGTTCGGGGGCGCCGGGGTCGCCGGGGCCGAGGGTGCTCGGCGGAACGACCTCTTCCGGAGCGGGGGCCGGGCGTGCGGTCCCGGGTGATGGATCGGCTGGAGCAGGTGGCGGGTCGGCGGGAGGGCGCGGGGCGGGTCGCCGGGTCAGCCCCTCGAGCGCGTGCAGCCGGCGCAGCTCGTCCGCGGCCGTGGCGGCGTCACGCGGCCGCGCCGATGGATCGCGGGCGAGCAGCGCGCGCAGCAGGCCGTCGACATCGGAGTGGACGTCGCCTCGACGGATCGGGGCGAGCTCCTCGGTGAGTGCCCGCAGCATCATCGTGGCCAGGTTGTCGCCGGGGCGGACCCCGAACGGCGGGGTTCCGGCCAGCATCGCGTACATCGTCGCGCCCAGGCCGTACAGATCGGAGGCGACGCTGGGCTCGTCACCGCGCAGGACCTCCGGCGCCGCGAACGACGGGGTGAACGCGTCCTGGCTGGCCGACATGTCGGCGCCGAACCCGCGGCTGGCGATCCCGAAGTCGCTCAGCACCGGGTCGCCGCGTTCGGACAGCAGGATGTTGCCGGGTTTCACATCGCGGTGAAGGATCTTCGCCTTGTGCGCAGCCTGCAGGGCGTCCGCGATGGCGGCCCCGATGCGCAGGGTGTCGGCGACACCGAGCGGCCCGTTCCGCCGCAGCAGGTCGGCGACGGAACCGCCGGGCAGGTACTGCATCGCGATGAACGGGCGGCGGTCGGCCGTGGAACCGGCCTCGAAGACCGTGATGATGTTCGGGTGCCCGGTGAGCTTGCCGACGACCCGGCACTCGCGGGTGAACCGGCGTGCCGCCGCGGAGTCCCGCAGGTCCGAGCTGATGACCTTGACGGCCACGGTGCGGTCGAACCTGTCCTGGTAGGCGGTGTAGACGATGCTGAAACCGCCCTGCCCGATCGGTGTGAAGGACCGGTAGCCGTTGATGAGCGGATCATGTCCGCCGGTGGCTGACAGGCCTCCGTCGATCGCCCCCTGCCCCGGCGGGTCAGGCTCCGGGGAGGGGTCGGTCGCGCCCTCCCCGCGGCTTCCAGTCATCGGCCGCTCCCCCTTTCACCCGATTGCGCGGCATTCGACCGGTGGGATGAACCCGGCGGGCGGGACAGCTCCGACCGGCGGCGAGCCAGCCGGCCGGGTGCCAGCGCCCGGCGGACGCGCCCGGTCCGCGAGGTCGACGCCCGCAGCTCGGCACGCACCCGGTCGGCGTGGCGCCAGGCGGCGTCGGCATCGGCCTCATGCACCTCGCCGCCGGCGAACAGTGCCGCCGTCACGAGCACCGCGAGGTCCGCAATCGCCGCGGAACCGGCCTGAGCCTCGGAGCCCATCCCGGCATCGGAGCCAATCCCGGCCGCGGAACCGGCCGGGGCCGTCCGGCCGGTCCTGACCGCGGAACCGGTCTCGATGCCGGCCCCGACCCGGACTCCGGCCCCGGCCATCGTGACGATCTCGGTCGACGTCGCCGAGGCCGGCACGGGGACTCCCGCAAGGTCGAGCGCGTCCAGAGTGTCCTGCCAGGCACCGACAACTCGCTCCCGGGCGCGCGCCGCCCGTGCACGGCGCCGCCGTCGCAGTCTCGGCGCCGCCGCCGCGGCGGCGAGGTAGCCCACCGCGGCGATGACGAGCAGTGCGGCGGCGCCCAGGCCGGCGAGGAGGAGCACGGACCGGTTCGAGTCCGTCCTGGCCGGGGGCACCTCGTTCGGCGCCGTCGGTGGCGCCGGCACCGCGGCGGCCTCCGCGACCCGCTGCGCGCGCTCCGACGGCTCGCCCTGGGCCGTGGTGGCGACCTGGCCGCGGTTGTCCGTCGCCGCGGCCGGAGTCGGGTAGAACGGCACCCAGCCGAGCCCTTCGAACCTGATCTCCGGCCAGACCAGGACGTCACCCGCCCTGACATCACCCGCCCTGACATCGCCGGTGGCGGTGTCGCCGCCGGCCCGGTCCGGCTTCGGGCTGAACCCGACGACCACCCGGCTGGGCAGCCCGACGACCCGGGCGAACACGGCGTAGGCGGCGGCGAACTGCTCGGAGGTTCCGGCGCGGCTGGTGCCGAGGAAGTACGCGAGGTGTCCGTAGGTGTGCCCGGCCGGAGCGGACGGATCGTAGACGAGGGTCCGCAGATACTGCTCGAGCTGGCGGGCCTGCTGGAACGGGGTGATCGCCCCGCCGGTGGCAGCCCGGGCCGCGTCGCGCACGACCTTCGGCAGGCCCGGTGGGAGAGCCAGTGTCTCGCTGACATCCGCGCCGGTCGGCACCTGCGCGGACGCCAGTTCCGCCGGGGTCGGTTCACGGGGGGCGACGGACACGACGGTGTAACGGCGGTCAGCCGGGTCCGTCTCGCCTTCCGTGTCACCTCCCGTGTGGTCTTCCGCCGCGGTCAGCGTCCCGTCCCGGACGTCAACGGCCAGGCCGGATCCGGAGAGTGCGGTCGGTCTGTCGAGATGCGGCAGGAACGGTCCGTCCAGGGCGACGATCTGCAGCCGCGACGTCACCGAAGGCACGTCGCCTGCGGGCTTTCGCGCACCGTCCGCGGCGGTTCCCGGTGGTACCCGGCCACCCGCCGGCAGGTAGCGCGCCGACGACGTCCACCGCTGGCCGTCGAAGCGATCCAGCACCGCCAGCCGGATGTTGCCCGCGACCGGCGGGCTGACCCGGAACAGCACGTCGTCGGGATGCCCGAGCCAGGCCGAGACGTGGTCGAGGGGGCTCTGCGCCGCCTGCTGATCGAGCGTCACCTGCCGCAGATCCCGGACGTCGTACCGCTCGCCGTCACCCGGGCCGGCGGCGGCGAGCAGCGGGCCGGCCAGAGGCGCGATTCCCGCGGTCACCACCAGCACGGCGACAGCGGGCACCGCCGCCGTCACCCGCGTCCGGCCCGTCCGCCGGCCTCGACCGGCACCGGTGCTGGCACGGGTGGCCGAGGTGCCGGTGAGCTCCGCGGTGCCGGTGAGCTCCGCACGGCGGCACATCACCAGTACCAGCACGGCGGCCACCAGACCGGCCGCGACGCCGAGATTCGACCCGGCACCCGGCACGGTGAGCAGCACGCCTGCGACGAACACCGCGATCGCCGGCAGCACCGGGACGAGCGGCGCCCGGGTCCTGGCCACCAGCTCCGCGCCGGCGAGGGCGGCGAGCCAGGTGAGGGCCTGCGGGACGACCAGCAGGTCGGGCGATCCCTGGACGGGCAGCGTCGTCTCGAGCAGGCGGGCGCCCCCGTTGAGCACTCCGTCCCACACCGCCGGCAGCGCGCCTTCCGCCTGCGGAGAACCATTCCGGAACAGGGTGAACCGGACGACGGCGAGCCAGATCAGCGCCGACACCCCCACCGACACCGACACCGGGCGCGGCCGCGGCGGCCGTGGCGAGGAGCCGGCCCCGCGGCGGAGCGGGCGCAGCGGGGGGAGGAAGACGACCAACGCGGTGACGACGACCGGCACGACGGCCGCCACGACGAGCGGGGGAAACAGATCGGAGGCCGGGAAGCCGCGGTGGAACGCGGCACCGGCGAGGCCCGCCGCGAGCGCCACCGCGACGAGGCTGGCGAGCGGCACTCCACGACCTGGGCCGCCTGCGCGCTGGGAGCTCATGAGAACCGCCTCGTGCCGGCGGTCTGTGCCCCCGCCACGCTCGGCCACACCGAGGTCAGCTGCGCCGTGTCGGTGATGTCCAGGACGCGAAGCCGGCCGTCGGCGACCGACTCGAACCGCTGGGACGCGCCGGGTGATGTCTGGTCCGGCCCGGGTCCGGCTGGTGCGCCCGGCACACTCACGTCCACGCTCACGCCGCCGTCCACGCTCACACCGCCGTCCACGCTCACACCGCCGACTCGCAGCACCACGACCTGCTCGAACTGGCCGGCCAGTGCGCCGGCCACGGCCAGCTGGCCGATCTCACGGCGGCCGGTGACGATCACCAGCGAGCCCACCCCGCGGCGGCCCCGGCTCCGTGCGGCCTCGGCCAGGGGATCGCCCGGCCCAGCGGCGCCCGTCGCGCCCGTGGCGTCCGTCCAGGCGGCTCCGGCCAGTGCGTCGAGCGCCGCGGTGCCGTCGGCACGACGGTCCCGGCAGTCCAGCCGCAGGCCGCCGGTGGTGTGCAACCGCACCGGGAACCTGCTCCGGGTCGACGCGAGCACGACGGAGGCCGCGGCGTCGACCGCGGTGTCGAACGCCCGTGCTGCCTGCCCCTGCCCCTGCCCCTGTGCGGTGCCGCCACCGCCCACGTCGGGGGCCACAGCGGCGTCCGGGTAGGCCTGCCGCCGGATGTCGAGCACGACGGTCGTGACGGGCTCACTCGGGTCGACGTGCCGGCGGACGAGCAGCGTTCCGGCCCGGGCGCTGCTGCGCCAGTGCACATGCCGCAGGTCGTCACCGGGCGTGTACTCGCGCAGCGCGTGGAACGTCACCCCGCCCTCGACACGGCTGTCCACCGGCAGACCGTCCGGGCTGCTGGAGCGGGCGGAGGGCAGCGGCGCCAGCGGCACCGCCGCCGGATGGACGGGAAGCTGCGCCTGCCCACCGAGCGACTCGTACCGGGAGAACAGTCCGAGCGGGTCGGTGGTGACCAGGCCCACCGGCCCGATCCGCAGCACGCCGCGGCGGTCCGTCGGCAGCGGGACGGCGATGGTTCGGCGGCTGCCCGCCGGCAGCGGACGCAGCACGACTCGCGAACCCTGACCGCTGCGGCCCCGACCGCCGTGAGCCGAGCGGCCTGCGGGCGGGCCGTCGGGGGGCGCGCCACCGTCAGCCCGGTCGCTGTAGGGGACCACCAGCCGGGCTGACGAGCTGGCCCGCCGCCCGGCGTTGCGGACCGTCACGCTGGCGACCGCCGGCTCGCCGCGGGCGACCCGGGAGGGGGCGACCTCGATACCGACCTCGATGCGGGCCGGGCGTGCCATGAACACCGCGCCGACGCCGAACGCGGTGAGGCAGCCGACCGCCAGCATCCCGATCTCCGGGGCCCGCAGCGCGACCGCGGCCACGCCGAACCCGAGCGCGCCGGTGAGAGCACCCCAACCCGTCCGGGTGACCTGGCCGAGTACCCGCGATAACGGCCCGCCGCCGGCCCGCGGACCCGGCCCCGCCTCCGACCCCGACCCTGCTGCAGTGCCCGCCTTCGGCATGGTGCCCGGCCCCGGCACCGCGTCAGACCCCGGCAAGTGTTCGGGGCACCGGGACGCTTTCCAGGACCTCGGCGACGGCACGCTCAGCCGTGTAGCCACGGAGCTCGGCGTCCGGTGCCAGCAGCAGACGGTGCGCGAGGGTCGGCTCGGCGAGCGCCTTGACGTCCTCCGGGCTGACGAACCGCCGGCCGGTGGCCGCCGCCCGCACCTGGGCCGCCCGCAGCAGCGCGATGCTGCCCCGCGGGCTCGCCCCGAGCCGCAGCCCCGGCAGCTCCCGGGTCGCCGCGACCAGATCGACGACATATTCGTGGATGGTGTCCGCGACATGGACGCTGGCCGTCTGGGCGGTCATCGCGAGAATGTCGTCGGTGCCGAGTACCGGCTGGAGGTCCTCGACGCGCAGGCCACCGCGGCGGTCACGCAGAATCGCCACCTCGGCGGCGCGGCTCGGGTAACCGACCCGCAGCCGCATCAGGAACCGGTCGAGCTGCGCCTCCGGCAGCGGGTAGGTGCCGTCCATGTCGACCGGGTTCTGCGTCGCGACGACGAGAAACGGCCGCGGCACCGGATGTGTCACGCCGTCGACGGTGACCCGTCCCTCCTCCATCACCTCCAGCAGTGCCGACTGCGTCTTCGGTGACGCCCGGTTGACCTCGTCGGCGACCACGACATGGGCGAACACCGGCCCCTGATGGAACCGGAACTCTCCGCTGCCCTGGTGGTAGACGGTCACACCGGTGACGTCCGAGGGCAGCAGGTCCGGGGTGAACTGGATGCGGTGGCACGTCGCCTCCACCGAGGCCGCCAGACACCGCGCCAGGGACGTCTTGCCGAGGCCGGGGACATCCTCGACCAGCAGGTGGCCGCCGGCAAGCAGGCAGGTCAGCGCCTGCCGCACCACCTCGGTCTTGCCCCGGACCACCAGCTCGACATTGTCGACCACACGCTGGAAGGCCGCGGCGAACTCCCGCCCAGCGCCCTCATCCTGACTGTCGGACACGTTCCTCCCATTCATCTTCGCCTACCGGATTCCCTGTGGATGGGCTGGTCACGGCGGAACATATGAACTGCGGTAGGGATATGAGGTGAAGTTGTTCTCGTCGATGGTCGTGCTCGGCCCGAGTCCAGCCTCGTTCCTGGGTGTGATGACAACTGTCCGATAGCCCGGCTGCGCCATGAAGCCGGTCACGACCCGAGTGGTCGTCGTATAGGTGCGAGGCGCCGAGTTGCCCGCAGAGGAATTCGACTCCGTAACCACGTATTCGACTGTGCCGCCGGCGTCTGCGGGCGGCTCCCAGCTGATGTTCACGGAGTGGTTACTGCCACCGGGCCCGATCCCGGTGAGCAGGACGTCCTGGATCGGGCCCGGTGGAACACAACTGAGCGCCTGCGAGGACGCGGAGACCACCGATGTACCGCCCGGGCCGGTGGCGGTGGCAGTCGCCACAACCTGCTGGCAGCCGGCCGCCTCGACCGTCGTCGTGGCCGGGCCGGGACCAGGGAGAACGCTTGTACCACCGGCACTGGTCGTCACTGTGAACTGGGTCACGGAATCGCCGGCCCCCGCCATCACGGTGACGACGACCGCGCCTGACCCGGAGACGAGGCTCACCGACGGCGCGCCCGGAGGTGCCGGAAGCGATGTCGTCGTCCTGGCTGGAGGCGGAAGCACAGGCGGTGTTGTCACTGGCCGCTGCGGTCGCGGCGGCTGCGTGCCTGTTGGGTCCGGCACTGGTCGCGGAGCTGCCTGCTGGTCGGGAACAGCCGGCGAATCGGGACCTGGTGGCTGGCTCCTCCGCTCGGGCGGTGGAAGCTGACGCTGTGTCGCGGACGGCACGGTGACCGGCGGAGGCGGGGCCTTGGCGCTGGCGTCGACCACGGGCACCATCGCCTCCGGCGCGTACTTGTCGACGCGGCGGCGCTGGCCGTCGGGATCCACCGCGACGGCGTTCGTTCCGTCCGCGTCGTTCACCCACACCGTGCCGTTGCGAACGGAAAGCGTCAGCATCCCGGGGCCGCCGGAGAGGTGGATCGGCTCGTCGAACCGCCCGGCCACCTGGTCATAGACGAGTACCTGGCCAGACCCGTTGTCAGGCACGTACACCCGTCCCGCCGCGATCAGCGGTGCGCCCAGCTCGGTGGACGGCCGCTGACCGGCCAGCTCGATCGGCCGCACCGAGCCACGGCCGTCGTCCGCCGCCAGGTCGATGAGCAGCACCGTCGAGGTCCCGGCGACCAGTACGGGCACGACCCGGCCTTCGACCGCCGGTGCGACGACCAGCAGGCGGCCCGGTCCGGCTGGCGGCGGGAGAGCCACGGGTCGCTCCGCCGCCAGGCCCTCGTCCGCCTGGCCCGAGGTCCTGCCCAGGCCCTGCGACGCGACCGGTACCAGCGCGGGCCTGTCGGCATCCACGGCGACCGGGCGCCCGGCAGCCACCGTCATCGTCAGCCCGGCGCCCGGTGCGGCCACCGAAACAGTCGTCGTCACCCGCCCGTCCCGGATCGCGACGAGGTCCCCGCGGCTGGCGAGGGCAACCCACAGAACTCCGTCGGCGTCGAGACCGGCACCGGTGACCGGCGTGCCGAGCAGGACCTGCTCACCGATGATGTCGAGCGTCCGCGGATCGATCCGGGTAACCGTGCCGGTAGCGGTCTCGATGACATAGGCGAGCTCGCCCAGCGCCACCACCCGCACCGGCCCGGACTGCCCGAACGATCTCGACACCAGCTCCATCGTCGCCGGGTCGATGCGGTTCACCACGCCCGTCTCCAGGTCGGTGACCAGCACGGAAACGCCGTCCTGCGTGAGCTCGACC
The DNA here is from genome assembly GCF_001306465.1 of Frankia sp. R43. Lineage (NCBI taxonomy): Bacteria > Bacillati > Actinomycetota > Actinomycetes > Frankiales > Frankiaceae > Frankia > Frankia sp. R43. The sequence continues at coordinate 411,050 of NZ_LFCW01000008.1, read as the reverse complement.
CGATGGCCCCGGGAAGCTGCCAGCTCCACATTGAAATCAGGTGCGCCGGCGGGACCGTTGATGTGGGTTACCCAGCCCTTCGCCGTGCTCCACAGCCAGGAGCCACCGTCGGTGAGCTGTACGACCGCCGTGCCCGGGCTCGCTCCAAGAAAGCCGAGCAACGTCACTGCCACGACCGACGCGGCCACTGCGGCTGACAGGGCACGAAGCGAGCGCCCCCGCCGAAGACTGCGCATTCCCCCACACCCCCGTGCCGGGCCCGGGCCTCATCCGTTCACGGCACCTGTGGAGAAGAGGCTAGCGACAGCGCATCCGACCCGAATGGCACCCTATCGGGCCGGTGATGTCGCCTTACCGACAGAGATCGTGGATGGGGAGACCCCGTGTGGTCGCGTGTTGGCCTCGTTTCGTGCAATGGTCCTGGTCGGAGGCCTCGCGGATCTCTCATGGCGGTCACCTTCGGAGGCTCGACGGCGGAGTCCGCGGCCGACGCCGGATGCCAGCACTCACATGCATCGGCATTCCCTCTCCAACCATGGTGCGGGCGGTCACACGTTGGACGCACCGCGCTGGGTCGATCGGCTGCGTGGCTGCGGGCCCGGTCGTCGGGAGTGAGTAACGAGATCGAAAGGTCGAGTACGGAGAAGCTCGGCATCCCACCGGTGGCGGCCTGCTACCGGTGGTGGCCTGTGTAGAGCCGGACGTGACGCTCATCGCCATATAACGCTGAATCTCCGCGCGAGGTCGCTGACCAAGGTGACGCCTGAGTCGGTGTACGCGGGCGCCCCCTCCGATCGTCCGCAGTGCCTGCGACCGGAGCCCGACCGGCAAGCCCGACAGCCGTCCCCGGCTCTCCTCAGTCCTCAGTAGTCCTCCGTCAGCGGCGCGTGGCCCGAGACCGGAGACAGGTCGTGGACCCTGGCTGCCGCGCCCGATCCAGGGCGCGGGCAGCGTCGATGCGACCTGGTCGACGGGGCCGGCTGTGCCAGTGGCCCCTCCTCCCAGGTGGCGTCGGCGGCGCGCGCCAGGACGAGGGCAGTGGACGAGGGC
>NZ_LFCW01000008.1:0-407500 GCF_001306465.1 Frankia sp. R43 | reverse complement strand
CTGCCGGGGTGGGTGTGCGGGCTGGTTCGTGTGGGATACCGCTATCCGTGTTGGGTGGTTGGTCTCACGGGCGCGACTGGTTTCCGTTCGTAGTTTGAGAACTGCACAGTGGACGCGAGCATCTTTATCTTTGTGGCCAAGTTATTAAGGGCGCACGGTGGATGCCTTGGCACCAGGAGCCGATGAAGGACGTGGGAGGCTGCGATATGCCTCGGGGAGCTGTCAACCGAGCTGTGATCCGAGGATTTCCGAATGGGGAAACCCGGCAGGGCTTTAAATCCTGTCACCCGTGCCTGAACACATAGGGCATGTGGAGGGAACGTGGGGAAGTGAAACATCTCATTACCCACAGGAAGAGAAAACAACCGTGATTCCGCGAGTAGTGGTGAGCGAAAGCGGATGAGGCTAAACCAGTTTCGTGTGATAGCCGGCAGGCGTTGCGTGGCTGGGGTTGTGGGACTGTTCGGGCAGGGCTGCCGTCCTGTCGAGGAGTAAGAAAGCGTGTTGTTAGCCGAAGGTCATGCGAATGGACCGCCATAGAGGGTAACAGCCCTGTAGGTGAAAACGGCACGTCTCCTGAACAGTTTCCCAAGTAGCACGGAGCCCGTGAAATTCCGTGTGAATCTGGCGGGACCACCCGCTAAGCCTAAATACTCCCTGGTGACCGATAGCGGACTAGTACCGTGAGGGAAAGGTGAAAAGTACCCCGGGAGGGGAGTGAAATAGTACCTGAAACCGTGTGCCTACAATCCGTGGGGGCTGGGCTTTTCGGAGCCTGGTGACCGCGTGCCTTTTGAAGAATGAGCCTGCGAGTTTGCGGTGTGTGGCGAGGTTAACCCGTGTGGGGTAGCCGTAGCGAAAGCGAGTCCGAATAGGGCGTTGAGTCGCATGTCCAAGACCCGAAGCCGAGTGATCTACCCATGGCCAGGTTGAAGCGCGGGTAAGACCGTGTGGAGGACCGAACCCACCAGGGTTGAAAACCTGGGGGATGAGCTGTGGGTAGGGGTGAAAGGCCAATCAAACTCGGTGATAGCTGGTTCTCCCCGAAATGCATTTAGGTGCAGCGTTGCGTGTTTCTTGCCGGAGGTAGAGCACTGGATGGCCTAGGGGGCCCACAAGCTTACTGAAGTCAGCCAAACTCCGAATGCCGGTAAGTGAAGCGTGGCAGTGAGACTGCGGGGGATAAGCTTCGTAGTCGAGAGGGAAACAGCCCAGATCGCCAGCTAAGGCCCCTAAGCGTGCGCTAAGTGGAAAAGGATGTGGAGTCGCATAGACAACCAGGAGGTTGGCTTAGAAGCAGCCACCCTTGAAAGAGTGCGTAATAGCTCACTGGTCAAGTGATTCCGCGCCGACAATGTAGCGGGGCTCAAGCGCACCGCCGAAGCTGCGGCATACACGTTGTGTATGGGTAGGGGAGCGTCGTGTGGCGAGTGAAGCGGCGGGGTGACCCAGTCGTGGACGCTACACGAGTGAGAATGCAGGCATGAGTAGCGAATGACGGGTGAGAATCCCGTCCGCCGAATGACCAAGGGTTCCTGGGGCAGGCTTTTCCGCCCAGGGTGAGTCGGGACCTAAGGCGAGGCCGACAGGCGTAGTCGATGGACAACGGGTTGATATTCCCGTACCGGCGCTGACGCGCCCATGCTGAACCTGGTTGTGCTAACCGTTCTGGTTCTTGTTCTGCTTTCGGGTGGGGCTTGGGCTGGTCGGGATCCTGGCCAGTAGTAGGCAAGCGATGGGGTGACGCAGGAGGATAGTCCAACCCAGGAGGTGGTTTTCCTGGGGCAAGGGTGTAGGGCGAGACGTAGGCAAATCCGCGTCTTGTGTGCCTGAGACCTGATGCCGAGCCGATTGTGGCGAAGTGGGTGATTCCATGCTGCCGAGAAAAGCCTCTAGCGAGTGTCAGGGCCGCCCGTACCCTAAACCGACACAGGTGGTCAGGTAGAGAATACCGAGGCGTGCGAGTGAACTGTGGTTAAGGAACTCGGCAAAATGCCCCCGTAACTTCGGGAGAAGGGGGGCCACTTCCTGTGTAGGAGCTTTGCCTCCGAAGCGGGGAGGGGCCGCAGAGACCAGGGGAAAGCGACTGTTTACTAAAAACACAGCTCCGTGCGAAGTCGTAAGACGATGTATACGGAGTGACGCCTGCCCGGTGCTGGAACGTTAAGGGGACGGGTTAGCTCTTCGGGGCGAAGCTCAGAACTTAAGCGCCAGTAAACGGCGGTGGTAACTATAACCATCCTAAGGTAGCGAAATTCCTTGTCGGGTAAGTTCCGACCTGCACGAATGGCGTAACGACTTTCCTACTGTCTCAACCACAGACTCGGCGAAATTGCACTACGAGTAAAGATGCTCGTTACGCGCGGCAGGACGGAAAGACCCCGGGACCTTTACTACAGCTTGATATTGGTGTTCGGTTCGGTTTGTGTAGGATAGGTGGGAGACTGTGAAGCTGGGACGCCAGTTCCGGTGGAGTCGTTGTTGAAATACCACTCTGGTCGTACTGGATGTCTAACCTCGGTCCGTGATCCGGATCAGGGACAGTGTCAGGTGGGTAGTTTAACTGGGGCGGTTGCCTCCTAAAGGGTAACGGAGGCGCCCAAAGGTTCCCTCAGCCTGGTTGGCAATCAGGTGTTGAGTGCAAGTGCACAAGGGAGCTTGACTGTGAGACAGACATGTCGAGCAGGTGCGAAAGCAGGGACTAGTGATCCGGCGGTGGCTTGTGGAAGCGCCGTCGCTCAACGGATAAAAGGTACCCCGGGGATAACAGGCTGATCTTGCCCAAGAGTCCATATCGACGGCAAGGTTTGGCACCTCGATGTCGGCTCGTCGCATCCTGGGGCTGGAGTAGGTCCCAAGGGTTGGGCTGTTCGCCCATTAAAGCGGTACGCGAGCTGGGTTTAGAACGTCGTGAGACAGTTCGGTCCCTATCCGCCGCGCGCGCAGGAGACTTGAGAAGGGCTGTCCCTAGTACGAGAGGACCGGGACGGACGAACCTCTGGTGTGCCAGTTGTTCTGCCAAGGGCATGGCTGGTTGGCTACGTTCGGAAGGGATAACCGCTGAAAGCATCTAAGCGGGAAGCTCGCTTCAAGATGAGGTCTCCCACAGGGTAGCCTGGTAAGGCCCCCGACTAGATGATCGGGTTGATAGGCCGGAGGTGGAAGTGCGGTGACGCATGGAGCTGACCGGTACTAATAGGCCGAGGGCTTGACTACATATGATTCTGCTGTTTTGCGTCCACTGTGCGGTTCTCGGGCTGCGACCGGAGGGTCGGGTCTGATGGTGTTTCGGTGGCTTTGGCGAAGGGGAAACGCCCGGTTCCATTCCGAACCCGGTAGCTAAGCCCTTCAGCGCCGATGGTACTGCGTGGGGGACCGCGTGGGAGAGTAGGACGCCGCCGGACTTCTTTCCGATGGGGTTGTTTCTGGTCTTGTGGCCGGGGGCAACCCCATCGGCATTTCTGCGTTCACCACAGCACCCACTCGCTCGGTACACGGCGATCCACCGCAGCTCCTGCCAGCGCCGGCAGTTTCCGCCAATAGGCGCATACGGGACGTGGTGCCACCTGCGATCCGCAAGTGCTGAGGATTTCGGTTGCTACAACAGCCGCAATCGTCAGGTCTTGCTCGGAAGCGGCGGCATCAGCGGCATCATCGGATCTGGTATCGCGCTGGATCTTGCTGCCGGCTCCCTGGCAGCAGTGATCATCAGATCCTCGCCCTACGGCAACGGGATGCCGGCGCGTCGTGCGGTCGACGACGACGGCCGGGTGCCCATCGCCATCGCCTGCGGTATGCGCCGGTCGCGGGCGCTGATCACGGGTTCCGACGGCGCGTGGTCGGTCTGATCCGCGGCTGACTGCCGTTCGTGAGCACAGCTATGGACACAGTTACCTAAAGGCATTAGGCTCATCTGTGGATGATCACTGCGGCGAGGTTCCAGGTCTGTGCCACCTCCGTCCGTCCGGCGAACGAGCGGAACGGGCGGTGAAGGTGCGACGTCCCGGACGGCCTGCCGCGGCCTCGACACGACTCGACCGGCCGGCGCTCGGTGCGGTGGGCCGTGACGTTCGCCGAGCCGAAGGGATGACACAGATGACCACTGGGGACCAGCTTCTGATCGATGGTGAGTGGCGCACGCCGGCCTCGTCCGCCCGCGTTTCGGTGGTGTCGCCGTCCACCGAGGAGGTGATCGGCGAGGTTCCCGACGCGGGCCCGCAGGACGTCGACGCCGCGGTGCTGGCGGCACGGCAGTCGTTCACCCGGGGCAGCTGGCGGGATCGGTCGCCCGAGGAGCGGGCCGACGTCCTCGAAGCGGCCCTCGCCGCGCTGGAACCGCGGCTCGGGGAGATCGGCCGGCTGGTGACCTCGGAGATGGGGCTGCCGACGACGATCGCGGGCATGCAGATCCCGGCCGCTCTCGGCGCCGGGCGGTTCTTCCTCGACGTGGCTAGGAAGAATCCGCTGAGCGAGGTCCGGCAGACGATGTACGGCCCGGCGGCCGTGGTGCGCGAGCCGGTGGGTGTGGTCGCGGCGATCGCGCCATGGAACGGCCCGTTCAACATGGCGATCGGGAAGATCATCCCGGCGCTGGTGGCAGGTTGCAGCGTCGTGTACAAGCCGGCGCCGGAGACCCCGCTGGACGGCTTTCACATCGCTGAGGCACTGACCGGCGCGGGGCTGCCGCCCGGGGTGTTCAACTACATCACCGGTGGTGCCGACACCGGGCGGGCGCTCGTCAGCCACCCGGAGGTCGACAAGGTCAGCTTCACCGGGTCGACGGCGGCCGGCCGGGAGATCGGCCGGGAGGGCGGCGCGAGCTTCAAGCGCCTCCAGCTGGAGCTCGGGGGCAAGTCGGCGGCGATCGTGCTCGACGACGCCGACATCCCGACGACGATGGCGGGGCTCGCGGTCGGCTCGTTCTTCAACACCGGCCAGGTGTGCGCGGCCTTCAGCCGGGTGCTGGTGCCGCGCACCCGGTTCGACGAGGTCGTCGGCGCGCTGGTGGCGACCGCGGAGTCGTTCCTGGTCGGGGACCCGTTCGACGCGTCCACCACGATGGGCCCGCTGGTGTCGCGGCGGCATCAGGAGCGGGTGCTCGGTTACATCGGGATCGGGCGGTCCGAAGGTGCCACCGTGGCGACCGGCGGCGGGGTGCCCGCGGGCCTGGAGAAGGGCTGCTATGTGCAGCCGACCGTGTTCACGGGCGCGACGAACACGATGCGGATCGCCCGTGAGGAGATCTTCGGCCCCGTCGTCACGGTGCTGGCCTACGACACCGTCGACGAGGCGGTCGCGATCGCCAACGACTCCGACTACGGCCTGCACGGCGCGGTGTTCACCGCCGACCCGCAGCGCGCCGCGGACGTCGCCCGCCGGGTGCGGACCGGCACGTTCAGCGTCAACTCCTTCACCTACAACACCGAGGCACCGTTCGGCGGGGTGAAGTGCTCAGGCGTCGGCCGCGACACCGGTGCCGAGGCGGTGACGTCCTACTACGAGCTCAAGACGGTCAACCTCACCCCGGGCATGGAGCCGCTGTTCTCCTGACCGGTCCCGGCACAGAGTCGGGACGGACCGGCGCGGGCGTCGGGACGGAGATCAGGGCGGAGATGACGACGAAGGAGCCAGGTATGGGCGCTGACATCGCCCCAGGCGTCCCGGCGGACCTGCCGCCGGTGGTGGAGCGGCACGGCCAGGTCGTCGCCGCGGGTGACCAGCGGGCGACGCTCGCCGACTTCCGGCCCGACCGGATCGGGCAGCTCGTCGCCTCGGCCGCGCTGCCCGACCGGATGTCGGGTTCGGAGGTGCTGAGCATCGCGCCGGGCGACGACGGCCTGATGACCGCACATATCCGTTACAGCGGTGTCGCCGGCGAGCGGGTCGTGCTGCGGTCGCGCTGGATCCGCCTGCCGCAGGGCTGGCGGGTCTCGGACGTCCGCAACGTGCCGGACACGCCGCCGGTGCTGGCGCCGGTCGAGCTCGACGGGCTGGACGCACCGCACTGGGCGGCGGCGCGTCAGGGCGAACTGCGGATCCAGCGCTGCGGTGGGTGCGGTGAGTGGATCTGGGCGCCGCGACCGATCTGCCCGGCCTGTCACGGGTTCGAGCTGGAGTGGCCGGTCGTGGCGCCGGAAGGCCGGATCTTCTCCTGGACCAGGACCTGGCAGCCGTTCGCCCCCGAGGTGCGCGGCCACCTGCCGTACGTCGTGGTGCTCGTGGAACTGCCGGCCGCGGGCGGGCGCCGGGTGCTCGGCGTGCTGCGCGACGCCGACGGCGCCGACATCCGCATCGGCCTGCCGGTGAAGGGCGACTTCGACCCGCCGGCCACGCCGGTCGGGGTTCCGCTGCTGCGCTGGAGGATCTCGTGACGACGAACGGTTCGCTGTGCGGGGCCGCAGCCGTGGTGGGGATCGGCACCACCGCGTACCGCAAGCGGGGGACGGCGCCCGCCTCGGCGCTGCGGCTGACCTTGGAAGCCGTGCTGGCGGCGTGCGCGGACGGAGGGCTCGACCCCCGGTCCCTCGACGGGTTCGTGTCATACGCGAACGACGCCAACGAGGGCATCGCGGTCGGCTCGGCGCTGGGGGTGCACGAGATCCGCTGGTCGACCATGGTGTGGGGCGGCGGTGGCGGCGGGGTCGCGGCCGCGGTGAACGCCGCCGCCGCGGCGGTGGCCTGCGGCCAGGCCGAGCACGTCGTCGTCTACCGCGGGATCACCGAGGTCGACGACGGGCGCGGCAGCTACGGCCGCGGGCACTTCCCGCCGCTGTTGCACAGCCACGGCCTGCTCACCCCGGCGCAGATCTGCGCGCTGCGGACGCAGCGTCTGCTGGAGGTCGACGGGGTGCCACGCTCGGCCCTGGAAGCCCTGGTGCAGGCCGACTACACGCACGCGCAGAACAACCCGGCGGCGGTCGCCTACGGACGTCCACTCGACCCGGCGGTCTACGCCGACGCGCGGTGGATCTCCGAGCCGCTGCGGCTCTACGACTGCTCCCGGGAGAACGACGCGGCGGCCGCGGTGGTCGTCACGTCGGCGCGGCGGGCCCGTGAGCTCGTCGAGCGGCCGGCGTTCATCCTGTCCGGGGTGCAGGGCGCGACCCGCGGCTGGAGTGAGTCCGCGGAGAACGAGACGAGCTACACCAGCGCCGGGTTCCACCCCGAGCTGGTGCGGCGGCTGTGGGACGGGGCCGGGGTGAAGGCCGGCGAGGTCGACGTCGTCCAGGTGTACGAGAACTTCAGCGGGCCGGCGGTCGCCGCGCTGATCGACCTGGGGCTGTGCCCGCCCGGGCCGGAGGCCGGGCGGTTCATGACCGTCGAGAACCTGACCGCCCCGCACGGGCGGTTGCCGATCAACACCGCCGGCGGCAACATCGCCGAGGGGTTCGTCCACGGGATCGGGCTGGTCCTGGAGGCCGTCCGGCAGATCCGCGGGACGTCGGTCAACCAGGTGCCGGGTGCGGACCTCTCGCTGCTGCTGGGAGGGCCGATGGCACCGCTGGTGAGCGCGACCCTGCTCGGGTCGCAGCGAACGCTCGCCGGCCGGTGATCGTCGCATCGAGACCGTTCTCGGCCGCCGCGCCAGCCGGCGGGGCGGCCGAGAACCGAAGGGGACTGAACACAATGACCACGAATCCGTCCTCCCAGGTGACCGACGCCGGCGGCGAGGAGCCCGCGGCGCTGTTCACACGTCACGACGGCCACGTCGGTGTCGTCACCCTGAACCGCCCGCGGGCGCTCAACGCGGTGAACGCGCGGCTGTCGGTGGACGCGGGGGCCGCGCTCGAGCAGGCGCAGGCCGACCCCGAGGTCCGCGCGATCGTGATCACCGGCGCGGGCCGTGCCTTCTGCGCGGGCGCCGACCTCAGGGAACTGGCCGCCGGCAACCGGGTCGACGACGTCGAGCACCCCGAACGGGGCTTCGCCGGGATCGCCCAGCACTGGGTCGGCAAGCCGACGATCGCCGCCGTCAACGGCTTCGCGCTCGGCGGCGGCACGGAGATCATGCTGGCCTGCGACCTCGCCGTCATCGACGAGACCGCAGCGCTGGGGCTGCCCGAGGTGAAGCGCGGGCTGTTCGCCGCCGCGGGCGGGGTGATCCGGCTGCAGCGCCAGATCCCGATGAGGATCGCGCTGGAGGCGGTGCTGACCGGCGAGCCGATCTCCGCTGCGCGGGCCTACGAGCTGGGTCTGGTCAACCGGGTCGCGCCTGCCGGCACGGCCCTGGAGCTCGCCCTCGAGCTTGCCCGGACGGTGGCGGCGAACGCCCCGCTGGCGGTGCAGGAGAGCAAGCGCGTCATGCACGCCACCGGCTCCGCCGGCTCCGACTGGGAGCGTGAGGTCTGGCGGATCAGCAACCAGGCCGTGAAAGTCGTCTTCGCCAGCGAGGACGGGAAGGAAGGCGCAAGGGCGTTCGCCGAGAAGCGGGAGCCGAAGTGGACGGGACGTTGACGGCGTCGATCTGGCCCGCGTCGATCTGGCCCGCGGCGACCTCGATCGGGGCGACCTCGACCGGAGCGCGGCCGGTCACCGATCAGGTCGCGGATCAGGTCGCCGCGCGGACGCTGCCGCTGTGGGGGGTGCGCGTCCTCGACCTCACCGAGGGAGCGGCGCAGTCGTGTGCGCGCTACCTCGCCGACCTCGGCGCCGAGGTGCTGCGGATCGAGCCGCCCGGTGGCTCGCCGGGCCGTGCGGAGCCGGTCGCGTTCGCGCTGCGCAACGCCGGCAAGCTCGGGCTGGTGCTCGACCTGGATGACGAGACGGGCCGCGAGCGGCTGCACGAGCTCGCCAGCATGGCCGACATCCTGCTCGACTCGTCCGGTGAGGCGACCGCGCGGGCCCGGGGCCTGACACCCGAGGAGTTGTCGACCCGGCATCCGCGGCTGGTCATCGTCTCGATCACCGCCTTCGGCCGCTCCGGGCCCTACCGGGACTTCACCGCGACCGAGCCGGTGCTCGCCGCACTCGGCGGTGTGCTGGCCCGCTCCGGGCTGCCCGGGGCCCGCCCGGTGCTGCCGCCCGCCGGCCTGGTCGACCAGACGGTCGGGGTGCACGCGGCCTGGGCGGCGCTGGTCGCCTACGTCCGGCGGCTGCGGACCGGTGCCGGTGAGCTCGCCGACGTCAGCGCGCACGAGGCGGTCGTGCACGGGTTCGATCCCGGTTTCGGTACCCAGGGGTCGGCCGCCGCCGGCCGGCCGGAGGGCTTCCCCCGGGACCGTCCTGACGCCAGCGCCTTCTACCCCGTGTTCCCCTGCGCCGACGGGCATGTGCGGATCTGCCTGCTCGCCCGGCGGCAGTGGCGGGCGATGTTCGCCTGGCTGGGGGAGCCGGCGGAGTTCGCCGACCCGAGTTACGACACCATCCCCGCCCGGTTCGCCGCCGCCGACCGGCTGCATCCGCTGATCGGGGCGCTGTTCGCCGGCGTGCGGCGCGACGAGCTGGTCGCGGAGGGGACCCGGCGCGGGGTCCCGATCGCCGCGGTGCTCACCCCCGGCGAGGTGCTGGCGGCCGACCACTTCGCCGAGACCGGCACCCTCTTCGACGCCGAGATCGCCGAGGGGCTGCGGGCCAGGGTTCCGTCCGGCTACGTCTCGGTCGACGGCGTCCGCGCCGGGCTGCGTCACCGGGCCCCGAACCTCGGCGAACACACCGAGCTGCTCCTGGGCGGAGCGGCGCCGGGCGGAGCGGCGCTGGACGGCGGGGCGCTGGGCCAAGCAGGGGAGCGGGGGCCGGAGCCCGACCTGGGCATCCCCGGGGATCCGGCGGACGGGCCGCTGGCCGGCCTGCGCGTGCTCGACCTGGGGGTGATCGTGTTCGGCGCGGAGCTCGGCCGGCTGTTCGCCGACCAGGGCGCCGACGTCATCAAGATCGAGAACAACGCCTTCCCGGACGGGCTGCGCCAGACCCGCCGGGGCGGCGGGATGAACGCGTCCTTCGCCTGGGGCCAGCGGAACAAGCGCGGTCTCGGCCTCGACCTGCGCAGCGAGCCGGGCGCCGCCCTGTTCCGGGAGCTGGTGCGGCACGCGGACATCGTCGCGGCGAACTTCAAGCCCGGCACCCTGGAGTCGCTGGGCCTCTCCCACGCCCAGCTCGCCGAGATCAACCCGAGGATCATCGTCTCCGACAGCAGCGCCTTCGGCTCGCGCGGGCCGTGGAGCGGGCGGATGGGCTACGGCCCGCTGGTCCGTTCCTCCTGCGGGGTCTCCGCCCTGTGGCGGGACCCGACGCGCGCCGAGACGGACAGCCAGGCGTACTGCGACGGTTCGACGGTCTACCCCGACCACATCGCCGGGCATGTGACTGCCGTCGCCGCGCTCGCCGCGGTGATCAGGCGGGCCCGTTCGGGCCGGGGCGCGGCGTTGGAGACCGCGCAGGCGGACGTCGCGGTGATGCCCCTGGGCCCGGCCCTCGCCGCCGCGTCACTCGCCCCGGGATCGGCGGCCCCGGGAACGGCGGCCCCGGGAACGGTGGACGGCGGCGCCGGGAACATCTTCGCGGCGGTGCTGCCCTGCGCGGGTGACGACGAGTGGTGCGTGGTCGACGTCCGAGGCGACGAGCACTGGGCCCGGCTGACGACGGTGCTCGGCCGGCCGGAGCTGGCGGTGGGCGAGCTCGCCACCGCCGGAGGGCGATGGACCAGATGGGCCGAGGTCGAGGAGCTGATCTCCCGGTGGACCGCGCAGCGTACGCCCGCGCAGGTCACCGCCACACTGCAGGAAGCCGGTGTCCCGGCGGGCGCGATGGTCCGGCTGCCCGAGGAGCTGACCGATCCGCAGCTGGTCGCACGGCAGTCGTTCCGGACGCTGGAGCACCCGCTGCTGTCCCGGCCGGTGCCGGCGAACGCCCGCATCGCACGGTTCTCCACCATCGCGGACCCGCCGCTGCGTCCGGCGCCGGTGCCGGGCGAGCACACCTGGGAGATCTGCCGGACCCTGCTGGGGCTGACCGAGGACGAGATCGACCGCCTCGCCGAGGCCGGCGTCCTGCAGCCGCCGCCGGAGCCTGCCCTGACCTGACCTGGCGGCGTGTTGCTACCGGACAAGGCGGCGTGTTGCTACCGGACAAGAGTGAAGGATTTCGGTCGTCAGGACGACCAAGATCCTTCACTCTTCGGGTGGTCGACCTCGCCTCGGGACCACGGTTTCAGGCGTGCCGGTGGTCGTGGGCGACCTGGGCCCGGCGTTGCCCGGCGCGGCTGCGACCTGGGGATCGGACGTGTTCGGCCGGGCATGTTGGACAATGGTCAGATGCCCAGGCCGTCCCAACCACTCCTCAGCCGCCGGCTCGTCATCGAGACGGCGCTTCGCCTCATCGACGAGGAGGGCCTGGAGACGTTCAGCCTGCCGCGGCTGGCGACCCGGCTGCAGGTCCGCACTCCGTCTCTCTACCACCACTTCACGGACAAGGCCGAGATCCTGGCCGCGGTCGCGCGGGAGATCGTGCTGGAGGCACGCCCGCCGAGCGAGCACCTGGGGGACGCCTGGATGGAGTGGTTCGTCGGCCTGGGCCTGAGCTTCCGGCGGGCGGTGCTGCGCCACAGCAACGCAGCTCTGGTCCTGCTGCAGTACCTGCCCCGGGACGTCCTGACCGAGGTGTACGAGGAGGCCGCGACGGTGCTCGCGGAGGTCGGGGTGCCGGCCGAGCAGCGCCTGCTGATCATCGACGGTCTGGACAAGATGGTGCTGGGGGCAGTACTCACCGAGGCGATGAAGTCTCCCGCGGACCGGGCGCGGATCTTCTCCGGTGTGGAGCCGGAGAAGCTGCCGGCGCTGGCGACGGCGATGGACGCCAACTCCCGCTCGGCCGCGGAGATCTACGCCGAGTCCCTGCGCTGCCTGCTGCGCGGCGCGGTCAACCCGGCCGACCTGGTGCCCGCACAGCCCTGACATCGCACGGCTCTGACACCGCACAGCCGTGACGCCGCACAGCCGTGACACCGAGGCCCGACGTCAGGTCGGCCAGTCGAGCTGCGAGTCGGGGATGCCGTGGGCGCGGCCGTAGTCCTCGGCCTCGGCGCGCCCCTGAGAGTTGCCCCGTGGGTAGCGAAAAACCCGGATGGGAAACACGATGAAGGTCTCCTGGGCGGTATGCAGGTCCACGTACCAACCGGGTGCATCCAGAGCTTCGCTGAGTTGAGTGGCCAGGGCCTCGGCTTCGGTATCAGCGATGTCGAAGAAGATCAGCGTCCAGACGGATGGCTGATCGGCGGTGGCGTTCCCAGACGCCGATCGTTGGATCTTCCGCACGGAGAAGGGAAGATCGCTCAGCACGGCTCCGGTGCGCAGGCTCTCCGCGATCAGTACGCCAGCGGCCACTGGTAGCTCCCTGGGGTCAGGATGAATGTGGCCCGCATCTTCCTCCGAGGGGCAGATCGCCGACCGGCCAGCCTGAGGATCATCGAGTCCCACCCGCTCCCGATCACGACAGTCAATGATCACATGTGACGGGAGCGGGTCTCGGTGTTGGTCAGATGCCCCAGTCGGCGGGCACTTCGGAGGCGTGGGCGCCGGGTTCGGGGGCTGCGGTGGGCCGGTCCGGCACCGTGCGCGAGAAGCGGGGGGCCGGGGCGGGCTGCGGGGCGCCGTGCAGGTCGAGCAGCGTTCCGCGGGCGGCGAGGTGGGGGTGCTCGATCGCCTCGCCCCAGCTGAGGATCGGGGTGACGCAGGCGTCGGAGCCGTCGAACACCTTCGCCCAGTGGTCGCGGGGGTGGGCTCGGAAGGCGTCCGCGAGTGTCGCACGCAGCGCCGGCCAGCCGGCCTGGTCGTACTGGTCGGGCAGGGCCGCGGCGTCCAGGCCGAGCAGCGCCAGCATCTGGGCGTAGAACTGCGGCTCGATGCAGCCGACGGCCACGTGGGCGCCGTCGGCGCACTCGTAGGTGTCGTAGAACGGCGCGGCGCCGTCGAGCAGGTTCGTGCCCCGGTCGTCGGTCCACCCGCCCAGGCTGCGCATCGACCACATCATCTGCGCCAGGACGCTGGCGCCGTCCACCATCGCGGCGTCGATGACCTGGCCCAGCCCGGAGCGTTCCCGCTCCCAGAGCGCGGCGAGGACACCGGTGACCAGGAACATCGACCCGCCGCCGAAGTCACCGGCGAGGTTCAGCGGTGGCACCGGCCGCTCACCGGCCCGGCCGACGGCGTGCAGGACGCCGGTCAGGCTGATGTAGTTGATGTCGTGGCCGGCCTGCCGGGCCCACGGGCCGTCCTGGCCCCAGCCGGTCATCCGGCCGTAGATCAGCCGCGGGTTCACCGCGTGGCATTCGGCCGGGCCGACCCCGAGCCGTTCGGCGACACCGGGCCGGTAGCCCTCGATGAGGATGTCGGCCTTCGCGACGAGGTGCAGCACCAGCTCACGCCCGGCGTCGGTCTTGAGGTCGGCGATGACGGAGCGCCGCCCACGCAGCAGCGGCTCACGTTCCGTGCTGCCGGGGCGGTCGACCCGGACGACGTCCGCGCCCAGGTCGGCGAGGATCATCGCCGCGTGCGGGCCGGGGCCGATACCCGCCAGCTCGAGGACGCACAGCCCGGTCAGTGGGCCCATCAGGATCTCCTCGCCTTGGAATCTCCCGCGCTCACGCGGGTGAGGACGTCAACGGTCCGTGTACACCGCGGGGCGTTTCTCCAGGAAGGCGGCGACCGCCTCCTGATGGTCCGCGGTCGTCGAGCAGAGGATCTGGTTGCGGTTCTCCAGGTCGAGCGCGGCCCGGAAGCTGGGGATCTCCAGGTTCGACCACAGCACCTCCTTCGTCATCCGCACGGCGAAGGGGCTGTGCGCGGTGATGGCCGACGCCTTGTCGAGCGCGGCGTCGAGCAGGCCGTCGTCGGGGACGACCGCGGAGACCAGGCCGATCCGCTCGGCCTCGGTGGCGTCGAGGGAGCCGCCGGTGAGCAGGAGGTCGGCGGCGCGGGAGAAGCCGACGATCCGCGGCAGCGTCCAGCTCACCCCGATGTCGCAGCCACCGAGCCCGCGCTGGATGTAGGAGGCGTGGAAGGTCGCCGAGGCCGCCGCGACCCTGATGTCGCAGAACAGGCTGATCGACAGGCCGGCGCCGGCGGCTGGGCCGTTGACCGCGGCGATGATCGGGGCCCGCACCCGGCGGAACCCGTCGGCGAGATCGGCGATGCGCCGCTGCAGCCGCATCCCGGCCTGCGTCGTCCCCTCCCCGGCCTCGGGGGCACCGGGGATCTCCCCGTAGCCCTTCAGGTCGAGGCCGGCGCAGAACCCGCGCCCGGCGCCGGTGAGGACGACCGCGCGGACCCGGGAGTCGTCCTGGATCCGGCCCAGCACCTCACGTAGGCCTTCGACGAGCTCGGTGTTCAGCGCGTTGAGCGCGCGGGGCCGGTTCAGCCGCACCAGCAGGACGCCCGGCCGGGCCTCCGTCGTCTCCAGCACCGGCCCCGTCACGGCCTACGCGCCTTGTTCGTCCAGCCCGTGTTCATCCGTCCCGTGTTCATCCGTCCCGCCCCGTTCATCACTGACCACATATCACATATCACAAGTCGAGTACGAGGACGGGGGACAGCGCCCGGGAGACACACGGCATGAGCACCGTGCCGCCTTCCCGTTCGTCCTCGGTCAGCAGCGAGTCCCGGTGGTCGGGCACCCCGGAGACCACCGCGGTCTCGCAGGTCCCGCAGGTGCCCTCCCGGCAGGACGTCGGCACCGCCACCCCCGCGTCGGCGAGGGCGTCCACGATCGATCTGCCGGCCGGCACCGTGACCGCCGTGCCGCTGCGTGCGAGCTCGACGACGAACTCGCCGGCGGCCGGCGCATCGACGATCTCCTTCGGCGAGAACCGTTCCAGGTGCAGCGCGCCCGCCGGCCACGAGCCGGCCAGCCGCTCGAGCGCGGCAAGCAGTGGCTCCGGGCCGCAGCAGTAGATCGCGACCCCGTCGCGCGGCGCGCCGAGGAAGCCGGCCAGGTCGAGCAGCCCGAACTCATCCTCGGGACGGAGCATCACCCGGTCCTCGCCGTAGCGGTCGGCGAGCTGCGCGGCGAACGCCATGGACGACCTGGCCCGCCCCCCGTAGAGCAGCGCCCACTCGGCGCCGGCCGCCTCGGCCTTCTCGATCATGGGCATGATCGGCGTGATGCCGATGCCGCCCGCGACGAACAGGTACTCCGGGCTGTCGACCAGCGTGAAGTGGTTGCGCGGGCCGCGGGTCCGCACCACGTCCCCGGGACCGATCCGGTCGTGGACGTAGGCCGACCCTCCGCGCCCGCCCGGAGCCCGCAGCACCGCGATGCGCAGCGTGGACGAATCACCCGGGTCGCCGCACAGCGAGTACTGCCGGACGAAGGGCTCCTCCCCGCCGGCCGGCGACCCGGGCTCGGTGCCGGTGCCGGTGCCGGCACCAGCGCCGAGCCCGGGGCCGAGCAGCAGGTCGATGTGGGCGCCCGGTTCCCAGCCGGGCACCGCGCCGCCGTCCAGCCGGGCCATGGTCAGGCACACGACGCCCTCGGCGACCGCCTCCCGCTGCTGGACGACCAGGTCCTCGATCTGCTCCTGGGCGCGCACGTTCCTCACCCCTTGTCGAGTTACGAGACGTTGACGTCGGCGAACAGCGGCCGACCTCGTAAACCTTATGGCATTAGGTTACCGTGGGCGTGCCTAGATCGTCAGCGGGACGGATATGTCGATCCGGGCCTCGCGGCGGCAGGCTCGGTATCCCCGCGGCACCGGCAGTTCGCCTCTATAAAGGCAAAAGGGGTGCAAGATCGCCTGGCAAACCGCAAGCGTGAAGGATTTCGGTCGTCAGAACAACCAGAATCCTTCACGCTTGCAACTCACCAAGCCGGGCTACCGGACCCTCGGAGGTCCGGCCACGTTCATGGAGGGCGCCCCCACGCCTCCCACCGACTAGCAATCTTGATCGGCGCCACTCTGCGACAGGCTCCCGAACAACCGAAATTCTCACTTCGCCGGGGTGGCGATGTGGGCCGCGCTGACCGTCGGCTAGCCGCGCGCTGTGAGGCGTGCGTCGGGTGCGAAGACCGGCAGGACCTCGCCGGGAGCCTCGCCGCCTTCGGCTCCGGAGCCGTCGTCGGGTCGCTGGGGCCGGACGAACCGGGCGCTCACCGGCTGGCCCGCCCGCATGTCGCGACCGTCGGTGCCGACCAGGCGAACCAGCAGCCACGGGCCTTCCGCGAGCTCGACGACGGCGGTCACGTACGGGACGGCGCCACGCAGCGCCGACACCGGAACCTGGTGGACGACCGCCCAGGTGACCAACACACCCCGACCGGAGACGACGAACGGCTCCAGCCGGGCCGAGCCGCAGCCGGTACAGGTCCGGGCCTCCGGGCCGAGCACGTCGCCACTGTCGAGGCAGCGGCGCACCAGCAGCTCACCGCGCGCGGCCGCGTCGAAGAACGCCGCGCTCGCGTCGTCCCGTGCGACCGGCGGGAACGCGCCGTCGCTCATCCCAGGCCTCCTGAGGACGTCCGCGGGTGCGGGCTGAGCACCAGCGTCGAGTGATGTTCGAGGATGCCGCCGTTGCCGCTGACCAGCACGATGTCGTTGCGGGGCGCCTGGCGGGCGCCACCGGCGCCGCGGGCCTGGACCACCGCCTCGGACAGCGGGGTCATCCCCCACATGTAGTAGGAGGACAGCTGGCCGCCGCCGGTGTTGCAGGCGAGCTTGCCGTCGGGGGCGAGCCGGCCGTCGCCGACGAACGCGCCGCCGTCGCCCTTCTCGCAGAACCCGTAGTCCTCCAGCGTCACCAGCACGGTGTAGGTGTAGCAGTCGTACAGCTCGCAGATGTCGACGTCACCGATCCCGATGCCGGCCATCCGCATCGCCGCCGGCCCGCTGCGTGCCGCCGGGGTGACCAGGCCCCAGGGCGAGCCGGCGTGCATCCGGCGGGGTTCGTGTGCCTGTGCGTACCCGTGGACGTGCACCGGCGGGTGGCGCAGTGCCCGTGCCCGCTCGGCGGAGGTCACCACGACCGCGATGCCACCGTTGCTGACCAGACAGCAGTCGAGCAGGTGCAGCGGTTCGGCGATCGGGCGGGACGCCTGATGGTCCGCCACGGTGAGCGGTTCCCGCATCGCCGCCAGCGGGTTGCCGGCCGCCCACGCCCGCTGGGCGACCGCGATCGCGGCCAGCTGTTCCGACGTGGTGCCGTAACGCTGCATGTGCCGCCGGGCGGCGAGCGCGTACAGGATGTTCGGGTTGACCCCGCCGGACGCCAGCTGCCAGCCGGCCAGTCCGGTCAGCGCGCGGGGCTTGCGGCCCGCGCCACCCCAGGCCTCGCCGGCGCTGCGCTTCGGGGCCAGCGGCGCGTCGGCGAACACGCAGGCGACGGTGGTGGCGGAGCCGGCGGCGATGGCCTGCGCGGCCTGGGCGACCATCACCCCGGCGGTGGCGCCGAACGCGTTGATGTCGGCGAGCAGGCCGAGCTGCCCGAGGCCGAGGGCACCGGCCAGCTCCACGCCGACCTTGCCGGCCAGGCCGTTGCTGACCAGCAGGCCGTCGACGTCGCCGAGCCGCAGGCCGGCGTCGGTGACCGCGAGCCGGACGGCCTCGGCGGCGAGGCCGCGCGCCGATCGGCCGTAGACCTTGCCCAGTTCGGTCATGCCCAGCCCGGCGATCGCCGCGGTGCGGTCAGCGGTCATCGGCGCTACCTTCCCGTGCTGTGTCCTGCCTGCTGCGCGCCGTGTCCTGCGGCGCCATGTGCCGCGCGGTTCCGCGGAACCGCATCACATGGCACGGTTCCGCGGAACCGCGTGCTGCGATGCCACATCCTCCGATACCGCTCACTCCGGTGCCAGATACACCGAGCGGTGCCGCCGGTAGGGGGCGAGGCCTTCGGGCCCGAGCTCCCAGCCCAGGCCGCTGGCCTTGGTCCCGCCGAACGGTGCGCCCAGGTCGAGTGCGTAGTGGTTGAGGCCGATGGTCCCGGTCTCGATCCGGTCGGCGAGTGCCAGGCCGCGTTCGGTGTCGGTGGTCCAGACGGAGCCGGCCAGGCCGAACTCGGAGTCGTTGGCGAGGGCCACCGCCTCGGCCTCGTCCCGGTAGGGGATGACGCAGAGAACCGGGCCGAAGATCTCCTCGCGGGCGATGACACTGGTGTTGTCGACATCGGCGAACACGGTCGGCTCGACGAACCAGCCGACGGGCTGGTCCGCGGGCCGGCCACCGCCGACCGTCAGCCGTGCCCCGCAGGCCCGCCCCGCCTCGACATAGCCGAGCACCCGCTCCCGCTGCGCCGCGCTGACCAGCGGCCCGATCGCGGTCGACCGCTCCAGCGGGTCCCCGATCGTCAGGCCGCGCACCGTTTCTGTGACGGCGTCCACGACCTCGTCGTACCGGGCACGGGGGGCGAGGATGCGGGTGCAGGCGTGGCAGGTCTGTCCGTTGTTCGCCAGTGAGACCTCGGGCAGGCGGGCCGCGAACAGGTCCAGGTCGGCGTCGGCGGCGACGATCGCGGCGGACTTGCCGCCGAGCTCCAGGGTGACGGGACGCAGCAGCCGTCCGCAGGCCTCGCCGATGGCCCGGCCGGCGGCGGTCGAACCGGTGAAGGCGACCTTGTCGACGCCCGGATGGGCGACGAGGTACGAACCGGCGTCCCGGTCACCCGCCACGATGTTGAGTACCCCCGGGGGCAGGCCGGCGGCGAGCGCGGCCTCGGCGAACACCAGCGCGTCGAGCGTGGTCTCCGGTGCCGGCTTGAGCACGACGGTGCAGCCGGCGGCGAGCGCAGGGGCGATCTTCATCGCGGCGAGCGGCTGCGGGTAGTTCCACGGGGTGATCGCGGCGACGACGCCGACCGGCCGGTGCTGGACGATCGTCCTCCCGCGCGGAACGCCGGCCCGGATCTCGTCGGGTGCCGCGTCCCTGATCAGATCCGCGTAGTAGTCGACGATCATCGCGGGGCTGTAGCCGTTGGCGGCGCGGGAGAGCCGGATCGGCATCCCGTTCTCCTGGCTGACCAGTACGGCCGTATCGGCGGCGCGGGTGCGCAGCTCGGCGGCGAAGCGCTTCAGCAGGTCGCTGCGCTCGGGGCCGGTCAGTGCGGCCCACGGGCCGTGCAGCGCGCGCCGCGCCGCCGTCACCGCGAGGTCGATCTGGGTGGGCCCGGCGAGCGCGACCTGGCCGAGCGTCTTCTCGGTGGCCGCCTCCAGCACGTCCACCGTCCGTGGCGCGGCCAGCCACTGACCGTCGATGAAGAGAGTCGACCTGTCCAATCCGGCACCTCCGCGAACCGACCGGCCGGCCACCCGTCGCGGTGCGGCGGATCGGCTCGTGCTCAGGGAATCGGTCTGGCGGCGGGACGGCACTCGTCCTCATCCCGACGCCAGATACCTACAGGTTGTAGGTTAATGGGGTCGGGATGGCCGGTCAACCGGTCGCCTGATCGCCGTGGCCGTTGACGAGTGCGCGATGTCGGCTGTGGGCGATCCGGGGGTGATCAGGTGGCGGTCAAGGAGTGCCGACCCGCGGCTGCTCGAACCGGGTCGCGACTCCGGCGAGCAGTGCCCGTACCGACTCGCGGAATATCTCGTCCACCGTCCACGGATTCGAGGCGAGCCCGCGGGTGAGGATCGGGTGCTCGACGTGGTCCACGTGCGGATAAATGAGATCCCGCTTCTCCGGGGCCTTCATGACCTCCGACAGTGCGGCGCCGAGGGTGACCTTCTCCAGCGTGTCGAGAATCAGGATGTGCACGTAGCTCGGGAAGTCGGTGTACTCGACCAGTACGGCGGCGGAGTTCTCGGTGACGGCGACCAGGATGTCGCGGGGCGGGAACTGCAGCATCAGCGGGGCCGCGTGGGGGTGCTCCAGCAGGACGTCCCGCAGGTTCGCGGCCAGTGCCACGAACCACTCCTGCCACTCGTCCCGGCTCGGCCGGGCCGGGATCGCGGTCTGCGAGACCATGTACCGGGCGACCTCGGAGAGAATCTCCGCCTTGTCGCGGAAATGATGGTAAAGAGATGCCGCCCGAACGGACATCGCGCTGGCGAGGCCCGGCATGCTGAAAGTCGCGAGACCGTCCCTGTCGATTAGTTCGAGGGATGTCGCGACAATGCTTTTCCGGCTCAGGAGCGGGCGGCTCGGGCGTGGCATGGGGATGATTATGCCTGGATGGCCCGGTGTCGGGTCCCGGTCAGCTTTGCAATGCGGCCGAAATGTACCCGCCGTCACAGCCGGGCATTGTTGGAGGCTGGCCGTCGGGTGCCGGTGAGAATCGGTGCCGGAGCCGGCTCCGAGGTCGGCTGCCCACTGGTCGGGCTCCGGTGCGTTTCCTGGTGGGGTCATGCCCGTCGTCGCCCTGGGTGACCCTCTGCTCGCCTGCTCGCCTGCTCGCGCGCCGGGCGCCGGGCGCTGGCGGCTGCGGGCTGGGGCCGGCTCGGTCCGGCCTGACGGGCTGGCAGTCGTGCCGATCCGGGGGTGTCCGGATGCCCCCGGGATGGGTCTTGCCAGGTTAACCAAATGCCTTTAGGTTGTTCCGACACTGGTACCCACCCACCTGTACGCCTTCCTCTGGCCGGACCCGGGACCCCGCCGCGGAAGGCGCCACAGACATTCCTCGACGTGTGTTCCTGTACCTGTCCGGCGCCAGGCGGCGGCCAGGTGCTCCTTTCGCATGCCGTCGAACCCCGGTCTTGTATTGGAGAGATAGATGACGCGACCCAAGAGGCTTGTCGGCGGCTTAGCCTTGGCGGCCATGCTGCTTTCCGGTGCCGCGGCGTGCGGCGGCGGTGAGGACGAGGGCGGCAGCGCCCCCGCCGCCGCGAACAAGGCCACCGGCGAACCGATCCGTATCGGTTTCATCAACCAGGAGCAGGCCGCCTCCGGCTCCTTCCCGGACCTGCGCACGGGCGCGTCCGCGGCCGCGGAGTACCTCAACAACCAGCAGGGCGGCGTCGACGGCCGGCCGGTCGAGTTCGTCAACTGCACCGTCGACGGATCACCCGAGGCGTCCCAGCGCTGTGCGAACCAGATGGTCGAGGCGAAGGTTCCGCTCGTGATCTCCGGCCTCGACTTCTCCGGGCCGTCCGCGACCGCGATCATCCGCGCTGCCGGCATCCCCTACGTGCCGATCCTGCCGATCCAGGGCACGGATCTGACCGGCGACGGTGTCTTCGCCTTCCTGGGCGGCAGCCCGGGCCAGTTCGCCGGCGTGGCCGGCTATGTGACCGATGAGATCAAGGCCGACAAGGTCACCATCCTGGCCAACGACACGCCGCCGGGCGTCGCGGCCGCGGAGAGCCTCCAGAAGGTGCTGACCGCCAGGAAGGTGAGCGACGTCCAGATCGTCAAGGAGTCCCCGACCGCCACGGACTTCACCGCCTCCGTCACCGCCGCCAACGACGGCTCGCCGGACGCCGTCGTGGTCATGTTCGTCTCGCCCTCCTGCTCGCTGATCATGCAGTCCGCCCAGTCGCTCGGCATCAGGACGCAGATGATCTATCCGAGCAGCTGCCTCGACCCGGCGAACCTGGAGGCGGCCGGGGCCGCCGCCGACGGCGCTCTGATCACCACCGAGCAGCTCTCCCCGCAGACCGACCCGGACGACCCGGACGTGTCGACCCTGGTGACCGCGATGAAGGACTACGCGGACGTCGCCGAGGACGAGATCACGTCCTCGCACACGAACGGCTTCGGCGTGGCCATGACCGTGTTCGGCGTCCTCGGCCGGGCCGGCAAGGACGTCACCGCCGCGTCCGTGCTCGAGGCGCTGAAGGCCTCGAAGGATCAGGACGGCTTCCTCGACGACAGCTACTCCTGCGACGGGACCGCGCTGACCGGGGTGTCGACGGTGTGCAACGGCAGCGTCCGCATCGTCCGGATCGAGGGCGGGAAGCCGGTGCCGGCCAGCGACTGGACGACCTCCTGAGCGTTCCCCTGGACCGGCCGGCCTGAGAGGTGCTCGGTGGACTTCCTGTCGTTCGTGATCCTGGGACTCGGGTCGGGCGCGATCTACGCCGCATTCGCGACGGGGATCGTGCTCGTCCACCGAGCCTCGGGCGTCATCCACTTCGGTTTCGGGGCGACCGCCCTGTTCGGTGTCCTGCAGTACGCGGACCTGCGCCGGCACGGGATCCTCGTGCTGCCCGTCGGCCACATCGACCTCGGGACCGAACCGTCCGTGGCGCTGTGCATGCTGCTGGTGCTGGCGCACGCGCTGCTGTTCACACTTCTGATCTACCTGCTGTGTTTCGCGCCGCTGCACGCCGCGCCGCCACTGGCACGGGTCGTCGCCTCGGTGGGCGTGATGCTGGCGGTGCAGGCGCTCATCCTGCAACGCTTCGGGTCCGCGCCGCGGTCGGTGGCGGCCATCCTGCCGAACGAGCCGGTCACGGTTCTCGGGGCGACGCTGCCGCGGGACCGCCTGTACCTCGCCGGCATCGCGCTGCTGTTCGCCGCCGCGCTGCATCTGTGGTCGACCCGCACCCGGTTCGGCAAGGCCACCCGCGGTGCCGCCGAGAACGAGAAGGCTGCCATCCTGCTGGGGCTGCGGCCCCGCTGGCTGGCCGCCGTCAGCTGGCTGCTCGCCGGGGCCGTGGTGACCGTGGTCGGCATCCTGATCGCGCCGACCACCTCGCTGGAGGCGGGCAGCTTCACGCTGCTGATCGTGCCCGCGCTCGGCGCGGCGCTGGTCGGCCGGCTCAGCTCGGTGGCCGTCGCCGCCGTCGCCGGGCTGGCGCTCGGGGGCCTGCAGTCCGGGCTGCTCTACCTCACCCGTGAGTTCAGCTGGCTGCCACAGAACGGCCTCAAGCAGGGCCTGCCGTTCCTGCTGGTCGTGCTGATGCTGATGGTGGCGGGCCGGCGGCTGCCCGGCCGCGGCACCGCCCAGGACCGGCTCCCGCCGGCACCCGCCGGGCGGCTGCGGCCGGTGCCGATCGCCGCTGCGGTGGCCGCCGCCGCGATCGCGCTGCCCCTGCTGTCGAGCCAGTGGCGGCTCGGGATGATCACCAGTGGGGTGGCGGCGGTCCTGTGTCTTTCCCTGGTGGTGCTGACCGGCTTCGTCGGCCAGATCTCGCTGGCGCAGATGTCGCTGGCGGGCGTCGCCGGGTTCACCCTCAGCAAGGTGACCGCCGACGGCGGCGTGCCGTTCCCGGTGGGGCCGCTGATCGCCGTGCTGGCGGCCACCGCGCTCGGCCTGCTCGTCGCGGTGCCGGCGCTGCGGGTCCGTGGCCTGCACCTGGCGGTCGTGACGCTGGCCGCCGCGGTCGCGATCGAGGAGTTCATCTTCAAGAATCCCAAGGTCACCGGCGGCCTGAGCGGCTCCACGGTGCCCCAGCCGGAGATCTTCGGGTTCTCGCTGGGCATCCGGGGCGGCGCCGAGGACTTCCCTCGGGTCACGTTCGGCTACTTCGTGCTGGTGGTCACCGTCGCCGCGGCCCTCGGGGTCGCCGCGCTGCGGCGCCACGAGCTGGGCCGGCGAATGCTCGCGGTCCGTGGCAGCGAACGGGCCGCCGCGGCGGCGGGCATCAACGCCGCCCGGGTGAAGCTGACCGGCGCGGCGATCTCCTCGGCGCTCGCCGGCGTCGGCGGCACCCTGCTCGCCTACCAGCAGGGCCAGCTGTCGTACGCCTCCTACAGCACCTTCACCTCGCTGGGCCTGCTCGTCGCGGTCTACCTCGGCGGGATCACCAGCGTGTCGGGCGCACTGGTCGGCGGCACCCTCTACTCGGGCGGCCTGGTCTCGGTCGCCCTGCACGAGTGGGCGGGCCTGGGTGACTACGAGACCCTGATCCTCTCGATCGGTCTGATCATCGTCGCGATCCGCAGCCCGGACGGGCTCGCCGGCCTGACCCGGCAGCGGCTTACCCCACGGCTGCGGCAGCTGGCCAGGCGGACGACCACGGCGCCGGAGCCGACCACGACGACGGAGCCGACCGTCACGACGGAAGCGATCGCCGTGGCGGAGCCGATCGCTGGGGCGGAGTCGATCGCTGGGGTGGAGTCGACCACCGCCACCACCACGAAGGAGGTGAATCCGCATGTTGCTGCGGGCTGAGGGGGTCGGTGTCGCCTTCGGTGGGGTCCGGGCGCTGGACGAGGTCACGATGTCCGTGGCCGCGGGCGAGGTGGTCGGGCTGATCGGGCCGAACGGTGCCGGCAAGACGACGTTCATCGACGCCGTCACCGGGTTCGTGCCGGCCACCGGCACCATCCACTTCGGTGACCAGCAGATCCAGGGGCTGCCCGCGCATCGGCGGGCGGCCCTCGGCCTGGTGCGGACGTTCCAGCACCTCGAGCTGTTCGACGACCTGTCCCTGACCGAGAACGTGCTGATCGGGCACGGCCGGCGTCCCGGCGGGCGCCACGAGGCCGCCGCGCTGCTCGACCGGTTCGGCCTCGCGGACCACGCCGGGTCGCTCCCCCCGGACCTGTCCCACGGGCAGCAGCGGCTGCTGGCGCTGGCGCGTGCGCTGGCCAGCCGCCCCCGGCTGCTGCTGCTCGACGAGCCCGCGGCCGGCCTGGACAGCCGGGAGTCGGCGGCGCTCGCCGATCCGATCCGGGCGATGGCGACGGGGGGGCGGGCTGTCCTGCTCATCGATCACGACGTCGATCTCGTGTTCTCCGTGTGCGACCGGGTGTACGTCCTCGAGTTCGGCCGGGTGATCGCCGCCGGCGGGCCGGCCGAGGTCAGCGCGTCAGCCGCGGTCCGGGCCGCCTACCTCGGCACCACGGAAGACGGCGCGGACCACGACGGCGCGGACCACGACCGCGCCGAGACGGACAGCGCCGAGGCGGGCGGCGTGGACCTGGACGAGCGGCAGAGCGAGACACAGGAGAAGTCGCCATGACAGCTGCACTCGCCGTGACCGGCCTGTCCGCGGGGTACGGCTCGGCGCCGGTGATCCGGGGGATCTCGTTCGAGGTCCTCCCGGGCGAGATCGTCGCGCTGCTGGGGCGCAACGGTGCGGGCAAGACGACCACGCTGCTGACGATCTCGGGGCTGGTCCGGGCCCGCGCGGGGGAGGTGTCGGTCGGTGGCAAGGTCGTGGCGGCGCACCAGCCACGCGCGGTGACCCGGGCCGGGGTGGGCCATGTCCCCGAGGAGCGCGCGCTGTTCGCGAACCTGTCGGTGCGCGACAACCTCGCGGTCGCGGGCGCGCGCCGGGCACGTGACCTGCGCCGGGTGCTCGAGCTGTTCCCCGAGCTCGAACGGCTCCTCGACCGGCGCTCCGGCCTGCTCTCCGGTGGGGAGCAGCAGATGCTCGCGCTGGCCCGCGCCGTCTACCAGCGGCCGAAGGTCCTGCTGGTGGACGAGATGAGCCTGGGCCTGGCACCGAAGATCTGCCAGCGGCTCGTCGGCATCCTGCGCCGGCTGGCCACCGAGCAGGGGCTGGCGGTCGTCCTGGTGGAACAGCACCTGTTCCTGGCGCTCGAAGCCGCCGACCGGGCGTACGTCCTGCACCGTGGGGAGATCACCCTGTCGGGTACCCGGGCCGAGCTGGCCGAGCGCCGGGCTGAGCTGGAGGCCGCCTACCTCGGCTCGGTCAGCGCCGGCGCGACGGCCGCCTGAGCCGGCGGCGCTCCAGAAAGGCAACAGATCCAGCGACAGACAGATCCAACGACAGTGGCCCGGGCCGCGGACGAGGTTCGTCGCGGCCCGGGCCACTGTGCTGTGAGGCGTCAGCTCCAGACGAGGTCCCGGCTGATGATCTCCTTCATGATCTCGTTGGTGCCGCCGTAGATGCGCTGGACCCGGGCGTCGAGGAACGCCCGCGCGATCGGGTACTCGGTCATGTAGCCGTACCCGCCGTGCAGCTGGACCCCGGTGTCGACGACCTTCCACTGCATCTCGGTGGCCCACCACTTCGCCTTCGCCGCGTCCACCGCGCTCAGGGTGCCCCGGTTGAGCTCGCGCACGCAGCGGTCGATGTAGGCGCGGGTCACCTCGATGCGGGTCCGCAGCTCGGCGAGGGCGAACCCGACCGTCTGGAACTCGGCGACCGGGCGGCCGAACGCCTGGCGCTGGCGGACGTAGTCCAACGTCCAGGCGAACGCGGCCTCCGCGGAGCACTGCCCCGCGATCGCGATGCCGAGCCGTTCCCGCGGCAGGTTGCGCATCAGCGCCGGCAGCCCGCCGCCCTCGACGCCGAGCAGGTTGCGGGCGGGCACCCGGACGTCCCGGAAGAACAGCTCGGCGGTGTCCTGCGCGGCCAGGCCGACCTTGTCGAGCTTGCGGCCGCGCTCGAAGCCGGGGGTGTCGCGCTCGACGACGAACAGGCTGAAGCCGCGGCTGCCGCCGTCGGTGCCGGTCCGGGCGAAGACGATCACCAGGTCGGCGAGGATGCCGTTGGTGATGAACGTCTTCGACCCGTTGATCACCCAGTCGTCGCCGTCGCGGACCGCCGTGGTGGCGACGCCGCGCAGGTCGCTGCCGGTCTGCGGTTCGGTCATCGCGATCGCGCCGACCGTCTCGCCGGTGGCGAAGCCGGGCAGCCATCGGGCCTGCTGCCCCTCGGTGGCCATCTCCAGCAGATACGACAGGACGATGTCGTCGTTGGTGGAGAACGACGACTGCAGCGAGGAGGCACCGACCCGGGCGACCTCCTCCTGCAGGACCACGCGGAACCGGTAGTCGCGCTCCCCGGCCCCGCCGTGGCTCTCGGGCACCGCGAGACCCAGCAGCCCGGCGGCGCCGGCCCGCTTCCAGGTCTCCCGGTCGATGAGGCGCTCGGCGTCCCACCGTTCCAGGTTGGGGACCACGTCCCGGGTGACGAACGCCCGCACCGTCTCCCGGTAGAGCTCGTGGTCGGACTCGAAAAGATCTGTGTTCACAGGTTCATCGCACCTTCGGGAAACGTTCGGTGACGTCGCGGTACTCGTCCCGGATCGCGGGCTTGGCGAGCTTGCCGCTGGGCAGCCGGGGCAGGGGATCACGGCGGATCACGACGTACCGGGGCACCTTGTAGTCCGCCATGCGGGTCGCGCAGGCCGCGACGATCGCCGCCTCGTCGAGGTCGGAGTCCGCGGCGACGGAGACGATCGCGGCCGGGGTCTCGCCGAACCGTTCGTCCGGCGCCGCGATGACCGCGACCTCGGAGATGCCGGGGATCGTCATCAGGGCGGCCTCCAGCTCGAACGGGGAGATGTTGATGCCGCCCGAGATGATCAGATCCTTGAGCCGGTCCGCGAAGCCGATGCGGCCGTCGGCGTCGCGGACGCCGAGGTCACCGCCGTGCAGCCAGCCGTCCCGGATCGCCTGCGCGGTCAGTTCGGGCGCCGCCCAGTAGCCGGGGGTCACCCCCGGCCCACGCATGATGATCTCGCCGGGTTCGCCGGGCTCGCAGTCGGTGCCGTCGGGCCGCACGACCCGCAGGTCGGTGAACGGGGAGCCGGCGCCGCAGGTGGCGGCATGCTCCTCGGCCTCCTCGGGCAGGGTCGCGGTGGCGATCCCGCCGACCTCGGTCATGCCGTAGATCTGGCGCAGCACGACACCCTTGGCGCCCCAGGCCCGCAGCAGCGGCACGGACACCGCCGCGCCGCCGACCACCGCCGAGCCGAGGCTCGACAGGTCCGCCTCGGCGAAGCCGGGCGTACGCGCCATCGACTCCCACAGCAGCGGCACACCGAACATGGCCTGGATGTGATGCTCGGCCAGCCGCTGCACCGCCCGCGCGGCGTCGAACCCCGGCTCGATGACGAGGGTGCCGCCCAGGATGCCGGTCATGAACAGGCCGTAGACGACACCGGGGGTGAAGCAGAGCGGCAGCACCAGCAGGGTCCGCACCCCGGTGTTGAGCGCGTCCTCCCGCAGCGAGGCCTCGAAGGCGATGTCGAGCATCGTCCGGTTGGTGCAGATGACGCCCTTGGACCGCCCCGTGGAGCCGCTGGTGAACAGCACCGTCATCGGCTCGTGCTGGTCGCGGTCCACCCGGAAGGCGCCCGTCTCCCCGACCTTCACGCCGCCGGCCTCGCCGCCCGTCTCGCCGGTACGCAGCGCTTCGACGGCCGCGATCTCGACGATGTCGAGGTCGCCGTCGAGCTGGCCCGCGACCTCCTTCAGCGTCGCGGTGAACGCGCCCTCGGCGATGACCAGCCGGACCCCGGCCTCCTCGAAGAAGGACCGGATCTCCCCCGCGACCAGCCGCGGGTTGATCGGAACCAGGACGCCGCCGGCCCGCAGGACACCGATCGCGGTGACCGCCCACTCCAGCGAGTTGTTGGCCAGCAGCGCCACCCGGTCACCGGGTGCGACGCCGCGGGCGACGAGCGATCTCGCCACCCGGCTGGTCCAGTCCCGATACCGCCGGTAGTCGACCTGGTCGTCACCGAAGACTAACGCGACCCGGTCCGGCTTGGCGCGTGCCCACCAGTCGAGAACCGAAACAACCGACGTGGCCACTTCTTTCCTCCTTTTTGCATGGATTCCTTTTGCGCGGATTCGGCGATTCAGGTCTTCGACCGCGGCAGCGCGGGGCCGGCCAGAGCGGAACAGAGGCCCGCCCGTTCGCCTGCGGCAGTGGTTGAGATGCCCGGCGCGGCCGGTCGGTCCGCGAACATGTACTCGACATCGGTGCGACGGTGCTCGAAGCCGGCCAGCCGGGCGCTCGTCACGAGCGGGCTCTCCGCCGCCGGCACGACGATCACGGCCGCCATGCGGTGGTGCCCCGCCATCCGTTCCATGGCCGCGCGCAGCAGCTGGTCCCGCACGGTCCCGGGCCGCGCCGCCGAGCCGGCCACCGCGAGGCCCTCGATCCGCCCGGCGGTGCCGTACTCGGTCCGTTCGACGGGGCCGGGATCGAACCAGATCGCGCCGGCCACGCCGCCGGCCGTCGGGGCCACGAGCAGCTCACCGCCCGGTGGCGGTGACGACGTCGCGGACACCCGCCACAGGGCGGCGGCGTGGGCCCGCTCCCGGTCGGTCGCGGGTGGGCGGGCCGGCGCCGCGGCGCCGTCGGCGGGCCGGGGGAGCGGCCGGTCGCCGTCCACGGCCGCACGCAGATCCGCGAGCAGCCACCAGCGCCGATCGTTCACCTCGACACCGAGCCGGCGGAAACGGCGGGCCACCCGGGCGGCGGCGGGATGGTCACCCTGCGCCCAGATCCGCAGTCGCGCCGCGTCCAGGGCGGAGACCCCGCCGGCCCAGCCGGGTCCGCCGAACGGGCCGAGCTCCTCCAGGAGCAAGGTCGTGACACCCAGGGAGCGCAGCGCTGGACGGACCACATAGCGGGCGACAGCCTGCCCCGCGCCGGCCGGTTCGACCCGCAGACAGGCCGCGAGAACCGGTGCCGGTGCGAGGGACGGGGCCGGCACCGCAGCCGAGGCCGTCGCCGGCGCTGAGGTGGTCGGCGTCGAGGTGGTCGGCGTCGAGGCGGCTGGGGCCGGCGTCGACATCCAGCGGCCACGGCCGCCCTCGCCGGACATCCAGACCAGCAGCTGTGTCGTGCCTGGTGGGAGCGGTTCGGCGATGCCCGCCTGCAGGTAGCCGGTCTCCTCGTCCTCCCGGGCGGCCTCGGCGAGCAGCGACGCCAGCTCGGCGGCCTCGCGCGCCGAAAGGCCCGTCCGCCAGCCGTGCTCGATCAAGACAGCAGCCTGCCGATCTCGCGGTGGAAGACCTGGTTCGCCACCTCGTTGCGGCCCAGCACCATGCCACCGGCGTCCGCGCTGGCGAGCCCCGCCTGGGAGGCGCGCAGCAACGGGAAGTCCTCGGCGTGCAGCACCGCGAGCAGGATCTTCCAGTTCTTCTCCCAGCGGGACTGCCACTTCTGCTCGTCGAGCCCGCTCTGGGCCACGTCGCGGACGATCAGGCGCATCTCCATCCGGGAACGGTCCGGGTCGGTCGGATGCGGCCGGAAGGTGAGCAGCTCGAAGTGGTCCGGCTGACGCAGCAGGGTGCTGTTCGGCAGCAGGAAGTGGGTCTCGGTCACATAGCGCCCCAGCGGCGTGTCGCCGGGATCCTCGTCCAGCCACCGGTCGATGCTCTTGCGCGGCACCACGAACCGGCAGTGCCGGCCGAAGTCCTCGAACGCCATCACGTTCGTGTGGATGTGCAGCCCCGCCGTGTTGGGGTGGGCGTACTGCACGTGGTAACCGTCCAGGAAGGCGTCCTGCATGATCTTCCAGTTGACCGGCTCGTCGAAGCCCTCGGCCTGGAAGCAGATGTGCCCGCCGAGGTCGTACCCGCCGAGGATGCCGTCCATCTCCGGGCCGAGCCAGGCGGCCACGTCGATGTCGGTGGCCTCGGCGTTGTCGATCACCCAGATGAAGCCGTGGCGCTCCTCGCAGGGGAGCTCCACCAGGCCCAGTCCGGAGCGGTCGACCTCCCCGAAGGTCGAGTCGAGCGTGATGGTGCGCAGCGACCCGTCGAGGTCGTAGGACCAGCGGTGGTACTGGCAGGAGAACAGGCGGCAGCGGCCCTTCTCCTGGTCCTCGAGCAGCGCTCCCCGGTGCCGGCAGAGGTTGACGAACGCCTTCACCCCGCCGTCGCGCTGGCGGGCGACGATGACCCGGTTGCGCGGCAGCTGCAGTGTGACGAAGTCACCGGCCCTGGGCAGCTCCGAGCCGTGCGCGACGATCGAGGGGACCCGGCCGAACACGCGGTCCCGTTCCCGCGCGGCGACCGCCGGATCGGTGAACTCCGTCGGGCCGAACGGCGTGACGGAGTTGTACTCGTCCGTGGTCTGCCCGCGCAGATGCTCGAGCGCACGCCTGATCCGTGCCTCCCTCGACACGATCGACTGGGTCATGATTCCTCCTCGAGGGATCCCCGTCGCGCAGCCACCGCGGTGGCCATCGCATAAAACTAACGAGTGTAGATAAAAGTTCCGATGCCTGCTCCGGGTGGGCGATCGGGCTGCCCACCCGGAGATTCCGACGCTCTGTGCCAGGCTCAGCCGGTCGCGGTCGCGGTCGCGTCGGCGTCCGCGGGCGGTGCGTCCTCCTCGAACGTCATCGCGACCCGGGACAGCGTGCCGCCGTCGGTGGCGGGCACCACCACTCCCGACATGTAGGCCGAGTCGTCACTCGCCAGGAACAGCGCGACCTTCGCGTTGTCCAGCAGCGACGGCGGGCGGCGCAGCTTGAGCGGGATCGGTGACACACCCGGGTTCCACGGGCCGGCCACCTCCTCGTAGGACTGGCCGACGACCGGCGAGCCCGACGGCATCAGGAAGTTCGGTGACATGCCGTGCGTGGGCGCCAGCGCGTTCACCCGGATGCCGAACTTCCCGAGATCGAGGGAGAGGCCGCGGACCAGCCCGTTGACCCCGGCCTTGGTGGCCGAGTACAGGGAGATGCTGTGGTAGGCCACCAGGGACGCCGCCGAGGAGGTCACCACGATCGCGCCGCCGCCGCGTTCCCGCATCGGGCGCACCGAGTGCTTGCACGAGAAGAAGACGCCGCTGAGGTTGACCCCCAGCACCTGCTGCCAGTCGGCCTCGGTCAGGTCCTCGAAGGCCACCGGCTCCCCGCCGGCGACCGACGGAACGCCACCGCGGGACACGACGCCGGCGTTGGCGAACATGATGTCCAGGCCGCCGAACTCCTCGACGGCGGTCGCGACCGCACGGGCGACGTCGGCCTCCACCGACACGTCGGCGGTCACCGCCAACGCCTTGCCGCCCTGCTCGGTGACGAGCCTGACCGTCTCCTCGGCGCGGTCGGCGAGAATGTCGACCACGACGACCGAGGCGCCTTCCTGCGCGAACAGCAGGGAGCTCTGCCGGCCGAGCCCGGAACCGGCCCCGGTGATGACTGCGACTTTTCCTGCGAGCTTCATACCTGCACCTCGGTCACTTCGACGTCGACGTTTCCAGGGGCGTTCTGGGTTTTTCCAGGGGTTTCCCGCTCCGGGCCGAAGGTGATACCCATGCGCTGGAAACCACGCACCTGGCTCGGGAGAATGACGGGCGGATCGGCCGGGTCGAGGGCGTAGTCCGGAATGCGGCGGTGAATCTCCTCGAGCGCGATGCGCAGCTCGATCCGGCCCAGATGGGAGCCGATGCACCGGTGTGGGCCCGAACCGAAGGAAAGGTGCCGGTTCGGGGTGCGGTTGATCCGCAGCTCGTCCGGGCCGTCGAACTGCTCGCCGTCGCGGTTCGCCCCGCACAGCATCACCAGCAGCTGGTCGCCCTCGCGCAGCGCGACCCCACCCAGCTCGGTGTCGTGGCGCACCCGGCGGCCGGCCGACACCGCCGCCTCGTAGCGCAGCACCTCCTCCACCGCGTTCGGGATGAGCCCGGGATCGTCGACGAGCAGTTTGCGTTCCTGCGGATGGGCCGACAGGTGCATGAGCGCCCAGCACAAAGAGCCGCGCACGGTGTGCAGCCCGCCGATGAGAAGGAGCAGGAAGACCCGGCGCAGCTCGTCGTCGTCGAGTGGCCGCTGGGCACCGTCGGCGGTCACCATCGCCTGCATCACCTGGGCGGTGACGTCGTCGCTGTCCGCCGGCGCGCCCCGGCGTTCGTCCACCATCCGCTGGAAGTAGCCGAACAGCGACATCGCCGCCTCGGTGCGCGAGCCGACAGCCTGCTCCGGGGTGTCGCCCGGGCGGCCGTTGAGCAGGATCTCCGTGGCCTCGGCGAACATCGAGGCGTCCGACAGCGGCCAGCCGAGGAGCTCCAGAAAGACCCGGGTCGGCAGCTGGTGGGCGAACTCGGCGACGTACTCGCAGCGCCCCCGGGCGGCGAAGTCGTCGATCAGCTCGTTCACCGTCCTGCGGATGCCCTGCTCCAGCACCTTTATCCGGCTCGGGCTGAAAAGCGGTTGCAGGGCGTGCCGGTAGAGGGTGTGCTCCGGCGGATCCAGCTCCAGCGGGATGAACTTCCCCTGCCCGGCGTCCACCAGGTTGTTGGGGTAGCTGGAGAAGGTCTCGTGCTCCCGCAGCACCCGGTGCACGGCATCATAGGAGGTGACCACCCAGTGGCCGCCGTAGGCGGTCGAATAGACGACCGGCCCGCGCCTCGCCAGCTCGGCGACCTTTTCCTGCATGCGGTCGACCGGCATTGTTAACATCGGATCATAGACGTCGAAATCCACTACCAGGTCGGGCGGGACGTCCGCCAGTTCAGTGACCACGACGCTGCGCTTCTCCTTCCGGCCAGGCGGCATTTCCGCGGGCGGGGACGAGCCGGGCGCGGAAAGTCGTCGAGGCGTTCCGCGGGGGAGGGGATTCCATCACTCCGTACCGGGGAAACGTAAACCTATTGGCTGTAGGTTAGCGGCCGGCTGACAGGCGGTCAACCCTGACGGTCCCCGGCCCGACGGCGGTCGAAACGATCTTCGATCGATCCTGGCCCGTCCGGCACCGGCCGGGATGACCGGTGCCGGACGTGATCGGATCCGCCGGGCGAGATCAGGGTCCGGCGGACCCGGCCGGGGCCCGCCAGGCCTGGTGCCACGGCCCCGGCCCGCGGCCTCCCCGCGCGGCTATCGGTCCGAATGCGGACAACACCCTCGGAAGCGGGCTCAGACCTGTGTGGCGAGATCGGAGAGCAGGGCGAGAGTGCGTTTCCGGGTCGGTTCGTCGCCGAACAGGCCGACCACCAGATCGGTGGCACCGGCAGCGGCGAAACGCCGAATCTCGCGTTCGACCTCGCGCTCGTCCCCCACCGCGGCGGTTTCGTGCACGCCGGTCAGGCCCTGCCGATCCAGCAACGCCCGATAGCTCGGCAGCTCGGCCACGAAGCCAAGCTGCTCCGAAAGCGTCTGCAACGCACCTGGCCGGTCGTCGGTCACAGCGGCGAGTACACCCGCGACGACGCGGGGCGCGGGGCGGCCGGCAGCCGTGGCGGCCGCGGTGACCGCGGGGGTGATCGTCTCCTCCAGGTGGCGCGCACCGGTCCAGACGGTGATGGTGCCGTCCGCGAGCTCGCCGGCGAGACGCAGCAGCTTCGGTGCCAGCGCCGCGAGCAGGACGGGTGGCGCCGACGTGCCCGGTACGTCCACCCGGCCGACGACGGTGAGTGTCTCGCCGTGGAATTCGACGTCCTCGCCGTGCAGCAGTGGGCGCAGCGCGGTGAGGTACTCGCGGACATGCCGGGCCGGTCGGTCGAACGAAAGGCCGAACTGCCCCTCGACGATCGGTCGGTGCCCTGGGCCGATACCCAGCACGAACCGGTTGCCGCTGGCCGCCTGCGCGGTGAGCGCCTGCCCGGCCAGGACAAGCGGGTGCCGCGGGTAGGTCGGGACGATCGCCGTACCGATCTCGATGCCGGGTACCCGCCCGGCGCACAGCGCCGCCGCGGTAACCGCATCCCAGGATGCGAGCTGGCCGAAGTGGGCACTGGCCAGCCCGGCGTCGGCGGCCTGGCGGACCTCTCCGACCAGCGCTTCCAGACCTGGACCGTCGGCTATGTGGACACCGAGACGCATGCGTTCGCCCCTAACCTGAACAGGAACCTCAGCTTCTGGCTGTGAGTGTAACCTGAACCTGCGGTTCCGCATGGGGAGGCGATCAAGGTGCGGTCGGATGCGCGGCGCAACCGGGAGCTGATCGTTTCCGCGGCGCTGGCGGTGATCGCCGAGCGCGGGTCGTTCGCGTCGATGGACGAGATCGCGCGGGTCGCGGGTCTCGGCGTCGGCACCCTCTACCGGCACTTCCCGGACCGGCAGGCGCTGCTTGACACCATCACCGTCGACACGCTCCGTGAGCTACATGCCGTCGGTCAGCGGCAGGGCGTCGGCAGGCCGCGGAGCCCCGAGCTGAACGAGCTGAACGAGCGGAACGGGGCCCGTGCGGGTGCCGCCTGGGCGGCGCTGCGAGAGGTCGTCGACCACTGCACCCACGCGCCACTCACCCTGATCAAAACCCTGAACGAGAGTGCGAGCGACGAACCCGAGATCGCCCGCCTGCTCGCCGATGTCAACGAGATGCTGGTGGGAATCGTCGAGGCGGCGCAGGCCGAAGGGACGCTTCGGGACGACATCGCGTCGGCGGAGGTCGTCCAGGTGATCAGCGTGGCGGTATGCCGACCCGGTGCCCGGCCCGACGACGCGCTCACAACCGTTCTCATGGACGGCCTACGCGTTCGCCGGCCCGAAACCGAGGCCGGACCGGCACCGGCACCGGCGGTAGCGCTGACATCGGCGGAACACTGAGCGGACCAGCCGGAATCCCCCGTTCGCCTCAAGGTGCCGGGGGCCCGGCCCGTCCGAACAGCGGAGGGTTCTCGTCGTTCCCGCGACCGGAATCCTCCGCTGTTCGCTACTGCGGCTTGTTGCTCTTGTCGAACATCCGGGCGAGGTATTCGGTGCGCAGTACGCCGCGGCCGTCGGCGCCGATGTAACCGACGTCCCGGGTGAGGTACCCATCCGGATAGTCGTAGCCGGCGGCGGTGATCTCGCCGTTGCGGGTCCACCAGGCTTTGCGATGGGTGTTGCAGCGGTCGCAGGTGTGGACCACATGGTAGGCACGCGCCTCGCGGTCCCAGGTGGCGCTGTGCGGTTGCCAGCGGTGACCCATGGTGCGGCATTCGACGAAACTGACGGGCAGGTCGCGTGCCCAGGACTCGATGCTGCGACGGGGAGCCTGCTCAGGCACGACGGGGACATCCTCTCTGACGCACTGCGTGCGGGACGGGTGAAGCGCGTGAAGCGCGTGGGGCGTGTGGGGCGTGTGGGGCGGGCAACGGCCGTCGGGCATCCGCCGGCGATGTTCCGTGGGGTGATCCTGCCATCCGGACGGGTCCACGTGCCTGCCCATTGCTCCCCTTAGGGGCAGGCCTGTGACCTGCTCGGACGCCTTCGGATCGGTTCCGTCGCGAAGGCGTCCCGCCGGCCGGCGTCCGCCGGTGTCCCGGTGGGCTTCAAACGACCTGCCGGTCGGCATGCTCATCCGCCATCCCCTACCCGCCAGGGCTACCGTCGTGGCGGGTAGGGGATGGCGGCGTCACGGCCGGGTGGACGGAGGCGGGTGGCATGCAGTCGAGTGGCACGGGGCCGAACGGCCTGGAACCGGGTGGCGGTGACCCGGGTGGCGGTGACCCGGGTGGCATGGGCCTGCGCGAGGCGATGCGCACGTCGGGCGCGGAACGAACGTTCACCGAGGAGCCGGTACCGGACGAGGTGCTCGCCCGCGTGCTCGACGACGCCCGGTTCGCCCCCAGCGGTGCCAACGCGCAGCCGTGGACGGTGATCGTCCTGCGTGACCCGGAGATCCGCCGCGGTGTTCGCGAGCTTTCGGTGCTCGGCTGGCGCGAGTACCGGGCGCAGGTCAAGGCCGGGCTGCGCCCGTTCGCGCCCGGGCCGGACGGCCGCTGGCACGGCCCGGGTGTCGACCTCGCCGAGGCCGCGGCGACACCCCAGCCGATGACGTTCATCGACAATCTCGACCGGGCGCCCGTGCTGCTCGTCCTGTGCGCAAGGCTGACCGCCCTCGCGGTGGCGGACGTCGACCTGGATCGGCAGAGCATCGTCGGTGGCGGGTCGGTCTACCCGTTCGCCCAGAACGTGTTGCTCGCCGCGCGGGCCGAGGGGCTCGGTGGGGTCCTGACGACCTTCCTGGTGCGCCGGGAACCGGCAGCGGCGAAACTGCTCGCAATTCCCGCGGACCATGCCATCGCCGGTGTCATCGCCCTCGGCTACCCCCAGCGCCGGGCCACCCGGCTGACCCGCCGCCCCGTCGAGGAGTTCGCCCGCCTCGACACCTTCGACGGCCCGGCGTTTCCCGGCCCCGCCAGCCGCGGGACGACCCTGTAGGCGGGTCGATGGCAGCCTCTGCCGTCAATTCGTTGCGCCGGCCGATCCGCGGGCCGGAAAATGCTGTCGGCAAGCAACAGGTTGGGGGCGGCGGGTTTCGCGTCGGGGCCATCGGCCCCTCGCGACGGGTGAGCCGCGCGGGAAGTGGGGGAGCGCACCATGACGCCGACGCCCGAGGCGGATACGCCGAGCACGGCACGGCCGTCGCGCTCCTTCATCGAAGACGCAGCCATTACCCAGTACCTCGTCTCCGACCAGCGCTGCCTGATGGTCATGCCGGTCAGCGACGCCGTCAGATCCCCCCGGGGCACCATCTCGGCGGGAATGGTCCTGACCGTCTTCGACGTCGGCGCATCACATCCCGCCATCATCGCCGGCCGGCCCGACTGGACGGCAACCCAGGACATCTCGCTGCACGGCGCGGAGCCGATCACCGAGGGCCCGATCGTGCTGGACAACCAGCTTGTCCGGGTCGGCAAGAAGATCATCATCGCATCCGCGGCCGTCTACGACGGGCACGGGCTGGATGACGCCGACAAGCTCGCCCGCCTCATCGACCAGGCCGGGCCGTCGGTCGTCCCCACCGGGCTGACCCGGGCCGGCAGCGGCCTGCTCACCTTCGCGCGCCTCCCCCGGGCAGCGGCGCCCGGCATGGACGACTACGACCCGGGAAACTGGATCGGGCAGGTCCACCGCCCCGCCGCGGGCGGCCCGGTCGAAGGCTCCCTGTACGAACGGATGGGGCTGGAGCTCGTCGACGCCCGCACCGGCCAGTTCGACCTGGAACGCACGCCGTTCGTGACCAACAGCATCGGCACGATCCTCGGCGGAGCCCTGGCCGTCATGGTGGAGGCCTCGGCCGAGGCCCTGTGCCCCGGCCTGGTGGCGACGGACCTGCAGATCCACTACCTGTCCCAGGTGCGGACCGGCCCGGCCCGCACCGCCGGCACCGTCCTGCGGGACGCGGGCGACCACGCGGTGGTGACGGTGCGGGTCACCGACGCCGGCCACGGCGACCAGCTCCTCGCCCTCGCCACCGTCACCCTGCGAAAGGGCTAGCGAGAAAGATCACCCGCGCCGGCGTCGGCCGGGGGCGTTGCTGTGGGGCAGGTCAGGACGGGCGGAGAAAACTCCGGACGTCGTCGAGTCCATCCAGGGCCCGACCGTCCACGTCCGACGGATCCAGCTCGGCGCGTGCCGCCAAGGAGTGCACCAGCGCGACTGCCTCGTCGCCGAGATGCCCGAACCGCCGAGCGGTGTGCCCGAGGCACAGCCCGCCGAGCCCGAGCAGCGGGCTGCCGGCCACCGCCCGGGTCCCGACCTGCACACACCAGTGCTCGACGAACTCCCTGTCGGCGCCGTTCAGGGCGATCCCGACCAGAGCGTTCGCCGCCGCGGGTTCATGCGCCCGATCCGCAAGCGCCCGCTCCAACGCCTCGACCACCGCGTCCCGCGGCAGTGCAGGCGGGTTCTCGAAGATCGGATGTGATGGCACGCCGCGAGACTACGCATTCCCACCCGCCACGTCTCCCGGACCGCGACCTACGCGAGCGCCCCTGCGCGTCAGAGCTGACCGTGTCGCGGCGGCCGGGTGCCGGACAGCAGCCAGCGGCCGATGTGCTGGACCTTCCAGCGCGTCGGATCGTGCAGGGTATGCGTGCGGGCGTCCCGCCAGTGGCGGTCCAGGCCCAGGGCGGCGGACGCCGATCGGGTCCCGCCGAGCTCGAACAGGGCGCCGGCCACCTCGACCGCGGCCCTGGCGGCGGCGACCTTGGCGACGGCGGTGGCGATCGACGCCCTGGCGGTGCTGTCGTCGGTCGGTTCGGCGTCGGCGGCGTCGATCGTGCCCGCTGCCTCGCGCAGCAGTGCCTCGGCCGCGCGCACCGTGATCTCCAGCTCGCCGGCCTGCTGGATCACCAGCGGCTCGGCGGCGGCGCTCGCCGCGCCGGACTCGAACCACGGCCGGGCCTTGCCCACCGCGGCGACGGCCGCGTCGAGCGCACCACGGGCGATGCCGGCGTCGAGGGCCGCGTGGAGGACCTGCGCGCGAGCACCGTAGGTGGTGGGGCGGTCGAAGATCGAGGTGAAGGGCACGATCTCGGCCGTATCGACCGGGACGCCGCGCAGATGGACGGTGCCGCTCGCGGTGGTCCGCTGCCCGATGCCGTCCCAGTCGTCCTCGACGGTGACACCCGGGGTGTCGCGGCTGATGTAGGCGAGCGCCTTGCTGCCGTCCTCCAGCACCGCCCGCACCACGAGATAGTGCGCGAACAGTGCCCCGGTGCAGTAGAACTTGTCGCCGTCGAGGAGGTGGCGCGTCCCGTCCCGGCGCAGGGAGGTGGCGTCGTCGGCCACCGTGCGGCCGCCCTTCTCGGACTGCGCGTTGGCGAAACGTGCCCCGGCGAGTGCCGCGGTGAAGAAGCGCTCCTGCTGCTGCTCCGTCCCCTGCCGGCGTAGCGCGTCGAGGAAGACGAAGTGGCTGTGCGGGATCTGCGCGAGGCTCGCGTCGGCGGTGGCCAGTACCCGGAAGACCTCGGCGAGCGTCGTGACCGGGACGTCCGCGCCGCCGAAGCGTGCCGGCACCGAGATCGCAAGCAGGCCGGTGGCGGAAAGCCGCTCCACCTCGGCCGCCGGGAGCTCGCGGTCACGGTCACGTTCACCGGCCCGGGCCGCGAACTCGGCCGCGAGCTTGCCGGCGACCTCCTCGGCCTCGGCTGAGTCGCGGATGACGTGCGCGGGGCGCCGGCCGCGTTCGGTCATGGGTGGCCTCCGTGGGGGTGGGCCGCCTCGGCCGGCAGGATGCCTTGGCAGCAGGAGGCATCGATCAGAACACGCCTGCTATGCCGGGCACGCCCCCTGATCGGATAGGCGACTGCTGATCAGAGCGATCACGCGACGACTACGTGGTCCTGGAGGAGTACGAACAGGGATTCGCCGAGGTTGAGCCGGCCGCCGTCACGGGTGGTGACGGCGGCCGGTGCGACGTGCCCGGTTCTGTCGGCGAGCGCGGCGGTGGGCCGTTCCCCGGGGGTCACCGGTGGTGCGGGCAGGAGGGTCCGGCCGTCGGGGAGCAGCGCGACGATCGTTCCGTTGCTGGTTCTGCGGAGCACGATGCCTTCCTCGTGGAGGTGGCGGTGGTGGGTGCCGCAGACGAGGGTGAGGTTGTCGAGGTCGGTGCGGCCGCCTTCGGCCCAGCCGGTGAGGTGGTGGATGTTCAGCCAGCGGGTGTGGGCACAGCCCGGGTACTGACAGGTGCCGTGGTCACGGGCGTGCACGGCGGCCTGGAGACGGCGGGTGGGGAACCGGTGTCGCCGGCCGAGGCGGAGCGGGTTGCCGTGCGGGTCGGTGAGCAGGGCCTGCACCAGACCATCGCAGCCGAGGCGTTGCAGGACGGCCGGGGGAAGCGTCGCCGGCGTGGCGGTACCGGTCACGGTGGTGCCTGACCGCAGGTCGGTGGGGCGCAGGTGCAGGACGAGAGAATGCGCGGGCCGGAGGAGCCCGGGTGCGCCGTGGTGCAGGAAGCTTTCGGCAAGCGCGACGAGACCGTCGGCGTCACGCTGACACCCCGACCCCGATCTCTCTTCCGGTGCTGGTTCCGGTTCGGGGTGTTCCAGCGCGGTGGGTTCCGGCGTGCCTGGTTCCGCGGTGCCGGGTTCGGTGGTGGCGAGGCTGTCGCGGGCGGCTTCGATCGCCGCGACCAACTGGGCGCCTTCCTCGGCGGGAAGGACCGCGGTGAGGTGGACCATGCCGTCCTCGTCGGTGCGCCAGGACACCCGGCGGGCGGCCCGTATCCGGGCCTGGTCGTCGGGGTCGGCGCTGCGTTGCCGGTAGGCGCGGACCAGGGTTTCCAGGGCGCCGGCGGTGCAGTGCTCGGCGTGGTTGAGCCAGGTCCGCTCGGTGTCGGGGCGGGCGACCCGGGTGATCGCGCGGACCTTCGAGTACGACAGCGTTCCCGCCGTGAACGCCGCCCGGATCGCGGGAAGCTGTTCCAGGGCGTGCGCGGTCGCGAGATGATCACGGGCGGTGCGCGGGCTCAGCCCGCACCGCCAGGACAACCAGTGCGCGCAGGACCGCATCCCGATCCCCGACCAGCCCGAACGCCGATCGAACGCTGCCAACAGGCCGAGCCAGGCACAGGTCGCGGCCGCGATCCGGCCCGCCCACTGGCAGATCGCGGTCTCCAACTCGGCAACAGGGACGGCGTCAGGATCCACCGAGAAACCAGCAGCGTCCGCAGCAGCATCGGTAGCGGCGGCATCGGCATCGGCATCGGCAGCGGCGGTGGGGGTGTCGTAAGGAGGAACACCAGCAGTGTCGATCATGAAGTCACCGGGCCAGGGGTGTCGTCGACCAGTCGGACCCGCGCATCGTCACACCAGCCACCGACAGTTCTCACAACTCCGGCCCAACTCGACTCCGGCCGTGGCGACGGCGGCCCGGCCGCGACCACCGTGACGGGCGTGGGGCGGTTCAGCGGAACCGTCTCGACGCGCCCGAGCACCGGGGCTGGCCGGCGGAAGCGGCACCGGCCATCGGCTCCGGACGTGCCGAGGTGCTGTTCCGACGGCGTTGTTCCCAGACTGCGGCCGGTTCGGATCTCACTGCGCGAAGGAGATACCGCCGTTGAGTGGATAGGTCTGGCCCGTGATCCAGGAAGCCTGCGAGCTCGCGAGGAACACCGCCAGCGCGGCGACGTCCTCGGGCAGGCCGGGGCGCCGGATGGCGTAGCGGGCCATCAGCTTCCCGGCCGTCGGGTTGTCGGGGTCGGACCAGGTCTGTTCGGTCACCGGCGTGCGCATGGTGCCCAGTGAGATGTTGTTGACGGTGATGCCGTGGCGGCCGTTCTCCAGCGCGAGGGCCCGCGTGAGCCCGGCGGCACCCGCCTTCGCCGTGGCGTAGGCGGCCATGTTGGCCTCGCCGGTGCGGCCCGAGTCCGAGATGATCGTGATCACCCGGCCGAAGCCTCTGGCAATCATCGCCGGCAGGGCGGCCCGGCAACAGTGCAGGACTCCGTAGAGGTTCACCCGCAGGAACGGCTCCCAGTGCGCGGGTTCGGTGTCGACGAACCTCGCCAGGCCCGACCAGCTTTCCGCCCCCGCGTTCCCGGCGTTGTTCACCAGGACGTCCACCCCCGCGAGCGCGTCGACAGCCGCGGTGACGGCCGCGTAGTCGGTGACGTCGAACGGGCTCCCGAGCGCGCTGCCACCGGCCGCCGCGATCTCGTCGACGACCTCGGCCACGCGCTCGGGCCGAAGGTCGTTCACGACGACCTCGGCGCCCGCGGCGGCGAAACCGAGGGCGATCCCCCGGCCCACGCCCTGGCCGGCGCCGGTGACGAGTGCCCGGCGGCCGGTGAGATCAAGCTCCATCGTCATGGGATGATGTTTCCCCAGTCGCTCAGGCCGGTGCCGTGCGGCGCACGTTGCGGCTGACGGGATGGCCGATGTCGCGCGGGCCGAGCAGGCCGGGCCGGGCGGCGCAGACCGCCGGGATGGCGTTCACGAGCGGCATGGCCGTGCTCTTCCCGGCCATGACGAGCCCGCCGCGCATAAGGCTGCTGCTCGGGTCGCTCGGGTCGCCTGCGTCGGATCCGTGCGGACGGCTCGACACCTGGTGCTCGAGGGTGAACGACGGGCGGCCTTCGACCTCGATCCGGAACGCGAACACCTCCGGGCCGAAGGGGGCCTTCCACTGCGGGCCGGCGCCCATGCCGACCCGGTCGACGTGCTCGACGACCGCGACCGGACGTCCGCCGTTGAGCGCCTGCAGCTCGAATCGGATGACGGAGGCGGTGCCGGCCCGGACGACACCGAACCCGGTCGTCACGTCGTGGTCGAGCGAGTCGGACTCGTAGACGATGTTCCAGTCCTCGATCTCGACGCCCATCGCGTCGCAGAGCACCTTCAGGGTCGGCTCCCACATCTGGCGCAGGAAGCCACCCTTGACGAGGATCGGCTCGAAGCCGGGGGCCTGGCCGAACCCGAAGTACTCCCGGCAGACGTACTCCGCCGTGTAACCGCCCCAGTAGCCGAGCTCGCAGACCCGGATGCACTCGACCTCGTCGGCCATCCGTAACGCGGCGAGGGCCAGGTCCGTGGTCGCCCAGCCCGGGTCCGAGCCGGAGAAGTAGGCGCTGCTGTTCCCCCGGGCGCAGGCGTCGTGGACGTGGGCGAACCGCGCCGGCACGTCGGCGGGGTAGCCCCAGGCGAAGATCGAGGCGGTGACGGCGTTGACGCCCGCTTCGAGGAAGCGGCACACGTCGTTCGCCGCGTCGACCTCACGCCCGATGCTGTCGCTCTGGTACGACAGGCAGTCCGGCGCCAGGTCGAGGAGCTCGTCCCAGTCGTTGGTGGCGATGACACCGGTCGCGGGGCGCCTGACGAACTCGCCGGCATCTTTGCCGATCTTCTCCGGGGACTGGACGAACATGCCCACCAGTTCGAGGTCCGGGTGGTTGAGAATGCCGTCCAGCGTTGCTCGGCCGATCAGTCCCGT
This sequence comes from Frankia sp. R43, assembly GCF_001306465.1. Taxonomy (NCBI): domain Bacteria; kingdom Bacillati; phylum Actinomycetota; class Actinomycetes; order Frankiales; family Frankiaceae; genus Frankia; species Frankia sp. R43. The sequence goes on along the minus strand of NZ_LFCW01000008.1, from coordinate 364,395 downwards.
GCCGCTGTGAACCACCCGAAGCGTCACCATGCCTCCTCCGTCGAACTCCAGGAGCGAGAGCCTAGTAAATATTTAGATGTTTTGTAAGTCCCCCGTGTTACTCGCCTTTCCAGGTGGGTGGGCGGCGTTCGAAGAAGGCCGCCAGGCCCTCGGTGAGGTCGGCCGTCTTCAGCAGCTCCGCGTGGGTGGCGTCGCTGTACTCCCAGCTTGCGGTCTCGTCGGGCGCGACCTCCCGGTGGGCGGTGCCGAGGGCGGCGCGGACGGCCAGCGGAGCGTTCGCGACGATCCGCTCGGCGAGGGCGAGCGCGCCGTCCAGGGCGGCGCCGGGCTCGGTGAGGTGGTTGACGAAGCCGAGCCGTTCGGCGCGTTCGGCGGTGAGGTTGTCGCCGGTGGCGAGCATCTCGTTGGCGATGTTGCGGGGCAGTACCCGGGTGACCCGGAACGCGCCGCCGAAGTCGGGCATCAGCCCGCGCTTGACCTCGGGGAGCCCGAACTGGGCGGTGCGGGCGGCGACGACCATGTCGCAGCACAGCACGAGCTCGACCCCGCCGCCCAGCGCCAGCCCCTCGACCGCGGCGATCATCGGCTTGACCCGCCGGCGGTGGATGATCCCGACGAGCCCGCCGCGTTCGGTGGGCTCACCCGGACCGGTGGCGAGATCCGCACCCGCGGAGAACATCCTGGGGCCGCCGGTGAGAATGCCGACCCACAGGTCGGGGTCGTCCTCCAGCTCGTTCATGGCCTGGTCGATACCGGCGGTGACCTCGGCGTTGAGCGCGTTGCGCTTGTGCTCCCGGTCGATCCGGATGATCAGGACCCGGCCGTGCCTGCTGGTCACGACACTCACTGCGCCACCGCCTTCAGAGCCGATGTCATCGAATATTCGAAATCCAACCTTCGGATCGTCGAAAACTTACGATGGCCGCGGGTGGGGGTCAAGCCGGGCAGGAGGTCAGATGGCTGGTTCCGGTGCGGGAGCGGGCGCGGACGGTGTGGGCGCGGACGGTGTCTGCGTGGCGGTGCGGGAGCGGCGGGCGCTGGAGGCCGACGGGGATGACGAGCGCTTCGACGCCGGCTTCGAGGCGGAGGCGGGGGGCGTGGCCGCCGCGGTGTCCTCATCCGTGGCGTTGTTGTCCTCCACCGCTGTCCAGGCCGTGTCGAGCCGGCCTGAGCGGGGCGCGTCGACGACCTGGCCGTAGCCCGCGTATTCGTCGAGCACGGCCGCCATCTCGTCTCGGCACTCGTCGCACAGGTCGAGCCGGACGAGCTTGCCGTCGTAGGCCAGTGCCACCGACCTCTTCGCGGCGGCCTTGTCCGTGGGGTGGCGGCCGGTGTTGTCGCACCAGATGTTGATGATCGAGATCACTTCCCGCACCATCGGTATCCCTCCCGTTGTCTCTGCCTGCCCCCGGCGGGCGTTGCCGTGGCGCGCGGCGGCCTGCTGACCGCCTCGTTCACGGCGAGCAGTGATCATGACGGGCCGAACAATACTCCCCGGCTGCGACAAGTCGGGACGTCGCACGAAGGCGGCGACGAGAGCGGGAGACGGCAGGCGCCGAACATCAGGCGCCGGGTGCCGGACGAGGTGTGGTGGTCAGTTGCCGGTGCCGGTGCCCAGGCCGTTGAGGACGAGGTCGGTCAGCTCGCGGTAGGCGTCCGCATGGTTGAGGCCGGTCGCCGCCGCGATGTCGCCGCGCTGGATTGCCGTCATCACCTGGGTGACGGCCGCGCCGACGAACGCCGCGTGGGCCGGGCGCAGGACCCCGGCGGCGACACCTTCGTCCACGAGCTCGCGCACCCGGCGGGCCGCGTGGACGGTGTTCTCCTGGTAGACCGCGTCGGCGGGCGCGAAGGCGGTGAGGTCGGCGTAGAACGCCTCCGACGCCGGTTTCAGCTCGGCGCTCACGCCGAGCAGGTAGCCGCGCAGCCTTCGCACCGGATCGTCGGAGGCGGCGACGAGCGTCTCGATGCGTTCCGCCGCGGTGCGGAAGTAGTGCCGGACGGTGGCGACGACGATCTGCTCCTTGCTGCCCGCCACCAGATAGAGCGTGGTCTTGGAGCAGTGGAGGCGTTCGGCGAGCATCGCGAGGCTGAAGGCCGAGAACCCCTCGCGCAGGAACAGCGTCGTCAGCTCCGCGAGCAGCTCCTGCCGGCGGAGGTCGGTGCGCGCGGGCGGCAGCGCCCGCATCCGATCCGCCATCACCGCAGCGTACCAGGTGCCGGGTACCAGAATGGGTACCGTGGTACCGTCACAGGTATCGAGCGGTGCCGCGGAACCGCCCGATGCCGAGGCGTCCCCGTCGGGTGGCCGCTGCCAGGTAGATCGACCGATTAGCCCTGAGGTGACCATGCCCAATCGTCCGGTCGTGCCCACCGCCGAGGCCGCGGAGCTGATCCGTCTCGCCCGCGACCTGGCCGAGCGTGAGCTCGCCCCCCGCGTGGCCGACGCCGAGCGGGACGCCAGCTTCCCCCGGGACCTGTTCCGCCTGCTCGGCGGTGCCGGGCTGCTCAGCCTGCCCTACGCCGAGAAGTACGGCGGCGGTGGTCAGCCGTACGAGGTCTACCTGCAGGCGCTCGAGGAGATCGGCGCCGTCTGGGCGAGCGTCGGGGTCGGCGTGTCGGTGCACGCGCTGTCGTGCTTCCCGCTGGCCCACTTCGGCAGCGAGGAGCAGCGCGAGCGGTGGCTGCCGGAGATGCTCGGCGGCGACCTGCTCGGCGCCTACTGCCTGTCCGAGCCGCATGCCGGCAGCGACCCGGCCGCGATGCGCACCCGTGCGGTCCGTGACGGCGACGACTATGTGATCAACGGCGCCAAGGCCTGGACGACCCACGGTGGCGACGCCGACTTCTACACCGTCATGGCGCGCACCAGCGACGAGCGGCGGGGGATCAGCTGCTTCCTCGTGCCGGCGGGCACGCCGGGCCTGTCCGCCGACCCGCCTGAGCACAAGATGGGCCTGACCGGCTCGAACACGGCCACGATGCGGTTCGACGCGGTGCGGGTGCCCGCCGAGCGCCGGATCGGCGCGGAGGGTGAGGGCCTGTCGATCGCGCTCGCCGGCCTGGACTCGGGGCGCCTGGGTATCGCCGCGGTGGCGACCGGGCTGGCCCAGGGCGCGCTCGACCACGCGGTGGCCTACGCGAAGGAACGGGAGGCCTTCGGCAAGGCGATCATCGACCATCAGGGCCTCGCCTTCCTCCTCGCCGACATGGCCGCGGCCGTCGGGTCCGCGCGCGCGACCACGCTGGCCGCCGCGCGGCTGCGTGACCTGGGCCTGCCGTTCGCCACCGAGGCGAGCATCGCCAAGCTGGTCGCGACGGACAACGCGATGAAGGTGACCACCGACGCGGTCCAGGTCCTCGGCGGATACGGCTACACCCGCGACTTCCCGGTCGAGCGCTACATGCGGGAAGCCAAGGTGATGCAGATCTTCGAGGGAACGAACCAGATCCAGCGCATGGTGGTCGGCCGCGCGCTCGCGGCCGGTCGCCCCGCCACCGTCCACATCGCCGAACGCACATCCGGAGCCGCGCAATGAAGCTCACCGACACTGCCGCCATCGTCACCGGCGGCGCTTCCGGTCTGGGGGCGGCCACCGCCGCCGCTCTCGCCGAGAAGGGCGCGACCGTCTTCGCGCTCGACCTGCCGTCGTCCATCGAGAAGGCGCCGTCGGTCACCGGCGTCCAGTACCTGGGTGCCGACGTGACGGACCCCGCGCAGGTCACCGCGGCGGTGGAGGCGGCGGCAGGGGAGGGCCCGCCGCTGCGCACGGTGGTCAACTGCGCCGGGATCGGCCCCTCGCAGCGCATCCTCAGCAAGGGCAAGTCGCATGACATCGACCTGTTCGCCAAGATCATCCAGATCAACCTCGTCGGTACGTTCGCGGTGCTCTCCACGGCCGCGCGAGTGATCGCCACCACCGAGCCGGACGAGAACGGCCAGCGCGGGGTCGTGGTCAACACGGCTTCCATCGCGGCGTTCGAGGGCCAGATCGGGCAGGCCGCCTACGCCTCCTCGAAGGCGGGCGTGGTCGGGCTCACCATCGCGGCCGCGCGTGACCTCGCCCAGTACGGAATCCGGGTCTGCACCATCGCCCCGGGAATCGTGGAGACTCCGATGCTGGCCACGGTCTCGGACGAGTTCCGCGCCGGTCTCGCCGCGTCGGTGCCGTTTCCGAAGCGGCTCGCCCAGCCACATGAATACGCGCGGCTGGCGCTGTCGATCATCGACCAGGACTACCTCAACGGCGAGGTGATCCGCATGGACGGCGCACTGAGAATGGCTCCCCGCTGAGGCCGGAGGAGCTCATCGCCCGCTGGCGGACGAGGCCGGGCCGGTGTCAGGCCGGGCCGGTATAGGCCGAAACGGTGTCAGGCCGAAACGGTGTCGTCCGCCAGCAGGCCGCTGTGGAGCAGCAGCAGGTACTGGTCCGCGACGACGTCGTGCCGGAGCCTGCCTCGCGGCCGGTACCACCGGACGGAGGTCCAGACGGCGTCCCGGATGAAACGGTAGGTCAGCTCCGGGTCGAGGCCGGTGCGGAAATCACCGACCTGCTGGCCGGCGACGATGACGCCGACCCACATCTTCTCGATCTCCAGGCTGATCTGGCCCACGAAACGGAATTCCGGCACGCCGGCGAGCGCGCCGGACTCCTTCTGGTAAAGCGCCACCGCGTGCGGCTGCTGATGGATGGTGGCGAAGCTCCCGCGCACCAGCTCGTCGAGCCTGGCCCGCGGTGGACGGTCCTGGGCGACGACCTCGGCGAAGCGGCCGCGCAGGTTCTCCATGAAATCACGGAGGATTTCCGCCAGCATCGCCTCCTTGGAGTCGAAGTGGTGGTAAAGGCTGCCGGAGAGGATTCCGGCCTCGTCGCCGATATCGCGCACCGTCGTCTGCGGGAAGCCCCGGGTCGCGAAGAGCTGTGCCGCTATCGCCAGGATCTCCGCGCGCCGGGCGGTCCCGGTGCCCTCGGAGACCGTGCGACGCCTGGTCCGCGGCTCCGGTCGAGTCGCGCTCACGAAGCCGATCCGTCCCTTCTGGTTCAGTGCTCCGAGACCAGCGTGGCCGCGTTGGCTGTGAGGCGTTCGACGGCCTGACCGACCACCAGGTCGATCAGCTCCTGGCAGCTGGGCAGATCGTCGATCAGGCCCACGACCTGGCCGGAGGCCAGCATGCCAGCGCCGAGGTCGCCCTCGACGAGACCGGCGCGCAGCAGCATCGGCGTGTTGGCCGCGAGGACCAGCTGCGCCCATGAACGATCGCCGGCACGCTTCATCCGCCAGCCGTCGCGGACCAGCCCACCCCAGGACTGCCCATTCAGGCGCCGGAACTGCCGGGTGCGGTGCAGCGTCGCCCAGAGTCGCCGGGCCGTACCGGTGTCCTCCAGGGATCGGATGAAGTCCGTGCGCAGCAGCCGGTGCGGCATGCCGTCGGCGCGGGTGGTGACGACGGTTCCGTCGAGGCCGTAGCTCAGGTAGTGGCGTTTGACCGGTTCGGGCACGGCGCTGTCGCTGGTGAGCAGGAAGCGGGTGCCCATCCCGATGCCGCAGGCGCCGTAGGAGAGCGCGGCGGCCAGCCCGCGGCCGTCGAAGTAGCCGCCGGCCGCGACGACCGGGATGTCGACCGCGTCCAGCACGGTCGGCAGGAGCAGCGTCGTCGGGACCGGCCCGGTGTGCCCGCCGCCCTCGCCGCCCTGGACCATCACCAGATCGGCGCCCCACGCGGCCACCTTCTTCGCGTGCCGCGCGGCGCCCACCGACGGCATGACCACGACGCCGTTCTCCCTGAGCCGGGCGATGAGTTCCGGCCTGGGCGCCAGCGCGAAGGACGCGACCCGTACGCCATGCCGGATGAGGAGGTCGACGCGTTCGGTGGCGTCACCGGCGTCGGCGCGGAGGTTGACGCCGAACGGTGCGTCGGTGCGTTCCCGGACCTTGCGGATGGCCTGGTCGAGCTCGTCCAGGGTCATCGTGGCCGACGCGAGGATGCCGAGGGCGCCGGCGCGGGCGACCGCGCTGACCAGGCGCGGCCCGGCGACCCAGCCCATGCCGGTCTGCACGACGGGATGGCGCACGCCGGTGAGGTCGGTCAGGGCGGTGCGCAGGCGCTGGGCGGTCATGCGCGCGGCAACCGGGCGTTGTCGACGAACTCGTCGCGGTGCTCGTCGGCGACGCCGGCGAGGTTCAGCTCGAAGGTGAAGCCCTGCTCGAAGCGGTAGCTGCGGTTGACGTCGACCGGGTCGATGCCGTTGAGGGCCTCCTTGGCGGCCCGGATCACCCGGGGGTCCTTGGCGGCGATCTCGCGGGCGACGGTGAGTGCGGCGTCGTCGAGCTGACCGCGGGGGACCACCTCCAGCACCGAGCCGTGCTGGACGAGGTCGGCGGCCCTGATGGTGCGGCTGGTGAAGTACAGGGTGCGCATCAGGTGCTGGGGCACCAGCCGGGCGAGATGGGTGGCCGCGCCGAGAGCGCCGCGGTCGACCTCGGGCACGCCGAAGTAGGCGTCGTCGCTGGCGACGACGGTGTCGCTGTTGCCGACCAGCCCGACGCCGCCGCCGAGGCAGAACCCGTGGACGGCCGCGATCACCGGGACGGGGCATTCGTAGACGGCCCTGAAGGCCGCGTGGCAGCCGCGGTTGGCGCCGATGAGGGCGTCGAAGCCGGCGGTCCGCTGCATCTGCTTGATGTCGACACCGGCGTTGAAGCCGCGGCCCTCCGCGCGCAGCACGACGACGCGGGCGTGGTGTGTCTCGGCGGCGGCCCGGAGGGCCTCGGCGACGTCGTACCAGCCCTGGACGGGCAGCGCGTTGACGGGCGGGAAGTTCATGGTGACGACGGCGATCGTGCCGTCCAGCAGGTTGGTCGTGATGCCCATGAGCGTCTTCCTAACCTAGCGATTGCTTGGTAGCGTAGCAGTGTCCGCCGCGGTGGGAAGGCCTGCGCGGCAAGGACTGCACGGCACGCATGGGGCCCGTGAGAACACCCGACGACGGCGGACGGGAGTGGCGCTGGCATGAGGGGCATTCAACGGTGAGCGGCATTCTCCGGGGCCGGGTCGCGATCGTGACGGGCGCCGGGCGGGGGCTCGGCCGCGAGCACGCGCTGGAGCTGGCCCGCCAGGGCGCGGCGGTCGTGGTGAACGACCTCGGCACCTCCGGTGCGGGTGAGGGCGCGTCGGCGGGCCCGGCCGAGGATGTGGCGAACGCGATCAGGCTCGCCGGGGGCATCGCGGTCGCCAACAGTGCCGACGTGGCCGACTTCGCGGCGGCGCAGCGCTTGGTGCAGCAGGCGATCGACACCTTCGGGAGCCTGGACGTCCTGGTCAACAACGCCGGGTTCGTGCGGGACCGGATGCTGGTGAACACCACCGAGGCGGAGTGGGAGGCGGTGCTGCGGGTCCACCTCACCGGGCATTTCGCGCCGCTGCGCCAGGCCGCGGCGTACTGGCGGGCCCAGGCAAAGGCCGGGCGGGTACGGGCGGCCAGGGTGATCAACACATCGTCCGGTGCGGGCCTGCAGGGCAGCGTCGGCCAGGGAACCTACTCCACGGCCAAGGCCGGGATCGCCGCGCTCACCCTGGTCGCCGCCGAGGAGCTGCGTCCGTACGGGGTGACGGTGAACGCCATCGCGCCGTCGGCGCGCACCCGGATGACCGAGGGGCCGTTCGCGCAGCGGATGGCCGCGCCCGCCGACGGTTTCGACGCCATGCATCCGGGCAACGTCTCCCCGGTGGTGGCCTGGCTCGCCAGCGTCGACGCCGCCGATGTCACCGGGCGCCTGATCGAGATCGAGGGTGGCCGGATCTGCGTCGAGGAGGGCTGGCGGCACGGGCCAGCGAAGGACCTCGGCGCGCGGTGGGACGCGGCCGCGGTCGGGGGCACGCTGCGCAGCCTGCTGGCGCAGGCCGCGCGCCCCGAGCCGGTGTACGGTGCCCGCGGATGAGGGCCCGCGGATGAGCGCCGGTGACTGGCGCGGGCGGTTTCTCGGGGAGCGGACGGTCGGGTGGACCGACCGGGACGTCATCCTGTTCGCGCTGGCCGTCGGTGCTCGGGCCGACCAGCTTGACCTCGTCTTCGAGGAGCGGCTGCGGGTGCTGCCGCCGTTCGCGCTGACGCTGGCCCAGTGGGCGCCGGACCAGCTCGGCGCGGCGGGCGCGTTCGAGGTCGGCACGACGCTGCACGGCGCCCAGCGGCTGGAGGTGCTGGCGCCGTTGCCGACCGAGGGCGAGCTGACCATGGCGGCGCGGGTCGGTGACGTGTGGGACAAGGGCGGCGCCGCGGTCTTCGAGATCGTCGTGGAAAGCGCGTACTTCGTGGCTACCTGGTCGCTGTTCGCGCCTGGGGCGGGCGGTTTCGGGGGCGCACGCGGCCCGGGGCGGCCCCCGTCGCCCGCTGCTGAGCCGGCCTGGGCGGGTGAGCTCGCCGTCGCGGCGAATGCCGCGGTTCTTTACCGCCTGCTGGGGGACAGGCACCACATCCACGTCGACCCGGCCGCCGCGGCGGCGATCGGGCAGGAGCGGCCGATCCTGCATGGGCTGGCTACTCTCGCCGCGTCGACACTCGTCGTCGCCGCGCGGGCCGGGGCACATCCGGCAGACCTCACCCTGGTGGAGGGGCGTTTCGCCGGGCCGGTCCTTCCGGGCGAGACCCTGGCGCTGCGCGGCTGGACTGATGGCGGGTTCGACGTCCGATCATCGCGGGGCCCAGCACTCGACGCCGGCCGAGCGCTGTTCGGCTGACGGCGCTGCGGGTGTCCGCGGTGCCCCGGTTCGTTTCGCGGTTCCGCGGTTCCGCGGAACCGCCCAGGTGTCACGGACGGAGAGCCACCGGCGGGAGGTGCGTTGCTCGCGGTTCTGCGGAACCGCCCAGGGCGTCATCGGAGAACCGTTCATGCGGGAATGCGGAATGCGAGGTGGAAAGGCTCCATGAAGTTCGATGTCATCCTGCCGGGCACGAGCCATCTCCCGGACATGTATCCCTGGGCCCGGCACCTCTCCCCGCCGCAGATGCGCCAGATGCTGACGGTGCTGGACACTCTCGGCTTCGCGAATGTGTCCGTCTCCGAGCATCTCGGCATGCCGGACGCCGAGGTCGGGCGACTCGGGCCCTACTGGCAGGACGCGCTGACCGTGCTGGCGTTCATCGCCGCCGCGACCGAGCGGATCCGCCTCGACACGGCCGTACTCGTCCTGCCCTATCATCATCCGCTGCGGCTGGCCAAGGCGTTGGCGACCATCGACGTCCTGTCCGGGGGACGGCTCGGGGTGTCGGTCGGGGTCGGCCATGCGGAGGCGGAGTTCACCGCGCTGGGCGTCCCGTTCACCGAACGCGGTGCCATCGCGGACGAGATCCTCGCGGCCCTCGACGCGCTCTGGAGCAGCGATCCGCCCCGCCATCAGGGAAAGCGTTTCGCGATCGAGGGGCTCGCGATCGAGCCGAGGCCGACCCGGAAACCGCGCCCGCCGATCCGCGTCGGGGGGAACTCCCGGCCGGCGCTGCGCCGGGCGGCCCGGTATGACGGCTGGCAGCCCAATCCGGTCGGCTTCGAGGCCACCGGGATTCCGCCGCTGCTCGACTACATCCGGGCCCAGCCCGACTTCGCGGGCAAGGAGCAGACCTTCGACGTCAACTGGCTCAAACCGCCGGCCGGCGTCGAACCGGCCGGTGGGTTCACCGCCGCCGGCCCCGGCGAGCGCCGGGCCTACCGCGAGCGGCTCCTCGAGGCGTATACGGAACAGTATCCGGCGCTGGGAATCACGCGAACCTCCGTCGAGCAGCCGCGCGGGGTCGACTCCCTGGCGGAGTACCTCGATTTCCTCCGGTGGTTCGCGGCGGAGATCATTCCCGCCGTGCCGGGGCGCGGCGCTGAGTGAGATCGATTCCGTCGGGCGCAGCGGAGGGAGAACAGCACGGTGTCCTTCACCATCGACATGTCCGGGAAGGTCGTCCTGGTCACCGGCGGCAGTCGCGGGGTCGGTGACGGGATCGTCGAGACGTTCCTGCGGGCCGGCGCCGAACTGGAGATCTGCGGTCGCCGGACCCCCGGCTCGCTGCGTGAGGTCGCCGGGCGCCGGCCGCATTTCAGCCCGGTCGACGTCCGGGACGCCGCAGCGGTCCAGGCCTGGGTGGCCGACATCGCCGAGCGCCGCGGGCGCCTCGACATCGCGGTCAACAACGCGGGGGGCTCCCCGTACGCGCCGCTGGCGACATCGTCGGCGCAGCTGTACGGCAAGATCGCGCAGTTGAACTTCATGGCGGCGGTGCATGTCGCGCACGCGGTGCATCCGCTGCTGGCCTACGCGGGGGAGGGCGTGCTGCTCAACATCACCTCGATCTCGGCGCGCCGGCCGAGCCCGGGCACCGCCGTCTACGGCGCGGCGAAGGCGGCAGTGGAGAGCCTGACCGGCAGCCTGGCGGTCGAGTGGGCGCCGCGGATCCGGGTGAACGCGGTGCGCTGCGGCATCGTCGCGACGCCGGGCTCGATGGACCACTACGGTGACGCCGAGCAGGTCGCCAAGGTCGCGGCCACGATTCCGCGCGGGGTCCTCGCCACCCCCGCCGAGGTCGGCGCCGCCTGCCTGCTGCTCGCCTCGCCGCTGGCGAGCCATGTCACCGGCGCCGTCCTCAACGTCGACGGCGGCGGCGAATGGCCGGCGTTCCTGCAGCACACCCCGAACGGCTGAAAACCCCGAAAGGCTGAAAACCCCGAAAGGCTGAGAACCCCGAAAGGCTGAGAACCCCGAAAGGCTGACGCACCCCGCCCGAGAGCGGTCCTCAGCCGGGGACCTCGCGGTCGCGGGCCGCGGTCGGGTCGATGACGGTGCGGATGAGCTCCAGCTCGTGGTCGTCGGGCAGCCGGGTGGTGCCCGCCGCGGAGGCGTCGAGCTCGAAGCCGGTGTTGGCCGCGACCTCGTCCGCGCTGACCCCGGGGTGCAGGGAGCGGACCCTCATCCGGCCCCGCTCGTCGTAGTCGAACACGCCGAGGTTCGAGATCACCACACCGAGGTTGTGGAACCGCAGCGAAGTGCTGGTGTGTGCCCGCGCGCGGTCGTTGCCGACGCCGGAGACGACGTCCACGGCCGGGACGAAGACGCGGGCGGTGTGCCTGGCGACCCAGTAGTCGGTGCGGTGGTTCACGGTGTTGCCGGGCGCGCCGCGGACCCCGATCAGCGCCCGTTCCGGTCGCCGCCAGTCGCCGATCGCGGAGATGTTCTGGTTGCCGTACCGGTCGACCTGGCTGGCCCCCATCATGCTGTGGCGGCGCCCGGAGCTCAGGATGTCGAAGATCCGCCGGAAGGGCACCCAGCCCTCGATGGTCCCGCCCGCGGCGGCGGTCCGGCCGAGCGGTGGCGGATCGCTCATCAGGAAGGCCTCGCCGTCGGAGAGAACCAGGTCGGGGGAGTGGGTGAGCCGGGCGAGCCGGACGCCGACGGCGGGGATCGTGCCGACCGCGTGGGCCAGCACCTCGCCGGCGCCGCGCCAGGCGTCGGCGCAGGCCACCGCGCAGATCTCGGCCCGGGTGGCGCCCGTCCGGCCGGCGCCCGTCCGGCCGGTCGTCGTCATGGCTTCCCTCCGGCGGCAGCGGCGCTCGCGCGCAGCTCCTCGACGGCCCCCTGGTAGCCGGCGTCGTCCACGGCGAGGAACCGTTCGGTGAACTCCCGCCAGGACTGCTCGTCGCGGGCCGCCCGTGCGTAGGCGGCCTGGAAGGGCTCGTCCCGGGCGTAGTCGGGTTCGCAGCTGGTGAAGTGGGCGCCGCCGGGGGCTTCGACGACGCCGGTCACGAACAGCCGGCTGACCAGCAATGACTGCACGGGGGCGGCCGCGGTCAGCTCGGCCGTGGCCACGATCCGCTCGACGCTGAGGTAGCAGCGGTCGGCGGCCATCGCGAACAGGTCGTCGAAGTACGGGTCCGGGCCGAGGTACTGCCCGTTGCCGTGGACGTCGCCCCGGTTGAGGTGGATGAGCGACACGTCGAGGCGGATGCCGGGCACGGCGACGTACACGTCGTCGTCGTAGGGCGACGCGACCGTGCGCAGCTGTGGGTTCATGGCCATGACGTCGCTTTCCAGCCCGGCCCGGGTCGGCAGGAAGGAGAGCCGGCTGGCACCGGCGCGCAGCGCGGCGACGAACATCCCCTCGTCGTATTCGGACGTCGCGACGGAGCCGTTCTCGCGGGCGGCGCGGAAGTGCGGGTCGAGCGGGATGCTGTCGAGGGAGACGAAGCCGTAGACAACCCGTCGCACCCGGCCCGCGGCACACAGCAGGCCGACGTCCGGGCCGCCGAAGGAGACCACGGTCAGGTCCTTGATGTCGGTGCGCAGAAGGTCGCGCACCAGGGCCATCGGCTTGCGCCGTGAGCCCCAGCCGCCGATGCCGATGGTCATCCCCGACTCGATCTGCTGTGAGACGTCTGCCAGGGACATGGTCTTGTCCCGCACCTGACCTCCTCCGTCGGATGCATCGAGCTGTCGGTGTTGTCAGCGGGGGTCGTTGTCAGTGGGGGTCGTCAAGGAGCAGCTTCCGGTGCTCGTGGGCCTGGCCGAAAAGCTGGCCGGTGGCGTGCGCCCGCTTGAAGTAGAGCTGGGTGTCGTCCTCCCAGGTGATGGCGATACCGCCGTGCAGCTGGATGGACTCGCCGGCGACCGCCGCGAACGCCTCGGAGCACCACGCCTTCGCCAGTGCGGCCCGCAGTGGCAGGTCCGCGGGGTCGTGGGCGGCGGCCCAGGCGGCGGCCCAGGACATCGACCGGGATGTCTCGACCGCGACGAACATGTCGGCGGCCCGGTGTTTGAGCGCCTGGAAGGAGCCCAGCGGGCGGCCGAACTGGACCCGGTCACGCAGATGGCGGACGGTTCGGTCGAGTGCGCGCTGGGCCCCGCCGACCTGCAGCGCCGTGACCGCGGTCGCCGCGACGGCGTGCAGGTGGCGCAGCGCCGGCCCGACTCGGGCGTCCTCGGACGTCAGCGCGACGGCGGGGACCTGGTCGAAGGCGACGGTCGCGAGATCCAGGGTCAGGTCGAGCGCCCGGACGCGGATGCGGGTGACTCCGGGGCTGGCCGGGTCCACCTCGAACAGGCCCAGGCCGTCGGGGGTCTCGGCGACCGCGAGCAGGATCGCGGCGTATGAGCCGTCCAGGACCAGGGTTGAGCGGCCCGACAGCCGCCACCCGCCGTCGCAGGTACCGGTACTGGTACCGGTGTCGCGGCCGGCCGGTGTCGCCCGGACGCCCGCGCCGTCCGTCCGCCAGCGGCCGGTGCCGTCGGCCCAGGCGAGTGCCCCGACCGTGCCGTCGGCCAGCGCGGGCAGCAGTCGTTCGCGATGCTCGGCCCCGGCGGCGCCGAGCACCGCCTGCGCGGCGAGGATCGCGGAGCCCAGGTAGGGCGTCGGAGTCAGCGTCGCGCCGAGCTGCTCGAGGATCACGTGGCTTTCCAGCAGCGTCGCGCCGGCACCGCCGTACTCCTGCGGGATGGCCAGCGCGGCACCGCCGATCTGGGTGCACAGGGTCTTCCACAGGATGTCGTCGTAGCCGAGGTCGCTCGTGGCCGCGGCGCGGGTGCCCAGGGCGGCGGCCCGGCGGTCGACCAGCTGGCGGACCGCGCGGGCGAGCTCCTGCTGTTCGTCGCTGAGAGCGAGGCGCATGGTCAGGCCCCCGTCGGGGACATCAGGGAGCGCAGGACGCGGGCCCGGTGGTCCGCGGGTGTGCCCCAGGCGCCGACGAGCGCGCGGACTCCGAGAATCCAGATGCTCAGGTCACATTCCAGGGTGTAGCCGATGGCGCCGTGGACCTGCAGCGCGGTGCGGGCAGCCCGCAGCGCCGCCGTCGAGGCGAGCACCTTCGCCGCGGACACCTCCCGCGCCGCGGTCGCGGAGTCCGCCGCGGTCGCGGCCCCGGCTCCAGCCTCGCCGGTGGTGTCCGCCGCGAGCTCGAGGGCGGCGCCGTGCAGCAGCGGGCGGGCGAAGTCGAGGGCGACGCGGACATCCGCGAGCGCGTGCTTGACCGCCTGGTACTCGCCGATGGCCCGCCCGAACTGGCGGCGGGCGCCGACGTACCGGACGGACTCGGCGAGCAGGCGCTCCCCGGCGCCCACCAGGATCGCCGCGGCGGCGAGGGCGGCCCGATCGAGCCCGGCGCGCACCGTGCCCTCGCGCAGGCCGGCGACCGGCGCGCCGCCGGTCAGGACGTGCAGCCGCCGGGCCGGGTCCACCGACCGCAGTGCCTCGCCCGGCCGCCCGCGCAGCAGCACACGGTCGGCGACGCGGTTGACGACGTCAACGCTGTCGACGAGGTAGGCGTGGGTGGTGACGTCGCAGTCCAGGGCGTAGGGGACGGTCGGCGGCAGGGCGAAGGTGACCCGCGCCGCGCCGTCGGCGATCTCGGGCAGCAGGTGTTCATCCGCAGTGGTGCGCAGCAGGACCGGGGCGAGGGCCACCGTCTCGACCCAGGGCCCGGGAACGGCGTGGTAGCCGAGCCGTTCGAACGCGACGGCCAGGTCGAGAGGGCTGCCACCGAGGCCGCCGTGCTCCGGCCCGATGGCGAGGGCCGTGACACCGAGCTTGGCCAGCCGCTCCCACAGCGCGATTCCCGGGCCGGTTTCACCGTCGGCCCACGCCCGGTGGGCGGCTGGTACGTCCGAGGCGGTGAGCAGGTCGTCGAGCGCCGCGGCGAACGCGCCCTGTTCCGGGGAGAGCGAGAACCTCATGCGCCGGCCCGCCGGCTGTCCCCGCGGGGCAGGCCCAGCACCCGCTCGGCGACGATGTCGCGCTGGATCTCGTTCGTCCCGGCGTAGATCGGGCCGCCGAGGGCGAACAGGTAGTCGTCGAGCCAGGTTCCGCCGGCCGGTGCTCCCGGGCCGCGCAGCTCCTGGTCGGGGCCGAGCAGCTCCAGGGCGGTCTCGTGCAGGTCGACGTCCAGCTCCGACCAGAACAGCTTGTTGACGCTGCCGGCGGGGCCGATGCCCGCGCCGGCGCGGAGCCGGTCGACGGTTCCCCAGGTGTACCAGCGGTAGGCCTGCGCGCCGATCCAGGCGTCGGCCACCCGGTCCCGCAGGTGCCCGGCGTCGGCGCCGCGCTCCTGCCACAGCTCGAGCAGGCGCCCGGCGGCGGCGAGGAACCGGCCCGGGGCGCGCAGGGACAGCCCGCGCTCGTTGCCGGCGGTGCTCATCGCCACCCGCCAGCCGTCGCCGACGGCACCGAGGACGTCGGCGTCGGGCACGAGGACGTCGTCGAAGAAGATCTCCGCGAAGCCGGCGTCGCCGTCGAGCTGCGCGATGGGACGGACGGTGACCCCGGGGGCGTCGAGCGGGAACAGGAAGTAGGTCAGGCCGCGGTGGCGCTCGGCGCCCGGGTCGGTGCGGAACAGGCCGAACCCGCGGTCGGCGAACGGGGCCCGGGAGCTCCACGTCTTCTGCCCGGTCAGCAGCCAGCCGCCGCGCTCGTCGTCGCGGCGCGCCCGGGCACGCAGGGCCGCGAGGTCGCTGCCGGCCTCCGGCTCCGACCAGGCCTGTGCCCAGATCTCGGTGCCGTCCGCCATCGGGGGCAGGTAGCGCCGGCGCTGTTCGGCGGTGCCGTGCTCGAACAGGATCGGGGCGAGCAGCGAGATGCCGTTCTGGGCGATCCGGGTCGGTGCGCCACTGAGGTAGTACTCCTCCTCGAAGATCACCCATTCGGTGAGCGTCGCGTCGCGCCCGCCGAACTCCGCTGGCCAGGCGACGACCGACCAGCGCGCGGCGGCCAGTGCCCGCTCCCAGGCCCGGTGCTCGGCGGCACCGGCCGGGGTGTCCATCGACGGCAGCCGGCCGGGGTTGTTCCGGGTCAGCCAGGCCCGCGCATCGGCGCGGAACGCCAGCTCCCGCGGAGTGAACTCCAGGCTCATGCGTCGCCTGCCGTTGTCCCGCCCGCGGCAGCCTTGTCCGCGGCGGCATCGTCCGGCATGGCCTCACCAGCCGCCTGCTTGTTGGTGCGGGCCATGGCCTTCGCGTCCAGGCCGCCTAGGGAGTCGGTGCCGACCTCGGCGTTGTGCGCGTGCGCGGCGTGGTGCAGGCCGAACGCGGCGTCCATCCCGGTGCGCAGGCCCTGGATGTCCTCGATCTGGTTGACGGCCTTCTTCGTGAGCGCGAGGCCCAGCCTCGGCATCGCGGCGATCCGCCCGGCCATCGCGAACACGAAGTCGGCGAGCTCGGCGCGGGGCACGACGTGGTTGACCATCCCGAGCTGGTGCGCCCGCCACGCCGGGAAACGGTCGCCGGTGTACAGGAACTCCTTGGCCGCCCGCGGGTTCATCACCCAGGGGTGGGCGAAGTACTCCACCCCCGGGATGCCCATCCGCACCACCGGGTCGGAGAAGAAGGCGTCGTCGGAGGCGACGATGAAGTCGCAGCTCCAGGCCAGCATCAGGCCGCCGGCGATGCAGGCGCCCTGCACCATGGCGATCATCGGCTTGGGGATCTCGCGCCAGCGCCGGCACATGCCGAGGTAGACCTCCGACTCGCGGGCGAAGCGCCCGTCGAGGCCGGGCCGGCCGACGTGGTCCCACCAGATCACGGCCCGGCGGTCGAAGGTCTCGTCGATGTCACGGCCGGGGGTGCCGATGTCGTGCCCGCCGCTGAAGTGTTTCCCGTTGCCGGCGAGCACGATGACCTTCACCTCGTCGTCATCGGTGGCGCGGACGAAGGCGGCGTCCAGCGCGTAGGTGACCTTCGAGTTCTGCGCGTTTGTGTACTGCGGGCGGTTGACGGTCACGACCGCGACCGGGCCGCGCACCTCGTAGGTGACGACCGCGCCGGTGTCGGCGACGGGCTCGTGCGTCGTCAAGGTCACGCCTCCAGGCTGTGCGGGACTCCGGGCTGTGCGGGACTCCGGGCTGTGCGGGTCTCCAGACTGTGCGGGCCGGCCGTGACCGTACCAAACAAGTGCTTGGTGGGATAGTGTGTGGCCGCCCGCTGCCGGCACCGGACGGTGGGCCGGGAGGTCGCCATGGATCTGACCAGTTCCGTTGCCGACGAGGAGTTCCGTCAGCAGGTGCGGCAGTGGCTCGCCGAGAACCTCGTCGGAGAGTTCGCCGGCCTGCGCGGGCTGGGCGGCTCCGGCCGCGAGCACGAGGCGTTCGAGGCCCGGGTGGCCTGGAACCGGCGTCTGGCCGCCGCCGGGTGGACGTGCCTGGGCTGGCCGGTCGAGTTCGGGGGGCGTGGGCTCAGCCTGGTCCAGCAGGTGATCTTCCACGAGGAGTACGCCCGGGCCGACGCGCCGGCCCGGGTGAACCACCTCGGCGAGGAGCTGCTCGGCCCGACGCTGATCGCGCACGGCACCGACGAGCAGCGCGCCCGTTTCCTGCCCGGCATCGCCGCGGCGACCGAGCTGTGGTGCCAGGGCTACTCGGAGCCGGACGCCGGCTCCGACCTGGCCTCCGTCCGCACCCGGGCGCGGCGCGACGGCGACCAGTGGGTGATCGACGGGCAGAAGGTGTGGACGTCGCTGGCGCAGCAGGCCGACTGGTGTTTCGCCGTCGTCCGCACCGATCCGGGCTCGCGGCGCCACGCCGGCCTGTCGTACCTGCTGGTGCCGATGGACCAGCCCGGGGTGCAGGTCCGTCCGATCGTGCAGCTGACCGGGACGTCGGAGTTCAACGAGGTCTTCTTCGACGGTGCGCGGACCGCCGCCGACCTGGTCGTTGGCGCCCCGGGCGACGGGTGGCGGGTGGCGATGGCGACGCTCGGGTTCGAGCGTGGGGTGTCCACCGTCGGCCAGCAGGTCGGTTTCGCCCGGGAGCTGGACGCGGTGGTCGCCGAGGCGCGGCGCACCGGCGCGGTCGACGACCCGGTGCTCGCCGATCGCCTCGCGCGGGCCCGGCTCGGTCTGGAGGTGCTGCGCACCCACGCGCTGCGGACGCTGAGCGCCCACGACGCCGGTTCCGTGGTGCCGGCGGCATCGGCGGCGTCGGCGTCGGTGTCGGCGTCGTCGTCGGTGTCGTCGGCGTCGGCGTCGGTCTCGAAGCTGCTGTGGGGGCGCTGGCACCGTGACCTCGGCGAACTGGCGATGGCGGTGCGCGGCGCCGCCGGCCTGACCGTCGCGGAGCCGCCCTACGGCCTCGACCGGCTGCAGGCGCTGTACCTGTTCAGCCGGGCCGACACGATCTACGGCGGCTCCGACGAGATCCAGCGCAACATCATCGCCGAGCGGGTGCTCGGTCTCCCGAAGGAGCCACGCGGTTGACCAGCGCGTCCGGAACCAGCAGCGGTGGCGGGCCGGCGGAGGTGCCGCCGCCGTACGTGCCGCCGACGCCGCCGTACGTGCCCGGGCACGGGCTGCTCGCGGAGCGGACGGTGGTCGTGACGGCCGCGGCGGGCGCCGGCATCGGCGCCGCCGTGGTCCGCCGCTGCCTGGAGGAGGGCGCCCGCGCCGTGGTGCTCAGCGACACCCATTCCCGGCGGCTCGCCGAGGCGACCGAGGCCCTCAGCGCCGAGTTCGGCACCGAGCGCGTCGCGTCGCTGGTCTGCGACGTCACCCGCGAGGCCGACGTCGCCGCCCTGATCGACGCGGCGGAGCGGTTCGGCGGGGTCTCCGTCATGATCAACAATGCCGGTCTCGGTGGCACCGCCGCCATCGTGGACATGACCGACGAGCAGTGGTCGAAGGTCCTGGACGTCACCCTCAACGGCACGTTCCGCTGCGTGCGCGCCGCCGCCCGGCGGATGATCGAGCGCGGTACCCGCGGTGTCATCGTCAACAACGCCTCGGTCGTCGGCTGGCGCGCCCAGGAGGGCCAGGCCCACTACGCGGCGGCGAAGGCCGGCGTGATGGCGCTGACGAGGTGCGCGGCCATCGACGTCGCCGCGCACGGCATCCGGGTGAACGCGGTCGCCCCGAGCCTGGCGATGCACCCGTTCCTGGAGAAGGTGACCAGCGCCGACCTGCTCGCCGAGCTCCGGGGCCGGGAGGCGTTCGGCCGCGCCGCGGCGCCGTGGGAGGTCGCCAACGTCATGGTCTTCCTCGCCAGCGACTACTCGTCCTACCTGACCGGCGAGGTCGTCTCGGTCAGCAGCCAGCATCCGTAGCCGGCATCCGTGGCCGGCATCGCTTCCGCAGCCGGCATCCGTGAGCGACGGGAGACTCAGGTGGGTCAGGCCTACATCATCGACGCGGTGCGGACACCGGTCGGCCGCCGCGGTGGCTCGCTGGCGCAGGTGCACTCCGCCGACCTCGGCGGGCACGTGCTGCGCGCGCTGATGCGGCGCACCGGGATCGACCCGGGCGCCGTCGACGACGTGATCTTCGGCTGCACCGACACCCTCGGCTCCCAGGCCGGCGACGTCGCCCGGACGTCCTGGCTGGTCGCCGGCCTGCCCGAGCACGTCCCGGGGGTGACGGTCGACCGGCAGTGCGGCTCCAGCCAGCAGGCGGTGCACTTCGCCGCGCAGGGCGTCCTGTCCGGGACGGCCGATCTCGTCGTCGCCGGCGGGGTGCAGAACATGTCCGCGATCCCGATCTCCGCGGCGATGACCGTCGGCGCGCAGTTCGGTTTCAGCACGCCGTTCGCGCAGTCACCCGGCTGGCGGGAACGCTACGGCGACCAGGAGGTCTCCCAGTTCCGCGCCGCGGAGATGATCGCAGAGAAGTGGGGCGTCTCCCGCGAGCAGATGGAGCAGTTCGCGTTCGCCAGCCATCAGCGTGCGCTCGCGGCGATCGACGAGGGCCGTTTCGCGCGGGAGATCGAGCCGGTCGGCGACTTCGCGGTGGACGAGGGGCCGCGCCGGGAGACCTCGCTGGCGAACATGGCCGGCCTGCGCACCCTGACCGAAGGCGGCCGGCTCACCGCCGCCGTCGCCTCCCAGATCAGCGACGCGGCCTCGGCACTGCTGGTGGCCTCCGAAACCGCGGTGCGCACCCATGGACTGACCCCGCGGGCCCGCGTCCACCACCTCAGCGCCTACGCCGACGACCCGGTGTGGATGCTCACCGCGCCGATCCCGGCGACCCGGCGGGCGCTGGAACGCGCCGGGATGTCGATCGACGACATCGACCTGTTCGAGGTCAACGAGGCGTTCGCCTCCGTCGTGCTGGCCTGGCTGCGGGAGACCGGCGCCGACCACGGCCGCACCAACGTCAACGGCGGCGCCGTCGCGCTGGGGCATCCGATTGGTGCCACCGGCACCAGGCTGATGGCGACCCTGCTGCACGAGCTCGAACGCACCGGTGGCCGCTACGGCCTGCAGGTGATGTGCGAGGGCGGCGGCCAGGCAAACGTCACCATCATCGAACGCCTCTGACCGTCGCCGCTGACCGTGCCTCCGGGCGGAAACAGGGGAAGCAGATGAACGAGGTCTTCGCGCCGGCCGCGCTCGGCCCGATCACCCTGCGCAACAGAGTGATCAAATCGGCGACGTTCGAGGGACGCACCCCGGACGCCCTGGTGACCGACGAGCTGATCGAGTTCCACCGGGAGGTCGCCGCCGGCGGGGTCGGGATGACCACCGTGGCCTACTGCGCGGTCGCCCCGGGCGGGCGCACCGACCGTCACCAGATCTGGATGCGCCCGCAGGCCGTCCCGGGGCTGCGCCGGCTGACCGACGCGGTCCACGCGCACGGCGCGGCGGCCAGCGCGCAGATCGGGCATGCCGGCCCGGTGGCCAACGCGGCCTCCAACCGGGCCCCCGCCCTCGCGCCCAGCCGGATGTTCAGCCCGCTCGCGATGCGGCCGGTGCAGGTTCCCGACATCGACGGGATCGCGCGGGTCGTCGCCGCCCACGCGGATGCGGCGAAGCTGGCGGAGCAGGCCGGGTTCGACGCGGTCGAGCTCCACTTCGGGCACAACTACCTGGTCAGCTCGTTCCTGAGCCCCAGGCTGAACCGGCGCGGGGACCGTTACGGCGGGCCGCTGGAGAACCGGGCCCGACTGGCGCGGGAGGTCGCCCGGGCGGTGCGGGAGGCGGTGGGCGGCCGGCTGGCGGTGATCGCGAAACTGAACATGGAGGACGGGGTTTCGGGCGGCCTCACGGTTCCCGAGTCGTTGCAGGTGGCGGTCCGGCTGGAGGCCGACGGTGCGCTGGACGCACTGGAGCTGACCGCCGGCAGCTCGCTGCTCAACCCGATGCTGCTCTTCCACGGCGACGCACCGCGGAAGTCCTTCGCGAAGGGACTCCCGCCGCCGGCGCGCTGGGGGTTCCGGCTGGTCGGCCGTTCCTTCCTGCGGGAGTACCCCTACCGGGACGGATTCCTGCTCGAGCGGGCCCGGCAGTTCCGCCGCGAGCTGTCCATGCCGCTGGTGCTGCTCGGCGGCATCACGAACCTGGCCATGATGCGCGAGGCGATGGCGGAGGGCTTCGACTTCGTCGCCATGGGCCGCGCTCTGCTGCGCGAGCCGGACCTGCTCCTGCGGATCCAGGCCGAGGAATCCACCCGGTCCGCCTGCGTGCACTGCAACGAGTGCATGCCGACCATCTACTCGGGGACGCGCTGCGTCTACCGCGTCGAGCGGCCGCACGGGTCGCCGTGACGGGTGAAACCTCTAGACATTTGGTGTTATGGTGGGCGGCGTCGATCGAGCAGAGGGCGAGGCGCTCATGCAAAGGCCACTGGCCGAAGTCTTCACCTGGCCGCACGACACGCCGCAGCTGATCGGCAGCCGGTGCGGCGACTGCGCGGCGACGACGTTTCCCGCGCAGTCCCGCTGCCCCCGCTGCGGGCGGTCCAGCATGGCCGAGCTGCTCCTGCCGCGGCGCGGCCGGCTGGTGGCCTGGACGACGCAGGGTTTCGTTCCCAAGCTGCCCTACGCGGGATCCGACAAGGCGGATGGATTCACTCCGTTCGGGGTCGGCCTCGTGCAGCTTGACGATGTCATCCGGGTCGAGTCGAGGCTGACGGAGAACGACCCGGCGAAACTGGCTTTTGACATGGAGATGGAGCTGTCGATCGTTCCCTTCTATGTCGACGACGCCGGTGACGAGGTCATGACCTTCGCCTTCGCGCCGGTTTCCGAAAGCACCGGCAGCACCGGCAGCACCGACACCGATGGCCGCTGAGGAGTCCACGATGAACGATGTCGCGATCATCGGAGCCGGTCTTCATCCCTTCGGCCGGTTCGGCGCCAAGTCTGCGTTCGCCATGGGCGCCGAGGCGATCGACCTCGCGCTCGCCGACGCGGGAGTGGGCTGGCAGGACGTCCAGTTCGCCTGCGGGGGCAGCTGGGAGGTGGCGCAGACCGATCCCCTGACCGGGCTGCTCGGCCTGACCGGTATCCCGTTCATCAACGTCTTCAACGCCTGCGCGACGGCGGCCAGCGCGATCCAGCAGGCGGCCAATGCCATCCGGACCGGCCAGTGCGAGATCGCCGTCGCCGTCGGCCTGGACAAGCATCCGCGCGGGGCCTTCGTCGAGGACCCGATGCTGGTGAACATGCCGTCGTGGTACGCCGAGAACGGTCAGTACGTCACGACGAAGTTCTTCGGAATGAAGATCAATCGTTATATGCACGACCACGGAATCACCTCCCGCACACTGGCCCGGGTGGCGGCGAAGAACTTCCGCAACGGCGTGCTCAATCCCAACGCGTTCCGGCGCAAGCCGATCTCCGAGGATGAGATCCTGGCCTCGCCGGTGCTCAACTACCCGCTGACGCAGTTCATGTTCTGCGCTCCGGACGAGGGTGCGGCGGCCGTGGTCCTGTGCCGGGCCGACATCGCCCACCGCTACACCGATGCGCCGGTCTTCGTACGAGCCTCGGTGATCCGTACCCGCCGATACGGCGCGTACGAGGTGAACACCACCTGGGCGGCCGTCGAGGAGGACGCCGCGCCGACGGTGTACGCCTCGCGGGCGGCCTACGAGGCCGCCGGGATCGGCCCCGAGGACGTGGATGTCGTCCAGCTGCAGGACACCGACGCCGGTGCAGAGGTCATACATCTCGCCGAGAACGGTTTCTGCGCCGACGGCGAACAGGAGAAGCTGCTCGCCGAGGGCGCCACCGAGATCGGCGGCCGGCTGCCGGTCAACACCGACGGTGGCCTGATCGCCAACGGCGAGCCGATCGGCGCCTCCGGGCTGCGGCAGGTGCACGAGCTGGTCCGCCAGCTTCGCGGGCAGGCCGGCGAGCGGCAGGTTCCCGGCAGCCCGCGGGTCGGCTACGCGCAGGTCTACGGAGCCCCCGGCACCGCGGCCGTCACCATCCTCTCCCTTTGACCCTCTCCCTTTGACCGTGGGCGGGGCCGGCGGGAGCCGGCGTGTCCCGCGGGAGCCGGGGGCCCGCGGGACTGCTTGCCGGTCGTGGCGCCCGACGTGTAGTACGGGAAAGGGTTCTTCAGCGCGCTGTTCCCGTCGTGCCGCGTGCCATGTGCCGTGCGAGGAGGTAGGTATGTCCGATCCGGGTGGGGGCCAGCCTGCGGTGCTCGCGGACCAGGCCTCGTTCGACGATCCGGGTTCCGACGGCGGCCAGTCGTCGGCCTACTTCCGCCGTCTCGACGACGGCCGCTACCAGCCCGGCCGCTTCGCCAGCGGCATCTGGGCGAGCGGATCCGTGAGCGGGCGCATCCTCGGCGGCCTGATCGGGCACGTCCTGGTGCAGGAGCAGGCGGAGCCCGGCTACCAGCTCGCCCGGCTCACGGTCGACATGTTCCGCTCGATCCCGTACGCGCCGCTGCAGGTGACCACGTCGCTGGTCCGGGCCGGCGGGCGGATCCGGGTGGCGGACGTCCACGTCAGCCATGACGGTGTGGTCGTCACCCGGGCGACGGCGGTGTTCCTGCGCCCGTCCAGCAACGCGCCGGGCGAGATCTGGCACGCCGAGCGCGAGGCCTGGCCCGCCCCGCGGCTGGGCTCGCCCGTCCCGCAGCAGCCGGAGGGCTCGCGTGCGGACGTGCGGCCGATGGTGCGCGGTGACGAGTCCGGCGGTGCGGTGGTTCCGACGGCTGGCGTCCAGCGGGGTGGGTCGTGGCTGCGTGAGGTGCGTGAGGTGGTCGAGGGCACGCCGCTGACACCCCTGGCGCGGGCGATACTGGTCGCCGACATGACCAGCCCGTTGACCCACCGCGGCACCGGCGGCCTCCAGTACATCAACACGGACTTCACCCTGACGCTGGTCCGCGAGCCGGTGGGCGAGTTCTTCGGCGTGCTCGCCCAGGACCAGTACGCCGTCGACGGCGTCTCGTTCGGCCTCACGACCATCCACGACGCCGCCGGCCTGCTCGGCACCTGCACGACGACGGCGCTCGCCAACGCGGGCCGGGCGGATCCGGCGCACCTGCTGGACCGCAAGCGCCGCATCTGAGGCGCCAGCACCCGCCGCGTCTCCTCCACCGTCCGCCGTGCCGCATAGCGCCGGTTCCGCGGCGCCGCCGGTTCCGCGGAACCGCGGTGCGGCTGTTCCGTGGAACCGCGGTGCGGCTGGTTCCGCGGCGCCGCCCGTTCCGGAGTGCCGCTGGTTCCGCGGAACCAGCGGCAACCCGCGCGTGCGCTGTTCCACTGGACCCCGGCACCAGGCGCACGGTCGAATGGTGGTACGGAGCAACGCGCCCGCGGGTGGACCCGGCGGAAGGAACGAGACGTGATGGCCACACCTCCTCCCCCCAGCCCCGGCCCCGGCACGCCGGCACCGGCGGAGTCCCTGCCGGCAGCGGGGTCGATGAAGCCGGCGACCACCGTCAGCCGTGGGCGGGTCCATGCCGAGCAGGCGAACAAGCGGGTCCGTGCGCTGCTCGGTGGCCACGTCGTCGTCGACACGATCCGGCCCGTGCTGGTCTGGGAGGGCCCGCACTATCCCGTGTACTACCTGCCGGCCGAGGACGTCCGGGCGGCCCTGGAGCCGAACGGGAAGATTGCGCGCTCGCCGAGCCGGGGTGACGCGGTCCGCCACGACGTGGTCATCGGCGGCCGGACGGCCCCGGACGCCGCGGGCACCTACCCCGATTCGCCCATCCCGCAGCTGCGTGGCCTCGTCCGGCTCGACTGGGACGCGATGGACGAATGGCTGGAGGAGGACGAGCTCGTCTACGGGCACGCGCGTAACCCCTATCACCGCATCGATGTCCTCTCCAGCTCCCGGCAGGTGCGGGTGGAGATCGACGGCGTGACGGTCGCCGAGTCGGCCCGGCCGGTCGTCCTGTTCGAGTCGGGTATCCGCCCGCGTTACTACCTGCCGCTGACCGACGTGCGGACGGAGCTGTTGCTGCCGTCGGAGTCGTCCACCCACTGCCCGTACAAGGGAACCGCCGGCTACTTCTCCGTCCAGGTCAACGACAAGGTCCACGAGGACGTCGTCTGGATCTACCGCACCCCGCTGCCGGAGAGCATCCGCATCGCCGGCCTGGTCTGCTTCTACGACGAGAAGGTCGACGTCTACGTCGACGGAACCCACACCTGACCTGTCAGATGCTAGAACCCGGTTCTGTCGTGGTGGGGGCTGGTCCGGTCGGCTGCCGGTTGGCGACCGACCGAACCTGGATGGAATCGGCTTTCAGGTAGCGTGTAGTCGTGGCGAAAGAGGAGACGCTGCCGCAGCCGGTCAGCACCATGACGCCGGCCCAGCTCGAGCGACGGCGCCGGCTGACCGACACGGTCATCGAGATGATCGACCAGATGGGTCCCGAGCAGCTGCAGATGCGCGACGTGGCGGAGCGGTCCGGCGTGGCGCTCGGCACCGCGTACCGCTACTTCTCCTCCAAGGACCATCTGCTCGCGGCGGCCTGGGCGGACTGGCAGCGGCGGCTCACCGACCGGGTCCGCGCCGAGGTCAGCCGGGACGCCTCGCGCAACCGCTCCGCCCCTGGCGGTGCCTGCACCCGGGTGCTGTCCTTCCTCAGCCGGGAGACGCGGGCGTTCCAGCGGCACCCGAACTTCGCCCGCCTCGTCGCCTACGTCGAGGTGTCGGGAGACCCGTTCGCCAGTGAGGAGCTCGCCGGTCTGCGCTCGGACAACTACGCGACCCTCATGGCCCTCATGGAGGGTGTTCCCGCCGATGTGGTCCGCCCGGCGATGACGGCCATCAACGCCACACTCGGCTCCGGCCTCACCGCGTGGATCTGCGGCCGGCTCACCTTCGCCGACTTCTCCCGGCAGCTGGAGGAGGTCGTCCGCCTCATCCTGGGCCCCTACGACGAGGCCTGACGCCCTGGCCGATCAGCCGAGCCGGGTGGAGATCTGGTAGCGGTCGGCGGGGTGGGTGTGGATGCCGGTGCTCACCAGGCGGCCGTCGGAGCCGTAGTGCCGCCGGGTGATGACCAGGGCCGCCGATCCGGGGGCGGCTCCGAGGGCGCGGCCCATCTCGTCGGTGAGCAGGGCGGCCGAGATGATCTGCTCGACGGGTTTGTCGGCGAGGTCGGCGGCCTGGAAGCTGACCCGCAGGATCAGGTCATGCGGCAGGTCGCCCCGCAGGTACTGCTCGCTCCAGCAGACCGGGGTGTCGTCGCCGCGCCGGGTCCGCGCCCCGCGGACGACGAACCACGACGTTCCCGCCTCGGCGCCGACCCGGCGGGCGGTGTCGGCGTCGAGAACGATGTCCGCGGAGGTGGGCCGGGCTATCCGGGTCTCGACCGCGAGGGCGAGGATGTCGTCCGCCGACTGGGCGAACGGCTGGTAGTCGGTGACCGGCCTGGTCGCGACCACCGTGGTTCCGGCGCCGGGCCGGCGGTTGACGAGCCCCAGCTCCTCGAGTCGCCGCAGTGCCCGCCGTACCGTCTCCCTGGCCAGGCCGTGTGCCGCGCACAGCTGTTCCTCGGTGGGCAACCGGCTGCCGACCGGGTAGCGGCCGTCGGCGATGCCGGCGAGCAGCTCCTCGGTGAGTACCCGATGTCGCGGCACTGCCAACGCTAGGTCCCTCCCTGGTCCCTTGGGTCGCCCCGGTCCTGTCGACAAGCTTCCCGGATGCCGTCTCGGATGTCCGTTCTGGACGCCCGTGGTGGCGGGGCCGGTGCGGGCGGACTGGTTCGAGGCTGGCGCGTCCGCGGATCCAAGGCTATCGTCCCCTCAGCACAGTTTGTCTAGACAAAGATTCGCGTAACGCCGCGAAGGAGCGCCGTGAGCGGACTGCTCGATGTCGACCGGCTGGCACGCTGGCTCGACGCACAGGGACTCGAAGCACGACTGCCGGTCTCGGCGGCGCCGTTGGCCGGCGGCAGGTCCAACGCCATGTTCACCGTGGACCGCGGGAACCAGCGGTGGGTGCTGCGCCGGCCGGCGGCCGTCGCCATGCCGAACGCCGACGCCGGGATGGTGCGCGAGTTCCGCATCCTCGCCGCGCTGGAGGGCACCGGCGTGCCCCACCCGGCGGTCGTCGCGCTGTGCGAGGACCCGGCCGTGCTCGGCCGCACCTTCTACCTGATGGAACGGGTCGACGGCGTGGCGCTGACACCGCCGCCGCAGCCGCTGGCGACCGACCCGGGCCGCGTCGAGATCAGCAGGTCCATGGCCGAGTCACTGGCCCGGCTGCACGCCGTCGACTGGCGCGACCGAGGGCTTGCGGACCTGGGGCGGCCCGAGGGGTTCCACGAGCGGCAGACCGAGCGCTGGACGCGCCAGCTGCGCTCCTACGAGGGCCGGGAGCTCCCGGGCGTCGACGGGGTGACCGCCTGGCTGCGCGGCCATCTGCCGGAGTCGTTCACGCCCACGCTCATCCACGGCGACTACCACATGCTCAACGTGCTGATCGCGCCGGAGCCTCCGGGGCGGGTCGTCGCGATCCTCGACTGGGAGACCGCGACGATCGGTGACCCGCTGCTCGACCTGGCCGGGTTCTGCGAGATCTGGAGCACCTCTCTGGGCGACGGGTGGGGAACTCCTGACCAGCTGATCGAGTGGTACTCGGCTGCCAGGGGAGCCGCCTCGGGGCCCGGCGCGGTGGGCGGGCTCGGCCTGGCCGACCTGACCTACTACCAGGTCCTCTACAACTTCCGCCTCACCGTGCTGCTGGAGGGCATCTACCAGCGCTCGCTGCGGGATCCCACCCGCCCCGCCATGGAGGACGTCGGCGCGCGGGCCCGGTGGAACCTCGACCGCGCCCGCCAGCTCGTCCACCTGCACGAGTAGGCCCGGGCCACACGTATCGCGTCACCAGTCCTGCTGGGCAGAAGGGGACAACAGATGGTCAGTTTCGATGTGGAGCCGGCGCTCGCCGCGGAGCTCGCCTGGATCCGGGAGTTCGTCGCCACCGAGATCGAGCCGCTGGACCTGGCGTTCGGCGACGAGGAGATCGTGTACGACAAGTCCCACCCGGTGCATGAGCGTCACCTGCGCCCGCTGCAGGACCGGGTGCGCGAGCGCGGGCTGTGGTCGTGTCACCTGACCCCGGAGTTCGGCGGCCAGGGCTACGGGCAGGTCCAGCTCGCGCTGATGAACGAGATCCTGGGGCGCTCCGCGTTCGCGCCGACGGTCTTCGGCTGCCAGGCGCCGGACTCCGGCAACGCCGAGATCCTCGCTCACTACGGAACGCCCGGGCAGCAGGAGCGCTATCTCGCGCCGTTGCTCGACGGGCGGATCTCGTCCTGTTACGCGATGACCGAGCCGCAGGGCGGCGCCGACCCGGCGCTGTTCACCACCCGCGCGGTGCGCGACGGCGACCACTGGGTGATCGACGGGGAGAAGTGGTTCTCCTCCAGCTTCGAGAAGGCCGCGTTCACGATCGTCATGGCGGTCACCAACCCGGACGTCTCCATCTACCAGGGCACGTCGATGTTCCTCGTGCCGGCGGGAACACCCGGGCTGGAGGTGATCCGGCGCACCGGGCTGGGCTACGACGCCGCGGGAACCGGCAACCATCCCTACGTGCGCTATGACGGGGTCACGGTCCCGGCGGAGAACCTGCTCGGCGCCGAGGGGCAGGCGTTCGTCATCGCCCAGACCCGGCTCGGCGGCGGCCGGCTGCATCACGCCATGCGCACGGTCGGCGCGGTCGCCCGTTGCCTGGACATGCTGTGCGAGCGGGCGTTGAGCCGAACCACGCAGGGTGAGCTGCTGGCGCGAAAGCAGCTCACCCAGCAGAAGATCGCGGACGCCTGGATCGAGCTGACCCAGTTCCGCCTTCAGGTGCTGCACGCGGCCTGGTGCGTGGACACCTACGGGGCGAAGGCCGCCCGCCGGGAGATCGCCGCGGTCAAGGTCGCGACGCCGAAGGTGTACCACGACGCGGTGGTGCGCACCATGCACGCGCACGGAGCCCTCGGGATCTCCAACGAGATGCCGCTGGCCCGGATGTTGCTCGGCTCGATCGCGCTCGGGATCGCCGACGGGCCCACCGAGGTCCATCAGGCCACCCTGGCGCGGGAGGTCCTCAAGGAGCATCGCCCCAGCCCGGACAGCTGGCCCAGCGAGCATGTCCCGGCCCGCCGCGCTGCCGCCCGCACCCGCTACGCGGATCTTCTGGAGGGCTGACATGGTCTATCCCGGCTTACACGCGCAGACCGACCCGGACCGGCCGGCCGTCATCATGGCCGCCGGCGGTGAGCGTCTCACCTACGCACAGCTCGATGCGAGATCCACCCAGCTGGCACGGCTGCTGCGGGCCCGCGGCCTGCAGGTGGGGGACACGGTCTCGATCCTGGCCGAGAACCACCCCGCCTTCTTCGAGGTGTACTGGGCGGCGAGGCGGTCGGGGCTCTACATCACCGCGATCAACCGGCACCTCGCCCCGGCGGAGGCGGCCTACACCCTCAGCGACGGCGGGTCGAAGGCGATCGTCGCCTCGGCCGCACTCGGCGCGACCGCGGCCGAGGCGGTGGCACTGGTGCCCGACTGCGCCTGCCGGCTCGTCCTGGACGGCACGCTGGACGGATTCGAGCCCTACGAGGAGGCGCTGGCCACCGAGCCGCCCACGCCGCTGGACGACCAGCCGCGGGGAGAGGTGATGCTCTACTCGTCCGGAACGACCGGCCGCCCGAAGGGCATCCGCCGCCCGCTGTCCGGGCGCAGCGTCGACGACCCGGAGAACGTCGGCACCTCCACCCTCGAGCGCGCCCTGTTCGGGATGGACGAGACCAGCGTCTACCTGTGCCCGGCACCGCTCTACCACGCGGCGGGGCTGCAGTGGTCGGCCGGCGTCCACGAACTCGGGGGCACCGTGGTCGTGCTGGAGAAGTTCGACGCCGAGGGCATGCTCGCCGTGATCGAACGCGAGCGGGTCACCCACACCCAGATCGTCCCGACGATGCTCGTGCGCGTGCTGAAGCTGCCCGACGAGCGGCGGCTGCGGTACGACCTGTCGAGTCTGCGCCGCGTGGTCCACGCGGCGGCGCCCTGCCCGCCCGCGGTCAAACGGGCGATGATCGACTGGCTGGGCCCGATCGTGGACGAGTACTACGCGAGCACCGAGGGCTCCGGGCTCAGCTACATCGGCGCCGCCGACTGGCTGCGCCATCCCGGCTCCGTCGGGCGGCCGCTGGTCGGCATCCCGCACGTCTGCGGCGACGACGGCGCCGAACTGCCCGCCGGCCAGCCCGGGCTGATCTACTTCGAGCAGGCCGAGGCACCGTTCGCCTACCACGGCGATCCGGAGAAGACCCGGGCCAGCCGGCACCCGGACCACCCGAACTGGACCGCGGTCGGCGATGTCGGCTACGTCGATGACGAGGGCTACCTGTATCTCACCGACCGGAAGAGTTTCATGATCATATCGGGTGGGGTGAACATCTACCCGGCCGAGATCGAGTCCTGCCTGGTGATGCACCCGGAGGTCGCCGACGTCGCGGTGTTCGGCCTGCCCGACCCGGAGATGGGCCAGTACGTGCACGCCGTCGTCCAGCCGGCGGCCGGGGTGGCGCCGTCATCGGAGCTCGCGGAGCGCCTGCGCGCCCACGCCCGCGAGAGCCTCGCCCACTACAAGGCCCCCCGGGTCTTCTCCTTCCGGGAGGAGCTGCCCCGCATGCCCACCGGCAAGCTGGCCAAGGGCGCGCTGCGCGACGAGTACCTCCAGGACGCGGACGTGTCGTCATGACCGGGCCCTCGTTCCGCCTCGACGGCAAGGTGGCGCTGGTGACCGGCGCGAGCCGGGGGCTGGGCCGGGCCATCGCGCTCGGGTTCGCCGCGGCCGGCGCCGACGTGGTCGTGTCCAGCCGCACGGCGGCGGCCTGCGAGCCGGTGGCCGCCGAGATCCGGGCGCAGGGCCGCCGGGCGCTCGCGGTCGGCGCGCACGTCGGCGACTGGCATGACTGCGAGCGGCTGGTAGCCCGGACCGTGGGCGAGCTGGGCCGGCTCGACGTGCTGGTGAACAACGCCGGGATCGCGCCGGTGCCGCCGTCGCTGGCCGGTGTCACCGAGGCGCTGTTCGAGAAGACGGTCGCGGTCAACCTCAAGGGCCCGCTGCGGCTGACCGGGCTCGCGGCCGAGTATCTGCCCCCGGGCGGATCGGTGATCAACATCAGCTCGAAGGCGGCGACCCACCCCGCCCCGCACACCGTCGTGTACGCGGCGGCGAAGGCCGGGCTGAACGCGCTGACCGCCGCCGCGGCCAGCGAGCTCGGCAGCCGAGGCGTCCGGGTGAACGCGATCGTCTGCGGCTCCTTCCACACCGACAGCTTCGACCGGTCGATCCCGACGCCCGAGCTCGCCGAACAGGTCGCCGGCCGGATCGCGCTCGGCCGGATCGCCGGCCCCGAGGAGATCCTCGGAACGGCGCTGTTCCTCGCGTCGGACGCATCGTCCTACATGACCGGCGCGCTGCTCGCGCTGGACGGAGGCTGAACATGACATCGACCGTGACGCCTGCCGAGGAGCAGGTGCGCGCCGTCGTCTGCACCGACCTGGTGGGCGAGGACGCCCTGGAGCTGCGGGACCGGCCCCGCGCGCCGCTGGGGCCGAAGGCCGTCCGGATCAGGGTCCGGGCCGCGTCGGTCAACTATCCCGACGTGCTGATGATCCGCGGCGAGTACCAGGCCCGGACGGAGCCGCCGTTCGTACCCGGGACGGAGGTCGCCGGCGACGTCGTCGAGGTCGGAAGCGAGGTCGGGGCCGAGGCCGGCGGGATCGCCGTCGGCGACCGGGTCCTGTCGGTCGTCGGCGCCGGGGCCTTCGCGACCGAGGCCGACGCCGTGCCGCCGTGGCAGCAGGTGCACCGCATCCCCGCCGAGATGCCCTACGACGAGGCCGCGGCGTTCACCATCACCTACGGCACCGCCTACCACGGGCTGATCCGCCGCGGCAGCCTGCGGGCCGGTGAGTCGGTGCTGATCACCGGAGCGAGCGGCGGCTGCGGTTCGGCCGCCGTCCAGGTGGCCAGGGCGGCCGGCGCCCGGGTCGTGGCGGTCGCCGGCGGCGCCGAGAAGACCGCGCTGGTCCGCCAGCTCGGCGCCGATGTCGTCATCGACCACCGGGAGCTCGACCCGCAGGATCCGAAGGCCCTCTCGGCGCTGGTGCGCGGGCACACCGGTGGCGAGGGGGTCGACGTCGTGTTCGACACCGTGGGCGGCACCGACATCCGCGAACCGCTGCGGTCCCTCGCCTGGTACGGGCGCTATCTGACGATCGGGTTCGCGGGCGGTATCCCGACCGTGAGCGTCAACCAGACGATCCTCAAGTGCGTCTCGATCATCGGTGTCGCCTACGGGATGTCCGCCCTGCGCGACCCGGCGGCGAACGAGCAGGACATGCGGGCGCTGTTCGACTGGTATCGCCAGGGCCTGGTCCGGCCGTCGATCGGGCACCGGTTCCCGCTCGAGCAGGCCGCCGAGGCGCTGCGGGTCGTGCGGCAGCGCCGGGCGCTCGGCAAGGTCGTCATCGAGATGCCGCCGCCCGCCGCCGACCGGGAAGCGGGACGGTGAGCGGGCCGGACCCGGCCGCGACGGCAGCCGGTGCCCAGGGGCTGCCGGAGCCCGGCTCACCGCGGGTCGCGGTGGTGACCGGCGGGGCGAGCGGGATCGGCCAGGCCACCGCCGGACTGCTCGCCGCGCAGGGGGTGCGGGTGGCCGTTCTCGACCGCGCGGGCGACGCCGGTCCATCCGGCGGCGGCATCGGTCTGGGCCCGGTGGATGTCAGCGACAGTGCCGCAGTCGGCGAGGCCGTCGCCCGAGTGCGCGACGAGCTCGGGCCGATCGGCGTCGTGGTGAACGCGGCCGGGATGCCCGCCGGCGGCAACCTGGGGGACGAGCATTTCCCGGAGGCCTGGGAGCGGACCCTCGCGGTCAACCTGACCGGCGCGATGCTGGTGGTACGGGCCTGCCTGGCGGACCTGATCGCGTGCGGCGCCGGGCGGATCGTCAACGTCGCCTCCACCGAGGCGCTCGGCGCCGGCCGGCTCACCGGGCCGTACACGGTGTCCAAACACGGGCTGCTCGGCTTCACCCGGTCACTCGCGGTCGATCTCGGGCGGCGCGGGATCACCGCGAACTGCGTATGCCCCGGCGCGACGCTGACCGGGATGACCGAGGCGATCCCGGCGGCGCACCGGGAGACGTTCGCGCGCCGCGCCATCCCGGCCGGCCGTTACGGCCGACCCGAGGAGGTCGCGCACATGATCGTGGCGTTGACCGCGCTGGAGGCGTCGTTCGTGAACGGCGCGGTGATCACCGTCGACGGAGGCATGTCCGCGCAGGGCCGTTGAGCGGTGCGCCGTTGAGCGGTCCGCCGGGCCAGGCCGGCCGGCCTGGCCCGGCCCGGCGTCAGGCGTTGCCGGCCAGGGGCGAGTAGGTGGTCCGGATGGCGCGCTTGAGCAGCTTGCCGGTGTCACTGCGGGGCAGCGGCTCCGCGGACAGCCACACGTGGGCCGGGACCTTGTGCGCGGCGAGGAGCGTGCCGACATGCGCGCGCAGGTCCTCGGTGGTGGTCGGGGAGCCGGCCGCGACATGGACGACCGCGGCGACCTCCTCGCCGAGGGTCGGGTGCCCCACCGCGAAGACGGTCGCCTCCAGCACGGCCGGGTGCTCCATCAGCGCGGCCTCGACCTCGAGCGTCGAGATGTTCTCGCCGCCCCGGATGACGATGTCCTTCAGCCGGTCGACGATGTAGAGGAAGCCCTCGTCGTCGAAGCGTCCGAGGTCACCGCTGCGCAGCCAGCCGTCCTCGAACGGCACCGCGGCCAGCTCGGCCCGGCTCCAGTAGCCGGCGCAGACGTTCGGACCCCGGACCCAGATCTCCCCGGAGTCCCCCGGTGCGGCGTCCGAGCCGTCGTCACCGACGATGCGCACCTCGGCCACGGGGACGGGCGCACCGACGCTCGCGGGCCGGTTCTGGTAGTCGGAGCCGTTGATCGAGGTGGTGAGCGCCGAGGTCTCGGTCAGGCCGTAGCCCGTTGCCGCGATCACGGTGGGGAACCGCTCGCGGATGCGGCGTGAGAGCGCCGGCGGCGAGGCGGCGCCCCCGCCGCCGAACCTCTGCAGGGCGCTGAGGTCGCGGCGGTCGACCGACGGCGCGTTGAGGAGGTCCCACAGCATCGTCGGCACACCGGAGAACGAGGTCACCCGCTCGCGCTCCATGAGATCGAGGGCGACCTCCGCGTCCCACCGGCGGATGAGGACGAGGGTCCCGCCGAAGGCGGCGGTGCTGACCAGAGTCGCGTGGCAGCCGGTGGCGTGGAACAGGGGCACCGACAGCATCTGGACGGTCGGCCCCGAGGGAGCTGCCGACGGTGTCGCGTCGCGCTGCATGGTGCGGGCGCCGACGAACATCATGTTCATGAGGTTCGCGCAGGCGTTGCGGTGGGTCCCGGCGACGCCCTTGGGGTTGGCGGTGCTGCCGGACGTGTAGAAGAGCGTGGCGAGGTCGTCGGGCTCGACGTCGACGTCGACGGGGCCGTGCTCCCGCTCGGTGAGCGCCGCGAACGGCAGGATTCCCGCGGGCAGGTCGGCGGTGCCCTTGCGGTCGTCGAGCCGGGTACCGATGACCGTGCGCCCGTCGAGCGCGCCGGGGACGGTCGCGAGCCGCTCAATCCGCTCACCGTCGGCGATGACGACCGTGGCGCCGGAGTCGTCGAGGGTGTAGGCGAGTTCGGCGCCGTTGCCGAACGAGTTCAATGCCACGGCGACGGCGCCGATCCTGGTCGCGGCGAAGAACGCGATCGACCATTCCGGGATGTTGCGCATCGCGATCGCCACCCGGTCGCCCTTGCGGACGCCGAGCTCGTCGACGAGTGAGGCGGCGAGGGCCTCGACGAGCTGGAGGTGGCGAACGTGGGAGATTCGTTCCTCGCCGAGGACGATGAAGTCCCGCGAGCCGCCGGCCGCCGCTCCCTGAGCCAGGACGGCACCGAGGTTCCGGGGAGCGTTCTTCCAGGTCCGGGTCGGCACGCCGCGTATCTCGACGGTCTCCCACTCGAAGAACTGCCCCGGTGCGCAGAGTGCCTCGTGAATTTCCTGGTTGCTGAGCAACGGCGGTGACCTCTCAGGTTGTACCGGTGGCTCTGAGTGCTCATCGGATAATTTATCCAATCATCCAGCGCGCTCGGGGGTAGACGCAACAGTCCCGGGCGCCCGGGCACGGCCGGCGGTGACGACAGCGCCCGGTGAGCGGGGGAGCTGGGAACGGCAGACGTCCAGCCCGGCTAAAGCAGGGCCGCGGCGAGCCTGCGCCACTCCTCACGGGGGAAGGCGGTCTGGTCCGCGGTGAGCACCTGGAGGGTGACGTGGTCCGCGCCCGCGGCCCGGTGCTCCTCCACCCTGCGCCTGACCGCCGCCTCGTCCCCCCAGGCGATCATCGCGTCGAACACCCGGCCGTCCGCGGCTGCCACCTCGTCGGGCTCGAATCCCAGCCGGATCAGGCTGTTGGCGTAGTTCGGGAGGGAGAGGTAGCCGCGCAGCCACCCGCCCGCGATCGCCTGGGCCTCCTCCTTGCCGGAGCACAGGACGACGGTCTGCTCGGGCAGCACGAGCGGACCGTCGCCCACCGCCTCCCGCGCGATCCGGGTGTGCTCCGGCGTGACCAGGTAGGGATGGACACCGCGGGCCCGCCTGGACGCGAGCTCCAGCATGCGGGGGCCGAGCGCGGCGAGGACCCGGCTGTCCTGGGGGACGGGCTGCTCCGCGGCGTCGAGGCCGTCGAGGTAGGTCTTCATCGCGGTCAGCGGCCGCTGGTATCTGCCGGGCTCCGCCGCGGAGTCCACGGCGATCGCGTGGCTCACCCCGATGCCGAGCAGCAGCCGGTCGTCGTGTTTCGCCGCCAGCGCCGCATACGACGCGGCCGCCTGCTCCGCCGGGCAGTACCAGAGGTTGAGGACGCCGGTCGCCACGACGGTGGAGCGAGTGGCGGCGAGCAGCCGCTCGGCGGCCTCGAACGTGTCGCCGCCCATGTCCGGGATCCACAGCGCGCTGAAGCCGAGCTCCTCGAGCTCGGCCGCCGCCTCGGCGGCTTCGCCGGGGTCGCTGTAGCGCAGCTGCTGGCTCCACACGCCGACGCCAGAGAGGTCCATGCTCTGCCTTCCGGAGAGATCGCGCTCCCGCCGTGCGCCGCCATCCGGCGCCGCCGGCGGAACCGCCT
Source organism: Frankia sp. R43 (assembly GCF_001306465.1). Lineage (NCBI taxonomy): Bacteria > Bacillati > Actinomycetota > Actinomycetes > Frankiales > Frankiaceae > Frankia > Frankia sp. R43. The sequence continues at coordinate 328,024 of NZ_LFCW01000008.1, read as the reverse complement.
GAGAAAACGAGTCAGCCGGCGGCGCGGGGCGCGCCGTTCCCGGCGGAGCGGATCGCCCGCTCCATTCCGGCAATCATGTCGGGATAGCGCCCGGTCCGCGCGCCCCCGTCGACGCTGTACAGGGAGCCGGAGACGAAGGACGCCTGCTCCGAGGCGAGGAAGTAGATGACGTTCGCGATCTCCTCAGGTTCCGCGAACCGCCCGAGGGGGGCGTTGTCGACGAACTCGTCGACCAGGCCGGGCAGGTGCCACACACCACCGGTGAGCCCGGTGCGGACCAGGCCCGGGGCGACCGCGTTCACCCGGATTCCGTGCCGGCCCAGCTCCAGCGCGGCGACCTCGGTCAGCGCCACGGCGCCCGCCTTGGCCGCGCAGTAGGCCGCCACACCGCGGCCGGGCTGCACCGCGTTGAGGCTCGCGACCGTGACGATCGACCCTCCTCGCCCGGCCTCCCGCAGTGCCCGCCCGCCGTGCTTGAGGGTCAGGAACGCCCCGTGCAGGCTCAGGTCGACGATCCGCCGCCACTCGCCGAAATCGTGGTCGGCGACCTCGCCGAGGGTGCCGCCACCGGCGTTGGCGACCACGACGTCGAGGCCGCCGAACCTGGCCGCGGCCAGCGCGACCAGTGCGGCCACGTCGTCCTCGACGGTCACGTCGCACCGGGCGGCCGCGAAGGCGTCGGGGCCGAGCTCGGCGCTCAGGGCCGCCAGGCCCGGCTCGTCGATGTCACCGCCGACGACTTTCCCGCCTTCGGCGACGAACCGCCTGGTGACGGCCCTTCCGATGCCGTTGGCGGCCCCGGTGACGACACCGACCCACCCGGAGCGTGCGCCGCCCGTCATCGGCCCTCGACTCGCCGTAAGGGACGGCTGTGCCGGTTCCCGCTGTGAACAGCTCGCGTCATCTGACGGTCCTCCTGGAAGCGTGGGGCGTCGCAGGTCTCCAGTTCGAGCCCGCGGCCCGCCGGATTCGGAGCCGGATCGGGTGACGGAACCGGCGATGGTCCTGGCCCATGCCGGCGGACGCCCGAGTCGGTGGACGCCCGTGCCGGTGGGCGCGGGGCGATCACGAACGGCGAGACAGTTTTCGTCCGACGTTGTACAGCGACACAGTACGACAGATCTGTCTCGCCGGAGACCCGCGACTTCCGTGACTGTCTCGCCTGATACCGCCGCCGCGACTGATACCGCCGCCGCGCCTATCGGAGTGGCTGACGAGCCCAGCTCTCACTGAGGTGCATCGCGACCGAACCACCGTCCACCAGGAGGTCCGTTCCGGTGATGAACGTCGACTGGGGGCCGAGGAGGAACGACACCGCGTCGGCCACGTCGTCCGGTGTGCCGATCCGTCCCGCGGGGGCCGCGTCGGTGACGGAGCGCAGCGCGTCCCCCCAGGGCCCGTCCAGTTCGAGGCGCCCCATCGGCGTCGAGATCACACCGGGGCTCACCGAATTGACGCGGGCCCTGCGCCGCCCCCAGGGCGGAGCCGCCGCCCGCACGCGCAGCATCGCCCCCAGCTTGGCCAGGCTGTAGGCGCCGGTCGGTTCCGTGACCACCTGGCTCGACAGGAACGGGAGCTCCAGCAGCTCGCAGGCGGGTGTGATGGCGAGCGCGCGCTCCTGGTCGGCGGGCAGCCGCGGCGCGAAGTGCCCGGCGGTGCTGGAGATGACCACGCCGGCTCCGCCGGGCGCGATGACACGTGCGAACTCGTCGAGGAAGTGCGCGACACCGAGCAGATCCACCCGGATGATCGCGTCCGGCCCCGCCTGCGCCATCGAAAGACCGGCCGTGTGGACGGCGTGTGTGACGGGACCCAGACCGGCGGCGACGTCCGCCAGTGCGGCGACGGACTCTCCCTCGGACACGTCCACGGGCCGGGTGACGACCTCGTGCCCCTCATCCCGCAGCGCGCCGGCGACCGTCGTGAGTGTGTCGTCGTTGGCGTCGGCGAGTAACAGGGTCCGGGATCCACCGAACCGGCGGGCGATCGCCGCGCCCATGCCGCCCACACCGAGGACGACCACCACGTCCTTGCTCATCACTGCCTCCGTCATCTCAACAGCGGCGGCCGGGGTCTACGGGACCGCGCCCCGCGGATCCCCGGCGCCTTCGCCGACAGTCTGGCTGGTTCCTGTTCGAGGAGACCCGGCCCCGGGCCGTGGCCGGCGCCCCGCGCCATCTTGGCGAAGCTGGGCGTTTCACGTTTTCCGTCGTGATCGCGGGCGCGAGTGCGCAGTGTCGTCGAGGTATCCGACGGTCCCGGCCCCTCCTGGACGTTGGGCGTCGGGCAGTTGCGGTCACAGCGGACGTCGACCAGGAACGGGCGGTCGGTGGTCGCGAAGGCGCGCGTGTACGCGGCCGCGAGCTCGTCGGGGTGCTCGACCAAGTCGATCATGCGGTGGCCGTGCGAAGAGGAAAGCGGCGGTCCCGCGTCGCGACGCGGGTGGCGATCGGACCGGGCGGGTCGGCAAGGTGACAGTGGTGTTCCTTGCCTGCCGTGTCGAGCCGTCCAACGATGCGGGCAGGTCAGGGCCGCAGGATGTTTCGGCCGCCTGCCCGAACCCGGACGTCTCCATCGTCACCGTCACGCCGGTGGCTATCTGGACAGGGAGTTCTCGTGTCATACAGAAGGACGATCCGTGAGACCGTCGAAAACGGCATCAGTGATCTCTTCGAGCTCCAGGCCTCGCTGCTCACCGCGATCCAGCTGGAGTTCTCCACCATTCCGCCGTATCTGTGTGCACAGTGGTCGGTCCGGGATCCCGATCCGAGTGAGGTGGAGAAGCGACTGAAGACGGTGGTGACGCAGGAGATGCTGCATTTCGGCTTGGCCTGCAACATGTACACCGCTACCGGAGCATCGCTCAAGGGTGAGATCACCGCGGCGGACTTCGTTCCGAGATACCCGGTCACGGGACTGCCTGGTGGCGTACATCCGGGCCTTGTCGTCGGGCTGGCGCCGCTGGGGACGCAGACGCTGCAGACGTTCATGGCCATCGAGTATCCGGAGGCGGGCCCCGCTGTGCCGCAGCCGGTCACGCCTCCGCCGCCCCCGCCGCCGGCGGCGCCGACCATCGGCCAGTTCTACGACGCGATCGCACGCGGATTCACCGAGGTCTTCCCCGGCGGATCGCTGCCGCAGAACCCGTCCCCGAACCAGGTCAACACCAACGTGGGTGCCGATCAGCTGCTCCCCGTCAACACCGTGGCGGACGCCCTGAACGCCATAAAGGTGATCACCGTGCAGGGTGAGGGCACGGACACGTCGCCCGACGAAAGTGCCCCCGACTCGTCCACCTTCGCTCATTACTACATGTTCGCCGAGGTCTACTACGGCAGAGGTTTGGTCGCGGTGGGGGACGGTTTTCAGTACGCGGGCCCGGTCATCGAAACGCCCGCGGTATACACGTTTTCCAGCGGAGGGTCGGATGGATCCGGCCAGCAGGATTTCGCCGGATCCTTCACGGACCTGATGATCGACCTGGAGTCGTGCTGGACGACGAAGGATTCCTCCATAGGCGACGCCATCAGTCAGATGAGCGACCTGAGGACCAGGGGTGTGGACCTGATCAGGGCCGGAATTACCCCTCCGTTCACCCTGACCTGCTGATGTCTGCCGCGGGCCGCCTCGCGGGAGGTCCTCGCCTCCCGAGGCTCTGCCCGGACCGCGGCGCCACCGGCCCCTGCAGAGCCGTGCCGGTGGCACCGCGGGCGTGAGAGAGACAGGTGCCCTCGGGATGGTGCGTCTGTAGCCGGAAGGCCTGTAACTGACTACGCGGTGTTGCTTCAGCGAGCGGGGCTGATCCTGCGCTCGCGGCGCAACAGCCGGTCCCGGATGTCATCCGTGCCAGCGGCGTCGATGGCGGTCCAGGCGAGCGCGGTCGCCGCGTGGATGGCTGTGGCGTCCGCGTCGGCGGTGGCACAGGAGCGGGTGAAGTCGGAGTGGTGGGGGAATCCGATGGCATTGGCGATGCCGACACCTGGATGGATCGCGGGCAGGGCGAGCGAGACGTTCGCCATGTCGGTCGATCCGCCGGCACCGATCCGCACGTCGGAGGGGACCTCGATCGCCTGGCGGCCGAGTGCGGTGACGTTGCGGCCGTAGAGCCGGCTGAGATCGGCGTCGGCCTCCATGTGCGAGTAGGTCTTCGATGTGGGGCGGACCTCCATCTCGCATCCGGTCGCCAGGGCACCGGCCTCGAAGCACCGCCGGACCTTCTTCTCCAGCTCGTGGGCCCGCTCGAGGGTCCAGGAGCGGACGAAGTAGCTCAGTACCGTCCGCTCCGGAATGATGTTCGGTGCTTCGCCGCCGTAGGTGACGATGCCGTGCACCAGGTCACCGGCCGGAAGCTGCTGACGCAGCACACCGATCGCGGTCTGGGCGATGGTCGCCGCGTCGAGCGCGTTGATGCCGAGGTGCGGTGCGCCTGCGGCGTGCGACGCCCTGCCGCGGTACTCCACCTCGAACTGCACCGACGCCAGCACGGTGTTCGTCATGTCGACGATGTCGAAGTCGCCGGGGGCCGGGTGCGTCATCATCGCCGCGTGGACGTCGTCGAACACTCCGGCGTCCAGCATGATGATCTTTCCTCCGCCGCCCTCCTCCGCCGGAGTGCCGATCACCCTGACGGTGATGTCGAGGTCGTCGGCCACGGCGGCCAGCCCCAGCCCGGCGCCGACGCTGGAGGCGCAGATGACGTTGTGGCCGCAGGCGTGCCCGATCGCGGGCAGCGCGTCGTACTCCGCGCAGATCCCGAGCACGAGCGGGCCGGTCCCGTAGCTGGCCACGAACGCGGTCTCCAGGTCGGCGGCCTCGCGTTCGATGCTGAAGCCGTTTCGCTCCAGCAGGTCGGTGGCCCAGCCAGCCGCCTTGCGTTCGGCGAACCTGGTCTCGGGGTTGGCGTGCAGGTCGTGGCTGAGGGTCAACAGCGCGGTGTCGGCGGCGTGGATCGCGGCCCGGGCCGCGGATTTGGGCAGGGTCAGGATGGTGTCGGGTTCGGTGCCGGAGTCAGGCGTCGTCGCCGGGCTGGGGGGAGTGGTCAGGTCGGTCATGGTGAGCCTCCGTGGGCTGCGCCGGTGGGGGCGGGGCCGCGGTGTTCGTGCCGCGGGGGGCGCTTGCCCCGGCGGTCCGGGGCCGGCCGCGCCTGCGCGTGGGTGTGATCCCATGCAGCACCAGGTCGACCATCTGGTCGATGTCGCGCAGGTCCCGGATCCGCCCGGCGTAGTAGGTCTGGTATGCCGGCACGCCGGCGAGGATGTCGAGGATCAGCTCGAGGTCCGCGTTGGGCGGCAGGTCGCCGCGGCGGACCGCGCGTTCGAGGATGGTGCGCCCCATCTCGCGGCGCGGCTTGACGAATCGTTCGCGCAGCTGTTGGAGGGCGTCCTTGCTGTCGGCGGCGAGCTGCTGCATCACCTGACCGGCGATGCCGATCTGGTTGCGGAAGTTCACCGAGCTGAACTCGATGAGATCCTGCCTGGTGTCGCCGGTATCCGGGATCCCGCCCCACTCGAGCCAGCGGTCCATGATCAACTCGACCGCGAGATATGCCCGTGACGGCCACCAGCGGTAGACGGTTGCCTTGCCGACACCCGCCCGGGCGGCGATCTCCTCGATCGTGACCGCCGTGTAGCCACGCTCCCGCACGAGCGCCTCCGTCGCGTCGAGGATCGCCTGATGGGCGGCGGCGTTGCGGTTGCGGCCACGACGGGGCTGGGACGGGTCGGGCGATCCATCGGCAACGGTCACGGGCGCTATTTTCCTGGTCGTGGGCCCGGCGGCGGCACCACGATCGGCCGAGCTCACAACCTTGGTCATGCACTGTGGCTTCCGTCCGACCCATCCGACCCGTCCGCGAGCAACGGGAAGTGGCAGGCCACCTGGTGGTCGGGGCCGACGGGACGCGGCGTCGGGCGCTCGGAGACACAGCGGTCGACGGCGATGGGGCAGCGCGTGTGCAGCGGGCAGCCGGCCGGTGGGTCCAGGGGCGAGGGCAGGTCTCCGGCCAGGGCGGGGGCCTGTTCCGGGTCGACGGCCGGGTCCGGCACCGGAACCGCGTCCAGCAGGGCTCGGGTGTACGGGTGCGCCGGGGCGTTGTACACCGCGTCGACCTGGCCGATCTCGACGATCGTCCCGAGGTACATCACGGCGACCCGGTCGACGACGGCGCGTACCACGGCGAGGTCGTGCGCGACGAACAGCAGGGCGAGCCCGCGTTCGGCGCGCAGCCGGGCGAGCAGGGAGAGCACCTGAGCCTGGATCGAGACGTCGAGCGAGGCGACCGGTTCGTCGCAGACGAGCAGGTCGGGTTCGAGCGCCAGCGCGCGGGCGATCGAGACCCGCTGGCACTGGCCGCCGGACAGCTCGTGCGGATGGCGATCCCCGACGAGCTCCGGGTCGAGGCCGACGTCGCGCAGGAGCGTGGCGGCGCGGGCCGCGCGTTCCTGCCTGGGCCGGTCGCCCCGGATGTCGAGGCCTTCGACGACGATGTCGCGCACGCGGCGGCGCGGGTTGAGCGCGGCGATCGGATCCTGGAAGATCATCTGCAGTCGCGGCCGGCGCGGGCGCAGCTGCTTCTCGTCGAGGTCGCACAGGTCCTCGCCGTCGTAGACGACCCGGCCGGCGGTGGGGCGGGGCAGCTGGAGGATGGCCCGGCCGGTGGTCGACTTCCCGCATCCGGACTCGCCGACGAGGCCGAGCGACTCGCCGCGGAGCACGTCGAAGCTCACGTCGGACACGGCATGGACCGTTCCGCCGCGGACCCGATAGCGCGCCACCAGGTGTTCCACCCGGAGCAGGGGGTCCGGGCGCAGCTGCTCCGCCGTCGCGGGGGCGGCCGAGGCCAGCACACCGGTGCCGGGGGTCATCGGGCCACCGCCGTGAGCGCCCCGACCGGGTGCCGACAGGCATAGGAGTGGGTCGCGTCGAGACCCTGGCGGCGCGGCGGTGGGCCCTGCTCGCAGTCCGCGGCGACCGACGGGCAGCGCGGCGCGAAGCGGCAGCCCGCCGGTGGATGGACCAGGTCCGGCGGGGTGCCGGCGATCGCGCGCAGGGCCGCCCCGCGCGGGCTGTCCAGACGCGGGGCGGCGGCGAGCAGGGCCTCGCTGTAGGGGTGCCGGCGGGCCGCGAACAGCGTTGCGGTGCCGGCCTCCTCGGCGATCCGGCCGCCGTAAAGCACCACGACACGGTCTGTGCGGCCGGCCACCACGCCGAGGTCGTGACTGACGAGGACCAGCGCGAGGCCGCGCTCCCGCTGGAGCTCGGCGAGCAGGTCGAGGATCTGCTTCTGCACGGTGACGTCGAGAGCCGTCGTCGCCTCGTCGGCGATGAGCAGTTCGGGGTCGCAGGCGAGTGCCATCGCGATGACGACTCGCTGGCGCATCCCGCCGGACAGCTCGTGCGGGTACTGGCGCAGCCGCCGCCGCGGCTCCGGGATGCGGACCTGGTCAAGCAGTTCGACGGCGTGTTCGTCGGCCTGCCTGCGGCGCAGCCCTTTCCAGGCGCGCATCGCCTCGGTGAGCTGCCGCCCGATGGTGAGAACCGGGTTGAGCGATGTGGCCGGGTCCTGGAACACCATCGCGATCCGGCGGCCCCAGTACTGGCGGGCCGCCTGCGGGGGCAGCCCGTTGAGATCGACGCCGTCGAACGTGACGGTCCCGGTCACGGTGGCTCGCGGCGGGACGATGCCCATGATCGACCGGACCAGCATCGACTTGCCCGATCCGGACTCACCGACCAGGCCCAGTGTCTGCCGTGGGGCCAGGGTCAACGAGACGTCGTCGAGGGCGCGCAGCGGGCCCCGGGGGGTCGGGATGTCCACGGTCAGTCCCGCCACCCGCAGGAGCGGCTGCGCTTCCGGCACCGTCGGTTGCGCTGCCGGCGCCATCAGTTGTCCGTCCGGCCGAGGATGTCCACCCGCATCGTGCCTTCGTTGAAGAACTCGATGCCGCCCACCTGACCGGTGTGGATCGCCCCGACTTCGGACTGCTGGTAGAACCAGAACGGCACCTCGGTTTTCATGAGCTTCTCGACCTCGGCGATCGCGGCGACCCGGTCCGGCCCGTCGGGTGTGGCGCGGGCCTTGTCGAGCGCGGCGTCCATCTCCGGGCTGCCGTAGTTGCCGTAGTTGTCGGAGCGGCCGGAATGCAGCCGGTTGTAGAGCACCGGCTCGGGGTCGTCATAGCGAATCGTCAGGAAGCTGAGGTCGTAGTCCTTGTTGAACAGGAGGTTGACCTGGTAGCTGGCCAGGTCGACGGTCTTCAGGCCCACCTTGATGTTGCGCAGCCCGCTCAGCGCCGCCTGGATGTACTCGCCCAGCGCACGGGCCTGCGGCGTCGACGGAAGGAGCAGGTCGAACTCCAGCGGCCTACCGTCCGCCGCCAGTTCGTCGAGCAGTTTCTGCGCCTTCGCCGTGTCACCGTCGTCGGTGGCCATGCCCTCGACATAGAACGTCGAGCCCCTGCGGAACGGGTCGCCGCTGGGCAGTCCCTTTCCGTCGTACACGACCTTGTCGAGCCGGTCGCGGGAGAGGGCGGCCGCCACGGCCTGGCGGGCCCGGACGTCGTCGAAGGGAGCGCGCCCGGAGTTGAACAGCAGCACCTCGCCGCCGTTGAGCTCGTGCAGGTCGACCGCCGTGCCCTGGCCCTGCGCCCTGGTGATGGTCTCGGCGGTCTGCGTCAGCATCAGGTCGGTCTCGCCCGCGACGAACGAGTTGTAGCGCTGCTGCTCGTCCGTGTTGACGACAAAAGTCAGCTCGTCGAGATTCGGGAGTGGGGCATTCCAGTAGGTGAGGTTGCGCTTCAGAGTGAGATGGTCGTCGCGAACCCATTCGGAGACCACGAACGGCCCGGCGCCGACGGGGTGCTCGGAGAACTCGGTGAGCCCCTTCTTCAGCGCGGTCGGTGAGGCGATATAGGGAACGCTGCGGGCGATCAGCTTGTCGAAGTGCGCGTTCGGCGCCGGCAGCGTGATCCGCAGGGTGAGGGAGTCGACGACGGTGAACGTGTCGCCCCTGAGCGTGGCGCTCTGCAGGGAGGCGTTCTCCGCGACCGAATGCTGCTCCCAGGTGTACTTCACCGCCTCGGCGTCGAACGGTGTGCCGTCACTGAACTTCACGCCGTCGCGGAGCTTCAGCGTCCAGGTCAGGTTGTCCTCGGTGGTGGCGCTGGTCGCGATGCCCGGCTGCACCTTGTCGGTCTTCGGATCGAGCCGCAGCAGCACGTCGTAGATCGCCGCGAGCCGGTTGCCGTCGACGGCGCCCTGCGGGCTCCCGGCGAAGGGATCGAGCCCGCGGGCCTCGGTGACCAGCGACACGGTCATGGCGCCACCCCGGGTGGGCGTGGCCGATGACGATCCGCTGCCGGACGATGACGACCCGCCGGAGTCGGAGCCGGCGCAGGCGGTGAGGGACACCAGGGCGGCCGCAAGGACAGCGGCGACGCGACGTTTCACGAAGATCCTCTCAGTGGGATGGTTCGCCCGCGGGCCGGCGGCCGTCGGCGGGGAGTGCACGTGGTGACGGCGGGCACCGGCGTCAGACCTTCGACGCGCGCACGTCGAGGCGGGAGTTGAGGCGGTTCGCCACCGTGTTGAGGGCCAGCACGGTGAGGAACATGGCTGCACACGGGACGAACACGTACGCGGGATGATCGGCCAGATCGTCCTTGCCGGCGGCGATCATTCCGCCCCAGCTGGGGTTCGGCGGCGGGATGCCGAGCCCGAGGAAGCTCAGCGAGCCCTCCGCCACGATGAGCCCCGCGATGCCCACGAAGGCGAACGAGATCATCGGCTGCACGATGTTGGGGACCAGCTCCCGCAGGACGATGCGCCGACCGCTCGCCCCCATCGCCCGCGCGGCCAGCACGTACTCCCGCCCGGTCGCGCTCGCGACGTTCGCCTTGGCGAGTCTCGCGCCGGGCGGGACGGCGAGCAGGGCGAGCCCGCAGGCCAGTGTCCACAGCGTCGGTGACACGACGCTGGCCAGCGCCAGCAGCATGATCAGGGGCGGGAACGCGAGCAGGGTGTTGAAAAGGACATCCGTGACCGCCTCGAACCAGCCCCGCAGGTAGCCGGCGAGCACCCCGAGCAGCCCTCCGACCAGCAGCCCGACCGCGGCGGCGCCGACGCTCACCACCAGGGAGGAGCGGGCCCCGTACAGGAGCCTGGCCAGCACGTCTCTGCCCAGGCCGTCTGTTCCCAGCGGGTGCGACCAGTCGGAGAACACCGGGACGCCTGGATCGCCGACCAGTTTGTCGAAGTCGTCGAGGGGCAGCAGCCCGGCGGTGACGGCGCCGAGCACCAGAACCACCAGCCACCCGATCGCAAGCCCCGTGCCAGCACCCTTCGCCCATCCGCGCCGGCCGCTCATGCCGTCCGTACCCGGGGGTCGATCGCGGCGTTGACCAGGTCCACCAGCGCGTTGATGACGACGTAGCTGAGCGCCACCACGACGACAACGGCCTGGATCACCGGCAGGTCCTTGCCGTAGATCGCCTGGGTCGCGAGATTGCCCAGCCCTGGCAGCGCGAACAGCGACTCGATGATCACGGTGCCGCCGATCAGCCGCCCGGCCGCGAGCCCCGTCAGCGTGACCAGTGACGGCGATGCGGGCCGCAGCGCGTGCCGGAAGAGCACGTAGGGCCGGGAGAAGCCTTTCGTCCGGGCGGTGAGGATGAAGTCCTCCCGCAGCACGGCGAGCACGTCGGCGCGCAGGATCCGCGCGAGCACCGGTATCTCGACGACGGCGAGCGCGATGACCGGGAGCACCAGATGCCGCAGGTTCTCGACCGGGTCCTCGTGTAGCGGCACCCAGCCGGCGACGGGGAACACGTGAGCGCGGACCGCCAGCAGGTACGCCAGCACCAGCGCGACCGCGAACGAGGGCGTGGACAGCATCGCCGACGTCAGCACGGACATCACGCGGTCCGCGAGTCCGCCGGCCCGGGCCGCGGCGGCAAGGCCGAGTGGGATGGCCACCGCGAGCGAGACCAGCAGCGCCAGCGCCGCGATCTCGAAGGTCACGGGCAGCCGGTCGGCGATGAGGTCCGTGACCGGTTGCCGCTTGGTGATCGAGCTGCCCAGGTCACCGGTCAACGCGTGGCCCAGCCAGGACAGGTACCGCTGGGGAAGCGGCTGGTCGAATCCGTAGCGGCTGTCGAACGCGGTGACGGTCTCGGGTGAGGCGTCCGGGCCGAGGATCGCCCGCCCCGGGGAGCCCGGCATCAGGTCGACGAGTGCGGTCGCCGCCAACGTCACCAGGAGAAGCACGGGCAGGAGCTGAGCGATTCGGTGCGCCAGAGCGCGAGTCATAGGCCATCCAGAACGGAGGTAGCGGCGTGTCGGTGCATCGCATGGGACACCGGGCTCGTTGGCAGTGTCAAGACGATACGTTTCGTTTTACACAGTGTTTTCCCAGCGTAGCAGCCATGATCAAACAGTGATATGACATTTTTCTGCCTGAGAAGGGTTGCCCTGGTGAAGGTGGGCGGGTCAGACTCGGCGCCATGCCACCCCGAACCGCGCTGGGCTCGCCCAGCGTTCTCGACCTGTTCTCGATCGGCCTCGGCCCGTCGAGCTCCCACACCGTCGGCCCGATGCGGGCGGCTCGCCGCTTCGCCGAGGCGTGCGGTGCGGCGATCGCCGCGGTGGCCCGGGTCGAGGTGACGCTCTACGGCTCGCTCGCACTCACCGGCGCGGGCCACGGCACCGACGCCGCCGTCCTGGCCGGGCTCGCGGGCCTTCTCCCCGAGACTGCGGAGCCGGACGAGGTGCCGGCGATCACCACCGCCGTGCGCGTCAGCGGCCGACTGCGGCTGCTCGACGCGCACGAGGTGGCGTTCGACGTCGACCGTGACCTGCTCCGGCAGCCCGAGCCACTCCCGCGGCACCCGAACGGGCTGCGGTTCGTGGCGTGGAACGCCGGCGGCGGACGGCTTCGCGACGAGACGTACTACTCGGTCGGCGGCGGCGCGGTGGAGGCCGACTCGTCGAGTGAACGCGATGGCGCGGGCGTGCCCGACGCCACCGCGGGCGTCTACGCCTACTCGTCCGCCCGCGAGCTGCTCGACCTCTGCGAGCGACACGAGCTGCGGATCAGTGACGTGGTGCTGGTGAACGAGGCCGCCCGGCACGGCGCGGCGACGCTGCGCCGCGAGCTGCTGGACCGCTGGCGGGCGATGGCCGAGAGCATCGAACGGGGCTGGCGCGCCGACGGGCAGCTGCCCGGCGGCCTTCGGGTCCGCCGGCGCGCCCGGGAGATGCACGACGCGCTGGTCGCGGCCATCAACGGGAACGGTTCGGGCCGGGTCGACGCGCTGCACTCGCTCGACTGGGCGACCGCCGCGGCCCTCGCCGTCAACGAGGAGAACGCGGCCGGCGGGCGGATCGTCACCGCTCCCACGAACGGCGCGGCCGGCATCGTGCCCGCGGTGCTCTACTACTACCGCCGGTTCGTCGCACCCGACGACGCGGCCGCGGACGCCGGAACCATCCGCTTCCTGCTGGCCGCCGGGGCGTTCGGGCTCGTCATCCGGCGCGCGGCGTCACTGTCCGGGGCCGAGGTCGGCTGCCAGGGCGAGATCGGGTCGGCCTGCGCCATGGCGGCCGCCGGGCTGTGCGAGGTGCTCGGCGGAACACCCGCGCAGGTGGAGAACGCCGCCGAGATCGGGATGGAGCACAACCTCGGCCTGACCTGCGACCCGGTCGGCGGGCTGGTGCAGGTCCCCTGCATCGAGCGCAACGCGATCGGCACCACCAAGGCCATCGCCGCCGCCCGGTTGGCGCTGGCCGGCAACGGGCGCCACCGGGTGTCGTTCGACCAGGTCGTCGCGACGATGCGGGCGACCGGGCTCGACATGAAGGCCGAGTACCGGGAGACGTCGCGCGGCGGCCTGTCCGTGGCGCTCGCCGAATGCTGACCCGGCGAACGCCGACCTGGCGAATGCCGGCCTGGCGAAGGAAGGAATCCTGATGACCATCCCGAGCCATCTGCGCTACACCGAAGAGCACGAGTGGCTGGAGATCGACGGTGATCTGGCCAGGGTCGGGATCACCGCCTACGCGGCGGACGCGCTCGGCGACGTCGTCTTCGTGGACCTGCCCGAGATCGGCGCCGCGCTGGCCGCCGGTGAGCCGTGCGGCGAGGTGGAGTCGACGAAGTCGGTGAGTGATCTGTGCGCGCCGGGAGACGGCGAGGTGATCGAGCGCAACGAGGCCGCCCTCGGCGATCCGGCCCTGCTCAACAGCGACCCGTTCGGCTCAGGCTGGCTGTTCCGGATGCGGCTCACCCGCCTTCCGGACCTTCTCGACGCGGACGGCTACACGGTGCTGACGGGGGCGCCGCCGGCCTGAGGATCTGGTGTCGAGGCCGCCGGTGGGAGCGTTGATCCGCTACCGCCGGCGGCCTCGGTGCGTTACTTGCGGCGCTCGTCGAGTTCGCCCATCCGCGGCCGTGGGAGCAGGACCTCGTCCGGCCCCGCCCGTGCCGCGGTTTCGTCGCGCGGGAAAACGAGCCCGGTGGGCAGATCGTCGCCGCGGAAGAGGGTCTCGGTCACCCCGCCGGCCAGGGTGTCCACGGCCAGGATCACCGCCGCGGCCGTCCAGGAGCTGCGTTCCTCGGGCCAGTTGACGCCGGCCTCGAACTGCCAGCCGGTCCAGTAGCTGCCGTCGGCGTGGCGCAGGTGCCCGATGTCGCGCACCAGCTGGACGGCGGCGTCGGTCTCCCCGACCAGGTGCAGGGCGATGGCCAGCTCGCAGGTCTCGGCACCGGTCACCCACGGCTGGTCGTCGACGCAGCGGGCACCCAGCCCGGCGACGACGAAGTCGTCCCAGCGTGACCGCAGCCGGGCCCGCCCCTCGGCGCCGCGGAGGACGCCGCCGATCACCGGGTAGTACAGGTCCATCGACCAGCGGTCCCGGCGGCCGAACAGCTCCGGACGAGCGCGCAGCGCGTGCCGCAGCATCCCGGCCCCGAGCTCCCACTCGGACCGCGGCTCACCGACGAGGTCGGCCAGGGCGAGGCCGCATCTCAGGCTGTGCAGCGTGCTCGAGCACCCGGTGAGCAGTGCCTCGGTGTGCGGGCTGCCGTCGGCCGCGCGGGCCCACCACACCTGCCCGTCCGGCTGCTGCAGGTCCAGGACGAAGTCGAGCGCGGCCCGCACCACCGGCCACACGCGGGCCGCGTGCTCGCGGTCGCCGGTGACGAGCCAGTGGTGCCAGGCGGCGGCGACGTACGCGCACTGGTTGCTGTCCGCTCCCGCGTCCTCGATGACACCGGCCACTGTGCGCATCGGCCAGGAGCCGTCCGGGCGCTGGCTGCGTGCCAGCCACTCCCACCCCGCGGCGGCGGCGTCGGACCGCCCCGCCAGCTGCAGGGCCATCACGCACTCGAGATGGTCCCAGGCATCGGTGTGGTCGCCGGGGGACCAGGGAATCGCCCCGTCGGGTTCCTGCATCGCCGCGATGGCGTCGGCCGTCTCGATGATCGCCGCGGGGGTGAGGAGCGTCGGCGTGCCGTCGGATGGCAGGGCGTATGTGTGGCTCACGGTGTCTGTTGCCGCCAGTCGGCCAGGACGTCCTCGATCGGCGTGCCCGTGGGCGGCGGGCCGACCGGCGCGGCGGTCGGGGTGCGGGTGAAGCGCGGTGCGGGGGCGGCCTGTTCCACTCCGTCGACCGTCACGATCGTCTGTCGTTCCGCCATGTGCGGATGGGTCGACACCTCGCCGAACGCGAGAACCGGCGTCACGCAGGCGTCCGTGCCGGCGAACACCTCGGCCCACGCGTCGCGCGGGCGGGTGGCGAAGATCCCGGCGAGGCGAGCGCTCACGACAGGCCACCCGGCCCGGTCGTACTGGCCCGGCAGCTCCTCGGCGGTGAGCCCGACGCCGGCGAGCAGCTGGGCGTAGAACTGCGGCTCGATCGCGCCGACCGCGACGTAGCGCCCGTCCCCGCAGACATAGGTGCGGTAGAACGGCGCGGCCCCGTCGAGGATGTTCGACGACCGCTCGTCCGACCAGACCCCCATGGCCCGATGCGCCCAGGCCATCTGCCCGAGCACGCTGGCGCCGTCCACCATCGCGGCGTCCACGACCTGCCCGCGCCCGGAGACCGCCTGCTCCCACAGGGCCGCCAGCACTCCGGCGACCAGGAACATCGAGCCTCCGCCGAAGTCCGCGGCGAGATTGAGCGGCGGGACGGGCGGGGCGTCCGCGGGGCCGATCGCGTGCAGGAGCCCGGTCAGCGACAGGTAGTTGATGTCGTGGCCGGCCCGCTGGGACAGCGGCCCGCTCTGCCCCCACCCGGTCATCCGTGCGTAGACCAGCCGCGGATTGCGGGCGAGACAGTCGTCCGGGCCCAGCCCCAGTCGCTCGGTCGTGCCGGGGCGGAACCCCTCGATCAGCACATGCGCGTGTTCCACCAGCCCCAACACGGCTTCCCGCCCGGCGGGGTCCTTGAGGTCCGCGCCGATCCAGCGACGGTTGCGCAGCATCAGATCGTTCATGCCGGTCGCCCCGGGACGCTGGACGCGCACGACGTCCGCGCCCAGGTCGGCGAGCAGCATGGCGGCGTGCGGACCGGGCCCGATGCCGGCCAGCTCGACGACGCGCAGGCGCGTGAGCGGGCCGCCACGGCGAGGCGTGGGTGGAACAGGCTCGACCTCCGTGGTCGCACCGCCGAGCGTGCTATCGGTCATTCCTGTCTCCGAACGTGCTCTTGACGAGTGGAACCGGCCTGGCGGGCACCCGGGCGCGTTGAGTCCTGTGCCGGTTCGGGGAGTGCGGCTACTTCCCGCCGCGGAGCCGCCCGGCGCCGCGCGCATCAGGTGCGAGCGCGTGCACCGACGAGACCTCCGGCCGGAAGCGGCCGGCGAACCAGGGCGAAGTCCGACGATGTGTGCTCGGCGGCACGCTAAGGCCGCCGCAAGCGCGGAGTCAAGAGTTCCGGACGAGAGTCGTCCGGATCAATTCGGGGCTCGGGAGCCCGGAGCCCGGAGTCCGGAGTCCGGCCGCGATCAGCTGATCGCGGCGCGGGCGTGGACCCCCGCCAGGACCAGATCCACGACCTCCGCCGCGTAGGCGTCCCGCCGGGCGTGCCAGACGTCGGTCTTGTCCGACGGCAGG
Source organism: Frankia sp. R43 (assembly GCF_001306465.1). Taxonomy (NCBI): domain Bacteria; kingdom Bacillati; phylum Actinomycetota; class Actinomycetes; order Frankiales; family Frankiaceae; genus Frankia; species Frankia sp. R43. Next base: position 311,912 of record NZ_LFCW01000008.1, on the reverse strand, counting down.
AGGAGGAAGTTGTGGATGATGGTCCCGCGGACCGCGTCGACGATCATTTCGGGGCGGGTGCCCTTCGGGAGCTCGCCCCGCTCGATCGCGCGGTTCACCCCCTCCCGGACCAGCGCGCGGCTGCGCCGCCTGCCCGGGTCGATGTCCGGGAAGGCGACGTCTCCCGTGTACAGCTTGGTGTCCAGGAGGAGTCGGATCTCCGCAATCCCCGCGGGCTGGTCCAGGCGGTCGAGCAGGGCCAGGGCCAGCGTGAGGAGGTCGCCGCGGATGCTGCCCGTGTCCGGAAGCTCGACGAGGTCCGGCTGCGTCGCCGCGAAGGCGCTGGAGAGGATCTCCATCTTGGAGGACCAGCGACGGTAGATGGCGGCCTTGCCGACGCCGGCACGGACCGCGATCGCGTCGAAGGTGAAGCCTGACCAACCCACCTCGGCGTAGATCTGGATCGCCGCGCCGGTGACCTTCTCCTCGATGGTCGGATCCACGGGGCGCCCGATGCGGCGCCTGGGAGGGGTGGACATCACCCCACCATCCCACAGCCCCACATGATCCGTTGATCACGTGGGTGTCCGGCGCTGGTTCATGATCCGGCGGCGGCGGCGGCGGCGGCGGTGGTGGCCATGGCCGGGTGCGGGTCCCGGGTTGTCTTGACGCCGACTGGGCGGTCGAATACCTTGCGCCTATTACAGAACAAGTTCGTCCGAAATGTCACCTGTGCTGCGCGGCGGAGGGGAAGGCGTCATGGCGATCGCCATCAGCGACGAGCACCAGGAGATCGCGCGTACGACGCGGGCCTACCTGGAGAGCCACGGGGCGCGTGCCGCGGGCCGGGAACTGCTGAACGCGCCGCCCACAGCGGTGCCGGACTTCTGGAAGGGGCTCGCCGAGCTCGGCCTGCTCGGCCTGCACCTTCCGGAGGAGTTCGGCGGTGGCGGGGCGGGGCTGCCGGAGCTTGTCGCGGTGGTCGAGGAACTCGGCCGGGCCGTCGCCCCCGGCCCTGCGCTGCCGACGCTGGCGGTCTCCGCGGTCATCGCGGCCAAGGGCAGCCCGGACCTGCGCGCCCGGCTGCTGCCCGCCCTCGCCGGTGGCGAGACGGTGGCGGCGATCGGTCTCGGCGGGACGCTGACGGGTGGCGGCGACGTGCTTACCGGCGATGCCGGTGCCGTGCTCGGCGGTGGCCTGGCCGAAATCCTGCTGGTTGCCGTCGGTGACGACCTGGTCGTGCTCTCGGCCGCGGCGCCGGGAGTCATGGTCGAGGTGCCGGCGTCGAACCTCGACCGTTCCCGCCCGTCGGCCCGGGTGCGCCTCGACAATGTGCCGGTCGCCGCTGACGCCGTCCTCGCCGGGGCCCGCCCCTTCGCGGAGGCGGTCGTCCGCACGCTGGTCGCCGCCGAGGCGGTCGGCGGTGCCCATGAGTGCGTGACGGCCGCGACCGAGTACGCGAAGGTCCGTGAGCAGTTCGGCCGCACGATCGGCACCTTCCAGGCGGTCAAGCACCACCTGGCGAACATGCTGGTCGCGGCCGAGCTCGGTACCGCGGCGACGTGGGACGCGGCGCGGGCCGCCGCGGGACCCCAGGACGAGTTCGTGCTGGCGGCGGCGGTCGCGGCAGCGCTTGCCCTGCCGGCCTTCGTCACCAACGCGGAGCGCAACATCCAGCTGCATGGTGGGATCGGCTTCACCTGGGAGCACGACGCCCACCTGCTGCAGCGGCGCGCCGTGGTCCTCAGGGCACTGTTCTCCCCGATCGAGGCGGCGGCCGACGTCACCCGGCTGAGCGTGGCCGGTGTGACGCGCGAGACGGCCCTCGACCTGCCGCCCGAGGTCGAGGCCGAGCGACCGGCTGTCCGGCGGCTCGCGGCGGAGATCGCCGCGCTGCCCGCGGCCGAGCAGCGCCAGCGCCTCATCGAGACCGGCTACGTCCAGCCGCACTGGCCGAAGCCGTGGGGGATCGAGGCCCCCGCCGGCCTGCAGCTGGTGATCGAGGAGGAGTTCCGGGCCGCCGGCGTCGCGCGGGTGAACCTGTCGATCACCGGCTGGGTCATCCTCACCCTGATCCAGCACGGCACCCCCGACCAGGTCGACCGGTGGGTCCGGCCCGCGCTGGCCGGGGACGAGATCTGGTGCCAGCTGTTCAGCGAGCCGGCCGCCGGCTCCGACGCCGCCGCCGTGCGGACCTCGGCGGTGCGGACCGACGGGGGCTGGGTGGTCAACGGCCAGAAGGTCTGGACCTCCGATGCACACCGGGCGCGCTGGGGCCTGGCCACGGTGCGCACCGAGCGCGGGGTCGGCAAGCACAACGGCATCACCACCCTGGTGATCGACATGGCCGCCCCCGGAGTGGAGATCCGCCCGCTGCGCCAGAGCACCGGCGACAGCATGTTCAACGAGGTCTTCTTCACCGATGTCTTCGTCCCGGACGCCGACGTCGTCGGGGTGCCGGGAGCGGGCTGGACGGTCGCCCGCGCGACTCTCGGCAACGAGCGGGTCAGCCTCGGTGGCAGCGTCGACATGATGGGATCGGTCGACTACCTCGACCTGTACCGGGCACACGGTCACCGGCTGCCCGGCGCCGAGTCCCGGATCGGCGCGCACCTGGCTGAGAACCTCGCACTGCGCCAGCTGAACCTGCGCCGCGCCGAGCGGGCGGTCGCCGGTGGCGGCCCAGGACCGGAGGGCAATGTCACCAAGCTGGTCGTCGCCGAGCACGCGCAGCGCACCGCGACCCTGGCCGCCGACCTCGTCGGTGAGCAGACCGCGTTCAGTGACGAGCTCGGCGGCGTCGGATGGCGCCAGCTGATCTCCCGCGCGGCGACGATCGCGGGCGGCACCTCGGAGATCGCCCGCAACCAGATCGCGGAACGCATTCTCGGCCTGCCGCGTGATCCGCTGGCGATCTGAACCGTTCCCGCTGACCGGCGCACGCCGCGGCCCCGCGTGCGACCTGACCTGACCTGGACGGGCGGTCGCCGGTCGTCATTCCGGTTCGTCGTAGTCGTGCAGGGGCGGCGGGCCGGCCATGGGTGGGCGTGGCTCGGTCGGCCGATCGGCGATCTCGTCTCGCAGCTGGGTGAGGCTCGCGAGTTCGGCGTACATCCGGCGCAGCACGTAGTCGCCGACGGCGCGGGAGTGACGCAGCCGCGTCACTTCGTCCAGATGAACCTCGCGGGCTCGCCGCCGGCCCCACTGCAGCTCGTCGATCGCGGCCCGGGTTCGCGCCAGGTGCTGGTCTAGCAGCCGCACGATCTGGTCCGGCTCGCCCTCCGCACCCAGCCACACCCGCAGCAGGACGGAATCCTTGACGACGACGGGCTCGTCGTCGGGCAGGTCGTCCAGCCAGCCGCGCAGCACCGCCCGGCCCGCTGGGGTGATCTCGTGGACGACGGTGTGCCGGGCCCGCGGCGCCGGCACCATCTCGGCGGTGACGAGTGCCAGCTCACCGAGGCGAGCCAGCTCCTTGCGGATATGGCTGACCGCCGGCGCCCAGTAGAAGAACCGCAGGCTGAAGTCCGCGCGGGTCTTGAGCTCGACCGCGGACAACGGCACGTCTGCGACTGCCAACAGCCCGAGCACCGCGTAGCTGGTCGGCGGCAGTCCGGCCGCGTCCCGTCGGGGCACTGCTGCACTCCCTTTCCCACGGCGTCACATCGATGCCGCGCCAGGCTGTCATACGCCGGCCGGTGAGCGACGAGCCCGTCCTTCGTCGGTTCGATGGACGGCAGCTCCGGAACCCGGCTGGATGCTGCCGGGTCAAGGGTGTGGAAGATCGGCGTCCTCGGCGAAACGGTCCTCGAGATCGCGCTTGATTACCTTGCCGGACGCATTGTGGGGCAGGGCGTCAACGATGCGTATCCGGGCGGGGACCTTGAAGGCGGCCAGCGTGGCCGCGACCCAGTCGCGTACTTCCGCCGGGTCGAGGATGCTCCCATCGTGGGGGACCAGGACAGCCAGCACCTCCTGGCCGAGCTGGTGGTGTGGCACCCCGATCACCGCGGCCTCGGCGATGCCCGGATGCTCGATCAGCCGGTTCTCGATCTCGATCGGGTAGATGTTCTCGCCGCCACGGATGATCAGGTCGCGCAGGCGGCTCTCCAGGTACACCATGCCGTCCACGATCCGGCCGTAGTCCCCACTGCGATACCAGCCATCGGCGTCGAGGACCGCCGCCGTGGCCTCCTCGTCGTTCCAGTAACCGAGGAAGACGCTGGGGTTGCGGAGCCAGATCTCGCCGACGTCGCCATCTGCTGTGAGCTCGGAACCGTCTGCGTCTCGCAACATCAGCTCCGAGGTCGGCGTGGGTACCCCGACGGCGCCGGGATGCGTGACGAGCCGGGTACCGCCGATCGCCGTGCCCACCCCGAAGGTCTCGGTCATCCCGTAGCCGCTGCTGACCCGCACGCCCGGTAGCCGCTCGGCGACGACCCGGGGCAGCTCCGGGGGCATCGGCGCGCCGCCGCAACCGATGCCCCGCAGGGTGACGAGCGTGGCAGGGTCGAGGTCGGGATGCTCCAGCAGGCGGAGAAACTGGGTCGGGACGCCGGTCCACTGGGTGACGCCGTACCGGCGGGTGAGTTCCAGGTGCGCGGCGGGATCCCAGCGGCCGGGCGGAGCGAGTACCAGCGTCATGCCGGATCGCGGCGCAGCGCCGAGCAGCGGGCCGAGCCCGGAGATGTGGAAGAGCGGGCTCGCGAGCACGCTGACGGCGGCCCCGGCGGGCGGCGCGGCATCCCCGCTCACCACCTCGACCGCGCCGCGCAGGCTAGCGTCCAGGCCGAAGTTGACGACCGCGCGGTGACTCAGCACCGCACCCTTGGCGCGGCCGGTGGTCCCGCTGGTGAACAGCACGGCGATCGGCTCGTCCTCACCGATGTCGCAGGCGAACAGGTTCTCGTCCACATCCACGTCCCGGACGGACGACTGCGATCGGTCGAGGGCGTCCGGGACGCTCACGGTGGCCTCGGCGGCCAGCTCGTCGAAGGTCACCACCGGCAGGCCGGCATCCGCCATCCCTGCGAGCCTTTCGATCCGCTCGAGCCGGCGTTCGTCCCCGACCAGCAGCCGGGGACCAGTCAGCACGAGGCCGTGGCGCATTTCGGGCCCGGTCCACCAGCCGTTCAGGCCGACGACGACCCCACCGAGCAGGACGACCGCCCAGATGGTCAGGGCGTGCTCGACGCTGTTCGCGCCGACCAGCGCCACTCGGTCACCGCGCCGGACGCCGTACCGGCCGTGCAACACGGCGGCGACGCGTTCCGCGGCCGCCGCGGCCTCGGCGTAGGTGACCGTGCGGTCGCCCAGGATGAGGTATGGCCGGTCGGCGTGGTCGCGGCCGGCGGCGCGCAGCACCTCCACCACATTGCGCGGCCGGTTCGCGAAAACCGTCATCTCGACACCGCGAACGTTCTCGCGGGCCAGTTCGAATGGCGCACCGGGCCCGACGAGCCCCGGGCGAACTGATTCTGGAACTCGGTGAAGGTCGGGCCACCGAAGCATTTCTGCCCTTCCGATCGACGCCGACGGGCCGGCCGGCATCTGTGCTCGGGCCGGCCGGCGTCTGCTCTCATGAAATCGGCGGTGCGGCCCGGGTTTTACCAGCGGCCCGGGCGCCCCGAACGTCGTCAGTAGTCCTCAGCAGCCGTCAGTAGTCATCGGTCGGCTCGAAGAGCCCGGCGAACTCGAGCTTGCCGTCGCGGACCCGGCCGAAGTGCAGCCAGTCGCCCTTGAACAGCTGGTGGTCGAACGGGCCGCCGGCGATGTGCGTGTTCGGGCCACCGGTGACGGCCGGCATGAAGCGGATCCGTTCGATGCCCTCCTTGACGCCCTCGCCGGTCAGGACGGTGGCACGGTGCAGGGCCTCGACGGTGGTGGCGGCCATGTCGTAGGCGAGGCCGGGAATGGCGTTCGGCCACATCCAGGGATCCTCGCCGTAGCGGGCGACGAACCGCTCGTGGAACCGGTGCATGCGCGGGTTCTCCGGGCACCACTGGTCGATGCCGACCCAGCCTTCCAGCTGCTCGAAGCCCCAGATGTACTGCATGAACGCGGTGGTCATGATTCGCGGCGGATCCCAGTCGATCTTTTCCAGTGCTGCGCGTACCGTCCCGTTCACGACCAGGCCGCCGTAACCGAGCCAGGCCAGCGCATCGGCCCCGGAGTCGCGCAGCAGGGCGAACTTCTCCGCGAGCTCGTCGGTGGTGGTCTTGTTCGTGATCGACTCGACGGCGGCGACCGAGATACCGAGCCGGCGGCACTCCTGATGGAAGAACCGGACGTACTCGGGGCTGATCGGCGACCAGGGCATGACGACCGCCACGCGTCGGTGGCCCTCGCGCTTCAACCAGTTGACCATCAACGCCGGGTCGCCTCCGACGTCACCGTTGCCGAGCCGGAAGCAGTACTCGCCGTGGAACGCGTCGGTTCCGCACATGCTGATGAGCGGGACCTTCCGGGCGTTCGCGTGCTCGGCCAGCGCCATCGCCGAGTCGGTGTAGTTGGCGCCGACCACCGCCAGGCAACCGGCGTCCACCAGCCGGTTGAACGCGTCGATGCCGCCCTTGGCGGTTCCCTGGGGCAGACCCGCGTTGTCCTCGAAGAGGAACTCGTAGCGGCGGTCGAGCAGGCCGCGCTCGATGCCCTCGTCGAAGGCCATCTGGATTTCTCGCTGGAAACGCTGCCATTCCATGCCCAGCCAGCCGATCCTGATCGGCTCGAGGCGTAGCCAGCGGTCCTCGATCGACGTCGTCGTCATCGTCGGTGCTCCGTCCTGTTTGGCGCTGGTTCCCGTTTCCGGTCGGTGGTGTCCGGTGAGGCGGGTGGTCGCACTGTCGTGGGTCATCGGTCGAATGCGCTGAGGGCGTTGTGGTCAGCCGCCGCGGTACCCAGCCGGGTCAGCAGCAGGCTGGTGACCGCCGGGTCGACCTTGAGGGTGATGGCCCACAGGTAGAGGCCGTGGATGATGCCGCGCCCGATCCCCTGCCAGACGGCGTTGTCGGGCGGCGTCTCGACCCCTGCCGACCGCAGCCGTTCGAGGTAGTGCGCGACGAGGTCCTTCTCGGTTCGGCGGCGGTCGGAGACGGTCAGCGCGGAGGCGAGATGGTAGCCGACGTCGAGGTACCACGGCCCGCGTTGGACCAGCTGCCAGTCGAGGAAGGACGGCCGGCCCGCGCCGTCGAGGAAGACGTTCCCGACATGGGCGTCGCCGTGGATCACGCACCAGGGCTCATCGTCCTGCCTGGTCAGCGCGGCAAGCGAACGGTAGGCGTGCACCAGCCGCCCGGCGTCGCGCACCTCCGCCGGCACGCCGGCGCCGATCGGCCCGTCGAAGTTGACCCGGATCTCGTCCACCCCGCGTAGCTGGAGATAGCTGGTCAGCCGCGGGGCGAGCCATTCGGTGGTGGCGAGGTCGGCGGCGCCCCAGGTCGAGGCATGCAGGGTGGCGAGCTGCGCGAGGCTCTCGGCGGCCTGGTCGGGCGTGTAGTCGCTGCGTGCGTCGAGGAACTCCGCGCCCTCGACGATCACATCCTCGGTGATGACGACGCCCTGCCGCTCCCGCGGGTCGACGTCGGCGTAGACGCTGCGCAGCGTTCGGACGCCGGATCTGGCCGCCACATCCCGGTAGAAACCAGCCTCCGGAATCCCCGCGTGCCGGAACGCGTGGCCTGCCTCGGTGAAGTAGCCCTTGCCACACAGATCGGGGGAAAGCCCTGCCGGGACACCATCCGCGCACTCGATCCGGAACCGGGCGTTGGTGGCGATCCGGCTGATCACGGGTCCTGGCCTGACCGCGGTGACGGCGATGCCGGGGAAGCGGGCGCCGAGCGCGCCGGTCAGCCAGTCCGGCGACAGCATCTCGTCGAGCGTGCCGGGAACGGGAACGGTCATTCATGGCCTCTCTCATCGCTGCTGTCGCTGTCGCTGTCGCCGCCGTCCGGCCCCGGTGGGCTGGCGGTGGACGGCTGCTCCGCGGGTGCCGCGCGCAGCCGCGGAGCGATGTCCGTCATGAGACGAAGGAGCAGGTCGTCGCCGCCGTCACGGACGGCCGGCAGGAGCACCAGGTGGCGGGCCCCGGCTCGGATGTAGTCCTGCAGCCGTGCCTCCACCTGTGCCGAGGTCCCGGCGACGGCGACCCGGTCGACCATCGGCAGGAAGTCCTGCCGGTAGGTCCCGCCGAGGAACTCGGCCGCGCGCCGCCGGGCGACCTCGGTGTCGTCGTCGACGACCACCGGCAGGTACGCCGCCCAGACGAAGCCGTCCAGGGCGCGGCCGGCCGCGTGTGCCTCGGCTCGGACGACGGCGACGGACCGCCGATAGCGTTCGGCGGAGTACAGGTAGGGCATCCAGCCGTCGCCCAGCCGGGCGGCCCGGCGCATCGCCGGCTCCCGGCGGCCGGCGACGATGACCGGCGGCCCACCCGGCTGGCACGGTGGCGGGCCGATCCGCACGCCCGTCATCGGGAACAGCGGGCCGGGCCGGTCGACCGGGGTGCCGCCCCACAGGTCATGCAGCACCCCGATCGCCTCGTCGGTGCGGCGGCCCCGCCCGGCCAGCGGCACCCCGCAGGCGTCGAACTCGGCCGGGTACTCGCCGCCGACTCCGATCCCGAGCGCGATCCGGCCGTCGGTGGCCGTGTCGAGATCGGCGATCTGCTTGGCGACGATGGCGGGTTGGTACAGCGGCAGGAGCAGGACCGCTGTGCCGATGACGACCCGTTCCGCCTGCGCGCTCAGCCGGGCCAGCCACGTCATCGCCTCCGGGCTCTGGTTCGGCGAGGCGACATGCCCGCCGACCCAGAGCGCGTCCGCGCCGGCAGCCTCCAGCGCGGCGACCCCGGCCCGGGATCGCGGTGCCACGCAGCCGACCGTCACCTCGCCGCCCGTGAGCAGCTCCCGCGCCTGTCGAGTCCGCGGCGTCTGTCGCGCCGCCGAGTCTGTCGCATCCATGATGGGCCGCTGGTCGGTCGACGGTCAGCTGCTGGGCAGCGGGGCGCCGCAGGAGAGCTTCAGGGTCTCGACGTATTTCTTGTCCTGCAGCCTGACAGTGCTGGCACACGGCGCCGAGATGGTGTGGTTGAGCGGCCACTGCGTCTCGGCGAGCGCGCCGTCCCGGTGGAAGGTGTAGCCACCGCCGTTGATGGTCTTCAACAGGTTGTCGACGGTGAGGTCCTTGCCGGTTTTGGCCACCGCGTCGAGGAAGAAGTCGGCAGACCAGTAACCGGCCATCGCGACCAGCCCTACCGCCTGGTCCGGGGCGTACTTGGCGAAGTCGGCCTCGAGCTGCTTCATCGCGGGCGAGTCAGTCTGTGTCGATGACCACTGGAGCAGCGTGTAGGTGCCCTGGAGTCCTGCGTACCCCTCCAGCCGTGGGTCGTAGCCGACGGCGCTCAGGACCGCGCCCTGGTAGCCGGCGGCGGCGAGGGCCTCGGCGATCTTCGCGGTCGGCCCGAAGTCCGTGGTCAGCACGACCAGGTCGGGCGGCGCGCCACCGTCGGCGCTCATGACGTCCCCGATGATCGGGGTGGCGTCGGCCAGCCCGGCCGCCGGTACCGGGCTCTTGTCGTAGACGACCTTCATCCCGGACTGCGTGAACGACCTGGTGATGCTCGCGAGACCGAGACGTGCGTTGTCCTGGTCGGTCCCGATGGCCGCGACGCTGCCGCCGGTGGCCTTGTCACCGAGAATCGACCGCCCGACCATGCCCCACGCCGAGCTGGTGCTGTGCCCCGAGCTGGGAACCAGGCAGCCGGTGATACCGAAGCCGATCGCGGTGTCGCAGTACGCCTCCTGGGTGCCCCAGCCGAAGTAGGGCACGCCGTCGTTGCAGAAGGTGTCCCGATAGTTGGGCGAGCGGACCATCGTCGGAACGGCCGCGAAGACGTTCTCGTTGACGAGTGCCTTGGCCTGGGAGACGTTGCGGGCCGGGTCGCTGCCGTCGTCGAGGGTGCCCACATAGTTGATCTTCCGGCCGTTCACGCCGCCCTCCTCGGCGTTGGCACGGTCGAACCGGACCTTCGCCCCGGCCTCGGCAGCCGCGAGCGCCACCCCGGCGGCGCTGGTCATGCTCAACAGGCCACCGACCCGGATCTCGGTGTCGGTCACGCCGCGGGCCTGCGGGCCGCCCGGATCGGCGCATTTCAGGCTGGCCGGGTCCACGGAAAGGCCCGTGTTGTCCCAGCCGGTGGCCGGTCCCGGGTCGAACATCTTCTGATCGATCGCCGTTGTGGCAGTGGAGTCGTCTCCGCCGCCACATGCGGCGATGCCGAGTAAGAGAACACTGGCGATGACCAGGCCGGTCCTGGATCGTCTCATCGGTTCCTCCGTAGGCGTTCAGGTGCGGGAAGCGGGTTTCAGGTGCCCCTGCCGAGGCGCGGAAGGGGACACAGGTCCGGAGAACTACGGGAGCCCCGGGCCATGGGGGGTGGCGGTCGATCGGGGTGTCAGGGCTGGAACCGATTCCGGAGGACGGACTTGGCGATCTTCCCCATGTCGGTGCGGGGAAGGACGTCGACGATCTCGACCTGTTCCGGGATCTTGTAGCGGGCGAGGCCGGCGTCTTCGCAGTGGCGGGCCAGGTCGGTGAGGCCGACCGGGGCCGCCCCGGGAACAAGGGTGATCACCGCGCAGCAGCGTTCGCCGGTGCGTGGGTCGGGCAGTCCGATGACGGCCACCTCGCCGACCGCCGGGTGGGTGGCGATGACCTCCTCGACCTCGCTCGCCGAGATGTTCTCCGCGTTGCGGATCACGATGTCCTTGCGCCGGCCGGAGATCCGGACATGCCCACGCGGGCCGGCGACACCGACATCGCCGGTGCGGAAGAAGCCGTCCGGGTCGAACAGCTCCGCCGGGCGTGACCGCCGCTCGCCGATCGGCCGCCGACGGCCCGCATCCGCATCGGCCGCGGCGAGGTAGCCGGCGAACAGCTGCGGACCGCGAACCAGCAGCTCGCCCTCGACGCCGGCCGGGCAGTCCCGGCCGTCCGGCCCGACGACGCGCACCTCGACGCCGGGCGTCGGGCGGCCCTCGGTGCGGTCCAGGTCGTCGTCGGTGTCGTCCAGGGCGCCGTGGGTGGCGAGCGGGAACTCGGTCATGCCCCAGCTCGACACCAGGCCGCGTCCGCCGAGCGCGTCGGCGATCTCCCGGTGCAGGCCGGCGGGCTTGGCCGCGCCACCGCTGACCGCCACCCGCAGCCGCGGGAACAGTGCAGCGGCAGCGGCAGCGGCAGCGGCGTCGGCGTCGCCGCTGCCGCGGTGCTGGTCGCCGTGGTGCTGGCCGGCCTGGGCCGCGAGGTACGCCCGCAGGAACGGTGTCGCCGAGCCCAGGATGGTCGCGCCGTGCGCCGCCATCGTCAGCGGGCTGGTCGCCGGGTCGAAGGCGTCCACCAGCAGCAGCCGCGTACCGGATGCCAGGGCGGCGGCGAGCATGACGGTGCCGCCGATGTGCGCGATCGGGAACGCGATCGGGTAGACGTCGTCCGGGCCGAGGCGCATCGCGGTGACCGAGCCGGCCGCGGCGGCCATCACCGAGGCGTCGGTGTGCAGCACGCCTTTCGGTGCTGCCGTGGTCCCGGATGTGTAGTAGATCCAGCGGATCTCCTGCTCCGCATCGACCGTGGGCGGTGGGGGAGGCGGGAGCGGGCCGCTGCCTGTCGGCAGGCCGAGCTCGCCGGCTGCGGCGGCGGCACGGTGGTCGACCACGAGGATGCGGAAGCCACGGGCGGCGGCGATGGCCGTGGCCATCACCTGGTGGTCGAATCCGCGCCAGGCCGGCGGGACGGCCAGCAGGGTGGTGCCGACCTGCTCGACGATGTACGAGACCTCGCGCTCGCGCAGCGTGGGGACGATCGGGTTCTGGCTGACCCCGAGCCGCGCGCAGGCCACGGCCAGCACCACCGCCTCGAGGGAGGTCGGCAGCTGCCAGCTCACCACCGAGTCGTGGCCGACCCCCAGGCCCAGCAGCCCGGCGGCGGTGGCTGCCGCCGCGTCGCGCAGCCCGGCGGCGGTGAGAGTGCGGCCGAGGTCGTCGAGCAGCAGCGGTGCGTCCGGCGCCGCGTCGGCACGCCGCTGCACGAGCTGCCAGAGGGTGGCGGCGGACAGACCGGGCACGGTGGAAGCCGGCACGGTGGAAGCCGGTATCGGTAACGCGGAGCGGGTCATCGGGGCAGCCTCCGCCCGGTCGTCACAGCACCGCTCCGTCGATCTTGAACTGGACGATGTCGTCCCAGCTGTAGCCGTGCTCCAGCAGGACCTGGTCGGTGTGCTCGCCGTGGCCGGGGGCCGGCGCGAGGGCCGGAGCGACGCCGTCGAACTGCGCGGGGCTGGCCACCAGCGGGTAGGAGACGGTGTCCTTCTGGACGGTGGTGACGAAGTTGTTCGCGCGCACCTGCGGGTCGGCTGCCGCCTCCCGGGCGGTCTGCACCAGCGACCAGGGGGTGGCGATCTTCTCCAGCAGCGTGATCCATTCGGCGAGGTCGCGGGAGGCGAAGATCTCGTCGAGGACGGCGATGCAGGCCGGCGCGTTCTCCGCGCGGGCGGCGGCGGTCGCGAACCGCGGGTCGGTGAGCAGGTCGGTGCGGTCGACGGTCTCGCAGAAGCGGTCGAAGTGCTTCTCCGTCTGGATGCCGGAGAGGTAGACGAGCCTGTTGTCCCGGGTGGTGTAGGCGGCGACGAACGGGTTCGGCAGCTCGTGGTGGCGGTTGCGGGGGATCGCGTCGACGTCGTAGAGCTGGCTCGCGACCACCCCGGGCCCGAACATCCACATGCCGGAGGAGAGCAGCGAGACGTCGACGACCCCACCGCGGCCGGTGCGCTCTCGCCGGAAGAGCGCGGCCGCGATGCCGCCAGCCAGGAAGGCGCCCGAGGCGAGGTCGCCGAGCGCCGGGCCGGGCTGCGGGACGAACTCGTCACTCACCTGGCTGGCCGCGTGGGCCATCCCGGTGCGCGCCCAGAAGTCGGTGTGGTCGAAGCCGCCGGCGTCACGTTCCGGCCCGGCCGGCCCGTGCGCGCTCGCCCGGGCGTAGACGAGGTTCGGGTTGATCGCGGTGAGGTCCTCGGCGTCCACCCGGAACCGGCGGCGTGCGTCCGGGAGCAGGTTGGTGATGAAGACGTCGGCGCCGCGCGCCAGCTCCGCCACGATCTTCTGGCCCTGTTCCGTGCGCTGGTCCACGCCGATGCAGCGCTTCCCGCGGTTCGTGATCTCCCACATGAACGCGACGCCCACCTCGCGCTCCGGCAGACCGGCGATGATGTTGCCGCTCATCGGGTCGCGGACGTCGGGCGGCACGATCTTGATGACGTCGGCACCCCAGTCGGCGAGCACGGCGCCGGCGGACGGCGCGAACGCGTACATCGACGCCTCGATGACGCGCACACCGGCAAGCAGGTCGTAGGGCATGACTCTCCGGTTTCTCGTCGGTCTCTCGGTCACGAGAACGCCGATCGGCGAAGGCGGGGCGAGGCAGGACGAAGGACGAACTCAGGCCTGCAGCAGACCGCGCAGGTTCGTTTCGGCGATCTTCACGGCGTCCGCGTCGGGCACGTCTGCGAGGGCCTTCTCCAGGTAGGCGCGGTTGTTCGGCCACAGCCCGTCCCCGTGCGGGAAGTCGCCTTCGAACAGCAGGTTGTCCACCGGGACGTCGGCGAGGCTGCGCAGCGCGAACCGCTCGTCGACCAGGCAGACGTACATGTGCTCGGCGAACACCTCACGGGGCGACCGGGTGGCCTTGACGCCGGCCTGGCCGATGGAGGTGTCCTGGCTCAGGCGGCCGTCGTGAAAGGCTTTCTCCGCCCGCTCGAGAATGTACGGAATCCACCCGGCGCCGCCTTCGGAGAGGATGACCTTAAGCCGGGGGAAGCGCTCCAGAATGCCGGCGAACAGCCAGTCGACGCCGGCCATCATCGAGTTCACGCCGTTGAGCGCGACGAGCACCGTCGGCGGGGCGTCCGCGGAGGTCGTGACAAGTCGCGACGAGCTGCCGATGTGCATGCAGACGGGAATGCCGGCCTCGTTCGCCACCGCCCACAGCGGATCCCAGTGGTCGGTGTGGACCGAGGGAAGGCCGAGCACGGTCGGGTTCTCCGAGAAGGCGATCGCCCGCGCGCCCTTGGCGAGCACCCGCTTCAGTTCCTCGACGGCCTTCTCGACGTCGAACAGCGGGAGGATGACGGCGCCGAAGAGGCGCTCGGGGTCGGTCGCGCACCACTCGTCGAGCAGGTAGTCGTTGTAGGTGCGCAGGCAGGCGAGCCCCAGCTCCAGGTCCGTGACGTTCAGGAAGAAGCGGTGCCCGGCGAACCGTGCGTAGTTCGGGAAGCAGAGCTGGCCCCACGTCCCGTCGATGTCCATGTCCTTCAGCCGCTCGACCGGGTCGTAGCAGCCGGGACGGATCTCGTCGAAGCGGGCGGTGCCGGGCGCCGGCGGGTAGCCGGCCTCGGAGAAGCCGGGCAGCGCACGACAGGAGCCCATCGGGATGTAGGTGTGCTCACCCTCGTAGAGCCAGGCCTGCCGGCCCTCGACCTCCACGATCTTCGGGCAGCCGTCGCGGTACTTCGCCGGGACACGGTCGACCCACAGGTGGGCCGGTTCGATCAGATGGTCGTCCGCCGACATGATTCGGGTGGTCGTTGGCAACATGTGCACTACTCCTGTTCGCGATGTCCGCGACCGTGCCGCTGGTGGGGACGCGCGCTCAGCGCGGTGCCCCGACGAGCAGGGACGAGGTGAACGACTCCGCGCCGCTGGTGACGACGGCAAGCTGACGGGCGGTGGGCAGCTGGTGGGCACCGGCCTCGCCGCGCAGCTGCAGGCAGGCCTCCAGCAGGCCGCCGTAGCCGTGCAGCCGCCCGCCGGAGAGCTGGCCGCCGCCGGTGTTCAGCGGCAGATCGCCGGTCGGGCCGATCCGGTCCCCGCCCTCGATGAAGTCGAGCGCCTCGTGGCGGCCGCAGAACCCGAGGGCCTCCAGCCAGCGCAGCGCGTAGACCGAGAAGCCGTCGTAGACCTGAGCGAGGTCGACGTCGGCCGGTTTGAGGTCGGTCCGCTCCCACATCATGGCGGCGGACTCGTCGAACCCGGAGGCGGAGCCCATGGCCTCCAGCCGCAGCGCCCGGCCGGGGTCCCCGGCCGCCGCCGCGTTCGAGACCACGAACGCCACCGAACCGTCGACCGGGACGTCGCAGTCGTAGACACAGATCGGATCGGAGATCATCCGGGCGCCGAGGTAGTCGTCGAGGGTGAGCGGATCGCGGTACACCGCGGCCTCGTTGCGGGCCGCGTAGGCGCGGGTGGCGAGCGCGAGCGTGGCGAACTTCTCCCGGCTGGCACCGGCCAGCTCGATGCGCCGCTGCATCTCCATCGCCGCGTAGCAGGGGTAGCCGATCCCGAACGGCGTCGACCAGTGGGTGAGCTCCCGGCCGAAGCGCACCGGCTGGCCCTGGGTTCCGCCGCCGCCGAGCAGCGTGGCCGACCGGCTGCCGAAGCCTTCCTGCGCGGTCGACTCCCACACCGTCCGGAAGCACAGCACGTGGGTCGCGAGGCCGGCGGCGACCGCCAGCACGGCGTTGACGATCGAGCCGAGCTGGCCGGCGAGCTCGCCGCCGCCGGTGTGCCAGCGCAGCCTGAGCCCGAGCATCGCCCGGACGTCGTCGACACCGGCGCCGGTGATGCCGGGCGTCGACCAGAACGCGCCCGGGTAGGTCGAGACCCCGTCGATGTCGTCCGGTGTGAGCCCGGCGTCGGCGATCGCGGCCAGTGCCGCGTCCGCGGTGAGCACCCACGGGTCCACCCGCAGCCGCCGCCCGATCGCCGACCGGCCGACCCCGGTGATCAGCGCCGTGTCCTCGGGCCGGCGGCCGTCACTCCCGCGCATCGCCGGCCCCCTGATCCTCCGCTGCCGGGTGCTCGGGGCGGAACAGCGGGATGAACGCCTCACCGGACCGGCTGAAGCAGACCACCACCGGCAGCCCGACACGGATCCGCTCCGGAGAGCAGTCGACCACGTTGGTCAGCAGGCGCAGCCCGGGCTGCTCGACCAGCTCGACGTCCGCGACCAGGTACGGCGGTGGCATGGAGGGAACCCACTGGTAGCGGTTCAGCGTCCACGACCACACCGTGCCCCGGCCGGAGACCGGGTCGAACCCGACGTCGCGGCCCCGGCAGGCCGGGCAGACCGGCCGCGGTGGGTGCAGGTAGCGCCCGCAGTCACGGCAGTGCGCGATCCGCAGGACGCCGTCCGCGCCCGAGGTCCAGAACGCCGCGGTCCGCTCCGTCAGTGGCGGCGCGACCCGGCCGAACTCCTCGACCCACACCTGCCCCGGCACCACCGCGGCGGCGTGCGAGTTCTCGACGGAGCTGGTCGTCATCCCCACACCACCGGAACCGCGGTCGGACCGCGCTCGTACATGCCGATGATCCGCGGCGTCTCGGCGTCCGGGTCGAGGCGCAGGTTCGGGAGGCGGTCGAGCAGCGCGGAGATCGCGGTGAGGATCTCCGCACGGGCGACGTGCATCCCGAGGCAGATGTGCGGGCCGCCGCCGAAGCCGAGGTGTGCGCCGGGCGGGCGGCTCGGGTCGAACTCGTCCGGCCGCTCCCAGCGCGCCGGATCGCGGTTCGCCGCACCGAAGCACAGGTGGATGACCGATCCGGCCGGGACGTCGACACCGCCGAGCGTGGTGTCCTTCGTGGCGTAGCGGGAGAACATCGGGTCGGTCGGCATCCAGCGCAGCGACTCCTCGATCGCGGCGCGCAACACCGCCCGGTCCGCCCGGGCGGCGGCGAGCCACTGCGGGTGGGTCAGCAGAGCGAGCAGGGTGATGCCCATCTGCTTCCACGTCGTGCCCGAGCCGGCGGCGAGCAGTAGGTGGGAGAAACCCAGGATGTCCACGTCGGAGAGCCGATGGCGCTCACCGTCCTCCTCGGTGACCTCCGCCTGGACCAGCACGCTGATCAGATCGTCCGCTGGCTCCCGGCGGCGCTCGGCGATGATCGGGGCCAGGATCTCGACCAGGATGTGGGCGTCGCGTCCGTCGGAGGTGGCTGCCTCGCGGATCCGCAGCGCGTCGGACACGCCGATGCCGAAGCTGCCGCAGATCGTGAGCAGTGGGATCGCCGCGCAGAAGTCGACGTTGAGGTCCGACCGCCCGGCCGGCTCGATCGCGTCGAGCAGTGCCCGCACCGTGGACTCGATCCAGCGTTCGCTCCACCAGCCGCCCCGCTTCGGCACGAACGACGGCTGCACCAGGGCGCGGTAGCGGCGGTGCTTCACCCCGTCCATGTAGAGCAGCAACGTGTCGGCCATCGCGCGTTCGGGGCCGGGCGCGCTCGGCGCCGACACGAACGTCTCGCTGTCGCGCAGCACCGCCTGGCAGGTGGCGTGGTCGAAGACCGAGAAGTGCGCCAGCTCCGGGTAGGGCAGGCCCTGGAAGAACGCCTCGCCGTGGAATCCGACCAGCGGCCCGACGATGCCGGGATGCACCGGCCCGGTCTCGCGCAGCTGGTGGAACGCCGGGTACGGGTCGGTCTCGAAGGCCCCGCCGCGGCTCGCGTAGACGTCGCTGCGCAGGTCGAACAGCTCGCGGATGCGCTGCGGGTCCAGGGTGGGAACGTCACTCGCGACCATGTCAGCCTCGCTCGAGAACGACGACGGGAATCCTGCGTGTCGTCCGCTTCGTGTACTCGTCGTAGTTCGGCCACCGCTGGGCCATCAGACTCCACAGACGCTCGTGTTCCGCGCCCTCGGCGGTGCGGGCGGTCGCCGTGAACCGGTCCGCCAGCACCTGCACCTCGACCTTGGGCTGGGCAAGGAGGTTGTGGTACCAGCCGGGATGAGCCGGCGCGCCTCCCTGGGAGGCGATGACGACGAAGCGGTCGCCGTCCTGCGCGTAGATGAGCGGCGTCGCCCGGCGCTGCCCGGTGCGTCGCCCGGTCGTCCAGAGCACCAGGCAGGTCACGCCGTTCCAGCTGTGGCCGACGGCGCCGCCGGTCTCGACGTAACGGCGGACGTGTTCCGCGCCGAACAATGCCAGATCGGGCGCCGTGTAACCGCCGTCGCGGGTCGTCGGTGCCGCGTTCTCCGTCATGGATCTCGCCTCCTTTCCCTGGGGCCGACTGACATGGGCCCCGGTCGCGTCCTCAACGGGCGACGTATCCACCGTCGACCGGCAACAGGACGCCGGTGATGTTCCTCGACGCGTCCGATGCCAGGAAGAGCGCCGCCTGGGCGCAGTCCTCGGCGGTGATGTAGCGTCCCAGCGGCTGGTAGGCGGCGACCTCGTCGAGGTACTGCTGTTCCGGTGGCTGGAACTCGGCGCCGGGCGAAACGGGAGTGAAGTTCGTCAGCGGCATGGCACCCGGGCAGATGGCGTTGCAGCGGATGCCGAACGGTGCGCACTCGACGGCGACACCGCGGGTGATCTGGTTGACCGCGCCCTTCGTCGCACCGTAGACGACGCTGCCGAACCCGACGATGCCCGCGACCGAACCGGTGTTGACGATGACACCGCCGCGGTCACCGTCGCGGCCCTGCTGCTTGAACTGCTTCACCGCGTGCTTGCAGCCGTTGAAGACGCCCCGGAAGTTGATGTCCGTCAGCCGGGCGAAGTCGTCCGCGGTGAAGTCCTCGAACGACGCGCCGGGCTTGAAGCCGGTCACACCGGCGTTGTTGAACATGATGTCCAAGCGGCCGAAATGCTCGACGGCCGCCGCGACCGCGGCGGCGACATCCTCCTCCACCGCCACGTCGCAGTGCTGGACCACCGCCGTCCCGCCGGCCGCGGCGACCAGCTGCGCGGTCTCCTTCGCCCAGTCGTCCCGGACGTCGGCGCAGACCACCCGCGCGCCCGCGGCGGCGAACGCCAGGGCGGACGCACGGCCCACGCCGGAACCGGCGCCGGTGATCACCGCGGCCTGGCCGGCTAACGACGATGGCGATGTCATGAAATCTCCCCTGGTTCGGATCGGGTGACGAGCCTGAGCGCCCCGGACGGGCAGGACTCGACGGCGGCGCGCAGCGCGTCCGCGGAGTCCGATCCGTCGAGGAGCACGACCTTCATCTGGTCGTCAAGGTCGAAGATCGCGGGTGCCTGGAACGCGCAGGACCCCGAGCCCATGCACAGGTCGCGGTCCACACGCAGGCTGGATCCGCCCGCGTCGGCACCCCGGTCGCCGTCGGTGGCCATCGGCTCAGCGGGCGCCGGCGACGACGACATGCTTGAGCTCCTGGTACTCCCGGAATCCCGCCACGCCGCGTTCGCGGCCGATCCCGCTCTGCTTGTACCCGCCCATCGGGGTGTAGGCGTTGGCCGCGCCCCGGTTCACCTGCACCGTCCCGGAGCGGATGCGCTCGGCGATGGAGAGCCCGAGCCGCAGGTCGGCGGTGTAGACGCCGCCGGACAGGCCGTACTCGCTGTCGTTCGCGATGGCGACGGCGTGGTCGACGTCGCGGTAGCCCTGCACGGTCACCACCGGGCCGAAGACCTCCTGCTGGGCAAGCGGATTGCGGTTGTCGTCGACCACGACGACAGTCGGCTCGACGTAGTACCCGACCGGCAGATGAGCCGGGCGGCCCCCGCCGGCGACCAGCCGCCCACCCGCCGCCACGCCGGCGGCGACCAGCTGCTCGACGCGGTCCCGCTGCGCGGCCGAGATGACCGGGCCGATGACGGTCGCCGGGTCGTGCGGGTCACCCACCCGAAGCGCGCCCGCGACGGCGGCCAGCCGTCCGGCGACCTCGTCCAGGCTCTCCCGCGGCACCAGCACTCTGGTCTGCAGCGCGCAGCCCTGTCCGCTCTGCGAGCCGAAGACGGTCGACACCCCGGCCTCCACCCCGCCGAGCGCGTCGGGAAGGTAGAGCTGCACCGACTTGCCACCGAGCTCCAGCAGCAGCCGCTTGACCGTCGGCGCCGCCTGGGCGGCGATCCGGCGGCCCACCGCGGTGGACCCGGTGAAGGACACACAGTCGATCCGTGGATCGCTGGTGAGCAGTTCCGCGCCGTGGGAGTCACGCTCGACGACGACATTGAGCACTCCGGGCGGAAGACCGGCATCAAGCCCGGCCGCGCCGAGCGCCAGCGCGGTCAGCGGTGTCAGCGGGCTCGGGCGCAGGACGACGCTGCACCCCGCCGCCAGCGCCGAGACCACCTTCCACACGTTCGTCTGGAGCGGAAAGTTGTAGGGACTGATCGCCGCGACCACACCGCACGGCTCGTAACGGCGGATGCTGAGCAGCACGTCGCGGCCGGCCGGGTCGAACGAGTCCGCCAAGGGCAGCTCGTTGTGCTCCCACTCGGGCAGCGTCGCGAACAGGTCCGGCAGCTGGCGGGCCTGGTCGAGGGCCATGTCGACCTGTGCCCACTGCGCGACGATCCTGGTCGCGCCGGTCTCGCGGATCGCCGTCTCGATCAGTTCGTCGCGGCTCTCGCGCAGCCGATCGGCGAAGCGCCGCAGCACGGTGACCCGTTCGGCCACCGGGAGGCGACTCCACGGGCCGTCATCGAACGCCCGTCGCGCCGCGTCGACCGCCTGGTCCACCTGGGCCAGTGAGGCCGTGGGCACATGAGTGAAATTCTGTTCTAGTGCTGGGTCTTCGACCGCGAGGGCATCCGACTCTCCGGCTACGGCGCGGCCGTCGATGTAGAGCTGGTCGAACGTGAGGTGGTCTGCCACGAAGCGACTCCGGTCCGTGCGTCCGTAGGTGATGTCGTTTCTGAGCTGCGACTTGCCGGCCGCGGGATTGTGCGTGCGCAGGCCGACGCGGGCGTCGAGGCGGGCTCGCCGTGGGGGGAGCCCCGCGGCGAGCGTCTGGCCAGCGTTGCCGGCGCGACCTGAACTCTCGTGCCGGCAACGCTGCATCGAAGTTCTAATTGGTAACCTAGTCAGGTGACTGTAGTCGGGCGACTAAATCAATGCAAGGGCCATCCTGTCGGTCATCGAGGACTCCGGCCGTGCCGTCCGGGAGCGCCTAGGATGCGACCCTGTGGCCCCAGGTAGCAGCGGAACGGAATCGCGGTCCGAGTCGGGCCCGGACGACTCGGACTCGGCGGCCGACGGCGCGGGCCGCGCTCGGCGGCCGCGCGGTCGTGCGGAGGTACGCGAGGCGTTGCTGGAGTCGGCGCAGCGGCTGATCGCGCGGCAGGGGCCGTCCAAGGTGCGGCTGCGTGAGATCGCCGAGGACGCCGACGTGAACTTCGGTCTCGTCTACCAGTACCTCGGCACTCGGGAGGAGTTGCTGCGGGCCGTGTACCAGCGGGTCTCGGCGAGGTCGGCGACCCGCTTCGAGCACATCGACGACCTCGCGGACGCGATCGACATCTTCCTGACCGCGGATGACAGCGTCGGGCGCATCATGGGCTGGGCGGCACTCGAAGGCGATCCCGCCGACGTGTTCGGGCCGTCGCCCGGTCTCCAGCAGGTCGCCTCGATGATGGTCCGGGCCGCGCGGCAGGACGGCCTGGACCTGCCGGAGGACGAGGCGCGGCTGCTGGCCGCCTTCCTGCAGGTGGTCGCGCTCGGCTGGCGGCTGTTCGGTTCGATCGGCCTGACCGGCGCCGGTGTCGAGGCGACCTCGGACGTCGACCGTCGGGTGCGGGAGTGGATGAGAACGCTGGTCGAGTCGGTCGTACGGGGCGGGGCCGGGTAACGGCGCGGGACCCAGAATAGATTCGTGTTCTAGTATCTGTTGAGCCCGGTCCGTTCCATCCGAGGGAGTGCTGATGGGCGCCCGATACACGATCATCTCCGCCGACACCCATGCCGGCGCGAACCATGCGACCTACCGCGAGTACCTCGACCCCTCCTTCCACGACGACTTCGACGCCTGGCGGGGGAAGTACAAGAACCCCTGGAAGGACCTGCGCGACACCGACCTGCGCGTCCGCAACTGGGACGACGACCGGCGCGACCGGGACCAGCTCGCCGACGGCGTCGTCGGCGAAGTGATCTTCCCGAATACTGTACCGCCGTTCTACCCGGGCTTCGTGCTGTTCGCCGGCCCGCCCACCGCGGAGGAGTACCCGCACCGCCGCGCCGGCATCCTGGCCCACAACCGGTGGCTCGCCGACTTCTGCGCCCGCAAGGCGGCGCAGCGCGCCGGCGTCGGGCAGATCTTCCTCAACGACATCGACGACGCCATCGCGGACGCGACCTGGATCAAGGAGCACGGCCTGCGTGGCGGCGTGCTGCTGCCGAACGTCGCGCCCGACGTGAAGTGGGTGAAGCCGCTCTACCACCCGGACTACGACCGGCTCTGGGCAGCGCTGCAGGATCTTGAGATCCCGGTCAACCTGCACGGCGGCACCGGCTCCCCGAACTACGGCCGCTTCGCCTCGGTACCGGCGATCATGATGAGCGAGGTCAGCTTCTACGGCCTGCGCCCGTTCGTCCACATGCTGCTCGCCGGTGTGTTCGAGCGTTTCCCGCGGCTGAAGTTCGTCATCACCGAGGCCTCGGCCTCGTTCGTTCCACCGCTGCTGCGGCAGCTCGACGACATCATCGCCAAGATCCGCGGCGGTGAGATCGGCGAGCTGAAGTACACCAGCGACAACGCGCTGCCCCGCTCGGCGACCGAGTACTTCCACCAGAACTGCTGGGTGGGCGCCAGCTTCCCGCGGCCGGACGACGTCGCCGCCCGCGAGGTGATCGGCCGCGACCGGTGGATGTGGGGCAGCGACT
Organism: Frankia sp. R43; assembly: GCF_001306465.1. Lineage (NCBI taxonomy): Bacteria > Bacillati > Actinomycetota > Actinomycetes > Frankiales > Frankiaceae > Frankia > Frankia sp. R43. Next base: position 289,266 of record NZ_LFCW01000008.1, on the reverse strand, counting down.
ACCCGCACGACGAGGGAACCGGGCCGTACACTCGCCAGGCGCTTCGTCAGGTCATGCACGACCTGCCCGAGCCGGAGCTGCGCGACCTGCTGGCCGGGAACGCCGCCCGCCTCTACGGCTTCGACCTCGACGCACTCGCACCGTTGGCCGCGCAGTACGGCCCGAGCGTCGAGGAGATCGCCGAGCCGCTCGACGCGCTCCCGGAGGACTCCAACAGCGCCCTGCTCAACGCCCAGAAGCAGTTGGTGACGGCCTGAAGGGCCCTTCCCCGGCGTCAGGCTGGAACGGCCTGACGCCGGGGTGGCCTGACCGTGTGGTGGGTCAGTAGACGCGGAAGGCGTCGAGGACGGTGTCGGCGTAGGCCGTGTCGCCGGTGATCTCGACTCGGCCGTGTCGTGCCTCCCGGCCGGTTCCCCAGAGGATGAAGTCGGTGGCGCTCGTGCGTACGGTGGCGCGCGTGCCGTCCTGCGCCGCCGTGGCGTCGTGGTGGAGCTCGGTCGCCTCGGCGTGGGGGAGGAGCCGCAGGGCTGTGCCGCCCGGTCCGGTCAGGACGAGGGCCAGTGGGTCGGTGAGCAGCTCATGGAACCGGTCGGTGGTCATCTGCCGGATGCCGCCGATGAGCCAGCGGGTCGCGGCGGCCAGCCGTTCACCGTCGAGGTCGGGCAGGGTGCGCCGGACAGGCCCGCGGGGAGTGAGGACGTCCCATCGGGTGTGGCAGGTGTGGTCGAAGACGATGGCGTCGGCGAGGCTCGCGAGCGGGTAGCTGCCGGCGGTGCCCATGTTCACGGGCGTGGTGGCGAGTTCGTCGGTCAGCCCACCGAAGATGGCCAGCACAGCTGGCACCGATGACCTGATGATGTCGAGGAGTTCCGCGGTCGGCCGTTCGGCGACCTCGTGCGTGTGGGCGTCGACCGCCGCCTCGAACTCCAGGCCCTGGTCGTAGGGCGTGATCGAGATCAGCCCGGCGAACCCGGCCACACTGATGGTGAGGTGCGCGAGGGTGGTGTGGACCGTCCAGCCGTCGCAGGCGGACGGGGCCGCGAGCTCATCGGCGGTGAGAGCGCCGAACACGTCGAGGGTCTCGGCGAGGGTCCGCTCGATCGCCACCGTGCTGGCGCCGGCGGAGAGCGCGGAGGCGGCGGACGTCACGGTGTCAGAAGACGCGTCAGAAGACATAGTCCTCTCCGGTGGCTCGCAGGGTGATGTCGGTGACGGCGACGCCGAGCGGCTGGTCGATGAGGCGGACGATCTCGTCCGCGACCTGGGCGGCGGACAGCGACCAGTAGCGGACGTCCTCGGGGTCGGTCAGCCCGGCGGCTGGCGGGCCGCCGCCGAAGTAGGCCTGGGCATGCTCCTGGAAAACGCCGGCGCGGTGCGCCGTGAGCGCGGCGGGCGCGGTGAAGTCGATGATCTCGCTGGCGAGGTTCGTGTCGACGACGCCGCTGGGGCGGACCACCGTCACCTTGATGCGGCCCTGGCTTTCGACGCGCAGCGCGTTCGACACGGTGGCGACGGCGGCCTTGGTCGCGCCGTAGACCGCGGCCCCGGCGATGCCGGCGTTGCCGTACACCGAGGAGATGTTGACGATGTGACCGCCACCCTGGCGGATCATGTGGTCGTGGACGGCGTAGATGCCGTGCAGCACGCCCTTGAGGTTGATGTCGATGCACCGGTCCCAGGCGTCGGCGGCCCGCTCGTGGTCGGCGAAGTGGGCCAGCGGCATGATGCCGGCGTTGTTGACGAGCACGTCGACCCGCCCGAGGTCCGCCACCGCGCGGTCGACGACCTCGGCGAACGCCCGGCGGTCGCGGACGTCCAGGCCGAACCCGCGGGCCTGGTGGCCCTCGGCGGCGAGGGAGGCCGCCAGCTTCTCGGCGCCTTCGGCGTTGACGTCGAGCGCGACCGGGATCGCGCCGCCTTGCGCGAGCCGGGTGGTGATCTCCCGGCCGAAGCCGCTCGCGCCACCGGTGACCAGCACGACCTTGCCGTTCAGATAGCTCATGTGAACCTGGCCTCCGCCATGGGGATGTGCGTTGGTGGGCGCTAGATCTTGCGGTGGTCCCAGGAGGCGACCTTCTCGGGGGTCAGACGGAGCCAGGCGTGCCGGCCGTCGTGGTACATCGAGCCATCCGGGTTGGCGATGTACTTCGCGGCGAACAGCCGTTCCGGCGTGGCCAGCTCGGGGTGGTCCTCCTCGCCGGTGCGGGGGGCGCTGCCGACCGGCTCGAACCGGCCGCGCAGCTCCACGCCGTGCAGCTCGCCGAAGTCGTCACCGGCGTCGACGACGACGGCTGCCCGCCCGTCGCGCAGCAGGTCGGCCCACCGCTGGCTGCGGACGATCGAGTACAGCCAGAGCGAGGTACCGTCCCAGACGTACCAGAGCGGGCTGACGTGCGGCGCGCCGCTGGACGTCAACGTCGCGACCCGGCACACGCGGTGCTCGGTGAGCAGTGCGTCGACCTCGTCGGAGGTCAGGGCGATCCGACGCCCCCGGCGCTGGGTGCTGATCAGGTCAGGCTGCACGAGGCCTCGCTCTCATGTCGGCGTTCTCTTCTGCCGCGCCCGGCCGGGGCGCTCGACCTCCGAGGAAGAGATCGAAAACGAAGAATTCGAATATTCGATGAGATCTCATCGTTATTTCGATACCGTAGAGTGGCCGCGAGAGAAAGGTCAAGCCGTGCCGAACGCCGCATCGCCGCCGACGACGCGGGTGCTCGACGTCCTCGAACTCCTCGCTCAGCGCGGGCAGAGCGGGCCCGCTCCGCGGCTGGGCGACCTCGTGCGCGACCTCGGCCTGACCCAGGCGACCGCCCACGCGATCATGGCGACCCTCTGCGAACGCGGCTGGGCCGTCAGGGACCCGGACCACCGGACGTTCACCCTGGGCCCGGCGCTCGCGGCGGTCGCGGCCCGAGCCGCCGCCGAGCGCTCGCGTCATCAGCCGGCCCGGGCCGCGGTCCACCGACTCGCGAAGGACCTCGGCTACCCCGCCGTGATGACCGAGCGCGTCGGCGACGAGCTCGTCATCACGACGATCGACCTGGGCCCGTGCCAGGTCGCCGACGCCGCGGCCGGAGACCGCTTCCCGTTCGCGGCGCCGCTCGGCGTCGTCTTCGCCGCCTGGGAGGACAGCGACGGGCGCCGGGCCTGGATGGACCGCGGCGCGATCACCGACCCGGTGCTGGCCGAGCGCCTCGACGGCCTGCTCACCGCCACCCGCGAGCGTGGCCACACCCTCGAGCGCCTGGACCCCGCCATGGCGCAGGCCGCCAGGGCCATGGCCAGCCTGCGCGCCGACCCGCAGGCGCAGCCGGTGCGGCGAGCGATGGACGGCGTCCTGGCCGAGATCGCCAGCCTCGGCCTGCGCTCCACCGGCGCGACGGACCAGGACCGGCGGCCTGTCACGGCGATCGCCGCGCCCGTGTTCGACCCGCACACCCGCCAGGTCACCGCGAGCATCGGCGTCCACCCGCTGCGGGCGCTGTCCGCCAGGCGAGCCGACGAGATCGCGAACCACGTGACCCGAGCCACCGCCGCCGTCAACGCGGCGTTCGACGACGACGGCAGGCCGGCCAGCCTGGACCGATAGCCGCGAGACCGGGCCATCTGCGCCTTCATCGGGGCATCTCCGGGTGGGGCGGCATCTCCAGGGGCGGGGCGTTGTCCGCGAGGTGCCGGTCGGCGGCCCACTGCCGCAGCGTCCCCTTCGCCACCTTCTCGAGGGTCGCCGTCGGCAGCTCGGGCACGACATACACGGCGCGGGGGACCTTGAAGTCGGCGAGCTGCTGCTGGCACGCGCTGACGACGGCTTCCTGGAGGGCCGTCTCGTCGGGGTCGGGATGCGCGGCCGCCGCGATGACGAACGCGACGGCTACCTCACCTCGAACCGGGTCCGGCCGGGCGACGACGGCGGCCTGGCCCACTCCCGCCACGGTCGTGATGACGCGTTCGATCTCCGCGGCGGCCACGTTCTCGCCGCTGACCTTGAGCATGTCCTTGGCGCGGCTGGCGAACCTCAGGGTGCCGCTGGGCAGCACCGTCACCCGGTCCCCGGTCAGCAGCCATCCGTCCTCGAAGGCGGCGGCGGTGGCGGCCGGGTCGGCGAGATACCCGGCGAACACCGACAGGCCGCGGATGCCTCCGACGAGCAGATCACCGGTCTCGCCAGGGCCGGCGTCGGCGCCGTCGTCCCGGCGGACCCGGACCTGATAGCCCGGTGCCGGCCGGCCGATCGCGCCCTCGTCGACCGGGTTGTCGAGCTCACCGACGACAGGTGTGCTGACGACCTCGGTCTGGCCCCAGGCGCTGAAGATCCTGACGCCGAGCAGAGTGTCCAGCCGGGGCATCTCGAGACCGAAGATCCAGCTGCGGTAGCTGTGCTCCGGAACCGGCTGGCTGGTGACGACCTTCAGCAGCAGCGGGAGCAGCCCGGTGTGGGTGCACCTGTTGCGGATGGACACCTCCCAGAACCGGGAGGCGGAGAACTTCGGCTGGACCACCACGGTGCCGCCCACCCAGAAGGTGGGCAACAGCTGCCAGCACAGCGCGTGGGTGTGGAACAGCGGGGCGTAGACCAGCTGGATGGTGTCCGGCGCCAGCCGCCAGAGCAGCGCCCCCACCCGGCCCGCCCACAGGGCGTTGGCGTGGGTGAAAAGGGCCGCCTTCGGACGTGCCGTGGTCCCGGAGGTCAGCTGGACGCACAGTGCCGCCGCCGGGTCGGCTTCCCGGTGCGGGGCCAGCTCCGGGTCACCGACCAGCTCCGGCACGGTCCCGGTGGCCGGGTCGAGCAGAGCCGTCCACCCGAGCGCGGTCACCGCCGGGCAGTCGGCGAGCCCGAGCCTCGGGTCGGTGACGATCCCGACCGCGCCGGTCAGTTCGACGGCGTGCGCCAGCTCATCCTCGGCGTACCGGGTGTTCAGGTCGACCGCGACCGCGCCGAGCCGCGCGCACGCGAACCAGACCAGCAGGAAGCCCGGGCTGTTGTCCAGATGGATCACGACGGCGTCGCCGGCGCGCACGCCCCGGCTCGCCAGCCCGGCCGCCACGGCGCGCACGTCGCGGGCGAACTCGCCGTAGGTCCAGGTGCGGCGCGCTCCGTCCGGCGGCTCCCAGACGAGGAACGGGCGCTCGCCGTACCGCCGCGCCCGCTCCTCCAGCGCCGAGGTCACGTCCATACCCACGAACGGGTGCAGGGCCGGAAGCTCGATTCCTAAGTTGCTGTCCATTGTCGAGTCACCCCTAGACCAGGCGTCAGCTGGGCGTCAGCTCGCGCGGGAGCCCGAGTATGCGCTCGGCGATGACGTTGAGCTGGATTTCGACCGTCCCCCCACCGATCAGCTGCGGCGGCACGGTGAGGTAACGCCCCGCCGCCTGGCCGCCGGGCCCGTCGGCGGTGGCCGCGGCCGGCCCGGTCCATCGCAGCGCACGCTCGGCGATCTGGGTCACCAGCGTGGCCGAGGCGATCTTGGAAACGCTCGACTCCGCGCCGGGCCGGAGGCCCGAGAGGCTGCGCAACGTGGTGCGCAGGGCCAGCGCGGCCAGCGCGTGGGCCATCGCGAACGTCGCGCCCACATCCCGCTGGACGTCGTCCGGGGCCGCGACGAGCTCCTGGCTGGCGACAAGATCGAGAAGGTGGGTCGGGATGTGCTGCATCCCGCTGATGCTCACCCGCTCGTTGCCCAGCGTGGTCCTCGCCAGCCCCCACCCGCGGTTGACCTCTCCGACGAGCCGGTCGTCCGGCACGAACACGTCGTTGAAGAAGACCTCGTTGAACAGGTAGCCGCCGTTCGCCTCGCGCAGCGGCCTGATCTCCAGACCGGGTGAGGTCATGTCGACGAGGAAGTAGGAGATTCCCCTGTGCTTCGGAGCCGTCGGATCGGTCCGGGCCAGGCAGATGCCGAAGTGCGCCTCGTGCGCGTTCGACGTCCAGACCTTCTGGCCGTCCAGGCGCCAGCCCCCTTCGACCTTCTCAGCGCGGGTCGACAGGGCGGCGAGGTCGGAGCCGGCGCCGGGCTCACTGAACAGCTGGCACCACGCGAGCTCGCCGCGCAGCGTCGGCGGGACGAAGAAGTCCTTCTGCTCCTCGGTGCCGTAGGCGAGGATGGTGGGCAGCGCCCAGTCTCCGATGATCAGCCTCGGTGGCGCGACCTCGGCGCGCTCGTACTCCTGCTGGATCACCAGCTGCTCGACCGGGGTCGCCGCGATGCCGTAGGGCTTCGGGTAGTGGGGTACCACCAGGCCCTCGGCGGCGAGCCGCTCGCGCCGGGCCGGGCCGTCGGCCGGCAGCGCGGCCACCTCGCCGAGCAGCCCGGCGACGCGGGCGCGGAAGGCGGGGTCCGCGGCGGAGAGATCGACGCTGAAGTCGCGGGACGTGCCGTGCACCAGCGCGCCCAGCCGGTGCTCCCAGCCGGCGACGGGACCGAGCAGGCTCTCCAGCGTCATCGCCCGGCGCCAGTACAGGTGCGCGTCGTGCTCCCAGGTGTAGCCGATCCCGCCCAGCAGCGTGATCGACTCCAGCCCGATCCCGGTCGCGCGGGGCAGGCACGCGACAGCCGCACCGGCCGCGGCCACCGCGAGCTGGTCGTCGCCCTGCTCCATCGCCCGAGCCGCGTCCCACGCCGCGGCGGACATCGTCTGCACGTCGACGAACAGCCGGGCGCACTTGTGCTTGATCGCCTGGAAGGATCCCACCGGGCGGCCGAACTGCTCGCGCACCTTCACGTAGTCGACGCCCGTTGTCACGCACCACCGCGCCAGCCCCACGGCCTCGGCGGCGAACAGCACGGCCGCCACCGCCCGGACCTGCTCGGTACTGACCTCGATGACCTGGTCGGCGTGGACGGCCAACTCGGTCAGCGTCACCGTGCCGACGGCCCGGGTCTGGTCGATGGGCGCGGCCGCGACCACCGCCAGGCCGGGCCCCGGCCGGGCGGTGAACCAGAGCTCGCCACCGCCCGGAGTGGTCGCCCCGAGGAGCAGCAGCGTCGCCTCCGGCGCGCCGAGGACGGGCCCGGCCGTCCCGCTCACCCGGTAGGAGCCGTCGGCCGTGGGGGTCGCGGTCAGTCCGGCGGTGGACAGCGCGCTCGCCGCCGGCGCACCGGCCGCGAGCGCAGGCAGGACCGCCTTGCGCAGCTCGTCGTCGCCGTACCGGGCCAGCACCGAGCTGGCCAGCAGGCTCGGCAGCAGCGGCCCTGGGAGCAGGCCGCTGGCCGTCTCCTCGAGCACCACGGCAAGGGTGACGAAACCGGCGTCGGCCCCGCCGAGATCCGCCGGCAGATGCAGCGAGGTGAGGCCCTGCTCCACGATGCCCGGCCAGCAGTCCGGCGCCGCACCGGCGGTCCAGCGCGCCAGGCCTTCCCGCACCTGCTCGGACGACGAATACCGGGACAGGAAACCGCGGACCGAATCGGCCAGCGCCTTGTGATCCTCGTCGAGACCGATGGACACGTCCGTCACTCCTTCACCGTGCCGTTGGGAGACGCCGGGGGCGGTCAGACGCCGATGAGCGAGGCCGCGTTGTCGTGCATCACGAGCCTGATCTCGGCGTCGTCGAAGCCGGCCGCGGCCAGGTCCTTGGTGAACGACAGCGGATCGGCCAGGCCCTCGACGTGTGGCCAGTCGGATCCCATCAGCATCCGCTCCACGCCGATCAGCTTCTTGAGCTCGGCGAGGTCGTTCTCGTGGAACGGCGAGACCCAGACCTGGCGCCGGAAGGTCTCCCGCGGGTCCTCCGCCCACGCCTCGCCGCCCTGCACGAACGACTTCTTCAGGGACTTGAACAGCGGGGTGACCCAGTCCGAGCCGGTCTCGATCGCGGCGAACCGCAGCTGCGGGTTGCGGTGCATCGTGCCCTGCGCGAGCAGCGCGGCGAACGTGTCCGCGACGGCCGTCGGCGAGAGCAGGGCCCGCAGCGGGGTGCGGCGGAACGCCTCGGTCTCGTCGCTCTCGCTCCACCAGCCGATCAGCTCCGAGTACACGTCGTCGCCGCCGTGGTAGGCGCACACCACCCGGGCCTCGTTCGCGAGCGCCCAGAACTCGTCGTACATCCGGTCGGCCGGTGACTTCAGGCCCATCTCGGTGCGCACCGGGCCGGCCCGCATCACCACGATGCGGGCTCCCCTGTCCAGCGCCCACCGCAGCTCGGCGACCGCCGCCGCCGGATCCGACAGCGAGATGTACGGCGCGGCGAAGATCTTCTCCTGGTAGGCGAAGCCCCAGTCGTCGTCCAGCCACCGGTTGAAGGCACGGAAGGCGGCCCGCGCCGCGGGCAGGTCGTTCTGCAGTGCCCGCTCCATGCCGACCCCGAGGGTCGGGAAGAAGTAGGCGCCGTCCAGGCCCAGCTCGTCCATGACCCGCAGCCGGGCGTCCCGGTTCTGGTACTCGGGGCGGGGCGGGGCCAGCTCGCCGAACAGGTTGATGACCGGGCCGCCGACCTCGCCCCGGAAGTACTGCTCCAGCGCGCCGGGCTTGGCCAGCGCGCTGAACGTCGGGTTGGGCAGGAACTTGTTGACCTTCCCGCCGACCAGCAGCCGGGTGCGGCCGCCGACCTCCGCCCACTGCATGCAGCGCTTGGCGAACTCGGGCTCGATGTGGCGGGTGAAGGCGTCCAGGGCCTCGTAGTAGTGATTGTCCGCGTCGAAAGCGCGCAGTCCATCCGTAGTCACGCCGCAACCTCCCCAGGTGGGCCTCGAACACAGCGGCTCGCCTTCCAAGGTAGAACATCGTTTCATGTTCATGCCACTTGGGGGAGCGCCTGGTCGGTCTGCCCGTCTGTCAGGCAACCGTCGAGCCTGCTGAATATTTTATCCAACACGCACAGCCTAGTGTGTGCTGGCAACTTCTGTCGACTGGTCGAGGTCGGCGCGGGGCCGCCTTGGCGCGGCCCCGAGCGAGACCCTTCTAGATTCTGGTTCTAGTAGCTCGTACGGTGGAGAAGGCGCACCTGCCGACCAGGCAGCGGCCCAGGAAGTCGCCGGGCGCGGGAGGCGAGATCAACGCGCCGCTTCCTCGCGGTACCTGGCCGGCGCCTCGTCCAGCAGGATTGTCTTCGTCTCCAGGTATGGCAGCAGGCCCTCGATGCCGCCCTCCCGCCCGATGCCCGACTGCTTGAACCCGCCGAACGCGATGCCGGTGTCGGCCCGCATCGCGTTGTGGCCGACCGTCCCGGACCGCAGCCTGCCGGCGACGGCACGTGCCCGGTCGACGTCCTCGGTGAAGACCGCGGCGTTCAGGCCGTAGATGGTGTCGTTGGCGATCCTGATCGCGTCGGCCTCGTCGGCCGCGGGGATCACGCTGAGCACCGGGCCGAAGATCTCCTCCTGGGCGATCGTCGAGCTGTTGTCGACGTCGCCGAAGACCGTCGGCTCGATGTAGTAGCCGCGCTCCAGGTGGCCCGGCCGCCCGCCGCCGGTGACCAGCTTCGCGCCGCTGTCGACGCCGGCCCGGATGTAGCCCTCGACGCGATCACGCTGCCGGGCCATCGCCAGCGGGCCCATCTGCGTCGCCGGGTCATAGGGATCGCCCACGACCACCTGGGAGAACACCTGCGCGAGAGTCTCGACGAACTCGTCGTGCACGCCGCGTGGGACGACGATGCGGGTGAGCGAGGCGCAGACCTGGCCGGCCAGGAAGCACTCGGCGCCGGCGAGGGCCGTCGCGGCCTTCGTCAGGTCGGCGTCGTCCAGCACGACCGCGGCGGACTTCCCGCCGAGCTCGAGGGTGTACCGGGCGATGCGCTGCCCGCACAGCGACGCGATCCGCCGGCCGGCGGCGGTGGAGCCGGTGAAGGCGATCTTGTCGACCCGGGCGTCGGTCACCAGCCGCTCGGACACCGCGCGGTCGGCCGTCACGACGTTGAACACGCCCGGTGGCAGTCCGGCGGCCTCGGCGCATTCGGCCAGCACGTACGCCGCCCCGGGTGCCTCGGGGGCCGCCTTGAGCACGACCGTGCAGCCTGCCAGCAGCGCCGGCGCGACCTTCTGGACGGCCAGCTGCAGTGGCACGTTCCAGGGGATGATCGCGCCCACGACGCCGACCGGTTCCCGGACGAGCAGGCCGAACCCGCTGCCGATCGTCGGCGTGAACGGCTCCTCGAACGGATAGGTGTCGGCGAGTCCGGCGTAGTACTCGAAGACGCCCGCGGCCATCGGCGCCATATACGGGGCCACCGACGCGAGCGCGCCGGACTCCCGCGGCCACAGCTCCTTGACGGCCTCGCCGCGGGTCGCCAGCTCGGCGGCGAACCGGCGCAGGTACGCCGCGCGCTCGGTGTGCGTGAGCGAGGGCCACGGCCCGTCGTCGAAGGCCGAGCGGGCGGCGGCGACGGCCCGGTCCAGATCCCCCTCGCCCGCCTCGGCGACCCGGAGGAAGACCTCCTCGGTCGCCGAGTCGACGACGTCGATCAACGCGGTGGACGAGGGGGCCACCCACTGGCCGTCGATGAACAGCCGGTCGGGGTGCCGTACATGTCGATCGATGCCTGTCGCCACGCTCATCGCGTTCCTCCTTGTTCTGCGGCGCGCCGGGGCCGGGTGTCCCGGACGCGACCGGAGCTGGTCGTGGGGCTAGTCGAAGGTGATGACGCCACGGATGTTCCGACCGGCGTGCATGTCCGCGAAGCCATCGTTGATCTGCTCCAGCGAGTAGCGGGTCGTGATCAGCTCGTCGAGGCGCAGCTGGCCGGCGCGGTACAGCTCCAGCAACGCCGGGATGTCCCGCATCGGGTTGCACGCGCCGAACAACGAGCCCTGCAGCCGCTTCTGGAACAGCACGAGCTCATGCAGCGACAGCGGCAGGCTGCCGTCCGCGAGGATGTTGCCCAGCCCGACGACGACGCAGGTCCCGGCCTTGCGGATGCTCGAGAACGCCGCACCGATGTGCGCGCCGTTCGTCACCCCGACACAGACGATCGCCGCGTCGGCACCCTGGCCGTTGGTGTGCGCTCGGGCGATCTCGGTTGCCTCCTCGACGGAGGCCACGGCGTGCGTGGCACCGAAGCCCAGTGCCTGCTCGCGCTTCCACTCCACCGGGTCGACCGCGATGAGGACCCGCGCACCGGCATGGGCGGCGCCCTGCACCGCGTTCATGCCGATGCCCCCGGCTCCGAGCACGATGATGACATCGCCGGGCCGGACCTCGGCCGAGTTCACCGCCGCGCCCCAGCCGGTCGACACGCAGCAGCTGGTCAGGCAGGCCGACACCAGGTCGAGATCGGCGGAGACCTTGACGGCCGAGTTCACGGACAGGGCCGTGTACTCACTGAAGGTCGAGATTCCGGCCATCTGGCCCAGCGGCCTGCCGCCCAGCGACAGCCGGCTGGAGCCGTCCTCGCGCGCGCCGGAAAGCGTGCGGACTCCGTTGTCGCAGAGGTTCTGCATCCCCGACGAGCACCAGCGGCACCGCCCGCACGCCGGCAGGAAAGGCAGGACGACGTGGTCCCCGACCTGCCATCCGTCGGTGTGCGGGCCGACCTGCTCGACGATTCCCGCTCCCTCGTGGCCGCCGACGAGGGGCAGCGCGCCGGTGAAGGGCATGTCGCCGGTCGCGACGTGGTCATCGGAATGGCATAAGCCGGCAGCGACCATCCGGACGATGAGCTCTCCCTGTCGAGGTGGCTCGATCTCGATTTCGGTGATCTGCCATTTCCCGGGCTGTTCGTGCAGCACGGCGGCCCTGCTCTTCATATCTCCTCCATTTCGGACGGATGACGTCTATATCTGTAGGCCGTGGTCCGCGTCCGCGCAAGAGGGGTCGTCACATCCCGCGCCGCCAGCTGTGGGCACGCTGGCCGCGAGCCGTGGGAAGGCGAGGGAAAGGATCGCCAGGGTCCGCGCCGGGGGCCTGGGCGGGCGAATCGGCCGACGGATGGGCGTGTGGCGGTGGAGCTGGCGGAGACGCACGGTTCGGTTCGTCGGTCGCCGAGGCGGACCTCGACGACCCCCAGGCTGCAAGACTATTGAGCTCAAATCTGGAGTGTGGTGAAGTGGGTTGTCCACACTAGCCGGTGTCTTCGTGGCAGCTCCACGATGCTCAGTCCAGCATGATCTGCCGAGTCGGCAGGTCGAAGGGGCGGTGAGGGTGCCATGAGCGACCCGTTCTCTCGCGGTTCCGTCGTCATCGACCCGGACTAATAGTCCGAGTGATGATGCATGGTTGCGACCCAATGTGGCCGGGCTGGCCACGCTCCAAGCACCGCGGGTGGGGCCGGCGCGCTCTTCCTGACCCTCGCCCTCCTGGGAAGGCCTTCATGAGCAGCACCACAGAGAGCGGCACCGCCGCAGTGAGTGGTACCGCCGCAGAGAGCGGCACCGTCGTGCCTACCGACCTCGACCCCGCGCTGTTCTTACCCGAGCCCGGTCCGCGGGCTGTCCGGTACACCGTCATCTCCGTCGACGATCACGTTGTCGAGCCTCCGCACCTGTTCGAGGGGCGGGTTCCGGCACGGTTCGCCGACGCCGCCCCCCGCATCGTCGAGACCGACCAGGGCCACCAGGTGTGGCACTTCGAGGGCCAGACCTTCACCCAGGTCGGGATGAACGCCGTCGCCGGGCGGCGGCCGGAGACGGTGAAGCTGGAGCCGTTCCGGTTCGAGCACATGCGTCCCGGCTGCTACGACATCGACGCCAGGGTCCGGGACATGGACATCAACGGGGTCTGGGCGTCGGTGAACTTCCCCTCGCAGATCACCGGCTTCTGCGGCCGGGTGTTCTTCGGTGCCCGGGACCGGGATCTAGGCCTCGCCTGCGTGCGTGCGTGGAACGACTGGCTCCACGAGGAATGGTTCCAGGCCTACCCCGAGCGGGTCGTGCCGATGGGCATCACCTACCTGGCGGACCCGGCACTCGCCGCCGCGGAGATCCGCCGCAACGCCGCCCGCGGCTTCACCGCCGTCACCTTCCCCGAGCGCCCGCACACGATCGGCCTGCCGTCGCTGTGGGACCGGGCCCACTGGGATCCGATCATCGGTGCCTGCGTCGAGACGGACACCGTCATCACCCTGCACGTCGGCAGCTCGGGGCTGTCCGACGCGCCGTCCGGCGCGCCCCGCCTGCAGCTGGGTGCGACGCTGTTCGGCCAGGCCTCGCTCACAGCCTGCGCGGAGTGGCTGTGGTCGGGCCACCCGGCCCGCCTCCCGACGTTGAAGATCGCGATGAGCGAGGGCGGGATCGGCTGGGTCGCGATGCTGCTCGACCGGCTCGACAACATCGTCGACCGGTCCGGCTACGGCACCGGCTGGGACCTGCGCCCCGCCGAGGTGCTGCGCCGCAACTTCTGGTTCTGCACCCTTGACGACCCGTCGACGATCGACACCCGCCACCGGATCGGCGTCGAGAACATCATGGTCGAGACGGACTACCCGCATGGCGACGGCACCTGGCCGGACACCCAGAGCGTGCTCGCCGACGTCTGGGGCCACGTTCCGCCCGCCGAGATCCGGGCGATGTGCTGCGAGAACGCCGCGGCCCTGTTCCGCCACCCCCTCCCGCCGACGGTCCTGCCGGCCGACTGAAGGACGCGACCATGACGTTCATCCCGACCGCCGAGAAACTCATGCCGGAGCTCACCCCCCGGGAGGAGATCGCGCTGCTGGCCCGGGCCCTGTGGCGGCAGGGCTACAACGACCACCTGGCCGGCCACATCACGGCCCTGCAGCCGGATGGCACCCTGCTGTGCAACCCGTGGCTGGTCCGCTGGGACGAGCTGCGCCCGGAGCAGGTCATCCGCATCGACCTCGCTGGCAGGGTGGTCGAGGGGGACTGGCCCGTCCCGCTTGGCATTCCGCTGCATCTCGCGCTGCATTCCGCGCGTACCGACGTCACCTGGGCCGTGCACAACCATCCGCTCTACGGCACCGTCTGGGCGGATCTCGGCGAGATCCCACCGATCTACGACCAGAGCTCGGCGCTGGGCGGTGGCGGCGACCTCGTCCTCGTCAACGAGTACCAGGGCCCCGTCAACGATCCCACCACCGCCCGGGGGGCGATCGACGCCATGCACGGCGGCGACCTCGCCCTCCTCGCGGGCCATGGCGTCTTCGTGCTCGGCGGCTCCGCCCGCGCCATCTTCCAGCGCGCCGTGGCGCTGGAACAGCGCTGTCAGCGCGCCTGGCACGTCCGTGCCGCGGGCGGCTCCCCGGCCCCGGTCCTCCCGGCGGGCTTCCTGAACCACCTGAAGAACTCCGACGGCGACGGCTTCGTCGGTTTCTGGGAGTCCGCTGTCCGCGCCGAACTGCGCTCCGATCCCAGCCTGCTCCCGTGACGCCGCCGAGCTGCCGCCCGGCGACGTCACGCCGCCCCCGAAGCCGATCCGCGGGTCGGCCGGTGAACGGACCGGCGGGCGGTCAGGGCACGGGATTCTGTTTCGGTGTCGTCCCTGCCTGGTCGGCGGAGGTACGGGTGCCTCGGCGGGTCTTCGGCAGGCCGAGGCGCTGTTCGGCGACGAGGTTGCGGGCGATCTCGGTGGTGCCGCCCTGGATGGTGACCGCGCTGGAGTGACGGGCGGCGCGTTCGATCTCGCCGCCGGCGGCCGACGCGATGGAGCTCCCACTGGCGGGGGCACGCAGGATGCCGCCGAGGCCGGAGACGTCCTGGAGTTCGCGGCTGTCGCGCTGGTAGGCGGTCGAGGCGAACAGCTTCGCGATCGTGCCCGCGACGGCGGGAGACTGGCCGGCGATGTTGAGCCAGGCGGTCCGCTGGGTGAGCAGGAAGGAGACCTCCGCGTCGGCCCTGGCCCGCGCGATCGCGGTCAGCACGGCGGGGTCGTCGCCCGGTCGTTCCCCTTCCTGCCAGCTGCCCGCCGGCGCGGGGACGCGGGCCCAGGCCGTCACCGCGGTGAGCAGCGGCTCGAGGGTCGCGGTGCTGCCCATGACACCGCGTTCCAGGCTCAGCCCGACCGCCATGACCTGCCAGCCCTCGTCGACCCCGCCGACTCGGCAGGAGTCCGGAACGATCACGTCGTCATAGAAGACGATGTTGGTCCGCTCGTCGGCGATCGTGTGGATCGGCTGGATCGTGATCCCCGGGGTGTCCAGCGGGACGAGGAACATCGTCAGGCCGCGGTGCTTGGGCACATCGGGATTCGTGCGGGTCAGCAACAGGCAGTGCGCGGCGGTGTGGGCCAGGGTGGTCCACATCTTCTGCCCGTTGATCCGCCAGGAGGTGTGCGCGTCGTCCACGGGGGTGGCCCGGGTCCGCGCGGACGCGACGTCGGAGCCCGCGCCGGGCTCGGAGTAACCCAGTACGGCGGTCGCCTCGCCAGCCAGCAGCCGAGGCAGGACGTCGGCCCGCAGCGCCGGGCTCCCGATCTGGTCGAGCACACCTGCGACGATCATGGTGGTGCCGATGCCGTGGTAGGGAGCGTCCGCGAGCTCCAGCTCCCGGAAGAGAGCGGCCAGCTCGTAGGGATCCCGCGCGGCGCGGCCGCCGGGTGCCGACGCGGCAAGCCAGCCTCGCTCGGCGAGGGCCTGGTGCAGCGCCGGCACGTGCACGGTGCCGGTCCGGCGTGCCTCGTGGCGGACCTCGTCGGTCAACCAGGAACGGACGAAGTCGCGGACCTCGGCGGCGAACGCGGCGACGGACGGGTTGTGGGTGAAGTCCGTCCCGCCCAGGCCCGACGCGGCTGACCCGGTCGGCGCACCGGTCTGCGCGACGGTGCCGGTGAGCACCGGGGCGTTCGCGGTGGTCGACCGGCCGTCCACGAGGTCGCGGCCCAGCTCGCGGGCCAGTGCACGGGGCGCGCCGGCGAGCGCGGGGTAGGCGCGGGCGCGGCGGAAGAACAGCTGCGCGTCGTGCTCCAGGGAGACCCCGAGGCCGCCGTGGTACTGGACCGCCCGGTCCGAGGCCTGCCGTGCCGCCTCGGTGGCGAACAACGCCGCCATCGCCGCGAGCTGATCCCCGTCGGCTCCGGTCACCGACCGCTGCCCGCTGTCCAGGCTCCAGGCCGCCTCCCGAGACAGCAGCGTGGCCCCGTCCATCAGCCCCGGCAGGTCCGCGAGGCCGTGCTGCACCCCCTGGAACGATCCGATCGGCACACCGAACTGAACGCGTTCCTTCACCCATCGGGTCGCCAGCTCCAGCGCGCCGTCGGCGAGTCCGGCGAGCCAACCAGCCATCAGGATCAGCCATTCCGACCGGGCCCGCGCGAACGCCGCCACCGCCGCCGGGCCGCCGAGGACCACCGCCTCACGCAGATCACGGTCGGCCACCGGCAGGTCGCCCTGGTTGGCCATGGCGATGCCGGGCGGGACGGAGCGTGCCGCGACCAGCTGACCGTCGCGCACCGCGAGCACCAGCCCGGCGACCGCCCCCGCCGGCACCGCGACGGCGGTGCCGGCGTGCACCCGCGGTGCCAGCGTCGCGATCAGCTCCCCGGCGACGACGGCGGGCAGGTCGGGATGGTCCGGCGCGACGGCGGCGAGCAGCCGAGCCGCCGCGACGTGCTCGGCGAACGGCACTGGCGCGAGGGCCCGCCCCAGTTCGATCGCCGCGATGACCTGCGCGTGCAGGCCGGCGCCGCCGCCGTCGTGCTTCTCGGCGATGGCGAGCCCAGGCAGTCCCGTCGCGCACAGCTGCGCCCACAGCGTCGGGTCGTGCCCCAGCGGCTCGGCGGCCCGGGCCGCCGCGAGCCCCGGACTGCGGGCGAGCACGGCCGTGGCCAGCTCCTGCGCCGCTCGCGACGCCTCGTCCAACGACAGGTCCATGCACGCCTCCGAATGCCGGTCACCGCACAGCTGGCGGCATGATGACCGCGAGCCACTTAATATGTATAGATATTATTAGTGAGGGTGGTCGAGGGCGGTCGATCGGTCCGCGCCTGTGTCGGGGTCCCGAGGCTCCTCGGGAGGGGCCTGCTGCCGGTGAGGCCGCCGCCCCGGCCGCCGTCCGCACCCTTGCCGGCGCACCCGGCCCGGTGCAAGATAAATCTAGAGCTTTCGACGAGGGGACGTCGCATGAAGGTTCCGTTCACCTGGAAGCCCACCGGATGGTTCATGGTCGGCTGGTCGGCCGAGTTCCGCACGGGTCAGGTCCGGCCGCTTCATTACTTCGGCGAGGAGCTCGTCGCCTACCGCGATGAGTCCGGTGAGGTGCATGTGCTGGCGGCCCACTGCCGGCACATGGGTGCCCACCTCGGGTACGGCGGCAAGGTCAACGGTGACTGCGTCGAGTGCCCGTTCCACGGCTGGGGCTGGGGGCCGGACGGCAGGAACCACTACATCCCGTACCAGGACAAGCCCAACCGCGCCGCCCACCTGCGGGTCTACCCGGTGTATGAGCAGTACGGCTGCGTGTTCGTCTGGCATCAGCCGCAGGGCGAGGCACCGCGCTGGCCGATGACCGACATCTTCCGGATCTTCTCGCAGTTCGAGACCGATCCCGACGCCTACTATCCGCCCTACCCGGCGCTGTCCCGCAAGATGGAGCGCGAGCCGGTGCACCCGCAGATCCCGGGTGAGAACGCCGCCGACAGCATGCACTTCCAGTACGTCCACCACTCCACCGTGACGCCGGTCCTGCGGGACTGGAAGGCCGACGACCACGGGTGGCTGTTCGAGACCGGCTGGCCCGACCGCCGCAGCGGCGATCCCGACGCGATGGTCCTGCGGATCCACAGCTACCTGTTCGGCCTCGGCGGTGCGATCAGCGCGTTCGCCGGTGTGGACAACTACCGTCTCATCTTCGCGACCACGCCCGTCGAGGACGGCGCCTCGGACATGTTCTACTCGATCTGGTGGCCCCGGATCCCGGGCGACAGCTCCGACGTT
The DNA here is from genome assembly GCF_001306465.1 of Frankia sp. R43. Lineage (NCBI taxonomy): Bacteria > Bacillati > Actinomycetota > Actinomycetes > Frankiales > Frankiaceae > Frankia > Frankia sp. R43. The sequence continues at coordinate 271,508 of NZ_LFCW01000008.1, read as the reverse complement.
CCGCCACCGGACGTGCTCGAACGGGTGGAGAAGGAGTTCCTCTCCACTCTCGACGACGACCTCGGGATCTGGCGTTACCAGGAGTACATCGAGCGTCCCATCCTGGCCAGGCAGGACGCCAAGCCGTACATGGCCTACCGCCGCTGGGCGACCCAGTTCTACGAGGTACAGCCGGGGGAGTGACCGCCATCGGCGGCGGCTTTTCCATATTTCAGCAACAGTGCACGAATGTGCTTGCCAGGTGACATACGAGGTGAGGGTGCTGTGAACGCAGATGACATGATCCTGGTGAGTGTTGACGATCACCTCGTCGAGCCGCCTGACGTTTTCGAGGGGCGCCTGCCGGCGCGGTTCGTCGAAGCAGGGCCGAAGGTCGTCCGGACGGATGAGGGCAGTGATGTCTGGACGTTCAACGGCTCGGTGATCCCCAATATCGGGCTGAACGCGGTGGCGGGACGGCCGCGGGAGGAGTACGGGGTCGAGCCGACCGCGTTCGAGGAGATGCGCCCGGGCTGCTATGACGTGCACGAGCGGGTCAGGGACATGAACGCCGGCGGGGTTCTGGGGTCGATGTGCTTCCCGTCGTTCCCGGGCTTCAGCGGCCGGCTGTTCACCGCGGCGCAGGACAAGGACCTCGCGCTTGCGGTGACCCGGGCCTACAACGACTGGCATATCGAGGAATGGTGCGGTGCCCATCCCGGCCGCTTCATCCCGATGGGCCTGCCGATTCTGTGGGATGCCGAGCTGTGTGCCGCGGAGGTGCGCCGGAACGCGGCCAGGGGCTGTCACTCGCTGACGTTCACCGAGAACCCGGCGACACTGGGTTACCCGAGCTTCCACGACACCTACTGGGACCCGGTGTGGAAGGCGCTGTCGGACACCGGAACGGTGCTGTCGATCCATCTCGGGTCATCCGGGAAACTGTCGGTGACCGCGGCGGACGCACCGATCGACGTGATGATCACGCTGCAGCCGATGAACATCTGCCAGGCCGCCGCGGACCTGTTGTGGTCGCGGGTGATCAAGGAGTTCCCGGACCTGCGGATCGCGCTCTCCGAGGGCGGTACCGGGTGGATCCCGTACTTCCTGGACCGTATCGACCGGACCTACGAGATGCATCACCTGTGGACCGGTCAGAACTTCGGCGGAAAAATGCCGAGCGAGATCTTCCGCGAGCGGTTCCTCACCTGTTTCATCGCCGACCCGGTCGGGGTGAAGCTGCGCCACGACATCGGCATCGACAACATCTCATGGGAATGCGACTACCCGCATTCGGACTCGTCCTGGCCCTCGGCCGCGGAGGAGCTGGCGGCGGTCACCGCCGGCGTGCCGGACGACGAGATCAACAAGATCACCTTCGAGAACGCGTGCCGCTGGTACTCGTTCGACCCGTTCGCCCACCTGCCCAGGGAGAAGTCCACCGTCGGCGCGCTGCGGGCCGCGGCCGCCGGGCACGACGTCTCCGTCCGGAGCTTCGACCAGGGCCGCTTCGAGAAGCAGCTCGGCGTACATGCCCTGGACCTCGCCCAGAACGCGACCGCCTGAACCGGCCCAGACCGGACAGTCGAACCCGGGCCGACCGTCCTGAGTCGCCTCTACCGCAGGGAGCCTGCATGGAAATCGAGCATCCGAAGCGGTTCGCGGTGTCCGCGCCGGAGCGGCCGGCGGTGATCATCGGCGACCGGGTGGTGTCGTACCGGGAGCTCGACGCGCGTTCGAACCAGCTTGCGCACGCCCTCAGATCGTTAGGCCTCGGTGTCGGCAGTCACCTCGCCGTGCTGATGGACAACCGGGCCGAGTACTTCGAGGTGATCTGGGCCGGGCTGCGTGCCGGCCTGTTCGTCACCCCGATCAACTGGCACCTGTCCACCGCCGAGGCGGGGTACGTCGTCGAGAACTGCGGTGCCGCCGCGCTGGTGACCTCCGTGGCGTGCACCGACGTGGTCGCCGGGATCGACGCGCCGGCGGTGAAGGTGCGGCTGGCTGTCGGCGGGCCGATCGACGGGTTCGACCGGTACGAGGACGTCATCGGTGCTCAGCCCACCTCGCCGATCGACGACGAGTGCGAGGGCACCTGGATGTTCTACTCGTCGGGGACCACCGGCCGGCCGAAGGGGATCAGGCCGGCGACGGTCGGTGCCCCGCTCGGCGAGCCCAGCCGGTTCACCGCGATGATCCGTTTCCTGTACGGCGGCGACGAGTCGACCGTCTACCTGAGCCCGGCGCCGCTTTACCACGCCGCCCCGCTGGGCTGGGCGACCGCGATCCACCGGATCGGCGGGACGGTCGTCTGCGCCGATCGGTTCGACGCGCTGGACTTCCTCGGCCTGGTGGAGCGGCACCGGGCGACGTTGACCCAGGTGGTGCCGACACACCTGGTCCGGCTGCTGAAGCTGCCGCAGGCCGATCGGGCCCGGTTCGACCTGTCGAGCCTGAAGACCGTGGTGCACGCGGCGGCGCCCTGCCCGCCCGAGGTCAAGCGGGCCGTCCTGGAGTGGCTCGGGCCGATCGTGCATGAGTACTACTCCGGCAGCGAGGGCGCCGGGTTCTGCACGATCGGGCCGCAGGAGTGGCTCGCCCACCCGGGGTCGGTCGGAAAGTCGATGCTCGGAGCGGTGCACATCGTCGACGAGACGGGCACCGAGGTGCCGCCGCGCACCGAGGGCCGGGTGTACTTCGAGTCGCCCCAGCGGTTCGAGTACCAGGGTGACCCGGAGAAGACGGCCGACGCGTTCGACGAGCGTGGGTGGGCCACCTTCGGCGAGGTCGGCTGGGTCGACGAGGAGGGCTACCTCTACCTCACCGACCGGGTCTCGAACATGATCATCTCGGGTGGGGTGAACATCTACCCGCGTGAGATCGAGGACGTGCTGATCCTGCATCCAGCCGTCGCCGACGTGGTCGTGATCGGCGTGCCCGACGCCGAGATGGGGGAGTCGGTGCGTGCCATCGTCGAGCCGGAGACGCCGCCCGCTGATCCGGCCGCTCTGGAAGCCGAGCTCATCGCCTTCGCCCGGGGTCGCGCCGCCCACTACAAATGCCCCCGCTCGGTCGTGTTCCTGACCGAGCTGCCGCGGCTGCTGACCGGCAAGGTCGCGCGGCGCCTGCTCCCCCCGGAGGTGCTCGTGTGAGGGGGGCCCACGCCGCGCATCAGTGAACTCGTCCCGACGGCCGCGGGTGGCCGCCGGTCCCGGGTCAGGAGGTGGGGAGCCCGATGAGCTCGGCGCAGTTGGTGCGCATGATCAGCTGCACCTCGTCGGGGCTGAACGCGGTGAGCTCGTCGGTGAACGCCGCCGGGTCGGCCAGGCCCTCGCCGTGCGGCCAGTCCGAGCCGAACAGGACCCGGCCGACGCCGATCGTGTCCGCGAGCTTGCGCAGGTCCTCCTCGTAGTACGGGGTGACCCAGATGTGCTTGCGGATCGTGTCCAGCGGGTCCTCGGCGAACCTCGACGGGACCCGGTTCGCCAGCTTCCGCAGGCCCTTGACCAGGGGGTAGACCCAGTCGGAGCCGTTCTCGATACTGGCCACCCTCAGGGTCGGGTGGCGGGTGAAGACGCCGTCGACGATCAGGCTCGCGACGGTGTCGTGGATGGCCCGGTCGCCGACGAGCACGCTGCCGAGCAGGTCGGGGGCGCGGAACGGGGCGAACTCCTCGGCGCCGCCCCAGGGCGCGCCCACCATCGCGTTGTATCCGCTGTCGCCGAGGTGGAACGCGACCGGCACACCGGCCTCGGCGAGTCGGGCCCAGACGGGGTCGTGCGCACGGTTGCCCAGCGAGCGGCCCTTGCCGGTCCCGGTCGGGACGGGGGCCGGGCGGACGTGGACGACCCGCGCGCCGAGGCCCAGCACCCGGTCGACCTCGGCGAGCGCCGCCTCCGGGTCGGCCAGCGAGATCATCGGCGCGGAGATGATCCGCTCCTGGTAGAAGTAGCCCCAGTCGTCCTCGAGCCAGCGGTTGAAGGCGCCCAGGCTCGCCATCGTGGCCGGGACGTCGAACCGCAGCGCCTGCTCGACGCCGCAGCCCAGGGTCGGGAAGAGCAGCACCGCGTCGAGGCCCTGGGCGTCCATCGTCGCCAGCCGTGCCTCCCGGTCCCGGTACTCGGGCCGGATGGGCTCGACCCTGGTGAGGCTGCGCGGGTCGACCCCCTCCGGGATCTGGCCGCGGAACTGCAGGTCGAGGCAGCCTGGGACGATCACCGGGTCGAACGTCGGGTTGGGGATGAAGCCGTTGACCTTCCCGCCGATGACCATCTCGGTGTGCCGGCCGTCCTGGAAGACGCGCACCCCACGGTCGCGGAACTTCCGGTCGAGGTGGCGCGTGAAGGCGTCGAGGGTCTCGTAGTAGTGGTTGTCGGCGTCGACCGGCCGCGGCGCCACCGGCTCCGGTCCCTGCTCAGCTGCCATGACTGCCTCCCGGCCAGGTGAAAGATGTATAGATGTTTCTACTCGGGTTGGTGCGGCGGCGCAAAGGCCCGTCGCTCACGGACTCCCGCTGGCCTGTGGTCCGCGGGGAACGTCCCGGAAGGCGCCGGTGTCGGCGCGCTGCTCGCGCGGCAGGCCGAGGAGCCGCTCGGCGATGACGTTGCGGGCCATCTCCGTGGTGCCCCCGCCGATGCAGGCGGCCTGTCGGGCCAGGTAGCTGAGCCCGACCTGGGCGGCGGTCTCCTCACCCGGGGCCCAGACCACTCCCGCGCCGCCGTACAGCTCCGTCGCGATCGCCGCGCGGCGGGCGTTGGTCGTGCCACCGAACAGCCGCGTCATCGCCGCCGCGTGGTGGGGGAGCACACCGCCGGCCATCTTGCGCGTGACGGACTCGACCAGGGCCCGCAGGACGAGGGAACTCGTCTGGGCCTCGCCGAGGAGGGCCCGCGTGCGGCTGTCGTCGATCGTCCCGAGCCGGCGGGCGGCCTCGATCATCGCCGCGGTCTCGTACGGGCCGTCGTTCGGCCGGTTCCCGCCGCCGGTCACGTAGGGGGAGCCGCCCGAGATCGTGCGCTCGTGGTACAGCCAGCGGCCCATGACGTTCCACCCGGCGTCGACGTCGCCGATCCGGTCGGCGTCGGGCACGACGACGTCGGTGAGGAACTCCTGGCAGAAGTCCTTCGAACCGTTCACCAGCTCGATCTGGCTGATCTCCAGCCCCGGGGCTGACATCGGCAGGCTGAACACGGTCAGGCCTTGGTGCTTCGCGACGTCCCAGTTCGTGCGGGCCAGGCAGAGCGCCCAGTCGCCCCACCAGCCGGACGTCGTCCAGACCTTCGAGCCGTTGAGGATCCAGCGGTCGCCGTCGCGGGTGGCGGTGGTGACCGCGCCGGCGGCGTCCGAGCCGCCGCCCGGCTCGGACAGGAGCTGGACCCAGATCTCCTCGCCGCGCAGCATCCGCGGGATGTGGCGCAGCTTCTGCTCCTCCGTCCCGAACTCCAGCAGCACAGCCATGCAGGGAATGAAGGTGGACGCCTGGATCTCGGCGGGATAGTCGTAGCCCTTGATCTCCCGGTTGAACGCGGCCTGGTGCGCCGGGGTCAGCCCCTGCCCGCCGTACCGCGTCGGCACGCAGATGCCGGCGAACCCGCCGTCGAAGAGCCGGCGCTGCAGCTCGCGGCAGGTCGCGGCCCGCGCGAGCACCTCCTCGTCGGTGGGATGGGTGGCGGCGTAGAGGAAGAAGGTGTCGCGCTCGGGATTCGCGGGCGGCAGGTTCTCGGCCAGCCAGGCACGGGCGCGCGCCGCGAACTCGGCGACGTCGATCATGGTCTCGCTCACTTGCCACCATCCCGGGCGGTCTCGGTCAGCGCGGTCTCGGTCAGGCCCACGAGCCGGTCGGCGAAGGCGGCCGGCGTGCCGAACAGCTGCGCGTCGAGGGTGGCGCGCCGAAGGTGGAGGTGCAGGTCGTGCTCGAAGGTGATCCCGATACCGCCGTGCAGCTGGACGCAGTCCTGGATGACCTCCGGACCGACCCGTCCGACGTGCGCCTTCGCCGCGCTGGCCCACGAGCGCGCGTCCGGCGCGCCCTCACCGACGCGCCGCGCGGCCTTCTCGGTGACCGCCGCACTCGCCTCGAGCTGGGTGCGCAGGTCGGCCATCCGATGCTTGATCTCCTGATACGACCCGAGCGGTCGCCCGAAGGAGTACCGGTCCTGCACCCACCGAAGGGTCATCGCGAAGGCGCGCTCCATCGCACCGACGATCTCGCCGGCCTGCAGCACGGCGGTGAGATCGAGGAGCAGCTCGTCATGGTCGTCGGCGGACCCGGGTTCACCGACCTGGGCGGTCGCCGGCACGGCGACCCCCTGCAGCGTCACCGAAACGTGGCGCCGGGTGAGGTCTATGCCGCCCAGGGGGGAGGTCCGCACACCGGGGGCGTCGAGCGGAACCAGGTAGTGCGACCGTGCGTCATCCCCGCCAGCGGCGGTGTTGCCGTCGGAGGCGGCGACCAGGAGGTAGCCGTTCGGTGCGCCGCTCTCGACGCAGGGCACCACCCCGTCCAGGAGGAGACCGTCACTGGACCGGGTTGCGCGCACCGCGGCACCGGCGCGCGGCCCGGTGCCCGGCGAGTACCCCCAGGCGGCGGTGGCGGCTCCGTCGAGCAGCTCCGCCAGCGGCCCGCCGTGCCGCTCCTTGCTGCCCCACCGGCCCAGCGCCGCGGCGACCACATTCGTCCCGATCAGCGGCCCGGGCGCGGCGTGCCGCCCGAACTGGAAGGCGACCGCGAGGAGATCGGCGAGGCCGTTCCCGCTGACCGACCCGCCCCCGGAGCCCTCCGGGACCAGCAGCGACGTCCAGCCGAGTTCGGCGCCCCGCTTCCACAGCACCGGATCGAAGGTCGAGTCCTGCCGGGACAGCTCACGGATGCGTGTGGGTGGGTAGGTGGCCGCGAGGTACTGCTCCGTGGTGGCCTCGAGCAGGTCCTGGTCCGCGGTCTGCGTGAACATCGGCCCTCCTGGGATGTCCTGCTCGCGTGGCAGGCGCACGCTGGTGGCCTCACCGTACCGCTCGGAGCTGTAAAGATCTATATCTTTCGCTGGTGGCTGTGGCCTGCTCGGCTCACCGGCTTCGATCCGTGCCGCGGCCCGGCGCTCCAGCGGAATACTCACGCGACGCCGACTGTCCGATCCGCCAGAATCCTCGCCATGTTCCTGACGGTGTCGACGACCTACCAGCCAGCGACCGATCTTGGCTTCCTGCTGCACAAGCACCCCGACCGGGTTCATCGCTTCGACACGGCGGCCGGTCAGGCGCACGTCTTCTACCCCGAGGCGACCGACGCGCGCTGCACCGCGGCACTGCTGCTGGAGGTCGACCCGGTGGGACTGGTGCGGGGAGGCTCGCGATCCGCCGGCCGTCGGGGGCAGGCCGGCGGCGGCCGGGACACCGCCGGCGCGCACTACGTGGACGATCGGCCGTACGCGGCGTCCAGCCTGCTCGCGGTCGCGATGGCGGCCGTCTTCTCGACGGCGATGGCGGGCCGCTGCCGGGCCCGGCCGGAGCTGGTCGCGACGCCGCTGCCGCTGGGCATCCGGCTTCCGTCGCTGCCGTGCCGCGGTGGCGGCGCCGACCTCGTCCGGCGGCTGTTCGAACCGCTGGGCTGGCAGGTCGAGGCGAACCCGCTGCCGCTCGACCCGAACTTCCCGGACTGGGGTGACGCGCCGCATCACGACGTCACGCTGACCGGCACCGCCCTGCTGGCGGACGCCCTCACCCAGGTCTACGTCCTCCTGCCCGTGCTCGATGACGCCAAGCACTACCACGTAGGTCGGGACGAGATCGACAAGCTCGTCCGTGAAGGTGCCCGCTGGCTGCCCGGCCACCCGGAGCAGCGGCTGATCGCACGCCGCTACCTCGCCCACCGCACCGGCCTGGCGACGGCGGCGCTGACGCAGCTGTCCGTGGCCGAGGACCTCACCGCCGAGGGCATCCCCGACGGCTTCGAACCGGGACGGCTCACCTCCGACGCGACGGAACCAGATCCGGCCGTGGACGCGGAACCCGACGGCACCGGGAACCCGGAACCGGCGGCGGAAGCGGAAGCTGGCCCGGTCGAGACGGCGGAACCGGGCCTGAGCCCGGGGGTGAGACAGGGGCTGAGCGCGGCGGCCGGGTCCGGCACCGACGCGGTGAACAGCGGCGACGCGCCGGCGCTGACGCTGACGCTGGCGGAGCAGCGGCGCCGCGCGATCCTGGCCGAGCTGCGGGCGGCCGGCGCGCGCCGCGTCGCCGACGTCGGCTGCGGTGCCGGCCGGCTGGTGGCCCGTCTGGTCGCCGACCGGGCCTTCACCGAGATCGTCGCGGTCGACGTCTCCCACCGCGCGCTCGAGCTCACCGCCCGCAGACTGCACGTCGAGCAGATGTCCGACCGCGACCGCGAACGGGTCCGCCTGGTCGTCTCCTCGCTGCTGTACCGGGATGACCGTCTCACCGGGCTGGACGCGATCGTGCTCTCCGAGGTGGTCGAGCACGTCGACCCGCCCCGGCTGCCGGTGCTCGCCGACGTCCTGCTCGGGCATGCGCGGCCCGGGACCCTTCTCATCACCACTCCGAACCGGGAGTACAACGTGCGCTACGAGGGACTGCCCCCCGGCGATCTGCGGCATCGGGACCATCGCTTCGAATGGACCCGCGCCGAGTTCACCGCCTGGATCGACGACCTCGTGGCCGGCTACCCGTACCGCGCCAGGATCGGCGGCATCGGTGCCGACGACCCCGAGGTCGGCCAGCCGACCCAGCTCGCGGTCCTGGAGCTGGCGGCGCCGGCGCGAGGGGCGAACCGATGAGCGAGACGAGCCAGCTCCCGTCCGAGCCGCTGAACGAGCCGCTGAACGAGCCGCCGATCGAGACGCCGAGCGAGCCGCTGGCGATTCCCAACCCGAGCCTCGTCGTCCTGGTGGGGGTGACCGGCTCCGGCAAGTCGACGTTCGCGCGCCGGCACTTCCTGCCGACCCAGGTGCTGTCGTCGGACTTCTGCCGCGGGCTCGTCGCCGACGACGAGAACGACCAGTCCGCGACGGCGGACGCGTTCGACGTCCTGAACTTCATCGCCGCCCGCCGGCTCACCGCCGGGCGCCTGACCGTCGTGGACGCGACCAACGTGCAGCGGACGTCGCGCGCCCGCCTGGTGGAGCTGGCCAGAGCGCACGACGTGCTGCCCGTCGCCATCGTGCTCGACGTGCCGGAGTCGGTCTGCGTCGCGCGCAACGCGGAGCGACCGGACCGGGCCTTCGGCGCGCACGTCGTCCGCCGCCAGCACGGCGAGCTGCGCCGGTCACTGCGCGGGCTGGCCCGTGAGGGCTTCCGCCGCGTGCACGTCCTGCGCTCCGAGGCGGAGATCGCCGCCGCGACGATCGAGTACACCCCGCTGCTCAACGACCGCCGCGAGCTCACCGGCCCGTTCGACGTGATCGGTGACGTGCACGGCTGCCGTGACGAACTGGAGGCGTTGCTGATCCGGCTGGGCTACCGGCTGCGCCGCGACGACGAGGGCCGTGCGGTCGGCGGCACCCACCCGGAAGGCCGGCGCGTCATCTTCCTCGGCGACCTGGTGGACCGCGGGCCCGACACGCCAGGGGTCCTGCGGCTGGCGATGGGCATGGTCGCCGCCGGCGAGGCGTTCGCGGTGCCCGGCAACCACGAGAACAAGCTCGTCCGTGCCCTGCGCGGCCGGCAGGTGCGGATCGGGCATGGTCTCGCCGAGTCGCTGGCGCAGCTCGGCCGGGAGACACCCGAGTTCCGTACCGAGGTCGAACGGTTCTGCGACGGGCTGGTCTCGCATCTCGTCCTCGACGGCGGACGTCTCGTCGTCGCGCACGCCGGGCTGAAGGAGGCCTACCAGGGCCGGGCCTCCGGCCGGGTCCGGTCCTTCGCGCTCTACGGGGACACCACCGGTGAGAGCGACGAGTACGGGCTGCCGGTGCGCTACCCGTGGGCCCGCGACTACCGGGGCAAGGCGATGGTGCTCTACGGCCACACCCCCGTCCCGGAGCCGCGGTGGGAGAACAACACCCTGTGCCTCGACACCGGGTGTGTGTTCGGTGGACGTCTCACCGCGCTGCGCTACCCGGAGCGGGAACTGGTGTCCGTGCCGGCGGCCCGCGAGTACTTCGAGCCGCGACGCCCGCTGGCGGAGGACCCCGCGGAGCACCCCGCGGAACAGCCCGCCGAGCGACCGGCGGAGGGACCTGCGACGCGGCCCGAGGAAGCACCGGCGTCCGTCGGCGACGGCGCCGTCGACCCGCCCGCCGCCGGGGCCTCCGGCGCCCGTGACACCGGCCCGGCCACCCTGGTCATCGACACCGGCGCTTCGGGCGACAGCACCACCGGCCCGACGGCGCGCCCTGACACGCTTCACGTCAACGACGTCCTCGGCCGCCGGTTCGTCGAGACGCGCCACGGCGGACGCGTGCGGATCGAGGAGTCGAACGCGCTCGCGGCGCTGGAGGTGATGAGCCGCTTCGCCGTCGACCCGCGCTGGCTCGTCTACCTTCCGCCGACGATGAGCCCGCCGCCGACCACGACCCTGCCGGGCCTGCTCGAACATCCGGTGGAGGCCTTCGAGGCCTACCGTGCGGACGGTGTCGAGGATCTTCTGTGCGAGCAGAAGCACATGGGTTCGCGGGCCGTGGTCGTCGTCTGCCGGGATGCCGCCACCGCCCGCGGGCGATTCGGCGCGCCCGACGGGGTCACCGGCGCGGTCTACACCCGGACCGGCCGGCCGTTCCTCGCCCCGGACCTGACCGAGGCGCTGCTGGCCCGGCTCCGGGCGGCGATGACCACCAGTGGCCTGTGGGACGAGCTGGCGGCCGGCTGGGCGGTGTTCGACGGGGAGATCATGCCGTGGAGCGCCAAGGCCCACGCCCTGATCCGCCGCCAGTACGCGGCCACCGGCGCGGCGGCCCGCGCCGCGCTCCCGGTCGCCGTCGACGCCCTGGCCCGGGCCGTGGGCCGCGGTGTCGACGTCGCGGACCTGCTGGAACGCACCCGCGGCCGGGCGGCCAACGCGGACGCGTTCACGGCGGCGTACCAGCCGTACTGCTGGCCCGTCGACGGCCTGGCCGGCCTGCGGTTCGCGCCGTTCATGCTGCTGGCAGCCGGGGGAGCCCCGCCGACCAGCCACGCGGGTCCGGCCGCGGGCGTGGGAACCCGCGCCGGGGACGGGCAGACCGCGACGACCTACCTGGACCGGGACAACCTGTGGCATCTGGCGGTGGCGGACCGCCTCGCCGCCGCCGATCCGGACCTGCTGGCCACCACCGCTCGGATCCGGGTCGACCCGGCCGACCCGAAATCGGTGGCCGCCGGAACACGGTGGTGGGAGGAACTGACCGCCGCCGGCGGCGAGGGCATGGTGGTCAAGCCGTTCGCGGGCCTGGCCCGGGGAAGACGAGGGCTGGCCCTGGCCGGCGTGAAGGTGCGGGGCCGGGAGTACCTGCGCATCATCTACGGCGCCGACTACACCGAGGCGGTGCACCTGGACCGGCTGCGCGAGCGGGGGCTGGGCCGCAAACGCTCCCTGGCGTTCCGCGAGTACGCGCTGGGCTTGGAGGCACTCGAACGGACCGCGGCGGGGGAGCCGCTGTGGCGGGTCCACGAATGTGTGTTCGCGGTGCTGGCCCTGGAGTCCGAGCCGGTCGACCCGCGGCTGTAGGCGTGAGGAAGGCGTTGTTGCGTTTTCCTGACCCCGGGCGAACTGCTCGCCCGGGGTCAGGGCAGTCAGGCGTTACGGCAGGACGTCATAGGAGTACCAGGCGCTGGCATCGAGTACCTGCCCTGGCCTGAACGACGTGCCGAGCAGGGCAATCATGTCGTCGTCGATCCGATGGCCCACCGGCGCTCCCCGCACGTCCTGCCCGGGCTCGTAGGTCCGGCCGTGGCGGGTCATCCAGGACTCCCAGATCCGGTCCACGTTGCAGTGGTTCAGGAAGAAGACCGGATCGTTCGGGGAGGTGCCGGGCAGCATGTCGCCGCCCACCCAGACGTGCACGCGATTGTGCATCCGGGGCCCGTTCACCCAGCCCTCGACGAGGTTGCGATGAGAGACGACCGAGATATCCCACGGATCACGGTCGTAACGATCGCTGTTGAGCGCGGCCCGCACGTCGGAGGACCGGGGGAGGGTGCCGACCTGGGTGCCGGCCGCGCGCGCGATCGGCCGGGGTGGAACGGACCAGAGGCCGTCGTCACGCTCTTCGATCCGGACGATGTGGGCGGCGAGCGGGCCCGTCGTGACGGAGCCCCGCGGCGGGCCCAGGAACTTGTCGGTCCAGAGGACATGGTTGAGCTGCTGGTCGGGGGTCAGATCACCGCCGGCCACGGCCCAGTCCCAGTAGGGCAGGCCGGCGTCGGCCACGCCGCTGTGCCGTTGGAGCTGCTGTTCCAGCCGCAGGAGGTACATCCGGTGCCACGGCAGGAACACCGGGCCGCCATGGGCCCGATTGCGCATGGCGGTTTCGGGTGACGTCGTCAGCTGCATGGAGGCCCAGTGCCAGATGACGAACAGATCCCACACCGACAGTCGCTGCTCGATGCCGCGCATGCGGAACCCGGGGATCACCCGCGCGAGTACCTGACTCGCGGAGCGGGCGGTGACCGAGGTGAGCTCCGTACTCAGGCCGACGGCCGCGTCAAGGTAGCGCTGTGCCGCGGTGAGGTCGTCGAGGATGTGGGTCCGGACGGCGGTCACCGGTGGCCTTCGTCCGCACGCTGATCTCCATGGGCACTTTCGGTGTGCCCGTGAGGTCCGTGTTCGGTGTGCCCGTGATGTTCGTGTTCTGGCTGCTCGGGCCCGTGTTCGGCCGCCAGTTCGTCAGGGACGGCCGGCTTCTCCCAGAGACTGGTGTCGATGATGGTTTTCACCACGTCGACGGCGGAGTTCGGTGCGTACTGCGGGAACCGGTGGTAGTGAACCTCCCCCGAGGGGAGCGCCTCGACATGGCCGACCAGGGGTTTTCCGTCGATCGTGATGCGGTAGGTGGTCTCGATCCTCGCCTGATGACCCTTGTATTCGAAGTCGCGCACGCTCGTCGACGTTCCGGTTCCGTGGCTGTGCGGTGTTACCTCGACACCGCGCAGACCCTCCGCGGAAAGAAAGTATGTCGCGAGGTCCTCCGCCGAACCGCCGTTTTGCTCGTTCACAGGCGCCTCCTACCTCGATGTCGTCCACATCTCAACAGATGCGAGGAGGCGAACGCAATGCTCGCGCTATACCGGGCCGGTTCGAGGCCACTGGTCACTTCGGGTGGAGCCCGGACCCGCTGACCGCCCCTGCATCCCCGCGAGGACACCGTGGGCGGGCCGGCGGCAACACCGTCGCGGGTGACGCGTCCATCCGTGCCCGGTTCGAGCCTGAATTCACCAGTTCGGCTGCGATGTCACCCCCGGTTTCTGCCGCCGGTTGGCGATCAAGGAAATGCCGTACCTACGATGGCCGCGATTTGGCAACCTCTCCACCCAGCTCAAGGAGAAATCCGGGGAAATGCATGCCGCGATGCTGAGGTGCGAGCGCTCCAGGGTGCTTCCGGTACTTTTCGTCATCGCGGCGGTCGTGATCGCCGTTTCCTGTGGCGGTGGGGCGGATCCGTCACGGTCCGAGAGCCTGGCAGCGGCCCTGCCCACAGAGCCGACCAGCCTCCCGCTTCAGCCGAATGCCCCGGCCGTCGGCGGCGACGTCCAGGCTCCGCTGCAGGACATGGCGCGGCTGCAGATCACCGAGGCGCAGGCGAAGGAGATGGCCGAGGCGTGTCGTGACGCCAGTGAGATCGTGGCCAGCAGCGAATGCACGTCCACGATACGTGACAGTACCGAGAACGCTCCGCCGTGCGCGGCGAAGCAGCTCTGCATCACCGCCGCGAAGGTCGGCGCGCCCGCCGGAACCGCGGGTGGATCCCCGGCGAGCTCCGGCTCGGTGCAGCAGGCCGCCCCGGTAGGCAGCGCACCGCACGGCGAAGCGATGCCGGCGGGCACGGCAGGGGACCAGCAGGTGAGCTACATCATCGCGATCACCGATGAGCGGCCGGGAAGTCCGCTGTGCTCCGATGCCCCCGCCGGTCTCTGTTTTGTTCTTCCGGCCGACGACGAGGCCGCCGCGGACGTGGTCAACAACGCCCGGTTCGCGCAGTCGACGGTGCCTGAGCCGGAGGTGCGGGAATCACGCGATGCTGGGCCGCCGACCTCCCCCGCGGAGTCACCGGAAACCCAGACCGGGAACGAGCGGGAGGTTCCGAACGAGCAGGTGGTTCCCCCGACGCAGGAGCCACCCCCGACCACCGAGCCTGCTTCGGAGCCGCCGCCGGGGCCGGAATCGCCGCCCGTCGATCAGTCGCCGGCCGGCTCGGACGGCGACGAGGGGCAGAGCGATGAGGGGCAGAGCGGTGACCCGTTGCCCGTGCCGACAGGCACCTGAGCGCCATCACCTGAGGCCGATTCGCTGACATGTCTGCTTCTGACGAAGGTTCCCCGCCTGCCGAAGGCCCGCCTCATCCCGACGCGGAATCCGGCCCCGCCGACAATTCCGGAGCCAACAATTCCGGAGCCGGCAGCTCCGGGGCCCGGCCGGGTACCGGTGGTGCCGTTGAGCCCGCGGGCGTGCAGCTGAGCACCGTCCTCGAGCTGATCGGCCGGGTGGTCGCGCCGGCCAGCCTGCTGACCGCGATGTTCTATTTCTTTGGATACACCCGCGAGCGGGAGTTCTACCGCCATTTCGGTGTCGATCTCGGAACCGTGGGTTTGTCCACGACCGACTACCTGATCCGCAGCGCGGGGGTGGCGTTCGTCCCACTGGCGGTCCTGGCCGTTGTCGCCGCCGTCGCGATCATCGCCCAGCCGGTGGTGACCGCGGAACTGGCACGCTGCACCGGACGAACCGGCGCCGTCGCCGTAGGCCTGCTGGCAACCGCGGCGGTGGCGCTGATGGGCGTGGCCGTGACCGGCCTGGTGACGCCGGCCAGGGAGATCGGGTCACAACCGTTGGCCGCTCCTATTGCCCTGGGCTGCGCCACGCTGGTCACCGGCTACGGCCTCGCGCTTGTCGAGCGCCATGCGGCCACCCCGGCCGGTATGCGACGGACGCTGGCGGCAGGCCGGGCCACCCGTATCAGCGCACTGGCGATCCTGATCATCATCTCGGTCTTCTGGCTGACCGCGAACATCGGGGCGGATCGCGGCCGGGCGGCCGCCGGTGCGCTCGAGCGGACCCTTGTCACGCAGCCACAGGCCATCGTCTTCAGCCGGCAGAAGCTATACATCAGCGGACGGGGGGTCATGCATGTTCAACTGGATTCCAGCAACTCCCGCTACGCCTTCCGGTACAACGGTCTCCGCGTGCTGCTGCATAATGCGGGGCGGTGGTTTCTGCTGCCCGCCGGCTGGCATCGCGGTGACGGAACAGTTGTGATACTGCCGGACAACGATCCCGATATCCGCGTCGATCTGGCCGCCTGACATCAGCTGGCCCCGGGACAGCCGGCGATCCGGCCGATGGGCCGGCGGCCGACCGTCCGCGCGCCGCCAGCCACGCCCGACCCGCCGTGGTGCTGGCGCGAGCGACGGCCTCAGACGCGTTGGCGCGGCAGCCTCCCCGGAGCCCCGGCGGGTTCGGGCGGGGCGGTTTCGCTGCCACGGTCCGGGAGCGGGTCCTCGTCGAGTGGCGCCCAGCGGCCCAGCGGGATGGACGCCGGCAGCGGGAGTGCGCCCCGCGCCGTGCGCACCACCCGTGACGCCACGGACAGGGTGAGTGCGATCTCGGCCGGACCTGGACGTAGCCGGACCAGTCGGCCGGCCTGCGCGGTCACGCTCGCGTGTGACGCATCGACGCTCAGCTCCAGGCTGATGGGGATGCTTGCGACCTGGAGATCGCCGACCAGGATCTCGATCGACCGCTCAACCACGGAGGTCAGCGTGTGCGGGCCGAGGACCAACGTCTGAGTGCTCGGCGGCGGGCCAGCGGATGCGCGGGCCGCTGTCCGCGCGCTCTGGGATCCCGCCCAGGCGCGCAGCGCGGCGCCGACGACGTCGATCTGGACGAGGCCGACGATCTCGGCGGCCAGCTCACCGGTCACCTGAGCCACCAGGTCGAGCCCGATCCCGGTCCGGGTCAGGCGGGTCCAGACCTCGGGGAGCTGCTCGGTCAGCAGGTCGTGGAGTTCGGGGACGGCGTCGTCGGCCTGGAACAGAAGAGAGCCGGCGCTGGTGAGCAGGGGACTCGCCGCGTCCGCTGCCGACCCGGTTTCCCCCGCTGGTGAGGCGTCCCCTGCCGACGACGTGTCCCCGGCTGGGCCGGCGGGGTCACCGGCGATCTCGTCGGGGGAGTCCGGACGCGTCGTCGGGGATCCCGGAGGATGACCCGGCCTTCGGGCCGTGGGGTGATCCGGGGAGGACGTCAGGTCCGGATCGGTGGCAGGCATGCAGGTTCTCCTTCGCGGGGTGGGGGTGCAACGGTGAGGATCTGCAGACGGACGCTCGGTAGCCGGCGTTCCTCCGGCGACGTCGCGTCCACGGCGCCAGTGACGGCGTCGCTGATGGTCGTCACCGTCTGCCGCAGGCAGATGGCGACGGGTTCGCCGCGGGTTCCCGAGGGCGTTGCGCCGGTCCTCACAGGGACCGCGCCGGTCCTCACAAGGACTGGGCGCGATGCCAGCGGGATGAGGTCATCCCGGGCCAGGCGTGGCCTGCTGGCAACGACCCGAGCCGGTGGGTGGGCTGTCCGCGGCGCGGAGGTCGTCATCGTGCGGTCGGGCCGAAGCAGCAGCCTGGGAGGTTCGAACGCGGGTGCTCGTTCTCGCACCGAGGATCGCGGGACGCGGGTACGGATTTCCAGACGTACCTGCCGGCGCTCTCGATCGCCGTCGAATGGTGATGTCGCGAACAGGCCGGCCCCGGATCGACTCAGGCCTGGCGCGGAAGGCGACTGGTTCGGGAACGGTGTCGGCTTGTCAGGCTCATCAGGATCGGCTGGACACGGCGCGGAGGATGGCGGCCGCGGCGAAACCGGCGCGATGGGCGGGAAGGCGGGAGAGACGGCGCCGGCCCGCTGCTCGTCGGGAACCGCCGTCGATCCTGACCGCCGCCTCCACAGCAGGACTCCGCTGCCTGCCATCAACAGCCCGACGGTCAGCACCGTCGCCGCCACCAGCGCTGCGCGTGCGGCGGGCCACTCCTCGCTGATGACGACTGGCGATGGCTCGGCCTCGCTGCCTGCGCTGGTACTGGGGCCGGCCGCAGGGCTTCGCGAGTGTGCGTTCTCCACGCCGCGCGGCGGCCTGGGATCCGGCAGGCGGCACAGGCCCCCGGCGGTCCGTGTTGTGCCGGGAGGGCATGCTGGCACGAGCTGTGCGCACACCCCGGACGAGGTCGCGGTGTAGCCCTCGGGACAGCCGGGTGGGGCGCTGTGGCACAGCCCGGCCCCGTCCCGCGTCGTGCCCGACGGGCATCGCGCCACCGGCGGGACGCACTCACGGTTCCCCGCAAGCAGGGTGCCGGCCGGGCAGGCCGGGCCCACACACATGTCGCCATCGAGGGAGGTACCGGCCGGGCAGCGCAGGATACGGGTGGACGAGCAGATGTGGGCCGCGTCGGGCGATGCCCCGTCCGCGCAGGTCCAGCTCACCGGTCGGGTGCAGCGCCTGGGGCCGTCGCCACCGGTCGGCTGGCCCGAGGCGCAGGTCGCGATCGCCGGCGCGACACACCGCCCGGTGTCCTCCTCGGGCTCGAGGTTCCCAGCGCAGGTGGGCTTCGCTCTGGCGGTGCACTGGCCCGTCTCGTCCGGACCGACGTCGGTCATGCCTCGGCAGACCTGTTGCGTGCTCGTCACGCAGCGACCAGCCCCGTCCGGGACGATGCCGCCGGGGCAGGTCGGCGTGGCGTCGGACAGGCAGCCGGGCGGTTGCGAGGAGGGCGGCCAGTCCTCGCGGCATTCCGGCCGCGCTTCGGCGACACACGTGCCCACCCCGTCGAACCGCGACGACGGCGCGGAGCAGACGGGGAACGAACAGCCGTCCACCTCCGACACCCCGGTACAGCGCTCCGCCTCGTTGACGCACTGGTTCCCGACGAGCCGCCAGTTGACGCCGCACGTGGCCGCGGGCCGGTTACAGGACTGCCCCTGCGCCGGAACGCCGTCATCGCAGACATACCGCACGGGTGCGACGCAGGTCCGCCCGCTGAGGGTTCCGCCGCCGGGGCAGGTCCACTCGGTGTCGGCGACGCAGGTCCCACCGTCCATGGTCCAGTCCGCCGGGCAGGTCGGCGTCGCACGGGCCCGGCAGGTGGCATCGTCGAGGGTCCAGCCGGGCGCGCAGGTCCACGTCGTGGCGGTGACGCACTGGCCGTCGGCCGGCGGCTCACCGCCACCGCACACGAGGTCGGCGGGGCGGGTGCAGATCTCACCCTCGCGGGCCCAGCCGCCGGGGCAGCTCGCCGTGGCCGGCTCGGTGCAGGCCCGGTCCCGCGCACCGGCCGCGGCGACGCAGGAGACCTCGGGCGGAGCGACGCACGGCCCGGAGGCACTGGCGAGACTGGTGTGGGGCGGGCAGCGCCCGGCGCTCGCCGTCCGGGGGACACTCGCGGACTGGGGGGTGCTCGCGGACTGGGGGGTGCTCCCGCTCAGCGGGAGGACGATCGCCGCCGGCCGCACGCCCATCGCTGGGCCCGCCGGAACTGGTGGTCCTGCCACGGATCCCGGGTTCGAGGTGCCGGCCGGGCGAGCAGCGCCGTGGTCGGCCGTGGTGGTGTTCGCGATACCGGCGACGAACGTGAGCGCGACCAGCGCCACCGAGACCAGCGCGAGAGACCTGACGCGGACCCGTTCCCGCCGCCATTGCCAAGTGCCTGGACGCATATCCGGTGGCTACCCCCATGCACGTCACGCCGTGGCCCGGGTCGGGTAGCGGCACGGGTGCAAGTATCAGAGACGAACCAGCCGTGCGCAGACTGATCCTCGCCGGTAAATGGCGTGGTCTTCACCGTGTCTCTATGGTGGGAATCGAACAACGGGGGATCTTCGAATACTGCATGTATTTCGTTAAATGGCTCTGCTGCGCGTGCAGGGACCGTCGATCCCTCTTTTGGGTCGGTGCGCAGCCGGCAGAATCCCCTTGGTGGATCTTACTGCAACTCGGTGGGAAGTGCTCCATTCCGCGATAATCCGTCGAGTCGGCTTTGTGTCCTGCTGTCGCCGCCCTGCCGTCCCGATCCGTGGGTGATTCGTACGGTCCGCATACCCGCATCCAGGTTTCGTGCGGAGGGAGGGGCCGGCGGCGACGATGTCTGTGCCGAACCCCGGCGCCGGACCGCGGCCCGCGCCGACGCCGCCGCCTGGGACCGGCGTTCTGCGCCCGGGAGGAAGATCCTTTCCTGATGGGTCAGATATCGATCCGCAGCGGCATCGTGGGCGCATCGGTCACGGTGGGGAGCGCGGGGCCGCCGGATCCTGCGGTCACTCTGTGCGGTGGGGGCGTGGGCGTTCCGACGATGTATGAGGGAGCGGGGGCGACGGTCGCGGCGGAGGGCTGGTGGCCGTCGGCTGCCCGCTGAGACGAGTGCGTTCTGATCGGAAACTTCCCGTTGAAGACTCCGCGTAGGACCCGCGAGCGCAGGATGACGAAATGGTGAATCGCGAACGTCACGCCGAACGTCAGGAAGGCCACCAGTAGCATCTGCGGCCACCTGGCCCCGGAGTCGAACCCCAGCAGAGTCGCGATCGCATAGATCCAGAAGTAGTGGAACAGATAGACCGTGTAGGACGCGTCCGCCAGGTACCTGACGACGGGCCGCGGCCTGGTGATGAAACGGCCGGCCAGAGCGAAGAGCGTGGCGGTGAGCGCGATGGTGAACACCGTCTCGCAGAGCAGCCTGCCGTTGTTGGTGGCCAGCACGCCGACCCATCCCCGCGAACCTGCCAGCAGCCCTGACGCGGACACGGCGAGCAGCACCGGCGCGGGGCGCTGGAAGGACGGCAGAAGCCGATCCCGCTCCAGGTACAGGAGCATGCCGAGGAGGAAGAACGGGAGGTACTCCATCGTCTGCTCGACCGGGTAGTCGAGTAGCGTCCCGGCGAAGACCGGGTCCAGCAGGGCCTTGTGCGTACCACGAACGACGACGACTCCCGACAGGGTCAGGAGGGTGATCGAGGTCATGGTCCGCAAACGCCCGGTTGTCGCCCGTCGGAAGAGGGAGTGCGGGGCCAGGCGGGTCAGTATGGACACCGCGGCGGGCGTGATCAGTGCGTAGGGGAGAAGCACGACCAGGAACCACAGGTGCAGGTGCCAGCGCAGCTCGCCCACCGGGTCGGCGATGGTCCGCCCGTGGAGATAGTCCAGGAACGAGACGTCCGGATCGTTGTGGAAGTTGTAGCTCAGCCAGATGGCGGCCGGGTTGAGCAGCAGCCCCGCGCACAGCAGTGGGATTCCCACGCTGGCAAGGCGGCGGCGCACGGTGCGGCCCGGCCCGTACTTTCCCACCAGCATCGCGGAGAGGAACCCGGAGATGAGGAAGAAGTCCTCCATCCGGAAGAGGGCGGAGGCGTGCGCAATCCCGTTGAAAATCGGGTCGTGCCCGAGCGACGACGCATGGACGAAGACGCCGAGCAGCATAAAGCTGGCGCGCAGCGCGTCCATGTGGTGGTAGTGCTCGGCTGGTGCCGGCACCTTTCGATCTCGCACAGCTCCCCCGCCGCCAAAATCGGGTATTTTCTGCTTCGCGTCAACGGCCCTCGTCGGGCGACGCTGTCATCCCGAAGGCACGAAGGTACGATACTACCCGGTAAGGGATGTTTGCGGTATTGATTCGTACTGCCCTGCGGCGGATCAAATCTGCAGGTCAGAGGCCTGTTGTCGGATTTCGACGGTATTGCGCCCCCGGGTGTGCCGGGGTGCCTCCGGCCGCTACGGCAACAATCAACGTTCCGACCCCTGACCGTTTCGGTCACCGCCGTCGACGCCAGGGTCACCGAACCGAGCTGAGGGCCGGATGCTCGAGCGGTCAGGCTCCAGCGTCGCCGGAGCCGGAGCCGGAGCCTGGCGGCGTGCCCGTGACGCGATCGAGCGCGGGCATCGTCGGTGGCTGAACACGCAGGTCAACGGCAGCGGTCGAATGCCGGCACCCCATATGCGCAAGGTGGTTCGGGCGGGTTGACGGTGCGGAGACCGGGCCCTACCGTACGGAACAAAGGTTAGGTATGACCTTGATGGATGGAGGGAGGGAGGTCGGTGGTGTCAGTCGACGTCAGCGCGGCCCTCGAGGCTCCCGAACAGTCGGGGCGCCAGCGTGGACGACGCACGGCCGGTGGCCTGGCCGCGCGTGCCCGCGTCCGTCCCGAAAGGGGCATATCCGATGGGCTGGCGAGCTCCGCCGCCCCGCGCGCTGTCAGGCGTTGACGGCGTGGACGACGAGGGTCCGGGCGGTCTGAGCCTGTTGGCGTCAGCCATGGCCGGCCGCGCCGTGCGGGTCGCGGCGACCGACGGTGATGAGCCTGCCTGGACCGACGGTGTCACGGTCTTCGTGGACCCCGCCGCGGGTAGGCGCCACCAGCTGGAGACGCTCGCCGTGCAGGCCTCGCTGCTGGCCAGCGGAAGTCTGGAGCCCG
The DNA here is from genome assembly GCF_001306465.1 of Frankia sp. R43. Lineage (NCBI taxonomy): Bacteria > Bacillati > Actinomycetota > Actinomycetes > Frankiales > Frankiaceae > Frankia > Frankia sp. R43. Next base: position 249,943 of record NZ_LFCW01000008.1, on the reverse strand, counting down.
GCCTCCTGCGTGAGCTGTCGCGGCGTCGGGCCCTCGGGCGGCGTTACCTTCTCATCGAGGGCCATCGTGCGCTCGCGGCGAACGAGGATCTCCTTCCGCCCGGTCTGCGGTCGCTCGTCGACCGGGACGTCGCCGCGCTTGCCGGTTCGGCCGCCGGCTCCCTGGCCGCCGCGCGCAGCGGGTTGGCGACAGGCGACCCGCCGAAGAGCTTCGGCGCGATCGACGCCCGGCGCCTGCTCGCGGCGCGGGCACGCGCCGGGTCCGCCGTGCCGGCCGCGTCCGTCCAGGACATCGCCGCGCGGCGAACGGGAAGTCGTCGCGATCTCGCCGAGCTGCCCGGGGAGGACGAGGGCGACGATCCCGCCGTGGTCCTGGATCTCCTCGCGAGTCCGGTCGGCGGTGGGGGAGCTGTCGGTCGTCTGCTCGCGCGGATGTTCACGGCGGCACGGTCATCCGGCGGCGATGGGCCGACGGGCGCGGACCCGGCGACGCACCGGTCGCGAGCCGGCATCCGTGGCGGGCGCACGGTGACGATCGGGAGCGCGAGCCCGGATCCGGTGGTCGGCATGCCTGAGGCCCGTGGCCGGGGGTGGAGGTATCCCGAGTGGGACGTCCACGCGGGTCGCTACCGTCCGGACTGGTGCACGGTGCGGGAGGTCACGGCGCCGCTCGGCCGCGCAGGGCCGGTCGCCGTGCCTGCCGGGCACGCGCTGCGCCGACCACTCGCGCGCCTCGGCGTCGGGCTGGACCGCAGCCCCCGTCAGCGGCAGGGCGACGACCTCGACGTCGACGCGCTGGTCGAGGCGCGGGTCGCGACGCTCGCCGGTCTGGCGTGCGACGAGGCCGTCTACGTCGACCGGCTGCGCCGTCGCCGCGATCTCTCGGTGCTCGTCCTGCTCGACTGCTCCGGCTCGGCCGCCGAGCCGGCCGTCTCCGGCGGGACGGTGCACGAGCACCAGCGCACCGCGGCCGCGGCTCTCGTGACCGCGCTGCACGATCTGGGCGACCGCGTGGCGCTCTACGCGTTCCGTTCCCAGGGCAGGTCGGCCGTCCACCTTGAACCGGTCAAGCGGTTCGACGACAGGCTCGACACCGTGGCGCTGCGCCGTCTCGGTGGCCTGGTGCCCGGCGGCTACACGCGGCTCGGCGCGGCGATCCGCCACGGCGTGTCGGTGCTGTCCGATCACGGCGGCACGTCGCGGCGGCTGCTTGTCGTGCTTTCCGACGGTCTCGCCTACGACCACGGCTACGAGCGTTCGTACGGCGAGGCCGACGCCAGGCGGGCGCTCGCGCAGGCCCGGCGGCGTGGCGTCGGCGCCGTCTGCCTGAGCGTCGGCACGAGCACGGACGCCGCCGCGCTGCGGCAGGTCTTCGGAGCGGCGGCGCACGGGGCCATCCCGCGGCCGGACCAGCTGAGCCAGGTCGTCGGGCCGCTGTTCCGGACGGCGCTGCGCGGCGCCGAGGCACGGCGCCGCGCCCCGTAGCGCGCCCCCACCGGCACGTCCCCACCGGCATGTCCCCACAGGCACGTCCATCGACGGCAGCGGGCGAGAGGAGAAACGGCATGGGACGCACGGAGCGGCCCTACTATCTGCCCGTCGGCAACGAGGAACAGGTCTTCGGGGCCGCGTTCCGCCAGCGCCTTCCGGTCCTGCTCAAGGGACCGACGGGATGCGGGAAGACCAGCTTCGTCCAGGCGATGGCGCATGACCTCGGCCGGCCGCTGATCACCGTGGCCTGCCACGACGACCTGACGACCGCCGACCTGGTGGGGCGGTTCCTGCTGCGCGGCGGCGAGACCGAGTGGGTCGACGGCCCGCTGACGCGGGCCGTGCGCGACGGCGCCATCTGCTACCTCGACGAGGTCGTGGAGGCCCGCCAGGACACGACCGTGGTGCTTCATCCGCTGGCGGACCACCGTCGGCAGCTGCCGATCGACCGGCTGGGCGTGACCTTGGACGCCGCGCCCGGGTTCTGTCTGGTGGTCTCCTACAACCCCGGGTATCAGAGCGTGCTCAAGGACCTGAAGGACTCGACCCGACAGCGCATGGTCGCCGTCGAGCTCGGCTTCCCGCCGCCCGACGTGGAGGAGAAGGTCGTCGCGCACGAGGCGGGGGTCGACCCGGCGGTGGCGGCTCGGCTGGTGGGGCTGGGGCAGGCGGTCCGCCGGCTGGAGACGCCGGGGCTGCGTGAGGTGGCCTCGACCCGGGTGCTCATCGCCGCCGGGCGGCTGGCCGCGGAGGGGCTCCCGCTGCGGGCGGCGGCCCGCGCCGCCGTCGCAGGCCCGCTCACCGACGACCCGGCGGTGGGCGCCGGTCTCGCCCAGATGATCGACGTCTATCTCGGCGGGGACGACGCCTCGCACGGGGCCCAGAACCACCGTGCCCCGATCTGGAGCACGCCAGGCTCCGAGATCGGAACAAATCCTGGCTTCGCGCACCACCGTGGCGAGGCCGGTCGCTGGAGGAAGGGGCGAGATGTCGTATGAGAGTTCGGCGCAGCCGATCAGGCTCGGGTACCTGTTCGATTTCCGGTTACCGGAGCAGTTCCCGGAACAGATGCGCAAGGACCTGACGCGGCCCTTCGAGCTGGTGTTCGCCGAGGGCCTGGCGCACGGGGTCATCGACCGGCCGGTCGAGATCGTCTTCCGGGAGGTCGAGGGCCTGCCCAAGGGCACCATCAAGGCGGTGATCGACGCGTATGGCGAGCTCGTCGACGAAGGCTGCCTCGCCGTGTTCGGCCCCGCCATCAGCGACAACTGCGTCCCGACCCGGACGGCGATCGAGCGGCGTTTCCAGGTGCCCGCGATCAGCTGCACCGGGTCGGACGACTGGCTGGGGGAGTGGACCTTCTCGCTGCCCCAGGGCTCGTTGACCGAGGAGCCGATCTTCCTGTCGCGTCTGCTGGCCAAGGGCGGGCACACCGAGGTCGGCGTGCTGGTCGAGCAGTCGCTGGTCGGCCGGACCTATCTCGAGAACTTCCAGCGGGCCTGCGCCGACCAGGGCATCCGCGTCGTGGCCGTGGAGACGATCGCGCAGACGGCTCAGGACATCGGCGCGGCGGTGCGCCGGCTGTACGAGTCGAAGGCGGCGGCGCTTGTGCACTTCGGTTTCGGTTTCGGGATCGCCCGGGTGAACCCGGCCCTCGCGGCGGTCGGCTGGGACCCGCCACGCTTCATGGGAACGGCCTTCCAGAACGCGTGGATCAACCCGGTGATGTGGAACGCGATCCTGGGCTGGACCGGCGTCGACCAGTACGACGAGGGCAACCTGGTCGGCCAGCGGTTCCTGGACCGGCTGGAGGCCGCCGACGGGCGGCGGCCGCGGTACTGCGTGCCGGTGATGAACCGGGACTTCGCCACGGTGCTGCTGCGCGCCTTCGCGGACGCCCATCCGCTGACGCCGCTCGGTGTGCGCGACGCCCTGGAGCGGGTCAGGATGCTGCCCGCCGCCGCCGGGGCGCCCGGGACGCACATCACGTTCGGGAACTGGAGCCACCGGGGCTGGATGGGCGCGGGCTACCTGGTGGCGCGGCGGCTGGACCCGGACGGCGTCAGCTCCCACCTCGTCGACCGCTTCGGGCAGGACTGAACTGATGGCGAAGGCCGTCAGCTCACCCGCCACCCCGCCCACGCCGGCCGCGCTACCCACCCCGCCCGCGCTACCCACCCCGCCCGCGCTGCCCACTCCACCCGTGCCACCCGGCCCGGCCCGCACGCGGCCGCACGCGCGGGCGCGGCTGCCGAGATGGTGGGTGCTGCTGGGCGTGCTCGTGTCGAACGTCGCGATCATCGCCGTTCTGTACAACATGCGGCGCGGAGCGGTCGAGGAGCGGATCGCCAACCCCGACGTCGAGGGCGCCCCACGCCCGGTGAGATTCCTGTTCGGGAAATCGGACTGGATCGTCATGCACGAGGCCGGGTGGGTTCTCACCGTGGTCGCCGTCGTGGTCGCGTTCGTGCTCTTCTGGCGGAAGTACCCGAAGCACCCCGTCCTGCTGATGCTGCTCGCGTCCACGGGGATCGTCTGGCTGGACCCGGTCATGAACTGGGCGCCGTACGCGGTCTACAACCCCCAGGTCACGCACTGGCCGGAGAACTGGCCGCTGGTCTCGCTCTCGCCCACGGTCGAGCCGTTCATCGTGCTGTCCTACCTGACGTTCTACGCCGGGCCGTACTTTCCGGCGATCTGGATCGTGCGGCGCCTGCAGGCCCGGCGGGGCCCGGACGCGTTCGTCTCCCGGCACCCGCTCATCACCATGGGCCTGCTGATCTTCGTGATCGGTTTCGTCTACGACGCGATCCTGGAGATCTTCTGCATCCGCACCGGGCTCTACATCTACTCGCAGGTGATCCCGTTCGGCTCCCTGTGGGCGGGGAAGCCCTATCAGTTCCCGCTGCTGTGGGAGTCCGGGCTCGTCACCCTGGTGATGATTCCGGCGGGCCTGCTGGTGTACCGGGACGACACCGGGCGCACCCAGGCCGAGAAGCTGGCCCACCGGCTGAGGCTGCTCGGCCACCGGCCGGCGCTGGGCACCTTCGCGGTGATGTTCGTGGTCCTCAACATCGCCTATTTCGCCTACGGTGCCGGTTTCGCCGTCATCCGGGCGACGAAGTCCGCGACGTCGGTCGCCTGCCCGTGGCCCTATCCCGAGGCCAGGGTCTACGACCCCAACGGCTTCTACGAGAAGGCCGGCCAGCCCGGCCCCTACTTCGCGGGCATCTGGTCCGGCTGGCCCAGTGCCCAGTCGGGACGTCCGAACGTGACCCCACCGGCCGACGGCGGACTCTGCTCCGGAGACCACGATGGCTGAGCACGCTGAGCACGCTGAGCACGCCGAGCAGGCCGAGTACCCGACGGGACGCGCTCGCAGCGTGGTCATCACGGGGGCGTCCCGCGGCCTGGGGCTCGCCTCCGCCGCCCACCTGCACCGGAAGGGCTGGCACGTCCTCGCCGCGATGCGCTCGCCCGACGTCGGCCTGGCGCGGCTGCGGGACGCCACCGGCGCGGCACCGGACGACCCGCGGCTGAGCGCCGTCCGCCTCGACCTCGACGATCCGGCCTCGATCACCGGCTGTGCCCGGGCGGTCGAGAAGGCCGTCGGGTCACCGGACGCCGTCGTGCACAACGCCGCCTACATGTCCGTCGGCTGCGTCGAGGAGATGCCGGCCAGCACCTGGCAGCAGCTCTTCTCCACCAACCTGCTCGGCCCCGTCCGCCTCACCCAGGAGCTCCTGCCCGTCATGCGGGCCGCCGGCCGCGGCCGGATAGTCGTGATCTCCAGTGCCGCGGGCGTGCGCGGGATGCCCACGATCAGCGCCTACTCCGCGTCCAAGGGCGCGCTCGAACGTTGGGCGGAGGCGCTCGCCGAGGAGATCGCCCCCTTCGGCCTCGGCGTCACCGTCCTCGTCGCAGGCGCGTTCGACACCTCCCTGGACTCGACCTTCACCCACGCCGACCTGACGGGGCCGTACGGCGAGCATCACGCCCGGCTCGAACGCGCCGGCCAGCGCCTCCTGAAGTCGGTGAAGCCTCCCGAGGAGTTCCCGCCGGGGCTCGAGAAGGCGCTGAACGACCGGGCCCCGTTCGCCCGCCACCCGGTCGGCCGGGACGCCCGGCTGATGCTGACCGGCCGCCGCCTCATGCCCGACCGCGTCTTCCGCCTCGTGGCGAGCAGGGCGATGGGCCTGCCACGACCAGGCAGCCTGCGCGAGCACCCCCGACGGCTCGCCCCCCTCACCCCACGGCCCGACGAGAGCGAACACCATGGCTGACACCCCGACAGTCCAGCTCGAGACCAGAATGCTCATCGACGGCGAGCTCGTCGATGGTGAATCCGGCACCTTCACCTCCATCAATCCGGCCACGGAAGAGCCCGTCGGCCAGGTCGCCGACGCGTCGACGGCGGATATGCACCGGGCCATCGGCGCCGCTCGCCGCGCGTTCGACGACACCGACTGGTCCACCGACCGGGCGTTGCGAAAGCGCTGCCTGGAGCAGTTACAGGCGGCGCTGGAGGCGGAGCGCGAACAGCTGCGCGAGGAACTGATCCTCGACGCCGGCTGCCCCCGGCTGGTGACCCACGGGCCCCAGCTGGACGCCCCGCTCGCCGACGCGCTGACCTACCCCGCCGGGCTCATCGACTCCTACCCCTGGGAGACCGAACTCGGCGAGGCGTACTCCGACCTGACCAACCAGGTCTGTGCGCGGAAGGTCTGGCGGGAGCCGGTGGGCGTGGTGGGCGCGATCGTGCCCTGGAAATCCGGCGCGGCGTCGACGAGGGCGCGAAGCTGCTCGTCGGAGGCGTTGACGCACCCGCGGGCCGTGACCTGGGCTTCTACGTCAGCCCGACCTTGTTCGTCGACGTCGACAACGCGATGACGATCGCCCAGGAGGAGATCTTCGGGCCCGTCCTGGCCGTCATTCCCTACGAGGACGAGCGGGACGCCGTCCGGATCGCCAACGACAGCGCCTACGGCCTCGCCGGGAATGTCATGTCCGGCTCGATCGAGCATTCCGCCGCGGTCGCCCGGCAGCTGCGCGCGGGGTTCGTCGGCCTGAACGGGGCCGCTCCCTATGGCGCCGACATCCCCTTCGGGGGCTACAAGGCCAGTGGCGTCGGCCGCCAGAACGGCCACGCCGGCTTCGACCAGTACCTGGAGATCAAGTCCGTCGCCTACCCGGCCTAGAGGGGATCACCGAATGCAGCTCTACGACGACCTCGAGGACTTCGGGAGCTTCGACGACACCGTCGCCGGTGACGTCCGGGACCCCTACCCCGAGCTCGCGCGGATGCGCCGCGACGAGCCGGTCCAGCGGCTCGACCTTTCCGACATGCCGCACGACGAGAACAAGCCCGTCTTCTTCGTCTACCGATACGACGACGTGGCCCGCGTGCTGCGGGACAACGAGACGTTCTCCTCGTCCATCATCCTCGACTTCTTCGGGGACGCCCTGGGAAAGGACGTCATGCTCGGGATGGACGAGCCGGCGCACCGCCGCCACCGTGCGCTGGTCGCCGGCGCGTTCACGCAGAAGGCGATGGCCCGCCGGGAGCACGACCTCGTCGGGCGGATCGCGAGTGAGCTCGTCGACCAGTTCGCCGCCGACGGCCGGGCCGACCTCGTCCGGCAGTTCACCTTCCCGTTCCCGACCAAGATCATAGCGAGCCTGTTGGGTCTGCCCGCCGAGGACTACCCGCGGTTCCAACGCTGGTCGATCGCGCTGCTGAGCATCCTGACCAACCGGGAACGGGGCCTGGCCGCCGCGGCGGCCCTCAGGCAGTACTTCGCCGAGATCCTCGCCGCCCGGCGGGCCGAGCCCCGCGACGACCTCATCAGCGACCTCGCCGCCGCCGAGCTCGACGGCGGGCGGCTCACCGACGACGAGATCTTCTCGTTCCTGCGCCTGCTGCTGCCCGCCGGAGTCGAGACCACCTACCGGTCCACCGGCAGCATGCTGTTCGGTCTTCTGTCGCACCCCGACCAGCTCGACGCCGTGCGCGCCGACCGTTCGCTGATCCCGCAGGCGATCGAGGAGGCGGTCCGCTGGGAGCCGCCACTGCTGTCGATCACCAGGGTCGCGGCCCGCGACACCGAGCTGTCCGGCGTTCCCATCCCCGCCGGCTCCGCGGTCATGCCGATGCTCGGCGCGGCCAACCGGGAGGCCGAGCGCAACCCCGACCCCGACCGCTTCGACATCCACCGGCAGGGAAGGCAGCACATCTCGTTCGGCCACGGCGTCCACATCTGCCTGGGCATGCACCTTGCCAGGCTCGAGATGCGGGTCGCGCTCGAGACGCTGCTCGACCGGCTCCCAGGGCTGCGCCTCGACCCCGACGGCGACGACCCGCACATCCACGGGCAGGTCTTCCGCTCGCCCACGAGCCTGCCCGTCCTGTTCGACGTGCCCGCGTAGCCGCCGCACCAGGCGGCGCGCCCCGAACCGACTGGAGAAACCGATGCGGCTCTTACGGATCCCGACCCGTCGGTCCGCACGCCCACGAGGGCGGCGGCCGGCCAGACCACAGCTGGCCACCGCGGCCGCGATGACCGCGGCTCTGCTTGCCGCTGCGGGCTGTGGCGGCGGTGGCGGTGGTGGCGACGAGCGCCCGGCCGGCGTGCCCACCGACGGCAGCACGTCCCAGGCACTCGGCCCTCGGGCGGCCGCGACCGGCGCCCCCATCCGGATCGGCGTGGTCACCGAGGGCAAGGGCGCCTTCAGTGACCTCTCCATCCAGGGCCGGGTGGCCGAAGCGACCGTCAGGTACCTCAACGAACATCGCTCCGGCCTCTCCGGACGTCCGATCGAGCTGGTGCAGTGCACCACCCAGACCGACCCCGCGAAAGGCACCGACTGCGGCAACCGAATGATCGAAGAGGGCGTGACCGCCGTCCTCATCGGCACGACCGGCGTCGTCGAGAGCATCTGGCAGCCGATCGTCGCGGCGAAGATCCCGGTCATGCTCTACGGCTCGAGCGACGTGGCCCTCCTCCACGACAGCGCGTCGACCTTCATCCTGAGCAGCCCGAACTTCCCCCTCGTCGAGCTGCCCCTGCAGATCGCCAGGCAGGAACACGCCAACCGGATCACGTCGATCGTCATCGATGTCCCGGCGGCTGTCTCCGCCCTTACCGACGTCGCGGTGCCGACCCTGCGAAAGGCCGGAGTCGAGAACACACTTGTCGCCGTGCCACCCGGAACCGCCGACATGACACCGCAGGCGCAGAGCGTCGCGTCCCGTCACCCCGGCGTCGTCTTCATCGCGGGCAACGACTCGTTCTGCATCAGCGCCCTCAACGGCCTGAAAGCCGTCGGCTACACCGGGAAGATCACCGCCGTCTCGGAATGCGTCACCGACGCAACCCTGAAGGCCGTGCCCGGCGCCACCCTGAAAGGCGTCGCGATCAGCAGCTACTCACCGATCGGCACGGACAACCCGTCGACCCGCCGCTACGACGCCGTGGTGGACACCTACGGCAAGGACATCGACCCCAGCGTCGCGGACGGTCTGGTCATGTTCACCGTGCTCGCCGGCTTCCAGGCGGCCGTCGGGCACATCGCGGGTGACATCACCCCGCAGTCCGTGCTCGCCGCCATCAGGAACATGCCCGAGCAGGAACTCCCCGGCGCCGGCGGGCTGAAGTTCCGCTGCAACGGCAAGGCCGTCCCGGACACGCCAGCCGTCTGCACCCGCGGCGGCCTCGTCACCACCCTCGACGGAGCCGGCAGGCCAACCACCTACGAGGTCGTCGGCAACACACCCGTCGCCGACTGAGCTGGTTCGAGGGCCGGTCGTTCGAGGACGGCCGGCCTGGCAACGCCGCGCAGGACAGTGTCGCGGGCAAGCTCGAGCGCACCGCGCGGCCCGACGGCGCTGACGATGTCGTCCGGTGTGAACAGCAGCTCGAACAGCGACCGGGCCCGCACGTCTGCCGACGAGCCGGTGAGCCGCAGGTCGCCGTCCCTCCCACCGTCGGCCAGCAGTTTCTTGACCTGCCGCAGCTGGGACGGGAACGACCAGGTCAGGTCCGGGCTGCTCGGCGGTGACTGGCGCAGTGCGCCGAACTGGATCCGGAACTCCTCACCGTACCGTTCCATGATCTTCGCGTTGAGCCACAGCAGCGCGTCGAGCCGCTCCACCGCACCTGCGGGCGCGGCGAGCACGGCCCGCCAGCCGGTGTTGAGCGCTTCGACGTAGGAGATCATGATCGACGCGAGCAGCTGATCCTTGGAGTCGGCGACGCGGTAGACGCCGGCGACGCTGACGCCGGCGGCGGCCGCGATGTCGCGAATGGTCGTCGCCTCGTATCCGCGCCGGCCGAACTCCGCCCTCGCGGCCGCCCGGATCAGCGCGGGACGGCCGGCCTCGGCCAACTCGTCCGCCTCGGGCCAGCTCGCGATCTGCTCCTGTGCGGCGGCGAACGCGGCCGACCGGTCCAACGCCGCGCCGTCGACCGGCCCGGCGGCGACGCCCTCGAGCAGGATCCGGCAGCGCAGGGCGGGCAGCCGGTCCGCGCCCGGCAGCCGGTGCGACACACCGATACCTACATGGATCATGCTCTCGCACATCCGGTCGGCGAGCAGCGCCAGATCGATGCCCGGTCGCAGCCAGCCGCTGTCCCGACCGGCCTCCAGCAGCTCCAGCAGCACGGCGCGCACGACGGACGGCGTCCGTGCCGAGACCTGGACGAGCTCGTCGCTGGCTCCCACCGGCGGTTCGTAGTACGAGAGCAGCACGGCCGCCCGGTGCTGCACCGCACAACCGGCGATCGCCTCACCGAAGGCCACCACCAGCTCGGCCGGCGGCCGGCCGTCCGGCCGTCGCAGTTCCTCGACGGCGGCCTGTGCGACCCCGTCCAGCGCGGCGTGGTAGCGCCGGATCAGCTCGGCGACGATGGCGTCCTTGGAGTCGAAATGGTGGTACAGGCTGCCGGCGAGGATTCCCGCCGCGTCGGCGATGTCCTTCAGCGTCGCGCGAATCCCCGCGGTGGCGAACAGCCGCGCGGCAGCATCGAGGATCTCACCCCGGCGCGCACCATCCCTCGACACGGCCTCCCCCTTCGACACCTCCCGGTACCGGCGACGCTACCGAAAGACGCTCGGGCCGCTGTCATGCACGGCGCTCGGGCCCGCCCACGCAGGTCCACCGGGAACCCGCCGCACGTGGCGCGATCACTTTACAGCCCAGTTGGAAGCCGGTACTTTCCATCGTGAACAAATATTAGGTTGCACATACCAGGTTGAAGGTGGCGGCGGTGTTGGTCGTCTGCCGGCTGCGCCCGGATACCGAGGATCAGTTCCGCTTCTCGGTCACGCCGAGCCTCCTTGCCCGACGTCGCCGGATCTCGTCGCGAGCAGGCCGGTCGCCTTCGCGCGTGTACGCCGCTGGCCGATCCGGGCTCCGACCTCACCGCCCGTGCTCTTCGATTCCGTGTCCGCATCGGAGGCAGCCACATGACCAGTACCGCCCCGGTCCAGTGGGACCCGTACGACTCCAGCCTCGCCGCCGACCCGTACCCGACGTACCGACGTCTGCGGGATGAGGCGCCCCTTTATCACAACGAGGAGCATGACTTCTATGCGCTGAGCCGATACGCCGACTGCGAGCGCGGGCTGCCCGACTGGGAGACCTACCGGTCCGGGCGCGGCATGGTCCTGGAGATCATCAGGGCGGGCATCGACATCCCGCCGGGCACGCTGATCATGGAGGACCCGCCGGTCCACACCATTCACCGCCGCCTGCTGGTCAGGGTGTTCACCCCGCGGCGGATCAGCATGTTGGAGCCCAGGGTGCGGGAGTTCTGCGCGGGCGCCCTCGACCCCTACCGAGGCCGCGACCGGTTCGACCTGATGGAGGCGCTGGGCGGCGAGCTGCCCATGCGGGTGATCGGGATGCTGCTCGGGATCCCGGAGGCCGAGCAGGCGTCCGTCCGCGACCACGTCGACAGCTCGATGCGGATCCAGGACGGCAGCGGCATCAACGTGGCCGATGCCGCGGTCCTCAGCGGGGAGATCTACGGCGACTACATCGACTGGCGGCGGGACAACCCGTCCAACGACCTCATGACGGACCTGCTGTACACCGAGTTCGACGACGAGAACGGTGTGCGGCGCACGCTGAGCAGGGACGAGGTGCTCGGCTACGTCAACATCCTCTCCGGGGCCGGCAACGAGACCACCGGCCGGCTGGTCGGCTGGATCGGATCCACTCTGGCGGCACACCCCGATCAGCGGCAGGAAATCGTCGATGACCCCTCCCTGATCCCGAACGCGGTCGAGGAGGTGCTCCGGTACGAACCGCCGAGCATGGCCATCTCCCGGTACGTGACCAGGGACGCCGTATGGCATGGCGCCACGGTGCCGGCCGGCTCCGCGCTTGTCTTCCTGGTCGGGAGCGCGAACCGGGACGACCGCCGCTTCCCGCGCGGTGACGTCTTCGACATCCATCGCGAGGTCGGGCAGCACCTGACCCTCGGGCTCGGCGCGCACTACTGCCTCGGCGCCGCGCTGGCCCGGCTGCAGGGCCGGGTCGCCCTGGCGGAGCTTCTCGCCCGATTCCCGCGCTGGGACGTCGACTGGGAGAACGCGACGATGGCGCAGACCTCGACCGTCCGCGGCTGGGAGAAGCTCCCGGTCGTGATCCCGTGATCAGCCCGCCACCGCCGTCGTCAGGCCTTCGATCGGCAGGGAGCTGACCATGGACATCAACGACCTGATTCTCGTCTCCGTCGACGACCACGTCGTGGAGCCCCCCGACATGTTCGCCGGCCGCCTTCCCGCCCGGTACGCAGACCAGGCACCCAAGGTCATCACCAGGGACGACGGAACCGACGCCTGGGTCTTCGAAGGCCAGGAGGCGACGAACGTCGGCCTGAACGCCGTCGCCGGCCGTCCCCCGGACGAATACGGCGCGGAGCCGACCCGTTTCAGCGAGATCCGGCCGGGGTGCTTCGACATCCATGAACGCGTCCGCGACATGAACGCGGGCGGCCTCGCGGCGTCGATGAACTTCCCGTCCTATCCACAGTTCTGCGGCCAGTACTTCGCGCGGGCGAGCGACAAGGACCTCGCGCTGGCCGTCCTGCGGGCCTACAACGACTGGCACATCGACGAGTGGTGTGGAACGTACCCGGGGCGGATGATCCCGCTGGCGCTGCCGCCGATCTGGGATCCCGTGCTGATGGCGCAGGAGGTCCGGCGCGTCGCCGCGAAGGGCTGCCACGCCGTGACCTTCTCGGAGAACCCGGAGAAGCTCGGGTACCCGTCGCTGCACAGCGACCACTGGGATCCCTTCTGGCAGGCCTGCTCAGAGCAGAACACCGTCGTCTGCCTGCATATCGGCTCGTCCTCCCAGGTCGTCATCACCTCCCTCGACGCACCCGTCGACACGATGATCACGCTGCAGCCGATGAGTATCGTGCAGGCCGCCGCCGACCTGATCTGGTCACCGTTCCTCCGGCGGTTCCCCGACCTCACCCTGGCCCTCAGCGAAGGGGGCATCGGATGGATTCCGTACTTCCTCGAACGAGTCGACCGCGTCTACAAACAGCACCGTGCCTGGACCCACCAGGACTTCGGTGACATGCTTCCCAGCGAGCTGTTCCTCCAGCGCATCGTCACCTGCTTCATCGAGGACGAGTTCGGCGTCGCCAGCCGCGAAAAGCTGAACATCGACATGGTCACCTGGGAGTGCGACTATCCGCACTCGGACTCGTCCTGGCCGCTCGCGCCCGAATCCCTCGGCCGTTACCTCGGCGGGGTGCCCGACCGCGACATCGCGAAGATCACGCACGAGAACGCACTGCGGCTATTCTCCTTCGATCTCTTCTCGCATCTTCCCGAGGAGCAGGCCACCGTCGGCGTGCTGCGCGCGCGGGCCGTCGACGTCGACCTCGGCTACCGGTCGTCGGAGCGCCTCAGGAAGGTCGGCACGGCCCCGGTCAGCGTGCTCGACCTGGCCCGGCAGTTACCCACCTCCGGGGGGAGCTGAGGATCCATGGGCGCGCTCATCATGCTCGGAACGCTGTTCGCTCTCATCGCGCTCATCTTCTTTCTGGTGCTGCGTCTCGACCCCGAGATGCGGGGCTCGCCGGAATCCGAGGGCGAAAGGTGAGCGACGAACTGACGCCCGCGCTGGTTCTCGGCCAGGTGTTCGCCTATGCCGGCGGACTGTCGTTTCTCGTGATCGGCGTCGTTCTCACCGTTCGCCGACGGCGCCTCCATCCACTGCTGCTGTTGTGCATCTCGGCGATCTCCTTCTCGTGGATCGAGGCACCGTACGACTGGGCGATGTACGCGCAGTTCGCGCCCGGCCTGCCACGGATGCCCTCCTGGTGGCCGCTGAACCTGACGTGGGGCGGGCTGCCGGTGTCGGTGCCCCTGGGGTATGTCGAATACTTCGTGCTGCCTGCGCTCACGGGTGTCGCGCTCGAGCGGCGGCTCCGCGCGAGGTTCGGGTGGCGCCGGCCGATCGGTCTGCTGACCGTCGGGCTCGTCGTCGGCTACGTCTGGGCGCTTGCCTTCAACGGTGTCTTCGGCGTCCGCGCGGGAGTGTTTTACTACGGCCGTGTCATCCCGGGCCTCGCGATGTTCGAGGGCACCAGGCACCAGTACCCGCTGTACGACGCTCTCGCGATGGGCGTGCAGATGATGGTCTTCACCTACCTCCTCGGGCGGACCGACGTGGCAGGCCGCACGGTCATCGACACGTGGGCCGAGGGCAGGACGAAGACGCGTGCCCGCGCGATCGCGTTGTCCGTGGTCTCCGTGGTCGTCCTCGGCAACCTGCTGTACGGCGCCGTGTTCGCGCCACACCTCGTCACCAAGCTGAACGGCGATGTGACCGTGGGACCGACAGGCGAACTGTTCCCCGGCGTACCCAACCAACCCCTGCACGGCGGAGCGGGCGGCGGGCGATGACATCGGACACCACCTCGACGTCCGGTCCGCCGAGCCGGGCCGAGGGCCGGTCCGCGGGGCCGGCAGGTCAGGCGGTCGGGTTCCAGCGGGTGATGACGTCGAGGGTCGGTGCGGTCGCGGTGCCGCGTGGCTCGGCTACGAGGCCGGCGGACTCGGCCACCTCGGCCACGTCGTCGATGGTCTTCACCACGCGGCCGGCGGCTTCGGCGAGCAGCAGAGCGCGGGTCAGCAGGCCCTTGGTCTGCTTCGCCTGGTAGCTGAGCGGGCGGCGGGCCCAGCGCCCGTCGACGAGTTTCTCGGTCAGGGCACGCACCGGCAGGGCGCTGGCACGGATCGGTCCGGAAAGGGATGGCACGGTCGCGTAGTCCGACGAACGGAGGTCCACGACGAGGTGCTCGCCGACAGCGCTGACAGCGCCCACGGCGCTAGCGCCGACAGCGCCGACGGCGCGGACGGGCTCCGGGGCGCAGGTGAGCAGGTCGGGCAGGGCTGACGCGAGCCGGGCGCGCCAGAAGGTCGCGAGCACGGTCGGCGCGGCACGGCCATCGAGGCCGGGAACCGCCGCCGCCATGCCGACCCGGTGGTCGGGTACCGGCTCGGTCGCGCCGAGGAGGCCGAACGCCCCGTTGGACACGAACAGCGCCTGGCTGGCCACAGCTCGTGCGGCGGGGGGCAGCGTCGCCGGAGCCAGCGCCTCGTAGAGGACGCCCACGAATCGGTCGAGCGCCGGCATCGTCGGTGCGTCCGGCATCGAGATGTTGGCGGCCAGGTCGGCCTGCGCGCGCGAGGCCGGCAGCCGCAGCGCGGCGATCGCCGCGCTCGGGTCGGACCTGCAGAACACGGCGACCGCCCGCGCTACCTCGGCGCGGGCCACCGCGAGCGGGCCGTCGCCGAATCCGGCCGCCCGCAGCGACGGCCCGTCGCCGCCCTCGGCCTTCGCCTCGCTCGGCGGCAGCAGGATCCGCACCTGTCCGACCTCATCTCACCATCTCGACATCCCGGCGTTCTGTGCTGCCAGGCTACGGTGACCGTGGGGCCGATCAGCCCGGCGGGAGCGGCGGGAGCGGTGGGCGCGCGGCCGGCTGCCGGCTGATCGCGGTGATCGCGGTGGCTGTTTCGTCGGCCCACCGGTGGTCGAGCTGTCCGATGCCGAAGATCAGTCGGTACCACAGCGAACCGTAGACGAAGTCGACCAGCGACGTCGTGTGCTCGTCGGGGATCTCGCCGCGGGCGACGGCCCGGTCGAGCAGCGTCCCGAGCGCGGCGCGCCTGGTGTGGAGGAAACGGTCTCGGACGCCGTCGGCGACCGCCTGGTCGGTGGCTGCCGCCGCGGCGACCGCGCGCAGGAGGAGGGCGGTGGTGCCGTCGAGCGCGTCGATCGTGGACCTCAGGAAGGCGCGCAGGTCGCCCGCCACGCTGCCGCTGTCGGGGAGCGGGATGCTCACCTGCCCGTGTTCGACCATCGCGGCCAGGATCACCTCGATCTTGGACGGCCACCAGCGGTAGAGCGTCTCCTTGCTGACGCCGGCCCGCCTCGCGATGGCCTCCATGGACAGACCGGCCGGCCCCGCCTCGGCTGCCAGCGCCAACGTCGCTTCGAGCACCGCGGCGCGGGCGCGCTCGCTGCGTGGTCGTCCGGGCCGGCGGGCGGGCTGCTCGTTCATCTCCGCAGCATAACCGAA
Source organism: Frankia sp. R43 (assembly GCF_001306465.1). Classification (NCBI taxonomy): domain Bacteria; kingdom Bacillati; phylum Actinomycetota; class Actinomycetes; order Frankiales; family Frankiaceae; genus Frankia; species Frankia sp. R43. The sequence goes on along the minus strand of NZ_LFCW01000008.1, from coordinate 233,841 downwards.
CGGTCCGTTCGGTATTGGTGCTAGGGTTTGCGAACGGGTCGTTCGGAAATGGAGGTTCGCGATGTCCGCGAGCAGCAGCAGGACGCAGGATCGTCACATCGCCGTCCTCGGCGGCAGCGCCGGGATCGGGTTCGCCACGGCCCGGCTTCTGGCCGACCGGGGCGCGGCCGTCACCATCGGCGGCCGCAACCGCGGCCGGCTGGAGGCGGCCGTCAAGGAGCTGGGCGGATCGGCCCGGGGAATTGAGGTGGACGCCGAGGATGTCGACGCGCTGCGGCGCTTCTTCAGCGAGGCGGGACCGATCAGCGATCTGGTCGTCACCGTCACCCGGCGAGGCGGGGCCGGTCCCGCGGCCGAGCTCGCCGACACCGACCTGGCCGGAGCATTTCTCGGCAAGTCCGTCGCTCATCTGCGGGCGGTGGCCCTGGCGATGCCGACCCTTGCCGCGGACGGGTCGATCACGCTGGTCACCGCGGGGTCGGCTCAGGCGGCGCTGCCGGGGACCGCGGGGCTGGCCGCGGTCAACGGCGCACTGGAAGCCGCAGTGCCGCCACTCGCCGTCGAGCTCGCTCCCCGGCGGGTGAACGCGGTGTCCCCGGGCGTCATCGAGACCGGCTGGTGGGACGAACTGCCAGCGGATGCCCGCCGCGCCGCGCTGGACGAGTTCGCCGGTCGGGCACCGGTCCGGCGTAACGGCCGGCCCGAGGAGGTCGCGGCGGCGATCGTCGCGGTCCTGGAGAACGGATTCATCACCGGCGTGGTCCTGCCCTGCGACGGCGGGCTGCGGCTCGCCTGATCCGAGTAGCTCCTCAGGAGAGCGGGCGGGCCAAGGGTCCCGACGTCAGGGTGTCTCGCCGCGTTCGAGCATCCCGACGAGCTTCGTGATCCGCTGCTGCCGGCTCGACGGGCTCGGCGCCGTCAGTACACGATGCAGGACCGAGTAACGGTCGCGGCCGCTCAGGCCCGCGAACGCCGTCGAGGCGGTCACCGAGGCGGCCAGCGCGGTCGCCAGATCGTCCGGGACCTGCGCGTTCGCCGACCCCGCGTAGGCCCGTTCCCAGCGTCCGTCCGCCTTCGCACGCTCGATCTCGGCCTGCCCTCGGGGACGTATCCGGCCCTCCTCGACCAGGCGGGCGACGAGGCCGATGTTCCGCTCGGACCACAGCGAGGCCCGGCGGCGGGGCGTGAACCGCTGCTGGAAGGTGGTGGCGTCCCGGCTCCTGCGCTGCCCGTCGATCCAGCCACTGCACAGCGCTTCCAGCAGCGCATGGTCGTAGCCCAACGACGTCGGAGAGGTGGTTCCCTTCTTCGCCAGCACCAGCCATACCCCGGAGGAGACCGTCTCGTTCACGTCCAGCCAGGCTCGCCACGCCCGGGCATCGGCCACGACCAGCATCTCCAGCTCCACATCCCTCACCGTATTCCGGAGACCACTGGCCCGGCGCCGTCCGTGTCCACGCCACCGTCAACAGCGGCCCATCCACCGTGGTGCGGATGCGGATGGTGACGGCCGCGGTCAACTTCTGGCGCATCGCGTGAACGAGCGCTGAGCATGCGGACGGGTCTGGTTGTCAGGCCAGTCCGTAGAGCTCGAAGGCTGCCACCGTATTCAGAAAGACGGGGGTGGCGGCCGGGCCGGCGGTGTCGTTCTGGGAGCCGTTCTGGAAGGCGTCCAGAAAATGGTGTCTCGCGATGTTCACCGCCCGGGCTCGCAGACTTCCGCGCTCACGATCCTCCGCCTGCACGCTGAGGGCCAGATAGGTGGCCACGACCTCGTGGGTGAATGCGATGGCCTGGTCGGCCAGTACGGGCCAGCGGCAGGCGAGTACTGATCGGGCCCGGTTCAGCGCGAGCAGCGCGCACATTCCGGTCACGTCCGCGTCGCCGGCCTGTCGGAGCCGCCCCATCGAGCAGCTCGGCAACAGCAGGAAGTTGACGGAGCGCAGGTCACAGCCGACGCCGCGCCACGGCCCGTCGTGCAGCTCGATACCCCAGCGGGCGCCGCCGGACCCGGGCGGGTGGTCCTCGTCCAGAAAGCCGTGGCCGCACACGGTCACGGTCTGGAAGCCCGGACCCGACTCCAGCGCCGCCCGGAGGTTGCCCAGACCGCCCGGAGGTATCTCGGCGGCATTCAGGCTGGTGAGCTGATGGTCCGGTGACTGCCGGGCCAGCCACCGATGACCGTAGTGCAGCAACCGGGCAATCTGGCCCGACTGGTCATGGTCGCCGAAATGGGACAGTGCCAACACCCGGCGTGCGTCCGTGGCGAACCGTCGTTCAGCCCGGGACTGCATGATGGTGACGAGCACGGAGAGCGATATCCGGGTCGAGCGGACCAGCGAGTACAGCGGGGTTCCCCCCTCGAACGGGTAATGCGCGACCGGTACCTGCTGGAGTGCGTCCTCCAGCTGGAACACCAGGTCGGTGTCGCGATCGAGGTGGTTCGACAGCGCACCGAGCGGCCAGATCTCCGCCATCTCGGCCAGGTAGCCGCGGGTCATCTCGTCGACCTCGTCCAGCAGATCGCCGTGGCCGGCCGCTCGACGCTGATGGCGTTGCGCCGCGGCCAGGAGCCGGCCGAGTTCGAGCCGGGCGAGGCGCACCGACGATTCCCGCTTTTCCTGGTCCGCCACGCCGGAGTTCGGCGGGAGGGCCAGCATTTCGCCGAGCCGGTCGCCGAGGTGACCATGCGACGCGATTGACGAGCGCCCGGATCCGAGCGCGGCGAGCTGCCTGGCGATGCTCTCGAGCCACTCCCCGGATCCCCACCCGATGTCGATGACCTCGTCGAGCGCGGCGGTGACGGCGGTCAGGGTCTCGATGAGGACGGCGGCCAGCCTGTCGCCCTGAGACTCGGCGCGGACGCTGGGATACGTGCGGGCGTCGGCCGCAGGCTCCTCAGCTCCCGTGACGGTGGCCATCTGAAGGCCGAGGTCGTGCCGGAGCGACGCCCAGCGGGCACGTAGCTGGTCAGCGGGTTCACCGACGCCGGCCGCGACCACCAGCACCCGCCCGTCATCGCCGACCCGCAGCGCCGCCCAGATCAGCGCGCCGTCGTTCGGCCGGAAACCGGCCCGGACCAGCATCGTGCCTGGACCGAGGGCCTCGGCGAGAAGCTCTTCGGTCACGCCCTGGCGCACGAGCTCCTCGGCCTCGCCCAGCCAGGCCTCCTTGGCCTGGTCGGCGGCCCAGTCGGTGGCTGGGTCGGCCGCCCGGTGCGCTCGGTCGGCGGCGCCCGACGCCGCGTTGTCGACTCCGGTGATCGGGGCGGTGGGCGGGGCCGAGTGGAACTCGTCCTCCTCGCCGAGCAGCCGTAGGAGACCTTCGGGGCTGGCCTGGAGAAACTGAGGCGGCCCCAGGTTGATCGGCTCGTCGTCGGGATACGGCCAGCCGTCCTGCGGTGCGGTGCCGGGCGTGACCGCTTCGACCCTCGTGAGGAGGAACTCCTCGAACAGCGCGCGTTGGCCGAGTTCGGCGTCCCACAGCTGCGCGGACAGGACACGGGCCGGGTCGGGGCGGGCGGCGGCGCTCGGCGTCGTCCAGGAGTAGCCGACCGACCTGATCTGGCCCCGCAGCCCTTCCAGATACCCGATGAACTCCCGCCGGTCGGCCAGCTTGAGATCGCCGAACAGCAGGCTCCGGCGCAGGTAGGCCACCGCCTGCCCGGACAGCTGCCAGGCGAAGTCCGGCTCGCTCGCTGATCGCAGCTCGAGCCAGAGCCTGACGAGCCCGATCACATGGGTGACGCCGGGATCACCGTCGTCCGGCACCTGCCACAGGTTCTGATATCCCCGCAGGTACCAGTCGGTGATCAGGCCCGCCTGCTCGGCGTAGCCGAGACTGTTCAGCTGGAAGGTGAGCGAGACGAGGTAGGCCGCCGCTGTGTCCCCCTGGGCCCGGCGCAACCGCTGTGTCAACCGCGGGCCGAACTGCTCGCTGGTGCTCAGGTCGGCCAGTCTCAGGCCGGTGTCCGCCTCGATGACCGCCAGCACGTCGTCCGGCCGCTCGGTCTCGACCAGCAGGTCGGTCCAGACCCGCCAGAGCGTCGGGCCCAGATCCGGGTAGTTCGCGTCGCAGAAGGCCCGCCACTTGCGGCCAAGCTCGTCCGGGTCGCGGTAGTCGGCGGCGTCGGCGCCGACATACCACTCGACCAGCGCGAGAGCCTTCGCCGCCTGATCGGCTTCGCTGAGCAGCATCGTCAGCGACAGCAGCAGGAAGGTCGGCGCCTCGCGGGTGGTCAGGGAGTGCAGCAGCGGGTCGAGCCGGGCTCCCAGGCGCCGCGGAGACTGGTAGTCGTCCGGCTTCAGGCCGAGCCGGGCTTCGAGGATCGCGGCACCGTCGGCCCCTGCTCCCAGGCTGTCCAGATACGGAACCAGCATGGTGAGGTAGGCCGCGACCGCGTCGGGCGAAAGCCCGGCCAGCCGCTGCTCGAGCCTGATGTCGAGGTGGTGCGGGAGGGCCGGTCCGCTCCGGTCCGGTCCGAGGGGGTCGACGGCGAGGGGGTCGAGGGCGAGGGGGTCGAAAGCGAGGTCGGCTCGGATCAGCGCGACGGCCTCCGAATCCCGGCCCAGAACGCCCAGGCTGCCGGCCAGACCGAGGACGATGAGCATCTCGACCTCAGCCGGGAGCTCACTGCAGCGCCGGCGGAGCTTCTGCCGTAACGCATCGGTATCCGCGTAGTCGCCCGGAACGACGTCCAGGAATATCTCGAACACGTGCAGGCCGTCGAGATTCCTGCGGACCATCCCGAGTGCACCGGCCAGCATCAGGACGTAGCTCGCAGCCAGCAGGTTCGGCAGGCCATCGAGGTAGGACCGGAGCTTCGTGCCGAGCCGGTCCGGCGTCACAAAATCGTCCCTGGTCAGGCCGACAGCGGACGCGGCCAGGTCCAGCACTCTGTCGGGGTTGCCGGCTCGCACCAGGCGCCGGGCCCGCAACAGTGCCACGACCGCGGAAACCTGGCGAACGACGCTCATGGGATTCGCCTCCCGGACGACGGGTCAGGTGGTGGCGTCGAGGCGGCGCTCGGCACGTTCAGGGCCGGCTCTGACAGGGCGCGGCGGTGAGATCGACGGTGAACGGGGCCGCCGAGTTGGCCGGCTTCGCGGGCCGTCTGATGGAGGTGTTCAGCACCCGGCGGATGATGAGCGCCTCGGCATCGAACAGCCCGGACAGGCTGGGCGTGCCGCGCGGCACCTCGATCATCGCGTGGGTGAGGACCGTCCGGGAGAACAGGGGCGCGCCCTCACGCGCCTCGAAGGTCCAGCCGAAGCCCCTGGGGCCCAGATCAAGGGCGGTCGTGACCGGAAGGTGCTCGGTTCGCCGAGCTGTGTTGCCGTGCGACCTGGTGAGGTGAACCTGAACCAGACGTGCCACCTCGAGGGCCGCTTCGGAGTTCGACGTCTTTTCCAGGTCGGTGTCGGCCGTGTCCAGATGCGGCTGCAGCATCAGCACGGTCACCGGCGACTGGACGGTGATGCGGACGCTGACCGACACGTAACTGCGACCGGGTGGCAGCAGGTCGATCGTGAACCGGAACTTGAGCAGTTCCAGCTGTCGTTCGGCGAGCCCACGACGCAGGCTCGCCATCGGCGGGAGGTTCTCCGGAGTCAATGCGTAGACCTGCACGCTGTTGAACTGCACGCCGCCTTCGGCGACGAATCGCGATGTGTTCTTGCCGAGAACCTGCTCCTCGACAAAGAAGGCCCGGTGGGCAAGGCCCGATTCCCGGTCGTCGACACTCGAATCGTCATCGAGAAACGACCGCAGATCGTCGGGGAGCCGGTGAGCTTCGTCGTCGGCCATGGGTGTCTCCTCCCGCCAGGCAGGTCTGGTTTCTCCGGACGCGATCCGCCCGATTCCGTGCGCCATGGGGTGACGTGGTCCTCCCGGCTCCAGAGGGGCCGCTCACCAGACGGGCAGGTGTTCTGCGTGGAGTGTCACCAGAGATCGGGTCGACCGGCGGCGTCGAGCGCCGAACTCAGCGAAACGGGAGTGGCGTTTCCGGGCGCAGGCGCAGGCGCAGGCGCGGGCGCGGGGGCGGGGGCGGGCGTGGTCGCATCTCGCCGCGCGCCGGCGCCGGCGCCGGTACGACGTTCGCCCAGTTCCGGCACGAGCTCAACCAGCCGCTCGACGAGCATCGGCACGGTGACGTCGAGACCTGCGCCTGGCGCGAGCCGGTGGGCCTGCCGGTCGATCAGATCTCTGAGGTCTTCCGGTATCTGGTCCTCCGTCGGGATTCGCACCTCATCGTGGTTGCCGATCAGCAACGGCACCACGTGGTTCCCGGCGTGGAGCGAGAGAGTGATCTCCAGGCGCACCCAGTCGTCCGGCGAGTCCAGGCGCCGGCCGGCGTCAGGCGTGCCGGCATCGAGCCAACCAGGCCCGATGCAGACGAGCATCACCGGACAGGCCACCGCCTGGCGCCGCAGGACGGGTGGATAACTCTCGCCTGCGCGAAGTGCGTTCCCGGCCTTGAACACCGTGTCGGCGCCGAACGCCTCGGTCATCCGCGCGTAGACGAACTCGGTTGCCCAGTTCTGATCGGAACCGCGATAGCTGATGAAGATCAAATATCTCTGCTCGGCCATGACCAGCTACTTCTCCTTCAGCGTCGGTGCACCGGAGGGCCTGTGGCTGCTCGGGACCACGCCGCCGGCGGTGCGTGCCACGGACGTCAGGTCCGGCAGGAGAGCGACCACGGCAGAACAACGGCGGTGCCGGTTCAGCGCGCGGATCAACAGCCTGAGATCGCCGCGCAGGGATGCCGATCCCTGACGGGCCAGCGTCGGCAGGGCACCGCGCATGACGTCGCTGGCATGGTCGGGTTCGCCGAGATGCGCGTAGGCGATGGCCTGCCGGACTGCCAGGCGGGCGTAACCCGAGCGCAGCGGGCCGAGCGTGGCCATGCCTCGGTCGAACAGCGCCGCCGCCGTGCGGAAGTCGGCGAGGTCCACCAGGCACGTCGCCTCGAACAGCTGGGAGCGCTCGAACAACGGATCCGGCGCGGGTCCCCACCGCGTCGCCGGATCCAGAGCGGCCGCGTCGAGTGAAGGCAGGTCGACCAGCGCGTAGTAGCGGTCGAGAGCCTGGCGGAACGCGGCGTCGTCCCGAGCGAGCGCGCAGGCCTGCGCCTCGCGCTGCGTGGCGAACAGCATGACGCGCGGCGAGATCCCGGGCAGCGCGCCCGCCCGGCGGGCGAGGCCGACGGCCGCTTCCGCGTCGCCGCGTCGCCGCGCGACCTGCGACTGCCGGATCAGGGCGTACCCGAGCGCGTCGGTGTCGCCCAGAGCACGCGCCCAGTCCGCGACCGTTCGCGTCCAGCGCAGAGCTGTCGCGTCGTGCCCGGTCTCCTGAGCCGTCCAGCCGAGCAGTTCGGCGTAGCGAAGCAGCACCGCCCACACCGGGCTGGCCGCGCCCCGGCCGTCTCCGGCAGCGGCGTGCAGGTTGATGACGCCGGCGCCGAGGTCGGGCAGGACGGAGTACGGACCCACCTGGTGGCTGCGTATCCGCAAGGTCTCCAGTCGCTCCGCCGCCGCTGCCGCGCGCTCGGCAGGGTCCGGATCTCCGGCCTCGACGCGGTCCCGTCCGCTGCGGGCGAGAATGTCCGTGTCCGGGGCGACCGGGACGGCCCGCGCGCATTCCTCGAGGTAGAGCCGCGTCAGCCGGCCCTGGGCGGCAAGTGCCGTGTCCAGGGAGCGCGCGAGCGGATAGCTCGCACGGCGGTCGCCCTGCTCGATCTTGCTGAGATGGGAACGCGACAGGTAGACCTCGGATCCGAGCGTCGTCAGGGACTTGCCCGTCGCCATGCGCAGGCGACGCACCTCGGAGCCGAACCAGGTGACATCGAGTTCCGGACCGGCCGCACGCCCCGGGGGCGACTGTGGGCTGTGCCGCGGCGTCGGGGTCGGACCGGTCGGGACCAGCTCGGTGTAGGTCCGGGTGACAGCGGGCGTCGCCGCCCGCCTGCTGGTCTCGACGCGGCTCAGGTACGACCGGCTGTAACCACTGCGCACGGCGAGGCCCTGCAGGCTCAGGCCGGCGGCCTCACGCCGCGCGCGCAGCTCGCCGCCCAGTGGGGTGGACCATTCAAGATCCGGTTGGCTCACAGAAATGAGCATACGGTCGCACTTGGGTAGATCAGTGCATTTTTGCTGGCCGTTGAGACGATTCAAGGCTGGCGTGACCCTACTCCATTGGACAAAGAGCAAGTGAAAGGCCGGGCGCCGTGACCGCCTACTCGCGCCGATCCGAGGCGACGCCGCGTGATTGACTGTCGCCCTCCGTAATTACCTCAACTGGAGACGGGCAACGCTATACCACCTCGCCACCGTCTCTCTAGGGTGGCTGCAACAAGAAGAGTCGACGAGGCGCGAAACCCGGACTCGCACGGACCTGGTGTGGCCCCACCCCAGGCGGATTGCAGGATCAAACCCCGCAGCAGCCGACAGGACCACCGCGGCGGTGCCCCTTCGCTTCACCGGCGGACGGTTCGGCCACCGGTGATCTGATGAACGTCGCGCGCCCTCAGGCGAACATCGGGGGCGGCCATTGTGCCCGGTTCCGCATTCCGTTGTGAAAGCTCGAAGGATGCTAGACGCAATGAACAGAGGTCGATACGGTCGACACGAAACCTCTGATGGGCCTCGGAATACGGGGGGTAGACCATGGCCCGGTTCAGGTGGCGATTTCCGCGCGCCATCCGGTGGACCGCGAGGCGGCACCGGTGACTGAATCACCGCTCGGCGGTGCGATGCCGCCAGGCGGCGACGATGACCTGCCACCGCCGAAATGGCCGACGCGGGCACTGCTCTGGTGCGCGGGCGCAGATCCGGCAGCGCTCGTCACGCCGGAGTTGCGCACGCGCTACGCGGGTTACGGCCTGATGCTGCTCATGGTCGGAGCCGTCGCCGCGGCCGTCTGCCTCGCCTTCCTGTCAACGGTGCTCGCGTTCCACCTGTGGCTGTTACCCGTGAGCCTCGGCTGGGGCGCGTTCGTCTTCCTGCTCGACCGGATGATCGTCTCCGAGGTGAAGCGGACCGGTGGCGGATTTTCGGCCCTGTGGAGGCGGATTGTCCGCTATGGCCTTCGGCTGGCCATCGCCCTCGGCATGGCCTACCTGGTCGCGGAGGCGATGCTCATGCTGGTCTTCGCCCCGGAGATCAGACGTGAGCTGGTGTCGGTCGTCGAGCTGCACCTGGACGAAGCGCGCGTGCACAAGCGCGACCTCGAGGTCGAGAAGATCGACAGAGAGATCACGGCGCTGAATCGGCCGGTCGCGGACGCCAAGAAGCGCATGGAAGATGCCTTCCAGACCTGGAAGGACCAGAACGACAAGCTCACCACCGCCGACCACAACACCCCTCCCGGTGACAAGGCAGCCGCGGACTGGGAGGTCTACGAGACGGCGAAAGACGTCTACGAGCCGCTCAACGACAGCCTGGTGGCAGCACAGACCCGCAAGGCCGACGCTCTGAAGCCGGAGAACCTGCCGACGCTCACCCAGGCCGAAGCGGACGCGATCCGCGACGACCGTGGCTTCACTGCGCGGGAGGTCGCGCTCAGGCGGGTGCTGGCCGCGCATCCCGAGGTCCGGCAGTGGCCGTGGGTGCTGCGCGGCGTGCTGCTCGGCGCGGACCTGCTGCCGCTGCTCACGAAGCTGGTCACCCGGCGATCCACCTACGACGAGATCGTCGAGCGTCGTGAGGCACGGGCCAGCTGGCGCGACGTCGAAGAGGACAAGGAACGCCGCTACCGCGACGGCCTGACTCGTGACCTGCGCCATGCGTGGGCCCGGGTCTCGGTGGCGATGGGCCGCGACCGGCTCGCGCTCTGGCTGCGCGGCGATTCCCCTGAGTTCTCGTCCCGGTGGATCCGCTCGAACGGCTCCAACGGAGCCAACCATCCAGGCGGAAACGGTTCGAACCCGTCCCCGGGCGCTTCGTCGTTCGGCTCCGGTCACTCGGCTTCGAACGGCCAGAAAGCGAACGCCGGCGGCGGCGCGCCACCGCCACCGCCGCCGCCGCAATGAACGCACAACCAACACTCTGCGCCCGGTCGCGGCGCCGACCTCTGGGGGGAGAACACGCATCGTGTACGAGGACGAAATCGCGCGGTTGCGCGGTGAGGCGGAGAAGGCGAAGGCCCGGCACGACGCCTGCGCCGATCGGTCATCGCCCGCGCTCGCGGAGATCCGGAGCCGGCTGCTCGGCCATTTGAACACGCTCACCGGGAAGATCGACGCGCCGATCGTGCTGGGCGCGGTCGGCGAGTACAACTCGTTGAAGTCGACGGTCCTCAGTGTGCTGCTCGGCGTCCCGCTGCTGCTGGAGAGCAGCGAGAATCCGACGACCGGCAACGTGACCGTCCTGCGCCTGCGCGCCGCGCCGGCCGGTTCGCCGGCCCGGGTCGTCCATGCCGAGGTCCAGTTCATGAGCCCCGACGAGCTCGTGCGCTGCGCCGACCACGTGCTCGGCAAGCTCGTCACGCGGGCGACCGAGGAGAACCCGGCGCTGGGCGCCCAGCAGGAACTCGCCGACTACTGCCCGGTCACCGACGGGTGGGGGCGGTTCAACGCCTGGTGCCGCAAGCGGCTCTGGGCCGACCAGGCCGGCGATGTGACGATCAAGCAGATCGCCATGGAACTGGTCATGCTGCGCGACGCGCAGGCGCGGGCGGGCACCCTGCTGGGCCGGCGGCGCACCATCACGCCCGGACTGGTCAGCGCCGGGGTCCGGCTGCCGCTGCCCGCGGCCCCACCGCTGGCCTTCCCCGAGCCGGCGCCGGCCCCGGCCACCCCGGCGAGCAACCTGGCCGACCCGGTAGCGGACCTCCAGGAGAACCATCTGCGGGAGGCGTTCTCGCTGGTCCGCGAGCTGCGGGCGACCATCGAGGCCGATCCGGAGAACTGGCCGCTGCCCGGCCTGCTCGGCGCGGTGGATCTGCAGATCCGGGACTTCCCCGGGTTCAACGCCCAGCACACCCAGCACCGCGACCTGTTCGTCAGCGGGCTGGGCGGTGAGGGGATCGAGACCTTCCTGAACTTCGTCGACACCCGCAAGCCGGCGGCGCCGGCGTCGCTGGAGTTCTACGCGCTTCTGCGCAAGCTGGGCATGCCCGCGGGCCAGGTCGCGCGTGCGCCCATCGTCGTGGCGACCTGGTTCGAGGACGTCAGGGCTCCGGCGGGTGACGGGCCGCTGACGCTGCAGACGCTCTTCGGTGGCGTCAGCCGGCTGCACGGGGTGTGCGTCGTCGCGGAGAGCCTGACCGGCGCCCGGATCGACAAGGGCCACCGGCTGGACCGGTTGGTGCTCGTCTCCACGCTGCCAGCCATGCAGTCTGTGGGCCGGCACCTCGAGAAGGTGCCACAGGCGGAACCAGGTGCCTGGGCGGTCGTGGCCGAACGGCTCGCGGATGGCGATCCCTACAGCGCCGCGGCCCGCGATGTGCGCGAAGCCCTGACCGAGTACGCCCGTGACTGCGGCATCTCGGCGCTGCGCAGCCTGGTGACCACCCACGTGCGCACGAACGGGCTGGCGAACCGGCTCGACCAGCTGAACACGGCGGCCGCCGCCGTACAGGCGGCGCTCACCGAGCACGACTGGGAGGTCGCTCGCCTCGACGCCCAGGGCAGCCCCGATGCCAACGCCGCGCAGGAGGCTGTGCTCACCCTGGTCGAGGAGTTGCGCGACGCCGCGAGGGAACTCCGCGGCGGTGCCGACAGCCTCCGATACGCCGGTCGGTCAGCGCCCTCGGCGCCGGGCACCCCCACGGCGCCGCTGGCGGCGCTGCTCGACCGGGCCGCCGAGGACGCCCTCGAGGAGGTGCGCCGCTGGCCCTTCTGGCCCGAGTTCGCCCAGGAACTGAGCTGGGAGGACACGGGCTTCGCGGTGCGCGCGCAGCAGGAGACCCCGCCCGACGAACGGCCGGCGATCGCGCTGTCCACCCAGGCGTTGACCAGACGGTTCGGCCTGTCGGCCAGCAGGCTTGTCGAGCAGTACCACAAGGAGGTCTTCGACGCCGTGGACGGGTGGGAACGGGCCGAACGAAGCCGGTTGTTCACCCCGCTCGCCGCGGCCCTCGCCGACCCGGGCGTCCTGGGCGTCCTCGCCACGGCGCTCAGCCCCGAGCGGCTCGGCCGGCTCGAGCGGCTCACCGGCACGCGACTCGTCGGTCACGACCCGGCCGCGGGGCCGCCGTCAGGCCTGACCGACGCGGCACGCGCCCGGCTCGCGGGCACCGGCCCGGTCACGCCGGCGGGTAGGGAGCCGGCCGACGCGGCTCCCTTCCCACCAGGCCCCCATGCCCTGCCCTGGAACCCGGGGTACGAAGGTGATCCGGCCGGCAGCGCGACACGCCGCCACCTCACAACCGTGCTCCGGCGCCGGACCGAGGCCGTCACGGCCGTCCGCGACATCGTCCAGGGCGAGGTGATCGAGCTCGCCGCGGAGATCTCCCAGCAGCTCACCCTGGAGATCGACAAGTTGATCCGGGCGCTCCCTGCCGAGCACGAGCTCGCCGCCGCCCCCGGGGACGACCCCGACGACGACTACCGCTGAACCCCCACGGACGGAACGGAACCGGACCATGGCTGACTTCGAGCTCATCACGCGGAGCACTGATCCGCGCGTCACGCTGCAGGGCGCGAACACCTACACGGCCTCTCCTGACCCGCTCCTCGGCGGCACCTACGGTCTGCCCGAGGTCACCATGCAGCTGCTGGTGCCCGGGCGGGCACTGCCGAAAATCCAGGCCGAGCTGTCCGTCGACGACCCGCAGACCGAGCCGCTCGCCGAGTGGTTGCGCGGCAACTGGTTGCGGCTCGTCGACGCCGGCCATCCCGCGGCCCCCGTCACCGTACTGACCAACCCGGGAATCCGGGTCCCCGGCGAGCTGATCACCGCGGCGGCGACAGTCGCCGTGACGTGGTCCTCCCCGGCGGTGAACGAGACGGTCCTGCTGGTCACGCTGGAGCCGAGCGCCGCGACCGCGGACCCGCCGGTCAGGGAGTACACCGGCTTCGCCGTTTTCGACTTCGGCACGACGACCACTGCGATCACGCTCCGTTACAAGCCAAGGGTCGATCTGGAGGACCCGCTGGACCCCGAGCAGGCCCGTGCGCTCGCCAGGGCGCTGGCCGGCCTGTTGCGCGTGCCGCTCACCGATACCCAGGACGAATGGGCCAAGCTGCTCGGCGGCGTGCCCGCCGAGGTGTTCCGGCGGACCGGAGACCAGCGCACCCTCGACGAGATCGCGGCCCAGCTGGACAGCGGCAATCTGGAGGTGCTCCACGCGGTTCTCGGCCCGTTGGAGGTCGCCTGCCACGGGCGCCGGGCTCCGCGTGAGCTGCACCGGCGGCTGGACCAGGCCCTGCGCGCCGCCTACGCCGTCCCGCCCCTGGAAGCGAACGGCCTCCAGTCGGTGCGGTTCAGCGCCCCGGAGGAGAGCTCGGTCACCGCGCTTTCCAGCATGGTCCACGTTGTCACGTTCGATCCGCTCGCAGTGCGGATGGAGCTCCGAGACCAGCCGCCCAAAGACGGAGGGAAGATCGAAGGCAGCGTCCGCAGCCTCAAGCGCGAGTTCCCGAGCATCACCGTGCCTCGGCCCCTGTCCACACTCCGGGAGTTCCGCGCGCGCGGCGACCTGCCGGACGCCGCGAGGACGGCGCAGACGGACGATCTGCTCGGCCAGGTCTTCAAACACCTCTACGGCGAGGCCCAGCAGCGCATCGAGGAGAATCCCGATACCGGCGAACCACTGGCCCTGCGCCGGGTGTTCCTGCTGTGCCCGACGGTGACTCCGCCGGCCGCCCGCGAACGGCTCCGCGAGCTTGCCCTGAAGGCGATGCCAGACGTCGAGATCCCACCGATCGACGTCGACGAGGGGATCGCGGCGGCGCTGTACTTCGTCATGCTCGGGATCGGCTCGGCCTCCGGGATCGGCGTCGAGGCGCTGCGTGGCCGTTCCCGGCGGCTGCCCGACGGCCCGAACGGCGAGAAGCGGTGGCAGCGGACCATCCTCGTCGTCGACATCGGCGGTGGCACGACCGACATCGCCCTCATCGGCGTCCGGCTCACCGAGATCCCCGTCGGTGCGGACGACGACCGGCTGATCGGGCGCCGCTACCGGCTCACGCCCGAGGTGCTCGGCACCACCGGTCACCCGCAGCTCGGCGGTGACAACCTCACGCTGCGGGTCTTCTACTGGTTGAAGGCCGCGATCGCCGACGCCTACCTGCTCGCCGCCGGCCAGCCGGCCGAGAACCTGGCCAGGCAGGTGGTCACCAGCGGCGCGCGCAAGCCCGTGCCCGCCACGGTCAGGGCCCGTCTCGACGAGCTGGTGCCCACCCGAGGGGAGGAAAAGGCCACCGAATTCCTCGAGCTATGGCACAAGGCGGACGACGCCAAGCGGAAGCTCGGCGCTCGCCGGGTCTGGGAGGACGGCGACCTGAGCAAGTTTCTCAGCGCATCGGTGAAGACGTCGGCCAATCCGGGCGGGAACGATCCGTCGGGCAGCGGGAACAGCAGCGCCGAGATGACGTTCAAGGTGACTCTCGGGTCGGAGGACTTCGAGCGCCTCGTCCGGCCGCTCATCCGGCGGGCGGCCGGCCTGGCCGCGGCGCAGGTGAGCGCCTCCTTCCGCGGTGACCCCGACGCCAGGCTCGACGAAGTGGCGCTGTCCGGCCGCACCGTCGAGATGCCGCTGGTCGCCGAGACCATCCGAGACCGCCTCGCGGACCTGTCTGTCCGTGGCCGGCCGCTCACCTGGAACCCGACCAACCTTGTCGTGGAGAAGAAGCGCGCCAAGGAGGTGGCGTCCATGGGCGCCGCCTGGGCGGCGACAGTCGCCGGTGTCGGAGTCGACGAGCGGGCGCAGAAGGGCGACAGCCGGATCGCCTTCCAGACCGGCGGCCTGATGCTCCGTCTGCCCTGCGACTTCCGGCTGCGGGGCAACGACGACGTCGCCGACGACGTGCTCCGTGCCGGTGACCCGTTCGTCATCGGTCACAAGGGTGAGCTGGGCACGGCCCGGGGCCCCTGGGGGGCGGTCTGGGGGAGCGCCGACCTCTACCGGATGATCGACGCCTCCGAGGACATCGTCTGGGGCCAGTTCGTGCCCGCGCGGGAGGCCGCCCTGGAACACGTCTCGACCGAATCGGACAACAGGTGGAAACCGCTCGCGCCCGGGCAGCCGAAGGTCCAGATGCAGGTCGAGGTCGACCAGCGCCTCAACCCGTTTGTCAATCTCTGCCTCGGCAGGGTGCCATACCTGGTCGCCGAGGACGAGGGCTACGAGCTGCGGCAGCAGGCGCTCATCGACGGGACGGCGACCGCGGCGGTGTTCGCCCTGCCTGATCAGAGTGGACCAGAGCGGGCTGTCGAGATGTTCCCCGCGCTGCCGAACGGGACGGTGGCCGAGTCGTATCCCGACACGTTCGTCCGCCCCGCTGCTACCGACGGACAGCCGCAGGAGTTCCGGGCCCGGGTTTCGACCTTCCCGCTGCCGGAAATCCCCGACGGCGGCACCTGGACGTTTCTCGCCCGCACGCTCGACGGCGACTCCCCACTGTTCGAACCAGTACCGAAGCCGGAGTGGCAGACCGAAGAAGGCGCTTCCTGGTTCGCGTCACTGAGCGAGGACGGCCGGCTGCGCCTCCACCTCGGCCGGCCGCGTTATTGGCCGGCGCGTTCCTTCACCGACCTGCTCCGGAACCCGGGAAGCGTGCTGCGCAAGGAAATGAGGCCCGGTGTGCCCGACCTCGACCCCGACTGGATCCCCTTCACAGGTGAGCACTGAGAGCAATGACGACGACCACTGGAACCAGCGAGCCAGCCGAGCCCGCGACGGACTCCGCCGTGTCACTGCCCGAGGCGGCCGACGGCCATCCGGCCACCCTCCAGGCACCGCTGCACGACCCCACGCGGTCCTCGTCGGCGACCGGCGCACCGCGGCCAGAAGAAGCGTTCGTGACAACGGTGCGACCGGGGAGCTCGCTGTCCGCCGACGACCTGACGGACTTCGGCGCCGTACTGAGCGCGCTGCGCGATCCTGGTTCGACCTCCCGCGCCCGCAGCGACCTTCTCCGCCTCGCGGCGGACTGGATCGACCCATCCTCGGCGGCGCCGGAGGCGCGCGGCCCGCTGCGGACCGGCGGCGACGCACTGGCGCGTCTCGTCAGCCGTAACGCCGGGCCGATGTCCTACGGCGAACTCAGCCCAGCGCTGGTCGATGTCGGCGACGGGTCACCTGGCACGGGGGCCGACGGCGCTGTAGCAGGCAGTTCGCATCCCGGGCAGGTGGAAACCACCCGGTCTGGGACAGCCCTTCGGCCTCTGCCGCCCGCCGCGAGCGCCACCAGCGCTGTTGGCGCTACCAGCGCTGGTGGCACTCGCGCGACCGCGGCGGACGAGCCGCCCAGCGATGACGCGGACGTTGTCGATGTCCAGATGTCCGCCGCGGTTGCCGCTGCCTCCCGCGGCGAGGTGCTGCGGGAGGCAGCGCGTCGGCTCGCCGGCCATCCCGCGCGCAGCCGTGGCCTGGTTCCGGCCGCGTCACCCGCGCTGCGAGCCCCGGACCTCGCCGACCCGGAGATCCTCGCCTCCTGGATCGGCCTGGTACTGCTGGCGTTCCCCGTCGACGTCGCCCAGCACGAGCACGACTGTCTGGCAGCCCGGATGGCCGGCCACGGCCATGCGCCGGTGCCGTCCGCGGACAGCCTCGGCCTGGGCGCACCACTTCAGGAGGCCGTCGACGCGCTGGGAACGAAAGCCGAGCGCTTCGGCGCACTCGCGGTGGCTGTGAGCGACCTGTTGCGTATCTCCGAGCTCGATGACCCGGCCGAACTGGTGCGGTGCGCCTGGGAGCGGGGGCCCGACCGGCCGCTGTGCGACCCGGACGTCCGGGCGCGCTATCGAGAGGAGGCGCTGCGGCGGCTTCGGCGACTCGCCAACGCCGAGCCCGAGCAGTCGGAGGCCGAGGCGGAGGAGGTCTGGCGCGTCCACGAGATGGTCGCCTCCGTCTACCCCTGGCCGCTGCCGGCCAAGGACAGCTGGTGGGATCGCGCGCTCACGGCGGCCCGGCGCGCACTTGACCAGGCCGGGACCGAGATCGCCGCCGGACCGCGGCCGGCCATCGGCGCGGTGCCTGTCAACACCACCGAACGCACACAGCCAGACCGTTACCGGGATGACGACATCGAGATCATCGACAGGCAGCACCCCGGCTGGCTGCTCCGCGAGCTCAGGGCGCCCTACCTCGGCTCCAGCGGCCGTTTCGAAAGCCAAGGCCGCGCATTGCGAACAACCAGTCGTTGAACCCCGGGTCCTGATCAATCGGCCTGCTCATAAACCACGGAATCTCGCCGGCGGCCGGGTTCGCCGCGCTGCGGGGCACGCCGGCCGACGCCGGCGACACCGCGGCGGAACCGGTACCGGACGGCGGGCTCTCCGGTCAGGATCTTGCTGACCGGCGAGCGAGTACGGGCACGAGCTGGGAGCACTACCGCGACTGCGCCTGGATCCCGGCCACGGAAGGCCAGAAGGGCTTCGAACTGCTCCGGAAACACTGGGTCATCGAACGAACATCACGGTCTCCACAACCGTTGCGGGGTGGTCGTGGTCGATCCAGCCGTCCGTCTCCAGCTCGACTAGCGCGGCCGCCCGCAGGGCCCGGCCGAGGTGCCGGTTGAGGCGTCGGTTGGCGTATATCTGGCCCTTCTCCAGGTTGTAGGTCGGCCCGCGAAACTGTGTCGCTCCAGGCTGGCGGGCGATATCCTGGATTCGCATTCAGGTCCGGCGATCGTGCGCCGTGGTTGTCTGTCAGCAGATAGAGAATCGCTTCGGGGGGAAGCGCGGTCTTGGGTAGGTGTCTGACAACCAGAATGATTCAAGGTGTTCTTCGCCGCGCTCCGCTCTGGAAAGCGGCGGCTGAACGATGCCGCCTGCCGCCAAATTGCGGGATGCGGCTAACACGCTCGGAGGTCACCCGCGGCCAACTGCCTGCGTGGATGGTCCTTCTCTCTCCGGAGACTCGTCCGCACTCACGCAGCGCCGAGTTCGGAACACGACCCTGGCGCCTGTCTCTGGGAGGCGGAATCCGGCTCGTCCTGGCTGTGGTCCTGCTGCTGCCAGTCGTGGCGTGCTTGTTGACGGCCCCGAGTTCTCCGGCGGCGAGCGCCACGACGGCGCTTGACAGTGCGCGCGGGATGCCAGTGGATTCCGAGGCTGGGAACCCGCTGATCGTAGACGGTGACGGCGGCCGGAACAGTGCCGACAGAGTATCGGGGCCGGCGGGTCCAGTGATCATGCGCCTCGTGACCGCGCCCGGCGTGCGGGTCGTCGCGGCCGGCGCGGACGCCACAGGCAGGTGTCCCGCCCGGACCCGCCTTGACGCGGGCATGGGGCTGTGCGTTGTCGAAGCTGTCATCACCTGCCAGGGAGGTGACTGCACGGAGCCCGCCCAACCGCGCTGCGACGGGGACTGGGCGTTCCAGGACCCGGACTGTGTACGGCAGGCCGACGTGGACTGCCCACAGGACACGACCCAGGAAGGTGACCGCTGCGTCACAACCGCGAATTCCGACTGCCCGGCCGGATGGGAGACCGCCGACTGGCGTTGCTCGACGACGCCGAAGCCGACCTGCGCCGACGGCTGGCAGGAGGCGGGCGACGGATGCTCGGCGTCCCCCGAACCGAGCTGCGCTCCGGTCGGCGGCGACCTGTACGGCCAGGTGTGCGTGACCGCGGTCAACCTGACCTGCCAGGACGGCACCCCTGCAGGCGGCTCGACCTGCTATCAGCAGCCGACGCTCTGCCCGGACGGCCGAACCTACGTGGACGGCGGGTGCGTCCCCGACAGCGGAGAGTTCTGTACCTGGAATGGTGTGGACTCCGACGACTGTCAGCCCCGATGCCCGTCCTACGCGACCCGCGACGAGCTCGGTCGCTGTGCGTCGCCGTCCCTGGACGACTGCGCGGGGGCGGTCACCGAACGGGGCTGTGAGAACCCGGCGGTGCCGCTCTGCCCGGACGGCCGGTCGCCGGGCGAGTCCGCCGTCTGCCACGAGCCGGCGGTGCCGCGTTGCCCGCCCGGGTACGAGGACTTGCTCTCGGCCGACGGGTCTCGGTGCGTCGTCGACGCGGTTCCCGTGTGCCCGGACGCCGCTGCCCGCCGCGACGGCGCACGCCGGTGTGTCTCGGACGCGGCCGTCAGCTGCGTGTCGGGAAACCGTCGCGACACGCTGTGCCTCGTGCCGGCCCGGTGGGTCTGCCGGGACGACGTGGACGCCGGACCGTCCCGGCGGTGCGCGGTCGACCGGGCCGCGAGCTGCCCCGAGGGCACCACCTTCGACGGCCATCAGACCTGCACGGGACAAGCCTGCCGGACAACCCCTGCCCGTGCGTCTCCGCGCCCGGGTCGGCGAGACACGCATCCAGTCGAGCGCCACCTTCGACCCGGAAGGAATCCAGCCATGACCCGCAGTGGGCAGCCCGCGGACGGCGGCGGCGACCGTCAGCACGACAGCGAGGACCCGGACGGCCGCCCGGACGAACGCGCGCCCGTCCCTGCCGAAGCAGCGCTTGGAGCTGGGGGAGGCGCGGGAGGCCAGGGACCTGATCCTGAGCGGCCGGGCGACCAGCCACCGTCCGGCGGGCCGCCACCGTCCGGCGGATCGCCGGCTGGCGGGCCTGCGGAAGGTGGGCCTGGAGATGGCGGGTCTGAAAACGGTGGGCCTGAGGATGGTGGGCTCGACCAGCCCGAGCCGCTTCTGAGCACGGCGGCCAGCCTGCTGTTCGACGTCGAGAACGTCGTCCCCCGGGCACACGACCTGCTTACGGGAGGCCTCGGGGAGGTACGGGACAAGCTCACGGAACACGGCGTCAGCAGCGAGATGGTCACCGACCTCTGGAGCGAACTGGCGTCCGAGGTCGTGGGATTCGTCCAGGTCAACGTGCTCGAGGTGGCGTTGGGCGCCTGGTGCTCGTGGCAGACCGTTCGGGACGCGGCCAGGCGCTCGGCCGCAGAGCCCGGAGTGAGCGAGACCCTTGTTCTGGGCCCGCACACCCTCACCTCGGAACATGAGCGTGACATCGAGATCCTGGTCGGCGAGGCGCCGGTGGAGACGCTGCCGTTGCGCTTGGTGCTGGGCTTCCACCTCGAGCGGGCGAGAATCACGGTACGGGATGGTCACCTCGTCCGCCTGCACCCCGGGCCAGGCCAGCTCACTGCTGTGCTCACCATCGCCGAGCGGGTGCTGAAGGAGGCGACGGGGCCCTTGCCCCTCCCAGCCTCGATACCCCTCGGTCGCGGCCTGCGGGTTGACGAGGCGTCACCCGGTCCAGACCCCGACGGTGCCTCCGACGAGCCTGACGGCGCCGGGAGTGGCAGGGGAGCGGAGCCCGGTGGCGCGGACGGTCGCGGCGACACAGGACCCGGTGGCACAGGGCCCGGCGGTGGGCCCGACGCGGCGTAAGGCCGGAGACAGGCCGGCGATCTTTTCGGGGGACTGGCCTACCCGTACTGCGCTCAAGCTGGTTCAGAAACCGATCGCCTTGTGAAGTTTGCGGGCGAGCAGGCTGATGTCCGAATTCCTAATCTTCTGCTTTTTCGCCGTTGCTCCGGCCCGGAATCACGCATAATGCCGGCGGTGGGTGTCTGAGCACGATAGGAGCGGGCCATGACCTTCTTCTCGACGCAGGCCGAAGAACACCTGGCCGCGGCAGACGGTGGCGGCGAGCATGCGGCGGCGTACGGGGAAGGCTCCTACGGGACGGCGTCCTACGAAGCCGCCTATGGCGAGGGCCGCAATGAGGAAGCGGCCTTCGCGGAAGGCGCATACGAGTCGCCGTTCCTGGAGACCGCCGCGCTCGGCTTCACACCTGACGCGACCGGCGAGTCGTTCGCCGAGGCGCCGGCCGCGGTGCTGTCGCCTTTTCTGCGCGAGAGCTGGACCAGCGGGGAAGCTGAGGGCGACCGTGCTGTCGCCGAGGCCGAGGCACTGCTCGAGGCGATCCGCGACGAGCAGTTCGACGAAGCCCTTGCCGATCTCGTCGACGAGGCCGCCGCCGTCCACCTCACCGGGGAGTCGGCCTGGGCGGGGCACGAGGCGCAGGAGGGGGTCGCGAGTGAGCTGGAGGCCTGGCTTGCCCCCTTGGGCACCGAGACCGAACAGTTGCTGGATCAGATGGGCGAGCGGCTTGCCCAGGAAGATCTGCCTGCCCTGCGGGAGGGCGAGTTGGAGGCATTGCTCGAGTCGTTCGCCCCTGCTCCGGGCGCGATGGCGCCCGCTTTTGAGGGATTTATCCGCGGGATGCTGCGTAAGGCCGGCAAGGTCGTCAGGAGCGCGGTCTCCCTCGCCGGAAAAGGGCTTTCGGCGCTCAGCAAGCTCCCGCCGGTTCGCTTTCTGCTCGACAAGCTCAAGGGTCTGTCCCGGCAGCTGCTTTCCAACGTGCTCAAGCTCGGCATGGGGCGGCTGCCCTCCGCGGTGCGTCCCATCGCGCGGCGCCTGGCCAGCCGGCTTACCGGCGAGGCCACCTTGTTCGAGTCGGCCCAGGAATCCGCCGCCGCGGCCGAGGAGGAGGCTCCCGCGACCGCCCCGGAAGCCGAGCTGCTGGCGGAACAGTTCGACCAGCAGCTCGTGGACGAGGTCATCGCCGCCACGGGGACCGAGGCGGGAACCTATGGCGAGGCCTATGGCGAAAACTACGGCGCGGAAACCTATGGCGAGGGCTACCGGACGGAGTCCTGGGCCGCTGAGCAGGAGGCACGCGACCCGCTCGGCGAGCTCGACGCCGCGCGTGCCCGCCTCACCGAGCAGCTCGCGGCCCTGCCTGCCGGCGGCGACCCGGAACCCGCGATCCAGCAGTTCGTCCCCGCGGTGCTTGCCCTGCGACCGGTCCTGCGCCTGGGCTTCTCCCTCATGGGGCGGGACAAGGTCATCCGGTTCCTCGCGAAGCATCTGGCTCGCCTGGTCCAGAGGATGATCGGTCCGCAGGCCGCGAACGTGGTCGCCGGCCCGATCGTCAACGCCGGCATGGGCCTGCTCGGGCTGGAGGCGGAGGAGCCGCGCCAACTCGCCGCCGAAGCCCTCACGAGCGCCGTCGAGGAGACGGTCAGTCACGTGGCGTCCCTGGCACCCGACGTGTTCGAGGACCCACTGCGCCTTGAGGCAGAAAGTGGCCAGGCGTTCGCCGAGGCGGTCGCCAGGTCGATGCCGGACGAGGTGCTGCGCCCCGACCTGCCCGAGCGGGAGACGGCGGGGCAGGGCGGGAGCTGGGTGCACATGCCACGCACGGCCCGCCGGCGGTACCGCAGGTACACCCTCGCCTACGACGTCGAGATCACCCTGCACGTCGCCCGCCAGATTCCGGTGTTCCATGGCCGCACCCTGGCCGATGCCCTGCGCGAGCGCGGTGTTCGCCAGTGGCCCGCCAGGGTGCGGGTGCATCTCTACGAGACGGTGCCGGGCACCAGGCTCGGGCATATCGCGGCGACGGACCGGGCGATGACGGCGGCCGCGATGCCCGGGGTGCGGGGCGCCGGCGCGTGGTCGCGGCTGCACCCACTGACGCCCGCCGCCGCGGGGATGATGCTGGGTGAGCCGGGCCTCGGCCGGCCGGTACCCCGGTCGGCGATCGGCAGCCCGCGCCGCCTCGCCGTGGGGCAGCGTCTCTTCTATGCCGAGAGCGCCGACGGTCAGCAGGAGCTGGTCAGCACGTCGGGTGCGCCGGTCGGGGTCGCTTGTGCTGCGGGCCGGCCGGCCGGAGGTACGTGTGGCGCTGCGGCTGACCGAGCGTGAGGCACAGGAGCTGTCCGAGGCGCTCGGCCGCCCCGAGCTTCGGGCCTCCTCGGTGATCGGGCTGATCCGAAGCCGGCGCGCGGGGACGGTGGCCGTGTTGACCCGCTCGCTTGCCCGTCGCGCCGGCCTCCCCGCGACGTCGACCACGGCTGGGGCGCTCGCCGGAGCCCTCGTCCAGCAGCTCGACGCCGCGGTGAGCCGCTACCTGGGCCAGGGCGGGGCGGCCGAGGTGCGCACCGCCGCGCAGCACCGTGCGCAGGGCGTCACCCTCGTCGTCCGGCTCCTTCCCGAAGGTGACCTACCCGACCTGCTGCGCCGGCTGCCGACATCGCGCCCAGCGGGGACCGAGCTCGCGGCGGCAGTCGCGGGGGCGGCCGCCAACGCCCAGGTTTCCGTGCGGCCTGGCTGGCGGCATGTCTGACGTCCTCAATGTGGACGGCCTGTCGTCCAGGTTGGCGCCACTCGAGGCGCAGGCGGCGCTGCGTCACCAGCTCGCCCGCCAGGTCGCGCACTGGCGCGCCGCCACGGTTGCGCTCGGTGACCTGGAGGCCTTCGCCGCACCGGCGGCCTGGGCCGGCGTCGAACACTACCTCAGCCGCGAGCTGCGTCGGCACCTCACCGGGGTGGTGGCCGCGCTGCGAGCGCGCGGCGATCATCTCGCGGCCCAGGTCGCCTCCGGGTCGGGCGAGGACCTTGCCACGGTCCAGCGCGAGCTGGTCGCCTACCGCCGGCGCTACCTGCAGGTCGAGACCGTGCTCGAGTTCTTCGGCGACGCGGTGAACCATCGCGCGACGCCCCGGCTCGGGGCCCTGCTGCGAGGGCTCGACATGCTCGCGGCCGACAGCCTGCTGCCGGTGCTGGGCCCGCTCGGCCATGCGGCGCCGCCGGTCCTCACCTACGTGGACAAGGGCCTTGGCGCGTCCATCCTGCGTGCCCGGGTGCGGTTGTGGGACGGCGGCTCGCTCTCGCCGGCGGCGGCCATCAAGGTCACCCGCCACAACCTGCTGCGCCCGACCGCGCTCATCCACGAGACGGGGCACCAGGTCGCCCACCTGACCGGCTGGAACGCCGAGCTGGCCGGCGTTCTGCGGGCGGTGGCCGGCCCCGCGGGCAGCCCCGCCTCCCTGGCCTGGTCCAGCTGGGCGTCGGAGGTCGCCGCCGACGTACATGCCTTCGCCCTCGTCGGGTACGGCGCCGTCGCGGCGCTGCACGACGTCGTCGCCGGCGAGCGCGAGAGCGTCTATCGCATCCTGCCCGGGGACCCGCATCCCGCCGCGTGGCTGCGGGTGCTGTTCAACGTGGAGCTGTGCCGGCTGTGGTTCGGTGCCGGGCCGTGGGACGAGCTGGGCGCCGCCTGGGTCGCCACGCACCCGCTTGAGCGCGGCACGCCCGAGCTGCGTGTGGTGGCGCGAGACACGCTGCCGCGCCTGAGCGCGCTCGCGGCGGCCTGCACGCGGCGTCCGATGCGCTCGTTCGACGGACGCGCCCTCGCGGCGCTCGCCGACCCGACCCGGGTGTCACCCACGGAGCTGGAGCGGCTGGCGGCCAGGGCCGGAGATTCCCTGTGGACCTCGACGCACCTGCAGCGCCACGAGTCGCTGCGCATTCTGGCCTGGACCTCGTTGCGGGCCGCCCTCGACCTCGCGGACGCGCCACGGGTGGCCGCCCGCTTCGAGGACTGGCTCCTGCGCGCCGGTGACGGACCGGCGACCCTGCCATCCATCTAGGAGGAGCCGTGCAACCACCCCAGTCCCGCGGCAAGGGCGGCGGCGACGAGCCCGCCAGCCTCGAAGCACTCGTACGGGCGCAGATCGAGCAGACGGCCAGGCTCACCGCGCTTGTCGAGCGGCTCGTGACCAGCCAGGCGTCCACTGACGGCCAGCA
This sequence comes from Frankia sp. R43, assembly GCF_001306465.1. Lineage (NCBI taxonomy): Bacteria > Bacillati > Actinomycetota > Actinomycetes > Frankiales > Frankiaceae > Frankia > Frankia sp. R43. The sequence continues at coordinate 209,162 of NZ_LFCW01000008.1, read as the reverse complement.
TCTGGTGAAGGAGTTCGCCGAGGTCGTGCGGACGGCCAACGCGCGGCGCGGCGAGGAGTCGACGGCCCTTGCCGCCGCGGTGTCGCAGCTGGCACCCGCGCGTCTGACCGAGGAGCAGCTCGGTCTGCTGGCCGACTACGAGGTCCTGCGCACCGAGCTTGGCCGCACACAGGCGAACGGCCTGGTCGGGCTGGCCTGGCAACCGCCGGGCACGCTGCGCGTCACGGGCACGGGGCTGCCGTCGTCGATCACTGTCGTGGTCAATGGCAAGGTCCACGACGCCGAAGTCGTCTCCGTCGATGTTCACGGCGAAGTCAAGGTGACCGTGCTGGCCGTCTCCGACCTCCGGCTGCCGGCCCATCGACGGTTCGAGGTCGAGATTCGCAGCGGAGACCGGCCGGTCCGCCGAGGCGTGCTCGTCGTCCCCGCGTCCAACGCGCGCTCCCGACCCTCCGCCTGATCCAGGAGCCCACCATGTTTCGCACGCTCGGCCGACTCATCGCCACCGGCGGCGCGCTGACGCCGGGTGTTCCGCCCTCCGACGCCGTCTTCCTCATTCACCCCTGGCAGCTGAGCCGGTGGCTCGAGGAGGTCTGGGCCAACGGCGGGTCGATCGCGGCGGGCCTGGACGCCTTCGTCGGCGACCCGGCGATCATCAGCGCGCTGGCGCTGCCGCCGCAGCTGCGCGGCGACAGCCTGCGTTCCGGCATTCCCGCCAATGGCGCGCCCGGCACCTTCGCCGCCCCGCCGGCACCTGGCGTCACGCAGCGCCTGCTCTGGCCCCACCTCAGCTACGCCTACCTGGTGGAGAGCACGCGGATCTTCGAGATCTTCGCGCTGGTGATGGAGCGCTATCTGCATGGCGAGAGCCTTGAGGTCCCGAGCATCGAGGGCCAGCAGTGGCTGCGCACGACGGAGGAGCTGTTCTTCCGAGATCCGCCACAGTTCCACATCGGAGGGATCACCAGCTCACTGCGACCGGACCTGCGGCGGTCCAGGCAGGAGGCGTACTGGCGCCTGCTGGGGCTCCCGCTGCACGCCGGCACCCCGCACCAGGCGCGCTTTCCGGCCGACCTGGCCGCGAATGTGGAGTTCACGACGTGGTTCGAACGGCTGCTCACCGAGGTGTGGCGGGGCATCGAGAACTCGCGCAACACCAGCGGTGCGAACGCCACGGACCCCGAGGCGATAGCAAGCCTCGCGAAGGCCCTGGCCGACATGCTCACGCTGCGCCGGCGCAACGGCAACCTCGCCCGCGAGGAGTTCTGGCATGTCGCCACGATGAGCTGGTTCCACCTCACGGTGGAGAGCAACACCCCCATCGTCCGGGATCTCAAGGCCACCGCGAGCAGCATCACCGGACGCGTGGACAAGATCGCGGAACGGGTGGGCCTGCCGGCGAGCAGCGCTTCACGCAGCTTCTTCGAGCTGGCCGAGCCGGTGTCGACCTTGTTGCGCTTCGTCGAAGCGCGCCGCTTCGACGACCCGGCCGGCGCGGCGACCCTCTATGCCGACGTACCTGGCAACACCCTGCGTGAGGACCTCATGACGATCATCACGCACTGGTCGCTGGCCACCGGGCGCAACCTGAAAGCGTTGCCGACCGATGTACGCCCGTGGGTGAGGCCGGCCGGCGGCGGCGCGGCAGCCCGACCCGCCACGGCCTCGCGAGCGCGAGGTACGGGGTCACCCGGCGTCAACGCACGTCCGTTCGCGGCGCCTCGTCCCCAGGCCGAGTCCGTCAACGGCCTGCACGGCTGAGCAGCCGTGGCGTCTCCGGTGCTCGTCGCGGTCGATGACGGGACCGTCTACCGCTTCACGGACGACCGCTGCTGGCGTTACGACGTGACCTCCTCCGCCGTACTGCCCGGCTACCCGCGCCGGACGGCCGAGGAGTTCCCGGGCAGCGGCCACGGCCGGGTCGACGCCGGCTTCTGCGGCGGCGACGGAATCCTGGTGCTCCTGCGTGGAGCCAGGATCGTGCGGGTCGACTGGCGCCGGCGCCGCACGCTGCTGGGGTACCCGCAGGCCGCCGCGGGGGTCTGGCCCGGTCTGCCGTGGCCCCGCCACACCGCCGCGGCCTGGTGGCGGGAGGACACGGCGTACCTGTTCGGCGGCGACCGCTACGTCAGCGTGCGGCCGACCGGCTCCGCGCCGCGTCCCGGCTTCCCACGCCCGGTCGCCGGCAACTGGCGCGGCGTCCCGTTCGATGCCGTCGACGGCGTGGTCGCACTGCCCGACGGGCGGTCGTCGGTCGTATGCCACGACGGTCTGGGCATCATCTTCGACCGCGAGGCGGACCGCGCGTCGGGACTGGTGCGGCCACTCGGCGAGCTCTTCCCAGGCCTGTCGGAGACTCCCGGCCTGTCGGAGACTGTCGGCCTGCTCGAGACGCCCGGCCCGCCGGCCGCGCCGCCGTCGCCCGGGCCGTTCGCGTCACTCGTTCACGAGTTGGCGGCGGGGACGGCATGTCCGCCACCCCCGGTCGACAGCGACCTGGCCCTCGTCCGTGCGGGATCGCTGCGGCTCGCGGCACCTGGCACCGATGAGCGGGCGGGTCGGGTCCGTTCCGACGGCGCCGCCGTTCGCTGGGTGCAGCAGGCGCTCGTCGCGCAGGGCTACCTGCTGCCGCGGCACGGCGCCGATGGCCGATTCGGCGCGGAGACCGGTGCCGCTGTCGCGCGGTACAAGCGCGCCCGGCGCATCAACCCCGCCGACCCGGTGGTCGGACCCGTCACGCTGAGGGCCCTTGAGCAGGCCTGCCGGCCACTCCCGCCCGGGCCTGTTCCACCGCCGCCGCGCCCTGTTCCGCCGCGGCCCGCTCCACCGGTGCCTGTGCCTCCGAGCCCCGTGCCACCATCGCCTCCGCCCGGGCCGGTGCCGCCGGTGCCGCCGGGTCCGCCTGGGCCACCCGGCGTGCAGCCGGACTGGCTGTCGTTGCTTCCGAGGGCCGTGGGCCGGGACGGTCGCAGCGGATCGCTCACCGACGTCGCTCCGCTACCTGGCCAGGTGCCGCTGGGCACGCGGGCGGAGATCTCGCTGATCTACGTCGACCCCGTGGCCGCGGCTGCCAGCCCAGTCACCGATCCCGCCGTGCGGGCCCGATGCGTCGCCATCGAAGCGGCCCGTGACGGCGTGGGCGGCGTCGTGTTCACCACCGTGCCGACCGCGCCGCAGCCCGGAGGGTCGTACCTCATGCGCGGCTACCGCTATGTCGGACCGACCAGGCGGCTCGTCACCACGCTGACGGCAGCGGAGGCCGTGCGGGTCACCGGTGCTCGGCTCGACCCGGACCAGACGCCACAGCAACTGCTGGAGGCCCAGCTCGACCTCTGGCATGACCTCAGCACGAACGAGGGTGACGCGACGGCGATCAATGCCTACGACAGCGCCAACCTCACCTGGGGTGGTGGCTTCGCCGCGGCCGGCCAGCTCCAGACGTTGCTGCTCACGCTGATGAGCCGCTCGCACGATGCCCGTTCGCTGCTGCACGGCGCGGGCGTCTCGGTGGAGCGGATCTCGCGGCGCGTTGCCGGGAAGGACGGCGCGCTCACGACGGTGACGAGCGCGGAGTTCGTCGCCGTGGACAGCCAGCGGGGCTGGGTGCTTGTCGCCGACGATGCCGAGCGCCTGATCCGCTGCGACCGGCGGCTGCTCTCGCTGCTCGTGCGCATCGCCGAGGGGTCCGTGCCCGCGGCCCTGTTCCTGGGCGCGGGTGACGTGCGCGCGCGTAACGCCGCCTTGGTGGCGGCGACCCTGGACGCGCAGTTCCTCCAGCTGATCAACGGTTCCGGGCGGATCGGAGCCTTCGCCCTGAGGCCGCCGTGGACGCGTGGGCTGCGCGCCGCCGTCGCCCACAACCTGCACTACGGAGGCCTCACTGCTGGCTGGCCGGATTTCGCCGCCACCGGCGGAGACCCGGTGGAGGTCGTGCGTCTCATCGCCTGGCGCGTCCCGTCATGCAGTGCGCTGCTCGCGTCGTCCGAGCTCCGGTTCGGCCATCCGTTCGGGCACCGGGCACTCGCCGACGCGGCGGCGAGCTTTCCCGTCGGGGTCGCGGTGTGCGACCACACCGCCCGGGCTATCCGCATCGGTGGAAAGACCCGTGTGGTCGACCGGGCGGGCGCGCCGACCCAGCGCGAGGGCGAACAGCCGGAGCGTGAGTCCGGCTCGTCGGGGAGCGGCGGCACACCACCGACGGACGCGCTGCGCAGCGGGCTGCTGCGCGGTGACCCGACGCTCGGCGACGTCGCCAACGGGAGGCTGCGCCTGGCGGCACCCGGCACCCGGCCCTTCCCCGCGCCGGTGCTCAGCACGGGGCCCGCCGTCGCGAAGGTCCAGCAGGCGCTGGTCCTGTTGGGGTTCCTGACGCCCGCCGGTGCCGCCGACGGCAGGTATGGCCCGCGCACCGGGGCCGCGGTCGCCCACTACAAGAGCACGCGCGTCATCACGCCCAGCGACCCGGTGGTCGGGCCCCTCACCATCGCGGCGCTCGACCGGGACCTCGTCGCCCAGGCGCCGCCGTCTCCGCCGTCTCCGCCGTCGCCCCCCACCCCGCCGCAACCGGGGCGTGAAAAGGACCTCACCGTTCTGGAACGGCGTTACTTCCCCGTCGGTGGCACCGATGCCGCGCCGTTCTCCCGGGCCAGTTCTGTAACACCGCTCGTCGACGGGTCGGAGTTCTTTCCCGCGCTGCTCGGCCAGGCACGTGACCTCCTGAGCAACGGCGGCAAGGGCGACGCGTGGTACCTCGCGGGCTGGCGCGTCGAGGACGAGCTGCGCCTGGACCCGCGAAGCGGCGACACTCTGGCCAGCCTGCTCGACCGGGTCGCGCGCAGAGGCGTCGACGTACGCGTCATCGCGTGGGCGAGCGACGCGCTGCTAAACGTCGACAGGCTGCCCAGGCCACTGCGGGAAGGGGTGAAGCGCGTTGCGGGCGGCTTCATCCGCATCGTGCACGACAACGTGGCCGCGATGGACCGTCTGCGTGCGCGTCCGTCGCTCGCGGGCCGCTGCCTTCTGGACTGGTCCGGCAACCTCGCCAGCAGCCATCACCAGAAAATCAACCTCTTTGTCCGGCGGGGCGACCTGACAGCGTTCGTGAGCGGTATGGACCTGGAACACCAGCGGATCGACGACCGCCGGCATGCCGGTCAGCTGGGCTGGCATGACGCCGCGGTCCGGCTGACCGGGGAGGCGGCCGGCCGGGTGCACGAGACGTTCCGGACTCGATGGTTTGAGGCGCGCACGCTGAACCCGCGCACGTTCCGGATCGGCTCCGGCCCCGCTCGGCCCTACAACCCGCCGGGGATCGTCATGCCGGATCCCCCGGCCCGCACCGGCCTCGCTCCGGTGAGCGTCGACACCAGCGTCTCCGTCGTTCGTTCCGTGCCGGACTCCAAGGAGTTCGAGCTGTTCGTCAACCGCCGCTGGGATCGGTGGCCGCGCGGCGGCGTGCACGAGGTGCGTCGCACGCTCTCACAGGCGCTGCGTGCCGCCCGCCGGTTCGTCTACGTCGAGGATCAGGGCTTCGACGCAGTCGATCACCTTTTTCCGCTGGTGCGGCAGGCCTGCGACCGGGGAGTCAAGGTCATCGCGCTGGTTCCCGGGAGAAAGGACGAGCACGGGAACCCTGTGGGCAACATCGCGCTCACGGACAAGGTGCAGAAGCTGGTGGCCGACATCAGGCCAGCCAATCGGACGAACCTTGCAGTGTGGCGGCTCGAGGACACCATCGTGCACAGCAAGCTGGTGATTGTCGACGATGAGTTCTACCTGCTGGGCTCCGCCAACTTCATGGACCGCTCCATGGGCCAGTCGGGCTTGAACAACCTCGAAGGTGACGACAGCGAGTGCTCGGCCGCGGTGGTCAGCCTCGTCCAGGCGCGCGCCCTGCGGACGGACCTCTGGGCGGAGCACCTGCGGGTGCGGGAGAACCCGGCGGCGGTCCGCGAGATCGAGGACCTGGACCGTGTGATCGGCTTCTGGCGGCCCGGTTGGGGTGGCACCCCCGGCTTTCCCCACGGGAAGACGCCGCTGCGCTTCGTCGGGCCGCTGCCCGGCACTCGGGGGACGCCCTTGCCGCGGCCTGCCGCCGTCGGCGCCACCACCACCGCCGAGGCCTTGGTGTAACCGCGCTGACCCGGCGAACCAGGCGGACAGGCAGGCCGTTGACTGGACACTGTATCTACCCTATGGTCGCCCCACCGGCTCAGAGGTCGAGGGGAGAAGGTGCAGGTGGTGGGCGTGTCCGGCCCGGTCGTCCGGCCGGCGTTGCTCGGAGGCCGGCCCTGTCAGTGCCGGCCGTCCAACCGAATCCCGGCACGGGGAATGTTGATGAATCTTTCGAAAAGGGTCCTCGATCTCGGCCCACTGCTACGGTCCTCCGAGCGGAAGGCCGCTTCAACATGGCTCAGCGATACGTGAAGCGGTGCAGGTCGTCGCCGCCTGCGACCCACGGGCGTCAGCGCGCGACCCGAGGGGCGAGCGTTGATTCCACGGTGATCTGCCCCAGCTGGGACGCGGCGGTTCGACGCCCTCCTCGGTTCTCCGCCGACGGTCGGGTCCAACTCGGCCTGAACGGCACGGTCTGGCACCGCCGGTCATCCTGAACGAGTGGCGCGCTCGCCGCGGCAGCTCGCCGACTCGATGTCGCCGAAGCCGATCCGGTCGGATCTACTAAAATATCCAATATCCAATTTCAGCTAGCCCACTTGAGTGGGTGGGGCCGCCCGGGAGTCACACAGCCACGTGGCGCCCCGGCGGAGCGTTCGCACATTCCGCCACGCGTCACCACGGGGGCCGTGGCACCTGCGAGGGAGTATCCGATGGGTGTCTCACGATTAGTCGTCATGCTCGCGGCGGCGAAGGAGCTTCGGGCTGGAAGCCGTCGACGCTCATCTCCCTGGCGGCGCAAGGCGGTGACGTCCGCCGTGGCGGTCGGGCTGCTCGCCGGTTGTTCCGCCGGCAAGGGGGACGCTGGTCGGGTCGCGAGCTGCGACGCTCCCGGAGTGACTCCGGAATCGATCAAGGTCGGCCTGATCTATCCGGACACCGGAGGACTCGCGGATGCGTTCAGGCCGGCACGCAGCGCTGTCGAGGCCCGAATCGGTCTCGCCAACGCGACCGGCGGTGTGAACGGCCGTGAGATCGAGCTCGTCGCGGGTGATGACTCGGACACGCCAAGCGTCAATGCCGGGGTCGCGAAAGATCTCGTCGAGCAGAAGAGGGTCTTCGGGCTCGTCCAGCTGAGCGCGGCGGTCTCCGGGTCCGCGGACTACCTCGACCAGGCAGGTGTTCCGGTGACAGGGCTGACGGCCGAGTCGCTGTGGAACGACCACGACAACATGTTCTCGTTCTCCTACGTCTCGGCCAAGGGTGCGGCAGTAACCACCTTCGGCCGGTATGCGAGAGCACAGGGCGGTACCAGGGCTGTCGTACTTCAGCAAGAAGATCCTGGAAGCTCGACGGAGATCGCCGACCAGCTGATAGTCAGCCTCGGCAGCCAGTACATCGAAACCGTCGGACGTGTTGGTTTCACGACTGGAATCAGTAGCGCCACGCGTACCGCTGACCAGATTATCGCGAGCAAGGCCGATATCATCGTCTCCACCGTGTCGATGGATAGTCTCGCCGAAGTCCTGGAAGCGGTCCGCGTGCGTGGCGGCAAGCCGAGAGTCATCATCAGCCCCACCGGCTACAATGCTCGGCTGCTGCAGGAGAAGGGGGCGGCACTCGCCGGCCTGTCCATCTGGCTCAACTACACCCCCTTCGAGTCACGGTCACCTGCCATCGGCCAGTACGAGAATGCGATGGCCCTGTACGGGCCCGGCCTGGAAACTCCTGACCAGGAGGTCGCCGTCGCCTCCTACATCAGCGCCGATCTTTTTCTCCGCGGCCTGCAGGCCGCGGGTCCCTGCCCGACCCGGGAGTCCTTCATCACCAATCTGCGCGCAGTCAAGGACTACGACGCAGGCGGCCTCGTCCCCGGAACGATCGACCTGTCTACCAATCGGGGCAGTGTCAGCACCTGCTATGCGTTCGTTCGCGTCAACGCCAATGCCACCGGCTTCGACGTCATGCACGACGGTGATGGATCGAGTCAGTGGTGCGGCACCCGTCTGCAGCCGACGGGGCGGTAGGCGGAGGGAGACAGACCGGAGTTCGCCTCGCTTGAGCGTGCGTGCGTGCGTGCGAGACAGGCGACGTCCACCGTCATACGGACCCGGGCGGGTCGGGAGAGGCCATGTTGCTTCTACAGCCCCGCGATGGTGTCCAGGTCCGGCAGGCGGTCCTGTGGACAGGCCAGGTAACGGCCCTGCATGAGATCGCAGTGAAGGCGGCCGAGTTCGCTGGCCTGGTCGGAGGCCTCGACACCTTCGGCGATGACGATGAGATCGAGCGCGTGGGCGAGGCGGATGACAGCATCAATGACGGCTCGGTCGGCCCGGTCCGTGGTGAGCCCGGCGACGAGCCGATGGTCGATCTTGACTCCGTCGATCGGGAGGCCGCGCAGGTGGCCTAGGAAGGAGTTCCCGAAGCCAAAGTCGTCCAGGTACACCCGGACCCCGAGATCTCGGAGGGAGTGCAGAGTCGCCACCGTGGATGGGAGGTATCGGATAAGTGATTCCTCGGTGATCTCCAGGCACAGCTGGAAGCGGCGTTCTGCATTGGTGGCGGCGAGGACCGAGGAGACGTCATCCAATAGCCGCCTGTCGGCGAGTTGAGCCGGTGAGACCTTGACCGCGATCCGTGGCCTGGGTGCGCCCGGCGGCACAGGCCGCCACCCGCGGGCCGTGCGGCAGGCGGTCTCCAACGCCCATCGACCGAGTGCCACGATCAGTCCGGTCTCCTCGGCGACCGGAACGAACATGTCCGCGCTGAGCAGACCGCGCCCGGCGTGGCACCAACGGATCAGCACCTCGGCACCGGCGACACGGCCCGTGGTGCTCACCATCGGCTGGTAGAGCAGTTGCAGTTCGCTGCTCCGGGTGTCGAGGGCACGCCGAAGGTCCCTCTCGGTCTCGGCGCGGTGGACAGCCTCGACACGCATGTTCTCGTCGAAAGCCAGGCAGCGGCCGCGGCCCTGCCGCTTGGCGGCATACATCGCAAGGTCCGCCGCGCGCAGCAGCCCGTCGGCGTCCCTCGGCTCCGTGTGGTTGTTCGGCCCTTTGTCGAGCAGAGCGATCCCGACGCTCGCGGTCACAGCGACCGGCTGGCCTGCGAGAGTTCTCGGAACGGCGAGGCCGTTGGTGACACGGTCCGCGATCTCCCGGAGAGAGGCGAGGGTCGGGTCGTCGTCGCACAGGACCGCGAACTCGTCTCCGCACAGCCGAGCGACGAGGTCGCCCTTACCCGCCGTGCCGCGGAGACGCTCGGCGACGTCCCGGAGCAGCTGGTCGCCGGCCTGGTGGCCGAGTGAATCGTTGACGGTCTTGAAGCCATCGAGGTCGATGAACAGCAGGCCGACCCGGCGTCGGCAGCTTCGGGCTCGGTCCACCGCACGGTGCATGGTCTCCAACAGGGCGGTCCTGTTCGGCAGCCCGGTCAACCCGTCGTGCAGTGCCCGGTGGCGTACCTGCTGTTCGATCCGGAACCGCGCGTCCGCGGCGGCGAGGACGGTCGCGACGCCATCCAGAAACGCCATCTCGTGATCAGCGAACGTACCCGGAGAACCACGGACAACCGTGAGGACCGCGTCAGGATCCTCAGAACGGCCTATCGGTGTGCACAACGGTGAACGACGACGGTTCAGGCCGGGCGCGCCTTCATCTTCGGGCTCGTGGGCGGGGCTCGGTGGCGGTGCGGACGAGGCGGACCCGTGGGACGCGGATGCGCCCGCCTCGACTGCAACCACAAGCTCGGGTTCCTCGCTGAGCCGACCCGTTCGCTGCAGCGTCACACGATCCGCGCGGAGGTGCTCGGCGATCACCGTCGCGGCCTGCTGCCAGATCGACGGAGGATTCGGGCTGTCCAGCGCGCGTCGGCCGAGGTCGGCGACAATCGCCTGTTCGGCCGACCGTGCCCGTAGCTGAGCGAGGGCCTCCTCACGATCGGTGACGTCAGTTGTGATTACCGCGACGGACTCCACTGCGCCGTCCATCCCGTGAATCGGGACCGCGCTCTGATCGAACCATCGCCCATCTGCCTCGTAGACCCCCGACGCGCGCTCGCCGGTCAGCGCCAGGCGAATCTGTGCCAGCGCCTCGGGATGGTCCGCGAAGGCCTCGAAGACCGAGCTGCGCCGGGCAAATTCCAGGGTTTGACGATAGTGCCCGGGAATACCTTCACTGAGCAGGCTGCGGCCGGTTCTGTCGATCAACGACAAGATCACCGGCGTGCTCTCCGCCACGAGACGAAGATTTCGGTACGATGCCATCTCCCTGCTTATGTCCTGAAACTGAACGAGAAGGCACCGTTCGGCATCGTCACCCGAAATGACTACACATGTAGCCAGAACGTGGACCAGCGTCCTGTCCGGGCGTACGAACCGTACGTCATCCTGCCAGCTGCCCTCCCCGGAAGTCAGGCATTGCATCGCCTTTGCTACCTGCGCGTCCCGATCGTCCGGATGGATCAGCGTCTCCCACGCGACATCGACGAGCTCGGACTCATCGCGACCAAGGATCCGGCAGGTGGACGGATTCACCCTGCGCACCCGGCCGCTGTCAAGATCGAAGATCGCGAGCCCTATCTCCATCCGGTCGAAAAGGTCCATCCTCAAAGCCCCCTGAATCCCAGGATTCCCGCACATCACCACCGCTCGTCACGCAGTGCCATCGGTTCACTCCGAGGATTTCTCTGATAACGGTACCCCGCTCATCACCGTCCCTGTCGGGTGTCAGGAGTCGGCTTGGGTCGGTGAGCTGGGCTGATGCGACGGTGCGGAAGCCGAGCGCCCTCGCCGCCGCCGGCGCCGCGGTCGCCTGCCTGCCGTGAGCCACCGAGATCGGCCTGGAGCCGATCACACTGCTGGGTGGGATCGGTTAAACCTGGGAGCACGACGCCCACTTCTACTGGCGCCGAGCGATGGTCCTGGAGAACCTGCTGGGCCCGATCGCCGGCTGGGAACACCTGACCGGCGAACCGGTGACACGTACCGCCCGCGATCTCAGCGTCGACCCGTCACACGCGGACGAGGCGTTCCGCGGCTGACCAGGGCTGTCGTCTGTGGCACCCCGCCGCACGCCGGGACACGCGCGGCGCGATCCGTACGGACGTCGACCTGTCCGACATGCTGGACGGGACGCCACGGTCGCGACCGACCTGTTCGAGTGGCGCTGGTCGCGGTTGGAGGGCCACCCTGCCGTCGAGGGCGGGACGGCGGTGTACCCCGCCACGACCCACCTGGCTCGAGGGCGCGGCCGGCAACACGGTCGGCCAGGTCGATGTCTCAGAGGCATGGATCAATGCGATATTGATATTTCCGTTGTCGGTGGTGGTGGGTGGAGACTCGGGCCGCATGAGGTTGGGCCATGAGGACTGCGCGGGGCAGGTGTGGCGCGGGCTTCCCTGCCGACTGCGGTGAGTTCACGATCGTTGGTCACCGCAGCTTCATCGGGTCGCGGGCGCCGGTGCGGTGCGGCCTCAGTCTCCAGCCGCCAGGCCAGTTTGATGACAAACCCGGAAATCTGCCGACACGGTCCGACTGCGCTCCGTCTGTGTCTCTGGAATTGCCGCTCCCGGGCCGTAGCTGATCCGTCGGGCTGAGGGCGATGGGTGTGCGGTCAGCGGTCGGTTTTTCGCTTGGGTGCGGTACACGTGGCCGGCCTGCGTCGTTCCCGTTCCCGGAAATCTGGTCACGAATGAGGAGTGGATATGGCGATAACGAGGCAGTCATCTGACGTTCCGCCTCGGTCACGGGTTCGACGCCGGGCGGCGGGGACCCGTTTAGCGGGCCTGTCGCTCCTGGCCGCGATCCTGTTTTCCGGGGCCGCGTGCGGTAGTTCTGGGAACGACCGGGCGACCGGTGAGAACGACGGTGGCGGCGCGGGCGCGACCGCGCTGCTCGGGCCGTCGGCTGTGGCCCAGGGCGCGCCGGTCCGGATCGGGTTCGTGACCGATGGCAGGAGCGCGGTGGCGGATACGACGGTGGAGGCCGCGGCGGCGAATGCGACTGTGGCGTACGTGAACGAGCACCGTTCCGGGATCGGTGGTCGGCCCATCGAGCTGGTGACGTGCCAGACACTGTCCGACCCGTCCAAGGGCACCGACTGCGGCAACGAGATGATCGAAAAGAACGTTGCCGCCGTCCTCATCGGCAGCTCGACGGTCAACGAAAGCGCCTGGAAGCCGCTGCATGACGCCGGGGTGCCGGTGATGCTGTTCGCCTCGGGCGGTGCTGACCAGTTGGCCGATGCCGAGTCGACCTTTATCCTGAGCGATCCGACTTTCGGGACGATCACGCTTCCCCTGCGGCTGGCCAAGGATCGTCACGCTTCGAAGGTCACGGCCGTCGTGATCGATGTTCCTGCGGCGCTGAACCTGGTCAACAACGTCGCGCCCAAGCTGTTCGAGAAAGCGGGTGTCGGCCTTGAGGTGGTCGCTGTCCCACCGGGCACGGCCGACATGACGCCGCAGATGCAGCGTGTCGCCGACGGCGGCGGCATCGTCTTCATCGTAGGTAACGACTCGTTCTGCATCAGCGCGATGAACGGCCTGCGAGCGGTCGGTTTCGACGGCCAGGTCAGTGCTGTCTCGCAGTGCGTCACCGACGCGACCCGCAAGGCCGTGCCGGGGGATGCGCTCGAAGGGACGGTTATCGCCGCCACGGCGTCCGCTGGTTCCGACAGCCCTTCCAAGAAGCTTTACGACGCCGTCATGGCGACCTACGCGAAGGGCGATTTCGACGACAGCGGAAACAGTGGAATGAACATGTTCACGACGGTCATGGCGTTCCGGACCGGCACCGAAGGTATCACCCGCGACGTCAGCTCGGAATCCCTGATCGCCGCTCTCAGGTCGATGTCGGCGGCCGATCTCACCGGTGTGGACGGCGTGCGGTTCCGCTGTAACGGCAAGGCCTACCCGCAGTCGCCGTCGGTCTGCGTCCGCGGCGGGCTTACCACCACTCTCGACGGCGACGGCCAGCCCGCCGGATACAAGGCACTCGGGGTCACCCCCATCGAGGACTGAACCAGTCTCACCGCCTCGCGTCGGGTCAGGAGCCGGTGCGCAGGTGATCGAGGAAGCCTGCGGTGACAGGGGCCGGCCGCTGTCTCCGGGCATGGACGGCCAGCTTGCGGATCATCGGGGGTGAGATGAGTGGTCGGACGGTGATGTCGGCGAAGGACATGAGGGGAAGGACGAGCTCGGGCATCGCGCTGACGCCCAGCCTGGCGGCGATCATGCCTGCGGCGGTGGCGACGGTGCGGGTTTCCACGAGGGTCGTCGGGCTGATGCCGGCCTGGGAGAAGGCGAGGTCGGTGAGGTGGCGGACGCTGCTGTCGGGGTGCAGGGCGATGAAGGTCTCGTCGGCGAGGTCGGCCCAGGCGAGACGAGACCGGGCGGCGAGGCGGTGCCCGGTCGGGAGGACGGCCAGCACGGGATCCTCTCGTAACGCATGGGTGTCGAGGCTCGGGTGGACGATGGCGGTGTCGGTGAGCGCGAGATCGGCGGTTCCGGACTGGACGTGGTCGAGGACTTCCCGGGTCGTGCCGTCGAGGATGACGAAACGGACGTCAGGGCGGTCGGCCAGGAACCCGGAGATGATCGGCGGTAGCAGGCTCGCCGCGATGGAGGGCAACGCGGCGAGGGTGATCGTGCCGCGTTCACCGGCGCGGTAGGCGGCGAAGCTGTTCATCCCTGTCCTGTAGCCGGCCAGGATGTTCTCGGCGATGTCGAGGAGTTCCCTGCCGTCCGCGGTGAGGGTCACCGATCGGGAGGTTCGGTCGAGCAGGCGTGTGTCCAGGGTTTGTTCGATGTCGCGGACCGTCCGGCTGAGGACCGGCTGGCTCAGGTGCAGGTCGCGGGCGGCCTGGGTGAACGATCCCGACCGGGCCACCCTGGTGAAGATCTCCAGCTGGTGCAGGGTGAGGTCCATGCTTCAAGGGTATGGATCAATGTCAAATTGATATTTCTACTGTCTGGATGGCGCGTGGAGACTCGGGCTGTATGAGGGCGATGCCATGACGATCGTGCGTGTCGGGTCCGGCGCGGGCTTCGCCGATGACCGCATCGAGCCCGCGGTCGAGCTGGCCGAGCGGGGTCGGCTGGACTATCTGGTGTTCGAGTGTCTGGGCGAGCGGACGGTGGCGCTCGCCCAGCTGGACAGGCTGCGTTATCCGGACGGTGGGTACAACGAGTGGCTGGGCGAGCGGATGGCCGCGGTCCTCGAGCCGTGTGTCCGCCGGGGCGTCCGGGTCGTCACGAACATGGGCGCGGCCAACCCGCTGGCGGCGGCCCGGGTGATCGTCGAGACCGCCCGAGGCCGTGGCCTGCGCGGGCTGGTGGTCGCCGCGGTGACCGGGGACGACGTGCTGGACGCGGTCCGGGCTGCGGACCCTCCGCTGCTGGAGCGGGAGAGCACGGTCGCGTCGCTGGGAGACGCCGTCGTGTCGGCCAACGCCTACCTCGGCTGCGAGCCGGTCGTGCGGGCGTTGGAACGGGGAGCGGACGTGGTGGTGACGGGGCGCGTCGCGGACCCGTCGCTGTACCTGGCGCCGCTGGTGCATGAGTTCGGCTGGTCCGCGAAGGACTGGGATCTGCTCGCCCGGGGCACCGCGGCTGGTCACCTGTTGGAATGCGCCGGCCAGGTCACCGGTGGCTACTTCGCCGACCCCGGGGTGAAGGACGTGCCCGATCTCGCCCGGTTGGGTTTCCCGATCGCGCAGGTGACCAGCGACGGCTCGTTCACGGTGACCAAGGTGGCAGGGTCCGGAGGCCGGGTCACGGTGCGGACCATGACCGAGCAGCTCCTCTATGAGGTGCATGACCCGGCCGCCTACCGCACCCCCGACGTGGTCGCGGACCTCTCCCAGGCGAGGCTGGAACAGGTGGGTGATGACGAGGTGGCGGTGTTCGGGATCGCGGGCCGGGAACGCCCTGACTCGTTGAAGGTGTCCGTCGCCTATCGGGACGGCTACGTCGGGACGGGGGAGATCTCCTACGCCGGGCCAGGCGCGGTGGCCCGCGGCCGGCTGGCCCTGGAGGTGGTGAAGGAGCGGCTTGCGCTGATCGGGATACCGGCCACCGAGATCTGTTTCCAGCTCATCGGTGTGGACGCCGTCCACCGAGGGGCGGGCCACCTGCCGCCGGCTGAGCCGGTCGAGGTGCGGGCGCGGGTGGCGGGTCGCACCGCGAGCCTGGTCGATGCCCGCCGTATCGGCCGGGAGGTGACGGCGCTGTGGCTCAACGGCCCGGCGGGGGGCGGGGGTGCCACCCGCGACGCACGCGAGCTCATCGGGCTGGCCTCGGTGTTCCTGCCGCGTGACCAGGTCAGCCCGGACGTCACCCTCCTGGAGTCCTGACGGTGCGACTTCACGACATCGCCCACTCCCGCGGCGGCGACAAAGGCGACCTCGCAGATATCTCGGTCATCGCCTACCACCCCGACGACTTCCCCTTCCTGCGCGAACATGTCACCGCCGAGCGGGTACGCGAGCACTTCGCGGACATCGTGGCCGGCCACGTCGACCGCTACGAGCTCCCCCAGTTGCACGCGCTTAAGTTCGTCCTCCACCAGGCGCTCGACGGCGGCGTCACCCAGAGCCTCAACCTGGACGCACACGGCAAGACCCTCGGCTCGTCACTCCTGGAGATGAACCTTCCCGACCGCACGGAGGCGTGACCGGCAATGACCGATCCCCATCTCGTCGACACGCCCGCGGGCACGCTGCGCGGCGCCCCGCTACCCGGCGGCGGGACCCTGTTCGCCGGTATCCCGTTCGCCGCCCCACCGGTCGGGCCCCGGCGGCTGCGCCCCCCGCAGCCACCGCACGCCTGGTCGGGCGTCCGGGACGCCACCCGGTTCCGCGCCGCGCCCCCGCAGCGCGTCTCCGCGTTGAAGGGCGCGTCTCCGGCAGCCACGTCGTCCCCACGCAGCGGCGCGGGCGCTGCGATGACGTTCGAAAGCGACGAGGACTGCCTCTACCTCAACATCTGGACTCCGGATCTCACCGGCAACCTTCCGGTGATCGTCTGGTTCTACGGGGGCGGATTCGACACGGGCTCCGCCGCCCCGCCCGCGACGGATGGTGCGGCCCTGTCTCGCCTCACCGGCACGGTGGTCGTCGCGGCCAACTACCGGGTCGGCGCGCTCGGCTTCCTGCACCTCGCCGACCTCGGCGGATCCGCCTGGGAGGGCAGCAGCAACCTCGGCCTGCAGGACCAGGCCGCGGCGCTGCGCTGGGTCCGCGACACCATCGCGCTTTTCGGCGGCGACCCCGGCAACGTCACCGCCGCCGGCGAGTCCGCCGGAGCGTTCTGCGTCGGCGCACTGCTCACGATGCCCGCAGCCGCCGGCACCTTCCACAAGGCGATCCTGAGCAGCGGGAGCGCGTCACGGATCTTCGACGCCGACACCGGTACGGCGATCGCCACCGACCTGCTCGCCGCGCTCGGCCTCCAGAAGGTCGACGACCTCCTCGACATCCCGGTCGAGCGG
Source organism: Frankia sp. R43 (assembly GCF_001306465.1). Classification (NCBI taxonomy): domain Bacteria; kingdom Bacillati; phylum Actinomycetota; class Actinomycetes; order Frankiales; family Frankiaceae; genus Frankia; species Frankia sp. R43. The sequence goes on along the minus strand of NZ_LFCW01000008.1, from coordinate 192,559 downwards.
ATCCTGGACACACAGCACACGGTCATCGACGGTGACATCGGCCGCCGCAACCTGCCCGGCGGACGCTCCTGGGGTGTCGTCCACGACGGCACCATCCTGCCCCGGCATCCCGAACAGGCGGTCGCCGCCGGCGACGCCGCCGGTATCGGCCTCCTGGTCGCGGCCAACCGTGACGAGGTCCGGCTCTTCCAGACCATGCAGGGGGCCGCGTTCATCCCCGCCGACGAGGCCGCCCTGCTCGCCGAGATGAGCCAGGCAGGCGCTCCCGTTCCCGAGCGGCTCCTCGCCGGCTACCGGCGCAGAGCCCCCGACGCCGACGCCGGCGACCTTCGCGCCCGGTTCCTCACCGACGCCATCTACCGGCTGCCCGCCAGCAGACTGGCCGCCGCCCAGGTCGCCGCCGGAGGCCGAGCCCACACCTACCTGTTCGCCGCGGAACCCTTCGGGCCTGGACTCGGCGCCTTCCACGCCGCCGACCTCCTCGTCCTGTTCGACTCCCTCGAACGCCGGGGAGTCGCCACACCACAACTCCGCCAGATCCAGCACGACCTCACCGGCGCGTGGGCACGCTTCGCCGCCACCGGCGACCCGGGCTGGCCCCTGTACGCGCCAACCGCCGACCCCAACACCCGCCAGTTCGGCGGTGACACCGACATGGTCACCGAACCCCCCGACGACGACGCCACCACCGCCTGGACACAGGCGGCGTGAGCCAGCCGACCGGATCCAGCGGGACGGCCCTCCTCGACGAAAGTCGGCTGTGGCGAATGCCACATAGCATTTGCTATATGAATATCTGGCTTCGCGGACCGGACTGGCCGTAGCTTCCAGGCCATGCTTGCTGCCGCCGCCGTCTCCACGCATCCTGACGATCCGCTCGCCGGCCTGGTGGTGGGCGAGCAGCCGGAACGGCCCGCACCCGATGGTTGGACGACGGTTCTGGTCCGCGCGGCGGCGCTCAACCACCACGATCTCTTCAGCCTGCGTGGGGTGGGACTGACCGCGGAGCGGCTGCCGATGATCCTCGGCTGCGACGCCGCCGGCGTCACCGAGGACGGTCGCGACGTGGTTGTGCACGCGGTGATCGGTGATCCGGCCGCGGCGGACGGCGACGAGACGCTCGATCCGAAGCGGACCCTCCTCTCCGAGCTGCACCCCGGCACGCTGGCCGAGCGGGTCACCGTGCCCACCCGCAACCTGGTACCCAAGCCGGCGTCGCTGAGCTGGGAGGAGGCGGCCTGTCTGCCTACTGCCTGGCTGACCGCCTACCGGATGGTGATCAACCGTGCGGGTCTGCCCGCCGACGGCGGTGGCACCCTGCTCGTTCAGGGTGCTGGCGGTGGCCTGGCGACGGCGGCGATCCTGATCGCGAAGGCCGCCGGGCACACGGTGTTCGCCACCTCACGAGCGGAGAGCAAGCGTAAGCGCGCCCTCCACCTCGGGGCGGATGCCGCGCTTGAGAGCGGGGCCCGGCTGCCGCGGCGGGTGGACGCGGTGATCGAGACCGTCGGCGCGGCGACCTGGCATCACTCGGTGGCATCGCTGCGGCCCGGCGGGCGGATCGTCTGCTCCGGTGCCACCAGCGGTGACAACCCACCGGCGGAGCTGACTCGGATCTTCTTCCTTCAGCTCTCGGTTGTCGGCTCCACGATGGGGACCCGCGACGAGCTGATCGATCTGGTGGCGTTCCTCGACCGGACCGGCGTCCGGCCCGTCATCGATGACGTCCGCCCGCTCGCGGACGCCCGGGCCTCGTTCGAACGGCTGGTCCGGGGTGACGTCCACGGCAAGCTCGTGCTGACGGTCTGACCGGAGCTGCCGCGCCATCAGTGGCCGGATCTTCCCGTAGTGCCGGAGCGCGGTAATCGGATGGTGCCGTGCGAGATATCGCCGTGCCGCCAGTCAGAAGGAGAACCAGTGAAGATCGATACAAGCCTGCCCGACGATATCGACGAGACGCAGTCGGGCGCTGTGGTGGCCGAGAACAGCGGCTATGCGGGTATCTGGACTTCCGAGACCAAACACGACCCCTTCCTCCAGTGCCTGCAGGCGGCGACGGCGACCGAGACGATCACTGTCGGGACCGCCATCGCTGTCGCGTTCGGCCGGTCGCCGATGACGCTCGCGAACGCCGGCTACGACCTCGCCCGCTACTCTCGTGGCCGTTTCGTGCTCGGCCTCGGCTCGCAGATCAAGCCGCATATCGAGCGTCGGTTCTCGATGCCGTGGTCAGCTCCCGCCGAGCGCATGCGGGAGCTGATCCTGGCGACCCGCGCGATCTGGGCAGCCTGGCACGAGGGTGCGGCCCTCGACTTCCGCGGCGACTTCTACACGCACACACTCATGACGCCGTTCTTCACGCCGAAGCCGCACGAGTTCGGCCCGCCCCCCGTCTATCTGGCCGGGGTCGGCGAGAAGATGACCGAGGTGGCGGGCGAGGTTGCGGACGGGTTCTTCGTCCACCCGTTCACGACGATGCGGTACCTGGAGGAGGTCACGATTCCGGCCCTGCTCCGCGGACGAGCTCGGGCGGGCAGAGACGATCTCGACGGTTTCGTCATCAACGGCCCGGTCTTCGCGACCATCGGCCGCACGGAGGAGGAGCTGGCGAACGCCGTCCGTGCCACGAAGGCCCGGATCGCGTTCTACGGCTCGACACCCGCCTATCGCCGGGTACTCGAGATGCATGGCTGGGGCGAGGCGCAGGACGAGCTGAACGTGCTGTCCAAGCAGGGGCGCTGGGACGACATGGCCGACGTGATCACGGACGAGATGCTGCACGAGTTCTCTGTCGTCGGAACCCCTGCCGAGGTCGGGCCCAGGCTCAGCGCCAAGGTCGGCAACGTCTACGGGCGCATCACGTTCTATGGCGGTTATGACGCCGAGGCGTCGCTGTGGGCCGAACTCCTCGCGGCCATGGACTAGCACCAGCATCACCGAGCCGAGAGCCAGAGGCTGTCACCGGCGGTGTCGGGCGTGCAGGGCACGCCCGACACCGCCTCCGCGGTGGTGCCGATGGCCTGTCGCCCGGCGGGTTGAATCGCGGCAACGCGGCGGAATGACCGCGCGCTGGATGCTGTCGCAGCCGCACGGCGCTTGCACGACGTGACCAGGCGCTTTTCCTGATCTTGCGCGCTGCCCCCGACCTGCGCGACAGCAGCGCGGTTACTCGGCACCCATCTGGCGACGACGGGCGCAGCAGCTCCTGCGCGACGGCGTTCGTCCTTTCGCCGGCGTGCGCTCCGGCGTGCCTCGTCCGCACCTCGGAGCTGGTTGCGCGATGGGTCTAGTGATTCTATATTCACTAACACGGAGGTCGCTCGAGAGATCTGACCGGCTTCCGCTCCCCGTGGGCGACGTCCGTGCCTCGTGCTGCAACGGTACGGTTTCGGACGGGTCGGCTCGGTGGCGTCAGTGATTCCGACGATCTTCGTTGGCATGTCTTAGTAAATCTTGAATCACTAAGGAGCGGGATGGACTTCGGTGAGGGCGACGAACTGAGTTCGCTGCGAGCCACCGTCGCGGCGATCTCCAAGCCCTTCGGTGGCGCTTACTACACCGAGCGAGCCCGGGCCGGTGTGCCGACCAGCGAGGCATGGGCAGCGCTGGCCGAGGCCGGCTTCGTCGGTGTGAACCTGCCTGTGGAGTACGGCGGCGGTGGCGCCGGGATCACCGAGCTCGCTGCCGTCGTCGAGGAAAGCGCCGCGCAGGGATGCCCGCTGCTGATGCTCCTGGTCTCGTCCGCGATCTGCGGCGAGTTGATCGCCCGGTTCGGCGACACGGAGCAGAAGTCCCGCTGGCTCCCAGGTCTGGCGGACGGCTCGCACAAGATCGCCTTCGCGATCACCGAGCCGGACGCAGGGTCCAACACACACCGGTTGTCCACAACCGCGGTGCGCGCGGGTGATGACTGGCTGCTCTCCGGCCAGAAGTACTACATCTCCGGTTTCGACGAGGCCGCCGCCGTGCTCGTCGTGGCCCGGACGGGGACGGAGAGCGACGGGGGTTCCGCGGGCCGGCCGGCGCTGTCGCTGTTTCTCGTGCCGCCCGACGCGCCCGGGTTGACCGCGCGCCCGCTGCCGGTCGCCGCCCAGCTGCCCGAAAAACAGTTCACGTTGTTTCTCGACGACGTACGGGTTCCCGCAGGTGCTCTGATCGGCACTGCAGGTGAGGGATTCCGGCAGGTCTTCCACGGGCTCAACCCGGAACGGATCGCGGTCGCCGCCCTGTGCCTCGGCATTGCCCGCTACGCGCTGGACAGCGCGGTCAGCTATGCGACACAGCGACAGGTGTGGGACGTCCCGATCGGTGCGCACCAAGGTGTCTCCCACCCGCTCGCGAAAGCCCGGATCGAGACCTCGCTGGCCGCGCTGATGACCCAGAAGGCGGCTTGGGCGCATGACCACGGCGAGCGTGCCGCCGAGGCGTCGAACATCGCCAAGTACGCCGCCGCGGAGGCCGCACTCGCGGCGGTCGACCAGGCGATCCAGACCCACGGGGGCAACGGGATGTCCGTCGAGTTCGGTCTGGTGCCGCTGTGGGGCATGGCCCGGCTGCTGCGCATCGCCCCCGTGAACCGGGAAATGGTGCTGAACTTCGTCGCCCAGCACAGCCTCGGGCTGCCCAGGTCCTACTGACAGGAAGAATCCCTGTGCCACTTGTCCGCTATGAGTGTGACGCCCGGGGCGTTGCGACGATCACCCTCGACGACCCCGCGACGCGTAACGCACTGACCGATCAGCTCGTAGACGAGCTGATCGGCCGGCTTGAACAGGCGCGGTTGGACAGCTCCGTGCGTGTTGTCGTACTCACCTCGAGCGGTGATCGGGTGTTCTCCAGCGGGGGTGATCTCAAGTCCTTCGCCGAGGACAGTTCGTTGATTGCCAGGTACGCGGGCCTGGATCGATTTCCTCGTCTCTTCAGGCTCCTCGGACGGCTCGGAAAGCCGAGCATCTGCGCGGCCGGCGGCGACGTTCTCGCGGGCGCCTTCGGTCTTGCCCTGGCCTGCGATCTGATCATCGCCCGCGCGGGCGTCCGTTTTGGCTGTCCTGAGATCAACGTCGGGGTTTTCCCGTTCATGATCTCCGCCTTGATCTACCGAAGCGTGCCGCGGGCGAAGGCGAACGAACTCATGATGACCGGTCAGCTGATCTCGGCCGAGGAGGCCGAACGGCTGCACGTCGTCAACGCTGTCGTGCACCCGGACCAGTTCGCCACCGACGTCGACCGGTGGGCGGGGCTGATCGCGGCCCGTTCCCCACTGCTGATGCGGATGGGTAAGGACGCGCTGGACGCGACTCGTGACCAGCCCCTCGACGACGCCCTCGGCTACCTGCAGGCACAGCTTGCGCTCGCCTTCGCCACCGAGGACTTCCAGGAGGGTGTCGCCGCGTTCCGCGCCCGTCGGCAGCCCCGTTGGACGGGGCACTAGCCATCGAAAGGGAGATCCATGAGTGGTTTCGGCGGGCCGGCGGGTGTCTCGGGCCATGTTCGGGTGGCCGAGGGGAGCGTGCTGCGGTCGCGGCTGGACGTGAGTGCCGAGCTGTACCGGACGAACCGCGCTGGCCAACTGGCGGCTCTCGCCGGGCTGGAGAACGAGCTGGACAAGGCTCGCGATGGCGGCGGTGCTCGTTACCGGGATCGTCATCACCAGCGTGGCCGGCTGCTTGTCCGCGAGCGTGTCGAGCTGCTGGTTGACCGGGACTCGCCGTTCCTCGAGCTCTCGCCGCTGGCGGGGTGGGGCAGCGAGTTCACGGTCGGCGCGAGCGTCGTCACGGGTATCGGCGTCGTGAGCGATGTCGAGGTGGTGATCGTCGCCCACGACCCGACGGTCCGCAGCGGTGCGATGAACCCGTTCTCGCTGCGCAAGACACTGCGGGCACTCGACATCGCGAAACGTAACCGGCTGCCGGTGGTGAACCTGGTCGAGTCCGGCGGTGCCGACCTGCCGAGCCAGTCGGACCTGTTCGTGCAGGCCGGAAAGATCTTCCATGATCTGAGCGAGCTGTCATCCAGGGGAGTCCCGACGATCGCCCTGGTGTTCGGCAACTCGACGGCGGGCGGCGCCTATGTGCCCGGCATGTGTGACTACTCGGTGCTGGTCGATCAGCAGGCCAAGGTTTTTCTCGGTGGCCCACCGCTGGTGAAGATGGCGACCGGTGAGGAATCCGACGACGAGGAACTCGGCGGCGCCGCGATGCACGCCCGGGTCTCCGGGCTCGCCGACTACTTCGCCGTTGACGAGCGTGATGCGATCCGCCTCGGCAGGCGAATCGTCTCGGAGCTGAACTGGCGCAAGCGGGGCCCTGGGCCGAGCCTGCCGGCCGACCCGCCGCTGTATGACCCGGATGAGCTGCTCGGCATCGCTCCGGCGGATTTCCGGACGCCGTTCGACCCGCGTGAGGTGCTCGCCCGCATCGTTGACGGATCCCGGTTCGGTGAGTACAAGCCGGACTACGGCCGGAGCCTGGTGACGGGCTGGGCGTCGGTTCATGGCTTCCCGGTCGGCGTGCTCGCGAACGCGAACGGCATTCTTTTCTCCGAGGAATCGAAGAAGGGCGCCGAGTTCATCCAGCTGGCCAACCAGATCGACACGCCGCTGGTCTTCCTGCAGAACACCACGGGCTTCATGGTGGGCGCCGCCTACGAACAGGGCGGCATCATCAAGGACGGCGCAAAAATGATCAATGCGGTCACGAACAGCACGGTCCCGCATCTGACCATCAACATGGCGGCGTCGTTCGGTGCCGGGAACTACGGCATGTCCGGACGCGCCTACGACCCCCGGTTCATGTTCGCCTGGGTGAACGCGAAGCTCGCGGTCATGGGCGCCGCGCAGCTCGCGGGGGTGCTCTCCATCGTCGGCAAGGCCGCCGCGGCCGCGGCGGGCCGGCCGTTCGACCAGGCCGAGGACGACGCGAGGCGGGTGGCGATCGAACGTCAGATCGCCGCCGAGTCGCACTCCTTCTTCGTGAGCGGAAAACTCTACGACGACGGCGTCCTCGACCCCCGCGACACCCGCACCGTGCTCGGTATCGCATTGTCCGCCGCGCATTCAGCGCCGATCGAGGGCCGCCGTGGCTACGGCGTCTTCAGGATGTAGGGGTCGCCGTGAGGACGATTACCAAGCTGCTGGTCGCCAACCGCGGTGAGATCGCAACCCGGGTGATGCGTACCGCCCGCGCGCTGGACATGGCGACCGTCGCGGTCTACTCCGATCCGGACAGCGGCGCGCCCTTCGTCGCCGCCGCGGACGAGGCGGTACGGCTGCCGGGCGCCACTCCGGGCGAGACCTATCTGCGGGCCGACCTCGTCCTCGCCGCCGCGAAGCGGGTCGGGGCGGACGCCATCCACCCCGGTTACGGCTTCCTCTCGGAGAACGCCGCGTTCGCCCGGGACTGCGCCGCGGCCGGAGTCATGTTCATCGGGCCGCCGCCCGACGCGATCAAGGCGATGGGTTCGAAGACGAGGGCGAAGGAGCTGATGGCAGCGGCCGGCGTCCCGGTGCTGCCCGGCCTCGTCGTGGACGAACGGCTCGCCGCCGACGCGGACGCGCTCGTCCGTGCGGCGGCGGACCTCCGTTTCCCGCTGCTGGTCAAGGCCACCTACGGCGGTGGTGGCCGCGGGATGCGGATCGTGCGGGCCGTGCCCGAGCTGGCACAGGCGGTCGCCGCCGCCAGCAGAGAGGCCGCCAGCGCGTTCGGCGACGGCTCGGTCTTCCTCGAGCACTACGTCGAGCGGCCCCGGCACATCGAGGTGCAGATCTTCGCCGACAGGCACGGCGACGTGGTGCATCTGGGCGAGCGCGAATGCTCGATCCAGCGGCGCTACCAGAAAATCATCGAGGAGGCGCCGTCGGTCGCGGTCGATGGGGAGCTGCGCGAGCGGCTCGGCGCCGCGGCGGTCGCGGCCGCCGCGGCGATCGGCTATGTCGGCGCCGGCACCGTCGAGTTCGTCCTCGACCAGTCCGGCCGCTTCTTCTTTCTCGAGGTGAACACCCGCCTGCAGGTGGAGCACCCGGTCACCGAGGAGGTCACCGGCCTCGACCTGGTTGCCCTGCAGATCCTGGTCGCCGAGGGCGCCCCGCTGCCGCCGGCGGCCCGCGAGGTGAAGATCACTGGCCACGCGATCGAGGCCCGCCTTTATGCGGAGGACGTTCCGGCGGGTTTCCTGCCCTCCACTGGCACCGTGCACCGGTTCGAGGTCCCTGCGGCGCCCGGGATCCGGGTCGACTCGGGTGTCGAGGACGGTTCGGTCGTCGGCGTGCACTACGACCCGATGCTGGCGAAGGTGATCGCGCATGGCGCCACGCGCGATCAGGCGATCCGCAGGCTCGCCCGGGCCCTCGACGGCACCCGGGCCCACGGCGTGACGACGAACCGGGCGCTGCTGGTCGCGATTCTGCGCGAGGCCGAGTTCCGCGCGGGTGCGATCGACACCGGGTACCTCGACCGGCATGACCCGGTGGCGATGGGCTCGGTCTCCTGCGACAAGGAGACGCGGACCACCCATCTGATCGCCGGCGCGCTCACCGCAGCCGCCGATCGGCGCCGCGCCGCGATCCTCCCGGGCGTGCCGTCCGGCTGGCGCAACGTCTCGTCGTCGCCGCAACGCGTCGAGTACGAGACGGCCGGGGAGACGATCGAGGTCGCCTACCGGCATCGGGGCTGCCGGGTCGAGGCGACTGTCGGGGGACGGCCGGTCGAGGTCGAGATCCACCATGTGGACGGGGGCCTGGCGGACCTGACCGTCGACGGGGTCCGCTCCCGGATACGAGTCACCAGGGTCGTCGCCGGGGCCACCGGCCCGAACGTGTACCTGGACGGCAGGGGTGGCTCGACGGCCGCCCGCGAGCTGCCGCGGTTCGTCGAGCCGGGCTCCGGTGTCTCCCCGGGATCTCTGACCGCGCCGATGCCTGGCACGGTCGTCCGGATCGGGGTCACCTCCGGCGATCGGGTCGCGAAAGGTGACCTGGTCGTCGTCCTGGAGGCGATGAAGATGGAACACACGATCACCGCACCGTATGACGGCGTCGTCGTCGAGCTGGGCTTCGGCGTGGGTGACACGGTCGACAGCGGGGCAGTGCTCGCCGTGATCAGCCCGACCGACGACGCGGGCGACGCGGGCGATTCCGGCCGCGCCGCGGCGCCGAGCCGGGCGACGGTGGCCTGATGGCGGCCGACGTCACGGCGATCGCCGTCGACCTGCGGGCGGAGACGGCGGACCTCGTCGCACTGCTGGGTGGCCTTGACGAGGCGGCCTGGCGCACGCCCACACCCGCCGCGGGCTGGGACATCCTCGACCAGGTTGCCCACCTCGCGTTCTGGGACGGGATCGCGACGCTCGCCGCCATCGATGCGGACAAGTTCGCGGCTGAAAGGCAGGCTTTCCTCGCTCTCGGGGACGACTTCGCGGACGTGATCGCCGAGCGGTTCCGCGACCAGGCCGGCGCACAGGTGCTCGACTGGTTCATCCGCGCCCGTGAGGTCCTGTCGGCGACGCTGGTCGCTGTTCCATCCGGGACGAAGCTGCCGTGGTTCGGCCCGCCGATGAGCGCCGCGAGTTCGCTGACCGCCCGGCTGATGGAGACCTGGGCACACGGGCAGGACGTCGCCGACGCGCTCGGCGTCACCCGGGTGCCCAGCACGCGGCTGCGCCAGGTCGCGCACCTGGGGGTCGCAACGATCGCGTGGAGCTTCACCGTCCACGGGCGGCCGGCGCCCGCGGACCCGTTCCGCGTCGAGCTGTCCGCGCCGGACTGTTCTCCCTGGACGTGGGGCCCGCCGGACGCCCCGAACGTCCTGCGCGGCCCGGCGCTCGACTTCTGCCTGCTCGTCGCGCAGCGCCGGCACCCCGGCGAGCTGGCCCTGACGGCCACCGGCGCGGACGCGGCGGCGTTCCTGGAGGTGGCCCAGGTCTTCGCCGGGCCGCCGGCGTCCGGTCGCGCGGCGAGCGCCGTCCCGGCACGGGACGGGACCACATGACGACCGGGGTCCAGGGGCAGGCCGGCGGCGGGCCGAGGCGGCCGGTACGGATCGCGAACTGCTCCGGCTTCTTCGGCGACCGGCTCGACGCGGCCCGTCTCATGGTCGACGGCGGTCCCATCGACGTGCTGACCGGCGACTACCTGGCCGAGCTGACGATGCTCATCCTCCACAAGACCCAGGGCCGGCCCGGTGGAGTCGGCTACGTCCGCACGTTTCTCCGCCAGGTCGAGGATGTCCTCGGAACCTGCCTGGAACGCGGCATCAGGATCGTCGCCAACGCGGGTGGCCTCGACCCGGCCGGCCTTGCCGAGAAGATCCGCGCGGTTGCCGCGGCCCTTGGCCTGCGGCCGAACGTCGCCTACGTCAGCGGCGACGACATCGTGGGCCGGGTCGGCGCGCTGCAGGCCGCCGGCGAGCCGTTCACCCACCTCGACACCGGCCGCAGCCTCGCCGATGTCGGAGTCGAGCCGATCACCGCGAACGCCTACCTCGGCGGCTGGGGCATCGCGACCGCGCTGTCCCGCGGCGCGGACATCGTCATCACCGGGCGGATCACCGACGCGTCGCTCGTCGTCGGACCAGCGGCGTGGTGGCACAACTGGGAGCGCACCGACTGGGACAGACTCGCCGGTGCGGTGGCCGCCGGGCACGTCATCGAATGCGGCCCGCAGGCCTGCGGCGGCAACTACGCCTTCCTGGACGAGATCACCGATCGGCGGTATCCGGGATTCCCACTCGCCGAGATCGCCGCTGACGGCAGCAGCGTGATCACCAAACACCGGGACACCGGGGGCACTGTCACCACGGGCACCGTGACCGCTCAGCTGCTCTACGAGATCGCCGGGCCCAGCTACCCGAACCCCGACGTCACAGCGCACTTCGACACCATCCAGCTGACCGGTCAGGGGCCCGACCGGGTGCTGCTCTCCGGTTGCCGCGGCACCCCGCCCTCGGACCGGCTCAAGGTCGCGATGAACTATCTCGGCGGTTATCGCAACACCGTCACCATGGTCCTCACCGGCCTCGACATCGAGGAGAAGGCCGCCTGGGCCCGCCGGGAACTGTTCGACCAGCTCGGCGGTGAGGACCGCTTCGACGCCGTCGACGTCCAGCTGCTGCGCTTTGACCAGGCCGACGCCGCCTCCAATCCGCTGGCGAGCGCTCACCTGCGGATCACGGTCAAGGACCGCGACGCGAGGAAAGTCGGCCGGTCGTTCTCGGATACCGCCAACAGTCTGTTCCTCGGCGGCTACGCCGGCTTCCACACCACCGGCCCGCCAGGCAGCGCGACCGCCTACGGGGTCTACTGGCCGGCGCTCGTCGCCCGCGACGCCGTCACGCACACCGTCGTCCTCGACGACGCCACCACCGTCGAGATCCCGCACAGCCCGTCGACGCATGACGTCGATCTGGCCGGTGACGTCGACCTGGCCGGTGGTGTCGACCTGGCCGGTGGCGTTGCCTTCGTGCGTAACGCCGCCCGGACGGCTCCGGCCACTTCGGGTGGTGCGACAGCGCGCGTGCCGCTCGGTCTGGTGGCAGGCGCGCGTTCGGGTGACAAAGGGGGCAATGCGAACGTCGGGTTGTGGGCACGCAGCGATGCCGCCTATCGCTGGCTCGCAGCGGCACTCACGGTGGAGACCTTCCGCGAACTGATCCCGGAGGCGCGCGGTCTGCCCGTCCACCGCTATGACCTGGCGAACCTGCGGGCGGTGAACTTCGTCGTCGTAGGCCTGCTGGGCGAAGGCGTCGCGTCCAGCGTGCGCCTCGACCCACAGGCAAAAGGGCTCGGCGAGTACGTACGCTCGCGGCTCATGGACATCCCCGTGGCGCTCCTGCCCCCCCATCCGGTCGAAGACCCGTGACCCGGCAGGTCAGCAGCCGGGTGCGTGACCCGGAGCGCCGCGACAAGATCCTCATCGCGGCGGCCGAACTGATCGCGGCCCGTGGCTACCATGCGGTGACCATGGCCGAGATCGGGCAGGAGGCCGGCATCGTCGGCTCTGGCGTCTACCGACATTTCGCCAGCAAGGCCCAAGTGCTCTCCGCCCTGCTCGACCGGACCATGACGGCGCTGTTGGCGGACGTGGAGCGGATCGTCGAGGCAGGTCACGAGCCTGCCGCGACGATGCGGATGCTGGTGCGCTCCCAGGTCGACTTCTCCATCGAGAACAAGGACATGGTCCGTCTGTACCGGCGGGAGGGCCCGACGCTCCCGGTCGAGGAAGGACGTGGGCTGCGCCGCGCGCAGCGGCGTTACAACGAGGAGTGGATCACCACACTGTGTGAACTTCGCCCCGGCCTCAACGATGCCGAAGCCGCGGCACTCGTCCAGGCCGCGATTGCCGCGATCCAGTCGGTCGTCACCTACGACAGCGGCCTGCAGCGAACGGAGCTCGTCTCCATTCTCACCGACGCCGCGCTGTCGTGTCTCGGCGTGACGGGACCGAGTTGGTCGCGCGGGGCGGTCGGACCGGCGAGCGACTCAGGTTGAGATCGCGGCGGGCACGTCCACCCGCGCGATCTCGATCCGGCCCGGGGTGCGCGCGTCGGGGGAGTTCTGGGCGGTCGCGAGGAACAGGGTGTGGCCGTCGGAGCCGCCCAGAGCGCACGAATAGGCGGGGGCGCCTGTCACCACCCGATCGATCACCGCCGCGGATCGTCCGGCCCGTGGAGCCGAGACACGCAGGCACTCTGCCGCGCCGGCGTTCGCGACCCAGATCGCTCCCTCCGCGTCCAGGCAGATGCCGTCGGGTCGGGCATCGAGCGTCACCCATGGTCGTCGGGCGGAGAGGGCACCGGTTTCAGAACGGTCGAAGGCGGTCAGCTGGCGGCCGAAGGTCTCCGCGACGATCAGTGTCCGACCATCCGCGGTGATCGCGCAGCCGTTGGGGAAGCGCAGCCCATCCGCAGCCAGGTGCACCGAACCGTCGGGGTCGACCCGCGCGAGAAACGCCGCGGGTACCTGGTCTCCGTCGAGTGCCGAGCTCCCGAATCGCGCGACGAGGGCGCGCGGATCGAAGCCGAAGTCCCCGACATACGCCTGGCCGTCGGTGGCGACCACCATGTCGTTGAGCCGGTAACCCGGAAGATTCCCGAGATCCGCGTGCACCGCGACCTCGCCGGTGCCGGCGTGCACACGGAGCAGGCGGCGATCCGCCATCGACACGACCAGCAGGTCAGCGTCTGCCAGCCAGCCAAGGCCGGATGCGCCTCCAGGCACGTTCACGAGGGGCTCAGCCGCGCCGTCCTCGGTCATCGTCCAGACCGTGCCCGTCGTCTGATCCGAGATCCAGAGCTGCTCGTCGTGCCAGCGGAGTCCCTCTGGGAAGGCGAATCCTTCGCATAACAGTGTCGAGCTCTGGCTGGTCATCGCATCTCCGTCCATTACCTCCGGCGGGCCGCCCGCTGGAGGTGTTCGGCCTGTCCCGCCGTCCCTCCGGCAGCGCCGCGGCGGTCGGTTTCGACCGGCGACCGGCCACGATCCTGCTCGCCAGCGGCTCTACGGGCCGGCCGAAGGCCGCACTCCGCCGCACCGCACGTTGGTCAACTCCCGTCGCGACGTCTCCGTTGTCGGCCCGCTTCTCGGCCATGCTCGCGGCCTCGTGCCGTGGTGGCCGAGGCGGTGGGCTGTGCCCTGCGCCGGGATGACTGCGTGCGTGTGGACCTGGATCGGCATACTATGCCGTCCTAGTATCGGAAGGCATAATATCGGCGATGCTGGTTGCCTGGCATCGCGAGCGGCGAGCGCGCCGTCGGGTAGGCGCGGGCGAGGCGGGAAGATCTGCCCGCCGTGGGGCCGGCAGCAGCCAAGGCGGCGCCGTTCTGGAGGAGAATTCGTGCTTGAGCGGTTCAGCCTGGCTGGCAAGGTCGTGTTGATTACGGGTGCTTCGTCCGGGCTCGGCGTCGCCTTCGCGGCTGGGTTCGCCGCCGCCGGGGCGGATGTGGTGATCTGCGCGCGCAGGGCCGACCGGCTCGCCGAGACGGCCCGGCTCGTCGAGGCCGCGGGCCGGCAGTGTCTGGCGCTGCAGGCGGACGTCACCGCGGTCGAGGACTGCCGGCGTGTCGTCGCGGCTGCGCTGGAGACGTTCGGCGCGGTCGACGTGCTTGTCAACAACGCAGGTGTCGCCAGTGCGCACCCGGCGACCCGTGAGGAGCCCGACGAGTTCCGACGCGTCATCGACGTCAACGTGATGGGCGCCTACTGGATGGCGCAGGCCTGTGGGCGGGTGATGCGTCCGGGCAGCAGCATCGTCAACATCGGATCTGTGCTGGGGTCGACGACCGCGGGGCTGCCGCAGGCTGCCTACAGCTCAAGCAAGGCGGCGATCATCGGGTTGACCCGGGATCTCGCCGCGCAGTGGACCGGCAGGAAAGGGATCCGTGTCAACGCCCTGGCTCCCGGTTTCTTCCCGAGCGAGATGGTCGACCAGTACGAGCCCGGCTACCTCGACCGGCAGGTGGCGGCGCGAGTCCCGGCAGGGCGGCCGGGGGATCCCGCGGAGCTGGCCGCCGCGGCGGTTTTCCTGTCAGGTGATGCCGCGTCCTACATCACTGGAGTGTTGCTGCCTGTCGATGGCGGCATGCTGACGACCTGAGTGGCGGGCCACCCGATTCGTGGCCTGCGGGCTCGCTGAGCCGGGTCTGATCGGCGACGACTGCAGTTCGCGTCTGGCATGCGGATGTCGATGCGTATGACATCGGATCCGTGTTGCCGGAACATAGTAACTACTACAGCGAGTTTAAAATATCGCGCATGGCCCGATTCAGGAGGATGCTTGTGACGCAAACAGCTCTCAGCTACGACCCCGCTTCTTTCGAGGATCAGGACAACCCTTTCCCGATATACCGGCGCATGCAGGAAGAACAGCCGCTGTATCACAACGCCGAGGTGGGTTTCTGGGCCCTGACGCGGTTCGAGGACGTGGCGGCAGGCCTGGTCGACCATGCCGCCCTGAGTTCGGCCCGTGGCACGCTGATCGAGTCCATTCGATCCGACGAACCGCCGCCGGATATGATCATCTTCCAGGATCCGCCGCGGCACGACACGCTGCGCAAGATTGTCAGTAGGGCGTTCACACCGCGGCGTGTCTCGGAGTTGGACGCCAAGGTGCGGGGGATGGCGGCAGGCTGGCTCGATCCGCTGGTGGCGGGCGGCGGCGGTGAGGTTGTCGCGGATTTCGCCGGGCTCCTGCCGATGGCGGTGATCGCGGCGTTGCTGGGGGCGCCGGACGACGACCGGGCTCACATCCGGAGCCTGTCCGATCGCCTGATGGTTCGAGAGGAAGGCAGCCTCGACCGCCCAGGGGATGCGCAGTCCGCCGGCGCCGAGCTGTGGGTGTACTTCAGCGAACTGGTCGCGTCGCGGCGTAGAGCCCCCCGGGACGACCTGGCGACGGCGCTTGTCGAGGCGACCATCGTGGACGATGACGGCGCGCAGCAGCGTCTCAGCGACGAGGAGATCGTCTGGTTCTGCCTGCTGCTCGGTGTCGCAGGCAACGAGACGACGACCAAGCTGATCACCACCGGCGTGGTGGCGCTCGCCGACTTCCCGGGTGAGCGGGCGCGGCTGGTCGCCGATCCGGGGCTGTGGCCGAACGCGGTCGAGGAGGTGCTGCGGTTCGACCCGCCGTCCCACTACCAGGGGCGGGTGACCACGCGGCCGATGCTCTGGCATGGTCAGGAGGTGCCGGCGGGGGAGACCGTGCTGCTGGTCAACGGGGCGGCGAACCGTGACCCCCGGGTGTTCACCGACCCGGATGTGTTCCGTGTCGACCGCGTGATCGATCGGCATCTTGCCTTCGGCAAGGGCGTGCATTTCTGCCTGGGGGCGGCGCTTGCCCGGCTGGAGACCCGCATCGCGTTGGAGGAGTTTCTCCGGCGCTTCCCGGACTACGAGGTGGATCGCGCCGGATTCGAACGCGCGTACTCCTCGAACGTGCGCGGACTTTCGAAGGTGCCGTTCACCGCAACCACCTGAGGGCTGCCTTCGATGATGGAATCATGCAGTCGCGCATCCGAGCGCGGCGCGGACGAGCGCCTCGCGGGCATGAGCCGGCAACATCGGCGCATGGCTCAGCCCCGGGTCATCGCCGCGCTCGGAAGCTCCTACGCAGCTGGTCCCGGCATCGAACCGATGGCGGACACCGCCGCGATGCGATCCGCTCGCAACTATCCGCACCTGTTCGCGGCACAGCTCGGCGTGCGGCTTGTGGATCTCACCGTCTCGGGCGCGACCACCGAGACCATCCTGGAGAATGCGCAGACGACGATGAGAGGTGCCCGGTTCGCGCCGCAGATCCATGGCCTCCCCGCCGACGCCGACATAGTCACGGTCACGGCCGGCGGCAACGACCTGCGGTTCGTGGGCTCGATGCTCGCCGCCGCGTGGCGAAGTCACGACCCGGATGGCGCGATGGTGCGGATGCTGGACGAGATGCTGGGCGGCGGCGGCATCCCGGACCCCACGGACGCAGACGTGGAGCAGGTCGCGGATGGTCTGGCCCGCATCGTGCGCGAGGCGCACCGGCGCGCCCCACGCAGCCGAGTGATTCTTGTGGACTATCTGACCGCTCTCGGGGACGGCACCCGCCCGCGTGTCGACGTGCCCTTCCCGGCCGAGGACCTGGCGGCGTTGTTGCGCATCCAGGCGGCGCTGCGGGACGCCCATGTGCGGGCCGCCGAGCGCTCTGGCGCCGAGCTGTTGGCGGCCTCTGTGCTGAGCGATGGGCACGAGCTGGGCGGCGCTGCTCGGGAGCCGTGGATTTTCGGCTTCGTGCCGGAACTGGAACGTACCGGGGCGTCGTTTCATCCGAACCTGGCCGGAATGGCTGCGATCGCGGGCGCTCTGGCGGAACTGCTCGACTGAGCCGAGCGCAGAGGGGCCTGGCGCTACAGGTCGATGTCCGCCCACCCCGGGTAGCGTTCGTGCAGCTCGCGGGCGCGGGTTCGACACCGGCCGAGCGCGGGCGACTGCGCCGTGACGGGGTTCTGGTCACCCCGGAGGACCTCGGCGTGCGGCGTGCCGAGGCTGACCGTTCTCTGCTCGCGGCCCACAGCATCGAAGACCTCGTGGCCTGCTCGGGCGGTCTCTACGACCCGCCGGCCCGGTTCCGGAGCTGGTGATGACGCGTCCCGCGGTGATCGACGTGCGCCGGGCGGGGGAACGGGACCGCTCGCTGACCGCGACAGCGATCTCGTCCTGAACGCACCCGCCGTGCTGCGACGCAGGGAGGCAGCCGAACTCGCGTGCCGCCTGGCCGCGGCGGAGACCTACGTCGACATCCAGGTCATGACTCCTCGCGGCGGCATTCCCAGCCGCGGCCCAGGGGGCGAACCACCAGACTGATGGTTGCATCACTACATAGTGAGAACTATTGTTCACCTGGTCGCAGGTAACAGACAGCCGCGTGACGGACGGATGAGGTGAACTTCCTGATGATCGTGCAGGCAACGTTGAATGAGCTCGGTCAGCTGATCAACGGCCACCTGGTGACGGGTGATCAGAGCATGCCGGTTGTCAGCCCCGCGACCGGCGAAGAGGTCGCCCGGTTCCCGGTGGCGACCGTCGAGATGGTGGGCGCCGCGATGGCGGCGGCGACGGCCGCTCTGCCGGCCTGGGCCGCCCGGCCGGAGGCGGAACGCCAGGCGGTGATCAAGGCGATGGGTGAGGCGATCGGGGCCAACTACGCGATGATCGAGGAGATCACCGCGCTGGAGAAGGGTGCCCCGTCCATCGCCCTCGAGGCGTTGGCCGCGCCCTGGTTCGCCAATCATGCCGCCGAGCAGGAGTTGCCGATCGACCTCATCGAGGACTCCGCCGAACGTACCGTCAAGGTGGTGCGCGCCCCGGTCGGGGTCGTCGCCGCGATCATCCCGTGGAATGCGCCGATCCTCATTCTCGCCGAGAAGGTCTTCAGCGCCCTGCTGGTCGGGAACACGATCGTCGCGAAGCCCTCCCCGTTCACGCCGCTGGCGACCTTGTTCGTGGCGAAGCTCTGGAAGGACATTGTTCCGCCCGGGGTCGTCAACATCCTTGCCGGCGACGACGAGATCGGGAAGGCGATGGTCGCGCACCCGGCCACGAGGTTGATCAGCTTCACGGGCAGCATCGCGGCGGGCCGCGCGATCGCGGCCGCCGCCGCGCCAGGGCTGAAGAACCTGCTGCTCGAGCTGGGCGGCAACGACGCGGCGATCGTGCTCGACGACGTGAACCCGAAGAAGGTCGCACAGCGAATCTTCGATTCCGCGTTCACCGGTCACGGGCAGGTCTGTGCGGCGATCAAGCGCGTGTACGCCCACGAGTCCGTCTACCAGGAGCTTGTCGACGAGCTCGCGGTGATCGCCCGCGAACGGGTCGTCGGGATGATCCCGGTCACCACCAGGGCCCAGTTCGACCGCGTCAGCGCCCTCGTCACCGATGCCCTCGACCATGGCGGCAAGGCCGTCGTCGGCGGCACGCCGGCGCAGGGCCCGGGCTACTTCTACCCACCGACGATCATGACGGGTGTCGGCCCCGGTGTGCAGGTCGTTGACGAGGAGCAGTTCGGCCCGGTGCTGCCCGTCATCCCCTTCGACGACGTGGAATGGGCGCTCGAGCAGGCCAACGCCACCGAGTACGGTCTGTGCGGATCGGTCTGGACCTCGGACCTCGCGCGGGGCGAGCGGATCGCCGCGCGGCTGGAGTGCGGCACCGCGTGGGTGAACCAGCACACCGAGATAGACCCGAGAATCCCGTTCGGCGGAGTGAAGTCCAGCGGCATCGGCAGAAACTGCGGCCAGGTGGGCCTGGACGCCTATGCCGAACTCAAGACCGTCATCGTCTACAAGGACCCGGAGCGGGTCTGACCGATCTGCCATTCCGCCCCAGCCGGGCGGAGGTCTTTCTCGACGGGCCGGGTCAGCGGCCGGATCAGATAACGCCCCGGCGATGAATGGCGGATACCGAGGAGCCCCCATGGGCTGGGCCGTCGCAGAATGGAAAGGGAGATGGGCGTGCAGGATCTCGAGGGCAAGGTCGTGGTCATCACCGGGGCCGGTGGAACACACGGAATCGGCCGGGCCACGGCCACGCTCTTCGCGGGGCAGGGATGCAGGGTCGTGCTGTCCGACATCGACTCCGCGGCGCTTCAGGACGCCGTCGACGAGCTGCGCGGTCGCGGTCACGACGTGTTCGGGGTGCCGACCGACGTAGCCGACTTCGACTCGGTCCGACAGCTCGCCGATGCCGCGTTCGATCACTACGGACAGGTCGACGTGCTGTTCCTCAATGCCGGCGTCGCCGGGGGCGGAGGCCTGTTCGACGACGAGATGTCCGACTGGCGTCGGGTGTACGACATCAACTTCTTCGGGATACTGCACGGCATCAAGGCGTTCGCGCCGCGGATGGTCGCCCAGGGAACTCCCGGCCACATCCTCGGCGCATCGTCCGGGTCCGGAGCAGTCGGTGTCATGTACCAGACGCCGGCCTACTCCAGCTCCAAGGCGGCCGTCTGCACGCTGATGGAAGCCCTGTACGGCCAGCTGCGCGACCAGGGCGCGCTGATCCAGGCGCATGTCGTGCTCCCGCCGCTGACGAAGACGAACCTGGCGGGTGACCGGGCGACCATGACCTTCGTGCAGCAGGGCCTCGAGGCCAAGGGCGCCATAGCCGTGCTCGCGGAGCCCCAGGAAGTCGCGACCACCGTGCTCGAAGCGGTCCGCAACGGTAGCTTCTGGGCCTACCACGACCACGAAGCCGACAAGCGGCTCTACGACGGCCGATTCGCCGCCGACATCGACTGGCAGGCCGACATCATTCGCCGCCGTGCGGCGGCTCTCGTCGACCGATCGGCTCCCGACTCCTACCTCTGGGGAATCTGAGCCGGCGGGCCGGACCGGCGCCGCGGCGGCGACGGCAGCTCATAGCCGGGCAGACAGATCGCGTCGGCCGGCTGCAAACCGCCCGGTCTGACAGCTGAGAACACGCTGGCGCCCGTCATCGTCACGAAACAGGAGTCGCGCCTCACCGACGCCGCGCTGTCACGTCCCGCCCATCGGGATCGTGTTGGAGCTTCTGCCCAGGGGGTCTGCTCGTCTCTACGGACTGTCGCCACCTCTGGAGCCAGCTGAAGGGGCTCGGGAGGCGGTGGGCTGCCCGGGTCTGCTGTTCATGACATTTGGCTTCGTACATCGCCATGTCCGCACGGTGCATAAGCTCCTCGGCAGTTACTCCGGACACGGAGGAGTCGGCTACGGCGACGCCGACGCTGGCGCGGACGTGGCGTGGCACTCCGTGGAGGCTGAACGCGGGGCGCATCGCGCCTGCGATTCTCCCGGCGGTGTCCTCGCCGATCGCCCGGGCGTTCCTGCGGGCATCGCGGATCAGGACGGCGAACTCGTCCCCTCCGATTCGGGCGACGAGGTCGTCGTCCCGGACCGCGGTGCGCAGCCGCATGGCCACCGCTCGCAGGAGCTCGTCGCCAGCCGCGTGTCCGAGAGCGTCGTTGACCGCCTTGAACTCGTCGAGATCGCAGAAAAGAGTGACCACGGACAGCTGATGGGAGTGGTGTTCCTCGACCGCTTCGGTCAGTTCGGTGGTGAACAGCGCGCGGTTCGCCAGACCTGTTAGAGGATCATGAAGAGCCTGGTAGTGCAGCCGCCGGTGCGCCGCGCGGACCTTCACCAGTAGTCGCGCGTTCTGACCGACGGTGATCATCTGGCGAATCACGACCAGAGCGGCCAGCGTGATCGCAAGGAGGACCGTGGTGCCGTCAAGATCGTCACGGCGCGCGGCGGGCACGACCACAAGCACGGCGGCGATCAGCGATGGCAGATAGGGCAGGTAGGCATGCAGCCAGACCGCGAGGTCGTCCGCCCCAGGACGTTCGCGCCGATGTTTGACGCGCTGCTGTGGAACCAGCATGGCGGCCGCGATCAGCGGCGGTGCGGCGACCATGCCAAGCCAGTAGAGGGCGAGGCGGTCGGCGCTGAGCGCGCCCGACACGGTCAGGTGCACGATCACCGATGCGGAACCGGCCAACACGAGCAGGCCGGCGGTGAGCACGGCTACGGCCCGCCCGTTCTGTGGCCGCCGGAAGACCATTATCAGCGGGATGGTGACCACCACCAACGTCCCGCAAAGCGGAAATCCAAGCGCGATCGCGAGAGGCAGTCCGCTGATTCCGGAATCAGCGATCCGCCTCAGCAGTGCCATCCAGGCGATCAGGAACATCGACACGACGAACACCAGGCTGTCGAGCACGACGACGATGGGTGAGGACTGGGTGGTGCCGTCCATGTCGGGAGGTGCGCGCTTTCCCGGGACGGTGGCAGGTGGGCCTTTCGGCAGGATCATCAACGCCAGCAGGGAAAGCACCGGTGCGAGCAGGTAGGCCGTGTCGGACCCCGAGGGCCTGAGCTCCACCCTCTCTCCCTGTGCGAAGAGAAGGCACCAGTGGACCGAGGCGACGAGGAGGCTGAGAAGGCAGACGGTCAGCAGGAGGCGCCATCGGCGCTGGATACCGCGTGTACGTACCACTGAAACGGTGCCCATGGCAGTGGCGATGGTGCTGCTGGCGACGAGAGCGATGCCCTCCGCGATCACCAGCGCCCGTCCTGACAGCATGAGAAGCGGAGCGATCAGCACTACGAGAAGCAGGGCGACCCCTTTGGCGACCCGGCGGAACGTCCGTTCGCTGACGGGTCCTGCCGCCGAGATGTCCGATGGAGTCGGTGGCTGCCGTGTGCCAGGGGGGCCGCGCCGGCCGGTGGCCGGGATGCTTCGGTCCTCGCGCTGCTCGGTGTCGCAGCCCGGGATCGACGCCCGCCTGTACGGAGTCACTGCTCCAGCATCACCGTCCCGCGGTGGTCGCGCACGTTGGTCACGTACCTCGTTCCGGGTCGGACTTTCGGTGGTCTGTGAAGGGATCTCCGAGGCTGCCTTCGTCCCTGCCGGACAGCGGTTCTGCGGATGACCGGTGGTTTCTGTGGGTGGTGATCTGGGTTGACCTGCGCCAGATGGTGCGTCCCGTCGCAGGGTAGTGATAGAAACATAGTAGATGCTACTGTGTCCCGACTCACAGATAGCTAGGCGTGGGCTCGCATTCATGTGGCCCTGCGTGGCCAGCGTGTGGCGGCCGCGG
This sequence comes from Frankia sp. R43, assembly GCF_001306465.1. Lineage (NCBI taxonomy): Bacteria > Bacillati > Actinomycetota > Actinomycetes > Frankiales > Frankiaceae > Frankia > Frankia sp. R43. Next base: position 170,451 of record NZ_LFCW01000008.1, on the reverse strand, counting down.
GCCGTTCATCCCCACCTGGGTACGGGCATCCAGCCCGTCACGACACGGCAGGAGTGGATCATGTCTGATCTGTCACGGAATCCCTGGCCGGACAAGGAGGGGCCGCCGACCGCGTCGGCGGGGCAGGCCTCCGGCCGTGCGTTGCCCGAGGGCGGGGGGCTGAACTTATGCTGAGCCGGGGGCAGCGCTCCCGGCGTCGCGTGCTGGGCGTCGCCATGGTCGTCCTGGCGACGGCACTTGCCGCGTGTAGTTCCTCCGACGGCGGGGCGGCGCCAGGTGGTACCGAGCTGGCCAAGGCCGGCCCCACGGCTGGCCCGCCCGGCGGCTGGAGTGACGGTGGGTACAAGCCCGACACTGCCAGTCTGAAATGCGGCTCCAAGGCCGCCGACCCGACTCGGGGAATCACGGCGGACAGCATCACCATCGGTGGCCTCGCCTATCTGACCAGCGCCAACGGCAGCTCGATGGCCGGTACCGAGGTCGGTGCGAAGGCCCGTTTCGAGCGGGCGAACGCCGAAGGTGGAATAAACGGCCGCAAGATCAATTTCATCGGTGTGTCGGACGACGGCCAGGACATCGCTCGTAATGCGCAGCAGGCGCGTCGGCTCATCGAGCAGGAAAAGATCTTCGCCGCGGTTCCGCTGATGACGAGTAACACCGGCTACCTGGACACGTTCTGCGAGAATGTTGTTCCGTTCTTCGGGTGGGGATTCAATCAGGGCTACTGCTCCACGGCGATTGGTTTCGGTATAACCGGGTGCCAGTTCGCCAACGAGAAGGTGGCAACCAACAGCCTGGCCTACACGATCAACTCGCTGTTCGAGGGTGCTCCGACGAACCACACCGTGGCTGTCGTCGGTGTGGACAACGATTCTGCTCGCGCCGGTGTCAAGGCGATCGCCCGGAATCTGAAGGCGGCCGGCCTGGACGTGGTCTACGCGGAGAACCCGATCCCGGTCGCCGGGCTGACCGACACGACGGCGGTCGTCCAGGCGGTCATGACCTCGAACGACGGTCAGGCGCCCGACGTCGTGTATCACTCGTCTGACTTCCAGTCGGTGCTGAAGCTTTCCACCGCGTTGAAGGCGGCCGGGTACGAGGGAAAGCAGGTCAGCCCGACCTACGACCCCCGGCTGGTCGGGGTGAAGGATTTCGACGGCAACTACGGCAGCCTGCAGTGGCTGCCCGCATCCGACGACGCGAACCCGACCAACAAGCAGCTGCTCGCGGATCTCGCCAAGTACGCGCCCGGCCAGGTGGCGAGCCTCCCGACGATGGCCGGCTACTTCGCCGCCGACATGTTCCTCACCGCCGCGGAGAAGGCCGGACCCGACCTGACGGTGGACAAGCTGCTGGCTGTCCTGAACAACAACTACTCATACCAGCTTCCCGGTTCGCTTCCCGAGAGCCGGTGGCCGCTCAACCACTTCATCTCCACTCCGTGTAGTTCAGTGGCACAGATCAAGGACGGTGCCTGGCGCATCACGGGCCCGCTCAGGTGTGGTTCCGTGTTCCTCACCGGGAAGTAGCCGGCAACTCCGTCGGGCCGGGTGCCAGTGGTACCCGGCCCGATCGGATCCCGGCTTCGGATCAGCCTTTTGATGGGACCAGTGAAGCGTTTTCGCGAAGCTGAGCCCGAGCACATGCGAGTGGGGATCCTCGCCGAGGAGCCGACCATGGCCTATATCTCCACCGACGATCCGTACGAGGTGTGCGGTCTCGACCTGACGCCGTCGGACCGGGCCCGCGCGCTACGGGCGAGCCTGGTCGAGTTCATGAACGAACAGGTCTTCCCGGCCGAAGCCCCATATCATGAATATCGTGCCCGCCTGGGGCCCGCTGACCACACCGTCCCGCCGGTGGTGGAGGTTCTCAAGTCCGAGGCGCGTCGGCGTGGGCTGTGGAACCTGTTCCTTCCCGCCGAGTCCGGAATCTCGCAGCTTGACTACGCCGGGCTCGCCGAGATAACCGGCTGGAGTCTCGATCTGGCACCCGAGGCTGTCAACGGGCAGGCCCCTGACACCGGCAATATGGAGCTTCTGCACCTCTTTGGTACGGCCGAACAGAAGATGCGGTGGCTGAAGCCACTGCTGGACGGAACGATCCGGTCGGCGTTCGCGATGACGGAGGTCGCGGTGGCAAGCAGTGATGCCACCAATATCGAAACCCGCATTACGCGTGACGGTGACGACTATGTGATCAACGGGCACAAATGGTGGACCAGCGGAGCTGCCGACCCACGCTGCAGACTGCTTGTGGTGATGGGGAAGACGGACCCGGCCGCCCCGCGTCATCGGCAGCAGTCCATCGTCCTGGTGCCTGTCGACACCCCCGGGGTGAAGATCGTGCGGGACGTGCCCGTGTTCGGCCGTCACGACCAGCACGGGCACTGCGAGGTCCGTCTCGACCACGTCCGCGTCCCGGCGGACAACCTGCTCGGTGACGAAGGAAGCGGTTTCGCGCTGGCCCAGGCCCGACTCGGCCCTGGACGCATCCACCACTGCATGCGCGCGCTTGGCGCGGCGGAACGCGCCCTTTCGCTGATGGTGGCGCGGGCCAGGTCACGGATCGCGTTCGGGGGACCGCTGCTCGATCAGGGGATGGTGCGGCGCGACATCGCCGAATCCCGGATCGCCATCGACCAGGCTCGCCTGCTGTGCCAGCACGCGGCGAAGGTGATCGATACCGAGGGTAACAAGGCCGCCGCGCCCCTGGTGTCGATGGCCAAGGTGAGTGTGCCGCGGGTTGCCCTGCAGGTCATCGACCACGCGATCCAGGTTCACGGCGGCGCCGGCGTCAGCGACGACGTGCCACTTGCCGCCATGTACGGGTGGCATCGCGCGATGCGCATCTTCGACGGGCCGGACGAGGTGCACCTGAACGCGATCGCCAGGACCGAGGCAGGCCGACAGGCGGTTCTCAGACCTGCCCGGTGACCGGGGCTCAGGCATGACAAGCGGCGCGGGAACCGTCGGCGGCCGGCTGCGCGGGCCATGAACCTGGCCGACTTCCGCCGCCGGTAGGCCGGCCCGCCGACCGGCATGCTCCGGCCGTTCCCCGAAGAACGACGGGTCGCCGCCAGTCTTCTCGACCTTCTCAGCCCGGCGTGCACTGTGATCCCAGGAGGAATCGGCGTGACATTCTTCGAGCACATTCGACTCGACACGGTGGATGGAATCGCCACAATCACCCTGAACCGGCCGGAGGCTCTCAACTCCTTCACGGACACGATGGAGGGGGAGCTCGTCGCCGCGTACGACCGGACGGACGCCGACGACTCCGTCCGTGCGGTCATCCTCACCGGCGCCGGACGGGCGTTCTGCGCCGGGATGGACCTCGGCGACGGCGGCGGCGCCTTTGACGTGTGGACGTCGAGCGGATCAGCGCCTGACGGCGCGCGATCTCATGACGACGCGATGCGCCGCGACGGCGGCGGTCGGGTGGCGCTGCGCATGTACGAGTCACGAAAACCGATCATCGCGGCGATCAACGGGCCCGGCGTGGGCGTGGGTATCACGATGACGTTGGCCGCCGACTTCCGTCTCGCGGTGCCCGCGGCGAAAATCGGTTTCGTCTTCGCCCGCCGTGGCCTCGTTCCTGAATCATGTTCGAGCTGGTTCCTTCCCCGACTGGTGGGGATGCAGACCGCACTCGACTGGATGTACAGCGGAAGAATCTTCGACTCCGAGGAAGCGCGGGCCTCAGGGCTCCTCCACAGCATCCACCAGCCCGCTGATCTCCTCCCGGCCGCGCGCGTACTGGCGGACTCACTGACGAGGGAGTCCGCTCCGGTGTCGGTGACACTGACGCGCCAGCTGCTGTGGCGCATGCTCGGCGAGTCCCACCCGATGCGCGCGCACGAGCTGGAGACACTCGCCATCAACCTTCGAGGGGTGAGCTCCGACGCGCGTGAAGGCATCAGCGCTTTCCTCGACAAACGCGAGGCGACGTTCCCCCAGCGTGTGTCGACCGACACCCCCGACCTGTTCGCGCACCTGCCCCTGCCGACCTACCGGCAGCCGGGTACCTCACGGTGAGCGGGTGGCCGCCGAGCCGGAGTCCGGCTGCCCGGCGGGCCACCGGCCGCGGGGCCGGCGCCGCGCTGACCCGCCGGCCGGGGGATTCCAGGATCAGTCCGCCTGTTCCTGGGTGGCGACGAGTCCCGCGAGGAAGATCCTTCGAGCGTCATGCTTGTGCAGCCGGGGAAGGTCCGGGGCGATCGAGTCGACCAGCTGGGTGCTGATGGCGTAACCGCGGATCGCATGGAAGACCGTGGTGCGGCGGGTCTCGTCGGATTCCGGGCCGAGCGCCTCGGCGAGCAGCCGCCGGACCTCGACGGCGACCCGCTCGTGCTGTTCGGAGAGGGCATCCTTGGCCGCCTGGGAGGTGTCCGGGTCGTGCTGGAAGTTCAGCATGATCTGCATGCTTGCGAGATACGACGGATCACCGTAGTGCTGGTCCAGCAGGTCGTAGAGCGACTCGATCCGCTTTGCGAGCGTGGCACCCTCGACGTGGCACTTTGCTATCGAAGCAATGAAACGCCGGTTGATTTCTTCGATTGCGGCGAGCATCAACGACTCGCGACTACCGAAGTGGTACTGAATCGAGCCCCAGCTGACACCTGCTCGCCTGGCGATCTCGTTGGTGCTCGCCCGGTAGAAGCCGAGCTCGAGGATGCAGGCGACGGCTGCGTCGACGATCTGGGTGTTCCCGGCCGGGTCCTTGGGCGGCCGACGCGATCGAGACCGGTTGCGCGGGGCGTACCCGGTCACGTTGTCGGCCGTCTCTGCCACAGTGTTCCTCCCAATCCACATACCTGGCCCAGATCCTCCCACGGACTGGGGAACCGACTGGATGCGCCGGCCTGGTCAGACGTCAGGCTCCGACCGGTACAGGGCCGGTGCGGCTGCCGTTGACGAGGGCGAGACGACCGGCTGCGGACGGCCCGATGCCGACGACGGCGGTGTGTCCGCCCGGCCTGTCGCTGGTCATCGGGTGTCTCCCTCCACGGGGGTGGGGTGGTGGCATGTCGGTGCAGGCGAACTCATTGTCCTCGGTGACCGCCGGCGCTGGGCGTGCGAGGGCGTCGTGAGCGGATATGGTCCCTACCACATAGTGGATGCTATTCTCGGTCGCGGCGGGTCGCAAACAGCGCTGACGTCCCGTCCGCCCGCTGATCCCAGCCAGGTCGCGAGGCCGCGGTGCGAAGCCCGACCAGGCCCCACGCAGACAACCGCGCCGACCGCGTCGCGCGGACCAGCCCTCAAGCCCCAACCGACTCGGGAGGACCTGATGGTCGACTCGACTCTGCCGCGCCGCGGCCCGCTCGCCGGCCTGACCGTGCTCGACGTGTCCCGGGGCGCCGCCGGACCGATGACCACGATGCTGCTGGCCGACTCCGGCGCGGATGTCCTGCGGATCGAATCCCCGCACGGCGATCCCGGGCGCGACGACGTCGCGCACACGGTCTGGCACCGCGGCAAGCGCAGCGCAGTTCTCGACCTGGACGACGCCAGCCAGCGAGCGGCCTTCCTGCGACTGGCCGCGCAGGCGGACGTGCTGGTCGAGTCGTTCGAACCGGGCGAGACGACCCGGCTGGGTATCGACGAGCCGCAGCTGCGTGCCGGCAATCCACGGCTGGTGTACTGCTCGATCACCGGCTATGGGCCCGACGGCCCCGACGCTCACCGTGCCGCGGTCGACGCGCTCGTCGCGGCTCGTACCGGGCTGCAGTGGGAGTCACGCGGAATCGTCGGCACGGCGCTCAATCGGATCAGCGGTGCGCAGAGCCCGCTCGCCGACCTGGAGGTGCCGGATCTGCCGGCGAGCCGGTTCGATCAGGACGGTCCGGTGTTCCTGCGGTCCATGTGGCCGAGCGTCGGCGCGGCCTACCTCGCGACCGCGGGCATCAGCGCAGCCCTGCGCGCCCGGGAGGTCACCGGCCTCGGCGAGCATGTGCGTACGTCACTGCTGCAGGGAGCGATGGCCGCCGCCGGCCCCAACTGGCAGCGTGTCGACGACGTCACCGCGGCCGGCTACTGGATGTGGGTGACCGACCGGCGAGCACCGGAGGGCCTGTTCGAATGCGCGGACGGCCGCTGGGTGCACTTCTGGACGATCCGGCCGACGCCGGTACTGGACGCCGCCGAAGGCGACGAGCTGGTCATCGACGGCCCGGCGGACGACATGCGGGCCGGCGTGCGGATCGGGATGGACGCCGAGGAGCTGCCGATTCTGTACATGTACCAGGAGCAGCTTGCCGCGGCCTTCCGAAGATTCCCCAGCGATCAGTGGGTTGCCTTCGGGGCGGCACGCAAGCTGGGGATCGCCCAGGTGCGCTCGCCGGAGGAGGCGTTCGCCGACCAGGCGCTGCTGGACCACGGCTGTGTCGTCGAGGTCGCCGACCCCGACGCCGGGCCGATTCGGCACGCCGGGGTCCTGCTCGAGTTCGCGGCCACCCCGGGCGCGGTGACCGGCCCGGCGCCCCGGCGCGGCGAGCACACCAGCGAGGTGCTGGCCGCACTCGCGGGCGAGGGCGAGGCCGCCGCGGACCGTAGCGCCGGTGAGCAGGCGCCCACTCGCCCGACCGCCGCGGTGGATGCGCCGCGTCGCCTGGCCGGCGGCCCGCTGGACGGCATCCGCGTGCTCGACCTCGGGATCGGTGTCGCCGGGCCCTGGGGCGGGCGGGTCCTGGCCGATCTGGGCGCCGACGTGATCAAGGTTCACGCGCTGCACGACGGCTACTGGACCGGGACCCACCTCGGCCTGGGCACGAACTGGGGCAAGCGCAGCATCGCGCTGAACCTCAAGGACCCGGCGGCCAGGGAGGTGCTCGAACGCCTGCTCGCCACCGCGGATGTCCTCGCGCACAACATGCGCCCGGGCGCGGCCGAGCGTCTCGGTATCGGCTACGAGCAGCTGCGGGAACGGTATCCCCGGCTTGTCTACTGCCACACCCGCGGCTTCGAGGACGGACCGCGCTCGTCGCAGCCCGGCACGGACCAGACCGCGAACGCGCTCGCCGGCACCGAGTACGAGGACGGCGGCTGCCGGTTCGGTGGCCCTCCACTCTGGAGCCGGGTCAACATGGGGGACACCGGCAACGGCTATCTGTGGGCGACCGCCGTCCTCCAGGCGCTCTACCACCGAGAGCGCACCGGCCAGGGGCAGCGGGTCGGCACCGCCATCATCAACGCGGCCCTGCTGGCCACCTCGTACGCCTACAGCCGGGCGGACGGGACGCCGGTCGACCGGCCACAGATCGATGCGCGTCAGCGGGGCCTGTCCGCACTGCACGGGCTGTACCGGCTCGCAGACGACGCCTGGCTGACGATCGCGGTGGTCGACGACGGCTCCTGGCCGGACCTGTGTGATGCTCTGGAGGCGCCGGCCGAGCTGCGCGGTGATTCGCGGTTCGCCGATCCGACTCTTCGGCGGGCACATGACGCCGAGCTGCGTGCCGTGCTCGAACCGCTGTTCGCCCGGCGCTCCGCTGAGGACGTCGTGGCCGCGTTCGAGAAGCGGGACCTGCCCTGTGAACTGTCCTCCACCACCTTTTCCCGCGAGCTGTTCGACGACCCCGACATCCGCGCTCGCGGCTGGATCGCCACCGCGCAGCGGCCCGGAGTCGGCCGGATCGAGCAGCCCGGTGTCCTCGTCGACCTCGTCACGCATCCTGGCCGGGTGTCCGGACCGCCGTGCCTCGCCGGCGAGCACACCCGACCGATCCTCACCGAACTCGGCTACGACGAGGCCTCGATTGCCGCGCTGCTCGACGCCCGCGCCGCGCTTGACGCCCCGGTTGCCTGAATCCCCATTCGACCCCGACAGCCCACAACAGGAGGTGTGCTGTGTCTGGAACTGATCGGTTGATTTCCGTCGACTCCCATTTCCGCGTCACGGTCGACCAGCTCAAGGAAGCGGCTCCGGCCCGTTTCCGCGATGAGATCGCCGCCGCCGACCGCCTGGTGGAAGCGCCCAAGATGGCCGCCATGCAGCGTCGCGGTACCCCGCCGCTCGGCCTCGGCTCCTACCTGCACGAGGCGGCCCGTCATCCCGGCTACTCCGACCCGGCCGCCCGGCTCGCCGCGATGGACGAGGACGGCGTCGACGTCGAGATCCTCTTCAGCGACCTGTCCGCGTTCCGGATCTTCGGCAAGATGCTGGACGGCTGGAAGGAAGCCGCGCGGGCCTTCGCCGATCTGGGCGCGGCCTTCGCCAGCGCCGACCCGAGCCGGCTCCTCGTCGCCTACCAGCTTCCGCTGCGCGACATCGACGTCGCGGTGGCCGAGCTTGAGCGCCTCGTGACCGAGCACCAGGCGCGTACCGTCCACCTGCCGACCAAGCCGGGCTCGGTCGGCCTGCCGGAGTACCACGACCCGCGTTACGACCCGCTGTGGGCCCGGCTGCAGGAGCTGGACATGCCGGTCTGCGTGCATCTCGGCGTCGAGGACGAGTACTGGGAGATCGCGGCACGCGACCCAACCCCGCAGATGGGCGTGTTCACCTCGCAGCCGGCGCTGCGGATGTCGGACGCGCTCGGCATGCTGCTGCTGTCCGGCCTGTTCGAGCGTTTTCCGCGGCTGAAGTTCGTGTTCGTCGAGCCGGGCCTGAGCTGGGTGCCCTTCTACCTGGACACGCTCGACTACATGACGAAGCACGGCTACGAGTTCCCGGCGCTGAAGGAGAAGCCGAGCGAGTACTTCCGCCGCAACGTCTTCCTGACCTTCATGGACGAGCAGCGCGGCGTGAACATGCGCCACGACATCGGCATCGACAACATCATGTGGTCGACCGACTTCCCGCACCCGGCCTGCACCTGGCCGAACTCGCGCAAGGTCGTCGCGGATCTGATGAGCGACGTCCCCGCGGACGAGGCGTACAAGCTCGTCTACGGCAACGCGAAGCGGGTCTTCCACCTCTGATCATGCACCGGAACACCTGAATGGCACCCTGTGGCGCGGCCACGGGGTGCCCGGGTCCGGTGAGGTCAGGTCCCCGGTTTCGGCATCATTGCGAAGTGAGGAGCGCGCGACGTGCGGCGAGAACTCTACGAGCCCGACCACGAGGCCCTGCGGGAGACCGCGCGCACCTTTGTCGAGCGTGAGGTGATTCCGCATCAGGACGCCTGGTCGGAGAAAGGACTGGTGGACCGGTCGGCGTGGCTCGCAGCCGGAGCCCAGGGGCTGCTGGGAATCGCCGCGCCCGCCGAGTACGGCGGCGCCGGCGAGGAGGACTACCGGTATCGGATGGTCCTCATCGAGGAGCTGGCACGGGTCGGCGCATCGTCCTTCAACGCAGGTACGTCCGCGCAGGACGACCTGGTCGTCCCCTACCTTCGGGACCTGGGCACGCCCGAACAGCAGGCGAGCTGGCTGCCGCGGCTGTGCGCGGGCGAGGCGATCGGCGCGCTGGCGATGACCGAGCCGGGCGCGGGCAGCGACCTGCGGGGCGTCCGCACCAGCGCGGTCCGCGACGGCGACGGATGGCGACTCTCCGGAAGCAAGACCTTCATCACCAATGGTTTCCTGGCCGACATCGTCATCGTGTTCGCCCGCACCGACCCCGACGCCGGATCCCGCGGGTACAGCCTCTTCCTGGTGGAGAGCGCCGCACCCGGCTTCCGGCACGGTCGCAAGCTCGAGAAGCTCGGCCTACGCGGCAACGACACCGCCGAGCTGTTCTTCGATGACATCCTGCTTCCGTCGACCGCCCTGCTCGGCACCGAAGGCCGGGGGCTGATCCACCTGATGGAACGGCTCCCGCTGGAGCGGCTGTCGATCGCCGCCACGTCCTATGCCTTCGCCCGCGCCGCGTACGACTGGACCGTCGAGTACTGCTTCGGGCGCCGGGCCTTCGGCAAACCGATCGGCGACTTCCAGAACACCCGGTTCCGGTTGGCCGAGCTCTCCACCGAGCTGGACATCGCACAGGTGTATGTGGATCGCGCCATACTCGCCCTCAATGACGGCTCGCTGTCGGCGGTCGACGCGGCCAAAGCCAAATGGTGGGTGTCCGACCTGCAGAACCGAGTTGTCGACCACTGTGTGCAGCTGCATGGTGGATACGGCTTCATGTGGGAGTACCCGATCACCCGCGCCTATGCCGACGCACGCATTCAGCCGATCTTCGGCGGCACCAACGAAATCATGAAGGAGATCATCGGGCGCGAAATCGCCCAGCAGGCGACCGACAAGGCCGCGGTCGCCGGCAGGGTCACACCGGAGCCAGCGAGATGAGTGCCCCGGCATCCGGTGCCGAGCACGAGCGGGCGGCGAGGTCAGGGCTCTCCACGGTCCCCGAGTTCTCCGAGCTGACGCTGCACCTCGACGCGCCGATCGCGACCATCACCCTTAACCGGCCCCAGGCGATGAACGCGATCACCCCGACGATGCTGGCCGAGTTGGAAGAGGCGTTCGAGCTGGCCGCGGCCGCGGATGACGTGCCTGTGATCATCCTTACCGGCGCGGGCAGGGCATTCAGCGCCGGTGTGGATCTGAAGTCCCTGCGCGGTGCGCCGTTGACCGGAGGTGCGGTCGGCGAGTTGCTCGACGGACCGGCACGGCGTGTCATCCACAGGATTCGACACCTCGACGCGGTGGTGATCGCGAAGGTCAACGGGTACTGCTTCACCGGCGCGTTGGAAATCGCGCTCGCCTGCGATGTCATCATCTGCGCCGACGAAGCGGTTTTCGGTGACACCCACGCCAAATGGGGGCTCAGGCCGAGCTGGGGGATGAGCCAGCGCCTCCCCGGTGCTGTCGGCCTCGCCCGGGCCCGTCTGCTCTCGTACACCGCGACGACCTTCTCTGGTGTCGACGCCGCGACCTGGGGGCTGGCCACGCTGTCCTGCCCCCGGCACGACCTCGACGAGACCGTCGCCGGCGTCGCTCGCCAGATAGCGGCCAACAGCGCGGGTGCACTCACCGCGTACAAGGATCTCTACCGGCAGGCGGACGACGCCCGTACTACCGCCGGCCTCGAGTACGAGGCGGCCGCTCGGTACGACATCTCCGACACGGAGCAACGCGTCGCCGGCTTTCGCTGACCGATGACCGAGCGATGGCCCGCGTCTCACGCGGACACCGATTGTGGCGATTCAGCGACGTGGGGGTATGGCTGGGATGAGCCAGCTGGAGGCGGCTACAGGCCATGAGGATGGCGTCCGCCCGGTTTTTGGGGTGCCGCGGGACCTGGCCGCCGAAAAGCTGCTGGGGCTGCGGGTCGATCCTGCTCTGGGGCGCGGCGAGGTGCTGGTCGTGCCGCAGCTGCTCAACTCGATCGGGGCGCTGTGGGGCGGCGTGGGGCTGGCCGCCGCCATCGGTCTCTGCGAGGAGGTACTCGGGCGCCGCGCGCTGTGGGCGTCCGTGCAGTACATCAGTCCGATCCGGTGCGGCGAACGACTGGAACTGAGCCTCCACGCCGGCCGGCGTGGCCGCGGGCTGACCCAGGCCGCCGTGCGGGGAACCGTGGAGGGCCGCCAGACCCTGCTCGTCACAGGGACCTTCGGAGGCCGCGCCGGAAACGGGCCCACGGCAGACCTCGCCGACGACTTCGGCCGCGATCTGCAACTGGCGACGGCACCGGTGGGAGTGCGGACGCCCGCGCAATGCCCCGAGTACACGGTGCGGCCTGAGGTGCCAGGGTCCGCAGCAGGTCTACTGGAACGGGTCGAGCGGCGCTGGGCGACGCCCACCACCCCGGAACTGGCAGGAACCCCCGGGAACGCGCGCACCATGCTGTGGCTGCGCTCCCGTGTGCCACTACCGCTGTCCGCCGTCGTGCTGGCGGTACTGGCGGACTTCGCCCCGGTCGCGATCGGCCATGCCCGCGGCGTGCCCACGTACGGGGTGAGCCTGGACAACAGCATCCGCCTGGCGCACATCTCACCCGACCCCGGAGCGGGCGACGACAGCTCGAGTCCGTGGATTCTGCTCGACGTAAGGGTGGAGGCGCTGGTTCGCGGTGTCGCGCAGCTGTACGCCCGGATGTTCGGCGAGGATGGCCGGCTGCTCGCCACCGCCGGCCAGTCCACGCTCATGCGCCATGCGTAGCGCCCCTGACTCCAGGACCGTGAATGCCCATGGCTGCCCGGTGGGTGCGTCCGGACGGGCAGCCATGGGCGGGGTTCAGGAGACCTTGGTGACGGCGCCGCACTGCAGCGGGTCCGCGCTCCATTTGCCGTTGGAGAGGTGCGCGACTGTTTCGCAGGGTGCCTGGGCGACGTGGTTGAGTGGCCACCGTGTCTCGGGCAGGGCTCCCGGGACGTAGTTGGTGTAGCCGGTGTTGAGCAGCTTGAGGAAGGAGTCGACGGTCACGTCCTTGCCGGCCTTCTGCAGGGCTGTGACCAGCATGTCGGCTGCCCAGTATCCGGACATCGCGGTGAGGCTGAGGGCGACGCCGGGGGAGTACTTCTCGAAGTCGGCCGTCATCTGGGCGACGGCCGGGACGTCGGCGTCGAACCCACCCTGCCACTGCATGAGCGCGTAGGTGTTGTCGAGGTCCTTGATGCCGGTGACGCGTGGGTCGTAGATCGGTGAGACGATCAACCCCTCAAACCCGGCGGCCTTGAGAGCGCCGGAAAGCTTGGTCGCGTCGGCGAACTGCGAAATGAAGAAGACGACGCCTGGGGCCTGGCCCCCATCGGCCTGCATGATGCTGCTGACGATGGACGTCGGATCAGCCAGCCCGGAAACCGGGATGGACGACTCCTGGTACACGGTCTTGAAACCGGCGACCTCGAAGCCCTGGCGCACGGTCACGAGGCCCTGCCGGGCAGCGTCGTTGTCGAGGCCGACCAACGCGAGGGTCCTGGAGGCACCCGCGGGGAGCTCGTTGGCGACGAGCAGGCCACCGCCGGTGTCGACGGACCGCTGGCTGCCGGCCGGCGGGGTCTGGCAGCCGGTGATCCCGAAGCCGATGGCGTTGCCGCAGAAGCCGGTGTTGTTGCCCCAGCCGAAGAACGGCATGACGTCCGAGCAGAAGGAGTCGACGTAGTTGCCGTTGGTGGTGCCGACGATCGAGGCGAAGGGCTGGTCCTTCTCGACGATGGCGCGGGCCTGGCTGGCGTTTCGGGCGGCTTCGCTCCCGTCGTCGCGTGCCTCCAGGAGGTCGATCTGCCGTCCGTTGACGCCGCCGTCCGCGTTGGCCCTGGCGAAGCGGGCCTTGGCGCCGTCGATGGTGTCGGCATGCGAGGAACCGGTCGGGCTGGTGGCGGAGACCAGGCCGCCGATCTTGATCGAGGTCGCGGTGATGCCGCGATTCGGGTTGGTGGCCTTCGTGTTGCACTTGAGCGAGGCTGCGTCGACGGTGACGTTGGTCTGGTTCCAGCCGTGGTCCGGCCCCAGTTTGGTGAGTGACTGGTCGACAGTGACCGGACCGGCGCTGTCGCCTCCGCCGCAGCCGGCGAGGCCCAGCGCGCAGGCCGCGGATAGGACCAGAGCAACCCGGGTAGGTCGCCGCATACCTGTCTCCTTAGTTTGCCGAACCTCCACCGGTCGATTGGTTTCGACCTGTGAGGTATCGGCTCGTCCGGCCGGCCCGTGGGCTTCACCACTCGTCGTGCGCGGTATCGAACTCGTGCGCGCCGGAAGTGGGATCGACCTCAAAGGCGGCTGCTTCTCCCGGTGGGAAGGACCGATTTTCAAGTGGCGTCGACTCATCGCGCCGATAACACCCCGAGCCCGTTCGACGACGGCATCGAGAAGCTCACCTGCTGGTCGTGCTGGAATCGGGAGGAAGGCTCTCTCGGCGGAGTTCGCGGCCGCTGGGCTGCGCGGCGCCGGAATAGCTGACTCGACCTCTACACGGCGGCGAAGATCTCGGCAGGAGCGGACGCGCCCTGCCTCGTGGCGCTCATGAAGCTCCGCCTTACCAGATGCTCTGCGCCAGATACTCGGTCGGTCGGTGGTTCAAGGTCAGTCCGCCGACACGATCACCGCTGGTTCGCCGGCTATCGGGCCGTCGTGTTTCATCGCCTCCCCCAGGACAGGTTGAGCCGCCGTCGACGTCCGCACCGTAACAGGTGCCACATAGTAAGTAAACATTGCAATTACTATGAACCCAGGGTGGCCGGGAGGTGTCGGGCGGTGAGTGGCTCGGTCGGGTGTCGAGCGGCGTCGACATCGTCGACGCCGGCGGAGATCGGCCGCTCGATGGTCTCGCTCCGTCGGTCGCCTGGGTGGCCCTGGTCGTGGGGCCGTGTCCGACTGTTGAGTTGACTACATAGTCAATGCTATGATGTGCGCCGGCCTATGCGGTTCCGGATGACAAGGAGGTGTCCGTGCAGACGGCATCCGCAAGGAGATCGCGCGGGCACCTGCGCGCTGCTGGTGCACCCTGACATGGCCCTGTATTTCGGCGGCGATACTCGATTCACCCATCTCGCGTCAGGCCAGGAGGCCGTCCAGGCTGTCTGGCCGCAGATCGCTCCGTTTGCCCTGCATGACGCCGCGACCTACAGCCGATGGAACGCGGCCGCCAGGCAGGAGAACGAGACGGGCGCCTGCGAGCCGGCCGAGTCCGGCGAGGACCTGGCCGCAGGAGATCGTTACCGAGTGGTCACACCCGAGCAGTACGTGGACGAACTGCGGACGCAGCCCGTCGCCATCGGCCAGGCGCACCCGATGACGGGTGGCATTCCGCCAGAGCTTGCCTGGCCCAGTCTGCGTCTCATCGAACACGAGGTTCTGCCCGGCCTCCGCTGAGAGCGGCCGGCAGGCCCGGCCTGTCTGCCTGGGACCGGTCCTGTTCGTCGCGCTGGACCGGTGCGCCAGACGTCGGTCAGGGACCTCTGGTGTCCGAGACCAAGGTCGATTCCGAAGGGCCCGAACCGGATGATGAAGCGCAGGTCGGTACGGATTGCGGTCGGTGACCTGGCGCCGCCAGGGGTGACCCGACTGGCGGTCCGCGTGGTCGCTGACCCGGACCTACAGGCCGCATCGAGGCCCGTGGTGCTGTGCTGCTTCCCCGGGGGCGGCATGTCGACGGCCTACTTCGAGATGGATGGCTACGACATGGCGGCGCACCTGGCCGGCGCCGGCGTGATCGTCGTGCTGGTCGACCATCCCGGGGTCGGCGACAGCGACGTACCCGATGATCCGTGGACGCTGCGCCCCGAGCTCGTCGCCGATGTCGAGGTCCTCGCCGTCGAGCGCGTGATCGCCGGGCTCGGACTCGCCAATCCGGTCGTCATCGGCCTCGGGCACTCGATGGGCGCAATGCTCGTCGCGTACCAACAGGCGCGTCATCGCCCCTACCAGGGCTTGGTACTGGTCGGCTACTCAGGCCGCGGGCTGCCCGAGGTTCTCCGCCGGGAGGAGCTCGCGGTGGCCCACGATCCGGCTGGGGCGCACGATGCGATCGTCCAGCTCGCTCGGTCGCGGTTCGGTCGGCCGTTGGTGTCGGGTGGGCCGGCGCACTCCGAGATGCTGGTCGGCCCGCATGCCAGCCCGGGCGCCCTGGGGGCGCTGGGCGCCGCTACCGGGCCGTTACTCGCCCTGTGTGGCCTGACCTCCATGCTGCCTGGCAGCCATGCCGACGAACTGGCCTCGATCGACGTGCCGGTGCTCGCCGGAGTAGGCGACCACGACATCGTCGGGCCGCCGCACGAAATCCCAGGGCACTTCCCTGGCAGCCGCGACGTCACCGTCTTCGTCCTTCAGGACGCCTATCACAACAGCAATATCGCACCCAACCGGCACCTTCTGTGGGACAGGATACGGGACTGGACGGAGATGATCCGAGAGCGGTGCTCCGTGGAATAGGCCGAGATATCGCGGCGCGAGGATCTCGGAAAACATTTGGATCACCAATGGGGGGCCCGTTCTCCGGGAGACATGGAAGGCTCGAAACTCACCAGAAGGGACGCTCGATGGTTCGGAGGATCAGCAGTGCAGAATTTATCTCACGGTACGCGGTCTGACCTGACCATCCGGAGGATATCCAACCCATGGCGCCACGTGTCCTCGTCGACATCCGCGACGGAGTCGCGGATGTCCGCCTCCACAGGCCGGACAAGATCAATGCTCTCGACCCTGAAATGTTCGTGGAAATAGCCGAGGCCGGCGAACGCCTCAAACGCGAGGCCTCGCTACGCGCAGTGGTGCTTTCCGGGGAAGGGCGAGGGTTCTGCGCAGGAATTGATTTCACGGCTTTCAGGGAAGCGGTGGGAACGCCGCTGAAGGACGGTCCTCTCGCTGAGGTGCTGAAGACCGACGGACGCATTACACATCGTGGCCAGCAGGCTGCCTGGGTCTGGACCGAACTCGAGGTACCGGTTGTCGCGGCGATTCACGGGCCATGCTTCGGGGCTGGTCTGCAGATCGCGCTGGGCGCGGACATCCGGCTCGTCGACCCGGCTGCGTCACTGGCTGTCATGGAGGTCCGTTGGGGCATCGTCCCCGACATGGCCGCGAGTCTCACCCTGCCGCACCTGGTCGGGCTGGATGTCGCGAAGGAGCTGTACTGGACCGGGCGAACGGTCAGTGGCCATGATGCCGCCCGGCTGGGTCTGGCCACCCGATGCGAGGAGGATCCCCGCGCCGCGGCTCTGAATCTGGCGGCCGAGCTGGCGAGGCAAAGCCCGGACGTGCTGCGCGCGGGAAAGAGACTGCTGACGGGGACAGGTGAGCGTTCGGTGGCCCGGCAACTGGAACTTGAGCGGCAGGAGGTCACCGCACTGCTGGGCGGAGCAAACCAGGTCGAAGCCGTCGAGGCCTTCTTCGCGAAGCGTGAACCGGTTTACCGCGATCCCGGTAGTCCGAGTTAAGGCAGCTCGGATCGGGCGTGTACTCCCGCTCTGAGCGCTGACAGCGACTGCGGGAGCGGTCTCGCGGACATCTGTCATTCCTGGGGTAAGCACACCACGGCAACCACCATGCCGCGGGCAAACACGGATCGAGGATCGGAACATGCGCGACGCAGTTGTTGTGGAAGCCATCCGAACGCCGGTCGGCCGGCGAAACGGCGCCCTGTCGGGGGTTCATCCCGTGGGTCTGTCGGCGCACGTGCTGCGGGCGCTGGTCGACCGCACGGGAATCAATCCGGCAGTGGTCGACGACGTGATCTGGGGCTGCGTGTCGCAGGTCGGGGAGCAGACCCTCGATATCGCCAGGAATGCCACCCTGGCTGCCGGCTGGCCCGAATCGGTCACCGGGGTAACCGTTGACCGACAGTGCGGCTCGTCCCAGCAGTCCATCCACTTCGCCGCGGCCGGGCTGATAGCCGGCCACTACGACGTGGTCGTGGCCGGCGGAGTGGAGTCCATGAGCCGGGTCCCGATGTTCAGCGCGATGCTGGATCAGGACCCTCTTGGCCCGGACTTCCTGGCCCGGTATGGCGGGGTCGCGCCGAACCAGGGCCTCGGCGCCGAGATGATAGCCGAGAAATGGGGGTTCACCCGTACCGATCTCGACGAGTTCTCCCTGAGCTCGCACGCGAAGGCGGCCGATGCGCAGGACGGTGGTCGGTTCGACGGTCAGATCACCCCGGTCACCCTGCCGGAAGGCGTCGTCGTGGATCGTGACGAGGGCGTGCGCCGCGGTGGCACGTTGGAGACGATGGCAGGGCTGAAGACCGTGTTCCGACCTGATGACGGCGTCATCACCGCCGGGAACAGTTCGCAGATCTCGGATGGGTCGGCGGCCCTGTTGCTCACGACGAGCGAGAAGGCCCGTGAGCTCGGCCTGTCTCCTTTCGCACGCGTGCACACGGCGGTGCTGGCCGGCTCCGATCCAGTGATCATGCTGACGGCCCCCATCCCGGCGACCCAGAAGGCGCTGCGGAAATCCGGGCTGGGTCTTGGCGACATCGGCGCCTTCGAGGTCAATGAGGCGTTCGCGCCGGTGCCACTCGCCTGGCTGGCCGATTTTGGCGTCGAACCCAAGATGGTCAATCCGAACGGCGGAGCGATCGCCATCGGACATCCGCTCGGTGGTTCCGGAGCCCGGATCGCCACCACCCTGGTGCACCACATGCGGGACAACGGCATTCGCTACGGGCTGCAGACCATGTGCGAAGGCGGCGGGCAGGCCAACGCCACGATCTTCGAGCTGCTCTGAACCTGATTCACCGGACGGGCGCGAGCGCCAGCCCACCGATGCCGCCTGTTACCGATGGGATCTTGGCCGTGGGCTGGCGGGAGCGAAGGTGCTCTCGGCGGCAGATGTGGCTTGCGCCGCCGGGCTGTTCGTGACACCTCCAGGAGAGCAGCGCCGTCTGGCTGCCGAATTATTCAGGAATGGCCGGTGCGTGTCTGGCCGTTACTCGCCGGGCTGCATGGAACGCAGCGCCGGATCGGTGGTGCACGCCGGTGGCCGGGTCAGGCTCGGGCAAGTATGACCCCGGTGCGGCTGGCACTGACGAGGGCGAGTTCGGCGCGGTCGACCTGGTTGGCGGCGGTCCCGCGGAGTTGACGGACGGCCTCGGTGGCGAGGTTGAGGCCGTGGATGTAACCCTCGCCGATCAGGCCGCCGTTGGTGTTGAGAGGCAGTGCTCCGCCCGGGCCGAAGGCGCCGGCGGCGACGAGTTCCTTCGCCTCCCCGGGGCCGCAGAAGCCGAGGCCCTCGAGCTGCATGAACAGCACCGGGGTGAACGCGTCGTAGACCATCGCCAGGTCGAGGTCGGCCCGGTCGATGCCGCTCCGGTCGAACAGACGCCTGGCCAGTGCCGTCGATCCGGCCATCGTCGCGAGGTCAGGGGAGTAGTGGTCGCTGCCGACCTCCTGGCCGGCGAGTGCCGCACCGGCCGCGGCGGCGATGGTGACCGGGGCCGGGGTGTCGCGGGCACGGTCCGTCGCGGTGATGACCAGGGCAACAGAGCCATCGGTTTCCTGGCAGCAGTCGAACAGCCGGATCGCCGGCTCGGCGATCCAGCGGGAGGACTGGTGGTCGTCGAGGGTGATCGGCCGACCGTAGAAGCGCGCGGCGGGATTGGTGGCTGCGTAGGCTCGCAGCCCGACCACGGCCCGTCCGAAGTCCTCGCTGGTCACGCCGTAGGTGTGCATGTAGCGGGTGGCGTTGAGCGCCATCCAGGATGCCGGGGTGAGGACGCCGTACGGCGCGCACCACTGGCCGGCGGTGGTGCCGGAGTGTGACGATGTCGCCCCACCGGCTCGCGCCGCGCCGAAGCGCCGCCCTGACCGGGCCCGGACGGCTCGGTAGACGACGACGACGTCGGCGGCGCCGGAGGCGACCGCGGCCGCCGCGTGTAGCAGCACACCCTGGGATCCTGCGCCGCCATAGGGCACCCGGCTTGACCAGCCGATCTCCGGGATGCCGAGGGCACGGACGAGTTCGGTTTCCTCGACCGGGTCGATGGTGTAGCTGACCAGCCCGTCGACGTCGTTCGTGGACAGGCCGGCGTCGGTGAGGGCGGCGAGGATGGCCTCGGTGGCCAGCCGCGTCTCGCTGCGTCCGGCGTTCTGGGAGAACTCGGTCGCCCCGATGCCGACAATGGCGGTGTGCCCGCCTGGTCCGGTGCTGGTCATCGGGTGTCTCCGTCTTCGGGCGCGGTGTTGTGCGCTTCGGTGCCGGTGCCGGTGCCGGTGCCGGTGCGGGGGCGGGGGCGGGGGCGGAAGACGGGGGCGCCGAGGGTGTCGTCGGTTGGTTCGAAGGTGACCTCGACGGGTTGGCCGATGTGGATGGAGGCGGGGTCGGCGTCGACCAGGTTCGAGAGGATGCGGATGCCGTCTTCGAGGTCGATGAGGACCGCGACCACCGGGTAGTGGAAGCGTGGGTGGCGTGGGTGGTGTAGCAGCGCGTAGCTGTAGATCTGGCCGCGGCCGCTGAGCTGGACGATCTCGTGGTCGTGTGAGTGGCAGGCTGGACAGCTGACCGCCGGAGGGTGTCGTAGCAGTCCGCAGGCTGCGCAACGTTGGGCCACCAGTCGGTTCTCGCGGGCGGCGCCCCAGAAGAACTCGTTGTCCTCGGTGACCGCTGGTGCTGGCCTGGACACGGCCCCACTCACGGCAATGGTGTCTGGCACATAGTGAATGCTATCCACGGGTCGGCCCTCCCGCAATCGGGGCAGGCGCAGTCCGCGCAGGCGCGGCCCTCGCCTGCCGGGCGCCCTGAGGCCACGGCGCCGATGCCGGTCATGTTCGGGGGAGGGACGCGGGGCCCGGGTGGCGTCGAACGGGCTGGCTGCCCTGCGGCGGTGGGCACTCACCTGCGAGGTGGGCGCCTCGGTGCGCGTGACCGGAAACGAGGCGCTCTGCAGGATGGCGTGCGCCCCACTCCTCCTCGGCGCTCACGGCGGCCGCGATGCCGTGTGGCCGAGAGTCGGTCCGCTTCGGCCAGGTCATTGCGGCTGCGTGGTGCACCAGGCGTGGGGATTGTCGGGTGTAGCCGCGGGATCCCGGACCAGTTCGAAGCCGGTGCCCGCTGAGTCCACCCGGAGAATGGCGATGCATCTCGTGACGATGTCGGGGCTGTCGGAAAGATCCGCCGGCCCGGGGAGCAGGCCGCCGGCGGTGTAGTCCTTCGTCGCGCTCAGGCGGGTGACAAAGCTCTCGCGCGTCGGGCACGATCCGGATATCTCCAGTCCGCGCAGGAACAGATCGGCCTGAACGTAGCCGCCCAGGGCCGCTCCGGATTTTGGGCTGTCAATCTCAGGAGCGAATCTGGCCATCGCCTCAAGGTATTTTGAATGTGCTGCGCCGCCGATCTCAAAAGGGATGTACTGGACAAATGTTGACACCCCACTCAGGCTGGTTCCATACCGCAGAAGGTAGGCCGGGTCATTGCCGCCGGGGATGATTACCGCCCGAATCTGCGCGCCTCCCGCCCTGACGGCCGGAAGAACCGTCGCCGACTGGTCGGCGCCCATGCCGCCGATGACGACATCGGCTCCCGACTCTCTGATCTGCCGAGCGATGTACTGCGGGGACACTGTTTCCTGATTGTAGATGAACGGCTGTGGCAGCACCGCTATCCCAGCGTCCCGAAGGGCGTTCTCGAGCTGCCTGCTGATATCCGCGGCGGCAGTGACGGTCTCGACATTGATCGTCGCGGCTTTTGTCCCCCCCAGGCTGCGGACGTAGCGCCCGAAAACGCCGAGTGCGCTGGATTCGGCAAAGGAGTCCGAGGCTGCAAACATGTTCTTGTTCTCGGACCACACCCGCTCCGCAGCTATTCCTGTGGTCGGTATCGATTCTTTCGAAAGATACTGCGCTCCTCCGGAGGCGACCGCTGTCGTCTCCATTAAGCCGAACACCTTCTCGTTGCCGACCAGGTCGCGCACGGCCTTGTCGTTGGAAGCGGCGTCACTGTGGTCATCACGCAGGACGTACTCGACTGTACGTCCGTTGACGCCACCCGCCTCGTTGGCGGCCCGGATCCGGGCCTCGGCCCCACTACGCGCGTCCCGAAAAGCGGTGCTGAGGAGACCTGTGTCCGGGTAGACGAGCCCAATTTTGATCTTGGTTCCGTCGATGCCCGGCGTGTTGCATGCCATTGCGCGGCTCGAAGGTCCGCTGGAGGCCGTGCACCCGGCCCCCATGGTGAGTGACGCCACGACCAGGAGAAGGGCCGGCCTGCGACACCGCATCGCCTGGGAGCCTGATCGTGGGACGGTGTCCTCCCGGCGTCGAGTAATTCGTAGATCCATCGTCGTTCACCGGCCTTCGTTATGAGCAGTACCTGGAGCGGGTGTCCGTGTTTTCCTTGATGAGGGAGTCGCGATCGGATATCGAGAAAATCGTCGAAGGTGTGGGCCGCGGCCGGCGGCCGCGCGGTCGTGCGGAGGTGCGGGAGGCGTTGCTGGAGTCGGCGCAGCGGCTGATCGCGCGGCAGGGGCCGTCCAAGGTGCGGCTGCGTGAGATCGCCGAGGACGCCGACGTGAACTTCGGTCTCGTCTACCAGTACCTCGGCACTCGGGAGGAGTTGCTGCGGGCCGTGTACCAGCGGGTCTCGGCGAGGTCGGCGACCCGCTTCGAGCACATCGACGACCTCGCGGACGCGATCGACATCTTCCTGACCGCGGATGACAGCGTCGGGCGCATCATGGGCTGGGCGGCACTCGAAGGCGATCCCGCCGACGTGTTCGGGCCGTCGCCCGGTCTCCAGCAGGTCGCCTCGATGATGGTCCGGGCCGCACGGCAGGACGGCCGCACGACCTCGACCTGCCGGCCGCCGAAGCCCACCTGCTCGCCGCATTCATGCAGACCATCGCGCTCGGCTGGCGGCTGTTCGGTTCGATCGGGCTGACCGGTGCCGGTGTCGAGGCGACCCCCGACGTCGACCGCCGGGTGCGGGAGTGGATGAGAATGCTCGTCGAATCACTCGTCGAATCAGTCGTGAAGGGCAGGCCCGTCGAAAAGGCCTGACCGCCCTCCAGCTAGTCGCGAACGCTGATGGTTGGCATAGTCAGGGGCCGTCCACCGCCTCGGCCGCGGCGGTCGCCCACCGAAACCGATCAGCCGCCATCCCAGCCGTCCGCCATCATCTTTTCGAAGTGCTCCATCAGAGCTGCGAGCGCGGCGGCTGGGTTCAGTTCCAGAACCTCGCTCGGCTCTTCGTAAATCAGTGAGTGCCCGGCGGGGAAGAAGTAGACGTCTCCGGCCGTGGCGACCTCGTCTGGCCAGTCGGTGCCAGGGTAGACGGCACGAAGCCGTCCACTGAAGATGTATCCGTAATGCGGGCAGTTGCATACGCCTCCGGGCAGTCCCTGATACCCTGGCGTGCAGTCGACGGGGCCCGGGACGACCGTGTAACCGACTTCCATGTCTCCCCATTGAACGGAGCGGAATCCGGTATGCGGCCATCGGCCACCGCCGTTCTCGGGTAACTCCCCGGGCTTCATGGTCGGCATCGATGCCTCCTGGGGTTGTGGACGGCCTCGCCTTCTCGACAGGCCGTGCTGGCGAAGTCCTGTCGTGCTGTCAGTCGATGCCGGCCTCGAAACGGCCGCCGGTCAACCGCCTGCCTGCCTCGTGGTCGTGGCGCGCGCAGAAGGTTTCGTGCTGGATGGCCTCCGCCACGGTCACCGCAAACCTCCCCCGGCTCTGTGCGGCCGTTCCTGGCGCCCCCAGGTTGATGGCGTTCGGGGCGCGCGACCCCGTTACGGTAGCACTCACTATGTTTTGAGCGCCACGTAGGTCTGTCTGCGGATGAAGTCCGTCGCGGGCGCGGTCCGATGCGGCTCGCAGGCAGGGGATGGCCACGGTGCGTGTCCGTGGGCCTGGCCCAGCGCGTGGTACGCGAGCAGGTCCTCCAGCGGGGTCTGTTGCATCGGCGGAGTCCGCTGTCCTGCGGTCGTCGCTCGGTCGTGATCGAGCGATGCGTCGACGTCGTGTCCGTCCCCCAACGCCGACGTCGGAGTTCGCCAGGCTCCGGTTCTCACCCGAGGTGATCGTCCTTGCGGTGCGGTGCTACCTGCGGCACGCGCTGTCCTACCGGGACGTTGAAGGACTCCTCGCTGAACGTGGCATCGAGGTCGACCACGTCGCGATCTACCGGTGGGTGCGGCGCTTCACGCCCTTACTCGCCACCGCAGTCTGACCGGCGGTCATCCCGTCCGCTGGCATGCCCAGCTTCCCCGCAACGCAACAGCGCCAGTTGGTCTCACGGTCCAACACCGAGACGGCCACATCGACATCGCGGCCTCCTCCGGTCGTACGCAGCACACTCCACCTCACCCGTACACCAACGTCGCATTGGGTGACATTCTGGTCTGAGTGGCAAACCGAATCCGTCCCGGGCCATCGGTGCCCGCGAGGGGTTGCCTCGGGCGTCCATCGGCGGCTCGGCTGACCTGTCAAGGCACGGCGAGTTGTCTCACCACGCGCGAGCGGTCACTTTCTACGACGACTCGCCGAATACTTTGAGTAACCAGAAAGTGGAACGGGTGACGGTAACGTTGGCCGGCCAGTAGATCGTTTAGCTGTTTCGGGGAGCGAGGGTCCGCTCGACATACTCCGCACCGCCGGTATCGGCACCCCACACCCCGGGCAGTGGACCCAGCCCAGCCAGCCCACCCTTGCCCGAAACACCCATTATCTGGACAGACCTGCCCGCCGTGGGTGGTAGGCACCCGGACCAGGCCTCACCAGGCTGGTTGCTGAATTTGCAACTTCTAGGATGATGCTGCCGGACGGCCGCGCGAGAGGGCGGCTGGGCGAGCTGGCCTCATGGACCGCGAACGTGGCCGCGCCGGCCCGGAGGGGGTGTGCTAGTGGGGGTTCCGCTACATCAGGTGAAAGCGGAGTTCTTCCGGATGCTGGGGCATCCGGTACGGATCCGGGTGCTGGAACTGCTGGTGGACGGCCCGAAACCGGTACGGGATCTACTCATCGCGATCGAGGTGGAACCCCCGAACCTGTCACAGCACCTCGCGGTGTTGCGCCGCTCGGGCATCGTGACGGCGACCCGGGAGGGATCGACCGTGGTGTACGCGCTGGCGGGCGGGGATGTGGCCGACCTGATGAGAGCGGCACGGCGGATCCTGACGGAGCTGGCCTCGGGGCAGGCCGGGTTGCTGGAACAGTTGCGCGAAGCGGAAGCCAGCCGGTCATGACAGCGCCAAGGAGGAGGCCGCCGCTGGCGGCTCGGCGCCCTCGGATCCCGATCCCGGTCACCACGCTGACCGGGTCGAAATCGTCCATCTGCCGGCCAGGGGCACGCGGGACAGGTGGCCTTCGTCTGTGTCGGGGGCGTCGTCGTCTGACCGTGTGCCGGCCGGGGCGGTCGCCAGCCGCGCGTCGATCGTGCTCATCGGAGTCCCCGCCATTCCTCAAGGGATGATGTACGAACAGGCCGAGGCGGCGGGCGTAACGCAGGTCATGCTTGTCGGTTGGCCCCGGCCACAGGCCGTCATGGCTGATTGCGTTGCCCCCCTCAGCAGCCGGGTACTCCGCGAGTTCCGACGGGCTCCAGGTCGGGAACGGGAGCTGATATCCGGACGGACGGGTTTTCGCGGCCTTCTGGATCTCCTGGCGTTGCGGCGGCGTGGACTTCCGTTGCTCGGTTGACATGCCAGGAAACGGTTTCGGTCAAGGCCTCACGGAGGTCATATGGTTCCGCCTCAGGGAACAGCCGTCGGAGGGTCCGGGTCCCGGCCTGGGAGTCGCGTATGTCGCCGGACCGGGACGCGGTGTGGACGACGTCCAGCGGCCGGCCGAGGATCTCACCCAGTAGATTGATGATCGTCAGCAGGCTGGTGCGTAGGCCGAAGGCGAGGTTCACCGACCTGTCGTGGACGATCCGGCGGACGACCGCCTCGCAAAGCCTGTCAGCGACGGTGCCGACGAAGGTGAAATCGCGAGTCTGTCTCCCATCTCCGTGGACCTGCAGTGGCGCGCCCGCGATGGCTGCCTGGATGAACCGGGGGACGACCGCCGCGTAGGCGCTGTCGGCCCGCTGCCGAGGCCCGAACACGTTGAACAGCCGGACGGCGAGGGTGGGCACACCGAAGGAGCGCGTGTATGCCAGGGTGTAGCTCTCGGCGGCGAGCTTGCTCACGGCGTAGGGGCTGACCGGCTGCGGCGCAGTGTCCTCGCTGTTGGGCAGTCGTGCCTCTGACCCGTAGACGGACGACGATGACGCCACGACGACGTGCGCTCCGCACGAGCGGGCCGCTTCGAGTACGTGCAGTGTGCCTGTCACGTTCGCCTCGTGGGATGCCAACGGGTCGAGGAGCGAACGGGGAACCGAGGGCAGCGCCGCGAGGTGGACAACGCCGCTGGCGCCTTTGGTGACGGCGGCCACGGCGGCCCGATCCAGGATGGTTCCCTCGCGGAGCCCGACCCCGGTACCGGCCAGGTTGGCCGCGCTGCCGGTGCTGAGGTCGTCAAAGGCCACGACCTCAGCGACGCCGCGTCGCACGAGCCCTTCGCACACGTGCGAACCGATGAAACCGGCACCGCCGGTCACGACGACTTTCATGGTGAACCCCCTTGGACCCGGTTGGTTTTCGTTTGGTCACGACAGGCTGCGGCACGGGGCGAGGACGAAGCACGCCGCGCCCGCACCCTGCTGGCAGTGGTCATCGGCCGGGCCCGGCGAGGGATCCGGCGGGGGCGTGGCTGTGGCGGCCCGTTGCGTCCGATCCATCGGCGCTGACAGTGATCTCTCGCAAGGTCCGATGAAACGAAAGCCTGATCGGGCGGAGTCGGTCCAAGCTGTACTCCCGGGCAGTCGCGAGATTGCGCTCGGACGCGGCGGCGTAGCGGTCCGGGCTGGCAATCAGGTCTGTCAAGGACTCCGCGAGTCGTCGGGGTTGGTCCGGAGGAACGAGATCGCGTGGGGGCAGGATCTCGACCACGCCGCCTACCGCCGACGCCACCGCAGGCAGCGCGCGCGCCGCGGCCTCGACCAGGACGCGGGGAAGACCCTCGGTGCGGGACGGGAGCACGAACACGTCGGTGGCGTCGAGTGCCGCCCGCACCTCGGGTCGGCTACCGAGCCGGCGGACGAAGCGGACGGTGTCCCCGAGGCCGTGGGCGGCCGCCCGTCGAACGATCTCGTCATGGTGCCGGCCGTCTCCGACGATGGTCACCTCCGGCCGGAGGCCCTCGGACCGCATCAGGGCCACCGCGTCGACAAGGACGTCATGTCCCTTGTAGGTGCGCTCCTGCGAACCGATCGTCAACAGCCGGACAGTGCGGGCGGGGTGCGGATGCCTGGCCCCGACGGCACCCCAGCCATCCGGTGCGGGTCGGGATCCCGCAACGAAGTCCTCCTCCTCCAGCCGAACCCGGGGACAGCTCACAGTCGGCACATCGGCCCTGGCCGGATACCTGCCCTGCAGGACGGTGCGGGTGACGTAACTGACGGCGCGGGCCTGCTGGCACTGGCGGGCGAGCATGCGGCCGGCGGCTGCGGAGACGATCCGCCGGTCGGCGAGGACCTCCGCCACATCCCCGACGACCTCGAGCCCGAAGGGAAGGCCCTGCCGGTTGAGCTCTCTTGTGAGGGCGGTACCGACAAGCCCCGGAACCAGGGCGAGGAAGGCAGTGGTATCGGCTGCCGTGCCTCGATGCTCGGCCACGGCTTGGCGCACCGCGGCACTCAGCGCGCCCCGGCGGCGCAGGTATCCGCCGATACCCTGATAGGCCGGCAGTGGCAGTACCCGCACCCCGGGGCCCTCCACCGGAAGACCTGCCGCACCCTGGGCACTTCGGCGGGTCACCCGGGCGGCGATCAAGATCTGGTCGAAGACACCCAGATAGTGGACCCACGCCGCGTAGCCGAGGGCGGAGTCCGGAGCCAACACGCGGCCATCCTCAGTGCGGTGGAACTGCGCCTCGGTTGCGATAACAATCCGCATTCTTTCCTCCCGGTCGGGGCGGCGTTCAGTGTTGAGTATTCATTGTTTTTCCGTAATGCCTAGGAAATTGGTTTGGCATGTGTGTCAGTGGAAGTGGGTGCCCTTCGCCGGTAAGTCGCACTAATGCCTGGACTCCACCGGTCGGCAACCTTGAGGTGGGTCTCGTCGATGATCCACCTGTCCCCAGGTTGGTGCTGGCAGGGCCGGTCCTCGTCGGTGCGCGAGGGCGCGAAACGTTGCACCCACCGGTAGATCGTGACGTGGTTGACGTCGAGGCCGCGCTCGGCGAGGAGCTCTTCGACGTCTCGGTGGGATGGGGCGAACCGCAGGTACCAGCGGACCGCCAGGGGATCACCTCGGGAGGGAGGAGGAATCCGGCGAATTCCGATGGAGGGGTCGATGGGCGGACACGACGCGGGCAGCTGATCGGGCCAGGACGGATCGGCAGCCGCGCGTCGGTGGTTCTCGCTGATGCGGCAGTGCCTTTCCAGTGGGTCATCGCAAACATGTGTACGACCATGGCCTTGGATCTCCTCGTCGTTTCGGATGCGTAATTGCGGAGATTGGCAACTCATGGGAGTGTGAAGGTAAGGCAGGGGAGGCGCTTGTTTACTTCCCGTGCTCGGTGCCCGGAGTGGGTGAGGCCGATCGTGCTGTTGTCCAACCGGCTGCCAGGCCACGGTGGGCTGCGAGACGTAGGCGTCCGTCAGCGCTCGGGGTGGGGAGGTAAGCGCATATCCACCGGTACGCCGAAATTCGGGCTGACCAGCTCGATCCGTAGGCTGTCAGGGCATCGCACCCCGCACAGGTGCTCCGACAACCCGGCAGGCCCGCCGCTGGCATTGCGAGGGTCTGCTGCCCGCCCTCATCGGACTCGGCTACGGCCCCGCCTGCGCGCGTATCACCCGTAGCTCCTCCCCGCGTCGCTGTGACGACGCCCGAACGGGGCAGCACCGTGAGATGTCGGGACAAGCCGGGTCACCCCTCGCCTGCCACCAGCAGGATCCCGAACCGGTATCGGCCGGTTCATTTGCAGCCCGACCTGCAGAGGCTCGCCTGGCATCGGAAAGAAAGCTCCCTTCACTCGATAGGACGTAGGACATGGCATAACGTCCCCGCCCACCGCCATGTCGGATGCCCCCGATGCAAGCGCCGTGTCTGCCGGCTGTCCCGCAGCCTAACCGGCGGGCCTCCGAAGTCGCCGAATCCATCCACCGGACATGCGAGGAAGTGGCGCAGGGCCGCGACAGGTTTGTCGAGTATCCCGTGGTTGGCCGTCATGACGGTTCCTGGCGTATTTTCGGGGTGTGCGGTCCGACTGGTTCGGCCCTGACAGGGGACGGTCACGACATCCGGGAGATCGGGAGATTCCACGCCATCCCGTTTTCCCGAGTGGCGTGCCCTGCCAGCCATCTCTATCCGTCCCTGCTCTGGACCTGACCGCACTGGCACGGCCGCGGGGCCGGTGTACATGGTCTGCTGGCGATGTGCGCTGAGGCTGCCGACCGGGAGGGCCTGTGGGGGCCGGTGCCGGCTTTTGTCCTGGGCCCCGGGCAGCGCGCCGAGTACGCGGCGGTGGGCGCGGGAAACGCCGCATCGAGTAACCCTTGCACCTCCAACGACGAGATTGCCGCGACCACGTGGGACGAGATCGCACCGCTCACGGGTCGCGTGCAGCCCGTGATAGGAGCAACTCGCCGAGGCCGAAGACCATCACTGGCCGGTGGCCGCCTGATCGGCTACGTAAGCGAGAGCGAGCACCACATGTCGGCCGCCACGATCACCACCGGTGCGCCGCCGTGCCCGCCAGCGTGCCCGGTCTCCCCGACCGCCGCCCGGCTCGATCCCGTTACATGCTGGGCAAAAGCCGCAGTGAGATGGCGCCGCGGTGACCCACGCGCGCGGGTCTGTCACCGTGGTGCTCGTTCTCATCGACACCGACTCACCGGATCTCGGCCCGGTGCCCATCGCTGCCAACAGCTGGTGCTCGTTGTGGCCGGCATGGCCACCTGATCGGCAAGTGTCGGGGCAAGGGCAGGCGCCGTATCCGCTGAGCATGACGGTGGGCCACCGGGAGCCCGCGAACCCCGAACGCGCCGGCGGCGACGGAAGCGAGGGGCCAAATCCTGGAACAACGGCCCTGAGCCGTTCATCTGGACCACGGCCGTCGACAGGATCCTCGATGCCATCGCCGCCTACTGTCCGCGAATGAACGACCCGGGGACGCATCGATCTGCCGGCGCTATGCGGGTGAGCTCCTGAAAGTGTCGCAGCCGTTCACCCGATCACGCCTCGGGTCCGGGAAGGATGGTGCTGTGCGCCGGGAGTGGTTGTCCTTGTTCCGG
This sequence comes from Frankia sp. R43, assembly GCF_001306465.1. Taxonomy (NCBI): domain Bacteria; kingdom Bacillati; phylum Actinomycetota; class Actinomycetes; order Frankiales; family Frankiaceae; genus Frankia; species Frankia sp. R43. The sequence continues at coordinate 140,842 of NZ_LFCW01000008.1, read as the reverse complement.
GAGGTTTCCGGTGTGGCGGAGATGGTTTCGGGCGGTCTGGATGGCCGCTGCGGCGGAGTCGAACAGGTGCCCCTGTTTTTCCAGTCGGTCGAGCAGACCGATGGCCGCCAGGGCTTTTGTGTGTTCGGGGCGCAGGCCGGAAAGGTAGACGGTCGTGCCGCGGTGTTCGAGACGGTCGATGATGTCGCGTAGAACGATCGCGCCGGTGGCGTCGATCGCGCTGATTCTGGAAAGCCGGAGGATGAGGATCTTGACGTCTGCGATGGCGGTGAGTTCGGGAAGGAAGCGGTGGGCGGCGGCGAAGAACATGGGTCCGTCGATGCGGTAGACGGCGATGTGCTCGGTGAGTAGCGCGTGGTCGGTGAGAAGTGCCTGGTCGGCGTCGTGATGATCGGCTGTGTCCAGGGGTACCTCTTCCAGGCGCGCGCTGCGGGCGATCTGCCGTACTGCGAGGGCTCCGGCGGTGACGAGGCCGAGGAGGACGGCGATGACGAGGTCGAGAGCGATGGTCGCTGTGGCGGTCAGTGTCATGACGGCCGCGTCGGAGCGTGATGTGCGGCCGAGGGCCCGCAACGAGGCGATCTCCACCATCCGTAGGGCGGTGGCGAGGAGGACACCGGCGAGCGCGGCCAGCGGGATGTACGCGACGAGGGGCGCCGCTACGAGCATGATCCCGGCGAGGAGCAGGGCGTGGGTGAGGGCCGCGAGGCGCGAGGATGCTCCGGAGCGGACGTTGACGGCGGTGCGGGCGATCGCACCGGTGGCGGGTACTCCGCCGAACAGCGGAACGATGAGGTTGGCCAGGCCTTGGCCGAACAGTTCGCGGTCGGGGTCGTGCTGTTCTTGGGACGTCATCGCGTCCGCGACGCTGGCGGAGAGCAGGCTTTCCAGGGCGGCCAGCGCGGCGACTGCCACCGCCGACGCCGCGAGGGTCGGGATGGCGGAGATGTCGAGGAACCCGAGGGAGGGACTGGGTAGGGTCGCGGGCAGTGCGCCCAGCGTGGCGACGTCCCACCCGGTCACCGCGACCAGGATGGAGGCGGTGGCGACGGCGATCAGCGAGAACGGCACGGTGGGTCGTATCCGGGCGCCTGCGAGCATGAACGCCACGACGGCGGCGGCGAGGGCGAGGGCGGTCCAGCGCGGCCGGTGGGCGAAATCGGTGATGGCCCCCCAGGCGACGGCGGTCACCGTGTCCTGGTTCTGTGGATGTACTCCCAAGGCGGCGGGAACCTGTTGAAGGAAGATCACCGCGGCGATACCTGCGGTGAATCCTTCCACCACAGGGGCCGGTACGTAGCGCATGGCGCGGCCGACGCGAAGGACGGCGAGCGCGAGCAGGATCATGCCGGCGAGCAGGCCGACGGTCAGTACCCCACCCGGACCGTGGTCGTGCACGATCGGTACGAGCACCACGGTCATGGCCCCGGTGGGTCCGGAAACCTGGAGGTTGGATCCGCCGAAGATGGCCGCGACCGCGCCCGCGACGATGGCGGTTGTGAGTCCCGCGGCTGCGCCCAGGCCGGAGGAGACGCCGAATCCGAGCGCGAGGGGCAGGGCGACCACCGCGACGGTCATCCCCGCGATCAGATCGCGGCCGGGTTGACGGCGCATGGCCAGCGCATCGGCCCGGCCGGGCAGGAACCGACCAGGCAACGCTATCCACCGTGAGGAGGCGGTATTCATCGTGGCAGGGCGGGGGCGCTGAGGACGGGCGGAGTGGTCGGGTACATGAACAATCCGATCATCGTCAGGATGTGGATCTCCGTGCCCTTCGGGGGGAGATGGCGCCGCGGTCGACCACACCCTGCCCCGCGGCGCTTCCCTGGGAGACGGTGCGCCAGGAAGGGGGTGGGTCGGCGTGTCGTCGACGGTGAAGATGGACCTGCCTCCGCCCTCGTCGAGGTCGGCGTGCGTGGACGGTCCGCTCAGCGCCGGGATGCGGGTCGCAGCGGCCCACCAGGTCCTCGCCAGCTAGGTCGACACCGCCTTCTCCGACCAGGCCTACTGCCCGGCCTGCGCCCGCGCCAACCGACGTACAAACAGCCGCGCGATCGTGCTGCGCACCCAGCACCCTGCCCAGCCTCCGCTGGTGGCGCTGCCTCGGCACCAGGCAGACAGACGCGTTCACCGTTGAATCCGCCAACCAGATCATCGGCGGACGCGTGGTCCACAAACAGCAGATGCGCTGGACACCCCGAGGTGCCCACGTCCGTCTGCGCGCGTCCACTCGCGTTCTCAACGATGTCCCTGCCGACTCCGTCCGCTGGTGCCCGGCCATGAACGCGAGCGACGAATCCGCTGTGCCGATCACGAGCACGGCGTTGCATCTCACGGTCTGTCCCGGTCTTCGCCGCGATGGCACCGGCGACGATCGCGGCGATGAGCCCCGCCGAGGCTCCCGCTCCGGAGGCGACACCGAGACCCCACGCCGGCGGGAGCGCGACGACCGCGACGATGACACCCGCGAGCAGGTTCTGGGTCGGCCGGTACCGGTATGCGGCCAGCTCATACCGGTAGGGCAACGCACGGAGCGAGACCGCCTGTGAGGTAAGCCCCGTGTTCACCACGTTGCCCTGGGGACAGGGCAGCCGGACCGGACCTGCGGACGGGCGGCGTCCCGCATATATATAGCCATGATGATGTCACTGCCTCCAGTAATGTTGAATTGCTAATATCTGCAAGTGGTGGACATGGATGCGGGGCGGTTGGGCGGGTCCGTCGGGATCAGGGAGCGGACAGCACTGACAGGGCGGCGTCCGAAACAGCCGACACGAGGTGGGGATGGTCCGGTCGTGGAAGCAGAGCGCCGAAGGGAGCCTGCTCCGCCACAGCGTGGACCGCGGCGACGCGAGCAGCCATGGTGATCGAGCGGCGGGCGGTCACGGCGGCACGCAGCAGGCCCGGCAGCGCGTGCAGGGGCCGTGGCTGCATGGTCGCCTGCGTGAGACGGGGTGGTGCCTCGGGCCGGGCGCGCAACACCGCGGGACCTGCGGGGGGTGCCGCCAGACCGATCAGGTCGACGATGAGATCGAGACGGTCCGCGAGCTGGTGCAGCAACTGCACACCGTAGATGACCGGGTCATACAACATCAGATCGCCGATGCCGGCGGCCAGCAGGAGACCGGCGAGATCCCCACCGCGGTGCGGGTCGACGACGGCCACCCGAGCCTGCCCCGGTCCGACCCCCTGACGTCGCAGATGGTTCAGGGCAGCTGCCGCGGCCGCCACGGCGAAACCATCGTTGATGGTGTCGAGGAGCACCGGATGCGGCGCGGGAGCGGACCGCAGGGCGGCGCGAACCGCGTCGATGTGGCGGACATGCGTGTGCACCAGCACCGACGCACCGAACCCCGCATCAATCATGCGGACCAGTAAGGCGAGCTCGTCGGGACCGTCGACCGTGATCGGGATCGGAACAACATCGAAACCGGTCTCCCGGTGCAGGTGGACCGCCTGGGATTCCACTGCCGGCAATGAGGCGCTGGCCGGCAACGGCTCGAAGTCCAGCACCGCGCTGGCATCGCTGAGCAAGGCCACTCTGCGGGTCCGGCCGCTGAATCTGTCGATCTGCCCTGGATGGGTGGACAGATGGCGGACCACGCGACGGTCCGCGTCCACGTCCAACAACGCCAGGTCCCGCCCCGTCGCGATCGACGCCCGCAGCGACTGACCGAGCTTCCCCGTGGACGCGACCGCGAACACCGGATCCTCGGTATGGAGAAGCTCGGCCCCCAACGTCTCCTGCAGTGCGTGCACCAGCCACAACAGGGTCGACCCGCTGTCCGCGTCCACGGTGATCCGCCGGCAGCTGTCCGGACCGGGATCATCCGCCTGAACAACCACCATGCCCGGGGCCCGCGCGAGGACCGTCTCGAGAGCCGGTCGAGCCTGCGCGGACACATACACCGCGAGACCGAACGCCGGATTCACCCGGGCCGATCCGCGGGACGTCACGCGACCGCCCCCACGTCTCCAGGCCGCCGAGCCGGCGGCATAGGTCGCCGTCTCCGTGGCACTCTCATGACCGGCCGGCTTCGGCTTCGGCTTCGCGCAGCTGTTCCAACAAACCGACCTGCCCTGCCGCCACCTCCGTCAGGATCCGCCGTGCGGCCCCCATCAGATCGGCCACATCCCCACCCGCCAGCGCATACACCACGGTCGGCCCCTGCCGGGTCGCCGTCACAAGGCCCGAGCGGCGCAACACCGCGAGGTGCTGTGACAGGTTCGGTGGCTCCACCTCGATCTTCGACAGCAGATCCCGTACCGGTGTCGGCCCGTCCACCAGCAACTCCAGCACCCGGATTCGAACGGGATGCCCCAACATGCGGAAGAACTCCGCCTTCACCTGATGCAGCGGAACCACCACCAGGGCACCCCTCTCAGCCAGTACAGCCACGTTCACCGTCCATGACGCCAAGCCCGCCCGGCCGCCCCCTCGCGCGGCCGCCCGGCAACGTCAAGACAGTACTATCTTAGAAGTTGCAGAATTCAGCAACTGGCTGTCGTGGGGGATCTGGCGACGGGTCGTGCTGTCCGCAACTCGCACTGGACCGGCAACGACCGCTAGCGGGAGGAGTCGCCGATGCGGCCGTGGTGATCTCCATCGGCCATCGCCGGGGCGCATGGACGGCGGCCGTCGCACGTGTCTGCGACGTTGTCGCTGGCCCGGTGGTAGGTGCACCGGCTGGACGGCTCTGCTGGTCCCGGACGACGGCCAGAGTCGCCGTGTGGGTGGCCGGGAGCGTCATCCGGCCTCTGACGTCAAGCATCAGGTAAGCCGTATGCGTGCACAGGGTCAGTGTCATGACTGTGGCCTGCGGCCCGACCAGAATTGTAGCCGCTTGTAGCGGAAGCGCTGAGGTAGCGGTCGAGGGGCAGTCCCCGAATTCGAGCAAGGCCGCCCTCTGTTACTTCTGGTTCCAGGGGGCGGCGGGCGCAGTGAATCGTCTGTGACGGCGCCTGCTGTCCGAATTCTCAAGTCGATAGTAGCCTCGAATTATTTTACGAGTCCAATACTCTGGGGGTTGAAAAGAATGCCATGGAGGCTATCGGCCTTCCATCGTTGACCGTCACGACCAGTGTGCGGGTTGTCGGTGCTGTATCCGGCCCGGATGGATGATGTGGCGCAGCCGCAGGGGTGCGGCGCTCCCGCGTGATGATCCGGACTGGTCCGGGCAGGCGTGGCGCCCGCCTTGTCGAGGTCTGAGTGGGCAACGCCGTCGGGGCGGCTGGCAGGAGTTGGAGGACGGGGCTACAGGTCTCGAGCGGGGATGCGGTGCGCATCGTGGCCGCGTGTGGTCTCCCGCGCCAGGGTGGTGGACGGTTGATGCATGTGCTGCATAGATGTGATTTGTGCGTCTGAGTTACCTGGACAACGGGAGGAAGGATCTAGATAGAGGGGCTGGCGGGACTCTGAGCATGTCAGCTATGCGGCGCGTAGAAGGTGGGACTGCGTCAGGGTATTGCGGGTGTGTTCGTCGGCTGCTGGTCGGCGGATGCTGCCGGTCGAGGGGGATCGGCGGGCGACGCCGGCTTGCCGGGGTGGGGGGATCCGCTGTCGCGGGGGAGGGGACTGTAGGTGATGTCTGTGTCGAGGGGGGCTACGCAGCACCAGGAACCGTGGCAGACCGGGGTGGGGCATGGTGGGGATGCGGCCCGCTGCTGCGATGCCGAGGATCTGCTGGATTCTCTGAGCGAGGTGGTGTTCCGGACCGACGCCGAGGGCCGTTGGACCTATCTGAACCGGGCGTGGACGACCCTGACCGGTTTCGATGTCGTCGCCAGTCTGGGTGCCCGGTTCCTGGACTATGTCCACCCCGACGAGGTCGAGTACACCGTCACGTTGTTCATGAGTGTGGTCGCGGGCGGTGCCGACCACTGCCACCACGAGACCCGCTACCGGACCCGGGACGGAAGCTACCGCCGGGTCCAGATCAGGGCCACCGTCGTGCGGGACGCGGCGGGTGCGGTGGTCGGCAACATCGGGACGATCCTGGACGTCACCGCCGCCCGCCGAGACGAGCAGACCATCGGGGAACACGCCGCACTGGTCGAACTGGTGTCCGCCGGGGTACCCGCCGGCGAGCTGCCGCTAGGGGTGGCGCTCTATGACGCCGACCTGCGGCTGTGGCGCGGCTCACCGGTCATCGACGAGATCGCCGGTGTGCCCCAGCGCGTCGGGGACCGGCTTGCCCACCTGACGGAACGACTGTCGCCGGCCGGCCCGCACCAGCGCTGCCTGGGCGGCGAATGGGGCATGATCGCGGCCGCGTTGCGCACCCACCACGCCCAGGTCGGCGATCTCGACCTGAAGGCAGCGCACGGTCCCGCCCGGTCGATGCGGATCACGGTGATCCCGTGGACGCGGCGTGGTGAAGAGATGCTCGCACTCGTCTTCACCGACATCACCGACCTGCGTCGGGCCGAGCGAGAAGCACGCCGGCTCTGCCAGCAGGCGGAGCGGGGCCGGGCCTGGCTGGCGGCCAGCGCCGAGATCACGACCAGCGTGCTCGCCGCCCCGGATCCGCGCGACGCACTCGGTCTCGTCGCGCGGATCGGCCGACGGACCGCCGCCGCGGACGTAGGCATGGTCGCCGTCCCCGACGAAGACGGCACCCTGGTCGTGACCGCCGCCGCCGTGGCCCCCGACCTGCCCGTCGACGCCGAGGCACTGCGAGGGCTGACCGCCACCCTCAGCACCGACCCGCAGGCGGACCTGGTCACCGCGAGTCACGCCGTCATGGTGGAGGGCCTTCACCTGCGAGGGAACCGGGTCGTCCCCACCCCAGCGCTGCCCCTCGCCGCGGCGCTGGCCGTACCGCTACGCCTCACCCGGCACCAACCGGCGATCCTGATCCTCGGGCACCGGACAAGCCCGCCGTGTCTTCCTGCGCCCGACATCGCGCTGGTCGAGGCCTTCGCCGCCGACGCCGGGCTCGCCCTCGAACTGGCCGAGGCACACCAGGAACACGCACGCCTCGCGGTCCTCGAGGATCGCGACCGCATCGCCCGTGACCTGGGCGACCTCGTGCTCCAACGCCTGTTCGCCATCGGCCTGCATCTGCAGTCCCTGACCCGCGTAGCCGGCGATCTCATCAGCGCACGCCTTACCGCGGCGATCAGCGCCCTCGACCAGACGATCGAGGAGATCCGCCGCACGATCCTGCGCGTACAACCGAGCAGCACCTGATTCAGAGACCGGATTGTCGGAAGGGCGCGGTACGGTCCGCGCATGATGACGCCGGTCTTCTACGCACGGCCTCAGGTCGCAGGCCGCACGCTGCGTGTCGAGCCCGCACTCGCCAGCTGGGACAAAGCCGGGTCGGCCAGCCAGGCACGGTCAACCGCCTTCATCGACGACGTGTACACGGCCGTCGCCGAGCAGGTCCGCATGGCGCCCGATCCGCTCGCTTTACGGCTCGAGGTCGGGCTGGCGGGCGCGGTACCGTTCTACACACTGAATGATCTCGACAATTACCTGTTCCTGCTCACGCCGAAGCTGACCGCGCGGACGGGGCGGGCCTTCGCCTCGGTGTGGGCCACCAAACGCCACGCGGCGTCGTCGTCGGCAAGGGTGGGCCCGGCGGTACCGGTCGGCGCGTACATGTTCGACGTGACCACGACGGCGTCGGCGAGCACGGCCGCCTACAAGGAGCAGATACGCGACCAGATCGCGTCTGCCAGCCCGCTGCCAGGTAACGGCATCGCACTGCAGCTCGCGTTCGTTGTCGGTCCCCGCCGCACCTGGCCGAACCTGTGGAAGGCGACGATCGACGCGCTCGGTTCGATCCTCGGCCACGAGGACGGTGCCCGCGAGTGGAATGCCCGCGACGGCCGGATCATCGATCTCGGGCTGCACCACGTTGTCGACCCCGCTGCGGGCAACGAGGTCAGGATCGCGATCCGTGCGTCCATGGCCGACGAGGAGGCGGCCGCATGACGGAGTTCCTGCCTGAGGTGCCGGCCGACGGCGACAGCCAGGTCCAACGCGACGCGGAGACCGAGGCGGTGGCCTTACTGTCGGCCAGGGTCGGCGTGCCGCTGATACCGACGCGCGTCCTGTTGGCCGACGGCAGCCGGGTTGAGATCGACGCGGCGAACCTCGGCGAACAGGTGATCGCGGAGATCTGGGCACATCAGGGTTCGCCCAAGCCGGCGCAGCGCAACAAGGTACTCACCGACGCTCTGAAGCTCGTGTATGTCGAGGCCGAGCGGGGCGGCCGGTGGCGCAAGATCCTCTGCTTCACCGACGAGCAGGCCCGGGCGCCCTTCGCCCGCACGAGCTGGTACGCCGGCGCACTGCGTCACTACGGCGTCGAACTGGAAGTGATCGAGCTGCCGGCCCAGACACGGGTCGCGATCCGTGAGGCGCAGAAACGCCAGTACCGATGACCGTGACACAGCCTCGAGAGATCGGCACGGCGGGTTCGGTGAGAGGCCCGGGGAAACGGACCGGGAACAATCCTGGTGCCCTCCGGGCCTACTCGGCGGTTACGGAGTGTGGTCTCCGGTGAGGCTTGGGGACGGAAGGCTGCTGATCGCCCCGTGTGAGGCGACGCGATGTGTCACGGGTGGAGTGGATCGTCTGGTTGAGCTGGTGTTCTCGGGTCTGTCGCCGCTGGTCATCAAGGTGGCTATGAAGGACTTGGCCGATGAGGGCGAGCTGGTCCGATTGCGGGCCCGGGCGCCTGAGAGGCCGGTGGCCCGCCCAGGTTGTGGAGTCGTGACGTCACGAGTGCTCAGCTATCAGGAGCGGACGCTGGCGGAGGTCGCGATCGATGCCCGCCGGGTAGGTGACTTCGTGCGGATTAAGACGCGGGCCGGTGGGCCTCGCTGCGACGCGGGGGAGCGCGGTGGGACCGCTCCCGGTCGGCGCCGAGGCGGGGGCAGTCCGGCTGATCGGTCAGCGTTACGAGTCGAGGCCGGCGCCTCCGAGATCGCCGTCTACATCGGCCGGCCAGGAGGTTGCCCGTCACGAACGCCTATCCGGGCAGCGAACCTCACGCCTCGAACTCGATCAACTACCTCGAGCCGTTGCTGCGCAAACCCGGCGCGTTGCCCTTGGCGGCACCGTGTCCGAGGTCACCCGATGACTGACCAGGCGTTGGGTCAGCGGGCGTCGTACAGGGGGTGAACGTTGCCTCTCTGGTCGAAGCGCTGTCTCAAGGCCCATGCGCTGAGGGCGGCCGTGGTGGGGTCTGGGTGACTGTCCAGTCTGCGCATGAACTCGTGGGAGACTTCGTCTCCTGTCTGTGCGGTGACCATGACGAGGTAGGCGGCGGCCCGGGCCACTCGGTAGAGGTCCGGGTTGTGCAGGCTCCGCTCCATGAGCTCGTCGAGCATGCCGTTGACGCGGCCGCGTAGCCGGCGGGCCTGCGATTCGGCGCCCGGAACCCCGAAGCAGTCCCCGCAGGCGAATAGTACGGCGTGCATCTCGGAGACGACTCCGCGAGGCGGGTGGTCGCCGTAGCTGAGTAGCTGCCGCCTGGTCTCCTCGAATGCCTGCCACAGAACGGTCTCAACCTCACGTGAGCGTTCCTGTAGCAGGCTGCACGCGAAGAGCGCCCGGCAGCGAAGCCACGACTCCGACCTGTCGTCAGCGAGGACTGAAGCCAGAACGTCGGTCATGGCCTCGGTCCAACTGCCTGCGCTGAGTGCGTCGATAGCCTGACGCCGCTGTACGCCACCGTTCTGCAGGATCGCGTGTTCCGCGAGAAACCTCGTAGCCTCACGGATTCGTGGCGGCACGGAGTACCCGTCCGGCGCTGGCTCGTCCAGACGCCTCACGGCATCCTTGACGACGAGCAGGGCGGTGCCGGTGGAGTCTGGCCAGGTGTTGCACACGCGCTGACCCGAATCGATCATATGCCGCAAGGTTTCCGACACCCACAGCAGCCCGGTGGCGGTGCCGCCATCGTCGTCTCTCGCTTCGTACTCGAACTGGTCGATCAGCGTGCGCAGGTACTGCGTGGTGTCGCCACGGTCAGGGCCGCCGGGTGCCATCGTCCGTTCCCAGAGTCCGAACGCGGCTGTCCCGCGCTCTCGCACGGTCGCGTCGGTGTTCTCCACCCGGCTGCGGAGCACGCGTGCGGCCCAGTCGTTGTCGTGGGGCGACCAGGAGCTGGGGATCGCGATCGCGAGTTCCAGGTCGAGGGATCGTGCGGGGAACAGACTCCTCGCCCGCAGTTCTTCCGACGCGTTGAGCTGCTCCTCGACCCAGGCTCGAAGGATTCGGTCGGATCGACCGCCAGCCTCGATGCGGCGTAGCACGATGGTGGTGATAGCGCGCCACACACGGAAGCCCATGGGCATCGACCACAGGGCGTTGTGGAGGCGCTCTTCGACAACGTCGAACGCGAAGTCGGCGATACTGCCGAGTAAAATCAGCGCGTCCATGTTGCGCGGGCTCGGTGGGGAGGCCCCGATGAGGATGAGCTGGTCCACGATCGTTTCGAGTTCGTCGCTGTAGTCGCGGCATACCCTCTGGCTGCGGTTCGGCACCGCCATCAGAATTGATAGCAGCGCCGATGCCCGTGTGAGGACGCCGAACTCGTCGTCAGCGGGTCGGGCCAGTAGCTCCCGCGTCCAGGTCGGCGGAATGCGGGCCATGAGGTTTTTGGTCTCCACCCGGCGCAGGCGTACCGCGAGCGCGGCCAGCCCCCCAGTTCGATCCAACTCGCCGTGGAGCGCCGCGAAGACCTCGTCCAGCTTCTGCACCACCGTGTCCGACGGGTCCTTGAGCGCGTTCGTGAAGTTGCCCGCGTCCATCGGGAGCAACTGGGCGATCTGGCCCTGGTTGAGCGACGTTTCGCGGAGGACACGGTCGACCTGGCCGACAGTCGCGTAGCTGACGAGGCTCCTGACGTCGGCTATGTCACTAATGGTCACAGAACGGCCCATTGGTGGAAGGTACCAGCGACCGTTGTAACGGGACCAACGGCGGTTGTGCGAGTGGCGGCAAGTCCTTGGCCAGTCCCTGCGTCAGACCTGTGACCTGGAAAAACCCCGGGCATGACGGGATTGCGCGCCCCACGAGACGTCGGGCAGGCTGGTCCCGACAGCGACAACCAGCAGGATCCACAAGATCCAGAAAACAAGGTGGCCGGGCCGGATTGCGGCCAGCCCGGCCACCCAAACATCAGTCACACGTCGGCCCGCTTCGAGGATGGCCTGACATGCTTCCAACGCCCGAAAATACTCCAAGCCAGCGCTGGAGTCTAGAGATCCCGTATGTGCGGTCCTCTAGCGGCGCTCCGGTCCAGGTCCCGGCCCAGCGGCCCAGCTGGCATTCGATGGTCTTCTTCCTTGGTTCGGCAGGGATAGCCAGGACCCTCCTCGACCACTTCACAGCTACCAGCACCCTCCGTTACGTCGTCTACGGGATCTGCGTCCTGCTGGCGCTGATCGCCGGGCAGCTGATTGAGCGGTGCAGCCCTCTCACCGCGCGCGTTTGTGGCAGCTGCCTGAGCGCGTCAGCGTTTGGCCTGGGGATTGCGCATACGGCCCGCGCGGACACTGCGTGGGTCGCCCCGGTGGGGGCGATGGTCGTCATGTTCGGGCTGACTCTTGGCGGCGAGATGTGTTTCCGTCTGGTCACGCGTTTCGCCCGGCGCGATGGACGGCCGAACTCGACGCCTCCAAGCGGTACCGCTCCAGGCGGTGTCGTGGTGAGCGGGCCAGCAAACTGGTTCGCCGACGATATTGGTGACCCGATGGAGAGGTCCGTTTCCTGACGCTGAGCGGGACGCCGCATCGCCCTTGGGATGCGGCGTTCCCTGTCCTCCCGTGCGTTGCCAGCCGTGAACCTAACCCGAAAAATAACGTGAGGTGACGGCGGTGCCCGGCCCAGGCGGCCTCGGGGATGGGGTCGAAGCGGACGGTGTAGCCGAGGGCGTTGGCTTGGCGGGTCAGGCGGCGCAGGGCGCGTTCGGGGCCGCGTCGGGTGTAGTAGTCGCCGCCGAGGTCCTGGTAGTCGGTGTCGTTGGTGAGCATGTGCCAGACGGCGGTCAGGATGGAGTGCTCGATCGCGACGAGGGCCTTCTTCTTGCCCACGTGCCGGGTCTTCCCGGACCTGCGTTTGCCGGCGGACTCGTGGTGGCCGGGACAGACCCCGACCCAGGACGCCAGGTGCCCGGCCGACGGGAAGCGGGTCATGTCGCCGCCGGTCTCGGCGATGATGACCTCGGCGACCGTCCGGCCGACCCCGGGGATCGTGACCAGGTGGTCAAGCTGGCGGGCAAAAGGGCGCATCTCGTCCTCGATCCGCGTCGACAGTTCCTCGATCGCGGCGGTGAGCTGGTCGATGCGCTCCAGGTGCAGCCGGCAGAGGGTTGTCGCCGCGGCGGACCGGGCGGGCACTGCCGGGTGCCCAGGAGGGGTCTTCCGGTGCCTATCGTGGATGTCGAGACGGAAAGCCCGGACCCATATCAGGACGGCGAACCGGTTCCGGCGCGGGCGCCCGGCCTTCCCTTGCGTGGTTGGCAACGACACCCGCTGCTTCCAGTCGGCCTCGACGTCCTCCGGCAGGTGGCCGCGGGCCAGGACGGGATCTGTTCTGCTCAACCCGGCGCGGCGCGCCTCGGAGCGCGAGCGGCTTGCCGCGCTGCCGACGCTGGAGAAGGCGTCGGTGCCGCTCGCCGGAGCGGCGAGCGCGCTTCTCGGTCTGCTGGCCGGCGCGGCCGGCCAGGTCGTCGACGTCGCCGTGGCGTGGGCGGTGGTGGAACGGGTCGCGCCGCGCGAGCGGGTGGAGGTCGCCGCGCTGGTCGGAGAGCTCGCGCCCGACGATACGAGTGTGGAGACGGTGATGCGCGCCGAGCTCGCCCGCCGCTACGGCACCGTCCGGCCTTTCCTTCCGCTGCTGTCCGAGGCGCTGCCGCTGGGAGAGACCCGGGCAGGCGGGCCGGTCCTGCGGGCGGTGCACGGGTTGCCCGGCCTCGTCGGCCGGCGTCGGATCTGCCCGGGCCAGGTCGACGTCGCTCTCGTGCCGCCAGTGTGGAAGCGGGCGGTGCTGGCCGACCCGGCGCTACCCGCCGGGGTCGTCGACCGCGATGCTTACGTGCTGTGTGTCCTGGGGCAACTGCACCGGGCGCTGCGCCGGCCGCCGCGACGTGTTTGCCGCGCCATCCCAGCGGTGGTGCGACCCGCGGGCCCGGCTGCTCGCCGGCGACGCCTGGGAGGAGATGCGTGGCGAGGTGCTGACTGGTATCGGCCTGGCCGGCCCGGTCGACACCCATCTGCGCGGGCTCGTCGCCTCACTCGATGCGGCCTGGCGGGCCACCGCCGAGCGGATCGCCGCGGCCGGCGACGATGCGCCGGTACGATTCGTGCCCCCCGAGGACGGCCGAGTCCGGCTCGCGGTGGACCGCCTCGACGCGGTCGGTGAACCGGACGCCGAAATGATCGTGCGACGATGATTGTGTGATTCTCGTACCGCGACCTGGTGTCCTGTCCTCGCAGCTCGTCAGCGTCCTTGGCCGGCTCGCCAACGACGTCTCGAACCTTCACAGCGGCGGTGCGGGGCGTACCAGCTACGAGCGTCTCACTGCCTACCTGGACTGGGCCGACGAAGCATCGCGGCAACTCCGCGGCTTGGTCCCGGCGGACGACGTCCAGCGGCTCGTGTTCGGCGGCCGGTACCGCGACCTCCTCGACCTCGCCCTGTCAGAGACGGTGACAGCCCAGCACGGCGTCGAAAGCTTCAGACGCTCCACCGCCGAGGCCTACAACAGAACCACCCAGATCACCCAGCACCCGGTCGTCAACGCCCTACTGTCACGTGAACTCGACGACCGGACACAGGTACTCAAGGAAACTCAGAACGCGTTGGAAGCGAAGGTGGATCACTGGGCACACGTCGGCGCTCTCGTGGTACTCGACACGTCGTTCTACGTCGAACACGACAAGCTCGAAGACATCGATTTCGCCGGTGTACTCGACCTGCCCGGGGAGGACATCCACCTGATCGTGCCCATGGCCGTGGTCGACGAGTTGGACGGTCTGAAGCGGCACCGTGACAAGCGGTGGCGCGCCGGATATACACTGGCCGTTCTGGACCGCGTCTGGCGCGACGATAGCACCATGCGACTCGGCCGGCTCCGCGATGCGCAGACAGCCCACGACGATCCGTCCGGAGCCCCGGTCGCGGGAGCAGTCACTGTCGGCCTGCTCCCCGACCCGCGCGGCCATGTCCGCCTACCGATCACCGACGACGAGATCGTGGACCGCGCCGCAGCAGTGCGGGCGATAGCGGGTCGCCCGGTCACGGTCGTCACATACGACACGGGCATGTCGACGAGGGCGAGGCTGGCCGGGTTGAAGGCCCTCAAACTGACCAAGCCCGATCCCGCCGGCGACGAACCGGCCGCTGCAGGCAGCGGTAGTCGTCACGGTCGCCGAAAGGGCTGACCGCCAGCGTGTTCCCTCATCGCCGTACCGCCGCTGAAGTCATGTCCATCTGGGGACACCTCGAGACCACGTGATCCACGCGGTCGGAAAGCGTCTAAGTAAGGTCCCCGGACAGGTTTCTTGACACTTGTCCATCTCGACCGTGGCTACTCGCCCACCACCGCCCAGATCCGGCACGTGGGCGTACAACCTCGACCGGCTCACCCCCAGCAGCTTCGCGATCGAGGTGACCGTCGTGTCCGGCGCGCGCAGCAGCGCCCGGCCGTGACGGACCTGCTCCGGGGTGAGCGCGGGCGGGCGCCCGAGACGCTGGCCGCGGGCGCGGGCCGCGTCGAGGCCTCGCGGGTGGTGGTGTCCAGGGTGTTGACGCCCCTGTGTTGTCAACTGCCCTGTGCGGTTGGTGAGTGCGGGCGGATCACGTGGCCGTCGTGGCTGAGGTGGATGCTGCGCAGGTCGGCCCAGACGGTGACGGTGCGCCCGGCCATGCTGTGGTGCAGCGAGACGAACTGGCGTCCATGGCGGATCGTGAGGTTGCCTGCCGGAGGCACTCGGAGCACGAACTCGACAGCGGCGCCGTCGCTGATCGGACCGGCCGGTGGTTCGATCACCCCGATGACCAGCGACGACGGCTCAGGCTCGGCCTGCTGCGGGACGGCCGTCGTCGGGGCGGTGTCGAGGCGGGTCGGCCCGTGGGGGCGGAACAGGCTCGCGGGGACCGCCATCTCCAGTGCCTGGTGCGGCCGCTGCTGGTTGTAGCTGCTGATCCAGGCATCGATGGCGTCTTGGGCGACGCTGATCGAGGCGAACGGGGCGACGTGGTCGAGGAACTCCGCGCGCAGCGTCTTGTGGAACCGCTCGATCTTCCCGGTCGTCGTCGGTGACCGCGGCTTGGTCAGGCGCTGTTTGATGCCGTTGTCGAGGCAGACCTTCTCGAACAGCACCTGGACCGGCAGTGGCTTGAGATGGCGGCCGGTGAACTGCCCACCGTTGTCCGTGAGTACCTCGGACGGGACGCCGTAGCAGCGCATCGCCGCGGTGAACGCCTCGGCGACCTCTCGCGCGGAGGGCGTGGCGAGCACCGTGGCGATGACGACGAACCGGGAATGGTCATCGATCCAGGTCAGTAGCTTGCACTCGCGGCCCTCGGCGAGCGGCACGCCGCCGACGATGTCGAGCTGCCACAGATGCATCGGCGTCTCGCGCTGCCACCGGCGGTACTTCCGCTTATGTTCCTGGGCCTGTGGGTCGATCATCCCGTTGCGGGTCAGGACCCGGTGTACCGTCGCCCGCGACGGCGCCACCGGCAGGCCGCGGCCTGCGAGCTCGTGGCGGATCCGGCGGGCTCCCCACCGCGGATGCTCCCGGCGCAGCTGGCAGATCAGCGCCTCCACCTCGGCGCCCAGCTTCGTCGGGCTCGTGCGCGGACGCCGGGAACGGTCCGCCAGCCCCGCCTTCCCCTCGGCCGTGAACCGCCGCCGCCAGGTATCCAGCGACTGCCGCGACGTGCCGTATAGGGCCGCGACCTCCCCGATCGGCGACCCGGCCAACACCTCGCACACTGCCCGATACCGGTACTCGACCGTCGCCTGCTGATCCACAAACCCGCCCGTTCCGCCACCAACAACCCGGCGGAACAAGACCACAGTCAGAGATCCACCGTCAAGTATGTGCTGAGGACGAACCGTCAAAGATGTCCTGAGCCCTCACATTGACAGCGCTACGAGCCGACGACCCCTCCAACCAAACCCGCCGCTGCTTGACAGAGGAGCTAGGGACACGCTCCTGCTCGGACGGACAACCAGATCGAGGCCGATCACATCCGGTTGAAGCACGGTTGCGGGCGATGCGCGGACTGAAGCGCCTGTGCTCCGTCCAGACGTTCAGTGCCGGATACGCCCTCCTGCGGAAGATTCGCTGCAGCCACTACGAACTCGGGATCGACACCGACCCGCAGCTTCGGCTGGCGACCGCGTTCACCGAACTCGCCGCCGCAGTCTGATCAGCAGACGCCCCGGTCCCTGGTCACGCCCTGCTTTCGCCGAACGCAAGCGCCTTTCATTGAGCCTTTTCAAAGTCGATTTTCCTAAAGGCCCTCACTGGAGAGGACGAGGACGGCCTGGGCGAAGATGCCGACGCGGCGTGGGCAGCCGCGGAAACGGTCGAATATGTGCCAGTTCTTGAGGACCGCGAATCCTCGTTCGCCTTGCGAGCGGGTGGTGGCGTGGGTCCAGTTGGTCTCTTTGTCGCGGTCGGGGAGTTCCCTGTTCTTGGGTTTCTTGACCGGGACGAGGAGGCGGTCACCCTCGCCGCCGACGTAGCCCTTGTCCGCGTAGAGGTAGAGCCCCGAGCGGTCGATCAGATGGAGGACGTCGTGCATCCGGGCCGCGGTGAGGTCGTGGACGGAGCCGGGAAGTCCTTCGGAGATCCAGAGCAGCCGACCGTAGGGGTCGGTGAGGCCCTGCAGGTTGATGCCGTGGTACTTGTGCTTGCCCGAGTAGTACAGCTTGTTGTGCGCACGGACACGGTTGGTACGCACGACGGTGCCGTCGAGGATGAGGAAGTTGCTCTGGGTCCACGCGAAGGTCCAGACCGCGGCGAGCAGGGTCCGGCCGTGGGTGGCGAGCAGGCCGACGGCCTCGCGGATGTAGTTGTGGACGGTGCCGACGCTGACCTGGAAGCCCTCGGCGAGGTGCTCGTAGCGTTCACCCTTGCGGAGGTGGGCGAGCACCAGGAGTGCCTGCTCGCGTGGGGGCAGCTTGCGCCAGGTCCGGCGCTGGGCGCGGTCCTCGGCCAGCAGTCCCGTGAGGAAGGTCAGGGTCGACTCGGGCAGGTCGACGACACCGGGGTAGGTTAGCAACGGAAGTCCTCGGTCAAGGGCACAGTGGAGTAGGAACCCTGTGATCTACCGGGGACTTCTCTATTTACGGCATCCCTCCGCCCGCCGCCCGACCAACTATTGCCGTCGCCAGATGATGGAACGGCCCGAGCCGGTTCCCGTTCAATTCGTCAATTGGTGACCCTTAACCGCCGGGAGAATCAGACAAACCAAGATTGAAAAGGCTCATTCTGTATGAGGAGGTCAAGGCTGCTTCCCGTAGGTGAAAATCGCCTCATCGAACTGGTTGTATGACGCGTAGTCCAGTAGTTGGTACAGCCGCGCGCGGGTCTGCATCTGTGGAACTAGGTCGGCGAGCGTGCCTTCGGTCTGCAGCGTGCCGAGTGCGCGTTCGGCAATTCCCATCGCGAGCCGCAGGAGCGAGACCGGATAGATGGCCATGTTGACGCCGACGCTTTTCAGGTCGGAGACCGAGAAGAGCTCGCTCTTCCCGAACTCCGTGACGTTGGCCAGGATCGGAACGTTGACCGCGTTCCGTACCGCCTCGAATTCGGGGAGTGAGGCCATCGCCTCAGGGAAGAGCGCATCCGCACCGGCTGCCACCAAAACCTGGCAGCGTTCGATGGCGGCGTCGAGTCCGTTCACGCCCCGGACATCCGTCCGGGCCACAATCACCATGTCCGGGTCCTGACGCGCAGCCACACAGGCCTTGATCCGGCGAACGGCCGTCTGCGTGTCAACGACTTCCTTGCCGTCCAGGTGCCCGCACCGCTTCGGGTTAACCTGATCCTCGACGTGGAACGCAGCGGCGCCCGCATCCTCGAGTAGGCGGACGGTGCGGGCGAGATTGACGATCTCCCCGAAGCCGGTGTCGGCATCGACGAGCACGGGAAGGGAAGTCACCCGGGCAATCTGTTGAACTCGTGAAGCGACCTCGGTCAGTGTCGTCAGCCCGATGTCGGGCAATCCGAGTTCGGCCGCCATCACCGCACCCGAAACATAAACGCCTGGGAAGCCGCAGTCCTCGATGAGCATCGCGCTGAGCGGGTTGAACGCACCCGGGAACATCAGGAACTCGCGTGCATCGAGGCGCTCGCGAAGCTGCCTGCGCGCCGATACGGGCGAGTCTGTGCTCACGAGGCAACCTCGGTCGCGACGCCGGCCTCGAAGACCTGGAAGGTGGTACTGCTGGGCTTGAGGTTCTCGAGGTAGTTGTGGAAGAGTGTCGGCCGTGAGGTGACCGCCTCGTGGATCGGGAAGGCGACAGTAGGGTTGACCGCGCGAAGGTAGTCGACGGCGTCGCTGAGCTTCTGCCACGGGCCGGAGATCGGCAGCGCGAGCACCTCGACCTCCACCACAGGCGGGTTGAATTCGTCGCCTGGGTGCAACAGACCGGCGTCGCGAAAGTAGTAGCCGACGTTGGGGATCAGCGGGATGTCCGGGTGGATCGTGGCGTGAGTGCCGCCAACGACGTCGATGTTCAGACCACGGACGTCGAAGTCGTCGCCGGGGGCGACGACCTGTAGTCGGTCGGCAGGGATTGTGTCGGGTAGGGCATCCGCGGTGCCGCGCTCGATCACCAGTGGCGCCGCCGGGTTCGCTGCCAGCAGTTCGGCGACGACGGGCGTGTCGAAGTGGTCGAAGTGCTGGTGGGTAATCATGATCGCGTCGATGTCGGTCAGCCCGGTGTGGCCTGCAGAGAACGTGCCGGGATCGATGAGCACGCGCACGTCGTCGATCTCGACGAGCAGGCAGGCGTGGCCATGATGGGTGATCTTCACTCAGACTCCCTGGTCGTCGGGCATCGGCGGTTCGCCGACCTGGATTGCGTGGAACGCAGCTCTTTCTATAATTGACATGATCGATTGTCAAACGTGGGGGTAGTGCCAGTGGGAGCCGTTCGGGTCGTCATCGTGACGGGGGCAGCACGTGGACTGGGGCGGGCGATCGCCCTCGAGCTGGCTAGTCGGGGTGACACCCTACTGTTGGCCGACCGGTGCGAAGATCAGCTGGTGGAACTGCGCGTCGCGCTCGAGCGTGACGGCCATCGGGTGGCGAGCTACGCGGGCGATCTGACCGAGCCTCGCGATGTCGCTGGCATGATCCGCGTGGCCGAGGAGGAACTTGGAGGCGCAGACGCGCTCGTGAACAATGCAGGGCTGGTCGAGTACGCCGGTTTCTTCGACACGACACCCGAACTGCTGCGTGGCCTGCTACGCGTAGATGTCGAGGCGTTGTTCTTTGCCACGCAGGCGTTCGCGCGGTCGCTGCGCTCGCGGGGACGCGGAGGAGCGGTGGTGAACCTCGGCACGAGTCATGCCCTCGCCGGCGTCGCGGGAACGTCCGCCTACGCGGCCGCGAAGGGTGCGGTGCACGCGCTCACCAGGGCGCTCGCGGTGGAACTCGCGCCGCTGGGGATCCGCGTGAACACGTTGGCCCTTGGCACTACGCTGACCGAACGAGTCCGCGCCGAACTGGCTCCCGAGCTGCTCCAGCAACGCTATCGGCAGATCCCGCTGAGTCGCGGCGCCGAGCCCGAGGAGGCTGCGATCGCTGTCGCGTACCTGCTCGATTCCGGGTTCACGACCGGGACCGAGCTCGTCCTGGACGGCGGATTCACCATCTACGGCGACGGCTGAGGGCAGCAGTATGGAATGTACGGTCGAAGCGGCGATCATACGTGGCGGTACGAGCCGTGGCGTAGTGCTCGATCTGCAGGTGGCACCGGGTGCCGGTCCGCAGCGTGACCAACTCGCGCGTGCTCTGATCGGACGTAATGCGGTGGACGGGCTCGGCGGCGGGACACCCGTGACGAACAAGGTGGTGCTCGTCGGCGCAGGCTCCGTTCCGGGTGCCGAGCTGGACTTCATCGTCGGCAATGTGAGTGGTGACGGCGGCACTGTCGATTGGTCCGGAACCTGCGGCAACATGACCTCGGCTGTTGTGCCTTTCGCAGCGGTGACCGGATTGCTGGACCTTTCGCGGCGGCGTGGGCCGATCCGGTTACGCAATCTCGCCACCGACGGTTTGGTCGACGTCGCCCTTCCAGGCGGCGGCCTGAAGCTGGGCGAGGTCGGGACCGAAATCAAGCTGACCACCTCGTTCCTGGATCCGGGCGGTCTCGTGCTCGGCTCGACGCTACCGACGGGTCGTGCGCGGGACACTGTCGAGGTCGACAATGAGACGTTCGACTTCAGCCTGATCGACGTCACCCATCCGTACCTGTTCCTGTTCCACGCGCAGGTCATCGGAGACCGCTCACTTGATGCCCCGGCGACCGCAGCACGGGTTGAGTCCATCCGTGGCGCGGTCTGCGTCCGACTGGGGCTGTGCGCGCACCGCGACGAGGCAGCAGCATCCTTCGCGGCAGTCCCGCGCGTCGTGCTGCTTCACCCCGAACCTGAATCAAGCGTGAATCCGCGGATCATCGCCGTGTCAATGGGGCAGTTCATCGCTTCGGTGCCGGTGACGGCCGCGCTCAGCCTGGCGGCCGCCCGCATGATGCACGGCACGATCGTCGGTGGTGGGCCCTTAGGCGGCAGCGACGAGGCGGTGGTGCACGGCCTGTCCGGCAGCGTCACAGCAGCGGCGGACGTCGATCACGATGGACGAGTACGCAGCGTCTCCGTTGAACGGACTGCCCGTGTGCTCATGCGCGGCCACATCACCGTTTGACGGTAGACGCGGACGAACGAGGACGACGCCGGCTCGTACTCTGACCCAAGATTTGTGATCAATTGAGTTGTTGGACTGCGGCCTGGGTGGCGGCGCCGCCACCCAGGACCAGGCCAGGGTAGAACCGCCGGGTGGTCGGGTGTGGCATCACGATCTCGACAAGCAGGTCGCGGATCTCGCTGACAGTGAGCGGGATCAGCCCGTCGGCGGCTTCTGCGGTGCGGGTGGTCGCGGCGGCCCTCGAGAAGGCGTAGGCGAGCAGGGTCCAGTCCAGGTCCGGACCTGCCGATCGTCGAAAAGCGGTGCGTTCTGGGAGCCGAGTAGATCCCGCTCGCTAGTGGCGACGAACGCCGAGTCACAGAGCTGCTGCCGCTTGCCGCCCTGACCAGCGCATATCCTGATCCACGCCTGGACGGGCAGGGCATCGATCGCGCGGTGCGGGCCGGCCTTCGTGTCGATCTGAGAGAACGTCGCGACCGCGAGGACGTAGCCGAGCCCGCGGTGGGCGAGGGTGGGACGCAGCACCGGTCCCTGCCGTAGACCTCGTCGCCGACGGACCACCGTCCCGGCGTCCCGGCGTCGAAGGCGGATTCGATCATCCCGCGGGTGAGTGCTGACTTGGTCGCGAACGTCGCGTCGCTGGACACCCCGCGCGCGCTGACGGCCTGCGGTGGCGCAGGTCTGGGACACCGGCGGGCACAGCGCGTAGGCCAGATAGACCGCGACCTGTGCATTCTCGATCCGTCCAGCGGCGCCGATGTATTGGTGCTGAGCACCGACAGTCATCGTGCCGTGTTCGAGGTCGCCGGTCTCGTCGGCACCGAACACCGCGTCGGGACCACCGAGGTGTTCGGTCCCGTAGCCACCCAGGTCGGCGCGTAGCCCGTCGTCGTCTCACACCGCGGCGGTCAGCAAGTGCTGCAGCTCTCCCGGGGACGACTCCCCGGCATGCTCGGCGTGCGCCCCGCGGTTCACCTGTGGTGGCCCGACTTTCAGCCCGCGGGGGAACGACCGTGAACGCCTTCGCGACTCCACACGTCGGAAACGCCGATCGAGCCGGGCCACGAAGGCCTCGAAATCGGTCCGCCAAGCTCCATTTCATCTCAGCGGCCGGATTGCAGCGTTATGGCGCCCGTCGCACCGGCCACCCCGGTGCCAATGATAGCGACGCGTTAGGAGCGGCTGATCTCGATCATATCGAAATCGGCCTTGGCTGCGCCGCAGTCCGGACAGGACCAGTCGTCGGGAATCTCCGCCCAGCGAGTGCCCGGTGGGATGTCCTCGGCCGGCCATCCTTCGGCCTCGTCGTAGACGAACCCGCAGACCATGCATTCCCACACCTTGTAGTCGTCCACGCCTCACACCTTCTCGAAGTCTGGGCCTCGCAATCCGCGTAGCACCAGTTGCCGGGCACCTCGGCCCCGGGAGCGCCGCGCGGCAAACCCTCCCGGAACAACGCGGATGATGGTTTTCCAAGGTGCGCCGCTGGGATCCGGACAGGTTTCGAGTTTGCCTCCAGTGCGGGTTGTGGTGAAGCACAGCGGACCAGATCGGTGGGCTCGGGGCCTGGCCGGGCACGGCGGTACGCTGGTAGACCCCGAGCTGGCAGGCACGCAGTCCGGCGCGGCGGATGACGCGGCGAACTGGACCACACCCACCATTGATCGGACACTCTCAACAGCGAGAATCACACGATGGCCGTGCTGCGTGGGGCGCCACGCCGCCCTCCACACAGAAACCGCACGCCGGACACCGTCGCTGGGACACTAGTCGGTCGCGGCTGCGTCGCGTCGACGATCCGCCGTCGGCGGTTTGGGTTCGGTTCCTGATGGTTGTTAGGTACCCGTGTACCGCGGCGCGCGCTTCTCGAGGAAGGCGTTCACCGCCTCTCGCGCATCGTTCGTCGCAGAGCGCGCGCGGGTGAGGCCAGTCGCCTCGTAGGCGAGGGCGGACGGCAGGTCGGACTTGAGGGCGTGTTGCAGCACTCGCTTGCTCGTCCGGACCGCGACCGGTGGCAGCTCGCTGATGTCCTGCGCGAGTTGTAGCGCAGCGGCCACGACGTCCTCGGCACCGACGAAGCGGTCGAGGAGGCCCAGCCGGTACGCTTCCTCGCTGGAGACGTCCCGACTGGTCAGGACCAGGTCCGCCGCCCGCGCGTAGCCCAGGATGCGGGTCAGGAACCAGCTCATCCCCGAGTCCGGGCAGCGGCTTCGTTCGACCATGGCAGTGCGGAACCGGGTGCGGTCCCCGCCCACACGTAGGTCGCACGCCAGGCTCAGGCTCATGCCCATTCCGGCGGCCACGCCATTGACGGCGGCAATCACCGGCTTGTCCAGGCTGGCCACGGCGAGGGTCTGGCGTCCGAACCACTTGAGTTCGTCAAGCAGTACGTTCTGGCCCAACTCGGCTTCACGCTGTGAACCGGGGCTGCGGGAGAGGTCGGCTCCCGAGCAGAATCCCCGGCCGGCGCCGGTGATCACGAGAGTCCAGATCGAGTCGTCCTGGCGAACCTGCTCGATGGCGGTCATGAACGCCTGGTGCAGCTCGAGACTGAACGCGTTGAGCTTCTGCGGACGGTTCAGGGTGAGTAGAGCTACCCGGTCATGCCGTTCCAGCAGCAGGACCTCGTTGCTCGAGCTCATCGGCTGCGCCGGATTTGGCTGAACGGGATACCGCGATCGAGTTGGGGTTCACGCGGCAGCCCGAGGATCCGCTCACCGATGATGTTGCGCTGGATCTGGGCCGTCCCGCCGACGATCGTGGCCGACCGGCTGCCCAGGTAGTCGTTTGCCAGGTTCATCCCGGCAGCATCGTCCCTCTCCCAGACGATGCCGTTACCGCCGGCGATCCGCATCGTGATCTCCGCGCGGCGCTGGGTGTTGGCGTCGCGCACCAGCTTGATCACCGAGGCGCCGTGGGGTGCGAGCCTGCCGGCGGCGACAAGGTCGAGCACCCGCGTCGAGAGCGCGGGATACACCCGGGCCATGACGGCGGCCTCCCCGATGAGTTGGCGGATGTGCGGGTCATGGTCGATGCCCTTGGTGCGCGCGAGGGCAATTAGGTCGTCGACGGCACCGGTCCGTCCACCCTGTGCGGTGACTAGACCTCCCATGCCGCCGCCGGCGGCCATGTTCCGTTCGTGCATCAAGAGCGTCTGGGTGACCCGCCAGCCGTTGCCGACGGCCCCGACCACGTGCTCGGGGCCGAGTTCCACGTCGTCGAAGTACTCCTGGCAGAACTCGGCCGAGCCGGTGATCTGGCGCAGCGGAAGGATCGTGACGCCGGGACTCTTCATCGGCACGATGAACAGTGTGATGCCGGCGTGCTTCTCGACGTCCCAGTTGGTGCGGGCCGGGCATAGCGCATAGTCGGCGGCCGCGGCACCGCTGGACCACACCTTCGATCCGCTCAGCAGCCACCGGTCGCCATCCTGGACCGCGCGCGTAGTCAGGCCGGCCAGGTCGGATCCGCCGTCCGGCTCGGAGAGCAGCTGGACCCAGAGGTGATCGCCGCGCAGCATTCCGGGGATGAACTGCTGCTTCTGCTCCTCGCTGCCCTGATCCAGCAGCGTCCGCCCCATGATGCTGTGCGTGACGCCGGCGAAGATCGAAGACGGCAGTTCGTAGCCAGTCGCCTCCTCGTTCCAGACCCGCTGGAAAAGAGTGGACAGGCCCTGGCCGCCGTATTCTTTCGGCCAGGTGATCCCGGAGAAGCCGGCCTCGTACTGCCGGGCCTGGAATGCGCGGGCCTCGGCGAGTTCCTCGTCCGACTCCAGGCCAGTCACCAGGGCGCTGCTGCCCTCGCCAGCCCGCGTTGCGTTCTCGGCCAGCCAGGCTCGCGCTCGGGACCGAAACTCCTCCAGCGTCTGGGTTTCGCGCTCAGCCATGGTGGTCTGCTCCCGATTCCGCCGTCATGCCCATCAGCTGACAGAGCCGCTCGCGATGCCAGTCCGGGGTGCCGTAGAGGACCTCGTTCGACTTCGCGCGGCGCAGGTAGAAGTGCAGGTCGTGCTCCCAGGTGTAGCCGATGCCGCCGAACACCTGTAGGCACTGTTCGACCAGTCGCGAGCCGAACGCGCCGACGTACGCCTTCGCGGTGCTGACGACCAGTGCCGCGTCTGCGTTCCCAGCGTGAACCGCATCGGTGGCCGTGCTGGAGATCGCCTTGGAGCTCTCCAGCCACGCGAACATGTCTGCGCACATGTGCTTGATCGCCTGGAATGACCCGATCGGCCGCCCGAACGCGAAGCGGTCGTTGGCGTATTCGAGTGTCATCTCGAAGATCCGCTCCATGAGCCCGACAGTCTCGGCGCAGTGCAGCACCACGGCAAGGTCGAACTGTCGGCGCCATTGTTCCCCGGCCGGAACTCCGCCGAGCACCGCGCCGGCTGGAACCTCGACGTCTTCGAATCGAACCCGGCTGAACCGCCGCGTCAGATCCAGGCTGCCGAGCGGTGCGACGGTGATGCCGGGTGCTTGCGCCGGGAGGACGATCTGAACCGGTCCGCTCGCGGCGCGTGCCGTGATCAGGAAGTAGTGGGCCGTGCTCGCGTCCTGGACCAGGTCCTTTGTCGTGTGTAGCACGTACCCCGATCCGCGCGCCTCCGCAGTCACGGTGAACGTATCCGGGTCCCAGCGGTGATCCGCCTCGGCCAGGCACCACGCGGCGGTCTGCTCGCCGGTGACGAGCCCGGGCAGCACCGCATCCCGCAACTCGTCGGTGCCGAAGTTCGCGACGGCGAACGCGACGATGGCGCCCGGCAGGAACGGCCCAGGTTGTATCAGCCGGCCGAGCTCCTCGGCGATGATCGAGGCATCCCGGATCGGTTCGTCTGAACCGATCCCGCCGAACTGCTCGGCCACGAGCATCGCGGGCAGGCCAAGTTCTGCGGCGCGACGCCACGTGCCTTGATCGAATCCGGCCGGATCCTCGATCAAGGCACGTACTGCGGCAACGGAGGATTCCTTGGCCAGGAATCCGCGCGTAGTCTCCCGCAACATTGCCTGCTCGTCGCTCAGCTCGATGTGCACGACGCCTCCACTTCCAGATCAGGCGGGACGTACTGGGTCGTGCCGCGACGTACTCGGTCGTGCCGCGTGCGTCACGGACGCGTCTGGCTGACCAAGAGGGTGCGACGCGTCGTGGGTCAGGTGGTGTCCGGCTCCGGTGGGGCCGACCCGTTGACCGCCTACGAGCACCGGACTAAAGTGACATTAGCACATGTCAAATAGCTTGGTTCCGGCGGTTTTGTGTGGCGAGCCTGTACCCAGCAGCGGCCGGATCGGCCTGCGCTGCGCGGGCGTGTGCACCCCATCAACGGCTTGCAGGAGGACCCGTGGGCGAGCGCCTGATGCACCGCAAGGAGTTCTACATCGGTGGCGAGTGGGTCGCCCCGGCGGTGGACGAGCACCTGGATGTCGTCTCGCCGTGGAGCGAGAAGGTCGTCGGAAGCGTCCCGGTGGCGACCACCGAGGACATGGACCGCGCCGTCTCGGCCGCGCGCCGTGCGTTCGAAGGTTCCTGGGCGCAGACCTCGCGTGCCGACCGCGGCGAGATCCTCAAGGCTGTCGCCGAGAACGTCCGTAAGCGGGTGGTGGATCTCGTCGATGCGCAGGTCGAGGAGATGGCCATTCCGGTGGCTTCGGGCTACCAGCAGAACGAGATGATCGCGCCCCTGTTCGACTACTACGGCGAGCTGGCCGTCAACTACCCCTTCGAGCGCCACGAGATCATCGGTCCCAACAAGGCCGTCATCGTGCAGGAACCGGTCGGTGTCGTCGGCGCGATCGTCCCGTGGAACGGCCCGACATGCCTGGCAGCGTGGAAGATCGCCCCGGCGTTGGCCGCGGGCTGCACCGTGGTGCTGAAGCCTCCACCGGAGGCCCCGGTGAGCTCCCTTGTACTGGCTGAGATCCTGCACGAAGCCGGACTGCCGGCGGGTGTGCTGAACGTCGTTCCCGGCGGGCGCGAAGTCGGCGAGTACCTGGTGACCCACAAGGACACCGACAAGATCTCGTTTACGGGGTCGACCGGCGCAGGCAAGCGGATCATGTCGTTGTGCGGGGACCAGATCAAGCGGGTGTCGCTGGAGCTCGGCGGCAAGTCCGCCGCCATCTTCCTGGACGATGCGGACCTGCAGATGATCCTGCCCAGATACGTCCGCGGCGCGATGCACAACTCCGGGCAGGTGTGCGCGATGCTCAGCCGTGCGCTGGTGCCGCGTCATCTCTACGACGACGCGGCCGAACTGGCTGCACGGACAGCGGCGACCTTCAAGATCGGCGACCCGCACGACGACGACACCGTGATCGGTCCGCTGGTGGCCAAGCGGCAGCAGGACCGCGTGCTCGGCTACATCGACATCGCCACCAGCGAAGGCGCGCGGATCCTCACCGGGGGCAAGGCACCCGCCGAGATGGCGACGGGCTTCTACGTGGAGCCGACCGTGCTGGCCGGCGTCGAGCCCCACATGCGGGTCGCGCAGGAGGAAATCTTCGGTCCCGTTCTGTCCTTCATCCCCTACGGCACCGAGGAGGAAGCCGTCGCTATCGCCAACGGCACCAGCTTTGGGCTGACCGCCGCCGTGTTCGGAGGTGACCAGCAGCGGGCGATGGCTGTGGCCCGTCGGTTGCAGGCCGGCAGCGTGAGCGTCAACGGTGGCTATGGCCCCTACCCACGTACTTCCTTCGGCGGCTTCAAGGAATCTGGCCTCGGACGGGAACTGGGTACCGAAGGTCTGGGTGTCTACCTCGAGCCGAAGTCGATCGCGTACCGGTGATGACGAATCGGTTCACGATGAGCCTGGAGCGCGGCAAGATCCGTGAATTCGCCAGGGCAACCGCCAGCACCGCACCGGAATATCTCGACGATCCGGCCCCGCCGGTTCCGCCGACCTTCCTACGTACCTCGACGTTCTGGGAGCCCGAAGGCCTGCCGGCACCGACGAGCGAGCTGAACCTGGACAACAGCCGCTGCCTGCACGGCGAGGAGGAGTTCGAGTTCTTCGGCCCCCCTCCGCGTGCCGGCGCCGAACTGACCGTAGTTTCCCGGCTCGAGTCGGTGACCGAGAAGCAGGGTCGGCGCGGCGGGACGATGCGGGTGTTCGTCAGCGTCCAGGACTTCACCGACGCCGACGGACGGCTCGTCGCGCGGCGCAGGACCACCGGTATCGAGACGGGGAAGGCTCCGGAGTGACCTACGCGGAAAACGATGTCCTGCCCGAGCGTGAGTTCGGCCCGCTCACGCGTACGGACTTCGTCCGCTACCAGGGCGCCAGCGGGGACTTCAACCCGATCCACCACGATGAGCAGTACGCACGTGCGGCCGGCTTCCCTGGCGTCTTCAGCGTGGGGATGCTGCAGGCCGGCTATCTCGCCACATTCGTCACCGACGCCTTCGGCCCGGCGAACATCCGACGGTTCACGGTGCGGTTCCGCGAGCAGGTCTGGCCGGACGACGTGCTCACGTGCAGCGGGAAGGTCACCTCGATCGCCGCGGCCGATCCGGCTGGTGAGGTGCTTGCGGAGCTCGAACTCTGCGTGACGACACAGAAGGGCGCCATCGCCATCGCAGGCTCGGCGACCGTCGCCGTCTGAAACCGGAGAGATTATGGACTTCTCGCTCACCGAAGAGCAGCGCCTGGCGCGCGACTCGGTGCGGGCGTTCGTCAACAAGGAACTGATGCCGTTAGAGTCCCAGTTCCTGCGTGACGAGCGGGAAGGCCGTCGCGGGCTCACCGACGAGCACCTCGGGGAACTGCAGCAGAAGGCGAAACGATCCGGCTTCTGGGGGATCGACACGCCCGAGGAGTACGGGGGAGCGAACGTCGGTCCGATCATCAGTTCGCTGATCCGGATGGAGCTCTCCCGCACCTGCATCCCGTTCACGTTCGGGGGCCAGGCCGATCATCTGCTACTCGCGTGCAACGAGGAACAGAAGCAGGAGTACCTGATTCCGATGATCGCCGGCGACCGCATCAGCAGCTTCGGAGCCACCGAACCCGGCGCAGGCTCGGACCTTCGCCAGATGCGCACGCGTGCCGTGCGTGACGGCGACGATTGGATCATCAACGGCGAGAAGACCTTCATCACGATGGGCAACGTCGCCGATTTCGTGATCATGTTCGCTGTCACCGACCCGGACAAGGGCAGCGAGGGTGGGGTGACGTGTTTCCTGGTCGATCGCGAGATGGGCTACACCTCGGAGCAGATCTACACGATGGGACGGATGCAGCGGGCGCCCGCGACGCTGTCGTTTCAGGACGTACGCGTGCCGCACCGCAACATCCTCGGCGAGGAGGGATGGGGCTTCAACCTTGCCCAGCAGTGGATCGGCCGGGGCCGCATTTCGATCGCCTCCGATGCCATCGGGGTCTCGGAACGACTTCTGCAGATGGCGATCGACCACGCCAAGAACCGCGTCTCGATGGGGCACCCCATCGCCGAATACCAGGCCATCCAATGGCAGATCGCCGACTCACATGTCGAGATCGAAGCCCTGAAACTGCTGACCCTGCTCGCAGCATGGCGCGCTGAGGCCGGCCGGGACGCCCGACACGAGGCAGCCATGGCGAAGCTCGTCGGCGGCATCACCGCCAACCAGGTCGCCGACCGCGTCCTGCAGATACACGGCGGCATGGGCTACACCAAAGAACTGCCGATCGAAATGTGGTACCGCGAGGTGCGAGCCTGGCGGATCTACGAGGGAACCGATGAGATCCAGCGCCGCGCCATCGCACGGAATCTGTTCAAGGGCCATGTGAAACTCGGCAACATCGGCGCCTGAAAAGTTTCACAGCCCGGCTTCGATACTCCTTGACGAGCATCAAGCCGTACCTTAAAGCGACAGTGATCCATGCAGATGGCACCTCGCTGCTCGGCCGCTCTCCGGCCAACCACGCCGCGACTGCGGCCGAGGATCTACTGCAGAACAAGCGAAGCAGGAGGCAACATGGTCGGCCTGGTGGCCTATGGGGTGTATCTGCCCCGCTACCGCCTCAAGCGTTCCGAGATCGGAGCCGTGCTCGGCGCGGGCGGGGGGAAGGGCACCCGGACCGTCGCCGGTTACGACGAGGATCCGACCTCGATGGCTGTCGAGGCGGGACGTCGTGCGCTGGCTTCGGCCGGTTCCGCCGTCGCGCCGCAGCGGCTACTGTACGCGACGACCCGCCCGCCCTACCTCGAGAAGACGAACGCCAACACCGTCCACGCTGCGCTCCGGCTCGACCCGGCGGTGCTCACGGTGGACCTGGTCGGTTCTGTCCGCGCCGGCGTCGGTGCCGTGCTGATGGCCGCCGAGAGCCCGGTGCCGACGCTCGTCACACTCAGCGACGTGCGTACCGGCCTGCCTGGCGGTGCGGACGAGCGCGACAGCGGCGATGCCGCCGCAGCCCTGCTGTTCTCCGCGGATCAGCCCGTCCTGGCCGACCTCGTCGCCCACGCCACGTGTACCGAGGAGTTCCTCGACCGGTGGCGGCTCGAGGGCGCTACCTCCACCCGGGTCTGGGAGGAGCGGTTCGGTGAGCACGCCTACCTGCCGCTGGCCGAGACCGCCTACGCGGACGCGTTGAAGCAGGCCGGGCTCACTCCGAGCGAGGTCGACGTCCTGGTCGTGGCAGGCACACACGCCCGCGCGGTGAAGGCCTTCTCCGCCGGCGCAGGAGCCCAGCGGGTGGCCGACAACTTGGCCGGCACCGTCGGGAACTCCGGTGCTGCGCAGCCCGGCGTGCTCCTCGCGTCCGTTCTGGATGATGCCCAGCCCGGACAGACGATCGCGCTGGTCGTGCTGGCCGATGGGGCCACGACGATGATCTTCAAGGTTGCCGACGCGATCATCGACTACCGTCCGGCCCGGACGGTCGCCGAGCAGATCGCCGCGGGAGACGACTCACTCCGCTACGCCGACTTCCTGAGCTGGCGGGGTCAGCTGACCAAGGAACCTCCGCGCCGTCCGGACCCCGAGGGGCCCGCCGCACCGCCGTCGCTCCGTTCGCTGGACTACAAGTTCGGCTTCGTAGCGGTCCGTTGCGGGGCATGCGGCTTCGTGCACCTACCTGCCGTGCGGGTCTGCGTCAACTGCCACGCCGTCGACCGGATGGTCGAGGTTCCGCTTGCGAGCACGCTGGGCACCGTCGCGACGTACTCGATCGATCACCTCGCTTTCTCGCCCGCCCCGCCGGTCATCGCTGCGGTGGTCGACTTCGACGGCGGCGGTCGTTACCGCTTCGAGCTCACCGACGCCAAGCCAGAAGACATCTCCATCGGCTCCCGGGTGGAGATGACGTTCCGCAGGCTGATCACCGCCGGCGGCATCCACAACTATTTCTGGAAGGCCCGCCCGGTCGGGAAGGAGTCCTGATGGCATCGCGAGGAATCAGAGACCGTGTCGCCATTGTCGGCATGGGGTGCACGCAGTTTGGCGAGCACTGGGACCGTGGCACGGAAGATCTGCTGATCGAGTCGACGAACGCCGCGATGGAGTCGGCGGGCATGACCCGCGACGACATCGACGCCTACTGGCTCGGCACGCAGAAGTCGGGAATGTCCGGGCTGATCCTCTCCAAGGCGCTGCGCATCGACGGCAAGCCGGTCACCCGCGTGGAGAACTACTGCGCCAGCGGGTCCGAGTCATTCCGCAACGCGTGCTACGCAGTCGCCTCCGGCGCGGTAGACACCGCCATGGCGGTGGGCGTCGAGAAGCTGAAGGACACCGGCTTCTCCGGCCTCGTCCCGGCCAGCATCCCGACCGACGGCACGACGCCGTCCACCACGGCGCCAGCGCTGTTCAGCCTGATCGTTCCTGCCTACGCCAAGCGATATGGGGTCGACGAGGCGGAGATCAAGGAGGTCCTCACCCGGATCGCCTGGAAGAACCACTACAACGGAGCGCGTAACACCCGGGCCCAGTTCCGCAAGGAAGTCTCGAAGGAGACGATCGCCAAGGCCTCCCCGATCGCGGGCATGCTCGGGATCTTCGACTGCTCTGGGGTTTCGGACGGCTCGGCCGCAGCGATCGTCGTGCGTGCAGAAGACGCCTACAAGTACACGGACAAGCCGATCTTCGTGAAGGGACTGTCGCTCATCGCCGGTGCGGCTCGCGGCAGCATCGACCCCGAGTACGACTTCACCACCTTCCCAGAGGCTGTGAAGTCGGCCGCGGACGCCTACGCCCAGGCGGGCGTCAAGGACCCGCGGGCCGAGATCGCCATGGCCGAGGTGCACGACTGCTTCACCCCGACCGAGCTGGTTTTGATGGAGGACCTCGGATTCGCCGAGCGCGGCTTCGGCTGGAAGGAGGTGCTCGCAGGAACCTTCGACCTCGACGGCGAACTTCCTGTCAACCCGGACGGCGGCCTGAAGGCCTTCGGTCACCCGATCGGAGCTTCCGGACTACGGATGATGTTCGAGTGCTGGCTGCAGCTGCGCGGTGAGGCTCCGGAGGAACGCCGCATCGCCAGCGTCGGCCGGGGCCGGAAGCTGGCCGTGACCCACAATCTCGGCGGACAGCCGGGCGAGTGCGTCAGCTTCGTCTCCGTGGTCGGCAGCGAACCTTCATGACTCAGAACCCGAAGGCCGATCAGGCGCAGCTCGCCCAGCGCTACGCGGACGAACGAGCCAAGCGGATCGCCGACGCCTACCAGTACCGTCCGCTGTCGCGGGCCGGACAGCTGGCGCGATTCGCGGAGGATCCCAACCGGCGCAATGCACCGGACCGGACGCCGATGGAGGCGGACGTCGAGGTCCTGATCGTCGGCGGCGGCATCAGCGGCCTGGTCTCCGCGGCCAACCTGAGCAAGGCGGGCATCGAGGACTACGTACTCGTGGAGAAAGGCGCTGACTTCGGCGGAACCTGGTACTGGAACAGGTACCCGGGCGCCCGATGCGACACCGAAGCCTACATCTACCTCCCATTTCTGGAAGAGACCGGTTACGTCCCGTCGGAGCGGTACACGGCCGGCGCGGAGATCCGCGGCTACCTCCGGAAGGTCGCCGACCACTTCGGGATCGCCCGGCGGTCCTACCTCGCAACCACGGTCGTCGACGCAACCTGGGACGCCGAACGCCTGCGGTGGATCGTCCGGACGAGCGTCGGTGACACCTGGTCGGCCCGGTTCCTCATCCTCGGCGGCGCCGCTCAGCACATGATGCGGATGCCGGACACCCCAGGACTGGAATCCTTCGAGGGCCACTCCTTCCACGCCGGCCGGTGGGACTACGACTACACCGGCGGCGGCCCGGACGGCGAGCTTGCGAACCTTCGTGACAAGCGCGTCGCGCTCATCGGCACCGGCGCGACCGGCGTGCAGATCATCCCCTTCCTCGCGCAGGACGCGCAGCAGTTGTACGTCGTGCAACGCACGCCCTGCGCGGTCGACCGCAGGCAGGACGGACCGACGGACGAGGCATGGTTTCGTAGTCTGCCGGAAGGCTGGCAGCGGAAGCGCATGGAGAACTTCGAGGCGGTGCTGCGCGGCGAGGCTCCCAAACCCGGGTTGGTCGGGGACCAGTGGAGCGAGATCTGGGGGCCGCCCGAGCTCACCGGGGACGAGACTCCGGAGCAGGTGAAAGCGGCGAACGCCACGGAGGACTTCGCGCAGATGGAGCGGATCCGCCAGCGCGTGAGCGACATCGTCCGCGACCAGTCCGTCGCGGCGAAGCTGAAGCCGTACTTCTACCGCCGCTGCAAGCGGGCGACGTTCAACAACGACTACCTCGACGCGTACAACCGTCCGAACGTGCAGTTGATCGATACCGACGGCCGCAGCGTCGAGAAGATCACCGCCCGCGGTTTCGTGGTGGACGGGACCGAGTACGAGGTCGACTGCATCATCTTCGCGACCGGGCAGTTGTTCCAGACCGCGATGTACCTTAGCGGCGAGTTCCCGATCAAGGGACGTACGGGCGCGCTGCTCGCCGACGAGTGGGCGCACGGAGCGCGGAGCCTGCACGGGATCATGGCGACGGACTTCCCGAACCTGATGATGATCGGCAGTCTCGTACACAGTGGACCAACCGTGAACGCGATCCTGCCCATCCTCGAGCAGTCCGCTCATGCCGTACATATCATCAGGAGCGCCGCCGAGGCCGGCGTCGCCGCGGTCGAGCCCACTCCAGAAGCCGAGCATGGTTGGTGCCAGCAGGTCGCCGATCTCGCCCCGCTGGTCAACGAGGAGGAGACCTGCACGCCCGGCAACAAGATCCACGTCGTCGACGGCAAGTCGCTGGCCCATGTGGCGTACGGCGGCGGACCCTTCGCGTACTTCGAGATTCTCCACACCTGGAGAACGCAGGGGTCTTGGAAGACCGATCTCCGGCCGGTGGAGTCGCTTGAGCCGACAGTGCAGAACGGCTGACCCGGCATGGGCAGAGTGCAGGGCAAAGTCGCGCTGATCACCGGCGCCGCGCGGGGACAGGGCCGCGCGCACGCGCTGCGTCTGGCCGAGGAGGGCGCGGACATCATCGCGGTGGACCTCGCTGGCCAGATCGGCGCGGTGCCGTACGAACTGGCGGGACCCGCCGACCTCGCCCTGACCACCAAACTCGTGGAGGAAATCGGCGGGAGGATCGTCAGAGCCGAAGCTGACGTACGTGATCAGGCAGCCCTCGACGCGGCTGTCCAAACGGGGGTTGAGCAGTTCGGCCCGATCGGGATCGTCGTCGCCAACGCCGGCGTCGGCCAAGCAGGCATCCGCCTGCGCCACCTGTCAGAGGAACCGTGGCGTACCACGATCGACGTGAACGTGACCGGGGTCTGGCACACCGTCAAGGCGGCAGCGCCGTCGATGATAGAGGCCGGAGCAGGCGGATCGATCATCATTACTTCGTCGTCTACGGCGATCAAGGCACGGACCAACGTGGGCGCATACGTCGCTTCGAAGCACGCTCTGACGGGCCTGATGCGGACTATGGCGCTCGAATTGGCGCCACACCGAATTCGAGTGAACACCGTCAATCCGACGTCTGTCCCGACACCGATGCTGCTCACCGACCGCATGTTCCGGCTGTTCCGGCCCGACCTCGACCAGCCGCAGATCGATGACGTCGTCGACGGCTTCCGGTCACTGAACGCCCTACCCGTCCCATGGGTTGAGACGAGCGATATCAGCAACGCGGTGCTTTGGCTCGCCTCCGACGAAGCGCGCTGCGTCACCGGCGCGGTGCTACCCGTGGACGCCGGTTCCGTCCTGCTCTGACTCGGACCCCTTCCTGCCAGGTCGAAGTCGGTGAACCCCTTCCGAGCGCCCTGCTGGGGCCACAGAACGTCTGGGTGACCGACGGGAAGATCCGGTACTGGGGCGGGTGTCTCTGGACGGCTGTCCCAGCGAAGGGCGCTGAAGAGATCCGAACCTGGTTCTTGATTCCATAACTGGGTCGAAAAATTCTCTGGGTGAGACTGTCAGGGTGACCAGGTGGCCCAGCAGTTGGAGCCGATGGACGAGCCGGCGGGTCTCGCGCTCGGGATCTTGTCGGCGTTGGTGGCCGTCGGGGCCGAGGTCCTGGTCGGTGGTCTGGTCGTGAAGCAGGTGCCAGGCAGCATGGTGCGTGAGACCGCGACCGAGGATGATCTCTGTGGCGGATTGGGGCCAGTTCGGCCGAGCGGAGCCACGGCGGCGGGAAGCGGAGAATGAGTCCGGGCCGGTCGCGGGGCTGGATCGAAAGACCGGATGGACGCTGGGGGAGCGGGCTGGTGCGCGGTCGCAGGACAGGATGCAGCGGCTGCTGCGCGGGGCGGAGTGGGACGTCACCGGGCCGGGGATAATGCCCGCGGCCCTGTCCGGCTCGATGATCCCCGCAGGGTGCTGGCCGTCGATGACACGGGCATCTTGAAGAAGGGCGCCCGGCCGATGGGAGTGCAGCGTCTGTAGTCGAGGACTGCGGGTCGGCGGGAGAACGGCCAGGTCGGGACGTTCCTGGCCGACCGGTCCCGGTGGCGGCATGCTCTGATCGATGTGATTGGCGCCTCACGTGACGCGCTCACCGGTCGCTTCGACGACCACCAGGTCTTCCTCTGCACCACCGTGCTGCACCGCATTGACGCTGCGACCGGCCACCATCGCTGACCTCACCTCCCGGACCGAGGTCGAGATCACCCCATGCACAGCCGCGGTCGAGCACCTCGACGGCATCCCCGGGATCAACACGAATCGTGCAGATCGTCATCGCCGAGACCGGTCGCGACATGACCCGGTTGCCTACCGCCGGGAGCCAGGCATCCTGGACGGGGCTGGATCCGGGAACAATGAGTCGGCCAGCAAGCGCTCTCTGGCCGCACCCGCGGCGGCGACATCTGGCTGCGGGGCCCTCGGAAAACTCGCCTCCTCCGCGTCCCGGCCGAAGACCATCAACGTGTCCGCCCGCTACCGCCAGATCGCCGACCGCCGCGTCAGCAAGCGTGCCCCGCCGCGGTCTCCTACACCGTGATCCTGATCGCCTGGCACCTGCTCCACGACCCGAGCATCAACCGGGACCTCGGCCCCGACTGCTACCAACGCCGACAAGATCCCGAGCGCGAGACCCGCCGGCTCGTCCATCAGCTCCAACAGATGGCCCACCGGGTCACCCCGGCGGCCTCACTCAGGGTAGTTTCCAATCTGCTGTCAGCCTGGATGGCTCTCGAGCGGCGGCATTGGCCGACCGCGACATCGAGGCGGCCAACGTGCAGCGGGTCTCGCTTCCCGGCAAGCGTCTGGCCGCCAAACCCGCCCGGACGGTGCTCACTCTCACCGAGCAGATCAGACGCATGGACCGGCTCGTCGACGAGGACTCCCCGCCATCTCCCCAGATCGGACTCACGTCGGCAAACGACGACGAGCTCGCGAACATCAAGATCGGCCGCTCGTCGCGGCATCACCCTCTGCTCTGCTGGACGCACGAAACGAGTTCACCATTGAGGGTAGTCTCTATTCACGAGGTGGGCCTCCATTGATGTGGCGAGCGGACGGGATGGCAGCGATGGCCGAGAAGGCGGCGCGGAAGTACGACTCTCCGCTGCGGCAAGGGCAGGCCGAACGCACGCGCGGGGTGATCCTCGATGCGCTGAGTGAACTGCTGCGCACGCACCACTGGGACGACGTGACGACCAAGCTGCTGGCCGGACAGGCTGGTGTCGCCCAACAGACGATCTACCGCCACTTTCCGGACCGCGAGGCGCTCATCGCCGCGTTGCGGGCCCGCACACAGAACCCTCACCCCTACTCCGGCCCGCCCGCCAGCCTGGAGGAGTGGGCCAGCCGGCTTGAGGTCGGATTCCGGGACGCGGATCAGCACTTTCTGGCCGAGGTCACGGCAAACACCCTTTTCAACGCGGATACTCGCCGCTTCGCGCACCGACCGGAGGCGCGTTCGACGTTGTTCTCCGCCGCTGTTGAAGGGAGCTTCCCCGAACTCGGCGAGGACGACCTCCGTCGGGCCGCGGCCCTGATGCGCATCCTCGGTTCGACCCAGACCTGGCTGCGCATGCGAGAGGAGTTCGGGCTGGACGGATCGGCGTCCGGTCAACTGGTCAAGTGGGCGATCAACGTGTTGGTTCGCGAGATCAAGGCAGGGAACCTGCCGCCTCGCGAGAGGCCTGCGGAGTCGACCCAGGACGCCGAGTGACACCCGGACGTTGACCTGCGACGCCGGCTGACGGTCCTGCCGGACACCCCTCCCTGTCGCCTCTATTCATGTTGACAGGTCGGCAGGTGCCTCTCTATTCTTTGGAGAGGCGACGGTAGGTGCTCCCTATGTGAGAGGGGGCGATAAAGCCCGTGTGCCGATCCTGATGAATCAGCTGGTCGGCAGGTTCGTCCACCAGTCGACGCGGAATCCGTGACAACGATGAGGGAGATGGGCGTGACGTCGAGCCCTGCAGCTGTCCGCATTTTCGATGCCGACAACCACTATTACGAACCGTTCGAGGCGGTGGCCGAGCGCCTCGACTCGGAGACCCGCAAGCGTGTGATCGACTGTGCGATCGTGGACGGTAAGAAGCGCCACGTTGTCGCGGGGAAGGTCGACTTCCAGATCGTCAACCCAAGTTTCGACCCGGTCGCCAAGCCAGGCGCGCTGTGGGAGTGGTTCCGGGGTAACCCGCGCGGTCTTCCGGCCCAAGCGTACCTCGAGGACCGCGAGCCGATCCCCGCGTACTACCACCACCCGGATGTTCGGGTGACGTTGATGGACGAGCAGGGCATCGACCAGGTCTGGCTTTTCCCGACCTCGGCCGTCCTGTACGAGGAGCCGCTCTCGCACGACCCTGGCGCGGTGGCCATCTTCGCCAAGGCCTTCAACGAATGGCTGCTCGAGGCGTGGAGCTTCAACTATCAGAACCGGATCTTCTCGGCTCCGTACGTCAGCCTCGCGGTAGTCGAAGAGGCCGTCAAGACCGTCCACTGGGCGGCCGAGAACGGCGCCACCACGCTGGTCATGCCGCCTCGCGCCGCCCGGACGGCGGATGGGTTCCGCCGTCCCGCCGACTCCGAGTTCGACCCGTTCTGGGCGGCCCTGTCCGAAACCGGGCTGACGCTGATCATCCATGCCGGCAACAGTGGCTACTCCTACAACGGGTACGCCGATACCCGCGTCGCGTCCTCCCACGGCGACCAGTCCCGCTTCGCCTCGGACATCCAGATCTGGCGCGCGCTGCAGCAGGACCGGCCGATCTTCGACATGATGGTGTCATTCATGTACGACCGGCTGTTCGAGCGCTTCCCGAACGTGCGCGTCGCCTCGGTCGAGAACGGTTGCAAGTTTCTCCCGGACCTGTTCAGCAAGGCCCAGGTGATGAAGAACAAGCTGCCGGGCAGCTTCAAGGAAGACCCGGTCGAATTGTTCAAGAGGAACGTGTGGGTCAACCCATTCTGGGAGGACGAGCTGACACAGCTGGTCGACCTCGTCGGTGCCGACCGTGTGCTGTTCGGCTCGGACTGGCCGCATGTCGAGGGCCTTCCGAACCCGGCGGACTACCTCGTCGAGACCAAGGATCTGGACGAGGCAGCCCGCGTGGCCGTCATGGGCGGAAACGCGCGGAACCTGAACACGCCGCGTCCTGCCTGACGGCAGCAACCGGTGACTACGCAGGGGACAGCGCGCACCGCCATCGTCGGCGTCGGACACTCGGCCGTTCACCGCCGCGACGAGGTGAGCCTCGGTCTGCTCACGCTGGATGCGTGCCGCGCCGCCATCGCTGACGCCGGCTTGCAGCCATCCGATATCGACGGCGTCGTCGTCGACCCGGTCCAGCCCTTTGACGGGGCGGGTCGGGTCGACGGCATAAACCTGATCACGCCGCAGTTCGTGATCTCGGCGCTGGGTCTGGACGTCACTTGGCATGCCGCACCGGAATGGACGAGCACCCTGGGCGCGGTGATCGAGGCCTCCAACGCCGCAGCCGCGGGCAACTGCGGAGCGGTGCTGGCGATCCGTGCTTTGCACAATCCCAGCGGTCGGTACGGGCAGGCCGCCCCCGAGTTCGCCGAGGACGGGTTTCAGTACACCGCTCCCTACGGTGTCGATGCACCCGGCCGCTTCGCGCAACTGTGGACGCGGTACATGCACGACTACGGGACGCGCCGAGAGCAGATGGCGCCGTACGTCGTGCAAGCGCGACACAACGGGCTGCTCTGGGAACACGGGTACTGGACACAACATAACCCCGTACTGCTCACCGAGACGGACTACCTGTCTAGCCGGATGATCAGTGACCCGATCTGCGTGCTGGACTGCGACATCCCGGTCCAGGCAGCTGCGGCGTTCGTGATCACGCCGGCCGAGCGCGCGCCGGACGGTCCGCACCAGCCAGCCTATCTTCGCGGTTGGGCCGTCCCGCGCCGCGCGGCCGGCGCCGCGCACATCATGACCCTGGACGAAGTCCGCGAAGCATCCACACTGTTCGCCGAGCACCTTTACAAGAACGCCGGCATCGGCCCGGACGAGGTTGACGTGGCCAACCTGTACGACGGTTTCAGCATCTTCGTTCCGCTCTGGCTGGAGACCCTCGGATTTTGCAAGGAGGGCGAGGGCTTCGACTTCATGACGCCGGACCGAATTGGGCTGGGCGGCGCCCTCCCTGTCAACACCTCCGGCGGCAACCTCGGGGCCGGTCGGACGCACGGCGTCGCACAGGTGATGGACAGCGTGCTCCAGGTGATGGGCAGGTCAGGTCCCCGACAGGTCGCGGGCGCAGAAGTCGTCCTCGCAACGGCGGGCGGATTCCCGGGCAGCGGCCGTGGAGTCGTGCTCACGGCTGAGCCCTGAGCAGGCCCGGCGAAGGAGAAATGTCATGACGATGGGCGACACGGAACCGACGCCGCGCAAGCCGATCCCGGTACCCGATATCTTGTCGCAGCCGTTCTGGGACAGCGCCGATCGCGGACAGTTGGCCATCCAGCGCTGCGCCGATTGCGAGCGCTACTTCCACCCGCCGGTCCCGCTGTGTTTCCGGTGTGGCTCGGTGGCCTTGCGGTACGCGCAGGTCAGCGGACGGGGCCGTGTCTACACCTTCACGGTGACCCGCCAGGCACGTAACCCCGCGTTCGCCCGCCTGGAGCCTTACGTGGTGGCATGGGTCGAACTCGAGGAGCAGGACAACATTCGACTGATCTGCAACATGCCGTCGGATGATCTCGGTCGAGTAAGCATCGGGGCCGCGGTCGAGGTGTACTTCGAGCCAAACGGAATGGGCAGGAAACTGCCGCAATTTCGACTGGTGTCCGAGGTGCTCAGCGGTGGAGGTAGCTGCGCATGACGGTGACGGCTGCGTACTTAGGGATCCGCAGGGCCCACTCCAGATCGGGCAGATCGACCTCCTCGCCCCTGATCCCGGAGAACTGCTCGTTGTGCGATAGGGGTCTTCGCTGACTGGCCCGCCAGCCACGGCTCCACCTGCACTCCACCCCGTCCTCGGCGTCATGGATGAACCTGGTCGAGCGCTGGTTCGCTGAGCTGACGACCCGCGACGCTACGCCGCCCGGCGCACCGCTCCGTCGTCGCGCGGGAGAAAGACATCCGCATGTGGATCAACGCGCGGAACAAGGATCCCAAGCCGTTCACCTGGACCAGGACCGCCGACGAGACCCTCGTAGCCCTATGCCAGCGCATCAACGACTCAGGACACTAGGAGGACGTGTGACTACCGTAGGCTCAGCCTTGACAGGCACGCAGCCGGGTTCCCTGGAAGCCGAGCTGGAGCGGCTGTTAGCGGTGGAGAGCTTCGGGCCGCCGGCGGAGTTCACCCGCAGGCGCCCGGTCGAGGCCGACGCTGCGGCCGCCACCGCCGACCCGGTGGCGTTCTGGGCCACCAAGGCACGCGAGCTGCTGACCTGGGAAAAGCCGTTCACGTCGGTCCTGAACGACGCGAACCCTCCATTTTACAAGTGGTTCGAAGACGGCGAGCTGAACCTGTCGGCCAACTGCCTCGACCGGCATGTCGCCGCGGGTAAGGGCGACCGGGTCGCATACCACTGGGCCGGCGAGGAGGGTGAACGGCGCGCCGTGACCTATACCGAGCTGCTCGATGAGACCCAGCGGCTGGCCAACGGCCTCGTTTCGCTGGGCGTCGGGCGGGGCGACGTTGTCGGCATCTTCCTACCGATGATCCCGCAGGTCGCCGCCGCGATGCTCGCCTGCGCACGGATCGGCGCGGTGCACAACGTCGTCTTCGGCGGCTTCGCGCTGTCCGCGGTCCGGGAGCGGATGGAGGTCTCCGACGCGAAGGTCCTCATCACCGTCGATGGCGCGCGCCGCAAGGGCCGCACCTCGCCGGTGAAGGCCGCGGTCGACGGCGAGATGGGAGACCTGAAGAGCCTCGAGCACATCGTTGTCATCGAGGCGGTCGGCGCCGCAGGTCTTGGCGGCGAGCGGGCACCGATGACAGCCGGCCGGGACGTCTGGTACGAGACGCTGCTCGCTGCGGCCGACCCTGTGTGCCCGCCCGAGCCGATGCCCGCCGAGGCACCGCTGTTCATCCTGTACAGCTCCGGCTCGACGGCCAAGCCCAAGGGCATCCTGCACACGACCGCCGGCTACCTGGTCGGTACAACCTACACATACCAGACGGCGTTCGACGTGGACCCGGAAACAGACGTCTACTGGTGCTCCGCCGACATCGGCTGGATCACCGGCCACTCATACAGCGTCTACGGCCCGCTGTCCGCCGGGGCGACCTCGGTGATGTACGAGGGCGCGCCGGACTACCCGGACTTCGATATTTGGTGGCGCCTCATCGAGGAGTTCAGAGTCACCATCTTCTACACCGCACCGACGGCGATCCGGGCCTGCATGAAGTGGGGCCCGCAGTACCCGGACCAGCACGACCTGTCCTCGCTGCGGCTGCTCGGCACCGCGGGCGAACCGATCAACCCCAAGGCCTGGCTCTGGTACCACACGGTTATAGGCCAGAAGCGCTGCCCGATCGTCGACACCTGGTGGCAGACCGAGACAGGTGCGATCATGATCGCACCCCTGCCCGGCGTGACCGCAACCAAGCCGGGCTCGGCCACGAAGCCCCTGCCCGGCTACAGCCCAGCGCTGGTGACCGAGGATGGCGAGCCGATGGGCGAGGGCGTCGGTGTCCTGGTGGTCACCCAGCCTTGGCCTTCGATGTTGCGCACCCTCTACAAGGACGACGACCGCTTCGTCCAGACGTACTTCTCCCGGTTTGGCCCGACGACCTATCTGGTCGGCGACGCCGCCCGGGTCGATGCTGACGGCAACTTCTGGATCATCGGCCGGATCGACGACGTCATCAACGTCTCCGGCCACCGGCTGTCGACCGCCGAGGTCGAATCGGCGATCGTCGCGCACGAGGCGGTGGCCGAGGCGGCGGTCGTCGCCCAGCCCGACGAGCAGACCGGCCAGGCCATCGTCGCCTTCGTCACGCTCGTGGGCGACCGGGTCGGGGACGACGAGATGGTCGTCGAGCTGCGTGACCATGTAGCGGCCCGGATCGGCAAGCTCGCCCGGCCACGACGGATCATCTGGGCCGACGACCTCCCTAAGACTCGCTCCGGCAAGATCATGCGCCGGCTACTCCGGGACATCGCGGAGGGCCGTGCGCTCGGTGACATCACCACCCTGCGGGACCCCGCGGTGATGACGGCGCTTGCGTCGAAGATTGCCGACGCCGGGCCGGACGACCAGCAGCCTAACGAGCCGCCGGCCGACACGGCCCCGGACACCGAGGTTTAGGAAACCGGAACACCCCATTCTGCCGCG
This sequence comes from Frankia sp. R43, assembly GCF_001306465.1. Classification (NCBI taxonomy): domain Bacteria; kingdom Bacillati; phylum Actinomycetota; class Actinomycetes; order Frankiales; family Frankiaceae; genus Frankia; species Frankia sp. R43. The sequence goes on along the minus strand of NZ_LFCW01000008.1, from coordinate 97,732 downwards.
ACCGCCTCGCGCGGCCGAATGAACCTCAACCGTGCCGCGGCCGCGCGAACATCACCGCCGATTGTGACCCCCGCGTCAGAACACCGCCCGAGGCAGCGCCATGAGCTCACAGAGACCCCTGCATTGCCGATGACGCGGGTCGATGTTGTAGATCTTGAGGGCGACGAAGCGTTGCAGCCAGCGGATGACCCCACGGGGGGTGTTGCCCTCCTCGAGTCGTCGTCGCTGGTAGGCGCGAGTGCGGGGGTGCAGCGCGTCCAGGGTGATGACAACGAGGTGGAGGCGGCGTTGGCCTAGCGGTTGAGGCGGTGATGGTTGATCTTGCCGGATGCGCCTCGATCGGGCTGGCGGCGAGGGAGGCGCCGCTGGCCAGCCGTAGCGGGTTGTCGCCTGCGGCGATGAGGAGGGCTGCGGCGGTATCTGGTCCCACATTGACGCGGGTGAGAAGGGCGGGTGTGTGACGGGTGAGCAGGTTCAGCTGTCGATCGAGGTCATTGACCTCGACGGTGAGCTGCAGAATCCGGGTGGCCAGCCGGCGGAGCGTGTAGCGCGCGGTGGTGGGGTGTCGAGCGGCGCGCCGTCGTCCAAGACGCGCATCGGCCGATGAGGGGCTCGGGGCCCAGTCCTGTGAGGTATCCACGCAGGGCCGGGTCGCCGTGGACCGGTACGGCCTTGAGTCGGTTGACGGCCTGGGTTCGGACTTTGACCACGGAGGGCTTGGCCAGCCCACACATGCGGGCCATCTCGGCTGGTCCATCGCCGGTTCTCGCGGTCGCGGTGGCCCGGCCGGTGAGGACGGCACTGGCGGCCGCTTCGGCATCGAGGCGTCGGTCTTGCCGCGGCGTCGGCGTACGGCGGGGGCGGGTCGGTTGGCCTCGGAGACGGCGATACCAGCGGTAACCAGATGGCGGGTCAGGGCGGCGCCGCAGGAACTGGTGCCCTCGGCACCGGCCCGGTGGAAGTTTCCGTGTTCGCACGCCCAGAGGAGCGGGTGCGCATAGCCGTCGGCGGTGGTCGGGAAGGTCGCGCTGCCAGCAGCGCACCGACCGGGGTGAGGACCGCGGCGACCCGGTGTGAGGATCGCGGCGACGTGCAGGTCCTTGTGGGTGTCGACCACGAGAACGAACTGCAAGTACCAGAAGACCGCCAGGAACCGGAATCCCGCGAGGTCCGACGTCGTCGATGCATCACCTGATCACGGCCGCCTAGGCAGGACGAACGCCGGCCCCTAGCCGGATTTAGCGGAGCCCCCGCGGTCGGGGAGGGCTACAGGTGCATCCAGGATTGGTGGACCACGCACCTTCCGGGTCCAGCGCGCTTCGCTGCGTACATGGCGATGTCAGAGGCGTTGAGTAGCCGGTCGGGGTCGGCGAGATCGGCGTGGGAGACTGCCACTCCCGCGCTGGCGGAGACGCGGACGGTCGCCACGGTGAGCTCCGCCGGTTCCTTGATCACATCGAGGAATCGGCGCGCGAGTCGTTCGACGTCCTCTGCGGACTCGACACGCTCGCAGATCACGACGAACTCGTCACCGGCGAGGCGGCCGACTACGTCGTCGGGGCGCACCGTCGCGCGCAGCCGTTGCGCTATTTCTCGGAGGAGCTGGTCGCCTGCCCTGTGGCCGTAGGTGTCGTTGATGGTCTTGAAATTGTCGAGATCGATGAAGACAACTCCGATTCGGTGCTGTGTAAGGTCGCGGGCGAGCCGGTCAACGAGCCATGAGCGATTCGGTAGGCCGGTGACAGCGTCGTGGGTGGAGCGATAGCGGACCTCTCGTTCCGCGGCGAATCGTATGGCCGCCGAGCCCAGCACACTCGCGGCGGCGGTGAGGAACTCCTCGTCCCGATCGGTGAATGGTTCCGCGTCCGGGTCGGGGCGATGCGCTGCGACCAGAGCGGAATAGTCGCCTGGTCTGCCGACCGGCGCAGCAAGCGTTCGCCGGCCCGGTGGCAGTGGGAAAGCGGAGCCCATCGCCCCGCCGGCGCGGGTCAGGGTGGACAGCGCGCTCTCGACAACAATGCCTGGCACGGGTGGGCCGGCGCTGGCAGTGGGCTCAATGCCGTGGTCGGTCGTAGCGGTCTCGTTCAGCTCATGGAAAATCGCCCCGGCATCGAGCTGGTCGGCTAGTACGTCGACGGAGCGCTGCCAGAGATCGAGCGGGTCGAGCGTGACGAGGGCCAAATCTGCGAGGTTTGCGAGCCGGTCCTGGCTGGCGCGGGCTAGCTCCCGGTCGGTGACATCGGTGCTGAGTATAGAGATCATCGGGATCTCGCCGGTTGAGTCGGTGATGGGAACGACGTGCAGATCGAGATAATAGCGGCCGTATGCCCGCACGACCCTTGAGCAGGTCTCACCCCGGAAGGCGCGTTTAAGCATCGACAGCCTTCCCCGGGAATCCGAGAAACGCTCGAAGAGCGACGTCGTCTCGGTACCGAAATTTTCCCCCTCGGTTTTCAGTAATGTTTCCTGGGGCTGCGGGAAACGGTCGAAAATGGACATCGTCTCGGCGTCGATACTGTCCTCGGTTTCCTGCAATGAGCGTCCGCGGGTACTGAACCTGATACGGCCCGAGCGGTCGAGCAGGCTTAGCGTGATAGGACTGTTGTCTAGGGCGAGTCGCACGGCGGTGGTGATCTTGTCGTCGCCGGGTGGCTCCTCGATCCGGCTGACCAGGTAAGGCTCGTCATTTCCGAACTGGCTCGTGAGCTCGTTTGTGAGCGTGGAGGTGACCCACACATGGGCGAACTCGCCGTTGGGCCGGCAGAACCTCATGAGGAACGGCGGGAACCGCTCGCCGGAACCGGGGAGCCCGCGACGGATAACCCGGCGTTCATAGCTGGTGAACAGCTCGTAGTCTGGCCGGGACACTAAACGGAGCCAGGAGTGACCGACGATCTCGTCCGGCTCGCGACCCAGGATCTCGCACGCTTTTGCGCTGACGGACCGGACGATTCTGCTACGGGCCCCCGTAATGATGATCCCGATCCGCAGCTCGTCGATCAGGGCCGCTTTGAGGTCCACAGCCATCTTTGGGTCCGCCGTTCTGTTCAGTCTCCGCCTGTGTCAGTCTTCGCCCTCGCTCCTGCTGATCTCATGTCCTCATCGCACACGTGGAAGCCTCCCAAGCGGCCTCTACCCGCCGAGATGGGTCCAACACGCGTCCGCCGCATCGGCCTATGCTCCAGGGAGGCCGAACGCCCATACACGCACCAGGCTAACCATCCACGCGGAACACGAACCCGGCATCTACCTCACGCCGCATCTCCCACCGCAGGACTTTTTCAAGATTGGAATGACTCGACGGTCGTAAGCCGAAATTGAACATTTCGCCGGCTTTGGCGCCTTTGCGGTAAGTGGGTCGGGTGTATGGCTCGCCTGTGGCGAGGACTCGCCCGAGGTCCTGGCGGGTGGCGGGATGCCGGATTTTCGAGCCGGCGGGCCGTCCGGGGCCTGGTCGTGATGGTTCGGTGCACGGGGCTAGGGCCTGTTTTGGAAGTGGGTTGAGCTGGTCGGCGGGTTAGCGGCTGGTCATCCAGGCTGTGAGGTCGCCGGCGATGGCCGCGGGGTTGGTCGTGTGGGTCTTGTTGTGTTCACCGGTGCGGTGGTCGTGGCGTTCGACTTCGTAGGTGAGGGAGTCGAGCAGGACGGCGGAGGTGAACCAGGGCGGGTCGTCGGTGTCGGGCTGGATCACGACGAAGGTGTTGCCGGCCAGGTCCAGGGACGCGATCAGCCTGGTCAGGACCCGTGCGGAAGGGTCATCGACATGGTCGCCGTTCTCGCTGTCGGCGCAGTAGTGTTCGGCGGCCACGGCCCTGCCCTTCTGTTCCGCTGGCGGTTGCGGGTTCAGCATGACAGTCCGGTCCCGGCCGCCGGACGGAGCCATTCGCCGATCACGGCGAGGTGGAGGGTGGCCTCGTAGCGGACCGCGAGTTTGTCGAACCTGGTCGCTACGGCCCGGTGGCGTTTGAGCCGGTTGATCCCGCACTCGACGGCGTGGCGGGCCTTGTAGTCCTCCCGGTCGAACCGGGGTGGGCGTCCACCGGCGGAGCCGCGTCGTTTCCGGTTCGCGATCTGGTCGGCGGGCTCGGGGATCGTCGCGGCGATCCCGTGACGGCGTAGCCAGGTCCGGTTCGCGCGGGAGGAGTAGGCCTTGTCCGCGCGGACCCGCACGGGCCGGGTCCGGGGACGTCCCCGACCTGGGCGTGGTACCCGGATCCGGTCGAGGACGACGGTGAACTGGGGGCTGTCCCCGCGTTGCCCGGCGGTGACCAGCACCGATAGGGGTTTCTGTCCTTGTTCGACCACCAGGTGGATCTTGGTGGTCAGTCCGCCGCGGGACCGGCCGAGCCCGTGGTCGGCCGGTTCGACGGTCACGCCGCCGGGTGGTTCCTTCTGGGTGTCGCCGTCGCGGCGGGCGCCGGCGGCGTGCTGGTGGGCGCGGCAGACCGTGGAGTCGACGTTGACCTCCCAGACGATCAGACCGGCCGCGTCCGCGCGGGTCTGTAACCGGGTCACGATCCGCGCCCAGACGCCTTCCCGTTGCCAGCGGCGGAACAGGCCGTAGACCGTCTGCCAGGGCCCGTACCGGACGGGGAGATCCCGCCATGGTGCGCCTGTCCGGACCCGCCATCGGATCCCGTCGATCAGCCTGCGCTGATACCTCGCTGGACGTCCCCGTCCCGCCACCGGAAGCAACGGCTCCAGCGCTGCCCACTGCTCATCCGAAAGATCCCCACGACCCACAGCGGATCATCACCACGGTGAAGATCCGCCACGAACCGGGGTTCCAAAACAGGCCCTAGCGGTGAGGTTGTGGTGCGGATGTTCGAACCCGCGGCGGACCCTGGCGAGGGTGAGTCTCCTGGCGGCAGGGGTTTGTCCCACGGGCAGCGCAACTCGGCGACCAAGGACCGAGCCAGCCGGAGTTGGGTGTGGGCGGCGATGACGATCTAGGTTGAGCGGTCGGCAGTTTCGGGGGCGCGCAGCTCAGATGCGGTCCAACAGCCAGATCGGTTTCGGTTCGCCGCCTTTGGGCAGGTGGTTCGTCGGGGACCAGATCACGTGCATCCGATGATCGGCAGCACTCTCTTGTGGGTCGAGCCAAGCCGCTCGCAGTGTCAGCCGTGGGTGCAGCTGATCCTAGGGTTGCGCGGTCGCGGCCCATATGGCCTGCGGTTCAAGGAGCTCATCGGCGTCACGCCGAAGCGGCCTGCACCTACGGACGAGAATGACCAACCCGGACTGCTGTTCGACTGGTTGACCAGCGGTGACGTCCCGTTCGACGAGAACGGCGAGGTGAGGGTGTCGCAGACGTCCCACGACTGCACCCGGTCGGATCGGGGTGACACTCGTCGGCCGCCACGTCTTCGACATCACGGATGGCTGGGACCCCGAGGCGCCGTTTCACTTCGTCGGCGGCGTCGAGGCAGCCGTTGCCAGGGCACAGGAGCTTGCGGGCGACCGCGTGGTCGAGGTCGCTGCCGGTGAGGTCGGTGGCCAGGTGCTTGCCGCGGGTCTGGTCGACGAGGTGCGCATGGACGTCGTACCCGTCGTGTTCGGGTCCGGCAAGCGCTACTTCGGGTCGGTCCACGCGCAGCACCTGCTGGAGGATCCTGACGTGATGATCCAGGGCAACCGGGTACTTCACCCGCGCTATCGGGTGCGCTGTTGACCGATCTGAGCAGTTACGCGAAGAATTCTGCTGCGGACCGTCACACGGGACCGGGCCTCCGGCTGCTTCTATGCAGGCCGGAGGCCGTTTCTCGATCGGTGTGAAGTCGTGGCCAGACGGGGGCACAAAACGATGTTAAACGCCAAGCTCGAGTGGACCTGACCAGCACTCCTCATTTAGTCCTCATTTCCCGTAGTCGATAATCATCTACGGGCGACACCGGCAACCACCCGCCCGCGCGAAGATCAGATGCAGGAGGAGAACAAACACAATTCTCCAGCTCTGCATCGTCGTATCACCCCGGGTTACGGGACGTGCCGACTTCTGGTGCCCAAAGGGTATTCGCCGCGCTGTGTCGGGTCCTGCGCGTCGTGTCACTCCGTGTCCTGGGAGACACGGCTCAGTTGAGTCGGCTCCCACAGAAATTGGTGTTCACTACCTCCATGCCGGTACCGGTCGAGTTCACCTGGATGAACGAGTAGCATTCCTCGGCCTTGCCAAAGTCCGCCTCAAAATCAATCTTGTTGAGGAGGCCTCCGGCATCGTAGTCCTTCACCGCGCGCAGGCCATCAATGAAGCCCTGCCGCGTCGGGCAGGCTCCGGCCTCCTGCAAACCGCGAACAAAGATGTCCCCGATGAGATAGCCCAGCAGCGCCAAGGTCTGGCCCGAGTCCCGGGACTCAGGCGCGTAGGCGGACATGGCTTTGCGGTAGGCCGTGTTGGCCGGTGACTCTACCTCCAGCGGGAGGTAGTTGGTGACCGTCGTCATTCCGGCAAGCTGGGAGCCATACTGCGCGAGCAGGTCCTGGCTGGGGGCCTCGCTGCTACTGACGATGACCTTGATGTTCAGTCCTCGCTGGCGAACGGCCGAGACGATCTTGGCTAGCCCCTTCACGTCGAGGCTTCCGATGATCGTGTCGATGCCATTCGTTCTGATAAGCCGGATGGCCTCCTCGACCTGGGTAGCCGATGGATCGTTGTCACCGGCCACCATCGCGGCAGGTATCCCGAGAGCGCTGAGGCTGATATTGAACTGGTTGGCGAGCGGTGTCGAAAGCGTCGCGTCTAGGCCGTTATAGAAGATCAGTGCGCGGGTTCCGCCGCGCTCCTTAACGAACTTGCCGAAGGTATCCACGGCGCCGTCGGGGAAATTGTAGGCGAAGGTGAACATGTTGCGGTACTTGGCCCACACCTTCTCGGACGCAAGGCCCACGACCGGGATCTCGGCCTTCGCCAGATAGTCGGCTCCGCCGGACGCCACTATGCTGCCTTCGAGAATACCGAAGACCTTGGCCTGCTCAACCAACTCGCGGCTGACCGATAGATTCACCGAGGCTCTGGCCTCGTCGCTGCGCAGTGTATAGATGAGGTGGCGCCCGTTTATGCCGCCGGCAGCATTTGCTGCCCCAAATCGTGCATCAATCCCGGAGCGAAACGCAGTGAAAATATTGGACGTGACGCCGGAGTCAGGATATATGAGGCCGACGTTCACTTGATTTCTGGTCACGCCGGGGGTGGTGCAGTCCGCTCCGGCGGTCGACATCGTACCTTCCCGGCAGCCCGATAGCACCATCACGCCGAAAAGGGCGATAGCACAGCACGCCGCCAAATACTTGATCTTCACTATTGATCATCTCCCGAGGTCGATATGGACCCGCATTAGATATCGTCCTTGCCGGTCCGCGAAAGACCTCCATGCCGAAACCACTGCAAATTGAGTGTGTTTCGCCGTCAGCTTGGTGGAAAGCCGGCTCTGATCGGCCGGACCTTACCTAACTAGCGGCCAGTCGCGGTCGGGATACGTTGGTGTTGTTCTTCCATTGCTCCTTGGGGTTCCGGTGACCGCTTTCGCCGCTGACTCAGAGGGCGATTGCCACGGCCGTCGCAGCCCCGGAGAGAGAAGATCGATCTGGCAGGGTAGATACGGGCCTTAGGCGGCCAGAGTGGGCTGCATCCGCCATGGATGGCGTGGGCGCCAGGTAGTCGTCGCTCCGCGGCTACCCAAGGGCAACTGAGGTCGGCGGCGTGCAGAAAGGCATCCTACGGGTATGCGGCAGCGTACATGAGCTGCGGCTGGGTGGAACCCCGCCTGGCCTGGTGCCCACCCCACACGTTTCTCCGCTCGTCGCCGCGCTGGTCTCAGCAGGGGGCGAGCGCGGTGACCGGGAGCTACTCCTGACCCATGCTGCGAGCCCACGGTGGGCCACCTCCGTCCCGCACCCGGTGCTCGGCGACCAGTACATCGGAGGCCTGCGAACATCCGTAGTGCGGCCGGTGCTCTACCTGTCCTTCAGACTCGACGACGAGGGGATGCCGGAAGGTCCGCGTTGGAGGCTGTGCCCTCTGCTTGTTGCGCTCGTTGGCCGTGACCGTCGTCCTTGCCGCCTCGAGTAGCAGCTCGGATCCATCAAGGGTGCGGTTGATCGAGCGTGCAGCCGGCTTGGCGTGTTGGGCGGTTACCAGCACCCGCTCGCGCTCTCTGGCGGCAGTCAGGATTCGCGCGATGGGGGACAGCGTCTTTCTCTGGATGTGACCACCGCCCCGGGCCGCCTGCCAGTTGGTCGGGCACTCCCTGTGGTAAGCGGACTGCCACCGTGGTCCGGCAGGTGACCGCGGAAGCGGGATGTATAGGGATCGGGCATGGGCCGGCGCCTGGTGGAGGAGACAAGGCCTATATTTCGGCGCTAAGTGCCGTCAAAGTCCCGCGCCGGGGCGCCGGCGGAACGCAGGCAGGCTGCAGCACGAGGAGGCACCATGCGCAGGCCCAGCACCCAGGTCGAGGCTGAGCAGGTCGGCACCACCGGCCCCGCCGCCCCCACCGGCCCCGCCGCGCAGATCCACCACGGCACCGAGGCACCGCTGGTCGAGGACACCCTGATCGAGGAGGTCTCGATCGACGGGATGTGCGGTGTCTACTGACACCCTCACGGACCGCACCCTCAAGGACCGCGCCATCGAGGACCAGACCCTCGACGCGGCCTGGGAGCTGTCCCGGTCCGTTGCGCTGCGCCCCGAGTCGTTCGGGGCGCTCGCGTACCACTTCGGCAACCGCCGTCTGATCTTCCTGAAGCGCAGGGAGCTGGTCGAGGTGGTGCGAGGCCTGGGCGACGCGCCCGACGCCCGCACCGCTCTGCGCCGAGCCGGTGTCCCCGCCGAGCAGTGGCCGTCGTTCGCGGCCGCGCTGCGCGGGCTGGCCAACGCCGACGTGATCCGTCCTCGACAGCCAGCAGCAGAACAGCCAGAGGGAGAACAGGGAGAACCCAGATGGCCATGCCACTGGTGGCGCGGTTCGAATGTGGTCTACATTCAAGCAAGAGCAAGAAGGTGGATCATGGGTAACACTTGGATCGAATCAGTCACCGAAGCGCACTGCTGGCCGGTTCGGAAGCCGGTGTGACCTACCGCGACAACACCGGCGCGTTCGACGAGCTCGGTTTCGCCCCGCACGTGGCCGGGCTGAAGGAAAAGCGTGAGCTGGCGACGACCGTCCTCGGCCAGGAGATCTCGCTGCCGGTCATCATCTCCCCGACCGGTGTCCAGGCCGTCCACCCCGACGGGGAGGTCGCCGTCGCCCGGGCCGCCGCGGCCCGCGGCACCGCGATGGGCCTGAGCTCGTTCGCCAGCAAGCCGCTGTCGGAAGTCGTCGCCGCCAACCCGCGCACGTTCTTCCAGATCTACTGGATGGGCACCCGGGAGTCGATGGTCCGCCGGCTCGAACGTGCCCGCGAGGGCGGCGTGGTAGGCCTCATCGGACTCACGCGACTCCTGCACAGCGGCGGCGTCCAGCTGACCGAAGTCAATCGGCCAGACCATGCCGCGGGCCGTAGCCAGGGCAAGACCGACAGTGTCGATGCCGAGGCAGCCGCGCGCCGTTCTGGCAGGCAGGGCGCTGGTTGTGCCGAGGAGCGCCGACGGCCCGGTCGAAGGGATACGCGTGCTGCGCGTGGCGAAGGTGTCCGCGGTGAAGACCCTGATGAGGCAGGCCACGACCCGACAGCAGCCGTCGGCGGCCAGGCGCAGAACGCCTCGGGAGCGTCCTAGCGCTTCTCCAGCTCGATCACCTCTTCCAGCGGGACGGCGAGCGCTTCCCACAACTTCTTGGCCTGTTCCTCGCTGAGGTCCTTCTCCCTTTTCGGCGGCGGGCGCCCGATCGACCAGGGAATCAGCGGCGACGTTCCAGTCAGCGCTCCCGGCCGCATCGGCCTCGCCCGCACCGCGTCCAGGAGTCGCTGCCACATCCCGCCCGCCGACCAGCGCCGGAACCGCCTGTAGGCCGTGATCCACTCACGGAACTCCTCCAGGGGATCACGCTAGGGCAACCCCGCCCCCGGGAGGCAGGAGTGGTGCTGGACGCTCCCACTCCGCATCCACCAAGCCACTTCGAGTATGCCACTCAACGTGAGAAGCCCGGTGCTTACTGTTAGTGGATCCGCGAAGCAGGCTCCAGTCGCATCAACACTTGAATGTAGACACCTTGGTGTCTAAACTGACAACCATCCATTCTAGATCGCGGGGCGCCCGCCTGGCGGACCACACGAAGGAGATGCGTCACATGGATCATGCCGCAGAACGATATGTGGTGATCAGTGCAGACACCCACTGTGGCGCTGACGTTCAGGGGTACAAGCCGTACCTCGACAAGAAGTACCACGACGACTTCGACGCGTGGGCCGCTACCTACGACGATGCCTGGGCGCAGATCGACCCGGGCGTCGGCGGCCACAAGATCGGCGCATCCTCGCTGATAGACGACGCCAACTGGTCGTCCATGAAGCGCGTGGAGCAGCTCGAAGCGGACGGCATCGTTGCCGAGGTGCTCTTTCCGAACACGACGCCGCCGTTCTACCCCTCGGGCGCGATCACAGCGGGCGCTCCCGGCTTCCAGCCGAAGGACCGCCGCGAGTACGAGTTCCGCTTCGCAGGCATCCAGGCCCACAACCGATGGGTCGCCGACTTCGCGCGCGAGCTCCCCGGGCGGCGTGCCGGCCTGGCACAGGTGTTCCTCAGCGACATCGACGACACGGTCGCGGAGATCGAGCGGGCGCACGCGGACGGACTGAAGGGAGTGTTGCTGCCCCCGGACACGTTCATGCAGCTGCAGAGCCTGTACTACCCCCGCCTGGACCCGATTTGGCAGAAGTGCGCCGAGCTCGGCATGCCGGTCATCCGGCACGGTGTGGTCGCTGGCGAGGGGGTCTCGCCGGAGACGGGTATCGCCGCGGCCGCAGTCGGCGTGATGGAGTCGATTTACTTCTCCCAGCGCGGGCTGATTTCCATGCTGCTGTCGGGTGTGTTCGAGCGTCACCCGTCCCTGAAGTTCGTGCTGACCGAACTCGGCGTCGCGTGGGTGCCGCAGATGCTGCAGATGCTGGACGGCTTCTACGACGACGCGCGGATGCCGAAGACGATCTCCAACATGTTCGCCGCGGACGCGGTCCAGGCGCTGTCGAAGCGCCCGAGCGAATACTTCGCGTCCAACTGCTTCACGGGCAGCTTCTTCGCCGAGGCAGACGTCGCCGTACGGCACACGGTGGGTATCAACAACATCATGTGGGGCGCTGACTACCCGCACAGCGAAGGTACTGTTCCCTTCACCACCAAGGCGTTGCGCGCCAACCTGCCGCAGGTGCCGGTCGACGAGGTTCGACAGCTTCTGGCAGGCAACGCGGCCGACGTGTATGGCTTCGACCTTGACTACCTGCAGCCGTTCGCGGACAAGGTCGGTCCGACGGTCGGAGAGGTCCAGACTCCGCTGTTGCCCGGCGAGTTGCCCGAGTACCCCGACGATTCGGTGTGTCCGACATTCCTCGGCTTCGGGCTCGTCGAGGCGAACCTCACCTGAACCGAAAGCAGGCAACGAAGATGACGACCAACGATCCCACCGCTGACGACGTGGACGACGCCTTGGCGCCGGACGGCTCGCGGCGTATGTTCAAGTCCGAGCGCGGCCCGTTCCAGGTCTTCACCGCTCCGGCAATCCTCGCGCCGCCGCAGCCGGAAGAGATCACCGACGAGATGGTCGAAGGATTTCTGAACTTCTTCGACTACTCGGACCTGGTGAACAAAGGCGAACCTGAGGTCGAGGTCCGGGAGGCGGTCAAGCAAATGAGCCGCGCCTCCATGCCGGGCATGACCTCGGTGCCCCTGTTCGACCAGGGCGGGCCGAAGGGCATGAGCTTAGTCTGGGTGTGGTTCGGCCCGAACTACAAGCTGTTCCGCCACGGCCACCCACCGCTCGGTGACTGCCTGTACCTGGTGGTGGCGGGCTCGCTACATCTCGGCCACCGCGAGCTCGGACCAGGCGACGGTTTCTTCGTCCCGCACGGCATGTTGTACAGGTACCGGGCCGGTAGCCAAGGCGTCCAGGTCCTCGAGATCCGCGCGGGCACCGAAGAACCGTTGGGCACGCCGGGATCCTTCCGGATGGGTGAGCCATCGGTGAAGGCCATTCGCAAACTCACTGAGGACCTGATCGAGCACCAGTCCGAATGGAAACACTGGCCGTCCCGGATCGGCGAGGATTCTTCCGCTGACTGGTAGAAGGCCAGCACCAAACGACCTCCGGCGTTCTCTGGACGCCGCAATACAAGTTGGAGGAAGCGTGGGCAAGCTGAACGGACGAGTAGCAGTCATTACCGGCGCCGGTCGTGGCCTGGGACGTGATCACGCCCTCCTGTTCGCTACTGAGGGCGCCATGGTCGTCGTCAACGATGTCGGCGGAGAAGCCAGCCCGGCTCACGACGTTGTTGCCGAGATTCGTGCGGCCGGCGGCGAGGCTGTCGCGCACACGGAGAGCGTCACGGAATGGGACGCGGCCAAGCGCCTGGTCGACATGGCCGTCCGCACGTTCGGAGATCTGCACGTCGTGGTGAACAACGCAGGAATTCTGCGTGATCGTATGCTCGTCAATATGACCGAAGACGAGTGGGACTCGGTCATTTCCGTCCACCTGAAGGGCCACTTCTGCGTCACACGTCACGCGGCGGCCTACTGGCGCGAGCAATCCAAGGCGAACGCCACGGTTGACCGGTCGCTGATCCACACGACCTCGACGTCTGGACTGTTCGCCAACCCGGGGCAGGCCAACTACGGAGCAGCCAAGAGCGGCATCGCGTCATTCTCGCAGATCGCGGCGAAGGAACTCGGCCGGTTCGGGGTCCGCTCGAACTCCGTGGCGCCCGTGGCCCGCACGCGGCTCACGTTGAGCATCCCCGGCGTGGGGGAGAAGATTGCCGAAGTCCCGGAGGGGTTCGACAAGTGGGACCCTGCCAACGTGTCGCCCCTCATCGCCTATCTGGCGACCGAACAGTGTGAATTCACGGGCGAGACCTTCAATGTGATCGGCGGCCAGATCACCCGGATCCAGTCCTGGACCTCGGCGGAGCAGCTGGCGAAGGAGGAGCGGTGGTCCGTCGACGATCTAATCGAGGCCGGACCGAGTCTGGTCGGCAAGGGGATCGACAAGCCCGTAATGGCGGGCTGATTCACATTGCTCGAATGTGGTCTGCCAGAGGTCGCTGGCACAGTCGGGCAGTCGACAGCGGTCAACTTGGTCAGGGGAGATTGAGCCGCCAGTACAGCCCGACAAGAGCGTCAGCGAGCCGCTCCGGTGTGATCTTGATCAGCCCTTCGGCCCACGACACCAGCAATTCGGAGGCCGCACCGGAAAGCATGATGGCCTTCACAACCGCTTCCTCGGTGCTGGTGCTAGCGAAGGCGGCTGGGTCGGCACCGGACCACCTGTAGAAGTTCTCGGCAGACCGCATCATCAGTTCGTGTCGTCGCGGAGCCGCGCGCCCACCCTTGCCCAAGCCTTCGACGTACAGGATCCGGATCTTGCGCGGATCCTTCAGCATCGAGTCGAGACTCGCCCGAAGTGCGACGGTAATTCGTGGCATTCCGTCTTCGGGGGCATTGCCGAGAGCTGCATCGATGTCGCGGTCGATAGAGTCCATAGTGGCGTCAAGTACCGCCTGGAACAGGTCGTCCAAATCGGAGAAGCTCTCGTAGAAGTACCGCTCGGTGAGCTTGGCCTCGACGCACACGTCCTTCACCCGGACGGGTTCGGAACTACTACTACCGAACAAGTTCATGCCGGCTTCGATCAGTTTCTGGCGCCGTCCGGCGATTCGCTCCTCGCCTGCCACGCCTCCGTAAACGCGCTTCGTACCCGAAACTGTCATCGCTGCTCCTATCGCTTGATCGATCGTGTCCGAGTAAAACGCCTCCTGGAGTTCGCCCAGTCGGAGCTGCCCGTCCGGTACTTTTCACCGCCCAGAATATTGCTATGAGGCCGCCAGAATTGAACCAAAATGTGAAACTCGCTACAGTCAAAAAATTCTGCGATGAATAGCGGCGCGCCTCCCCAAGAAAGGACTTCTGGCCGGAACATGTCTTTGGTGACCTCCAAGTGGGCTCAGGAATGCCCCGGAGCGATGGCCTTGGTCGACGAGCGTCGGGTACTGTCGTGGGCCGAGCTGGATGGGCTCGTTAACCGCATGGCAAACGCTCTGAATTCCGTTGACCTCGGTCAATCGCGGCGAATCGCTGTATTCGCCGAGAACTCTGCTGAGGCGTTGCTGGCGCACCTCGCCGCGAGTTCGGTCGGGGTCTCGACGGTGCCGGTCAACTTTCATCTCACTGCTGCAGAGCTTGCCTACATCCTCGAGGACTCCCAAGCCGCTGCGGTGTTCGTGGGCCCGGAGACCGCCGTGGTCGGCATCGAGGCTGCCGCGGCGGCGGAGGTCCCCGTTGTGATCGGGTGGCGATGCCCGCCGTTGGCTTCGTTGACGCAGTGGGAAGAGTGGATCACGGCTGCCAGTGCTGGCGAACCGCTGTCTGATATGCTCCACCACCCAATTCTATATTATACCTCCGGCACGACCGGCCGACCGAAAGGCACGGAGGCGCCGACTGCGGGCTTGGCCGTCGGCGCGACCGTAGGTGAGTACTTCCAGAAGCTTCGTGCGGACGGGCCACCGCCATCAGGTCGTCCGGCACTGGTAGTGACCCCGTGCTACCACAACAGTGCCATTCGCACGCTGCGTGATCTTGCCTCTGGCACACCGGTCGTTGTGATGGGCCGGTTCAACCCGGAACAGACGCTGCAGGCCATCGAACGCGAGCGGGTCGAGTCGATCGTGATGGTTCCGACCCACTTCCAGCGCTTGTTGGCCCTACCCGAACAGGTTCGCCGCAAATACGATACGTCGAGCCTGAAGAAGGTCATTCACACCGGCGCCGCCTGCCCGGTTGAGGTCAAGCGCCAGATGATGGACTGGTGGGGTCCGGTTCTGGTGGACGTTTACGGCAGCACCGAATCCGGTACGACCAACAGCATCACCTCGCAAGAATGGCTCGAGCGTCCGGGCTCGGTCGGCAGGACCGTCGCCCCGTTCGAGCTCGTCGTGATCGGTGACAACGGCGAGCAACTCCCGTCCGGCCAGGAGGGGAAGCTCTATTTCCGGGATACCACGGGGCGGGGTGTCGCATATCATAACGATCCTGAGAAGACCCGTGCCGCGCACCTCGAGCCCGGAGTTTTCACTCTCGGCGACATCGGCTATGTCGACGATGGCGGCTACGTGTACATCACGGACCGCAGTTCAGACATGGTCGTCAGTGGTGGAGTCAATCTCTACCCGGCCGAATCCGAACAGGTATTGGTGACCCACCCAGGCGTTGCCGATGTCGCTGTGATCGGCGTACCCAATGCGGAGATGGGGGAGGAGCTCAAGGCGTTGATCGTCCCGGCCGACGTCGGCGATCC
Organism: Frankia sp. R43; assembly: GCF_001306465.1. Taxonomy (NCBI): domain Bacteria; kingdom Bacillati; phylum Actinomycetota; class Actinomycetes; order Frankiales; family Frankiaceae; genus Frankia; species Frankia sp. R43. Next base: position 82,292 of record NZ_LFCW01000008.1, on the reverse strand, counting down.
GCCCTGTGCTGAGGAGTTGGATGCCTTCTGCCGAGAGCGACTGGCCGGCTACAAGCGGCCACGGTCGTACGAGTTCGTCGCCGATATCGGTCGAACCGCGATGGGAAAGGTCAACAAACGCAAGCTGCGAGCGCCGTACTGGCCCACCGGACGCACCATCGGTGGGTGAACGATAGCTGCCCAAGGAGAAGGAAACGCCATGGATCTCGACATGTTGACGACGGTCACGTACGAGACGATCGACGGCAACATCGCGCGCATCACGCTAGATCGTCCGGAGGTGCGCAACGCGCAGAACCGTCAGCTCATCTATGAGCTCAACGAGGCGCTCACCGCGGCGGCGTTCGACGACGAGATCAAGGTCCTGATCCTCGCGGCTAATGGGCCGCACTTCTCGTCCGGTCACGATCAACGGGACACGAAGGACTACGACGGCCCGCCGGTCGGGATCGCGGGCGGGTTCGCCAAGCCCGGCGCCGAAGGCCTGATGGCCCGCGAGGAAGAGGCGTTCCTGAACATGTGTCGGCGTTGGCAGCAACTCCCGAAGCCGACGATCGCGCAGGTGCAGGGCAAAACCATCGCCGGCGGGCTGATGCTCGCGTGGGTCTGTGATCTGATCGTCGCGAGCAAGGACGCGTCGTTCGTCGACATCACGGTGGCCATGGGTGTCAACGGTGTCGAATGGTTCGCTCACCCGTGGGAGCTCGGGATCCGTAAGGCGAAGGAGATGCTGTTCACCGGAGAACCGGTCAGCGCGGTCGACGCGCATCGACTCGGCATGGTCAATCGGGTCGTCCCACGCGAGGAACTTGCAAACGCCACTTTGCAGCTTGGCCGCACGATCGCCACCAAGCCGAGCTTCGGGCTCAAGCTGGCCAAGCTCTCCTGCAACCAGACACTGGATGCGCAGGGGTTTTGGACGGCCCAGCAGGCTGCGTTCTCTCTGCAGCATCTAGGTCACAGCCACAACCAGCTGCTCTTCGGGTCCACCGGTGATCCGAGTGGGATGAAGATCAAGCCGGCCAGCTCAGGGTGAAGGGAAATCTCACATAATGGTCCGACGGGTAGTTACCGGGCACGACGGGGCCGGTAAGTCCGTCTTCGTGTCAGATGAAGACGTCCCGCCACTCACGGCGGCGCTGCTGGCCGGCGGTGCGTTCTACCGGCTTTGGGGTGCCGACGAGGCACCAACATTTCCCGACGACGGTGCGCCGGCGCCGCACGACGCCTACTTCCCGCCGGTCGGCGGCTACCGCTTTGCGATGTTCATGCTGGCTGCGGGTTCCCGCGAGACTCCCCCCGATCTCGATCTGCAGGCCGCGAAACACGAGATGGACCAGAAGCTACCGGGACTGACGGAACTGATGGACCCCGACGAGCCTGGCATGCACGCGACGGACACCGTCGACCTGGGGATCGTGGTCTCTGGCGAGTTGGCGCTCGAGCTGGACAATGCGGCGCGCACCGTGTTGCGGGCGGGCGACACCTTTGTACAGAACGGCACGCGGCATCGCTGGCTCAACGCGGCGACCGAGCCGGTGCTCGTGGCGCTCTTCTCGACGGGCTCGAACCGGAAGGAACGCTGATGGACGACCTCCTCTTGTACGTGGTGGCCGACCGGGTCGCCCGGATCACGCTCAATCGTCCGGAAAAGCGAAACGCGCTTAATCTCGGCATCCGGCGCCAGCTCGTCGACGCGCTGCGCGAGGCCGAACGGGACGATGACGTCGCGGTTGTGCTCCTGGACGCCGCGGGCCCGAGCTTCTCGGCGGGCTACGACCTCTCGGACCCGAAGACCGATACACCTCCCGGGTGGGTCGACTCGGTGCACTTCAATTCGTGGAGCGACCAGTTCGGCCGCAGCGTGTTCCGCGACTGGATGGTCATCTGGGACCTCATGAAGCCGGTTGTCGCCAAGGTGCAGGGCTACTGCCTGGCCGGCGGCGCCGAACTGATGTCCATGTGCGACATCGTGTTCGTAGCCGATGACGCCGTGATCGGCTACCCGGCCATGCGGGCCCAGTCGACACCGGACGCGCCGTTCTTCCCATGGAAGCTGAGCATGGCGCAGGCGAAATACCTGCAGCTGACCGGCAACTCGGTCTCCGGCAAGGAAGCTGCGGAACTGGGCTGGGTGGCCAAAAGCTTCCCTGCGGACGAGCTCGACGATCAGGTGCAGCGGCTGTTGCGACCGCTGTCACAGGTCGATCCTGCTCTGCTCGCGGCGAACAAGGCCTCGCTGAACCAGGCATACGAGCAGATGGGCATGCGCGCCCACCTCGGCGGAGCATGGCAGCTGCACGGGCTGAGCGCCCGTTACCGGGAACGCTCGGGTGAGTTCAAAGAGATCTCGGGCCGGGACGGGGTCAAGGCCGCCACCGAGTGGCGGGACGGCGCGTTCCGGCGTGAGGGCTTCACGCCCTGAAGCCCCTGAGGAATGCTTCGGCGGTGGAAGTGGTCAGGCGTGTTCCGGCCGGAATCAGTCCGGCGGGGGTGTCGACACGGCGACGGCCGACTGCAGTGGTCATCGGCGATCAAGTGGATGACCCGCTCCCATGACGTCTAGCCGGCCTCGATCAGACCCAGCACAGTCACCGACCGATGACGGGGGCCGGAAGCGTTCCGCGATCCAAGCCGACATCGTCATAAGATCCATCCCGACCGATGATCGAGGCACGTCCGGATGCTCCTGCTGATCAATAATCCGGACCGAGGCCGGCAGACTTCGCGGACAACAAGACCTCGAGAACGCGGTGAGGGATGAACATCATGTTCAAGCCCTCGTGTTCAGAAGCGAGCTCCATGCTGCTGACTGCCGCCTTCGGCTTCGAGGCCACGTTTTGTTCATGCTCTGCGGCAGTCCTCGGTTGGCCAGGCCGGCGTGACGCCACCTGCGCGGACCGTGGCTGAGACTTGCGTAGCCGCGTCGCGCCCGATGTATCGCACTCGCGCCATTCGGTGCATCGGGCGCATGAATATCGGTATCCCGAGTAGAACATACCTACGGGGAAATTAGAGAGGGTCACTGCAGTGACAATGAGAAAATGGCTGCTACGGGGGGCTCCCGTGGTTGCCTTGCTGGCCGCGCTTTCGGCATGTTCATCCAACGGGGGTGGTAGCCACGCCGGCAGCGACTCTTCGGCGTTAGATGGCGGAGTATCCGGCACCGTGAATGCGCCAGGAACTCCGATCAAGGTCGGGGTCATCTGCATGTGTTCAGGTGTTTTTGGCGCGAGCGTCGTCGGTGCCTCCGAGGTCGCGCAGGCATGGGCGAAGAACGTCAACGCCACGGGAGGGATCGACGGTCATCCGGTCGATCTGGACCTGCAAGACGATCAGGGAAACCCGGGCACCTCGACGACTATCGCCCAGAAGATGATTTCTGAAGGCGTCGCTGTAATCCTCAACCTCACCGGTTTCGATGCGGCGTGGGCCACGAACGTAGCGGCTGCGAAGATTCCAGTGGTCGGCGGCATCTACCAAGACAGCATATTCGGCACCAACCCGTACTTCTATCCGACGGGGCAGAGCCAGGCGTCGGCGATTGCTTCGGTAGCCTCCGTTGCCAAGCAGGCCGGTGCGAGGAACCTCGGAGTCCTCTACTGCGCGGAGTCAACGGACTGCCAGCAGATCGTGGGTCACCTGAAGACAGCAGGGCAGCGGGTGGGCGTCCCCGAGGTGTACAGCGCCGCGGTCGCGGCGACCGCGCCCAACTACACGGCGCAGTGTCTTGCGGCCCAGCAGGCCAAGGTGGAGGCCATCGTGTTCGCTGGTGACGCGAAGACGGCCGCGCGTATTGGCTCGGACTGCGATCGGCAGGGCTACGCCCCGACGTTCTTGATGCAGGGTCTCGGCTACAGCAAGGAATTCCGCGAGGCCACGGGATTCGGTAAGTCCCTCTGGATGCCGTTCCCGATGCTGCCGTACTTCGCTGACGTGCCGGCGATGCAGAAGATGAACGCGGCGGTGGACAAGTACTACCCGGATCTGCGCGCTGGCGATGACGTGATCTGGGCCCAGCTTGGGGCACAGACCTGGGCCGCGGGCATACTGATCGAGCATGCCGTCAAGGCCAGCGGTGCCGACACGTCCGCAACTGTGGACGCGGCAACCATGCTCAAGGGCCTGAACTCCATCAAGGGGGACGATCTTGATGGCTTGACCTCCCCGTTGACGTTCACCGCCGGTCAACCGCATACCGTCAACTGCTGGTTCACGGCGAACGTCCGGAACGGCAAAGAGAGCCTGCTCAACAACGGAAAGAGCACCTGCAGTTCGGCTTCGTGACGAGAGCAGTATCCCGGTTGGGAAGTGGTGCGGGGGCCGGCCTTCCTGGCCGCCGCCCCCGCACCGGTGGGAGAACAACCTGGCTTCGTGAGCTCGGGGTAGCGCGGGTTGTCGATCTCGGCGGCCGGCCTGGGATAACGGATGCAGCAGCGTCGGCGCCCGTGTGTCCACAGCCCGATCCCGTGCTGCCGCAGGTCGCGCGTGCGTAGGGAGCACCGGTCGGCGCGTCGCACACCTTTGAACACTCTGCCCAGGCCGAGCGCTCGGGAGTGGGTACACGACCCCGGTCACCGATAGCCGCAGAGCGGGAGGACTTGATCGCCCGGACTACAAACGGTTTTATCGCACGTCACGGCCCTGATCGTGCACCCGGGGCAGGGTGTAGGTACACGCCGTATTGACTGGTAGCTCCGTTCCTGCAGATAACGCATGGTTTTCTGGCTGACCCCGTGTGACCACAAGCTCCGGAACCCGGGAACCACCGAGGGAATTCTTTGATGGATCAGTTCCTCCCTTTCATCGTCATCGGCCTGGCCAGTGGCGCAGCCTACGGACTTGCCGGAATTGGTCTAGTATTGACCTACAAGACTTCCGGAATTCTCATGTTCGGCTACGGCGCTGTCGCGGCCCTCGACGCTTTTCTCTTCTATTACCTGCATGAACTGAACGGGATGGGATGGCCGATTGCGGCCGCCATCGCCGTGCTGGTGTTCGCACCGCTGCTAGGTCTTCTGCTGGAGATCGTCGCCCGGTCGCTGCGGGATGCCAACGAGACTGTGAAGGTTGTTTCCACGGTCGGTGTGATCCTTTTGGTTAACGGCATCAGCCTGCTGTGGCATCCGGTCAATCCGCCATCGTTCGACCACTTCCTGCCGCAGGACACCGTACAGATCTTCTCCGTCCGCGTGACCTGGGAGCAGATCATTCTCTTCGCAGTCGCGACGGCAATGGCCACCGTTCTCTACTGGTTCTTCCGCCGAGTGCGTTTCGGCATGGTGATGCGGGCCGTGGTCGACAATGGCGATCTCGTGGCGATGACTGGAGACGACCCGGTCCGCGTCCGACGCTTGGCATGGGTCATCGGCAGTGTCTTCTCTGGCGTTGCCGGGCTCATGCTGGCTCCCGGCCAGCTGGTAGACGGGGCGACCATGGCGACTCTCGTCTTCGCCGCCTTCGGCGCTGCGGCGATCGGTGCCTTCACCAACCTGCCGCTCACCTTCCTGGGCGGCCTGGTAGTCGGCGTCGCGAGCGCGCTGCTTCTCAAGTATTCGGCGACGACCCCGTGGCTTGGCGGACTGCCGCCCGCGCTGCCGTTCATCATCTTGTTCCTCGTGCTGATCGTGATCCCGCGCCGCCACCTAGTGCAGCGGCGTCTGGTTCGTGCCACCCGGGCACAGGTCCGTTACCAGGCACCTGCCAGGGTTCGCGTCGTCGCCGGGGTCATCGCCGTCGGCCTGCTTGCGATCGTCCCGTTGGTCCAGGCCGAGCGGATCCAGGTCTGGTCGGCAGCGCTGATCAATGTCACCCTGCTTCTCTCGCTTGGGCTGCTGGTCCGGCAGTCCGGTCAGGTCTCGCTGTGTCACGTCTCGCTCGCCGCTGTCGGGGCTGCCGCGTTCGGGCACTTCGCCACACTCAACGGTCTGCCCTGGTTGGTGGCATTGCTGCTGGCCATGCTCGTGGCGATCCCGGTGGCGGCGATTGTCGCGATTCCCGCGGTACGTGTCTCGGGTGTCTTTCTCGCTCTGGCCACATTGGGCTTTGGGATCCTAGTTGAACAGGTGTTCTATGCCAGGAGTTTCATGTTCGGACCGTCGAGTGTGGGCATCGCCGCACCCCGGCCGCACATCTCGATCGGCGCCTGGGATCTGTCCACCGACAGGGGCTTCTACTACGTTCTATTGATCTTTACTGCTCTTGTGGCACTCCTGCTGACCGCCGTGGGACGCACGCGTCTGGGACGCCTGCTCGAGGCCATGTCGGACTCGCCGCTCGCCTTGGAGACGCATGGAACGACGTCCAGCGTCCTCAAAGTTATCGTGTTCTGCCTGTCGTCGGCGCTGGCCTCGTTGTCCGGCGCGTTCACCGCGATGCTCTACCACTACGGCGTCTCGAACTACTTCGTGCCGTTCAACTCCTTGATCCTGGTAGTGCTCGTTGTCATCGTCACGCTCGGTAGCCCGTGGTACGCGCTCATCGGCGCCATCGGCTACACGGTGATTCCCACGTACATCACCGGGCAGGCAACCACCAGCGTGCTCAACCTGCTCTTCGGCGTGGGAGCTGTCGCTGCAGCGTTCGGCGTCCGGGCCGCGGGCACTCCGGCACCGGTCCGGATGCTGCTGGAGAAGTTCGGCGGGCGTGGGCCCGAGAAGTCGACGACAGCCGCTTCGCCAGCGTTCGTTCCTGCCGCGCCGCAGGGGCGCCACGACCGTGAGCGAATTGGCCTGGTACTCAAGGACCTACATGTACGGTTCGGCGGTGTGCACGCAGTCCAAGGCGCGAGTCTCGAGGCCCCGGCCGGGCGCATCACCGGTCTGATCGGCCCCAACGGTGCAGGTAAGACGACCACCTTCAATGCATGCAGCGGTCTGGTTTCGCCTACGTCTGGAAGCGTGTTCCTGCACCGCAATGACGTCACCCGATTCGGGCCTGCGGAGCGGGCGCGTCGGGGCCTGGGCCGGACCTTCCAGCGAACGGAGTTGTTCGACAGCCTGACCGTACGTCAGAACGTGGCGATGGGTAGGGAGGCCGCGTCGGCAGGTCGCAACCCCCTGTCGCTGGTGTTCGCCTCTGCTCGCTCCAACCGGGAAACGGCGGCAGCGACGGACTATGCCCTGAACCTGACGGGCCTGACCGGAATCGCTGACGACCAGGTCGGACTGCTTCCGAGCGGTCAGCGCAGGCTGGTAGAGCTGGCGCGTGCCCTCGCTGGTCCGTTCGACGTGATCCTGCTCGATGAGCCATCGTCGGGCCTTGACGACAGGGAGACCGAGCGGTTCGGCGAGGTGCTGCGGACAGTCACCCGTGAGCGGGGGATCGCAATCTTGCTTGTGGAGCATGACATGACTCTCGTTCGCGCGGTATGTGACTACGTGTATGTCTTGGACTTCGGGACGCCGATCTTCGAGGGCACGCCGGACGAGATGCATCGGTCCGAGATCGTGCGCGCCGCGTACCTCGGCGATACCGCGCTCTTCCTTGAGCCAAGTGAGTGAGGTACCCATGCTGACCATGAGATCTGTCACCACCGCCTACGGAGGGACGACGGCACTGAAAGATATCGATCTCGAGCTCGGCGCTGGTGAGGTACTGGCGCTCCTCGGCCCAAACGGCGCAGGCAAGACCACACTGCTGCGGACGGTGACGGGCTTCGTGAAACCCAAGGCCGGCAGGGTGTGCCTGGGAGATCGTGACATGACCGGTGCCGCACCGTACCAGTTCGCGCGCGCGGGAATCTGCCACCTTCCCGAGGGACATGGAGTCTTTCCCTCGCTGACCGTCCGCGAGAACCTGGTGGTTCAAGCCCGGGGGCGCCGCATCGACGATGCCGTCTCGGAGGCCACCTCCCTGTTCCCCATCCTCGGCAAGAGGCTGAAGCAAATGGCTGGAAGCCTATCCGGCGGCGAGCAGCAGATGCTGGCGCTAAGTCGGGCCTACCTGACCAAACCCACTGTTGTCGTCGTGGACGAGGCATCGCTGGGACTGGCGCCGATTATCGTGGACGAAATCTACGAGGCGCTCAGCGTCCTGGTCGGCCGCGGCCTCTCGTTGATCGTGGTCGAGCAGTACGTGAAAAAAGTGCTGGAACTCGCCCAGCGGGTCGCCGTCCTCAGCCGCGGCGAGATCGTCTGGTCGGGCGCGGCATCCGACACCAACGTCGACGAGGTCTACGACCGGTACCTCGGCGTCGAAGCCTAGAGCTGATACGACAGGTCCCTTGACGATCATATAGCCGAAACGTAAACTGACACTGCATCTTTCCGGATGCCGGGTTCTACCGGTTCCACACCCAATGTGCTCATGGGCAAAGGGATTCGCTGCGTAGCCACGTCCATGCCCCCGGCGGGCGCGCAGTGCGGCAGAGAAGGCTGTGCGATGAAAGTCGATCTACTGGCGCGGCACGGAACGTGGCGGACGCCACCGGATCCGAGCGGTGGACCGCCGATGTGACGATCGCCGACGGCCGCGTGGTCGAGATTGGAAACCTGTCCGCGCTGAGCGCAGAGATGGAGATCGATGGGACGGGCCCGGTGGCTACCCCGGGCGTTACCGAAGCCCGTTGTCACTACGATGTGCGGATTTTCTGGGATCTCTATTGCGCCGCGTCCGGCCGGCATGGCCTGGCGACAGCGCAGATCTCCAACTGTGTATTCCGTCTGGCCCTATGTCGACGGAACTACGCAACCGTGGCTTCAAGATGCTCGTCCGGACTGCGTAGATCAGGCTTGCGACCGTGGAAGTCGGTGTCCCCTGCGACAGAGGTGGACACTGCATCCTCGTCAACTCCAGGTCTGGTTGGTGGGCCGGCCGAATTCGAAGCGCGGTTGTCCGCCCTGATGTCGCTCCGCAAGACGGTGCCTTCATCCTCGCTGCGCTGAGTGCACTTTCGTGGAAGTCTATCTAGGAAAGGGAAACGAATTATGGCTGGACGCGTAGCGGGAAAAGTCGCATTCATCACGGGGGCGGCTAGGGGGCAGGGCCGCAGTCACGCGGTACGACTGGCTGGGGAAGGCGCCGACGTCATCGTCATCGACAGCTGCCGGGATTTCCCGGGGGTGCCGTACGACGGCCCGACGGAGTCGGATCTCGCTGAGACGGTGAAGCTGGTCGAGGAGAGCGGGCGCCGTGCAGTATCCGCGGTTGTGGACGTTCGTGACTTCGGCGCGCTGAAGGCCGCTGTCGACACCGGCGTGAGCACTCTTGGTCGCCTGGACATCGTCAGCGCCAATGCGGGCATCGGGGGCTCGCCGTGCGAGACCCACCTCATTGAGGAAGACAACTGGCAGCAGATGATTGACATCAACCTGACCGGCGTCTGGCACACGGCGAAGGCTGCGGTGCCGCACCTGATCGCTGCCGGTGGCGGTGCAATCATCATGACGAGTTCGGCCGCGGGGCTCAAGGGATTCATGAACGTTGCGCACTACGTCGCCGCCAAACATGGCGTCGTCGGTCTCATGCGCACGATGGCCTTGGAGCTGGCCTCGCATGGTATCCGGGTCAATTCAATTCACCCGGGATCGGTCGATACTGACATGATTCAGAACGAATCTACTTACCGGCTTTTTCGTCCGGACTTGGAACATCCGACGCGCGATGATTTCGCGGCAACCTATACGACGCTCAATGCGCTGCCCGCCCCTTGGGTGGATTCGGTGGACATCTCGAACGCACTGCTGTTCCTTAGTTCAGACGAAGGCCGCTACATTACGGGCGTTCCGTTGCCGGTCGATCTGGGCTTTGTGGTCAAGTAGCAAGAGTCGTTTCAGTAATCTTCGTCGCTTTTCAGTGATGGCCCCCTCCTCGCCCGTTCCTGTACGTGGAACTGTCACGTCGACTCCAACTTCTTGGCCAGATCACAGGATGATGGTCAGCGACAGCTGGGCCACACTAACCTACGAGTTGAATTGACGGTCGAACTTGCGACATCGATCAGCTGCGAGCCGGGTATCGATGCCCTGGCGACTAGTCAGAGCGCGTCAGAAATGCTAACCGACTTCCATTAATCAGGGGAACATAGTGCCAGATGTAACTGCCATCAAGGCGGCCGTCGATGGCTACGTGGGCGCGCTCGCCGCAGGCGACGTCGACGCTATCGCTGAGCTCTTCGCCGACGACGCGAACGCGGAAGATCCGGTGGGTTCTCCTGTCCACGTCGGTCGGGAGGCGATCCGCGGGTTTTTCGACGGCAATCCTCGCCCGTTGTCGATCGAACTGGTCAACCTCCGCGTAGCGGGAAATATGGCGGTGTTCTTGCTGAGCGCCGTGATTGAGGTCGACGGCAACAAGCTGATTGTTGAACCGATCGACGTCATGACGTTCGATGACAACGCCAAGATCCTTACGATGCGTGCCGTTTGGGGTGCGGAAAACGTGCGTCCGGCCTGAGTCGAGTGGGACAATCTAGATTGATAGTAACGAGCGTTGTTGGTGTGGTTCCTGTGCTTCCCGATTGAAGAGTGAGATCTCCGTTGGCATGGAGGTGTCTAGCTGGTAGCCCCGCCTCCATTGATCGATAGTCTTGCGCAAGACGTGTCATCTACGCTCAATCGTGCTCTGGGGGACGTAGACGATCATAGTCGGCGCTTACCCACAGCGTGCGCACGATCGTGCAGTTGTTCTCATGTTCGTAACGGTGCGGGCGGAGCTTCAGACCGTGGCGGGGAAATCACTATCGACAGCGAGCAGCACATCTGACATAATCTATTGTCATGTTCCCTGAGATTGCATCGGCTTTCCCTGACCGTCCGGCGTTGGTGATGGCGGGTTCGGGCGCCACAACCACATTCCAGCAGCTCGAGGACCGGTCGAACCAGTTGGCGCACCTGTTCCGTGACCGCGGGCTCGGGCGGGGGGATGCACTGGCGATCCTCATGGAGAACCATCCTAAGTTTCTCGAGGTGTGTTGGGCGGCGCAGCGTGCCGGGCTCGTGTACACAGCGGTGAACCGGCACCTCACTTCCGAGGAGGTCGCCTACATCGTTTCGGACTGTGGCGCCAAGGCGATCGTGACGAGCGAGGCCCTGGCGTCCGTTGCCACCGACCTGCCGGCCGACGCGCTGGCCGCTGCGAGCGTGCACTTTATGGTCGACGCTGTCGCACCGGGATGGGAATCACTCGAAGCTGCTATGGCCAAACAGCCCACCACGCCGATCGCCGACCAGTGTGAGGGCGACTTCATGCTCTATTCGTCGGGCACGACCGGCCAGCCGAAAGGCATCCTCAGAGCCCTGACCTTTGCCCCACTGGGCGAACTCCAAGTTGGCTTGAGCCCGATCATGGACTCGATGGGCATAGACAGCGAGGCCATTTATCTGGTCCCTGCACCGCTGTTCCACTCGGCCCCGCTGGGCTGGTCGCGGGCACTGCTGCGTCGTGGCGCGACCATCGTGATCATGGAAAAATTCGGCGCTGAACGACTGCTCGCAGCGGTCCAACGCTACCGCGTGACCCACGCCCAGCTCGTCCCGACCATGTTCGCCCGCCTACTGAAACTGCCCGAGGAGGTCCGCGACAGCTACGACGTGTCCAGTCTCAAGGTCGTCGTGCACGCCGGCGCACCATGTCCTGTCGAGGTCAAGCGGGCCATGCTCGACTGGTGGGGCCTGATCATCCACGAGTTCTGGAACTCCACCGAAGGCGCTGGATTTACCTACATCACGCCGAAAGAATGGCTCGCATATCCCGGATCCGTAGGTCGGCCCGTCCGCGGTGCACTACACATCCTCGACGATGACGGCAAGGAAGTTCCTACCGGGGAGGTCGGACAGATCTGGGCGGAAGGCACCCCTCCCTTCGTCTACCACAACGACCCCGAGAAGACTGCCGCGTCAGCCGACTCCCGTGGCTGGCGGACCGTTGGCGACGTCGGGTACCTCAACGAGGAGGGCTTCCTTTTCCTCACCGACCGCAAGGCTTTCACGATCATTTCCGGTGGGGTGAACATCTACCCGCGGGAAGCCGAGGATGCCCTCAGCCTGCACCCCAAGGTCACTGACGTCGCCGTGTTCGGCATCCCCGACGACGAGATGGGCGAGCAGGTCAAGGCCGTCATCCAGCCGACCTGCTGGTCCGACGCCGGACCCGACCTCGAAGCCGAGCTCATCGCCTACTGCAGGTCCCGCCTCGCCGGCTTCAAGTGCCCGCGCTCGATCGACTTCGAACGTGAACTGCCCCGCAGCGACACCGGGAAGCTCTACAAGCGGCGACTTCGCGACAGGTACTGGCCGGCCGCGCGGCCCGCCTGAACCACGCTTTCCCACACCGATTTCCTGCCCGCAAGACGGCTTCAACCGAAAGGCAACCAGCGCCACTGCGCCCCTCGGCGCACACCAACCAAGGAGATTCCCATGACCACCACGACCGCCAGGCCGCCATTCGACCCCGAGCTGGCCACGGTGCTGGACCAGCTAGCCGACCAGATGCCGCGTGTGACGCCCGAGACGCTCCCGCTGCTGCGTCAGACCCCCGCGCCGAACGACCTGTCCGAGGCCCGGCTCGCCGAGGCGGGCCTCACCCGCCGGGACTTCACCATTCCGGGCCACGACGGCGCCGAGATCGTCGTCACCGTGATCGCCCCCGCCGACCACCCGAACGCTGGCCCGGGCTTTTACCACATGCACGGCGGCGGCATGGTCATCGGAGACCAGACGTTCGTGCCGCCGTCCATGCTGGCGTGGGTCGCCATGTTCGACGCGGTGATGGTGAGCGTCGACTACCGGCTCGCGCCGGAGTTCCCCGACCCCTACCCCGTCGAGGACTGCTACGCGGGGCTCGTCTGGACCGCCGAGCACGCCGCCGAGCTCGGCATCGACCCAGACCGCCTGCTGATCGCCGGCACGAGTGCGGGTGGCGGGCTCGCCGCCGGGACCGCGCTGCTCGCGCGTGACCGCAAGGGCCCGGCACTGATCGGCCAGATCCTGAATTGCCCGATGCTCGACGACCGTCACCAGACGGTGTCGATGCAGCAGTACGACGACGCCGCGATCTGGGGCGGCGCTGACGACATCTTCGCCTGGGGCGCCCTACTCGGCGAGCGCCACGGGACCGACAACATCTCGATCTACGCCGCGCCCGCCCGTGCGACCGACCTGTCCGGGCTGCCCCCGGCCTACGTCGACTGCGGGGCGGCGGAGGTCCTCCGCGACGAGGGCGTCGCCTACGCGACGGCGCTGTGGGCCAGCGGGGTCCAGGCCGAACTGCACGTGTGGCCCGGCGGGTTCCACGGCTTCGAGGCCGTGGTCCCGCACACCGCGCTCGCCCAGGCCGCGACCCGTGCGCGCAACAACTGGATCACCCGCCTGCTCGCGCGGTAGCGCCGCGGTCCCTAGCGAACACGACACCAGGAGAAGACCCATGGCGGGACGAGTCGAGAACAAGGTCGCGTTCATCACCGGCGCCGCGCGGGGCCAGGGCCGGGCGGCGGCGGTCCGCCTCGCCGAGGAAGGCGCCGACATCATCGCGATCGACGTCGATAAGCAGCTCCCCGAAGTGCCCTACCCGACGGCGACGGCTGAGGACCTGGCCGAGACCGTCCGACTGGTCGAGAAGCTCGGCCGGCGCGTCGTCGCGGACACCTGCGACGTGCGGGACGCCGCCAAGCTGGCGTCCGTCGTGGCGGCCGGTGTCGCCGAGCTCGGTCGGCTCGACATCGTGCTGGCCAACGCCGGCGTCGCGATCCTCGGCCCGTGGCACACAGTGACCTCGGAGTCGATGCGCGCGACCGTCGACATCAACCTGATCGGCACCTGGAACACGGTGATGGCCGCGCTCCCGCCGATCCTGGCGGCGGGCAACGGCGGGTCCATCATCCTCACCAGCTCGGCGAACGGCCTGAAGGCCGGCCCGTGGACACTGGCCTACAGCGCGTCGAAGTACGCGCTGACCGGCATGGCCAAGAGCTTCGCGATGGAGCTGGCGAAGGACAGGATCAGGGTGAACAGCGTCCACCCTGGAGCTGTGGACACCCCGATGGCCGAATTCACGAGTGCACCCGGCGGCTTCATCGAGACGGGTACCGCCGAGAACCCCAACCTCCTCGGCATGTGCAACTCGTGGCTGCCGGGCCTCATGCCGGCCCGCGAGATCGCGAACGCGGTGCTTTTCCTCGCATCGGACGAGACCGCCTGGATCACCGGCCACGCGCTGGCCGTGGACGGCGGTGGGACCCAGTACTAGCTAGGCCGTGTCCGGCTGATCATGGTGGTCGGAGCCAGAGCCGTAGGGCTGTGGCGGCGACCGTGCCATGGAAGACGTAGGCGCGTTTGTCGTAGCGGGTGGCCACAGCCCGGTTTGTGTTTCAGCAGGTTGATGCACCGCTCGACGGTGGTACGGCGCATGTACGCCTCGGTGTCGAAGGAGAGCGGACGTCCACCGCGGCGGCGGTTGGCCTTCTGGTCGGTCTTCTCCGGGATCGTCGCGGTGATACCCCTGCCGCGCAGGTAGGCCCGGTTGGCGCGGCTGGAGTACGCCTTGTCCGCCAGCACCCGGTCGGGTCCTGGGCCGGCCAGGACCCGACCGGAGCATGCGGACGCGATCCACGACCGCGGTGAACCGGGTGGTGTCCGCGACCTGACTGGCGGTGATCAGAATGCTGACCGGCCGGCGATACTCGTCGGCTCCCAGGTGAATCTTGGTGGTGAACCCGCCGCGGCGACGGCCGAGCCTTGGCCGGGGGCATCGTTCAGGGGCACCTGGTTTTCCCGGTTCCCGGGGCCGTTGTCTCGGTGCGCCGGCAGCATGCCGGTGGGCGCGACAGATCGTCGAGTCCACGCCCAGCTCCCACGTCCCACCGGCCTCGGTGGGCAGGTCGGTACCCCCCGCGGCGTAGCCCACCGGGGTCTGTTGCATTGGGGGAAGGCAGGGCGTGGTTGGCCCTGTCGAGCGGGTGATCAGATCGCGAGGGTGAGCTCGGTAAACGCGGCTGTCAGCCGTGCGTGCGGGTCAGTGTCGATCCCGAGTTCGTAGTGGCCGCGGCGGATGTTCTGGACGAACGCATGCCCTACGCTGATCGTCTGGGCAGAGCGCAGGCGTTTCAACCCGCGCATGGGTCGGAGTCTGGCTTTCAGGCGGCTGTGGTCGGATTCGATCCGGTTGTTCTCCCGCGCGGCGGCGACGTGCCAGGCGCCGGGAAGCAGCTCGTCGAGGACCCGAGGGCAGACAGGGGCCTTGTCGGTGGTGACCTCGACCGGCCGGCGGCCGTGAGACAGCACTGCGGTAAAGAACTTTCGGGCCGCAGCCTGGTCGCGTCGTTCGCTGGCGAGGACGTCGATGACCTGTCCGTGCTGGTCA
The DNA here is from genome assembly GCF_001306465.1 of Frankia sp. R43. Taxonomy (NCBI): domain Bacteria; kingdom Bacillati; phylum Actinomycetota; class Actinomycetes; order Frankiales; family Frankiaceae; genus Frankia; species Frankia sp. R43. The sequence continues at coordinate 66,995 of NZ_LFCW01000008.1, read as the reverse complement.
ACCGCTCTGTACAGGTACGTCCACCGGCCAGAGATCTTGACGTAGGTTTCGTCGACGAACCACCTGTCCCCAGGGCGGTGCCGACACGGCCGCGCGGCGTCGACCAGCAAGGGCGTGAAGCGTTGGACCCACCGGTACACAGTTACGTGATCAACCTCGATGTCGCGCTCAGCGAGCAGCTCCTCGACGTCCCGGCACGACAGCGCGAACCGTAGGTACCAGCGGGACGCCAGCACGATCACCTCGGGCGGGAACCGGAACCCGACGAACTCCGACGTCGGAACCGGTGGACGGACACGACGTCGGCGCATCGTTCGATCATGACTGATCCGCAGCCGCGTGATGGCGGACTTCGCCAATGCAACACTGCCGAGGCGACGATCTACTAGCCACCAGCGAACGGTGGGAGCACGTCCAAGGTAGAGCCCGGCTCGACAACGGTCCGCGAGTTTCGAACCGCTACTTCATTGAGAAGAAAGGTGCTACACCGAAGAACTTGGCGTAAGCGGTCGCCGTGGCGTCCCTGGACACGTTCAAGGATCTCGGCGATGGTGGCTCTGTCGGACAGCTCCACGGCATCTTCCTTCACACCCGCCGCAGCGGCCGCCGCCGCGAAATACCGCACGGTGACCTGCTTTGACGGTGGCCAGTGAAAAATCCCTGTAGGCGGCCATTTACGGCCCCACCGGTGGCCAGTGACCTCCCCGCTGGCGGCCAGATACCTCCCCGGTAGTCCGGCCGGGAAGCCGGTCGACCAGGCTCGATCGGTGAAGACAAGCAGGGAGATCATGGAGATCCTGGAGGCATACGACCTCACGGGCAGTTACCGTGCCGCGGCCGAGCTGGCCGGCTGCGACCACCACACCGTCGCCCGGTATGTCCGGATGCGGGAGGCTGGGCAGTCCCCGGTCGAGCGTGAGCACCGCGAACGGCCGATCGACGAGTACCTGCCCAAGATCGAGGAGTTGGTTGTCGCGTCGGGCGGACGGGTCCGCGCCGACGTGGTGCACCAGCGGATCACTGCTATGGGCTTCACGGGAGGTGAGCGCACCACCCGGCGGGTGGTGGCGCAGGTCAAGCAGGCGTTCGCCGCCGGCCGGCGGCGGGTGTTCCGGCCGTGGATCACCGAGCCGGGGCTCTGGCTGCAATGGGACTGGGGCGAGGGCCCTCGTATCGGTGCCCGGCGCACCCAGTTGTGGTGCGCGTGGCTGGCCTGGTCACGGTTCCGGGTGGTGATCCCGGTATGGGACAAGACACTGCCGACGATCGTGTCCTGTCTGGACGCGACACTGCGCCGGATCGGTGGGGTGCCCACGTATGCGTTGACCGACAATGAGAAGACCGTCTCGGTGGACCATGTCGCCGGGATCGCGGTGCGCAACCCCGAGTTGGTGCAGGTCGCTCGGCACTACGGGCTGACCATCCGCACCTGCGTCCCCGCCGACCCGCAGACCAAGGGCGGGTCGGAGGCCACCGTGCGCATCGCGAAGGCCGACCTGGTGCCCACGACGGCGAACCTGCTGCGCGAGTACCGCACCTTCGGCGAGCTGGAGACCGCCTGCCGACAGTTCTGCGTCGAGGTCAACGACCGGCCGCACCGGGAGACCCGCCGCCGCCCGGTCGAGGCGCTGGCCGAGGAACGAACCCGGTGCCATCCGCTGCCGCAGCAGCCGTTCACCATCGCGTTCGGCACCACCCGGCGCGTGAACTGGGATGGGACGATCTCGGTGGAGGGTGTGCGCTACTCGGTGCCGCACGAGCTGGTCGACACCCGGGTCTGGGCTCGTTTCCACGGCGATGAGCTGATCGTGACCGCGGTGAGTGAGACCGGGCCGGCCGAGGTCGCCCGCCACCCGCGGTCAACACCGGGAACACCGTCCATCCGGGACGAGCACTACCCGCCGCGGCGTGACAAGGAGGCCGAGCGGACCCCGAAGGCCACCTCCGCGGCCGAGGCCGCGTTCCTGGCTCTCGGGCCGGGCGCGGCGAGCTGGCTGACCGAGGCCGCCGCGATCGGCGCCCGCCGCATCCGGGCGAAAATGACCGAGGCCGTCGCGCTGGCCAAGCTGCACGGCCAAGCCGAGGTCGACAAAGCGCTGGGGACCGCGGCGATCGTGGGCCGGTTCGCCGAGAACGACCTGATCCGGATCCTGGCCCACCAGACCGGCCGCAACCACGGCGCACCCACCCGCGCCGGCGAGGGCCACAGCCTCCAGCCAGGAACGTCGGCCTGGTCGAACTTCGGCCTGCCCCGCACCGCAGCCGACGACGCCGGCCGCGCCAGCGACGCCGAGGCGGGTGAGCCGTGATGGCCACACCGCTGCGCACGGTCTCGGGCTCGGCCGGCGACCCGCTGGCCGAGGCGATCGAGCTGACCCGCCGACTGAAACTGCCGCACCTGCGGCGCGCCCTGACCGACCTGGTCCCCACCGCCAAGGCCCAGCGCTGGGACCCGGCTGAGGTCGTGCGCGTCCTGCTCGCGGAAGAAGCCGCCGGCCGGGACGCAGCCAATCTACGGACCCGCCGCAAACGCGCCGCGTTCCCGGCTGGGAAGACCTTCGGTGACTGGGACGAGACCGCCTCCTCCATCCCCCGCCCCACCCAAGAAGCACTGAAAACACTGGAGTGGTTGCAGCGCAAGGAAAACCTTTGCATCTGCGGCCCATCGGGAACCGGCAAAAGCCACTTCTGTGAAGCGCTCGGCCAGGCCGCCGTCGAGGCCGGGATGACCGTCGCCTGGTTCACCATCGAAGACCTCGGAGTACTGGTCCGCCGGCACCGGGTCGATGACTCGATCACCCGGGCGATGACCCGGCTGCTACGCACCGACCTGATCATCGTGGATGACATCGGCCTGCTACCAGTCTCACCCGACGCAGCCGAGGGCTTCTACCGCCTGGTCGATGCCGCCTACGAACGCCGGGCACTCGCGGTCAGCAGCAACCTGCACCCCTCCGGATTCGACGAGATCATGCCCAAGACCCTGGCCACCGCCACGGTCGACCGGCTCCTGCACCACGCCCACATCGTTATGACACAGGGTGACAGCTTCCGGCTCGCCCAGGCCACCTCCGGGAAGGGGGTGAAGGCGTTGATCTGATCGGCACCTCATCCACGGCGGGGAACTATCTGGCCGCCGTTGGGGAGGTATCCCTGGCCGCCAGTGGGGACAACCGCAGGCCGCCTACGGGGAGAACGAAATGGCCGTTGACACTGCTTCATACTCAACCTCCGATCGCGCTCATGGGGCGCCGGGATTGGAAGAAGCCTGGATCGTTGATGCCATGACCGGCCGCCTTCGCCCACATGGTGTCCTGCCATGCTCGTACGATCGTGTCGTCGTCGGCACCGCAGCGTAGGAGGGCGCGCAGGTCAGTCTCCGTGGTGGCGAAAAGGCAGGACCGGATCTGACCGTCGCCCGTCAGCCGCGTACGGTCACAGCCTATGCAGAACGGTCTCGTGACAGTGCCGATCACGCCGACTCGTCCCGGCCCTCCGTCAACAAGCCAAGACTCGGCGGGCGATGCACCGCGATCACGCGTATCGGGCTCGAGTGCGAATGCGGTCCGCAGGCTGGACACGATCTCCTCCGCTGTCACCATCTCGTTGCGGTCCCAGGCGCGCTGCGCGTCCAGTGGCATCTGCTCGATGAAGCGCAGCTGGTACCCCTTTCCAAGGGCGAACCTGAGCAACGCAACCGCCTCGTCTGAGTTGATGCCCCGCACCAGCACACTGTTAATCTTGATCGGGGAGAGGCCCGCGGCCCCGGCCGCTTCCAGACCCGCGAGCACGTCCGACAGACGGTCACGGCGCGTGATCGATGTAAAGCGGTCTCGGTGCAGGGTGTCGAGGGACACATTGAGACGGTCGAGACCCGCGCCCGCCAAAGCTATCGCGCGACGCTCGAGGCCGATTCCGTTAGTGGTCAACGAAATACTGGGTCTAGGCACCAGTCGGGCAGATGCAGCGACGATGTCCTCCAGTCCCCGGCGCAGAAGGGGTTCGCCGCCCGTAAAACGCAGTTCGCGCACCCCCAGGCGCGTCACGGCGATGGTGATCAGCCGCAGAAGCTCATCGTCGGACAGCAGCTGGGCGGCCTGCATCCACTTCATACCCTCAGCTGGCATGCAGTACATGCACCGCAGATTGCAGCGATCCGTCAACGAGATTCTCAGGTCGGTAGCCACTCTGCCGAATCGGTCGACAAGGGCTGGGGTGTTGGGGCGTGCCGGGTCAGGCGCAGCCTCATGCGCGCCATGGTGGCCAAGGGTTGATGAGAGCTGCGGCATGCCTAAGTCGATGATCGTCACGCGGACCCCACCCACTCGTCGTTGCCGTCGGTGAAGACCTGGCGCTTCCAGACGGGAAGCTCGTGCTTGATCTTCTCGACCAGATGTGCGCATGCGTCGAACGCCTGAGCTCGATGGTCCGCTGAGGCCGCACGCACGATCGCGACCTCCCCTACAGCCAGGCGCCCGACGCGGTGGCTGAGCGCGACCGCGTGCACGCTGTGACTGCTGCACACGACCTCTCTCGCAACGCGGAGTGCCTCGGCATCCGCCGTCGGATGCGAGGTGTACTCCAGGCGCGAGACCTCGCGTCCGGCATCGTGGCATCGGACCCTTTCCACGAAACTGACGCACGCGCCCGCTTCACTCGTATCGACCAAGCCCTCGATCCCGGCGATGCCGAGCGGGGCGTGGCTTACGTCCGCGCGTACGATGGCGCAGTCCTTCGGGGCTTTCTGCGTCGACGAAAGGTCCAGGGCTTCCGTCTCGACTTGGGGCTTCGCCACCAACGTGACTTCCCTCCCATGCGAAAGATGAGGATCTGGTGCGGAGCCGGCGCCAACCGAGACATGATAGGCACCCGCTCCCGCGAGTGGGTCACCAGCTGAACAGGGTCGCTGCCTCGTCGTCCGGGAACAGGTGCGAGCGGATGATGAAACGCAGAAGCACACTTATTGACAGTCGATGTCGTCGGCGGGGCGGGCAACGGATTCTCACTCGAAGCTTTGCGAGGAGTAATCCAGACCCGACCGGCTTGAATCGCGCGAGCGGCCCGGTATCCGGCATTGCCGTCGCGGGTCCACACGGCCGCCCCGAGCCCGTACAAGCTGTCGTTGGCGATCTCGCCGGCCTCGTCGAGGTCGGCGAAGCGCGCGGCAGAGACCGCCGGGCCGAAGATCGCCCCCTGGGACACCCGCATCGAATTTTCACCCTCAACCACGGTGGGCTGAACGTGGCGGCGGTCGGAGAGCTCGCCCCCGAGATCGACCAGATGCCGCGGCGTATGCGCATCCACGCTATTGAGATCTCCATGCTTTCGTCATTGGCGCTCATCTACCACGGTCACCTCGATCTTCTGCCCAAAGGTTGCCGCGTGCCGTCATTCAGGCGGAATGCGCTACACAGTCCAACTGCCGCGACCCGCGCCCGGCCTCGCCAGGCGGCCGCAGATCGAGGTTGCGAGCACCTACGGCACCCCTCGATTAATTGTCGCTCGCAATCACAGACAGCATTTCGAGAGGTTTGACATTACACAGGACGCGGGCTTGCTGGTAGAGCCGGCCCCGGCGCGGTAGGACGAGCGGACCAGCGGCCCCGACATCACGCCGGCGAAGCCGAGCGACTCGGCCCGCCTGGCCCAGCTGACGAACTCGTCCGGCTTAACCCACCGTTCAACCGGATGGTGACGCGGCGTGGGCCGCAGGTACTGCGTCACGGTGAGCAGGTCGCAGCCAGCCGCGCGCAGTTGCGCCATGGTGCCGGCCACCTCGTCGTCGGTCTCCCCGAGGCCAAGGATGAGGTTCGACTTCGTGACCAGCCCGGCCGCCAGGTTGTACGAGCTGCTCGACTACGCGTCATACAACCGGTTCGACGAGCAGATATTCACTTATCGGGCCTGGCGCATCGCTGCAACGCCCTCATCAGTACAGAAACCCGCGAGGGAGCTCTTCAGGCACAGCAGCCCGAGGAGCCGACCGGCCTCCCCCACCACTGCAAGCCGACGCAGGCCAGCGGCCACCATGGCCTCGCGCGTTCGGGTCAACGGCGCGCGAGGCGATATGGTCCGGCCCGACAACGTCCCGAGAACGCAGGCAGGCTCGCCGGGAGCGGCTCCCTTGAGATCCGCACGGCTGACGGTTGTGACCAGCTGAGCACCTCGCACGAGCAGCAGCAGATGGGTCTTCGGGCTGGACTCGAACGCGGCAGCCGCCGCGGCCACCGTGAGGTTGACCGGGTGGACAGTCGGGTAACGCAGCATGGCATCCCCGACGGTCCGCGCCTCGACCCATGCGGGAATCAAACCTCCGCCACGGCCGGCACCCGCTCGATGTTCACGTACACGGCGTTCAGACCGGGACTCTGCGACAGCGGATCGATCTCCCTGTTCGGCACCAGCAGGTTCCGGTTCGTCCCGTACCTCAACGGTTCCGCCCCGCCGGAGGGATCGTAGACCCCGGATCCCCAGCCGTGCTCACAGGCGATGACGCCAGGACGCATCTCGTCCGACACTCGGGCCGGGGCGACGATGCTGCCGACCGCGCTGCGTACGCAGACACTGTCGCCGTCCATGATTCCGTACGGCGCGGCGTCCGCGGGGTGAATTTCCACCACGTTCGTCCGGGCCCGCCGGTGCAACGCAGGATTCTCGTTCAGCCACGAGTTCATCGATTCCTTCCTCCGGCGACCGATGATCTGCAGCGGAAAACCAGCAGGTGCAACGGGCGGCGGCATGCCGCACAGGCGCGCCACTTCGGCAACGAACTCGGGGACAGCAAGGGCGATGGTCTTGTGCGCCTCCGGTAGTGCGGCTTCCAGCCCACCGTACTCTTTTTCGTCGTACACCCAGCCGTGTGGATGGGCCAGAATGTCCCTCCATTTCAGACGCTTGCCGGACCTGACCAGGCCCCACTCGATCCACTTCGGCCGGAACGCCAAAGACGGCCTGCGGGTCAGTCTGGCCAGCGTGCGGGTCGCCTTGACGAAGGTGTTGAAGCCCCGCTTGCCGAACATCGGCCGGCGCATCGCCAGCGCCAGGTCGACGAAGATTTCCCACGCCTCCCGGCAACCCGGAGGCGGATCGACCACCTTGAAGCCATACTGAGTGAAGGGCCTGTCGAACAGCGAGTGCAGCAATGCCTGTAATTCGGCCCGTTCGAGCCAATGGACATCGGGCAGGATCCAGTCAGCGTGGCGGTGACTCTCACGCTGGACGAGGTCCACGACGACGAGCAGTTCGAGTGAGGCAAGAGCCTCGTCCAGCGCGGCTCCGGCTGGTCCTGAGATCACCGGGTTCCCCGCGACGATGAACATCGCCTTGATCTGGCCAGGTCCCGGTGTGCTGATCTCGTCGGCGAGTTCGGCCAGGGAGTGGAATCCCGCGACCGGCGGCAGCCCGCGGAGGCGACTGCGATGCGTGGCCGGCGGCGCGAACTTGTCCCAGAGGCTGACACCGTCCACATAGCTGCGCTCGAAGCAACGGCCGCCAGGAACGTCGATCCGTCCGGTCACGTGGTTCAGGACGTGCGAGAGCCACTCGGTGACGGTCCCGGTCACGGTCTGTGCCACGCCTGTCCGGGTCATGCAGAACGCTGTTGGCGCGGCGGCAAAGCGCCTCGCCACGTCAGCGATGAGGTCGGCCCCTACTCCGGCGTGGACGGCAAGGTGCTCGATCTCTACCCCGTCGGTCAGTTTGCGCAGCTCGGCCACCCCGGAGATCTGCGGGCGCTGGTTGGTCGCGACCCACCCGTTGTCCAGCAGTACCTTGAGGACGCCGAGAAGGAACGCCCAGTCCCCGCCGGGGCGAATCGCCACGTGGGTGGTGGCATTGGCGGCCGACTCGGTGCGCCTGGGATCGACCACGATCAGATCGGCGCCGCGCTCCTTTCCAGCCAGGATGCGGGCCCAGCCGTTCGGCACGACGTCGACCCAGTGCATGCCACTGACCTCGGGGTTGGCGCCCACCAGCAGAACGCACTCGCTCTTGTCGACGTCGGGCACCAGGGCCAGGAATGGCACGCCGTAGAGCCGCTCGCTCACGACATGCACATTGTTCTGGTCGACCGAACCGACCCAGAAGCGATTCCCCGATCCGATCGCGTCCATCAGGCCCGGGAAGAACATCGCCGTCGCCGTCGCGGTCCCCGTCGGGTTGCCGTGATACGAGCCAATTGCATCGACTCCGTCGCGTTCGATGATCTTGTTGACGCGCCCGGCGATGTCCGTGATGGCCTCGTCCCAGGTAGCCGGCTCGTAGCGATCCCCGACGCGGCGCATCGGCTGCAGCACCCTACGCGGGTGGCTCAGGATGTCGGCTGCCGTCCTTCCTTTGGCACAGAAATCCCTCCACGTATACGGATTCTCCTTGTCTGGACCGATGCGCACGATCGTGTTCGTGGCATCGTCAACCCTTGCCTTCACCCCGCAACTCGCCGCGCAGATGCGGCAGTGCGTGATGACGACCCGTTCGCCGGGCTGCTCCATGCGTCCACACTCCCTTGCGACACCCCAAGACATCTGACAAGGTTCAATGTCAGTTAACTGGGAGGGGAGAGTTTCGTCAAGGGTCGATGCCAGCGTCGGCGCAGCCCTATGGTGACGCCGCGGCCTGCCGCCGAGGGTCGCACCCGTGCCATTCCAGGTGCGACGAGGTCGCAGCCCGGTAGACCGCCACAAGGTCGGGTATCCTGGCCCGGGAACAAAGCGCCAAGTGGACGTACATGGACGTCCACTAAGATCAGCCGCGAGGCCGATCGGCGGTCGGGGTTCGCCTCCCATGCGCGCACGCCTGGTTGAGGCAGGTCAGAGCTCCGTAGCCGCTACTCCGGCGCGGGGCTCTGATCCATCCCCCAACCAATCCAGCTAAGGCCACCGATCGCGCTCCAGCCACCTCAGACACTCGGCCACTGCCATTACCCAGCAAACTCTCGGTAACCAGCGGCCAGCCCACCACGGCGAGCCCGATGACCACCGACAGCCAACGAGACGGCCCGAATCGATACTGCAATCGAACTCTTCTTGATCCCTTTTTCCTACACAGGCAGTGTTGCATCGGCGAAGTCCGCCATCACGCGGCTGCGGATCAGTCATGATCGAACGATGCGCCGACGTCGTGTCCGTCCACCGGTTCCGACGTCGGAGTTCGTCGGGTTCCGGTTCCCGCCCGAGGTGATCGTGCTGGCGTCCCGCTGGTACCTACGGTTCGCGCTGTCGTGCCGGGACGTCGAGGAGCTGCTCGCTGAGCGCGACATCGAGGTTGATCACGTAACTGTGTACCGGTGCAGAAATGGCCCTATCGCGGCCGGCAGTGCGCTCCGGGACTGGTGGCTGGCGGGCGAAGCCGGCCAGCCACCGCTCGATTCACGGCGTTGGGAGATCAGTTGCAGGTAGCGGCGTGTCCTTGAGGAATGCTGCTCGTCCAGTTCGTCGGGACCACGGCGAGGCCGTTCTGTGGGTGCAGGGCGAAGAGGCAGGATGACAGTGTTGGATTGTCGACGGCGTGCAAGGCCCCGGCCGCGTACAGGTACTGGCTGGGGGAGCCGACGGCGCGCAGCATCGTGTTCTCGGGTATCTGGGATGGTGCGTGGATCGGGTTGGTGACGTAGCCGACGGGGAGCTGGGTGTAGGTGCGCAGCCCTTCGCTGTCATAGGCGACCGCGTCGTCGTAGCTCAGTGGGAGCGCGGCCCCGCGGATGGAGATGTACTGGGCGAGCGAGCCGGTCTCGGTGAAGCGGGTGTGGTCGGGCAGGCTGCACGCGGCCTGAGGTCCGGTGGGCAGCGTGTCGGCCCAGCTTGCCGGCACCACGGCTACGCCGGGAAGGTTGAAGGCGAACACCAGGCAGGACGAGGTGGCCGGGTCACCGATTGGCTGCCGGACCCCGTTCACGAGGAGAAACTGGTCAGGTCGACCGACCGGACGGATAACGGTGGTGTTGGGCAGGGTCGCCGGAGGAAGGGGGCCGTTGTAGACACCGGTGGACCGGTTTCCTTCGGCGTCGAACGCGACCGCGTCGTTGTAGTTGATCGGCAGCGCGGCACCGCGCATCGATAGGTACTGCTGACCGGATCCGTTCCGGGTGAAGCGCGTGTTCTCTGGGGGAAGAGCGCTGCTCTGGACCGTCCCGAAGCGCCAGGCTCGCCAGTACCAGCCGGCGGGTGCGCCCGGTGCGGTCGTGGCGCGCCAGTCGGGTACTTCGGTGACGAGTCCGGCCCAGTCGGAGCGCCAGGTGCCGTTCACGTAGCCGGGCGCGTTCGACTGGACGATCGAGTAGAGGCCGCCGCCTTTGTTGGCGACGACTACGACGGTGTGGGCGAAGGACCAGTCGTTGTCTCCTCCGTTCGTGCGCTGCAGGACGTCGCCTTTCGCCGCCTCCGCGAGCGGAATCTCGACCGCTCCGGAGTTGGTGTATCCACTGTTGACACCACCAGCACCGAAGGTTCCGCCGGCGGCGGCAACCCACCGCTGCACCGATTTTATGCATTCACCGGGCTGGTTCCATCCGGTCGCCCTCCGGGTGCCGATCTCGTTCCTGCCGGCCTCCGCGACGCGGGCATTGTCGAATGCGCCGACGGCGCTGGCTGGCCGGGCTGTCGGCACCGCCACGAATATTGCCAGGGTTAGGGCGAGCAGAACGGTGCTGGCGACAGTCGTAACCGCGATTCGCTGGGGCGACCGTGGAGCACTGGACAAACATCTGGATTGGTGCGGTGCGCGTACCGTCCCGTCGGCATATGGTGAGCCGTTTGCGTTCAACTTCATCTCCCGAGGCTGGTGAGCCCCTGCGGCTGCGTGGGGCATCGCCAGCGAAACGTGAACGGACCTCTGCGGACAGGGACGGAGCTATGTCCGTGCAAGTCCGTACAACCGGCAGCCCGCTGACCAGCGCCGTGCGGCGGGGTGCATCCGTCGGCCGCCCGAGGCCTATGGTCTCGCTCAGGTGCAGGGGGCGCGGTAGGGAACGCCCGGGACGTTGCGTTCCCATTCCTCGCGTGTGATGGGGTCGCCGGAGACCGAACACACGTAGTCGATAACGCGTTCGGGATCGGTTTGCCAGAGTCGGATCACCGGATCGAGGCCGCCGGCCGCGAGAAGCTGACCGTCTGGACTGAATGCGACGGTGAGGACATCCTCGCTGGAGGCGTTCAGCGTCGCGAGTTCCTCGTGGCTGCTTGTCATTCCCCACAGTTTGATGGTGCTGTCCGTGTTGGCCGCCGCGAGTGTGCCGCCGTCGGGGCTGAACGCAATCCAGAACGGGTGACCACTCGAGGTGGTGAGTGGATCAGCCGCGGGGGTCGGCCGCTGGGGATTGGTGATGTCCCAGAGGCGCACGGTCTTGTCATCCGCGCCGGCAGCGAGAAGGTTTCCGTCCGGGCTGAACGCGACGGTGAATATGGATCCGTTCGGCTCGGTCAGCGGGGCGCCGACCGCGACTGGACGGTTCGGTCTGCTGACGTCCCACAGGCGGACTGTCGCGTCGACGCTGCCGGTCGCGAGCAGGGCGCTGTCCGGGCTGAACGCGACCTGGTAGATCAGCTGGGTGTGTCCGGTGAGGGTCGCGACCAGGCGGCTGCGGTGGGGACTGGTCACGTCCCAGAGCCGAACCGTCTTGTCGTCTCCCGCGACGGCGAGTGTTCGTCCGTCGGGGCTGAAGGCCACGGACTCGACGACCGCGGTGGAGCCCAGCAGCGGCGACCCGAGGAGCACCGGTTTACGCGGGTCGGTGATATCCCAGAGGTGGACCGGTCCTTGAAGGCTGCCGGCCGCGACGATGCGGCCGTTCGGACTGACTGCTGCCGCACCGCTGTAGGTGGTGTCCTTCTGGGCGCTGGTGATCGGCGGATTGATGGCGGAGAAGTGCCCGGAATCCGTCGCCTCGAAGAGGCGGATGGCACCGTCCGCGCCGCTGGTGGCAAGAAACCGCTGGTCCGGGGCGAACGCGACGGTGAAGACGCGGCCGGTTGGGCCGGCGAGGGTGGGAGCGGGGCGGGGCCACAGTCGGGTCGTACCGTCCGCTGCGCCCGTCACCGGCGAGCGGCCGTCACGGGCGAACGCGACAGCGGTGACCGGCTGGGGATGCGGCAGGGTCGCGGTGACCGCGCGGCTGTCGAGGTCCCACATACGTGCGTTGCCGTCCGATCCGCCGGCGAGCAGCGCGCGTCCATCCGGCGCGAACACGATGGCGTTCACGAAACTGGCGGCATCGGTCAGCGGCGCACCTGCGGCCACGGGTCGGTGGACATCGGTGATGTTCCAAAGCCAGACCCCGCTGTCAGCGCTGCCGGCGGCGAGCGTGTCACCGGAGGGACTGAACGCGACGGAGAGGACGCTGCGTGGGGGGCCGGTTATCGGCGTGCCCAGTTGGACTGGTCGCTGTGGATCGGAGACGTCGTAGAGCCACAGGGCTTTGTCTTCGCCGCCGGCCACGAGAGTGCGCCCATCCGGGGAGAAGCCGACGCTGTGCACGTCCTGTGTCGGTCCGGGCAGCCGGCTTCCGATCGGTACAGGCGGGCGGCCCGCGGGAATGCCCCAGAGGCGCACCGTCCCCGCCGCTCCACCCGAAGCCAGCATGCGACCGTCCGGGCTGAAGGAGAGGGAGTACACGGTGCTGTCGAGGGTGAGAGAGCCGCCGGGTACGGGACGGTCCGGGTCGGTCACGTCCCAGAGGTGGACGGACCGGTCCGCGCCACCGGACACGAGCACGCGTCCGTCAGGGCTGAACGCGAGAGCGAATACCGAGCCGGTGGCAGGCGGCAGGTGGGCCTCCAGCCGGGCGTGTCCTTGCGGATCAAGCTTCCAGAGGTGGATGTTCCCGTCGGTATAGCCGGCCGCGATCTGGGTGCCGTCGCGGCTGGTCGCGAGCGCCTGCCCGCCTGTGGCACCGGAACCGAGCAGGCGCGTGGCTGCCGGTATCGCCGAGGCGTCGAGCAGTCCGCCTCGTGCTTCGGCGGTCGGGGCGATCCGGTAGGCGGCAGCGTTGAGCTGCATCGCTAGGGATATGTCGCTTTCCCTGACCTGCTCGGCCCGGATGGCCACCTGGCGGGATAGGGCGAGGTCCCGCTGGTCGTGGGCCTGAGAACGCTGGTGGAACGCGTATCCCGACGACGCGCCCACGAGAAGGAGAAGGACGACGAGCGCGGCGATGGTCTGGTGTAGCCGGCGGGTCCGTCGCAGGCGCGCGGCCTCCTGCGCCAGCGCCGCTTCGACGCTCGCGTCGAGGAAGTCCGCCTCGAGCGGGCTCAGGTCGGCACGATGGGCCGGTTCGTCGGCCCATTCACGGGTCGTCGCCATGCGCGTACCCCTGTGAAGAAGGTCGGCGTCCCGCGCGGAATCAGCCCATTCACGCGCGGCGCGTGTGAGCTGACGATGAAGGAGCAGACCCGAACGATCAGCGTCGAGCCACGCCCCCAGGCGGGGCCAGGCCGTCAGCAGCGCCTCATGGGTGATCTCGACGGTCTCGGCGTCGACCGTGAGAAGCCGGTGATCGACGAACCGGTCGAGGATCTCTGTCAGTTCCCGGCTGTCCTCCTCCGGAAGACCGTCGACGATCTCCGCCCGTCGCAGTCGCCGGCGTGTGTGTGAGGCGCCCTCGTCGAGGTGTACGAGGCGGAGGAGGAGACGACGGACGACGGCCTGCTGCGCCGGAGAGAAGCCATTGAAAAGGTCTTCGGCGGTCCGCGCGACAGCTCCCTGGATGCCGCCGACCTGCTGGTAGTCGGCCACGGTCAGCGCACGGCGGGACCCACGTCGCCAGGTGGCGAGCAGAGCATGTGACAGCAGCGGCAACGCGCCCGCAGCGTGCGCCGCCGCGTCATCGTCCCACGAGGACGGGGCAACCTCCCGCAGGAGAAGCTCGACCAGCCCAGGCTCCGGATCGACGCCGAAGCACCGGGCCGGTTCCACGATCGCCCCACGCAACTCTGGTTCACCCATCGCCGGAATGATGATCGCGGACTCGGCCAGGGCTGCCGCCAGCGTCGGGAAGCGCAGCGCCTGATCGACGAAATCCGCCCGCATCGCCAGAATGACCAGCGGCGCGTACGGAACTCCGAGATCCACTTGCCTGGCCGCGATCTCATGAAGCAGCCTCACGAAGGCCTGCCGTTCCTCCGGATAGGGGCAGGCACGAAACAGCTGCTCGAACTGGTCCACGACCAGTATCAGCCGAGGCTGTCCCGCACTGGACGGGACCGGGCTGGCCTCCCGGTCCCGTCCGACAGGCCCGGCGTCAGTGCTGTCCGCAGCGCTTCCCAGCGCAACAGCCCCATCAGCCCGCCCGCGTGGATCGGCACCGCGCACGGCAGCGGACCATCCACCGATGGCCTCCGAAAGTCCACGGCGGAGCTCTCCGCAGGGATCGGGACCCGGCGTCAGGAATACATGCGGCCATAACGCCCCGTCCTCACCACGCTCCACCCCCAGGAGACTGGGTAGCAGGCCCGCGCGGAGAAAGGACGACTTCCCCGAGCCCGACGGCCCGAGAATGACGTACGGTCCGCTCGTCGATGAGGAGGTCATCCGCTGTGCGACGGACCGGACCAGCTGCTCCCGGCCGAAGAACAGTGCAGCATCATCCGAGGTGTATGTGGCGAGCCCCCGGTAGGGATCCGGACCGCCGACAGCAATCTTCCCCGGGCTCTTGCGGGCTCGCCGCAGCGCGAGCATCCATCGAGCCAGCTCGTCCGGATCCGACACTCCACAGGCTCGCAGCAGATTGGGAAGCGACTCAGCCGGCTCCATCGCGGGGAGATGACGGCCGCTGAAGTATCCGGCAACTGTCGTGTGCGGAACGCCCACTCTCTTCGCCAAATTGCGGATCGTGAGACCAGCCCGTTCTCGGAGCAGGCTCAGTTGCCGGGCGAAATCTTCCTTCGTCTTGATCGCGTCTGGATCAGGCGCGACATCGTCCAGAGACGTCTTTGTTTCAACCTCGGTCATTCTCGATTTCCCCCCGTAACGCGTGCGCCAGCGCGGCAAATCGCACCCAGCCGCACCAAGTCCATCGATCATAGCCGTACAGTGCTAGCTTGAACGCTAAGCGTGACAGGTTGGTGTAGGGCTTCATGTACCACTCGGCGCGGCACTGTTGCGATGCGGAGGAGCTGGGCGTGCCAGCGGCCCGGGCGTCTGCTGGTCAGATGGCTACAACGAGTTCGGTGAACGCGGCTGCCAGCCTCAGCCGCGGGTGGATGTCGATCCCGAGTTCGTAGTGACCGCGGTGGATGTTCTAGACGAGGGCGTGTCCGGCGCTGATGGTCTGGACGGATCGGAGGCGCTTCAGCCCGCGCATCGGCCGGAGTCGTGCTTTGAGTCGGCTGTGGTCGTCGAGTAGGGCCGCCGCGTTCCAGCGGCGGCCCCCACTTTAGAACCGTGCGGGCGCGTTGTTCCCGCACACGGCTCAGGCAGCCCCGTTGGGGGCGTGGGTGTTGCGTCGGCGTCCGGTGCCGGTGTAGAACACGGCCGCCGCGACAGCCCCGGTTTGACGCACCAGAGCCGCCACGTTGTTCTCTGGCAGAATGCCGACAGCGCAGTGCGCGTCATCGGCCGATTACACTTGCCGCACAATGACGGGCATACGGGGCATACAGGGTGGGGCGAGCGTCGCCTCGCCACAGCATGATTGACCGGGACCAGGTAGCTGCGGCGTTACCCGGCTACGTTCTGGGCGCTCAGCTGGGACGGGGTTCGTTCGGGCTGGTCGTGGCCGCGGAGGACAAGCGCATCGGCCGCTCGGTGGCGGTCAAGGTGATACCGGCCGACGGTGGGGACGCCGCCTCGGCCGTGGACTTCGCCGCCGAGGCGCGGGTACTCGCGGCGTTGGATCATCCGCATCTGGTGCGCGCTTACCACTACGTGGAGGCCGAGGGGCTCTGCCTGGTCGTGATGGAACTGCTCGCCGGTGGTACCCTGACCCGCCGACGTGCGGACATGAGCCCTCAGCAGTCCTGCGCGGTCGGCTTGGCGGTGGCCAGCGCTCTCGAACACGCTCATGATCGCGGCGTGTTACATCGAGACATCAAAGGCGACAACATCCTGTTCGCCGCCGACAACACGGTGAAAGTCACCGACTTCGGCATCGCGAAGCTGCTCGAGGGATCGGGGGCCACCGCCAGTGGAATGGCCGGAACCCCGATGTACATGGCCCCCGAACAGATCGAGGCAGGCCGGCTCGGCCCGGCTACCGACCTGTACGCGCTCGGGGTGGTCCTCTACCAGCTCCTTGCGGGCCGGTCTCCTTTCGACCCGCGTCTCTCCCTTGGAGCCCTGGTCCGCCAGCATCTGACCGAACCGCCACCGCCTCTGGACGGTGTTCCTCCGGATATCGCCCAGGTCGTACTTCGTGCTCTTGCGAAGAAGCCCGACGACCGCCACCCCGACGCCCACACCTTCGCGGTCGATCTCGCGCGTGCCGCGGCCGGCGTGTACGGACCAGGCTGGATTGCCGCTACCGGACTGCCGCTCCACCTCGACACAACCGTCCGCGATGCCACCGAGGTCCCGCCTGCTTCCGGCCGCACCGACTGCTGCACGCCCACCACCGAGGACGAGCCAGGCGATGCTCTCCTCCAGCCGCCGCGCACCCGCTGGCGACGGACTCTGAGCGGACTGGCCATCCTGGTCACAGCAGCTGTCCTGGCCCTGCTCCTGCTCCCCGACGGGTCATCGCGGCCGAGCACCGCCTCCCCACAGGCCACCCCGAAGGCCACCCGGCAGGAGACTTCAAGCACCGAGACCGAGGCGCAGAAGAGGTCCCGCCTGCTGGCCGCCGCGGCGGTGGACAACAGCGCCGACCAGCCCGATCTCGCCCGCAGGCTTGCCATCGCCGCCTATCGCACAGCCCCCACCCCCGAAGCCGGGGCCAGCGCCCTCAGGGCGCTCGCCCCTGACCAGCCCCTCGCCTCTTTCGGTGACCTACTTACCCGCGTGGCGTTCAGCCCGGACAGCACGCTACTTGCCACGACCACCATGGGTGAAACCATCCGCCTGTGGGAGGCATCCGCCCGGGGCCACCACACCGATCCGTTGGCGACCTTCACCACGGACCGTGACAACAGCGGGCTGCAGGCCCTCGCCATCAGCCCTGATGGCACCTTGCTGGCGGCAGGTGACTTCGACGGCACGACGCGGCTGTGGAAAACCGGCGACCGGGGCAAGGATGTCCGGCCGGTGGCCACGCTGACAGATCATGCGGACGATATCGTGACCGTGGTCTTCGGCAAGGACAGTACGTTGCTGGCGGTCGCGAGCAACGACGGTCTCACACGGCTGTGGAACACCGCCACCCACGAGGTGCTCGCGGTTTTCGTCAGCCATACCACCCGCCTGGCGGAAACCGTGATGTTCAGCCACGATGGCACGTTGCTGGCGACTGGAGGCGACGACGGCGTCACCCGCCTGTGGAGCACCGCGGACCGTGGGGAGAACACCCGGCCACTCGCCACCGTCCAAGGCAACGACGCTGTCCTCAGCTCCGACGGCAAATGGTTGGCCACCAGCTCTTCCAGTGGAACCACCCGCCTGTGGAGCACCACAATCCGCGGGGAGAACACCCGGCCACTCGCCACCGTCCAAGGCAACGACGCTGTCCTCAGCTCCGACGGCAAGTGGCTGGCCACCAGCTCTTCCAGTGGAACCACCCGCCTGTGGAGCACCGCAGACCGCGGCGAGTACACCCGGCCACTCGCCACCATCCCAGGCGATAACGCGAGCTTCAGCCCGGACAGCAGACTCCTCACGACCGAACAAGGCGTGCAGAGCGGCGAGAGCTACAACACGGCCGTGCTGGCATGGAGCACCGCCGCCCGTGGCCAGCAGACCCAGCCCCTCGCCACCTTCGCCACCAGCGGCGGACCGCTGGCCATCGATCTGGCCTTCGCCCCAGACAGCAGGCTGCTCGCCGTCGTCTCCGCCGACGCCCTCATGTTCCTGTGGGACGTGGACCCCGACCACCTCACCGAGACTGCCTGCGCCGACGAGGCCAACCAGCTCACCGCAGCCGAGTGGACCGCAGTGCTGCCCACCGCCCCCTACACCCGGCCATGCCCGTGACGGACCCCGGGCGGGACGCACCACCGACGCCGTCAATCTTCTGGAACGGGGCCGTCGCCGACTCCGCGCGGGTGCTCGGCGACGAACACCCGAGCACGGTTGCGGCGGCCGGTGTATTGCGGGCGTGGCAGGCCGAGACCAGTCCAGCGAAAGCGACGGATCTCGGCCGCAGCTCTTCTCGTGATCAGGCTGCTGCCGGCCCCCGCGGCCGTCTTCGAGCGTCCTGCGGGCAGGCTGCGAGGCCTCCAGGGCGGAAGACCTGCAGTCAAGATCGACTGGTTCGGCTGGATGCAACAGACCCGCGGTTCAAAGCCCTACCTGTGAGCGAAACCGGGTCAGCTTCGGCTGCTCCTTCTGGTGGTCTGCCCGTCTTCCCGGAACACGACAGACACGGAGTAGGTGGTCGCATGATCGCCCGATGCCCGCATCTCGGTGAACAACTTCCCGACATCGTCGGTGCGACGACCCATCGTCTCGGGTGACTGATGCGGGGCGCCCGCTGGTCGATGCGTAGATCCTTGCGCCGACGAGCGGTCCCAGGGCGTGGAGCGTACGGCTCGGCGTGGCCTAGTCTCGCGTCGTGTTCACGGTGGAGAGTGCGAGGTGTGCGTCCTTGATGAGCTCGATGGGTACACGGACCCAGCCTTCGCCTGTCCCGAGCGTTGGGTTGTCGACAACGTAGCCTTGGACGATGACGTGGCCTGGCTCCGCGGCGAGGAAGACCGCGGGGCAGTCGTTCGCGCCGGAGGGGCAGGTGGACGCGATCGGTTCATCGTTACGGTCGGCCACGCGGAACTCCTCGAGAGCGTGAGATTCCCGGTCCCGAGCGGGACCTTCCCCATCATCCTTGATGAGGCCGCGCGGAGCCGCTATTCCGATTGATCTCTGTGTAGGTTGATGTAGTGATCTAGGTATTTACGGAACAGGGTGTCTCGTTCCGCGGTCGCCTGCCCCTCGAACGCCCTGATCATTCTTTGGTAGGCGGCGAGGTCAGCTGGGTCGTGGATGCGGAGCACGGTGGTCGTGATGTCCACGAGAACAGTCGCGTCATCGAAGAGCGTGAATCCCTGGCCGGGTGGGTAGGCGGCATGAACACCGTCCGGGATGATCGCGATCTTGATGTTGGGGCGGCTCGCCATCTTCTGAAGATGTTCGATCTGCGTCGCCATCTCGATCGGCGTGGTGACGGCGTAGCGGAGCACCGCCTCCATGATCACAAAGGTGAAGCGCTTCTCTTCGTAGAGGACACGCTGCCGTTCGAGCCGTCGAGCGACCTGGTCAACGAGGTTGATCATGTTATTGGAATCGAACAGTTTGCCGAACCTGCTGATGATGGCGGTGGCGTATCCGCTCGTCTGGAGGAGGCCTGGGACGAGGTCCGGCTGCCAGGAGACGATCTCCGTCGAGCGTTGCTCGTACTCCTGGTACATGCTCTGGTAGTGGCCCGCGGGTTCCTCGGCGCTGGGGCCAAGACCGAACTGAGACTCCGCTCGACTGCGGAAGTCGGCGACGACGTCCTCAGCCTGGCCGAGAGCGCGGACGATCGCCTCCACGTCCTCAGGTGTGGGAGTCACGGCCCCGGTCTCGATCCGGGAGATCTTCGACTGGCTCATCGGGAGACGCCCGGCGAGCTGCTGACCGGTGACCTTCTGGCCTCTCCGTAGCGCGGCGAGGTCCGCGCCGAGCCGACGGGTGACTGTGACGCCGCTCGACGGATCGTCGGTCGACTTGTTCATCCTGTCGGCCACCTCTGGGCTCGCGTCGCTGTCGGCCGTGCTGCTCGTCGGCTCGTCCCGACGGAGGTGCGTGTCCGAGGAGCCGAACCGCGAGGCCGGTCGCGCCTGGCCATCGACCGGCGCGTCCGACTGCGTATGACTACCCTGACCTGCGACGACCCGCGATGCGGGGCTGCGGGGTCGCATATTCGCATACCGCAAGCTACCAGCACCTCGAGCTTCACCTGTTGCCGACATCTGTCGTCCACCAGCTCTCGTGACTGATGGTGTCCCCCGTGCCACCCGGTGATCCTGTCGTTCGTGCCCGCCCCGGCGAGACTTAATTATGCAGATGTCTACCCGACGTCGCGGCTCAACGACGGGTTATGCACATAATGCTAGCCTGGAGGTGTGAAGAGCTGTTCGGGTGGGGAGGGGTGGACTTGTGACCGACCACGGAGGACGCACGGCTGCACTTCACCAGCCGAACGTCCGGGAGTGCCTGGATGTTCCTGCACGTGGCCGCTTGACTGTCGCGGTGTTCCGCTCGTTCCGCCGGTCGCGTCGTCGGCCATGCGGGACATGGTGGTCACGGAGACATTGACAGGGGTACTGCGGGTCGACCCGCATGCGCTCTACTCGGCGCAAAATTGGAGAATCGAGGGTCGCATAGTAGTGCATTCCGACGCATGGCCGACGATCTTCGAGTCGGGCCGCGGACCGGCCCATCGACCACCTTCGTTCTTCGCAGGAGCAGCTTCGTGACTACACCCGAACCACCCGTGAGCGAGATCGTCGAGAATGAGCAGCCTCGTGAGGGCCTCGGCGACGTGTACGAGGTCCGCTAGGCGGAGAGATGGCTCCCGCCGCGCGGGCGGGAGCACGGTTGGCCCGACGGCATCACGAACCCACGGGCCGTTGACTGCCCCCGCCGGGACGTCGAAACGCCGCGACCGGCGGCGCATGGGCTTCTGCCGTCTCGTCCCGGCACGGAGTTTGCCCCTGCACTCCGGCAGCGCGGAGCGCGCCGAGGGGCTTGCAGCAACGTGGGCTGACCGGGCGGCCGCCCGTGCACGGTTTTGCGCTCGGTCGCCAGGAGGGCGCGAGCGGCCGCCTCGGCGTCAGGAATGTCGCTCCCACCCCGGCTGCGACGCGCCCAGTGACAATCTGGCCCGGGTGGCGCCCAGCGCGACCGGGAAGGTCGAAGCGATCCGTGTGGTGGTGAAGAGAGGAGCCTGGCCTCGCTCGTGCCGGTCTCCGCAGTGTTCCGCATCGAGGTGCCCTCTACCGACGACGAGATCGTCCGCGTCCGCCGCCACGCGGCCGCGGGACCCGTGGGTCGTTGCGGGAAGGAAGCCGGTGGCGTCCCCGGATCAAGCTCCTGGGGCCTGTCGTTCGACCACGACCCGGATCACCGGCCAACGAGCGTGTCGGGGCCGTATTCGGAGGGGCGGCGCTTACCCGACCGATGGGACCTGGAAACCGCCGAATCGAAGTCCGGAGGCGGGGGCGGTTGCGCCTAGTCGCAGAGCGGCGGGCCACGTTTGTCTTATCGCGCCCGACCAGTGTCCGTGGGGTCGATGGGGGGCGAGACTCCGGAGCGCTGCGGCGGGCCGTGAGCTTCTCACCGGGACCTCGAGGAGGGTCCCGCTGTACTCGGGCCCCGCCCGCTACTCTCCCCGCCGGTTCTCGGAGACAGCGAAGTAGAAGCCGAACGCCGGTCCGGAGAACGCCATGATGGGCACGAACACGCGATCGAGAAGAAGGGTCAATGTCTCGTCGGTCCAGTGCAGGCTCGCCAGGACCATCAACGTGAGTGTGACGACCCAGATGAGCGCGAGGGCCCCGATCGCGAGGAAGCGGCGCGTCGCCTCGGCCGGCTTCGGGGCGCTGACGGACGCGACCGTGGTTGTCTGCGGCGTCTCGTCCTCGGTGATTGGTTCAGCGGGACCGGCGGCATTGGGTCCGGTTCCTTCGTGCGGATCCCTGCCGTCCTCACGGCTCTCCATGATCTACTTTCTGCCGTTCGACTGCTGCCCGGTGTCCTTGAGTTCGTATACCCCATCGAGACCGTTCGGTGCCGGCTCCTCTTCCTCCTTGATCGTGTTGGGTGCTGGACGTTCGTCGGCCGTGTGCGTCACAGGTGCTCCTGCGAGGGGGAGGGTCCCGGTGGGCCTGTGTCGGGACGGCACGCCGCGTCGCGTGCTGAGCGAAGCGTACCCCGACAGGTGGCCCCCGTAGATGCGCAAGCGTCGTACGTCTGACGTATAGCGTTCGTGTCACACGCAGGCAAGTATGCGGCATCTGATCGTGTGCTGCGGGTGTACGGTGCGATGATCATGTGACACTATAGGAGGCCGGGAGCAGCGAGAGGCTCGACGGAATGGAAGTCGTCCGCCGGCGCCGCTTGGTGTTCGACTGGCTACCGAAGGTTGCGTAATGGGCCGAGTTCCGTGTCGGTGCGACGGGGGTCCGCCTTTTCCGTCGGCAGTGTCGCGTTGTCCACGGCGCCGGTCCTCGGGCGGATGGGAGTCCGCCTCGAACGGGACCGTGCCGGCGTCGCATCGCGGTTTCCCTCCACGGTGCCGCACCTCGAAGCCAGCGGAGGCGACGGGGGGGCCTGTGTGATGCCGAGCTACACGCGGCTTACAGTCAACATCAACACCGAGACGGCCGCGGCGCTGAGGCAGGTCGCTGAATCTCGCGGGGTGTCGTACACGGAGGCGGTACGACGAGCCGTCGCACTTCTCAAGCTGATTGAGGACGAGACCCAGAAGGGTCACGCTATCCAGGTGAGCGAGGGCAAGAACGTCCGCAACATCATTCTGCTGGCCTGATCCCGCCGGTTCCTCGCCGGGTCTCGAACGGGCTCCTACGGCCGTCGAGGTCGGGTGCACGTTCCGGGCAACGGGCACACGGTGGTCCTCTCCAGCTAGACGCCGGGTACCTCGTCGCGTTCTATGCGCTTCTCGGACCCTCATCGCACGGCGCGCGAACCCGTGCGATGTCAGGGGCCGAACGTCTGGTGGAGTCGGGGGCAGCCGGCCTGGTAGGGCGACGAGGTCGACCGGTCCTACGGCGAGGCTCTGTGGTCTTCTGGAGGGCCCGGTCGGGCGCGCGCAGACATCGGCGACGAACGCGCGGCCCTGCGAGCGGGCAGATGACCGTCCCCGTGGCGCACCTTGGGCCGAGCCCCTGTCCGCAATGCGGCCATGAACCTCCGACGACATAGTTGTCGTGGTAGATGGTGGTCGCCGTCTGGCTACGTAGCGAAACGGGAGGCGCGTAGGGCCCGCGCCGACAACGCCGGAGCTCGTGGCAGTGCCCGGCGTCGCCGCGCACGCTTACCAAAAGCCGCTCCTGCGGCCAGGGCCGCACGTTCATGACCCGCTGTTTCCGCCGGCCGGCGCCGTATCGATCAACTGGACCTGGGATCACCACCCGCGGGCATCCCCCGGCGACACGCTGGGCGATTCCGTTCGCTGCCACCGTCGTCCGTCGGGCCCGTATCTACCTCACCCGCGGGTCGGTACCGAATCCTCCGGCGGGATAGCGCGCCAGCGGAGGACAACGCTGTCAGGCAGCACAGGCCATCGACCCTGACGCTTGCGGGTCCTCCATGGGCGATTGGGATCATGGCAAGGACAGCCCCCCGCCACGCGGTCCGCCGACCACCGAGCCCAGGCGGTCGCGCGCATCGCGCGGTCCGGGCATAGGCACGGCACTCGTGGCCGTGCCCGTTCGACACGCCCCACCAGCCGCCACAGGGGTCGTGGGCAACACGGACAGTGTTCCTGCACCCCCAATCATCTATCGCTTGCGGTGAGCCTCCGTCACGCTAGGGTCATACGAATGACGTGCGTCAGACACACAGAATAGGTGCGCCTTGGTGTGAAGTGTCACCTTATCGGGGTGTACCGTCGACACGCCGTATGACACTATGAAGGCTACGGGGTGCGAGTTGGGCTAACGCTGCGTGCTAGGCTTGCGTCGCGAGCGCCCAGCTACCGAGAGTGACGGGGTGGATGTCTTGCGTTCGAGAGGGCTGTTGCGTGGCCGACGACGACGCGATCGCTTCGCCCGCTCCATGGCGCCTCGCATCGAGGCGCCTCCTGGCACGCCCCGTCCCACCCTGTTTGCCACCAAGAAACGGGAGGGGGGATCCTTGGGCGACGCGCATCTATGCTTAGAGCCATTTTTTCACTGAACTGGATATCTCTGCCTTCATGGGGGAAGTCTTATGCCCGACTACACGAGGCTCACTGTAAACATTAACTCAGAAACCGCCGCCGCGCTAAAGGAGATAGCGGAACGCAGGGGAATCTCGTACACGGAAGCGGTCCGCCGTGCGGTCGCGATTCTGAAGCTCGTGGAGGACGAGACCCAGAAAGGTCACACGATTCAGATCAACGAGGGAAAGCGCGTTCGCGACATTGTTCTAGTGGCGTGATGGAGGCAATCAGACCGCTTCGCGCCACGCGACGAATGCTGTCGCGATCCGCCCTTCCTGTCGCGCCTTCTCGAACTCCGCTCGCCGGTCCCCGACGCGGTATGTATCGAGCTCATTCGGCGGCTGGGAGATGCCAAGTGCTGTGCCGTAGAGAACCAGGACCTTTCTCTTCCTGCGCGCCGCAGCACCCCAGTCAGGATCAGCCCGTGTCTCCCCCGAGACCCACATAAATCCTCTGTGGTCGTGCAGCGTGTAGCGGTCGTTATTCCTGGTTGCGTACCAGTTTTCCAGAAGTGCGATCCTGGAGTCAGGCAACAGTCGGTTGAAGCCTTCCATGATAATGAATTCGGTTTGTATCTCGCGTGATGTCGAGTCCGGCCTTGACGACCTGATCTCGGCACTGGGTTCGAAGAGGAGTACCGGCACGTCGGGCTCCGATACCGCTGAGCCCAGGTTGATGTGGGTCGCGTTCAGGGCCTGAAGTGCGGAACCCGTGTACGCGAGGACGCAGGTCGCTTGATCATCTGCAACGATGCCGCAACCGAGTAGGTCGAAAAGACTCGGTACCTGACCCCGGCTCGACTCGTCGTCGCCGCTCATCGACATGGCTACCCCCCGGTGCCGTCTCACGCCGCAGCCGCCTCATCCGCGTCGTCGGTCACAGGGACCGATAGCGGGCAAGGATATAGCTTCAAGTGACGAAGTGTATACTTTGGTGAAATCGATGCTGGCAATACGGATCGGTCGCGCGGGCGGAGTCGTGCCACCCCGGATGATCCGTGCCGGCGAGGTAGCGTCGCGATGTAGTGGATCGTGCCTGCTACTGGGGTTAGGTCCGGCGCCAGGGCGGCGATGACCCGGCGACAACACCCGCCAGCGGCACATATTCGTTGGCGTCCATGGTTCACCAGTGGTGAGAGTGGCGATGATCCAGGTCGCGGTACGACATCGTTGACCAGTCGGAATGACGCAGACGACACTGTCGCCGCACCGACCTAGGACGAGGCTGGCCACGGCCTTCACCGGGCTCGACGGTGCCGCCCAGCCCTGCGCACCACGGCCACACCGACCGCTTCTGGAACCGGGCCCCAGGTCCGACACCACGGCCAGCCGTTGCCGCTGACCCGTCGTACCCACCGGTCCCCGGCGTCCGCGACACAGGCGCAGGACTCTCCGATTCCGGTCGGTCCTGAGGCCAAGCCTTGGTAGCGCGCCGGCCTTCGCCGGAACCCGCATCAGCGGGTTCCGGCGAAGGTGGTGGTACCTCCGGGATTTGCGTGACGCACCCGACTGCTGCCTGCGTCCGCGATGTAGACATTTTCGTTTCTATCGATAGCCACACCCGGCGGATACGAAATCCGGGCTTCGGTGGCGGGCCCGCCATCCCTAGGAGCCGCTGGAGCGGCCGCCTCCTCCGTACACGGTGATGTCGCCGTCAGCCTCCGCCCGCGGGATCCAGATTATCGGGATTCCCGTGGTGGCGGACCGGGTCGTTCAGTGTGGCGCTGGTGAAAGCGTTCCTCGGCTTTCGAGGTGAAGACCTGGGCGGTACACATGGTGGACGGGTTCGATTTCCTGGATTTCCGTGTCCAGTGGGAACGAAAACGGGGATTCTGCGCCGGTGGTCCAATTCTTTCGGCATGCCGTGGCGAAACACACCTTCGGCAAGGCGGAACGGTTCGCCTGGTGGCGGCTGATCCGCATGCTACGCCATCGGCACCGCTGGAGATGGACGGACGTCCGCCGGCGGCTCATCGACCCGACCGGGCGGTGGCAACCGATAACGGAGGGTGGGACCGAACTGTTCCGGATCGACGCGGTCACGGTCAGCCGTTGCCGCTACCGGGCCGGCAACATCCCCAACCCCTGGATCCCCGCGCCCACATCCTGACAGGCGGAACTGTGAAGAGCCCGTTGCCGCAAGATCGGCACGGCGGGTTCGGTGAGAGGCCCGGGGAAACGGGCCGGGAGCAATCCTGGCACCGCGCCTCGGGCCTACTCAGCGATCGAACCGGCACCAGCGATTGATCAACCATTGGTGCTGGGGCGCGAGGATCGGGCTGGTGCGATCTCCCTGGTCTTGGGGTCGTGCTGCCGCATCTGGCGAACGTCGTGGTCGACGCGGTCGGGCGGTCGGCGGACGCGACACGCCCGAAGGTGCACGCGCGGGCGGGGCAGGTGGCGTGCCCGGGGGCGCTGGCAAGCGGCGCGGTCAGGCCGGTTGACCTCGGCCATGTCGCCTGAACCCGAGCAGCGACGAGTCATGATCGAGACTTCCGTGAACGGGCTCCGAGTGGAGCATGAACTCGGCTCGAGCGTGCTTCGAGACGAGTCGCGCCTAGCGCGGCGAACTCCACCTCACCCTCACCGGCCCCCCGTATCGGCGCCACCAGCAGCATCTGGCACCCCGACGGCACCCGCATGCTCACCACCAGCTAGGAGAGTCTGCCAGCCGGGTGGAACGGCTGCCCGGTCCGAGCCCGAGCACAGGCTTCTCGGGACTTCTCCGAGATCCTGGCGCTGGCTGGGGCGGCTGTTAGACGACGACGGTCACTCGATCCGGCGGGTACGTATCCGAGACCGGGCACCGAATGTCGGCCGTCACGAGCACCGCGGAGCCGCGTCCCATCCGTCGCGATGTCGCTGAGTTCGAGCACCACAGGGCGCATCGTGCTGCCAGCGCACCCTGTGTCTCCGGCCGGTCGACCGGCCCGGTCCCGTTTCGTACCAGGCAAAGCGCAGCTAGGAGGCGCCGCGGTGGCACCCGCGCACAGGCTCGCCACCGTGGTGCTCGTTCTCCCCGACATCGACCCGCCGGATCCTGGTCTGGTGCCCATCGTCGCCAGCAGTTGGTGCTCGCCGTGACCGGCATAGCCAATCCAGCTGCTCGCCGAGACCTAGAGCCCGCTCCCTCCTGATGGACAGAGGCTCAGAACGGGAGTGCCGTGACTGCCAAAACGAAGCGGCGATCGTAGCCGAAGCTGTGCCTGCCTGACGCCGGTCGAGGTGACCGCCCGCCTTGCCCTCACGTTATGACCGTGCCCGGCGTCACCGGTGCAGCACAACGGCGCTTGACGTGACAGGACGCGTGGCGCGCCAGATTGATCGCGTTACGTGGCAGGGTGAGTGGTTATGAGCTCGGGAGATCCCACCACGGCGCCGGGCGGGCTGGTGGGGGTTGATGCTTTCGTCTCTTACACGGGGGCGGACGAGGTGTGGGCGCTGTGGGTCGCCGCGGTGTTGGAGGCCGAGGGCCAGCGGGTTCGGGTGCAGGCGTGGGACTCACCGGCGGGGACGAACTTCGTGGCGTGGATCAACGAGCAGATGACGCTGGCCGCCCGCACGGTGGCGATCTGCTCGGATGCCTACTTCGCATCGCACTGGTGTACCCAAGAATGGACCGGCGCTCTGGCCGGGAACACGCTGACCCCACTCCGGGTCACCGACTGTGCGATCCCGCCGGTGCTGGCCACCATCGCCTACCGCGACCTGCACGGCGCCGACGAGCCTACCGCCCGCCGCCGGCTGGTCGAGGCCGTCGGCCTGGCCGTCCCGGCCCGGGTCTCTCCCGGTTTCCCTGGGGGGCCCACCCCGGTCCCGGTGGGGGCGGTCTTCCCGGGCGGCCCATCGGGACAGGGCGTGGCGCCGGCGGCCTTGGTCGATCCCCCGACGGGGGCGGTGCGAGTCATCAATGCCGATCCTTACCGGTTGGGGGTGCACCGGGCGATCCATCTGCCCGGCGCCGCCGACGAGACCCTGCCCGCCTACGTCGACCGCGACATCGACCACCAGCCCGTCACCGGGATCCGGGCCCGGCTCCGCACCGCCGCCGGACGGGGTGGGTTCGTGCTGCTCGTCGGCGGTTCCTCCGCGGGGAAGACCCGCTGTGCGTTCGAGGCCATCCGCGCCGAGCTGGGCGACTGGTGGCTGCTACGCCCCACCAGCCCCACTCAGATCACCACACTGGCAGCCGCACCCCCGACTCGCACCGTGCTGTGGCTAGACGAGATCCAGACCTACCTCAACGGCGAGCACGGCCTGACCGCCACCACCGTCAGCGCCCTCCTCGACGCCCCAGTCCCGGTCGTGCTCGTCGGCACGATCTGGCCCGAGCGCTACCGCGCCTTCACCACACCCCCACCCCCCGGCACCCGCGACGACCACCCCCCGGCACCCGCGACGACCCGTACCGGTGGGAACGCGACACCCTGCGCCAAGCCGCCGTCGTCGACATCGACAGCCAGCTCACCCTCACCGAACAGACCCGCGCCCGTGCGGCCACCGGGGACCCGCGGATCCAGGCCGGACTCGACAACCCCGACGACGGACTCACCCAGACCCTCGCCGCCGCCCCTGCCCTGCTCCGTCACTGGACCAGCGCCAAATCCGACGCCCCCTACGCCTGGGCCGTTGTCACCGCCGCCCTCGACGCCGCACGCCTCGGCGTCCGCACCCCGCTGACCGCAGACCTGCTGCGCGCCGCCGCCCCCGACTACTGCACCCCCCGCCAGCAGGCCACCGCCCCGGCGAACTGGTTCGAACACGCCCTCGCCTACGCCACCACCCCCCTGCACGGCGCCACCGCCACCCTCAACCCCGCCGGCATCGGCATGCGCCAGCTCGCCGGCTACACCGTCGCCGACTACCTCCTTCACCACACCACCAGCGCCCGCCACCTTGAGCGCGGCCCCGCCAGCCTCTGGACCGCACTGCGCGACCACCTCACCCACCCTGACGACCTCGAACCCGTCACCACCAGCGCCCTTAACCGGCGGATCTACACCACCGCCATCCCCCTCCTACGCCGTCAAGCCGACGCCGGCGACGGGGACGCCGCCGGCCGGCTGGCCGGGCTGCTGGCCGAGGCGGGAGACCGCGACGAGCTGCGTTCCCGCGCCGACGCCGGCGACCGGAATGCCGCCGCCCGGCTGGCCGGGCTGCTGGCCGAGGCGGGAGACCGCGACGAGCTGCGTTCCCGCGCCGACGCCGGCGACGGGTACGCCGCCTATCGGCTGGCCGGGCTGCTGGCCGAGGTGGGGGAGCGGCAAGCCGCGCTCGACATCCTGCGTTCCCGCGCCGACGCCGGCGACGGATTCGCCGCCCGCGAGTTGGCCGAGCTGCT
Source organism: Frankia sp. R43 (assembly GCF_001306465.1). Classification (NCBI taxonomy): domain Bacteria; kingdom Bacillati; phylum Actinomycetota; class Actinomycetes; order Frankiales; family Frankiaceae; genus Frankia; species Frankia sp. R43. Next base: position 37,657 of record NZ_LFCW01000008.1, on the reverse strand, counting down.
GGCTCAGGCGGGAGACCGCGACGAGCTGTGCGCTCGCGCCGACGCTGGCGACGGGTTCGCCGCCCGCGGGCTGGCCGAGCTGCTGGCCGAGGCGGGGGAGCGGCAAGCCGCGATCGACATCCTGTGCGCCCCCGCCAACGCCGGCGACTGGAACGCCGCCTATCGGCTGGCCGGGCTGCTGGCCGAGGCGGGAGACCGCGACGAGCTGCGCGCTCGCGCCGACGCCGGCGACTGGAACGCTGCCAGCCGGCTGGCCGGGCTGCTGGCCGAGGCGGGAGACCGCGACGAGCTGCGTTCCCGCGCCGACGCCGGCGACTGGGACGCCGCCGCCCGGCTGGCCGGGCTGCTGGCCGAGGCGGGAGACCGCGACGAGCTGTGCGCTCGCGCCGACGCCGGCGACTGGAACGCCGCCCGCGAGTTGGCCGAGCTGCTGGCCCAGGCGGGAGACCGCGACGAACTGTGCGCTCGCGCCGACGCCGGCGACCGGCACGCCACCTACCGGCTGGCCGAGCTGCTGGCCGAGGCGGGGGAGCGGCAAGCCGCGATCGACATCCTGCGGGCCCGCGCTGACACCGGCGACCGGAACGCTGCCGACCGACTGGCCGAGCTGCTGGCCCAAGCGGGAAAGCGAGACGAACTGCGGGCCCGCGCCGACGCCGGCGACGAGTACGCCGCCGACCGACTGGCTGAGCTGCTGGCCGCGGCAGGGGATGATCGGCTGCGGCGGTTCGGGTTCGACGCGCACGGGCGGATCGCGGATGCGCCCACCTGGTAGGCGGGCGCATGCGGGTACCCGCCTCCGGCCGCCCGCCGTCCTGGTGCCCGGTAATTCTTCGCATCCGGGCGCTATCGACCGCTACAACCCCCGTGCCAGCACCCCGGCCACGACGAGCGCCAGGATCAGTGTGCTGGCAAACGCCCCGCTGCCGGTAAGGGCCGCGCTGGCCATGCTTGCCCCGTCCAGCCGGACCAGGATGCCGGCGACCAGCGCGGCAATGGCAGACACGGCGGCGCACAGCGCCACCACGAGGACCCGGACCAGCAACGGGAACGGGTCGACAGACACAGACACCACGGATCTCCCTCGGACGGCCGTCATCGAAGCGGCTCCGACCCGCGTCGGTCCGCTGCCCTGACTTCCAGCTTCATGGCACCAACCAGCGATGGATCAATCGTGCGAATGCCTGTCACGGCCTGACGGGAGGGTGGTGTCGCAGGACGTACGTCGCCCTCGTGTGCCAGAAGTTGCCAACAGTAGGCTTCGCCGGTCAGGCAGGGCGGTACAGAAAGGCCCGAAGACCGATGCCGAAGATCATCCGTATGCCGGGCGAGGGAGAGCTCCCTCCGGGCCCTCGCCGCGACTTTGTCGGCGAGTTGTTCGTGCACTACCGCGCGGCCGGACGACCCACACTGCGGCACATCTGTATCGAGATGGAGAAGGACTCCGAACGCACCGGTACCGCGAGCCGGGAAACGATCCGCAGAATGCTTCAAGGCAAGACGGTCCCTGCCTGGGCCAACGTGCAGGCGGTCGTCATGGCTTTGGCGCGCATAGCCGGCCGCGATCTGTCGGCCCCGCGGTGGACGAGTCTCTCCGAGGATGACCCACGGACGTTTACTGAGGTCCTAAGACAGCGGTGGGACAAGGCCATGGACGAGGAGCCCTTAACGCTCGGGAGTCCCGCGCCGCCTGGGGACAGCGTCGCTGGTTCCCTTCCCACCAGCGTGCCTGGCTCCGATGGGGTCGCCCCGGCCAGCCCCGACGCGGACGACGAGGAGCCCTTAACGCTCGGGAGTCCTGCACCGCCTGGGGACAGCGTCGCTGGTTCCCTTCCCACCAGCGTGCCTGGCTCCGATGGGGTCGCCCCGGCCAGCCCCGACGCGGACGACGAGGACATCCACATGAGCGGCTGCTCGGACCCGGACGGTACGGGGTGGACGCTGCCGCCCAGTGGACATCCACACCGCCCTGATCCGCGCGACGACGATACGGGATGGAGCCCACCGCCTACCGGTCGCCCGCACCAGTCCGAGCCCGTCTACCGATTGGCGATGGAGAGGCCAGACGATTCCGTCTACCGGCTAGCGGCTGACAACACCGGCCATGGCCTGTCGGGCTACATCGAACCGGCCCAGACCGCGGCACCGACGCTGCGGTTCGTCGCCGCCGGCCGAAGCCGCCGCGGGAAGAAAGGCGGCCCGAACGAGGATGCCTGGGTCGTCTCCGACAGGCTGCTCGCCGTCTCCGACGGCGTCGGCGGCGAGGCCACGGGGCAGATCGCGTCCACCCTGACGGTCACCACCGTCACCGGCTTCCGACCCCAGTACGCCCAGGATCCCGTCGAGGGGCTGCGCTACGCGGTCGCGCGGGCCAACCAGGTCGTGCGGGAGAAGGCCCGGGAGAATCCAGCCTGGCGGGGTATGGCCTGCACGCTGGACATCGTGGTGCTCGGCCGGCAGCAGGCGGTCGGGGAGACCCTGTTCATCGCCCACGTCGGCGACAGCTCGGTCTGGATCCAGACGCAGAAGGGACGCCCTTATCAGATCACAACGCCGCATGCGATCAAGAACGGCCCGCTGCTCAACGCGATCGGACTTGCGGACGGGATCGAAAGCGACATCCTTCCCGAACCTGTGCGGGCCGGTGATCGGGTCATCCTCGGGAGCGGCGGGATCACCAAGATGATGACGCCGGAGCAGTTGCTCGGGCTCATGACCGAGCTCGGCGCCGAGCCCCCGGAGCGGACCGCGGACGCTCTGGTCGAGGCCGCGCTGCTGTCCGGAGCCCGGGATGACACCACGATTGTCGTGGCTGACCTGGTCGTGGCTTCCTAACGGATGACTTGCTCCAGAGCCCGGTAACGCTCGGGGATCCCAGGCCCCAGACCCCCGGCCAAGCCCCCCGAGGCGCCCTACCGGATCGGGCAGCCGCTGCGCGCGCGAGACCGGGTGCTGCCGCCGCGGCGGGGCACGGGAACAGCCGGTGGGTCCGGGCGGTGGCGGTTCGTGGCAGGCTGAACCGCTATGGACACGGGGGCCACGAATGGTGGGGTGGATGTGTTCGTCTCCTACACAGGGGCGGACGAGGCGTGGGCGACCTGGGTCGCCGAAGTGTTGGAAACCGAAGGGCAACGGGTCGCTATCCAGGTGTGGGACTCCCCGGCCGGGGAGAACTTCGTCGTGTGGATCAGCGAGCAGATGGCGGCCGCGGCCCGCACGGTCGCGATCTGCTCGACCGCCTACTTCGCCTCGCACTGGTGCACCCAGGAATGGACTGGCGCCCTGGGTGGACGGAGCATCGTCCCGCTGCGGGTCACCGACTGTGTGATCCCGCCGGTGCTGGCCACGATCTCCTACCGTGACCTGCACGGCGTCGATGAGGCCATCGCGCGGCGGCGGCTGGTCGAGGCGGTCGGCCTGGCCGCCCCGGCCCGGGTCTCCGGGGGTTTCCCCGGCGGCGGCACCCCATCGGCGCCGGAGCCGGTGGGGGTGTTCCCGGGCCGCTTGCCGCCGGTGTGGGGGCCGGTCCCGGCCCGCAACCTGTTCTTCACCGGCCGCGACCCGCTGCTGGCCGGCCTCCACACCCAGCTCACCCACGCCGGTCAGGTCACCGTCTGCGCCCTGCAAGGCACTGGCGGAGTCGGGAAGACCCAGCTCGCCGTCGAGTACGCCTGGCGCCACGTCGACGACTACACCCTGCTGTGGTGGGTCGACGCCGAGACCCGCACCGGGCTGACCGCCGGCCTGGCCGATCTCGCCACCGACCTCGGCGTCGCCACCGGAGACCTGCCCGCCCGCGCCGCCCGCGCCCTGGCCGAACTCGGCCGCCGCCACGGCTGGCTGCTGGTCTACGACAACGTCACCGACCCCGCCACCATCGCCGGGCTGCTACCCCCCGGGTCGGGCCGGCTGATCCTGACCTGCCGCACCCCCGCCATCCGCGTCCTCACCGGTGACGGTCTCCTCGAGGTCGGCGAGTTCACCCGCGCCGAGTCCGTCGCCCTGCTACGCCGACACGCCCCCGACCTGACCGACACCGACGCCGACCAGCTGGCGGACGCCCTGGGAGACCTGCCGCTGGCCGTCGACCAGGCCGGCGCGTTCCTCACCGAGACCGGGATCCCCCCCACCGCCTACCTGGACCTGCTCGCCCACCAGCCCCAGCCGCTGTTCACCGCCGACACCCCGCACCACCCCGGGCTGGCCGCCACCGTCACCGCCACCCACACCCACCTCGCCGCCGCGCACCCGCACGCCGCCGCCCTCGCCGACCAGCTGGCGTTCCTCGCCGCCGAACCCATCCCCCTCACCGCCGCCCCCGCCGGGGACGCGCCCCCCGTCCCGGGGACGCTGGTCGCCGGGGACGTGCTGACCACCCACACCGCACTCGGCGCGCTCACCCGCTACGCGCTCGCGCGGCGCACCGGCACCACCCTGCACTTCCACCGCCTCGTCCACATCCTCCTCCGCGCCCGCCTCACCCCCGACGGGCAACGCCACGCCCTCACCGGCGCCCTCGACCTACTCGCCACCGCCACCCCCGGCGACACCGACGACCCCGCCGGCTGGCCCGCCTACGCCGCGCTGACCCCCCACGTGATCGCCGCCGCCGGCCACCTCACCGACCACCCCGACCTCCCCGAACCCCACCGGTTCCGCCATCTCCTCGAACGCACCTGCTGGTACCTGTACCGGGCCGGGCAGACCCGCACCGCCCACACCCTCGCCCGCACCACCCGCACCCGCTGGACCACCACCCTCGGCCCCGACCACCCGCACACGATCACCATCACGATCACCCTCGCCGCCACCCACGCCGACCTCGCCGACCACCACACCGCCCGCCAGCTGGACGAGGACACCCTGGCCCGCCGCCGCCGGGTCCTCGGCGAGGATCACCCCGACACCCTGGGCTCCGCGAGCAACCTCGCGGTGCGGCTGGCCGAGCTGGGGGAGACGCAGGCAGCCCGCCAGCTGGACGAGGACACTCTGACCCGGCGGCGGCGGGTCCTCGGCGACGACCACCCCGACACCCTGACCTCCGCAAACAACCTCGCCGGCCGGCTGGGCGAGCTGGGGGAGACGCAGGCAGCGCGGGTGCTGGCCGAGGACACGTTGGCCCGGCGGCGGCGGGTCCTCGGCGACGACCACCCCGACACCCTGGGCTCCGCGCACAACCTCGCCATCGGGCTGGGCGAGCTGGGGGAGACGCAGGCAGCCCGCCAGCTGGACGAGGACACCCTGGCCCGGCGGCGGCGGGTCCTCGGCAAGGACCACCCCAACACCCTGGACTCCGCGCACAACCTCGCCGGCCGGCTGGCCGAGCTGAGGGAGACGCAGGCAGCACGGGTGCTGGCCGAGGACACGTTGGCCCGGCGGCGGCGGGTCCTCGGTGACGACCACCCCGACACCCTGACCTCCGCAAACAACCTCGCCATCGGGCTGGCCGAGCTGGGGGAGACGCAGGCAGCCCGCCAGCTGGCCGAGGACACGTTGGCCCGGCGCCGACGGGTCCTCAGCAACGACCACCCCGACACCCAACTGACAGCACTGGTACTGATGTCTCTCTTCGGCAGCGACGCGACCTGACTGCCCGCGACCACTCACAGAAACGATCACCCCTTTAACGGTGGCGGTCGACGATCAAGCAGCTGGCCCACCGGGCCGCCACTCATGCCGCCCTCGACAACCCGTACGCCGTAGTCCGGCTGCTGGACGGACTGAGCCGGGTGAGAGCGGACGAGCAGCTGGCCACCCTGTTGGACCGCGATCCCGCCACCCACGTCACCCTCGACAACCTGTACGACGTGGACCGGCTGCTGGACGGGCTGAGCCGGGTGAGAGCGGACGAGCAGCTGGCCATCCTGGCCCACCGGGCCGCCACCCATGTCGCCCTCGACAACCCGGACGCCGTGAACCGGCTCCTGGACCGGCTGCGTCAGGTAGGAGCGCACGAACAACTGGCCGCCCTGGCCCATCGGGCCGCCACCCACGTCGCCCTCGATAACCCCGACACCGTGGATCAACTGCTGGACCAGCTACATCGGTTGGGAGCACACGAACAGCTGGCCGCCCTGGCCAACCGGGCCATCACCCACGTCACCCTCGACGACCCGGTCGCCGTGGCTGCGTTGCTGGACCGGCTGCACGGGGTGCGAGCGGACGAACAGCTGGCCGCTCTGGCCCACCGGGCCGCCACCCACGTCGCCCTCGGTAACCCGGACGCCGTGGCCGCGCTGCTGGACCGACTGCATCGGGTGGGAGCGGACGAACAGCTGGCCACCCTGGCCAACCGTCTACCTGCCGCAGGGCACTTCGACTGGTTTCTTGATGTCGGGAGTCATCGGAGCGGTTTCGGTTCGGGCGAGAGCCGGACGGGAGTGCTGCTGACCGCTGGTCGTGGGATGACCTGGAGTAGTTCCGACGCATCCTCTGCCTCGGAGCACACGTCCAGGAGATCCCCGAGGTCGTCCCGCCTCGGCAGGAACCGTGCAGTTTTCGCTCGGCGTCAACATCTCCGACAGAGGTAGCCGCTGGGTATCCCAGACCCCAGGCGTTACGGTCCGCAGGGGCCGGTCCATCGCGTATCGGGGTGGTAGCGATTCGTGGCAGGCTGGGTGGCTATGGGCCCGGGGAATCCCAACGCACCGGCAGAAGTGTCATCGGACACGCCGGTCGATGTGTTCGTCTCCTACACCGCGGCGGACGAGGAGTGGGCGCTCTGGGTCGCCGCGGTCCTGGAAGCCGAGGGCCGCATGGTGGTGATCGAGGCGTGGGACGCCCCGGCTGGGACGAACCGCATCACCTGGATCAGCCAGCAGATGACCCGCGCCAGCCGCACTGTCGCGATCTGCTCCCCGGCCTACTTCGCCTCGCATTGGCGCACCCAGGAATGGACCGGCGCCCTCGCCGACAACACCCTCATCCCACTCCGGGTCGACGACTGCGCGCTACCCCCGGTCCTGGCCACCATCGCCACCCGCGACCTGCACGGCGTCGACGAGGCCACCGCCCACCGCCGGTTGGTCGAGGCGGTCGGCCTGACCCGTCCGGAACGCAGATCCGGCGGGTTCCCCGGCCGCCCCGCCCCGGCACCGGTGGCCGTGGTGTTCCCGGGCCAGCTACCCCGCGGCGCGGCCGGCCCGCGGGTCCGGGTGGGGATACCGCCCCGGGTCGCCGACCATTTCCAGCACCGGCCAATCGTCGACGAGCTCACCCGAACGGTCGACGGCGGAGGGACGACGGTGGCGTGTCATGTGCTGGCTGGGATGGGCGGAGTCGGCAAGACCCAGCTGGCCGCACATTACGCCCACCAGATGTGGCAGACCGGCGGAGTCGATGTGCTGGTGTGGGTGGTCGCTGCCAGCCGGGAGGCCATCCACACCGGCTACGCGGCCGCCGCCGCCCGGATCTGCGGCGCAGATCCCACCGACCCTGCCGTCGCCGCCGAGGTCCTACTGGACTGGCTCGCCGCCACCGACACCCGCTGGCTGGTCGTACTCGACGACCTGGCCGACCCCGTCGACCTGGCCGGTCTGTGGCCGCCCACCCGCCAACACGGACATGTACTGGTCACCACCCGCCGACGTGACGCTACCCTCACCGGCCCCGGCCGCCGCCGCATTGACGTCGGCCTGTTCACCCCCGCCCAGGCCACTGCCTACCTCACCGCCGCCCTGGCCGCCTACGGCCGCGCCGACAGCCCTGAGCAGATCGCCGCGCTGGCCACCGACCTGGGCTGGCTGCCCCTCGCCCTGTCCCAGGCCGCCGCCTACCTCGCCGACCTCGACCTCGACTGTGCCGCCTACCGGCGCCGCCTCGCCGACCACGCCCGAACCCTGGCCGACCTCACCCCCGACACCGGCCTCCCCGACGACCAGCGGAACACCATCACCACCGCTTGGACTCTGTCTATCAACCGCGCCAACCAGCTACGCCCCCTCGGCCTGGCCCGGCCCCTGCTACAACTGGCCGCGCTTCTCGACCCCAACGGCATCCCCGAAACCGCCCTCACCAGCCCACCCGCCCTCACCTGGCTCGCCACGGCCCGCCCCGACCAACCCGCACCCACCACCGACGACGCCCGCGACGCGCTGCGTGCCCTGCATCGCCTCAGCCTCGCCGACCACACTCCCGCCCAGGCCGTGCGGGTCCACCAGCTCCTCCAGCACGCCGTCCGCGACACCCTCACCGCCGACCAGACCCACATCCTCGCCCGCACCGCCGCCGACGCCCTCCTGCACGTCTGGCCCGACACCGACCCTGACGGCACCCTCACTCAAACCCTGCGCGCCAACACCACCACCCTGCACGCCACCACCAGGGACCATCTTCACCAGCCCGACCTCCACGAGGTGCTCTCCCGCACCGGGAACAGCCTCGGCGACACCGGCCTGATCGGCGCCGCCATCAATCACTTCCAACACCTCTGCCAACTCGCCCAATACCACCAGGGCCCCGACCATCCCGAGACGCTGGTCATCCGGCGCTTCCTCGCTTTCTGGCAGGGGGAGGCGGGGGATCACGCCGGCGCCGCGACCGCCTTCGAACAGCTACTCGCCGACCAGTCGCGGGTTCTCGGCCCCGACCACCCCCACACTCTGATCACCAGGCACAACCTCGCATGCTCGCAGGGCCATTTGGGGGATCCCGCTGGCGCCGCGACCGCCTTCGAACAGCTACTCGTCGACCGACTGCGGGTCCTCGGCCCCGACCACCCACACGTCCTCGGCACCCAGTACTATCTCGCCTTCTGGCGGGGGGAGGCAGGGGATCCGGTGGGCGCCGCGGCCGCCTTCGAGTACCTGCTGGAGGAGTACCTGCGGGTGCTGGGACCCGAGCACCCCGAAACCTTGGCCACCTGGGGTAACCTCGCTGACTGGCGTGGGGAGGCGGGGGATCCCGCTGGCGCCGCGACCGCCTTCGAGCACGTGCTGGAGGAGTGCCTGCGGGTGCTGGGACCCGACCACCCCTACACCCTGAGCTCTCGGCACAACCACGCCTTTCGGCAGGGCCAAGCGGGGGATCACGCCGGAGCTGCGACCGCCTTCGAGCGACTACTCGCCGACCGACTGCGGGTATTGGGCCCCGACCACCCCAGCATCCTGAACACCCGGCACAACCTCGCCGACTGGCGGAGCCGGGCGGGGGATCCCGCTGGCGCCGCGACCGCCTTCGAGCAACTGCTGGAGGAGTGCCTGCGGGTGCTGGGACCCGACCACCCCTACACCCTAACCACACGGGGCAAGCTCGCCCGCTGGCGGGGGAAGGCGGAAAACCCCGCCGGTGCCACAGCCGCAGGTGAGGTCGTAGCTTCGAACACTGCGGTCGCCCCACCGTCGGTCGACGCCGGGACGGACGACAAAGAAGATCCACAAAGGGTCGGGCGGTCCGGGAACCGACCCGAAGAATAATCCCGAAGCTCCCTGTCTCAAACGACAGCGATGGCGGAGTCCGCGAGGTCCGGCCAGGCGACGATCTTCTCCTCGGCCCCCAGTACCGCCCAGGCGTCCTGGCCCAGGATGTCGACGTGCGCCTCGCCACCGGTGAGACGCAACTCGGACCCTACGGCGTGGGCCGCGACCAGGTTCTCGAGACCTCCCCCGCCGCCGGGCAGGGCGCCCTCAGCGGTGATCGGGCCACCGCCACCGGTGAAGCCCACCGACACACCGAGCGGCGCGAAGGGCTCGAACCGCTCCTCGGACAGCAGCGACCACTCCCCGTCCGGCCCCTGCGAGATCTTCAGGTGGACGGTGAAGCTGGTGCCATCGACGCCCTCGTCAACCTCGACGTACTCGACGGCCGGGCACAGGTCCGGTGCCGGTACCCGGCCGCAACGCAGCTCGAACACCTTGTCGGCCACCGCGCTCACCCCGTCCGGTCGGGCGGGATGACGATCGTGGCACCGGGGACCAGCAGCTCCTCCGGGTCCACGGCCGGGCCGAGGGTGACGCTTGAGCCGGGTCTTCCGAGGTGGCACCTAGCGCCTACGCGAGGATCGCACAGGGGCAGTGGGAGCTGTACTGGCACAGTCCTGCAGGTCCGTTTCGAAGCGTCCGACGAGCAGGCCCATCTGGGGGGCGCGATCGTGCGAGGAGCCCGTGGCGCGGACCGCGTGGCGCTCGCCGGTGGGCTGGTCCAGGCGGTGTTGCTCGCCGGCCGCCGGTTCGTGGACGGACCAGCCCGCCTTGATCGCCACAACATCCGATACGGTCGTGCTCAGCCCGAGGTCGAGCTCGCCTGGCCCGGTCGCGAGTGGTTGGTTCGCGACCACCTTCAGATCCAGGGCGGTGGCTCGGACCACCGGTAGTAGACTCTGAGTCGTTGGATGGCCACCCAAGATCGACGGTCGTCCTACGTATGCGGCCGGGTGTGCACGGCGTGAACCCGGACGACGAACCACCACCCGGCAGCTGCCGGCACCCCGAAACACACAGAGTGCCCGTGAGCTGCACGAACACACACATGGCGGCACTATGCGATACTAGGCGGCAGGCCGTCCTACGGGCTTTTAACCGGCGAGTTCAGGGTTCGAGTCCCTGACGGCCCACATTAAATGGCTTTTTCTGTGCATTTCTAAAGGATCTTCATGGGATTCACAGTTTCGAGCTTTTGAAGTTCCGGAATTCTGGATCCTGTGCTAGGTCGGAGCGTTCGCGGGTTGCCCCCGGAACTCCGACTTCTGCCCCACGGGCGTTGTTGCATTGGGCGGAGGCGGGGCGTGGTGGAGCCGTCTCGGGCGGGCGGTCAGATGGCCCGGGTGAGCTCGGTGAAGGCAGCCGTCAGCTGGTTCCGGGGGTCGGCATCGACGCCCAGTTCGTAGTGGCCGCGGCGGATGTTCTGCACGAACGCGTGCCCGGAGCCGATGATCTGTGCGGAGCGGAGGCGTTTCAGGCCGCGCATCGGCCGTAGTCGTGCCTTGAACCGGCCGTGGTCGGCCTCGATCGGATTGTTCGCGTACCGGTCGTCGACGTGATGAGCGGCGGGGAGCTGTTCGTCGAGGACTCGTGGGTAGGAAGCGGCCCGGTCGGTGGTCACCTCGACGGGCCGCCGGCCGTGGGATAGCGCGCGGGTAAAGAACTGGCGGACCGCGGCAAGATTCCGCTTCTCGGAGGCCAGCACGTCGATGACCTGGCCGAACTGGTCGACGGCCCGGTACAGGTAGGTCCATCGTCCCGCGACCTTCACATACGTTTCGCCGACGAACCAACGATCAACCGGTGTGTGCCGGCATGGCCGGCCCGCGTCGATCAGTAGCGGGGTGAACCGGCGCACCCGCCGGTAGACCGTGGCGTGATCAACCTCGAGGCCGCGCTCGGCGAGGAGTTCCCCGACGTCGCGGTACGAAAGGGCGTACCGCAGGTACCAGCGGACTGCGAGGATGATCATCCCGGGTGGGAACCGGAACCCGGCGAACTCCGATGTCGGAACCGGTGGACGGACACGACGTCGACGCATCATTCGATCATGACCGGTCGAGAGCTGCGGGACAACGGGCTCTGCCGATGCAACAGAGCCCGCCCGGGTTCGCCCGCTACGCGGCGCGACAAACGGAGATCGTTGGCGGGCGACGACACATTGAGCACACGCGCGGACTAACACTCTCGCACCGGACGGTCGTTTTTTCAAACGATGCAGGTCACGACAATGTCGATCAATATTCACGGCGGGTGTGGGCCGGGGAACTCGCCGGTTAAAAGCCGGCTGCTCTGCCAATTGAGCTAACGGCCCTGCGAGAGTCATGATACCGAACTGTGTGTCCTCGGGGTTGCGGCCGGGGTGTCGGTGCGGCTTGTGGGGGTGTGGATGGGGTGGCGGGGGAGGGCGGGTTGTGGTGGCTCGTGGCCGCCCGTCCGCCCTGGGTGGGGCGGACGGGCGGGAGACCGTCTAGTCGATCGCGGTGCTGTGTCGGGGATAGTCGTGGGGGCTGCGGGTGCGGGGGATGAGGCGGGCGGTGTCGCGGGCGATCTCGGCGGCGAGTTCGGGGAGGATCTGGGTGTAGGTGTCGGCGGTGAGCGTGATAGTGGAGTGGCCGAGGAGTTCTTGGACTGCCTTGAGGTCGGCGCCGGCAGCGAGGGCGAGGGTGGCGGCGCCGTGGCGGAGGCCGTGGATGGTGATGGGGGGTAGGTCGGCTTCCTGGAGGAGGGTGTGGAAGCGGTTGGCGAGATGCTCGGGGTGGATCGGAGTGCCGTCGGGGGGCACTGTTGCGTTATGGGGCATCTGGGCATGCCAGCGACCGGAGCGTCTGCTGATCAGACTGCTGTGGCGAGTTCAGTGAACGCGGCAGCCAGCCGCAGACGTGGGTCGGTGTCGACAGCGAGTTCGTAGTGGCCGCGGCGGATGTTCTGGATCAGGGCGTGTCCGGCGCTGACGGTCTGCACGGACCGCAGGCGTTTCAGTCCGCGCATCGGCCGGAGCCGGGCTTTCAACCGGCCGTGGTCGGCTTCAATACGATTGTTCTCGCGGGCGGCGTCGACGTGACAGGCCTCGGGCACCAGGTCGTCAAGGACCCGCGGGTAGACCGGGGCCTTGTCGGTGGTGACCTCCACCGGCCGCCGGCCATGAGACAGCGCCCGGACGAAGAACCGGCGGGCGGCGGCCTGGTCGCGGCGCGTGCTGGCGAGGACGTCGATGACCTGTCCATGCTGGTCAACGGCCCGGTACAGGTAGGTCCACCGACCGGCGACCTTCACGTAGGTCTCGTCGACGAACCACCTCTCGCCAGGCCGGTGTCGACACGGCCGGGCCGCGTCGACCAGCAGAGGAGTGAAGCGCTGCACCCACCGGTACACCGTGACGTGATCAACCTCGAGGCCGCGTTCCGCGAGCAGCTCCTCGACCATCCCGGTACGACAACGCGAACCGCAGGTACCACCGCACGGCCAGGACGATCACCTCGGGCGGGAACCGGTACCCCGCGAACTCCGACGCCGGTGGGCGGACACGACGTCGACGCATCACTCGATCATGACCGATCGACGGCCATGGAACAGCGGACTCCGCCGATGCAACAGTGCCAATGCAGGTGCGGCAGGTCGGAACCACGCGCAGCAGCGATCCACTCGTCGAGCCGGTGGGCGTAGACCGGGGCCTTGTCGGTGGTGACCTCGACCGGGCGGCGTCCATGCGTCAGTGTTCGGACGAAGAAGCGCTGGGCGGCGGCTTGGTCGCGCCGTGTGCTGGCCAGGACGTCGATGACCTGCGCGTGGTGGTCGACCGCTCGGTACAGGTAGGTCCACCCGGCGACCTTGGCGTCCGTCTCGTCGACGAACCACCTCCCGCCAGGCCGGTGTCGACACGGCTGGGCTGCCTCTACCAGCAGGGGCGTGCAGCGCTGCACCCATCGGCAGATCATGCACGTGATCAAGATCGAGGCGGCGTTCGGCGAGCAGCTCCTCGACGTCCCGGTACGACAACGCGAACCGCAGATACCAGCGCGCCGCCAAGGCGATCATCTCGGGTGGGAACCGGAACCCGGCAAACTCCGACGCGAGAAACGGTGGACAGGCACTACGTCGACGCATCACTCGATCATGACCGATCGACGCCGCGGAACGACGGACTCCGTCGATGCAACAGCGCGTGCCCCGCCTCCCCAGAATGCAATAGCGCCAGACCGCTGCCCTCACCCAGTTTCAGGAACACGCTGCGGACGTAGGTCTCGACGGTTCTGGAGGACATGTGCAGGTCTTGGGTGATTCCGGCGTTGGATCGGCCGAATGGCTAGTTGGCTTAGGACCTCCTGCTCGCGCCTTGATACAGCGCTGGCGATCGCTGGCGGTCGATATGGAAGTGCATTGGTCCAGTCGGGTCTATTCCATATTCGGTCAGATCGACCTCGCCGAGCTCGATGTCGTCGAGCGAGACGCCTCTGGCAGTGATGAAGACGGCGATGTCGCCGGGCAGGCGTGCTACGCCTATCTGCTCGCCACGAAATACTGAGACCTTGAAGCTGTGGGGGATTCCATCGATATTTACTGGACGGAGTGTCGAGTCCGCCGTAATGGCGGCGAGGTGTCTCGGCATATTGGCGCCGAGTTCGGAGCTGTTCTGGCCAGGGCTGTTCGCGATGACGACGAACGCATCGAGGGTCCCGTTGGTCACGGGGTCGTCCGGTTGACGATCAACTGGGATGCCGTCCTGGGAGAGTAGAGCAGTGCCGACCACGACTCGCGGGCCTTCATCCCAGTCGCCGTGGCAGAGCTGCACCGACCAAACGAACGATTCTGCGTTTGCGATGAAGTGAAGCACCCAGCCAGCATCACGTCCGGCGTAGCGAGGCGCGTACGGCCGCCAGGCAGGTACAGGCACCGATTGCGTTCTTCCCATGTGACACCAACTCGTAGGTCGAGGAGCCCTCAGGGGCAGTTGTCGCCACATATTAGCATCGCACTCGCCACCTTGGGGGTCGAGTAACGGTACATCTACTGCTGAGGCGTGATCAATAGAAGAGCGTTGGAAGCCCCGGTCGTAGAGGATTCCCTGCGACCGGGGCTTCACCCTTAATTGCTAGATATACTCGGTAATATGGAAGATCTGGCGCTTCTTTGAATTCCCGCTGTGATCCAGGAGTCGGACGGAGAGTGAAATGTAGTTGTATCCTTTATGTAGGCTCTTAAATCCACTTCTTGACGTTCCTCCCCGGCTGCCAACGGGGGTCGCAACTACCCTCCTGCCGTTGTGGCTGATGGTGATCGTGCCGTATCCCAGGGGTAGATACCTGGCGATGCCTACTGCAATGGCCCTGTATTCCATATTTGGATTGCATCCGCAACCGTGAAACTGGTACTGAAGGGTGAATGGCTCCTGAAATTTCGTGCGCCAAGCCTCTCCGGTAAGATCAACATTGTTGTACGGATCCTGGCGGGCGTACTCGTACGGGTTATCTGAGCCACCCTGAACCGGGTCGACGGAGAGAAATCTTCCGGTATAGGGGTTGTAGAGGCGCACGCCCATCAGCGAGATTCCGGAGAGTGTGTCGCGGGAACGCTGCGGGCCACCCAGCCAGCCGTAACGGGTAAACGCAGCGGCGGCATTGTAGGGTTGTCCGAATTCCCAGGTCTCCTGGAAGCTGGCCGGGGCGGTGACGGATGTGCTGTTGTCGACGGTGGCGACGATGTCGCCATGGAGGTTCGTGAGCTGAAGGGTGACGGCGCCGGTATTGTCTTGGACCGCGGCAAGGGTTCCGGTGATTCCGGAGATGTTGCGGGTCCATGCGCCGCCGGTCTGGCCGATCCAGGACGCGCTGTCACCCGAATCGGTCGAATAATGGTTAGTCCAGGTTGTGGCTCCCTGGGTCCATGCCCGGACGCGCTGCGCCGGATCGAGCGCGTAGGTACGGGTCGTAGCGCCTTGCACTTCAGAAGCGATCATGTCGTTGGCGTGGTAGCCGACAGTGAGGGCAGTTCCGCCGGCGTGGGCGGCCGGGACTGTGGTGGTGCGACCGAGGCTGTCGTAGGCGTAGCCGGTATCGGTGATGCGGTCGGCTTGGTCGTAACTGGAGCTCAGTGAGTAGGTGGGTGTGGTCGTGGTTGAGCAGGCGGGACCAGTGGGATTGGTGCCGGCGTCGGGGTAGGAGATGTGCTGGGTACGGTTGGAGTCTGCGTCGTAGACGTAGCGGCGTGATGTGCAGGTCAGGGTTCCGGTGTCGTTTCGGACGTCACGAACGACCCCGAGGCGGCCGGCTGCGTCGTAGAGGTGTTCGCGAGCTCCGCTAGGGGATTCGGTGACCCGGGCCTGGTTTTGGATGTTGTCGATTTGGGTGAAGGTCATCCAGGTGGATGCGCCTTTGGTGTAGGTCAGGGTGGTGGGTCTGGCGATGTTGTTGTAACGGGTTGTGGCAAGAATGCCGTTCGGGTAGGTCTGAGTCGTCGGCTGGCTGTCCCCGTTATAGGTGGCGGTGAAGGTGGATGGGGCGGCACCTGCTCCGACGCCCAGGCTGGTGACGAGGCCGCGGTGTTCGGTAGCGGTGTCGTAGGTGTAGGCGTAGGTGCCCTTTCCATCATCGACGCTGGACGTCTGGCCGTCGATGTCGTAGGTGGTTGTGGTGGTGTTGCCGTCTGCGTCACTCTGGGAGGTGACCTGACCCCAGGTGTCGTAGCTGGTGGTGAGGGTGATGCTGTTCGCTGTCGTCGTGGTGGGTAGTCCCGTGGTGGTGCTGTAGCCGTAGGTGGTGGCGGGGATGGCGACACCGCCGTTGGCTGCCGGAGTTACGGCAACTGCCTTGGAGGCGAGACGACCTGCGGTGTCGTAGGTGTTGGTGGTGGTGCGGGTGGTCGTGGTGCCGGAGGTGATGGTCTCAGTCTCGGCGAGAGGGTCGTTGAGATTGTTGTAGGTGTAGGTTTTGACTGGCAGGGGGTTGCCGGAGGTGGGTTGGGCGGCGGGTCCGGTGGAGCAGGTCAGGCCGGCCCACGAGGCATTGACACAGCCGCCGGTACCCGTTGGGGCGAAGTAGGAGTAGACCGTGGTGAAGGCGTCGGTCCCGGCGGCGTTCGCCTTGGGCTGACGCGATTCGAGCGCTTGCCCGGCCGTGTTGAAATACGTGGTGCGGACGATGTCGGGAGTGGAACCGCCGCCCATCCACGAGGCCACTGTGGTGGGCTGGTGAAGGACCCAACCTGAAGTGGCAGGATCGGCACCGGCCTTCGCCGCGTATCCATTAATCGTCTTGCGCGGGTCGGCGTCTGTGCTGCCGTTCCATGCTGCGGTGGTGATGGTCGTGGGCAGCCGGTACGGTTCAGCCGACGGTGGGGCTCCTTCGTCGTAGTCGGTGTGGACATGCTGGCGGACCGACGAGCGGACGCCGCTGTTGTTGATGTAGCGGTGGGTCGGACCGTACTCGTCAACGGGGACGACACCGTCGACGGAGTAGATGGTGTCGGTGTCGAGGAGTTGTGCGCGGGTGGCGGAGTCGGTGAGGGCGGCGACGGTGGGGTCGGTGTCGGCGGTGGGGACGAGGGCTTGATTGCGGTTTTCAGCGCTCAGTTCCCGCACGGGATTGCCGAACTGGTCGTGTTCGATGGTGGTGACTTGCCAGGCGCCAGCGCCGTAGGATGCGGTGTTTACCTGGCGGCCGTCGCTGTTCAGGTAGAGGATGTCGGCGTATGGCCAGTCAGCGCCTGTGGGCGGGTCGGAGGGGACATGACTGGCGGGGAACAGCGCGACACTCCAGGCGGGAAGGTCTTGCTGGCCCCAGTCGTCGACGGCGGTGGGCGCCATGTTGATGGGGGCGGATCCGCCTGATAGGGCAATATTATAGACAATCTTGCGGGTGGCGGTACCGGCGCCGGCTGGCCGGGGTCGGGTGACGGTGAAGAGTCTGCCGAAGCTGTCGTAGTCGAAGCCCCAGGTTTCCTCGCCTGTGGGGATGTAACCCTGGATGCGGCCTTGGGCGTTGTACCAGTAGAGGGTGGCGAGGTGGTTGCCTGCGGGGGTGTCGAGGCGGGGATCCCACGCGGCTCGGAGGTGGCCGGTGTTGTCGTAGCTGTAGCGGGCGACCTCAATGGGGGTGGTGCCGTTGAGGGCCATGGAGACCGACGAGACCTGGCCGGTGTAGTTGCCCCAGTCGGTGGAGCTTCCACTAGCGCCGGTGGCGGTGGTGGAGGTGGCGTAGGTGAGGGTGAGGGCGCGGCAACCGGCACCGAGGGTTCCGGAGCAGTCGACACCGTCAGGGACGGGACCGAGAATGCGGGTGACTCGACCTTGGGCATCAGTGGTGAAGGTGGAGGTGGTGTTGGAGCCAGGTTCTTCGACGCGGTCGACGACCCAGATGGTGGAGCCGCTGACGGTCTTGGCGTACCAGATGGTCTTGGCGCCGTTGACCTGGGTGAGGGTGAACTTGGTGGCGGAGTCCTTGACGAGTTTGGAGCCGTCGGAGGCGGTATCGGCGACGCCGGTGTACTGGAAGGGATAGCTACCTGTTCCGCTGCGGGTGTAGACCGCCGGAGCACCCTGGGGTGACGTGACGGTGACGAAGCCCTCGGTGGCGGTGTTGTCCGTCAGTGTGCGGTCCCCAGCCCCGGTGTCAGGGCCCGGGATGTTCGATGTCCAGCCCGGGCCAAAGATTCCACTTGGCGTGGTTGTGGCCGCAGCGGGCGTCAGCGTGCTCAGGGTGCGCCCGACGGTCAGCGTGCCGGTGTAGGTCGGCATCGAGACGTCTATGGCCGAGAGCGAGTAGTCGCCGGTGAGTAGCGCGAGTGAGCCCGGGCCGACGTCCGCGGTGGCGTTGGTGTCGCTGAAGGCGTTGCGGGTGAACTGAATGGTGGTCGCGTCCGTGCAGGTGACGACCGCGGCTGTGGTGCGGAAGCAGGCCTCGATCTGGATGGGTCCGTCGGATCCGCCGCCGAGGGTGCCAGGGATGTTCCAGATCTGGTTGTCGAACGTGCCGGCGCCGTTGCGGGGTGCGGGCCAGGTCGGGTGGCTGGTCGTACCCTGGGTGGTCGTTTCGGCCGTTGGGACGTCCGTCCACGCGGTGGAGGGGTTCGTACCAACCCGGTAGCGGTAGGTCACTGACACCTGCGAGGAGGGTGCCTCGCCGCGCAGGGTCGCGAATCGTTGGGTGCGGGACTGCTCGGCGGGCGAGGCGAGTGCGGCGTTGCCGACGCCGAAGTTGTAGGAGATGACAGGGGAAAGGTTGCCGGCAGTGTCGAGGGTGCGTAGGTAGAAAGTGTGGAGGCCCTCGTCGGCGGTCAGCGAGGCGCTGGTCGTGGCGGTCGTCGAGGTGGTCGGGGATGGTTCGTCGAGGCCGTAGAGGAACGCGGCGGTGTCACCGCCTGGTGAGGTCCAGGTGAAGGTGCCCGATGTGGCGCTGGCCCAGCCACCTGATGGCCAGGCGGTGGAGGCCAGGGCGGTGGGGGCTGCGGGGGCGGTGGTGTCGATGGTGAACGGGATCCAGGTGGACCAGTTCTGGGAGTAGTCGGTGCCGTCGTAGGCGCGGACCCGCCACTGGTAGCTGGTGCCGTTGGTCAGTAGCCCGGAGGGGACGGTCCAGGTGGCTTCGCTGTTCTGGGTGACGAACCCGCTGGAGCCCTGGGTGATTTTGGTGGTGCCGGCGGAGTTCCAGACCTCGAAGTCCAGGCGCACGGTGCCGCCGTCCGCGTCGGTCGCAGAGCCGGCGAGCCGTGGCGTGGTCGAGTTCGTCAGGACGGTGGGCGGCGTTCCGCCGCACTGCGCGGAACAGGGCGAGGTCGTGCGGGCGCCGACGGTGGACGGGTAGGAGTTGTACGTGGTCTCGATCCGGGGCGGGGTGGTGGTGTCGCCGGAGGCGAAGAACTTGTACGGCTCCCAGAGCACCTCGTCCGGGGCCCGCAGCGTCAGGGTCTCGGGGGACGGCGTGGCGTTGGTGGCCCAGGCCTGCGCGAGGCCGGTGATGTCCAGCGACACGTCGGCGGAGCCACAGAAGCCGCCCGCGTTGAAGGTCGTGTCGGACCAGTTGATCCCGTCGGCGGTGGGCTGGGTGTTCCAGGTGGTGCCGGAAGTCAGGCCGCCAGATCCCTGGACGACCATCCGCTGGGGGGTGCAGGTGTAGCCGCCGGCCTGGGTGAGTTTCAGGGCGGCGGCGGTGACGTGCTTGCCGTCGATGCCGGAGGTGTCGAACCGCAGGAACGACCGGTGCACCGACCCGAACGCGTTTCCGACGCGCAGATATTCGTAGGTGTCGTAGTTCGTCGTCGCCGACGTGCTGACGACGTCGGTGTCGAGGTTGTCGGGCAGGACCGCGGCCGGGTCGATGGTCACCGGGTACTGCCGGTCCTTCGCGGTCAGCCATGCCTTGTCCGGGCGCAGGGCCAGCGCCGGGGTGGCGGTGGTGGCTCGTTCGAGGACGGCGTCGACGGTGCGGGTCCGGTCCGGCAGTCCGGTCTTCGGGTCGAGGTGGGCGTCCCACATCAGCGGGGTCGGCGAACGCGCGGCGAGCTTTCCCCCGGCGGACAGCCGCAGCTCACCGCCGGAAGTACGTTCCGCGGTCACACCCTTCAACCGCATCGGCAGCCTCAGCGCCGCCTGCGCCGCGGCCGGGGTGTGCGCCACGATCTGCACGTCGTAACCCGTCGGGGTGACCTTGACCCGCAGATCGGTGTCCTTCGCCACCCCCTTGTACAGGGCGACGTTGTCCTTCAGCTCCGGCACGGGCAGCGCGGCCGGCCATGCGAACGCGACGTCGCGGTCACCGTCGGTCAACGTGGCCACATCCGCGCCCGGCTTACCCCCACCGCCAGACAGGGCAATGGTCGCCTTCGCGGCCTTCGGCGTCACCTCGCCGTCGACGAGGACCAGGGTGGTGTCGACGGGCTGCCAGCGACCGTCGCGCTGGACCCGCACCACCCCCGACGCCGACTCCACGGTGATGGACCCGTTCGGGTTCACCAGCGTCCGTGTCGACTCGGTGGTCAACGAGGTGACCTCGATGCGGCGCTGTTCCGCGCGCGCGGCGAGCTGAGCTGTCACCAGATCCGGGCGCTCGGCCGGCGCCTGCGGTGCGTCCTTCCCGTTCTCGGCCGGTGCCGCGGACGCGACCCCGACAGCGGGAAGGAACTGAGTGATGGTCGCCATCAGAAGCGCGATTAACAGAACGGACAGAGAACGGATGATTGACCTGCGACGACGTACGGGGAGCACCCGCATAACGCCAACTCCGATCCACCAGGAAGCCCTTCTCAGGGCACGCGGAACTGGCGCGGCCACCTCAGGAGAAAACAGAGACCGCACCAGGTCGTCGAAAAATGGCAGAACGGAATCTATTTGCGCAAACGGCGGTCGTCGCACCATTCGCCGGTCGACTACACACGGCGATCGCCCAGTGGGCGCGACTTCAGCCTTGGCTACCTAACGCTACGGAGATCCGGGGGTGGATCAGGACATTTCGGCCCCCTCGATTGCGGACTAGACGGCATCGAGTGACCCTCACGTTGAGGGATGCCCACGTAACGTAGTGAATGTTAGGTCGAACACACAGAAGTGCGTTACCTGGCAGAAACAATACCGGTGTAAGTCTCGGGAAGGTCGTGGCGTGCCTCGGTCGCTCCGGCCTGACGCGTACGACGTCGTTCCCACCAGCCCCGTCTCCGGCCCACTACCCAGCGCCACGTCCAGGTCGGCCGTCGGCGTTCACTCCACATAGCCCGCGTCGGCCGACGAGCCGGACGCGCACGGTGAGGGCAGTAAGGACCTTCCCGTGCTGATTTGCTGACAGGGCAACCTGGCGCGTGCCATAGTCCTACCTCGTACCTTTCGCGAGGGCGACGCTGCCCTCGGTCGCCGGCGACATTCCCCGGCCGTCCCTTCCGCGATGCGTGCATCGTCGCGCGCCCGAGGAAGGTAAATGCGAGGCGCATACGTCATGCATTTATCGGCATTTCGAGATCCGGATGTCGCCGCCTCCCTCAGAGTCTCCAAAATCCGGACCGGCGCTTCGCCGCGTCGTTGACAGCTCAGCAGGCTCGCCTACCCCAACGCACAGGAGCACATCGTCATGGGCCGTCCGACCAGGTACCCGCCGCCGTTCCGGGCCCGCGCGATCGCCTACGTCACCCACATCCGCGCCGACCACCCCTCCACCTGGCAGGCCATCAAGACCGTCGCCGACGCGCTCGGCATCAGTGCCGAAACCTTGCGCAGGTGGATCCGCCACGCGGACACCACACCCGACCAGCACCGGCAGTCATCCCGCCACCAAGCCGAACTCAGACACCTGCACGAACAGAACACCCGGCTCCGCCAGGAGCTCTACCTCCTGCGGGCCTCCAGCACCAACCCCGCACCGTCGCTGACCGCGGACCCCACCGCGGGCGCCACGCCACCGTCCATCCCGACGGTGTCTCCACGGCCGGCCGTGGCGAGCCGACCCGGACCCGCCGGCACCCTGTCGAAGGAGCGCGCGGGTGAGCCGACCCCGATCACCATCCCCCACCCCGCCACACCCGACATCGCCGCCAACAAGACCTGGGCGCGACCGCTCACCCGCACCGACGCGCCCGAACCTGGCGCGGCACACGCTCTCTTACACCCAGCCCCTCCATCCGTCCCCCGCCCACAACCCTCCCGCGGCACGCGGCGGACGACACCGGCGAGCGCCCCAGAGCACCTCCCGGCACCGCCGCCGTAGCCGCCACCAGCCCGCCCACCGCCTGCAACGCACCACCCTCGTCCGCAAGGGGCTGATCCGCGGCGCGCTCCTACCAGCCGCACTCGCCACCAGCCTGCTGCTGTTCTGCACCGCGGCCGGCCCCCGCGACCCCGCCGACAAGCTCGACCCGGCTGGCACCGGCCCGGCCCGCCCCGGCAGCTGGACCATGCCCACACCCACGCCCGACGGTGGCGACGGCACCTCCCCACCCGTTGCCCCGAGCGTCCAGGACCTGGCCGTCGCCGCCGCCTCACCCGCGACCATCACCAGCACCGTCACCCTGACAGCCGCCGACCAGGGCATCCCCGCCCGGCTCCTGGCCGCCTACCAGCAGACCGCCAACCAGCTCACCGAGACCGAACCCCACTGCCACCTGCCCTGGCAACTCCTCGCCGCCATCGGCAAGGTCGAATCCGGCCACGCCGCCGGCCGCCCGATCAGCTCCGACGGCACCATCACCCGCCCCATCCTCGGCCCACCCCTCAACGGCACCGCCGGCGTCGCGCTCATCCACGACACCGACCACGGCGCCCTCGACCACGACACCACCTACGACCGCGCCGTCGGCCCCATGCAGTTCATCCCCACCACCTGGGCCGCCTCCGGCCGCGACGGCAACAACGACGGCCTCAAGAACCCCCACAACATCCACGACGCCACCCTCGCCGCCGCCTACTTCCTCTGCGCCCACGGCCGCGACCTCACCGACCCCACCCAGCTCCGCGCCGCGATCCTCGCCTACAACCCGTCGAACGCCTACCTCCGCACCGTCCTCACCTGGATGAACGGCTACCAGCACACCAACCCCACCGCCCTACCCGATACCCCGACCTCGTGGACACCCCCAACCCCCACCCGCCCGCCACCTCACCCGCACACCCACCGACCACAGAACCGGCGCCTTCCCCCGATCCCGACCCGCCCACGCCAGCCTCATCCCCCACCCTGAGGACCATCCCTGGGGTCACGATCATTCCGCTCACCCCGCGGACACCAGACCCGACACCACCAACCACACCCTCAACGCCCGTCACGCCGAACTCGCCAGCCACCTCACCATCGGTCACACCACTGGCACCTTCACCACTGGCCCCCGAGGTGTCACCGTCGATGACCGGCGACGGACTCGACGAGTCGCCGTCGCCGGCCGAGGACCCAGTCGGCGACCCAACCGCCACACAGCCGGCCGGGCGACTCACCCAAACACCTACCGCCACACCATCCAGCGGATCCGACTGACTGGACCAGGTCGACGGGCCCCGACACGCTCGCCGACGAGGCCCGCGCTGGCTCCGGCCGTAGGCGCCTCCAAGTCAGCCAACGCCTTGTCTGGCAACGTTAGGGAGTCGCCCGAGGTCGAGCTGCCTCGCCCGGTCGCAAGTGGTTGGTTCGCGACCGCCTTCAGATCCGGCGCCGGCTTGGACCACCTCGGGGACGGTAGTAGACTCATGCCTGTTCGGTGATCGACTAAGATCCACGGTCGTCGGACACGCGTGCCGGGGGGGTGTGTACGTCGTGAACCCAGACGACGAACCACCACCCGGCAGCCGCCGGCACCCGCGACATGCAGAGTGCCCGTGACCTGCACAAACACACACATGGCGGCACTATGCGATACTAGGCGGCAGGCCGTCCTACGGGCTTTTAACCGGTGAGTTCAGGGTTCGAGTCCCTGACGGCCCACGTCGCAAGGTGGTTTCCGCGCATTTGCCAAGGGTTTCCTGGGGTCTTGTGGTTCGATCTCTCCCGGCCCCGGGAACTTGCGGATCCGATCTCGCGGCACCCGCGGATCCTGCCGTAGCCGGGCTATTTTCTCCGCATAGCGGCTGTGGCGAGCATCCCTGATCCAAAAACGCACCTTCGATCAGCAGGCGGGTCGTCGACCGGCGTCCCCATCCCGAAAGTGAGATTCTCATCGCTATACCCACTGCTCAGTTCTCCGCACCGGACACGACACAACCCCGGCCGCGCCAGGCACTGCCACCGCTGACCAGCAACCTCTTCCAGGCGCCCGACTTCGGCGAGACCCACGCCGACGCTCCCGACGCGACGGAGCCCGGGCCCGGATCCGGATCCGGATCTGCCGACCGCCGCCCTTCGGGCCAGGCGAAACCGACCTTCACCGCCACACAGCGCCGTCCGCCGCGTTCCGGTAACCGTCGGGCATCGACACGGACGCGAGCCCAGGGCCAGTCCGGCGGTAGGTTCTCCCCACGCAACCCCTCCGCGTGACTTCCTGATCAGCGCCACTGCATTCAGCTCGAGTCGGCGCGGTCAGGCCGTCCAGTTCTGCTTGCTCAGGCCGGGAGCTCCGCCGAACTCGGAGCTGTTGGCTGTGACGACGCCAGACCACCTGTGGGTGGGTGATGCTCCATGATGGGCGGCTTCGCCCGGCACCATGGCCAGATGGACGCCGACCCGCTGATGACCGTTATCGAGGTGGCCAATCACCTGCGCCTGACGGCGTCGTCGTGGCGTGCCGAGGTCGCGGACGGAACCGCGCCGGCCCCGGACGAGCCGGATGACGACAAGCCCGTCCACCGTCGCCGCCCGCGTTGGCGCCGTTCGACGGTGGATGCCTGGAATGCGCAGCGACGTCTCCGCGGCCAGTCGCAGGAAGCCTAGGCGGCAGTGGCAGGGGCCACTGGCAGGGAAGGCACGTCGCCCTCCGGGTGTGACAGCCGTAGCGTTGGCGCCGTGAAGGTGCTCTCCGTCAACGTCGGCAGGCCGCGCCCCAACCTCTGGAAGGGCCACGGTTCGACCGGTATCGACAAGCGGCCCGTCGCCGGCCCGGTCGCCGTCACCGCCCCCGGCCCCAAAGGCACCGGGGCGGTCGGGCTCGCCGGCGACCGGGTCTACGACGTGAAGCACCACGGTGGCACTGACCAGGCCGTCTACGCCTACGCCCGTGAGGATCTCGACGGGTGGGAGGCCGAGCTGGACCGGCCGCTCGCGAACGGCGTCTTCGGGGAGAACCTCACGACAGCCGGCCTCGACGTCAACGGTGCCCTGATCGGTGAACGTTGGCGCGTCGGGCCGGACGTCGTCCTCGAGGTGTCGTGCGCGCGGATCCCGTGTGCGACGTTTCAGGGCTGGCTGGAGCGGGACGGCTGGATCAGGAGGTTCACGCAGGCGGCACTGCCCGGCGCCTACCTTCGTGTGATCGAGCCCGGAGACATTCGCGCCGGCGATCCGGTCGAGGTCGTGCACCGGCCTGACCACGACGTCACCGTCGCGCTCGTCTTCCGTGCGATGACACGTGAACCGGAGCTGCTGCCGCGGCTGCTGGTCGCCGACGCGCTGCCGGAGGAGAGCAAGGACCGGGCCCGCAGGCGTACGACCGCATAGGCGATCGGCCTCAGGGCGCGTCGAGCCGCGGTCGGCGCGCCCAGGCCGCGAACATCGGCACGCTCACGACGAGGCGGCTTTCGTCACGGCTGACGGCCCACCACGCCTCGACCTCGCCCTCGGTCAGCAGACCCGCGGCGACGATGTCTCGCTGGAACCGTTCCACGAGCAGCCGCCAGGCGAGCCAGGAATCGGTGCCGCCGAGGGTCTGGACGCCCTGGTACTGCGCCGACTCGTCGGTGAGCCCCAGGCTGAGCACATCGCCGAGCAGCCGGCGCCCGTAGGTCGCGTCGAAGCCGGCTGCCTCGCCACCGGCCGCACCGGCCATGACCTTCTGCAGGGCCCGGATCATCGCCGTGTGCACCGGTGCGGCCGGGACGAGGAGGTCGGCGCAGGTCCAGTCGACCTCCTCGACCAGCAGCCAGCCACCTGGCGCGACTGCCTCTGCGAGCCGCCGCAGCGCGTCCGGGTGCGGGTGGAGGTGCGCGACCAGAAGCCGCGCGTGGACGAGGTCGAAGCTGCGCCGGGGCAGGTCGTCCACCATGACGTCCATCCGCCGCACCTCGACCTGCGGTGGCAGCTGGTCGAGGAAGCGGGTGTCACGGTCGACGGCGAGAACCTGGCCGGCCGGGCCCACAACCCCGGCGAGGGCTCGGGCAACCGAGCCGGTGCCCGCCCCGGCCTCGAGGCAGCGGTGCCCCGGCCCGATCCCCAGGCCGGCCACCAGCCGCATCGTGCCCGGATCCCACATGTGTGCCATCGCCTCGAGGCGTGATCGCTCGTCCGGATGCGCCTGGTCCAGAACGTAGGAGGACGACTGAGCCTTTTCCGTCATCGACTCGCACCTGTTTGGTCGGTTGATTAAGCCTTCTCCACCGTCGGATCCGAGCCGCAGCAACAGCGCCTGACGAGTGTGAGATGGAAAAGGCTCATTGTTGATCAGGCCGGATGGATCCTCCTCGTATTCTTTCGTGGCTTGCGGATCTCTCCTCGGTCATCCGCGCTTCCTATTGGCTCATAGGTTTCCCTGCCTGGTACGGAGAACCAGCGCGGCCGGTGCCCGGAGCGCTGGAATGATGGCGGTTCTGATCACGGCAGTGTTTCCGGTGCCGCCAGTGCCGCCGGTGCCGGATCCGGCACCGGAACCGGTCGGCGGAGGATGCTCTGAGAGAGGACGTGGACGTGTCCACTGTTCCGCAGGTTGTCTTCGACGCCTTCCACCCGGCGCACCGGTCGAACCCCTACCCCCGGTACGCGGCCGTCCGTGAGTACACAGCGCTCTACCCGCTGCGGCCGGACATCCTCATGGCGACCCGTTACCGGGAGTGCGCGGCGGTCTTCGCGGACCCGCTGTGGGGGCACGGGTACGAGGACGGCATAAACCCGTTCCGGCCGGGCGTAGATCCCGACGACGTTCCCGGGTCGATGCTGCGGATGGATCCGCCGAACCACACCCGGGTGAGAGGCCTGGTCAAGAGCGCCTTCATGCCGCGCACCACGGCCGGAATCCATGATCGGATCGAGAGTCTCGTCAACAGGCTGCTCGACGCGGCGATCGAGGCCGGCGAGGTGGACCTGATGGAGGCGTTCGCGCGTCCGCTGCCGCTGACCATCATCGGAGACCTGCTCGGCATACCGCGCGAGGACCACACCCTGGTCCAGAAGTGGTCGTTGGAGATCGTCCGCGGTACGGACCCGGACATCCTGCAGACTCCCGAGAGCCTGGCTCGCAGGCCGGCGGCCATGGCGGAGTTCGAGGCCTACTTCGCCGCGCTGCTCGCCCGGCGGCGCGTCGATCCGCGCGACGACATACTGACCGGGCTGTGTGCGGCCCAGGACGAAGGCCAGCTGAACGGCGGTCGCGAGCCGCTCGGGCTCGCCGTCGGGCTGCTGATCGGCGGCTACGAGACGATCTCGGACGTGATCGGCAAGAGCGTCGTCGCCCTGCTGCGCAACCCCGACCAGGTCCAGCGGTGGCTCGCCGACCCGGATCTGGCGGCACCCGCCGTCGACGAGCTGTTGCGGTACGAGCCGCCGGTGCAGTTCACCCACCGGGTGGCACTGGCCGAACGCGAGGTCGCTGGGCACACGTTCGCCCGCGGCGACGGCATCGTCATCCTGACCGCGGCCGCGAACCGCGACCCGGACGTGTACACCGACCCGGACCGCCTGGACATCACCCGGTTCGCCGGCCGGGCCCCGGCGCCGCGCCACCTTTCGTTCAGCGGTGGGCCGCACTACTGCCTCGGCGCGCACCTCGGCCGGC
This sequence comes from Frankia sp. R43, assembly GCF_001306465.1. Lineage (NCBI taxonomy): Bacteria > Bacillati > Actinomycetota > Actinomycetes > Frankiales > Frankiaceae > Frankia > Frankia sp. R43. Next base: position 9,923 of record NZ_LFCW01000008.1, on the reverse strand, counting down.
TGGAGACCGAGATCGCGATCGACACCCTCCTGCGCCGTGCGCCCGGCCTGGCACTGACCGACGAGCCTGGCTGGCGTGACACGGTCGCCATCCACGGCCTGGACACGCTCCCGGTCCGCCTTCGGGCCTGAGCCTCTCCAAACCTGAGCCTCTCCAAACCTGAGCCTCTCCAGGCCTGAGCCTTGCCAGGTGCGAGGTTTGCCAGGCCTGAGGCTTCCCAGGGCCGAGCCACGAGGGAGCCGGCCGGCCTCACCGCCCACCGCCGTCCTGCCAGGTGCGGCTGATTGCGAGGGGCAGGCGGCGTATTAGCATGCGGGCTGCACCAAAAGCCGGGCGGGCATTGGTGGCTGCGGAGCGGCTGTGCCACGCATTCGAGGAAGGGGCCTTCTCTGCGGCGACCGGGGGGTTGGCTCCACTGCCGATTGCGGTGTTCGTCTCGGAGAGCAAACGACCATGAAAAAAGCAACAAGGATTTTACGAACTGTTGTGGTGGGTGCCCTGCTGGCCGTGGTGGCGGCCTGTGGGGGGTCGTCCGACACGAGTGCTCCGGAGGCGTCCTGCACCAGTCCCGGTGTCACCGCGGACAAGGTCGAGGCCGGCGTCGTCATTTCGGATTCGGGGAGCGGCAGCGATGCCTTCTCGTCCGCCCGTGCGGGCGTGAACGCAAGATTCAGGCTGGCCAACGCAAACGGCGGCGTCCACGGGCGCGACATCGAGTACACCTGGCGGGACGACGCAAGCCAGCCGGAGGAGAGCGTCAGGGCCGCCAACGAGCTCGTCCAGAAGGAGTCCGTCTTCGGTATTCTTCCCATCACCACGGCGCTGACCGGCGCGCTGGACGGGCTGCAGAAGGACGGCGTTCCCGTCGTGGGGTTCGCGCTGCCGTCGTGGTCGTCCTACAGCAATCTCTTCGCGTACAGCTACATCTCGGATCCGACGGCCATCGGCCGGTATTTCATGAACGCCGGCGCCACGAAGGTCGGCTTCGTGATGACGGGCACGGCCGAGTCCACGACGCAGGCCGCGCAGAAGTACCTGCGGGCGTTCGCGGCGATCGGGCTGGACACCACGGACATGACGCCCTACGTGGCGAGCGTGGACAGTCCGACCCAGATCATGGGCAGGCTGAAGGACGCGGACGTCGATGCGCTGATCGGCTTCACCGTTCCCACCGACCTCGCCAACCTGATCGGTGCGGCGCGGGACATCGGCATGCCGCTCAAGGCGACGATCTCGCTCACCGGCTATGACCAGACGGTGCTCCAGTCGCTGGGCCAGAAGCTGGCCGGCGTCTCGTTCGACGTGCACTTCCGCCCGTTCGAGTCGCCCGACGCCGCCATTGACACCTACCGGAAGGCGATGGCGACCTTTTCGCCCGAGACCCAGTCGGACCAGCAGTGGGCCATGTGGGGCTACATCTACGCCGACATGTTCGTGAAGGGGCTGGAGGTCGCGGGTGACTGCCCCACCCGGGACAGTTTCATAACCGGGCTCAGGCAGGTGCACCAGTACAACGCGGGCGGCCTGATCGAGACGGTCGACTTCGCCACCAACGCGACGCAGCCGGCGCCCTGCATGTCCTTCGTGCAGATCAACGCGGCGGGGTCCGCGTTCGAGCTCGTCAACGAGCGCCTGTGTAACGACGGTACGACCGGCCAGTAACCGCTACCCGCGCGTCCCGGTGCGGCCGACGTCGCTGTCGGCCGCACCGAGCACTGGCCGCGGGTCAGCGCAGCCCGGAGCGGACGAACGCGTCGATGACCTGCCGCTGCATCACCAGGTAGATGGCGAAGATGGGCAGGCAGGCCAGCCCGGACGCCGCCATGATCGCGCCCCAGGCGTCGCCCTCGGCGCCCAGGAAGCTGCGGATGCCCAGCTGCACCACCGAGTTCGCGCGGGGCAGCACGAGCGCGGGCCACAGATAGTCGTTCCAGGCCGTGATGAACAGCAGGATCGACAGCGAGGCGAGAACCGGGCGCAGGTTCGGGATCACCACGGTCCACAACGTCGTCCAGGACCCGCGTCCGTCCATCTTGGCCGCGTCGAGCAGCTCGCGGGGAAAAGCCTGCATGTGCTGGCGGAGCATCAGCACGGCCAGCGCCGAGCACAGGTTGGGCACGATCACGCCGGCGAGGGTGTTGAGCAGCCCGATGTTCGACAGCACCAGGTAGTTCGAAACCATCGTCACCTGGAACGGCACCAGCCAGGTGGCGACGAAGAGCAGGAACAGCAGCCCTTTCCCGCGGAAATCCCACGCGGCGAACGCGTACGCGGCCAGCAGGCAGACGAGGAGCTGGCCCACCGCGGTCACCGCGGCGATCACAAAGGTGTTCGCGAGCAGGGTTCCGACGTCCAGGGAATCGAAGACGATCCGATAGTTCTCCAGGCTCAGCGGCCACGGGAACAGCGAGTTGTCGTTGACGTCGCCGGGGCGTCGGAACGAGCTGGCGAACATCCAGTAGATGGGGAACAGGCTGAACAGGCTCAGCACGATCATCAGCAGATGGCGGCCGGATGCGGGCAGCCAGCGCCGCCGCGAGGTCCCGGCCGCGGCGCCGTCTCCTGTCTCCGCCGTGCCCGCCCCCGCCGAGCAGGAGACCGCGGCAGCTGCGTCTTCCTCGGCAACTGCGTCCTCCTCGGCAGCGCCAGCCGAAGAACGGGCAGCTGCCGAGCGAGCGGCTGTGCCAGTCGAGGCGGAGGGTGCGGCGAGGGGCTCGGAGATGCTCATTTCGCGGAGTTCCTCAGTCGTCATGGAAGCTGAAGCGGTCAGCGAGCTTCACCAGGCCGGCGGCGAGCAGACCGAAGCAGCCGAAGAACACGAGCCCGGCGGCGGAGGCCAGTCCGGAGTCCATGCTGCGGAAGCCGAACTCCCACAGCAGGTAGTAGACGTTGGTCGTGCTGTCCGCCGGGCCACCCTGGGTGAGCACGTCGATCAGCGGGAAGGTCCACTGGCCTGACAGCAGCACCGTCATCAACAGCATGAACAGCAGGGTCGGCCGCAGCAGCGGCAGCGTGATCCAGCGCAGGATCTGCCAGCGGGACGCCCCGTCCATCTCGGCGGCCTCGGCGTAGTCGGGGCTGATCCCGGACAGCCCCGCCGAGACGACGAGCACCGCGAATCCGAGCATCTGCCAGGCGCAGATCGCGAGCACGGCCGGCAGCGCCGTCGACTCCTCCCGCAGCCAGTTGTGATCGCCCAGCCCGAACAGGCGGTTCAACAGCCCGGACGGGTCATACAGCCAGCGCCACACGGCCGCGGTCGCCACCGGCGCGACCAGCATCGGGACGAAGACCATCGCGCGGTAGGCCGTCCGGCTGCGTTCCCCCAGCCGGCGGGTGACCAGCGCGATCACCGTGGGCAGCACGATGGAGAACGGCAGCAGGCCGAGGACGTACCAGAGGGTGTTCAGCGCCGCGCCGCGAAGCTGCGGGAGCTGCAGAACCCGCTGGAAGTTCGCCAGCCCCACGTAGGTCTTCGGCGAGGTGGGCAGCAGGTTCCAGTGGTAGACGGACAGCTGCGCCGCCTCGACCAGCGGCTTGTAGGTCCACAGCACCAGGCATGCCAGCGCCGGGAGCAGGTAGAGATAGGGCGGTGCGGCGCCGCGTAGCCGGTGGGCCAGGCCCGGCCGGGTGGCCGAGACCTGGCCAGGCCCGGCCGGGCTCGTGGGCGCCGCCGTCGCCGCGGTCAGCGCGGCTTCGACGAACACGGGTCGTGCTCCTTACTCTCCGCTTGCTTCCTCGGTCTTCTCCACCGCGTCAGCGGTGCCCGGACGGATGGATCAGGCGGAGGTGAGCCCGTACTCCGCGGCAAGCTCGGCCATGTCGGCCAGGTTCATCTCGTAGACCGCGGCACCCGGGTCGACCGGTACCGAGGTCGCGACGGCGCCGAGCGGGAAGACGTCCAGCCGGGTGTAGAAACCGCCGGTCAGGCCGGCGAACTGGTCGGCGGGGCCGAGGGTGCGCGCGCTGTAGGCGGTCGCGCCGGCGACCCACACCGGCACCCCGCCGATGCTCCCGGCGGAGGCGTGGTGCGCGTGCCCGCAGACCACGATCTTGACGTCGCTGCCGCGCAGGACGTCGGCGAGCTCGGCCGACTGGCTGAGGATCATCCCGTTGAGCATCTCGACGGGCGAGGGCACCGGCGGGTGGTGCAGGGCGAGTACCGTGCCCGCGGGCGCGGCGGTGGCGAGCTCGTCGGCGAGCCAGCCCAGCTGCGCGTCGGAGAGCAGGCCGGCGTGCTCGTCCGGCTCGGTGCTGTCGAGGACGATGATGCGCAGGTCACCCGCCCAGTGCACGTAGTCGTGCGGGGTGTCGGCGGTCGGCTCGGCGCCGAGCAGCCCTTCGCGGAACGGCCCGCGGCTGTCGTGGTTGCCCATCACGTAGAGCACCGGCGCGCCGATCCGCTCGGCGACGGGCTCGACGGTGTCCCGCAGGCGGCGGTAGGCGTCGAGCTCGCCCTTGTCGGCGAGGTCGCCGGTGAGCAGCAGTGCGTCCACCTGGACGCCGGACTTCTCCACCTGCTCCAGCGCGGCGACCAGGTTGGCGTGGGTGTCGACCTTGCCCATCATCAGTGAGCCCTCGGGCACGATGTGGGTGTCGCTGATCTGGATCACGGTGTGGGTGAGCTTCTGCGGCTCGGGAATCAGGAACATGGTTCGGCCTTCCGTGCGAAGCGGAGTCGAGGTCTGCGCGGGGGAGACCTGCGCGGGAGAGGCGTCAGGCCGTCGAAACATCGTCGGTCACCGGTTGTCGCCGGTCACCGGCTGTTGTCGGCTATCGGCTGCTGTCGGTCACTGGTTGTCGTCGGTCAGCAGTGCCTCGACCAGTCGGTCGAGGGCCTGCGGGGTCGCGCCGTGCGCCAACAGGTAGCCGCGGACGTCGCCGTGCCGGGCCCGGATGCGTTCCAGCGTGTCGAGGATGAGCTGGGGCGGGCAGGCCATCACGTCCGTCGGGAGGCCGCCGGAGCCGGGGCCGGCGCCGTCGCCGGCCCCGGTCAGCTGCCGCACCGCGGCGATCGCCTCCTCCCGCAGGTAGCGGGCCGTCAGCGCGAAGTCGGCGGCGATGGTCTCGTCCGGCACCCCGCACAGGTCGAGGACCATCGCGACGACCATTCCCGTCCGGTCCTTGCCGGCGCTGCAGTGCACGATGCCGGGCAGTGCACCGGGTTCGGCCAGGGCGAGCACCGCGGCGGTGAGCCGGTCGCCGCGGTTGTCCACGGCGAAGTCGTAGATCGCCTGCAGGCTGACAGCGGCGCCGGCGCCGCGCAGGACGTCCATCGCCGCGTTGGCGCCGGCCGCCGCCGCGGCGCCCGGGGCGGCGGCGGCTGCCTGTGCCGTGTTGGCCTGGGCCGTCGCGGGGGTGGCGTCCGTCGGGGCGGCGTCCGCCGGGGGAACCGTGTAGATCGGTACCCACACCGAGCGGGCCGGGAGCTGCCCCAGCGCGTCCGGTTCCTGCGCGCGCTCGCCGGCTTCCCGCAGGTCGATGACCGAGCGCAGGCCGAACTGGGCGAACCGGGCCCGGGCGGTGTCGGTCAGGGCGTGCATCGCGCCGCAGCGCAGCAGCGTGCGCCAGCGCACCCGGCGCCCGTCCGCGGTGCGGTAGCCGCCGACGTCGCGAAGGTTGACGGCGCCGGGCAGCTCAAGCCCGCGCCGGTCGCTCTCGGCGCTCTCAGCGATCTCGACGGTTTCGGCGCTCTCGGCGCTCTCGGCGCTCTCGGTGACCTCGGTGTTCTCAACGGTGTCGATGGTCATCTCGCTCACTTCGTTGGGAGGAGATCGTTGGCCTGACGCTGGGCCTCGGCCAGGGTGGACTTCGCGTCCTTGCCGCCGTAGACCGCGCTTTCGACCGCGGTCATCATCAGGTCGCCGATCTGCTGGTAGTCGTCACCGGGGAAGGAGACCCACGGCTTGAGCCGGGTCAGCTGCGCGAGGTTCGGCTTGATCAGGGGGTTCTTGTCGGCCCAGTCCTTGAGCGTGGCCGGGTCGTCGACGAGGCTCGGCCGCAGCGGCAGGTAGCCGATCTTCGACGAGATCACGGTGTAGGCACGGTCGCTGGTGAGGAACTTGATGAGCTCCCAGCTGGCCCGCTGCTTGGCCGGGTCGGTCGAGAGGATCGTCAGGCCGGAGCCGGAGTTCGTCGGTACCGCGGCCTTCGAGCCGAAGCCGGGCTCGGCCGCCGCCCGCAGCTCCCAGCCCCCGGCCTGGGACTGCTGAATGAACAGTCCCTGGACGGCGCTCGTCTCCAGAAGCATGCCGAGGTCACCGCGACCGAACGTCTCGAACGCCTGCGCCTGCGACAGGTTCGGGCTCACACCCGCCTTGACCAGGTCAGCCGCCATCTGGACGGCTCCGACGGCCCCCGACTCGGCGAACGTCAGCTTCGTGCCGTCCTCGGAGAGCACCCGGCCGCCGTTGGAGAGCACCAGCGACTGGAAGCACCAGTCACCGGAGGACTTCGTCAGGCAGTCGATCAGGACGCCGCCCTTGCCGGTCTTCTCCTTGATGGCGGTCGCGGCCGTCTTCACCTCGGCCCAGGTCGTCGGGGGCTTCTCCGGGTCGAGCCCGGCCTGCCGGAACAGGCTGGCGTTGTACCAGAGCACCGGGGTGGAGAAGACGTACGGAACCGCGTAGGTGTGCCCGTTGACGTCACCGAGTGTGCGCGCGGACTCGGCGAAGGGATGGTCACCTTCGAAGTTCGCCTGGACGGCGTCCTTGCCGACCAGCGTGTCGATGGGCTGGGCGCCCAGGCTGGTGGCGGCGAAGCTGAGCGCGTTGAAGGTGACCTGGGCGACGTCCGGCGGATTGCCGGCGAGGGCCTGGTTCTTGATGCTTCCGACGATGTCGGTCTGGCTGGCGCCCTGCGGCGGCTGCGCCTTGACCGTGATGTTGGGGTGTTCCTTCTGGAACTCGGCGAGCAGGCCCTCGATCGCCGGCTTCCAGGTGCCGGTGGACGTCAGGTTGTAGCTCTCGAAGACGATCGAGACCTTCTGGTCCGCGGAGAGCTCGGGAATCGTGCTGGTGGATCCGGCGGCGTCCGTCGTCGAGGCGGCGGGTGAGGACGATGTCGCGCAGGCCCCGGCGGTCAGCGCGACGAGCGCGATGCCGGCCGCGGCGAGCGACAGGCGTGGTCTGGCCACGTGATGCTCCTCTGCATGATGGCGTGGCGAATGAAGGGTGATCGAACGAACGGGATGAACGGGACGAACGGGAAACGTTGATCGCGGGGAAGCGGCGGCCTGGCGTCTCGGCGGCCTGGAGGTCCGGAGGCCTGGAGGTCCGCGTCAGACCGCGGCGGCGACGGGCTGCTGCGGCAGGTGCTGTGTACTCGGTGTGTGCCGCGGGCTGGCGTCGTCCGGGGTGGGCTGCCAGGCGAGGCGGCGGCCGCTGGTGCGGTCGAAGAGGTGCACCTGGCCGAGGTCGACGGTGAGCGTGACGGCGTCGCCCCGGCTCAACCCGACCGGGCGCGGCCCGCGCAGCGCGACCGGCTGGCCGCCGATCTCACACCACGCGACCTCCTCACCACCGAGGTTCTCGACGCCGGTGACGACTCCCCGCAGCCGTGCCCGCTCGGCCGATCCGGCTGGCGCGGCCGACCCGGCTGGCGTAGCTGTGTCGGCGGGCGCAGCCGAGCCATCGGCGTCGCGGACGACCCGCAGGTGTTCCGGGCGCAGGCCGACCGTCACGTCCCGGGCGGCGTCCGAGCCGGCCCACAGTGGGATCTCCAGGTCCGTGGCCGCCACGCGCAGCCGGCCGGCGCGTTCGGAGATCCGGGCCGAGAGCAGGTTCATCGGCGGCGAGCCGAGGAAGCCCGCGACGAACACCGAGGCGGGATTGTCGTACACCTCGGTCGGGGTGCCGATCTGCTCGAGACGTCCACCGTTGAGCAGCGCGACCCTGGTCGCCATCGTCATGGCCTCGACCTGGTCGTGCGTGACGTAGACGAACGTCGAACGGAGGCGGTGGTGCAGCGCCGACAGCTCGGTCCGGGTCGCGGTGCGCAGCTTGGCGTCGAGGTTGGACAGCGGCTCGTCCATGAGGAACGCCTGCGGTTTGCGCACCAGCGCGCGGCCGAGGGCGACTCGCTGGCGCTGCCCACCGGAGAGCTCCTTGGGACGTCGCCCCAGCAGCGCGGTGAGCTCCAGCTGGCCGGCGACCTCGCGGACCCGCTCGGCGATCTCCCGTTTCGGCAGCCGGGCCGCGCGCAGCGGGAAACCGATGTTCCGCTCGACGGTGAGATGGGGGTAGAGCGCGTAGCTCTGGAACACCATGGCCAGGTCACGGTCCCGCGCCGGCGCGTAGGTGATGTCGGTGTCTCCCAGCAGAACGCGCCCCGCCGTCGGCTCGATCAGGCCGGCGATCATCCGGAGCAGGGTCGTCTTGCCGCATCCGCTCGGTCCGAGCAGCACCAGGAAGTCGCCATCGGCGATCTCCATCGAGATGTCCTCGACAGCGTGAACGGACCCGAACTGCCTGGTAAGGCCCTCGATCCTGATCCCAGCCACCCGGCCCCCTTCGTGTACCACGGTTTCAAGATTCGAAACTGTCATGGCTTGCTGTTACATGAGGAAGGGTCGGCCAGCCAGATGAACAAACCGGGACGGACGGAGGAACGGGCGCGGTAACTTGCGCGACGATGCAGGTCAGAGGCATCCGCCCGGCTCTGGTCACGGAAATCTTGATCGTCAGTACGCCGGGTCGCCTGAGCCGTGTATGAAATGCTGCATGGCGACACCCGGGAACGACACGTCCACCGCGCCGGCAGGGGCCCCGCTGCCCGGCGGGCTGTTCGCCGTCGTCCAGGCCGCGCTGCCGGGGCTGATCCGCAGCGAACGGCGAGTGGCGGAGGTGTGCCTGGCCCAACCGGACGATGTCGTTCAGTGGTCGGTCGCCGAGCTGGCCGCGGCGGCGGGAGTGTCGACGGCGACCGTCGTACGCGCCTGCCAGCACCTCGGATTCCGGGGCTTCCAGCACATGAGGCTGGAGCTTGCCCGCCAGGCCGGGGCTCTCTCGCTGCGTGACGCGCGGGCACCGCTCCCCGACGACCCGCCCGAGCGGGTCGTCGACGCAGTCTTCGCGACCGCGGCGGAGGCGCTGACCGACGCCCTCGGGCCGCTGGACCGCAGCGCGCTCGCGCCGGCGGTCGACCTGCTGGTGCACGCGAACCGGCTGCTGCTCGTCGGCAACGGCGGCTCGGCGCCGGTCGCTCAGGACGCCGCGCTGCGCTTCATCACCATCGGCCGACCGGCCGAGGCCCCGACCGACTCGATCACGCAGGCGCTCGCGGCCCGGCTGCTGGCCCCGACCGATGTCTGCATGGTGATCACCAGCAGTGGGGCGAACGAGCCGACCCTGCGGGCGGCGGAGGCGGCGCGTGCCGCGGGCGCGCCGGTGATCGCGATCACCAGCTACTCGGCGGGGCCGATCACCGAACTCGCGACGGTGCTGCTGGTGGTGGGAACGCCAGGCCTGCCCCTGGGCAGCGAGACGATCGCCAGCAGACTGTCATCGTTGCTGCTCCTGAACGCACTGCAGCTCGCGGTGATGCTCCGGATTCCCGCGGACGCCTCCGCCCGCAACGCGGTCGCGATCAAGGAAGTGCTCGACCACCAGCTGCGCACCGAGGCTCCGTCGTCGCCACGGCGACGGACCACCCGTTGAGATCTGCGGGGCACGGCCTGAACAGCAACGCCGCAGGGCGTGCGAAGCGAGTCGGACGGATGTCCACTCGTATTCGCACGCCCTGCGGCGCGACGCGACTGTGCTGACGCGGGGGTCAGGCCGCGTTTCCAGCGGAGTGCCCGGACTGCCTTCCCCGGGCCCGGTGCCTGCATGGCACCGGTGATCTTTACGGCTTCTCGATGAGCGGAACCGGTCAGCCGGTGTAGTACGGAACGCCGGGCACGGCCGACAACGCCGCCGGAGCCG
>NZ_LFCW01000007.1:0-647709 GCF_001306465.1 Frankia sp. R43 | reverse complement strand
ATCGAATGCCTCGGCGAGATAACGACCGGCGACGGCGAGATCACCGAAATCGGTGACGAACCCCGGACCGGCCAGCTCCGAGGCTTCCAGCACGAACTCCACCGTGTACGTGTGGCCATGAACGCGGGAGCACTTGTGGTCGGTAGGCAGGCTCGGTAGGTGGTGCGCGGCATCGAAGGTGAACCGTTTCCCAATCCGAAAGGTCGCCGCACCGGGTATCCGACTTTCGATCACTGTGCGCTCCATCCTCGCCCTCCAAGAATCCCGGCCGCGACACGGCCGTGCCGCGGGCCAGCGCTATCCGAGTGGAGAACTACCGCCGCGTGCGTCAGCTGCTCCATCGCCGGAACCACAGGAAGACCAGCATGGCGATGCACGCCTGCCTCGGTCATTCCCTGGGTTACGAAGAAGTCGTTCCCCGCTCTGCGAGCGCCTGACCAGGCAGAATGGCAAGTCGGCGGTCGATGACTTCGTGGCAAGCGGTGACGATGCAGGCGTCGCTACCGCAGGGGCTGCGGCGCAGCAGGTGCGACAACACGCAGCGCGGCTGCGTCTTCTGGGCCCGACGGATCGGAATCCTTGTTTCTGCTCCTGCTCGCCGGCGTCGATGCGGCAGCGGCAAGCATTGAAAGATGGCGTCCTGGAGAGCGACTGGAGATCGATGATCGAAATTGGTAAGATTCGCGCGCGCCCAGATCGAATGCTGCGTGAGACTAGTCGGATGACTCGACTGGCGACGGTTTACCTCGCGTAAGAGCGGGTCGATGGCCTGATTTCATCAGAAGAATTCAGGGGGCGCTCAATGAATACGAGAACCTCATTCTCGGCAATGCCGGTCGCCAAGGCGCGATCCTGGCAGGTGTCAGAGCGGTTCCGTCCTGTGGGCTTTGGCGATGGCGTTGATGCGCCGCGCGAGATCGAAGTCGGCCGCAGTGAGCCGGAGCCCGGCGTCGTGGGTGGTGATCCCGAATCGGATGCTGTCCCAGCGCAGGTCGATGTCCGCGTGATGGCTGATGAGCCGCTCGATGTCGGCGACGTGCACGATCAGGGCGACTCTGCGGTGGTAGCGGACGCGGAAAATTTTTGGTGATCTCCTGGCCGACGCGGGCCCGGCCGGGTGCTCGCACAGCCGGACCTCGATCTCGTCATCGGCCAGGGTCGCCGGAACATCCGGCACGTCGGGTCTCCTACAGAGCCCGAAGATCTTGTCGAGGTCGCGGCCGACGGCCATCTCTTCCAGAGCCGTGCAGCTTCCCGCAGGCGGGGACCATCGCACGCTCGACCTGTCGTATGTCAGACCAGCAACTCCGCTCCGGCATGGCCTGTTCTCTACCCTGCTCCATGTACTGACGCGATTTCCTGGATGCGCCTGGCGAGCTCGATGTCGTGCTCGGCGACGTAGCCGCCGATGTCGCTGGAGCTGATGGACACGTGCACGGTCTTGTAGCCGAGCGTCGCGTCGGAGTGATGGCCGAACTCGTTCTGAATGGCGGCGATGTGCATGACAAACGCCGCGCCCTGGACGTGGGGTATCGAGTAGAGCCGTTCGATGCGTCGGCCGTCGGTCGTCCATCCGTCCAGGGTCTTGAGGTGTTCCTCGATCTGTTCGGGTGACAGCGCCTCAGCCATGATCCCTCTCTGGTTCGTCGATGGTGACGGACGCGAGCGCGTCCGCCAGTTCCTGGCCGATGGAGTGAGCACGCCACGGGGCCATCGCCACGGCGACCGTATCCAGTTCCCGCCGGGCACGTGCGGAGCCGGTCTCCACCGCGAGCGCGCTTGCCTGGCGCGCGAGTTCCACTGCCCGTTCCGGTTCTCCCTGCCGCGCGGCGGCGATCGCGTGGCGCGCTGACCACACCCCGACGTCGCGGCGGGCTGACGGGGGTGCGGCAGGGATGATCTGCTGCCAGAGCCGGTCGGCGTTGTCGGCGAGGCCGAGCCGTCCGTAGCAGGTGGCGCGTTGCACTTCGACGTAGCTGTCGGTGCGGCGGCAGGCCGTGCCCCACTCCTCGACGTCGACCTGGTCCACGAGCCGGCCAGCCTGATCGAGCAGGAGATCGACCTGGCGGCGGTCACCGCGCAGCGAGGCGCCGTGTGCCTGCTGCTGCAAGGCGAACACCTGAACCTCGGGCGCGAGGTGCCGGGCGTCGACCAGCGCGGCCTGGCACAGGTCGATCACAGCCGCTGTGTTGCCCAGGTCGGTGAAGGCCATCGCCCGGTCGACCAGCGCGCAGGCGACGGCGTCACGTTCTCCACAGCGGTGCGCCAGTTCCAGGGCGGCGTCGTGGCAGCGCATCGCGGCGCCCGGATCGCCGGCGTCCAGCCACAGCCAGGCGGCGAACGCGGCGAAGGACGAGCCGACCTTCGCCAGGCGCTGGCGGGTCGACCCGTCCGCCGTGTCCACGAGCTGTGTGATGACCTCGAACTGGGCGGCGACCGTGCCGATCAGCGCGCCAGAGCCGAGCAGCATGTCCGCGTGGTAGTGGCCTTTCAGCTGGCCATCGAAGTAGGAGACGAGCGCCGGGTCGACGTGGCGGGCACGGCCCGCACCGGCCAGACCCGTCACGACCGCTGATCCGGCGAGGCGGGTGAACTCGCGGCGGTTGAGTGCGTCCACTCCCTCGGTGTTCCCAGCAGCTGCATCGAGACGCAGCGTCCGGGGTGCGCCGCCGCTGTATCTCGACTCGAAGCCCGGACCGGCCTGTCTGGAGGACGAGCCTGCGGGCTGCGACATCGCCGCCCGCGATCCGGCCTGCGGCGTTGATCGAACATCTCGGCGCATGGTGTTGATGAGGAGCATGTCGGCGGGGGTGAGGTGTTCGCGGTCGTCGAGGTCGATCAGGTTGTGGATGTTGGTGTTGTAGACCTCGGCGAGCAGGGCGAGGAGCTGGGGGGTGGGCCGGCGACGGTTGTTCGGTAGCGGCCAGTTCTCCAGTTCCGACAGCTTCGGGCCGGTCATGGGCGCGGCGCCGTCCGGGTCGAGGCCGGCGCGGGCGGCGTGGGCATTGATGTGGTTCGCGGCCTGCGTCTGGGTCCAGCCGCGGGCATGGCGATGGGCGGCCCGGGGACGGTAGTGGTAACGGCGGGCGAACTCGATCGCGATCTCGTTGTGGCTCATCCCGACCGCGCGCATCCGATCCCGCAACTCGTCCTGTTCAACACGCTGACTGGGTCTGGGCATGAGACAGCCTCTTCCTTCCATAAGGACTTCGGCGCTGCCGTCCAGAATGCTGCGCGGGTCAAGACGCAGCAGCATCGTGGGATAGCACACGGTCACGATGGGTCCTCCGGCACGGAGATCCCACGGGCGGGCCGAGGGGCCGGCAGGGAATCCAGAACGGGACGCCAGGCGAAGGAGGTGGTGCCGTCGGGGGGCCCGATCGCGTTGGTCGGCAGGACGGTGAACCCGTAGGCGGTCAGATCGCGTAGGGCTCGGGCGAAGGCCGGGTGGGCGGCGAGGGTGGGTTTGACGTAGGGGGCGATGACGACGCGGAGCCCGAGTCCGATCGCCTCGTTGATGACACCGAGCGCCGCGTTGTCGTTGATCCCCGCGGCGCACTTGTTGATCGTGTTGAAGGTCGCGGGGACGACCGCTACGGCGTCCGCGGGTGGCAGGCGCGGCTCGTCCGGCCGCCGGGGTCGAGAGCGGACCGGGTGGCCGGTCAGCCCTTCCAGAGCGTGCACGTCCAGCCAGGTCGCGGCGATCGGCGTCGGTACGAGACAGACTGCCCATCCATCGCCGTGGACGTGACGGATCAGCTCGTTGACCTGCGGGGCGGGTGGGGCCGCGCAGACGACCAGATGCAGCACTGGTCGTCCGCCTGTCACGTTGCGACTCCGGCCTGCTCCGCGACGCTCCGTAGGACTGAGACGGTGGAGCCGCGGGCGCGGCTGAGTAGCATCGCCAGCACAGCCCGAGCTGTCGGGTCGACCCCCAGCAGCTGCGGCGCTCGGCGGGCGACATCGAGGATGTGCACCGCCGCGATGGCGTCCTCGCCCAAGCGGGCATGCCCGTCGGCGAGATCTACATGAAGGCGTGCGCGTCTCCCGACCAGTGGGGCTGGCAGCAGCCGCGTGTCGATCTGCGCGCCGACGGCAACCGCCTCCCTCGGATCGTCAAGCGCCAGAGCTGCGGTGAGGGTGTGGATCGCGACGTTCGTCGGCCCGAACGCCGACCACAGCCGGTTGTCGTCCCGGCCCAGCGCATCAGCCTGCTCCGCCGCGGCGGCGAGCCGGCGGCGGGCATCCGCTCGCTCCCCTTGGCGGATCGACGTCATTGCCGCGAGCAGGAGAAGGGCGCCTCGCGCGGAAAGGACGTCGGGATGGTCCCCGTTGCCCGGCTTGCGGTTCAGGGAGTCGAGGGCGCTGACCGCGACCCGTTCGGCGTCGGCGAGCCGTCCCGTGTCGTGGAAGACGCAGGCGATCTGCCTGCGCGCTGTTGCCAGGAGCTCCGGAGCGTCGGCGGTGAGCGCCGCGTGTTGACCACGGTCCGCCGCCAGCCAGGCCAGATCGTGATCACCTGTCTTGGTAGCAAGCTTGGCGGCAGCGAGGTAAGTAACGACCTGCGTCCGTCGGACCAGACAGTGGTTCACGCCAGCCGGCGGATTGGTCACGAGCATCTCGACGCCCCGCACCACCACGGGTAGAAGCCGTGCCACACCGGCGTAGTCGGCTCGCTGGTACCGGCCGTGGCACTCTCGCGCGCGCGCCTCAAGGTCGGCGAGGTCACCTGATGAGGCCAGGTCGGGGTCGGAGAACCACTCCGTCTGCACGGTGACGGCTTCGCGTAGATCAGCGAGAAGGTCGTCCGCGGAAGTGAGCACGGTTGGCCGGACACTCACGGACCGGGCTGGCCCGCCCGATTGTCGGGGCAGCACCGCAGCGGCCCCCAGAACCGACGCGGCGAGCAGGAACTGCTGCCGATTCGGAGCCTCCACTATCGGCGTGACCTCGGTGTCCGCCGACCGCGTCCGCGCGAGAGAACCGACAGCGCTCGCAGGCGCGCGTTTCAGACGGATCGTGGTGATGAGCAGCAGGTCAGCTGAGGGCATCTGCTCACGATCGTCGAGGTCGATCAGGTTGTGGATACTGGTGTCGTAGACCTCGGCGAGCAGGGCGAGAAGCTGAGGGGCAGGCCGGCGGCGGTTGTTCGGTAGCGGCCAGTTCTCCAGCTCCGACAGCCGCGGAGCGGTCATCGGAGCGGCGCCCTCGGGATCGAGGCCGAGGCGGGCGGCGTGCACGTTGATGTGATTCGCGGCCTGCGCCTGGGTCCAGCCATGCGCGACCCGGTGGGCCGCCCGGGGGCGCAGCTGGTAGCGGCGGGCGAACTCGACGGCGATCTCGTCGTGGGACATACCCACCGCGCGCATCCGCGCCCGCAACTCATCCTGCTCCACCCGCCGGCTGAGCTTGCTCATGAGGCCACCGCACATCCTCTCCGGACGTGAACGCTGATCGCTGCACCCTCTATCCGTAGCACGAATCCATGTCAGGGTAGCCAAACAGTTACGGATCGCGCGGCCCGGGTGCTCACCTCAGAGGCATGTGGGACATACCGGCGTGCCGTCCAGGGGTGCAGAAGGGCGGACCGGTGATGGCCCGAAGAGGGCTGTCGCGACGGAGGCGAAGGTGCGCCGCACCCGTCAGTGCTCGGCGTCCGCTACTCGCGGCGTCGCGCCGACGGTGGCAGCGGGACCCAACGGGAGACGCCGAACAGATCTACATGATCGCGCCGAATAAGAGCACCCATGCGGCGGTGTTTTCGCAGGTCATCCCTCTTCTGGCAGGTGAACAAAATGTTCGTGGTGGAGGGAATGACTCGCCCCCCGGGCGTCGGTCATCGTGGTGATGCGCCACACACCTTCATGTAAACGATCTTGCTGATGGCGCTCGGATGAAGGGGGTCCATCCCGATTCACCTCATTTAGAAGACCTTGAACGTCAGGAGATTCTGCCCGAAATGCGCGGCAGACCGTAAGCATCGGAAGGAACTGCTCGGTGTGGGTGTCGGCGCCGAAGGCGGTGAGAGCCATTTTCGTGATCATGGGAATTAACTGTCGACGACGAGAAATTTTATTTTTCGTTTCCAACGAAGGTCGTCTGACGACTTTCTGAAGGGGGTGGCACATGGAATACCGGATCGGTAAGCGTTTCTCCTTCGACGCGGCCCACCACCTTGAGGGGCTCGCGTCAGGGCACAAGTGTGCCCGTGTACACGGGCACACCTACACCGTCGAGGTCGTGCTCACCGCAGACCGTCTCAGTGGGCCCGGATTCGTGACCGACTTCGGCGACCTGGTGCCGTTCAGTGACTTCCTGGACAAGCACTTCGACCACCGCGACCTGAACGAGGTGCTGGACGTCCCACCGACCAGCGAGCTGGTGGCAACCCACCTGGCTCACTGGTTCATCGACAACCTGGAGCCGCTGATCCCGGGCAGGCTCGTGTCGATGCGCGTCGCGGAGACGCCTGGGAGCTGGGCCGAATACACCCCTCCCGGGCGTGACTGATGATCCCGACGGTGCAATCCGCAGCGCCGCCTCGGGACCTCCTGGTCAGCGAATGTTTCGGACCCACCTTCCAAGGTGAAGGCGCCTCATCCGGCCGGCTGGCGCTGTTCCTCCGTCTCGCCACCTGCAACCTGTGCTGCGGCTGGTGTGACACGCCTTTCACCTGGGACTGGAGCCGCTTCGACCGCGGCGCCGAGACCAGCCGTGCCAGTGTGGCCGACCTCGTCAACTGGGCGACGAGCTCCGCGGCGACGCTCGTCGTGGTCACCGGGGGAGAGCCGCTGCTTCAGCGGGACGGCCTGGCAGACCTGGTGGCCTCGTTGGCGGCTGCGGGCAAACGTGTGGAGATCGAGACGAACGGCACGCTCGTTCCCGGCCCTGCGCTGGCCGCATCCACCGCCCAGTTCAACGTGGGGATCAAACTGGCGAACAGCGGGATGCAGGAGGGCCGACGAGTCCGACCGGACGTCATCCGAACGTTTGCCGAGACGGCGGCCTGCGTGTGGAAGTTCGTTGTCCGGGACCTCGCCGATCTGGATGAGATCTCCGCTCTGGAGGCCCGGTTCGGCCTTGCGCCGATCTGGGTGATGCCCGAGGGCACCAACGCGGAGTCGACGCTCGCCGTTATGCGATCGCTCGGCGACGAGGTGCTGGCACGCGGGTGGAACCTGACGCCTCGTCTGCACATCCTCCTGTGGGGAGACGCCCGTGGACGCTGACCTACTCACCTGGCATGACGTCGCCGGGATCACCGAGGCGCTGGCCGCCGCGGTGATCGTCGATGGGGTCCCGGATGTGGTCGTGGGCATTCTGCGGGGCGGGATGGTCCCGGCGGTGCTGCTCGCTCACCATCTCGGTGTCCGGGATGTACGCGCCCTGACGATCACTCACACTCAGTCGGACGGCGTGAACGCGCCGAAGGTCGAACGGCCCGTCCTCACGAACCCAGACTCCGTCGGCCGCCTCGACGACCGGGACGTTCTGCTCGTTGATGACGTGGTGGGCAGTGGTGGCACGCTCGATGCCGCTCGCAGTCACCTGGCCCACAGCCACCCTGGCAGCGTGCGTACCGCCGTGTGCCTCCAGAACTTGGCGAACTGGCCGGCCACACGCGGTCCCACCAGCGGTAATTGGCGTATTGCGACCTACATCGGACGCGAGGTCCGGCGGTGGGTCGTCTTTCCCTGGGAGCGGCCATGACAGCGGTCGCGTTCTGTCTGCTGACCTACCGGCCCAATCATCCCTCCGGTATCGAGCGGAGCATCGCCGCGTTGACGGCCGGATTGCGAAGCCTCGGCCACAGTGTCGTGGTCATCGCTGGTGGCCTCGCGGAGGCGGGAGACGAGGCCGAGCCGGGGCTCGTCCGCTTGGAGTCGGTGCGGTTGCCGCGGCCGGCGCTCAACGCCGACGTGCTCGCCGCGCTCGCCGAGCCCGGACCCGTCGTGGCCGAGGTGTCGCGTGTGCTGCGCGAGCGTCGGATCGAGGTCGTGTGCTGGGGCGCGCCGGTCTGGGGGCTGGGTTACCTGAACCCAGCGCCGCGCGGGGTGCGGACCGCGCTGATGATGCACAACAAGATCCGGCCCGGATCGGCGGATACGTGGAGGACGGCAATGGCCGCCGCCGACGTGGTCCTGCCCGCGAGCCCCTATCTCGTGGACGCGGCGGCGCAGGACGGCTGGGACACCAGCGCCTGGCGGGTGGTGCCCAACGGGGTTCTCACCCTTCCGCAGCCACCGGACCGCGAGCAGCGGGAACGGCTGCGCCAGTCGGGCCCGCTGCGGGTCGTCTCCCGGGTCGCGCCCGTCAAGGGGCAGGCCCCGTTCTTGGCGGCCATGCCGCCGCGGTGGGATCGCCGAGTGGAGATCGTGCTCGCCGAGGCCGACTTCGAGTTCGAGCCCGGCGAGCAGGCCGCGGCGCTGGCCGCGTGCCGTGAGCAGGCGGCGCGACGTCCCGACGTTGTCCAGCTCCTGCCAGCGCTGGGGTGGTGGGAGGTGCCCTCGTTCTTCGCCGGCGCGGCGGCCACGGTCATCTCGTCCCTGGAACCGGAGACGTTCAGCCACACGGCTGCCGAGGCGCTGTCCGCCGGCACCCCGGTGATCACCTTTGAGCACGGCTATGTGCCCACGCTGATCGGCTCGGCAGGACGGGTCGTGTCGCTGAGCTCGGGCTTCCCCGCCGTCTGGGACGCGCTCGACGACCTGCTGGCCAACGCCGAGGAGTACCACGCCGCCAGCCAATCGGCACCGGCGCGGCTCGCCGCCCACACACCCGAGAAGGCAGCCGAAGCGTTCCTCGCCGCGACGGACGCCGCCCCCGCCTGATCTGAAGACCCGGATCTTCCCGGGTCTGGAACTCCGCCGTACGGGTTGTCCGTACGGCCCCGTCGCACCCCTTCCACGGACAAGAGGAGGGCCCCTGTGTTCGGGCTACATCCCGGAGATCGGGCGCTGGTGGTCGGTGCCCATCCCGACGATGAAACCGTCGGCATGGCCGGCACGATCGCCGCGATGACCGGCTACGGCATCCAGGTCGACGCGCTCGCCGTCGCCTGCGTGACCGCGCCGATGTACGGCGGCAGTTCAGACACCCGCACGCGCCTGGACGAGTTCCACGAGGCATGCGACGTGCTCGGTGTGGACCGGCGCACGGTCGCCTGGCTCGACGACGAGCGCGCGGCCAGCCCCAGCGCGCATCTTCCCGAGCTGGTCGCACTGATCGAATCAGGCCCGGACGTGTCACTGGCGGTATCCCGGCCGGCCGCCCTGTTCATCCCCGCCGGTGGCCATCACCAGGACCACCAGGCCGTACATCTGGCCGCCCTCGCCGCAGTACGGCCAGGCTTCCGCGCTGGCCGGCCGCTGCCGCGTGTCGTACTGGGCTACGACGGGCCCGAAGACCGGGCCTGGCTCGCCGGTCCCTCGCCCAGGCCCGTGCTCGTCGACATCACCCCGACCCTTCAGACCAAGGCCAAGGCGCTCGCCTGCTACCGCAGCCAGCTACGGGAAGACCCGCACCCCCGCAGCGTCGAGAAGATCCAGGCACAGGACTGCGCGGCCGGCGCGGAGGTGGGCACCCCCGCGGCCGAACGGTTCGCCGTGTACCGCATGGCGTTCTCATGAGCGACGCCAACCCGGCCGCTGGCCACGTCCTCGTCGCGCACCAGCCGGCCTACCTGCCCTGGCCTGGCTACTTCGCCCGGCTTCTGGACGTCGACCGTTTCCTCCTGCTCGACCATGTCCAGTACTCCGCGGGCAGCTGGCAGCAGCGCAACTACGTCCTGGGCCGAGACGGCGAACGCCGACTGCTGACAGTCCCGATCCGCCGGCCACACCACCAACCGATCTCCGACGTCCTCATCGACGACGACCGGTGGCGAGGGCGGCACTGGCGGATCATCTCTGACGGATACCGCCGCGCCCCGTTCTGGCCACAGTGGGAACCGCGCTTAGCCGCCATCTACGGCCGGCCCTGGGAGCGGCTCGCCGCCCTGAACGAGGCGCTGCTGCGCCTTCTCCTCGATGGATTCGGCATCTCGGTCGACATCGTGCGTTCGAGCGCGCTGAGACCAACGGGCCGCAGGACCGACATGCTGATCGACCTGTGCCGACTGACCGGCACGCGGATGCTGCGGGTCGGCACCGGCGCAACCAGCTACCTCGACGTCGACAGCCTCGCCCGCGCGGACGTCGGGATCGAGATCGCAACCTACGCCCACCCGCCCTACGACCAGGGCCGCGCGGACTTCAGCCCCGGCCTTTCCGCACTGGATCTCCTACTGCACCGCGGACCCGACGCTCGCAGCGTTCTGGCCGCCGGTGCGGCGAACAGCCCGTGGACATCGGCCATCCCCACGGAGGACTCCCATGCCATCCGATGATCAGCACCCGGCCAGCGGCGCCTTGCGCACCGCACCCGGCCCGGCGCCTACGCAACCCTGGGTCACCCTCGAAGGCGCCAACGGCGTCGGCAAGACCTACCTGGCCCACATCGCCCTCCAGCACCTCGGACAGCGGTGTGTGCCGCTGGTCGAGCTTCCCGACCAGGCCCCCGCGCTGCTCCCGGGCCAGGTGATCAGCGCCCTGCGCGCGACCGGCGACCTGTTCCTGCGTACCGGACATCCACGGACCGAGACCCTCTTGCTGGCCGCGCTTCAAGTCCACCGACACGAGACAACGAAGGCGGTCCCGGGGCAGGTCGTCCTGGAGGACCGCGGCCCCCACAGCGTGGCCGTCTATCAGGCCGCCGTCCTCTCGGCTGACGCTCCCCTCGACGAGGCGTTCGCCGTGGCCACTCGCATTCTGGAGCTGCTGGCGCAGTGGCGGCCCCTGCCCGCCACCACGCTCCTGCTTGTCGATGACCCGGACCGCTGTCTGGAGCGCTTCGAGCACCGCATCGGCCGCGACGCCAGCCCGAGCGAGATGGCGCTCATGCAGCGGGTGACCAGCCTCTACCGCCTGTTCGCCGCCGCATCGCCCCAGCCGTTCGAGGTCCTGGACCGCACCCACTTGGACACGGACGCCTGCGTGCGGCGCATCGTCGCAGCCTGCTACCAGGCCGCGGCCCTGTTCCAGGAGCCCCGATGACCAGGGGTGGCGGCGAGAAGGCGGTCACCCTGCTGTGGGCGCTGCGAAGCCCATGTCCCCTGTCCTGCCGGTACTGCTACTTCGGAACGATCGAGGAGCATCGGGACAGCCCCGTCACCGGTCCGGGAACACTGTCGCACCTGTCGCGCAACGACCTCACCGCCGCCGACGTACTCGCCTTCGCCCGCAGCATCGCCGGGTCGGCGGTGAAGCGGGTATTCCTCGCCGGAGGGGAACCACTCGTGTGGCCACCCATTCTCAGCCTGATCGAGATCCTGAAGGGCGGTGGCGTGCAGGTCGTCGTCGCCACGAACGGCATCCCGCTGAACCGTCCCGACCTCGCCCGCGCCCTCGTCGACCTCCAGGTCGACGCGGTGTCCGTGTCGCTGGACTCCACCGACGCCGCCTACAACGACGCGTGGCGCCCGGCGCGCAACGGCAAGGACGGCTGGCAGCAGGTCATCGACGGCATCCAGTCGCTGAGTGCCGCCCGCGGCACCGCGCCCGCTCCCCACGTCGGCGTCTACATGGTCGTCACCCGGCACAACCTCACCGACCTGACCGCGACCGGCCGCCTCGCCGCGGACCTCGGCTGCGACTACTTCGTCCCGCAGCCCGTCGCCCTCGACCCCGACCACACGCTTCACCGCCAGCTCGCCCTGACCACGGACGACCTGCCGATCCTCGGTCAGCAGTTCGCCGCCCTCGCCGATGCACAGCTGCCGGTGTGGACGCCACGGGCGAGCTACCCCGGTCAGGTCGCCGACGCGGTCCGGGTCCCCACCGGGTTCGTCCGCGGCTGCTTCGGCGGGCGAAGCCTCTTCTTCATCGAACCCGATGGGTCTGTCTGGGACTGTCCGTCGTCCCTTCGCATCGCCGCTACCCCTGCCTCGCGGCGCCGGACGATTCTGGATGGCACCGCCGCCCAGGTCTTCGCCGCGGACGACGGCTGCGCCGACTGCCCGCTTTTCTCCGTCGACTGCGTCAACATGTGGCCCCTCATGGATTTCGACCAGGTCCTGTCGACGTCCGCCGGGACAGCATCGTGAACGCGCCCGATCCGATGGTGCTGCTGGAGCGGGTGGTCGCGCGGATGCCCGATCCGGTCGGCCGTGAGCAGGCAGCGCTGCTGGAAGCCGAGCTCGCGGCCATGCACGGCGTCGCGCACGCCGTCGCGGTCTCCTCCGGAACCGCGGCCCTGCACACGGCGCTCGTCGCGTGCGACATCGGCGAGGGCGACGAAGTCCTCCTCCCAGCACTTACCGTGATCATGACCGTGGCTGCCGTCGTGCAGGCGGGCGCCCGTCCGGTGTTTGTCGACGCCGGGCCGGACGGCGAGCCTCTGGACCTCGCCGACGCAGCCTCAAAGATCACACCCAGGACGCGGGCCGTGCTCCCCGTCCACCTCGGCGGCCAGTGCGGCGATCTGGACGCCCTCGCCGATCTGGCCAGAAGCGCCGGGCTGGACCTCATCGAGGACGCCTGCCAGGCACACGGCAGCCGGTATGGCGGACGGCACGTAGGCACCATCGGGAGGGCAGGCTGTTTCTCCCTCAAAGACGGGAAGTTGATCTCGTCCGGTGAGGGCGGCTATCTCGTCACCGACGATCCGGACCTGGCGTCCCGCGCCGCCGCGTTCCAGTCCCACTGGCAGATCCCTGCCGCCGGCCAGCCGGCGCTGTCCCGGCTCGGCACGAACTACAGGCTCGCCGAGCCGCTCGCCGCGCTCGCCCGGATCAGCCTCGCTGGCTTCGACGGGCGACTCGCCCGTCGCCGGCACGCCGCGAACCGCCTGGTCGACCTCGTCGGCGACGTTCCCGGCCTGGCCCCGATACTGGCCACGGCAGGGGAACAGCCCAACGGATACAGCGCACTGTGGCGGATCGTGCTGCCGCAGCCGCGGCGGCTGTGTCGCCGCCTCGCCGAGGCCGGCGTTGTCAACAGTGTCGGAACGTTCGACCTGCGCGCCGCCCACCTGCATCCGGCCTGCCGCCCGTTGCATCCCGCGCCCTGCCCCCGCGCCGAGCACGCGGCGGACTCCCTGCTCGCAGTTCCGGTTCCGCACGACGACACGCACCTCACCCAGACTGCGATCCTGATCAAGAGCGAGGTATCGGCATGGTGACCCTCGACGACCCCGCACTCCTGGGCCACACGTTCGTCGTCATCGACTTCGAGGCGCTCACCCCCAAAGGCCGGCCCGCGGAACCGATCGAGGTCGCGGCGGTCGCCGGCTCCTTCCGCATCGGCCACTGGGCCGAGACCGGACGGTTCAGCGCCCTGATGCGACCACCCGATGACGTCGCCGTCACCCCGTTCGACGTCGCTCAGACCGGCATCACCGACATGGAGCTGCGCACTCAACGCCCAGCGTCGCGGGTCATGGCCGCTCTCGACGCTCGCCTGACCGCGCCGCCCTACCGACTGGTCGCCCACCATGCGCCCACCGAGGCAGGTCTGATCGCACGCCAACACGAGCACTGCCCCCGGCTGGCCGCAACACCGCTGCTGTGCACCGTCCGCCTCGCCCGAGTCGCCTACCCCGAGCTGCGGTCCCACAGCCTGGACACGGTGCTACATCACCTGGGCATCCCACTGCCCGCGAACCGACACCGCGCCCTGCCCGACGTGGAACTGACTGTCGCGCTGTTCGGACGACTGCTCACCGACGGCGCCGCCACCGACCGGTGGTCCACCCTCGCCGACCTCGACCGCCTCGGCGGCATACCACCCAAACGAGCAACGCAGGTACCGGCGGACACCAACACGCAACAGCCGCTGTTCTGACGCGGACTGTGTTAGCTGTGCGCGAGTTCCTCGCCTTCGCTGAAGCGGGCGAACAGTTCCTTGGCCTGCAACCGGGAGTCCTCGGCGATGTCCGCCCCGTCGGCGAGCTCCTGCTCGTCGAACCAGCGCACCCTCGTCTCCGGGGGCTGCACGTCACCGTCCCAGAACGCCACGAAGACATGGTCGACGTGGACGTGCCGTTCGCTGGTGTGACTGTCCGGGCTCGCGGCCATCTCCACGATCCACCAGGGCGCCACTACAGGCGTGTGCGGAAAACCGTCCGGCAGCGGGGTCGCGGGACCGGCAACCAGGCGCACGCGGCATCCCAGCTCCTCGACGACCTCCCGGGTCGCGGCTTCCGCTGGGCTCTCGTCCGCCTCGACGTGACCTCCCGGCGGAATCCACCCCTCAAACCGCGGATGCCACATCATCGCCACCCGCCAGCCCGCCTCCTCGCTCTGGCGGAAGACGAAGACCGTCGCCGTCGCCTCTTTGATCATCGCCTGTGTCTCTCCGCTCCCGCCTTCGCCGGCGCCCTCGCAGGAATGGCGCGAGCCTCCCATACCGCTCCCAACCGAGCCCGACACGACACCCCACACCCACGCCAAGACACCAGTACGTGCCAGCGCCCATAGGGCGTGCGTACCCGGACGAGTACGGGAGGTGGCCATGGAACCCGTCTGGAACGGGGTCCTGACCTGCGACTACGAGCGAACCCGCCCCCAGGCCAGCCACCTGGAGTGGGATCTCTACACCGAGGCCCTCATCCGGTGGCCACTGATCCTCATGGACGACCCCACGCCGTATGGCCAGCTCCGCCGCACGGGCATCGTCGACATCCCCGAGCCAACCCACCGCGACCTGACAAGCACCTGGCACCGCCAGCTCGCCAGCCTGGACTACACCGTCAACCTGATCACCCGCGCCACCCATGACCGGGACGTCGCCGGCGCCGCCCTCGACCGCGTTGACGCCGCCAGGCGGCGAGGCGACGTCGGCGATCTCACGCGAGTGCTCGCGGCAGCGACCGCGGCGTTCACCAGGGTCAACGCGACGCACATCGTGAACTGGCTGCTCCCCGAAGACCACTGGGAACGCCTGCTCACCGACTTGTTCGGCTCCCGCGACGCCGCGCTCACCTGCCTGTCGGCGCTCCAGCTTCCCGCCACGCCCGGACACATCCTGGCCACCCAGATACAGCTCACCCACCAGTCGGAAGAGGCGATCGCCGCGGACATCGAGGCGGTGGCTCGACAGCAGGAACCGAGAACCCCGGCCGCTGACCTGATCGCACAGCGCACGCGGGCCGCCCGCCGGCGCGAAGCGTGGACCACCGCCGCCCTCCTCGCGGCGGCCGGCAACGACCAGGTCGTCACGGAGATCCGCGCCATGGCCTTGCTCCTCGGGTGGGCGGCCGACAGCGAGGAGCGCCGTAAGGAACTACGCGAACGCTTTCTGACCGCCGCACACGCCTGGTGCGACCTCATCGACACCGATCCGAGTCGGATCACCGCAGCCGACCTCCAAGGAGAGGACCGCGATGCACTCCGTTGAGGTCATCAGACTGGCCGACGCCATCGACCCCGCCCTGCATGGCGGTAAGGCCACCGCCCTCGCGACACTGATCCACCACGGGCTACCCGTACCCGACGGACTCGTCCTGCCGGCCGATCTCCCCGACGACCAGCTCACGAGCGCGGTCTCCACCGTGCTGGACTGGGTAACCTCCGTCGACACCCGCTATGGCATCGTCGCCCGCTCCTCAGCACCCGCGGAAGACGGTCCCGAGGCGTCCTTCGCCGGTCTCCACACCTCCCGCTTCACCCCCACGCATCCCGAGGCGCTCCTCGCCGCCGTCCGCGAGGTGCGCGCCTCCGCGATGACGCCGGCACTCGCCGCCTACTCCGCGCGTCGCCACGTACGCCCGACCCCACACCTCGCGGTTCTCGTCCAACCAGCCATCCGTCCGCACGCCGCAGGGGTACTGGCCGCCTCCGCCCGCGACGCCGGCGGCCTTCGGTCGTGGGCCCTCGACGCTGTCCGCGGCCTCGCGCTACCGGTGGTCGACGGAAGCCAGCGCGGCGAACGCCACCACAGCACCCGCGACAACCCGACGCCGGCCGAGCAGGATGTGATCCTTCTACCCGGAACCGCCGACGAGCTCCGCCAGCCACCCGGCGAATGGATCGCGCTGCCCGCAGTCCACGGACAACCACGACAGCACGCCAAGATCCAGACCTCGGCAGCCGGCTTGCTCCACCTCTACACTCCCGCGCCGATCTCTGACGCCCGCCTGCTCACCACCTCGACGCGGAACCGCCTTCTCCGTCTTGCCGGCCGCGCCGCCGCGGTGCTCAACCTCGACCGCATCGACATCGAGTGGGCCGTGACCGCCGACGACACCATCCACATCCTTCAAGCACGCCCGCTCACCAGCCCCGTCCCCGACTCCGCTCCCCATGCGCTACCTGGCGACAGCTCGGTCTGGCACGGCATCCCCGCAGCACCTGGCCGCGGCACCGGCCCCGCCCATCACCAGCATTCCGACGCCATAGCCCCCACCGCCGAAACGCCCGCCGGAGCCGTGCTCATCTGCGACAACATCGGCCCGGAAGCGCTCCCGGCTCTCCTGGCCGGCCCAGCGGCGATCGCCGCGACATCCGGAGGGCCGCTCTCTCACGCCGCCATCGTCGCACGCGAAATCGGTATCCCCTGCGTGACCGCCTTGCCCAGCGAGCTCCTCAAGGTCAAGCCCGGCACCCATCTCACCGTCGACGGAACAGCGGGCACGGTCCGACGCGCCGTCACGGCCGAAGAACGGCCACACCGACAACCACCAGCACTCACCGGCGCAGCCGTCGTCACACCGACACGACCGGCAGCCATCCCCTCCGATGAACGAGCGGCCACTCTCCTTCTCCATCTCCCCGGCGATGAACTACCGCTCCTCCGCGACGAAACCGAAGCCGCCTCACATCCGACAGAACCACCCGTCGGCGTTTTCCAGCCCAGCGAAGAGCCAGCACTCCCGCCACTGCCGACCGGCTACCAGGAACACCACCTTCCGGGACTCGGCAGAATTGCCTGGCCTACCGATGCCGGCCCCCTCCCCGGCCGTCTGGTCGCCCTTGAGGGCCGGCAGACCATTCACGAGCGGCCGACCCGCCCCGTCAAACCCACCCGACCCATCGGCTCATGATCGCGTACAAGGGGGCCGTAGGAAGAGGACTGTGTGGGATTATTGAGCCTTTTCAATCTTGGTTTGTCTGATTCTCCCGGCGGTTAAGGGTCACCAATTGACGAATTGAACGGGAACCGGCTCGGGCCGTTCCATCATCTGGCGACGGCAATAGTTGGTCGGGCGGCGGGCGGAGGGATGCCGTAAATAGAGAAGTCCCCGGTAGATCACAGGGTTCCTACTCCACTGTGCCCTTGACCGAGGACTTCCGTTGCTAACCTACCCCGGTGTCGTCGACCTGCCCGAGTCGACCCTGACCTTCCTCACGGGACTGCTGGCCGAGGACCGCGCCCAGCGCCGGACCTGGCGCAAGCTGCCCCCACGCGAGCAGGCACTCCTGGTGCTCGCCCACCTCCGCAAGGGTGAACGCTACGAGCACCTCGCCGAGGGCTTCCAGGTCAGCGTCGGCACCGTCCACAACTACATCCGCGAGGCCGTCGGCCTGCTCGCCACCCACGGCCGGACCCTGCTCGCCGCGGTCTGGACCTTCGCGTGGACCCAGAGCAACTTCCTCATCCTCGACGGCACCGTCGTGCGTACCAACCGTGTCCGTGCGCACAACAAGCTGTACTACTCGGGCAAGCACAAGTACCACGGCATCAACCTGCAGGGCCTCACCGACCCCTACGGTCGGCTGCTCTGGATCTCCGAAGGACTTCCCGGCTCCGTCCACGACCTCACCGCGGCCCGGATGCACGACGTCCTCCATCTGATCGACCGCTCGGGGCTCTACCTCTACGCGGACAAGGGCTACGTCGGCGGCGAGGGTGACCGCCTCCTCGTCCCGGTCAAGAAACCCAAGAACAGGGAACTCCCCGACCGCGACAAAGAGACCAACTGGACCCACGCCACCACCCGCTCGCAAGGCGAACGAGGATTCGCGGTCCTCAAGAACTGGCACATATTCGACCGTTTCCGCGGCTGCCCACGCCGCGTCGGCATCTTCGCCCAGGCCGTCCTCGTCCTCTCCAGTGAGGGCCTTTAGGAAAATCGACTTTGAAAAGGCTCATTGAAAAGGCTCGCGAGCTGGCCGGAACGCCTCCTGCGGCGGAAGGAGCGCGACGTCTACCCAGAGTTCTGACCTTCAGGGGAATTTGACAGCGACGGGCCCTCGGCAATGCCGGTCACCAAGGCGCGATCCTGGCAGGGGTGTCAAAGCGGTTCTGCGCTGTGGGTTTGGGCGATGGTGTCGATACGTCGCGCGAGATCGAAGTCAGCCGCGGTGATCCGATGCCCGGCGTCGTGGGTGGTGATCCCGAAGCGGATGCTGTCCCAGCGCAGGTCGATATCCGCATGATGGCCGATGAGCCGCTCGATGTCGGCGACGTGCACGATCAGGGCGACTCCGCCGTGGTAGCGGATGCGGAAGGATTTGGTGATCTCCTGGCCGACGCGGGTCCAGCCGGGTAGCTCGCGCAGCCGGGTCTCGATCTCGTCGTCGGCCAAGGGCACGGGAACGTCCGGCACGTCGGGTCTCCTTTAGAGCGCGAAGATCTCGTCGAGGTCGCGGCCGAAGGCCGTGCCCTTCCAGGGTTCTGCGGCTTGCTGTAGGCCGGCGAGCTCACGGCGAATCCGCACCGACCCAGTTTCCACCGCCACGTCCGCCGCGAGCTGTCCGGCCTCGACCGCGCGTCCCAGATCTCCGTTCTGGACACACGCGGTTGCCTGACGGGCGAGATACACGCCGCGATCCCGCCGGGCATGGGCAGGCATCGTTGCGAGGACCTGCTGCCACAGGCCGGCGGCGGCCGTGGCCAGTCCCAAACGTCCGTAGCAGGTCGCGCGTTGTACCTCCAGGTAGGCCGGCGTGCGCCGGCAGGCGTTGCCCCATGGCATGCCGTCGTCGCATCGCTCGACGAGCGGGGCCGCCTGGTCCAAGACGGCGTCGACGGTCGCGCGATCTCCGACGAGCGACGCACCGTGGGCCTGCTGCTGGAGTGCCAGGACCCGCATCTTCGGGCTGAGTCGACCGGCGTCGGCCAGGACCGCGCCACACAGGTCGAGTGCGCCGAGGCCATCGGCGAGATCTGTGCGAACGGATGCGTGGTTGAGCAGCGCGTAGGCGACGAGCTGGTGGTCCCGGGAGCGTTGTGCGGCTTCCAGCGCGACGCCCCGCCAGACGGACGAGCTCGCAAGGTCACCGGCGTCCTGATGGAGCCAGCCGATCAACGAGGCGTAGGCCGCGCTTGCGCCCAGGAGGGGCCGCCGTGTGTCCCCGTGGGCGGTCGCCACCAGATTGCCGATGAGCGTGTGCTGGGCGGTGACGGTGCTGATCAGCTCGCTGGGGCCGAGCATCATGTCCGCTCGGTAGTGGCCTTCCAGCTGCTGGTTGAAGTAGTCGATGAGGGCAGGGTCTACGTTCCGCAGGGCGGGCCTGCCGAATGTGAGCACGGTGGCCGTCGCGGTGACGAAGTCTCGTCGATCGAGGTCGGGCATGACGGCTCCCGTAGCATCTGCGGGCCTCATGACTTGCGGTGTTGGTACGGCTGGCATCGTGATCTGTCTGCCTCTGCGAGGCTGGCCTGAGTCGTCCGCGAGCACAGGAGCCGGTGCTGATCCACGTTGCGGGTCCGCCGCGGGGTTCCCCCGCGCGGTGTTGATGAGGAGCATGTCGGTAGGGGGAAGGTGTTCGCGGTCGTCGAGGTCGATCAGGTTGTGGATGCTGGTGTCGTAGACCTCGGCGAGCAGGGCGAGGAGCTGGGGGGTGGGCCGGCGGCGGTTGTTCGGTAGCGGCCAGTTCTCCAGTTCCGACAGCTTCGGTGCGGTCATGGGCGCGGTGCCCTGGGGGCCGAGGCCGGTGCGGGTGGTATGGGTGTTGATGTGGTTGGCGGCCTGTTGCTGGGTCCAGCCGTGCGCGATCCGGTGGGCCGCTCGGGGGCGCAGCTTGTAGCGGCGGGTGAACTCGATGGCGATCTCGTCGTGCGACATGCCCACGGCGCGCATCCGCGCCCGCAGCTCATCCTGCTCCACGCGCAGACTGTGCCTACTCACGTCACGTCCCTTCCCGATAGGGTCCGGCCGGGCGTCCGTCACCCGAAGCATCAAGATTCATGTGGTGATCCGCCGCTGTCGGGTCAGAACTGATCGTTTACCTGTCGCCCACGGCGCTATCCGCCCCACCGGGTAGCCACGCGACCATGATGATCAGCCTTCTGGTCGCGCCTGTCATTCCCCCCATGACGAACATTTTCTTCGACCGTTCTCAGGCCGCTGACCTGCGGGAATGGTGTGAGACGGTGCGATCCGTTCGACGCGTGGCCTCGCATCGCTTCACGCGGCGGGTGGGAGTACAGGTGCTCGCCGTCGTCGCCGGCAGGCAGCGGGCGTGCGATTTCGTGGTGGTTGGCGCGGTATGCAGGGCGTCTATCTGACCGCTCGGTGCTCGTGGAGGCCGCTGCCCGGTTGGGGGGCATCGCTGTCGTAGCGCAGGTGGAAGATCATGGCGGCGGTGTCGACCTGGTTGCGGGCCTCTTCGGTGCTCAGGCCGAGCTGTGCCGCCTGGTCGTAGGCGTCCAGAGCCGAGCACAGGTCGGTCCACTCCGGGGCGGTCGGCGCGGTCGGCGGGACGAAGGTCGCGAGCAGGCTGGCCAGCTGAGTCGGCGGGAGTGCGTCGCGCATTCTGGCGAGCAGAACGATGGTGCGGAGCGCGGGCGGGACGGTGTAGCTGCGAGGTGGCATGCGGGCCGTTTCGTCGTCGGAGGTCTGCGGTGGTGAGGACGCGTCGCCGGCGGAGGCCAGGGCCTTGATCAGGACCGCCGCCATGCGAAGTTCGGTGAGGCACTGACAGAGGCAAGGCGTGCCCCGCCCGCCCGCACAGCTCGGACCGCACTTGGCCGCCGGAAGAGCCACTACGGGTCCGTCAGGGTCACGCCGCGCGGAGTTACCCGCGGTCATCGTCCTTCGGTGGGCGGCTGTGTCTGGGCGTTGCGGGCGGCGGCGACGGCGCGGGTGAGGGTCGCGGCGAGGGTGTCGGCTTCGTCGAGGGTGAAGGCTTCGCTGTCAGGGTCCTCTTCTCCGGCGCCGAGGGAGATCATCGGCTGGTAGGTGGTCGTCGCGGTGACGTACTGCTCGATCGAGACCTGGATCGCTGTCTGGTCGCGGACCCCGGGGATGGGCGGCAGGTCGATCACGGTGAACTCGGAGACGTGGTAGTCGCCGGGGCCCGCGGGCACGACGTCGAGATGGCCGGCGGGCTGCTCGCACCACGACGGGCAGGAGCTGGTAGCAGGGTCAGGCATGGCGTTCCCCTCTCGGGTCAGGTGGCTGGGGCGTGGCGGCCGGAGCCCGTGGGTGTGGGGCGTGCCGGGTGGTGTCGAGGGTGCGTAGGCCGTCACGGACCCGGTGCAGCAGGTCGAGGTCGAAGACGTCCGGGGCGGGCGTGGTCGCGGCGTGGGCGGCGAAGCGTTCACGCCGCGGCAGGCCGTCGGTCGGGGTGGTCGGAATGCGGTGAGGGAGAGGGGTGTGGTGGGGTAGGGCGGCCCAGACGACCTTGCCTCGCTCCTGGTGGCTGCCGTCGGGGGTGTGGACCCGAGCCTGGTAATAGCCGGTGCGCGGGGTCAGGCTGGTGATCAGGTGCAGGCCGCGGCCGTCCTCGGCGTCGAGGCCGGTGGCCCTGCGGGTCGGGTGGCCCGGTCCTCCGTCCCAGACCTCGACGATCACATGGTGATCGCTGTAGGTCAGGCGCATCGCGATCTGGGACGTCAGGTCGTCGTCGCCGTGCAGGCTTGCGGCGAGCGCGTTGGTGACGAGTTCCGTGGTCAGCAGGGTGATCGTGTCGATCACATGGTCAAGTTTCCACTGGTGGAGTTGCCCGGTGACGTCGCGGCGGGCGGCGCTGGCGGACTGGGGTCTGGTCGGGTAGTGCCAGACGTGGTGCGGGAGCAGGTGAACGGCCGGTTCGGGTGCGCTGGCGGTGGTGATGGCCACGGCGGTGGTCATGCGGCTCTCTCGACGGCAGGGGTCTGGGCTGGTCTCGCCGTCGCGTCGAGGGGGCGCGGGCGGGTGGGACGAGATGCGGATGGCCGCCGCCCGTGGTGTGACGGCCGCGCGGCCGGGGCTGGCGGAGGCGAGTGGGGCGTCGTGGACAAGCGTGAGGTTGTTCTCGGCGAGCACCACCACGCGGCACGGCCAGGCGCATCCACACTTCTCGCACAGACCGTTGCGTTGGACGTGCCGGTCCAGGAGGCGCACCGCGCTGCCGCGCAGCAGCTCGAACGCACGCTCGGGCGGCTGGGCGGTCGCCTTCGGACCGAGAGCGATCAACGGGTCGGTGGATCGGCCGCGAACGGCAAGATCCTGACCGGGCGGAGAAGCGGGGGCGGAAACAGGCGGCGCGGGAGGGGCGGGGTGTGATCGGCTGCCCGGTGGCCGGCTCAGGCTGATAGCCATGGACGTGCACCTTCGGTCTACGAACGGGTGAGTGATCAGTGGTCAGCGGAGTCGAGCTGCCGTGCTGGTCGGTCGGCCGGGCTGTCGGCGAGGGCTGCGAGGGCGGCGTTCAGCGCCGCACCAGCGCCGCGTCGGCGCAGCTCGCGGGTGAGCGCGTCGAGACCGGACAGCGCCGCCAGTGGTGGGGCCGGCGGATCGGCCGCCGTCGGGCCGAGCCGGAGGGCGACCGCTGGCAGCGTCAGTGTGGTGATTGCCTGGTCGTAGACGGTGGCCGCCCAGACGGTCAGGACGGCGTGCAGCCAGTCCCGCCAATGGTCCCGGCTGGCGGCCAGCCGACCGGACAGCCACGCCTCGACACCGTCGACGAGTTCCGCTCGGACCGGTGGCGGGCAGCCGAAGATCAGCAGGTACAGATGGCCGAGCAGTGTTCCGGTGTCCACGAGGTCTCCGCCGGGTTCGAGCGCGGGTGACACCAGGACCGCCCGTGACGATCCTTCCGGATACAGGACGCCGCGTGGGTTGAGGTTCCCGAACGCGATGCCGCCGCGGCTGAGCAGCATTGGGTCCAGCTGGGTGGCCAGCCGGCCGAGCCGCGTTGACAGGCTGCCCGCGAGCGCGCGGAGCTCTCCGATCTCGCCTGCCGTCGTGTCGTCGGCGTGGAGGTGGTCCACCGGATGGCTCAACGCTTCGGCGACGACCCGGGGCAGCACGCGGGTCGTCGCAGCGGCCTCGGACAGTTGCGCGGGTGGATTCCGGTGCAGGTCGCTGAGGTCGTCCATCAGCGCCGTCATCACGCCGGTGAACTCCCTCGGCCGGGCCCGGAGCCGGGCGGCCAGCGTGGCGCCGTCCTCCCAGGGGGTGAACATCACCCCCTGGGCACAGGCGATCGGGGAAGCCACCCAAAGGCGGGTGTAGGCCGCCAGCGCCGTGAGCTGCTCGGCCTGGCCGGCGATCGCGGTCGCCGCGTCGCCGTTGGCGTCGGCGAGCACGGTGGCGAGATCACCACGGTCGCCGCGGACGAGGCGTGACAGCGTCCGGCCTGCCGGACGGACCGTCGCGCACAGTGCCACCCCGCCGGCGCGGACCTGGCGATACAGCGCCCCGCCCGCCGTGGCGATCGGCCCGAACGTCGGCTCGCTGTGGGGCCATCGCTGGGCGGTCGCGGTGGCGATCCACTCGTCCGTGTGGGACAGCAGATCGCGGGCGTCGCCGTCGCCCCAGCAGGTCGAGCAACCCGGACGCGGGCTCACCGGACGCGGCCGACACCGGCGTAGACCGGCAGCCGACCCTCCACCGTCGTCGACCGGCCTCGCCGACGGTCCTGCTCCCAGCCCGGGAGCTGGACCAGGCCGGGGTCGACCAGCGTGCAGTCGTCGAAGAACGACAGCACCTCGGTGCGGTCGCGCAGCTGGAACGGCGCGGTTGTGCGCCGGTACACCTCAGCGGCTTCGGTGACCTGCGGGGACTGTCCGTCGCCGGTGGCGTGGGTCACGACCAGATGACTGCCCGCGGGTAGGGCGTCGCGCAGCTGGGCGACCAGGTGTCGGGGGTCGGTGTCGTCGGGGAAGAAGTGCAGGACCGCGACCAGGAGCAGCGCGACCGGCCGCCCCCGCTCCAGCAGCCGCGACACCTGCGGATGGTCCAGGATCTCGTCCGGCCGTAGCAGATCCGCCTCGATGGCCACGGTCTGCGGGTTGGGCGCGAGCAGGATCTGGCTGTGCGCGACGGCGACCGGGTCGCTGTCCACGTAGACGACCTGGGCGTCCGGGGCTAGCTGCTGGGCGACCTCGTGGACGTTGCCCATCGTCGGCATACCCGACCCGATGTCGAGGAACTGGCGGATACCGACCTCGCCGGCGAGGTGGCGGACCGCCTCACCCAGGAACAGCCGGTTGACCCGGGCGGTGTCGCGGATCTGCGGCCATGCCTGCTCGACCTGCGCCGCCGCTTCCCGGTCGGCCGGGAAGTTGTGCGCGCCGCCGAGGAAGTAGTCGTAGACCCGTGCCACGTTCGGCCCCTCGGCTCCGGCCGCGGTGACGCTGTCCGCCCCCCTCACGGCCGCCCCCGTGACCAGCGCGCCGTGGTGGCGACACCGCTTCGCGGCGGACGCGGCCGGTCCGACCGTGTGACCGGGCCGGGTCTCGTCCCTGGGGGGTGGTCACGATGCGTCGAACAGGCGATCCTCATCATGGGAACGGTCCTTACTGACGGTAGGCAAAACGGAACCGTTACACCTTCGTCCTAGCGGCGTCGGGTGGTCATCCCCCTCACCGCGAAGAAGCCGTTCACCCGTCCGGACCCCGCCTGAGCTGGGAAAACACCGAGGGGAACGGGTATCTCTTCGCTCGTTGCCAGCCCCTATCTCCCCGGAGTGTGATCGTTTCCCTACGGTGGTGCGTGAGGCGTGAGGTCTCGGGAAGCGGTGGCGGCGACCGCGCGGCCGGAGGGTTCAGGGGGAGACGTCCGGTTTGATCGCGGTGATGTAGGCGATGGAGGTATGCAGGAGGATGGGGCGCCGGCGGGCGGTTGAACGCCACGCCTCGGAGTAGCGACGGGCGAACGCGGCGCCCAGGGTCCGGCCGATCACCTGATAGGTCGACTCGCCGGCCGGGCCCGGGGCGTGCAGCGCGGCTTCGGCGGCGCTCACATTCTCCAGCGGGGCGGTAACCGTGTCCTCGGTGTACTCGACCTCGGTGAGCCCCGCGAGGCGCGCGTTGCCGACCGCATGGGCCGGAGTGAACGCGTAGGCGGCCGGCCGGACGGCGGCCATCGCCTTCTCCACACGGCTGACGTCGTGGGCGCTGAGCCCGTCCAGCTCGATGGGCTGACGTCGGGCGAGCACGAGCTCGCAGACCGACAGACGCCCCCCTGGTCTGAGAACCCGCCTGATATCGACCAGCATGCGGCGGGGATGACGCAGCGGCGCCAGGACACTGAAGCCGATGACCGCGTCGAAGCTGGCATCGGGCAGAGGCAGGGGCCGTTCCGCGAGATCCCATACCGATCCCCACGTCTGGCCGTTCTCCGGGGTCGGCCGGATCTGGCTCAGCGCCGCACGGGTCGGGGCCAGGGTCGTGACGCCGCCGCCCGGCACCACGGCCGCGAGCGCCGCGGACGTCAGCCGCGCGCCCAGGCTCAGATCCAGCAGGTCCTGCCCGGGACGCGCAGCGGCACCGTCCAGCACGACGGCCGCCAGCGCGGAGGGTCGCTGACGGGGATCGCGCCGGTCGGCGCGGTGCACGGTCAGCAGATCGGAATCGACATGTTCGCCGGCGGAGCGGCCAGACCGGATCTGGGGCCGGCCGGCGCGTGCGGTCTTGGTCGGATGCTGGGACGTCACGAATCACTCTTCTGGTCGGTGGTGCTACCCACTCAGGTGACGTGCGGGCAGCGGTCGCAACGATCATCACGATCGTCGACCGGGCCGTCATTCCCGCAAGCGGGAACGATTCGTTCACCCTGCCGCGACCGCCGTGAGCTGCGAAGACAGGTTGGCGCCGCCCCCACTCGTTCGGCATTGGGCCTGTCGGATGCTCACAGCCGTCTGTCCCGCCCGGCGATCACGCCACGCCAACCGAACCGCTGCGGGAGTCCGCCAGGCCGCTCGTGCCAGGAGCGGTCTAGTGTCTTGTGATTCTGTTTCCTTTACGTTGGCGGGTTGCCGGATAGAGTGATCTTGTGGAGCTGGGAGAAGCGGAGCACACGGAACTGTCCGTGCTGATCAACGGTCGGGATGTTCCCGCGAACGTGGGCACACGGGCACGGATCGTGCTGTGGCACGCGGAGAACACGCCGAAGGCGCGGATCGCCCAGCTGGCGGGGGTGTCGCGACCCACGGTGGATCTGTGGCTGCGCCGGTACGAGCAGAACGGGGTGGCCGGTCTGGTCGACCGGCCGCGAGGCGCCCCGCGGGAACAGGTCCCCGCCGCGGTACGGGCCCGGATCGTCGCGTTGACCCGCACCACACCACCAGCGGAGACCGGACTGTCGCACTGGTCGAGCAGGGAGATGGCCCGCTACATCGGCCGCACCGGACCGACACCGGTGTCCTGGCACTACGTGGCGAAGGTGTGGCGGGAAGAGGGGCTGCGTCCCCACCGGTCCGGCACGTTCAAGCTGTCTCGGGATCCGGACTTCGCTGTCAGGGTCGCCGACATCGTCGGGCTCTACCTGCACCCACCCGGCGGCGCGGTCGTGCTCTGCGTCGACGAAAAAACCCAGGTCCAAGCCCTGGACCGCACCCAACCGCTGCTCCCGATCAGTTTCGGACGCACCGAGAAACGCACCCACGACTACGTCCGTCACGGCACCACGAACCTGTTCGCCGCCCTCAACGCCGGCACCGGGGAAGTCTTCGCCTCCTGCCATCCCACCCGTAACGGCGCCACGTTCCTCGCCTTCCTGAAGGACGCGGTCGCCCCGCACGGGGGCCGGGAGATCCACGTCATCCTGGACAACCTGTCCACCCACACGACTCCCGACGTACAGGCCTGGCTGGAGGAGAACCCGCACGTCCGCTTCCACTTCACCCCCGTCGGTTCGTCCTGGATCAACCAGATCGAGACCTGGTTCGGGATCATCACCCGTCAGGCGATCCGCCGCGGCACCTTCCCCTCGGTCCACGCCCTGACCCGCCAGATCCGCGACTACATCACCCACTGGAACGCCACCGCCCAGCCGTTCACCTGGACCGCCACCGCCGACGAGATCCTCGCCAAGGTCCGCCTCACCCAGACCAGCATCCGCAAACTCGTCGACAACAACCGAAACCGCAGCCGGTAAGCAAACAGGATCACGGGACACTAGAACGTGGCGGACCGAGCCAGATCAATCGGCAGGGGCGGCCTCCCACAGGCTGTTGTGACACGTCGACCCCGGCGGTCTTCATCGCTACCGACACTCTGGCCGACGACGGTGACGAACAGGGGCCCAGGCACCGCGTGGGCCCTGGGAATGGGCAGTCACCGCCGAAGCGAGAGTCCGCCTCCCGCACATCCGCGCAGGTCAGACGGGCAGCGCACCCCGAACAGATTGTTCGTCAGCGAGGGAATGACGTCCGGCCTCCGTCCAGGCGATGGTGTGACGGTTCCACCTCACCCGCCAGGAAGGACCACCGGCACCCGCAGACATGGACCGGCGCCCCTGCCACGGCGGCACCCCGCTGCTCTCCCACGGAGCCGGCGGAACCCCGACCAGCCCCGGTCTCGGCCCGCGTAGGAACCGTTACCGAAGGTCGACGTGGTCGCACGAGCGCGCCGTCTTCCCAGCACTATCCGGAAAGGAAACGGGCCACATGACCGTTGAGCCCCGTACCCAGCCCGACGATCGTCTCCGGGCTGATCTGGCCTGGCTGGGCGCCATCCAGGACACCCCCGGCGTGCTGGAGACGTTCGTCGCCGGACATGCGCCTCGCGTGTTCGCGCTCGTCGAACAGGACGTCGGCATGTTGGAGGACAGCGTGTTCGGCTGGGGACTCCAGTTCAGCGACCACGCTGTCGTCGTCGCGCGCGGCGGGACGTTCTCCACGGTCTGCTCCCACGCGGACGACGCCGTGAAGATCTTCGCCGTCGCCGGACGGAACCTCCGTCTCGTCTGGCACACCCCTCCCACCCCGACGTCCTCCGCCGGTGGCCGCGACATCCTGAAGCGTCGGCGGGCCATCCGATGACCGCCAGCGACACCTGCCCCGTCTGGTGCCAGCTGCCCGCCGGCCATCTCCGTCCCGAGCCAAACGGCCCTGGCGATCACCACATCGGCGAGATCGCGCAGATCGACCTCCCGGAGCTACCTGGGCTGCGGTCCGCGGTGAGCGGTCCGCTGCGTGTGCGGGTCGAGCAGTATGTGACGGCGTCCACCGTCTACCCAGCGGTCGTCAGCGTCGACTTCGGTGACCGCGTCCCTACCCGCAGCGGCTACGAATACGTCACTTCTGGAGAAGCTCAGGCTCTCGCCTGGATGCTGATCCGCGCCGCAACCGCTCTCGACGCCGAAGACTGGGCCAAGGCGCTCCACCACCAAGAACCCGGCGAAGGAGACCACGCGTAGAAGCGGACCGGTGGCGACAGTCTCCGGTACTCGCCGACGCTCACGCTGGAGCTAGAGGCCGGGCGCTTGCCGGACTCGCCGCTGGAACTGGTATTACGGGCCGGCTCCGACAGGGCCCGAGAGCAGCCGGTCGGTTGTCGAGCGAGGCCGTCAGCACGGGCAGGATGGGCATGCCCCGGCCGCGCTCCCGCGTCGAGCGAGATCCAGCTCGGCGCCGGCCGGGAGCTGTGGTGACTGACGCTATTGGGACGCGATAAACCTCCATCAAATTTCTGTCGGCGGTGAAAGAAAGCTTCCTGTGTTCGCCGTCGATGTTCCAGTCGGGAGCCTCATGAAGATCGACATCGTGCATCCGGGATACTTCTCCGTACAGCCGTCAGACCTAACCATGAAGGGTCTAGGTGGGAATGAGACAGGTATGGTCTTGTCTGCTCGTGGCCTCGCCGTCCGACGGCATGAGGTGCGGGTATATGCCGACTGTCCGCGCGTAGACGATTTCGGAGTGCAGTGGTTGCCTCTCGCGGAGCTGACCGAGGAAGAATATCGGGACGTCATCATATTCTGGGTGCGGACCAAAGGAATAGAACCTGGCCGGTTTAATGCTCCGGTACGAGCAGTGAAGCTAGGGCTGAAGACGCCCAACGGCAGCCTTCTTGGCCAAGTCGCCGCCGGCGACATCAATCTCCTCATCGCCTTCTCTGATTTTCAACGCAACCTCTATATTAACGACTTTGGTTACCCGGCGGACGCCGAATGGGTTGTCACCGCAGACGGTCTTGACACGTCGGACTACGCCGAACAGCCACCCAAGACGGCGGGCCGGTTTCTGCACGCTGCGAACCCGAGACGTGGCCTGGAGTCGCTGCTGGACATGTGGCCAGCGATCCACGATGTGCATCCGGACGCCGAGCTGTTCATCGCATCGAGCCACCTACTGCGAGGCATAACAGTCGAGGAGGACCTGCGCCGTGCTGGCGCACTGTACGAGCAGGCAAAGGCGATGGCATCCGACGGCGTGCACTACCTGGGCCGCTTAGCCAAACCCGACCTCATTAGGCTCCAGCTGACTGCGCAGTTCTACCTGTATCCCACGACGTACCCGGAGACTTGCTGCATCGCGGCAATGGAGGCCGCTGCCGCCGGCGCCGTGATTGTCTGTTCGTCGGCCGGCGCATTGCCGGACCGGGTCATCGACGGCGTCACCGGCAGCCTGATCGCGGGAGACCCAGCAGACGCCGTCGTGGCCCAGACCTTCGTCGAGAGAATCACCGCGTTGAGATCGGACCCGACTCGGCTGCTACGTATGGGACAGGCGGCAAGAGAGCTTGCTGCCACCAGTGACTACACGAAGGTGCTCCCCATTTGGGAGGACGCCTTTGGTCGGGTCCTAGCCTCTACGCCTCCCGGCTGAGCTCAACAGTTCAGGAGTGTTCGAGGGGGTGAGGGTCGAAGGGTGCGCTCTCGCGTGTCCAGCGGCATCCGGGCGAGGCTGCCAGCACCGACAGGGCGGCGTGTCCCCGGCTGGGGTCCCACGTCCCGCGAGATCTAGCTCGGCGCTGGCCGGGAGCCGTGGTAGGTGGCGTCCGGGTCGGTTGGATGGGGCCAGGTGATGGTGATGCGGGTGTGGGCTCGGTCGAGGGTCCGGCCTGGTGGCAGGTCGTGGTCCGGGGTCCCGAGGGGGTGGGCGGTGATGCGGGGGTCGGGGCCGGTGCGGTGGTCGCGTTCCCAGATGCGGACCTGGTCGGCGAGGTCCTCGGCGAGGGTGGTGGCGTTGGGGCCGAAGGCGTGGACGCGGAACTCGTACAACGATTCGGCGATCTTCGGGCAGGTCAGGTAGGCGACGTTGGCATCGTGGACGACGGCGTCGCCGGGTGGGCGTCCGGCGGGCGCGAGGGACTCGGTCGCCGCGTCCTTCGCGACGTCGAGCTGGCAGTAGCCGTCGAACACGGTCGCGAGCCAGAGCTTGAGCGTGTCGAACGGGGTCATGGGCGGGATGTGCACCCCGGTCCAGACATCGACGCGAGGGGTGTCGAGGATGCCGTCGAACAGCTCGGGCTTCGGAGGGTAGTTGCCGTCGAACCGCAGGGCGATCTCGTCGTCGCGCAGTGCGAGGCGTCGCATCGGGTTCGCGCCGGCGCCCTGCATGCGGACGAAGCCGCACATCTGCGTCTCGCGGCTGATGAGCCGGCCGCCGTGACGTTCGAAGGCGACCCCGCGGCTGAGACCGCGCAGCCGAAGCGGGATGACCAGCCGGCCACCGTCGACCAACTGGTCAACCCAGGCTGGTGCGATGTCGACGGCCTGCGCCGTGACGACGATGGCGTCGAACGGGGCGTGTTCGGCCGCGCCGTGCCAGCCGTCGCGGGTCAGGACCCGGACCTGGTCATAGCCCGCCGTCGCGAGGAAGCGCGCGGCCCGGTCGGTGATCTCCGGGTCGATGTCGACCGTGGTCACCTCGCCCGTCGGGCCGACGAGCTCGGCGAGAAGCGCCGCGTTGTATCCACCCGAGCCCAGTTCCAGGCAGCGCATCCCGGGCGCCAGACGTGCCTGCTCGATCATCGTCGCCTGCAACCAGGGCGCGGACACCGAACTGATCGCTACGCCGTCGGCGTCGAACTTCGTCCGCACGACATCGTCGGCGTACGCCGCCTCCAGCGACGCTTCGGGTGTGAACAGATGCCGCGGCACCGCCCGGAACGCCGCCTCCGTCTCTGCTGTCCGTATCCATCCACCCGAGAGCAGGCCGTCGACCAGCCGAGCACGCAGCACGTCCGCTTGCTCCTCGTCGAGGACACCCGCCGCCTTATCCTACTGAACCACATCCACGGGCAACATCCCTACTACAGATCGTGATCGCCGGTTGGTCGCTATCACCATGCCTGATCGCAACGCGCTATACATCCCCCGGATGGCGAACATTCCGTTCACGTCCCCGGACAGCCCTGACCAGCGACGACGACCCGAATCAGGCCCGCGTGTTCGTGTAGCTGGCTGATCAGCTGCCTGGCTCGCTGCCCTCTTCTGCTGCGTGACCGCTGGTGCCGTCGCCCGCCCAGCCGACGCCAGGCGATCATCTGGGCGGGCCGCGTGATCCGCATCGAATTCTGCGTGTTGCACTGCACGGCGGTTCAGGCTGCCGGAGGATCATGGGTGGTACCGTGCGCCGGTGCGGGACCGAGATCGCCGCAACCTGCTCCTCGCGTACGCCGTGAGTGCGGCGGGCAGCGGCGTCGGGTCCGGGGCACTGCCGATCGTCGCCGTCGTCGTCCTACACGCCTCCGCGTTCGAGGTGTCGATGCTGTCCGGCCTGGCCGGGCTCACTGCCGCGGCGGTTCTGCTGCCACTGGGCGCTGGCATTGAGCATCGACGCAAACGCCCCGTGATGATCGCGGCGGATCTGGTGCGGTTCGCCGCGCTCGCCAGCGTGCCCGCCGCTGCCGCGCTGCATCTCCTTACCTACCCGCAGCTGGTCGCGGTCGGGGCGATCTCCACGGTCGCGTCGATCGCGTTTGCCGCCGCTAGCGGGGCGCACCTGAAAGCAATGACGGACCCGGCGGGACGCCTGGCGGCGAACAGCTGGTTCGAGACCGCCGACTGGATGGCGAGTACGGCGGGTCCCCCGGTGGGCGGGCTGCTCATCGGCGGCATCGGGGCCACCGTGACGATGGCCCTCGACGCCGCGTCCTACCTCGGCTCCGCCCTGGGCGTGCGGCGCATCCGCGCGAGCGAACCGTCGCCGCCTGAGCGCTCCGCCGACTCCGGCATCCGACCGGGTTGGCGCTACATCTTCGCCCACCCCGGATTGCGGCCACTGTTCTTCAACGCGATGCTGTTCGGCGGCCCGGTCGTCATGACCTTTCCGCTGCTCGCGGTCCTCATCCTCGACGATCTCGACCTGTCCGCGGCGGCCTACGGGCTGTCGCTGGGCCTGCCGTGTCTCGGCGGGATCGCCGGCTCAAGGCTCGCGCCCGTTCTGGCACGCAGGTTCGGGCAGCGCCGTGTCCTGCTCGTCGCCGGTGTGGCGCGCGCTCCCTGGCTGCTGCTGTACCCGCTCGCACCCCACGGCCTGACCGGACT
The DNA here is from genome assembly GCF_001306465.1 of Frankia sp. R43. NCBI lineage: Bacteria > Bacillati > Actinomycetota > Actinomycetes > Frankiales > Frankiaceae > Frankia > Frankia sp. R43. The sequence continues at coordinate 615,081 of NZ_LFCW01000007.1, read as the reverse complement.
AGTGATCATCATGCTGGCGGACACGGCCCTGCTGACCTGCGCAGGGGTGTTCAACCCGGTGTTCGCGACCTACCGGATGGACGTCACCGCCGACGCCTACATGGCCCGGGTACGGACTGCCTGGGGGATCAGCGCCAAGACCGTGCAGCCGCTGTTCATCGTCGCCGGCGGCGGACTCGCCGCGCTCACCGGCGTCAGGACCACGCTGCTCATCGCAGGACTCGCCTGCACGGCCAGCGCCGCACTGCTGCCGTACCGGACACCGTCGCGAGAGGCCGCAGCCTTCGGCGCGCCCCTCCCCGAAGCACGGCATGCCCACCAAGGGCCCCAGCGGTCTGACCCTCGGGTGCGGTCATGAGCAGACCATGGGATCACATCATTCGATCTTCACCGCAGCCAGACAAGGGACGAGTCGCCGTCAGGCCGGTGGCAGAAGCGTCTCCACCGTCAGAGCGGGGCGTTGCACCCCTGCGACCGTCGTCATCGGGCCGAGACCGTCGCCACCAACGCAGGATTCACGGTGGAGCCGGCGATATGCGACCGTGGACTACCGATCCCGCCAGACCACTATCGATCTTGACGGATTCTTGTACGTCCGGTCTCGGACCGTGATCCGATGGGGGTGTGACCGACGACCACGAGGCCGCCCGGCACCTCGCCACCCAAGCCCACAAGGTCGGCCGCGTATCCGGGCGAGACCCCTGGCGCGACACCCTCCGGTGGCTCAGCCGCGGACGGTTCGGACGGCGCACCGGCTGGCCCCGCGTCCTCCGGATCGACGCGCCCTGGCAGGACACCCTCTCGGGCGAGCGGGGTGGCTGGCGCGAGCGGGCAGCGAACCTGCACGGCCAGCAGGCGTTCGCCGTCGACTATCAGATCTGCCGCCATTGCAGACTCGGCTGGGTCGAACAGCCCTACACCATGGAGAAATACCAGCGGTGCGGGCTGGCCAGCGCCGGCCTCGCCGCCCTACGGGCCGACCATCCCGGTCTGTCCTGGCACACCCTCGGCGGCCACGCCCGGTCCTCCCAGCCGTTCTGGGCCGCCGTCGCCACCGCCGTTCCTGGCGGCTACCAACAACGCGGGGTCTGCCCCCACGTCACCACGGGCTGAGTAGACACCGTGTCACCCGAGACTGCCGCCGACGGGCAGCGGTGTCCCGCACTGGCCTGGCTTCCCGCCGCGACCCTGAGACGGCTCAGCGCTCTGGAGGACGGCGCCTACGTGGTCGTCAATCCCCATGTCTGCATGCTCCTCACCGGCCACACCGGTGACCATCTGGCCCTCGTCCAGTTCGCGGGCGAGACGGGGCACTGGGCAACCTGGACCATCCCGGCCGGCCCCGTGTCCGTCGAAGCCGCCGAGTTCTGCCCGGCCTGCCTGCCGGCGACCGACGCCGGCGACAACCTCTACTGCCACCTTCCGATCGGGCACAACGGTCCCCACGGCCCCGTGCCCGCGGGCGGGGCGACAGGCTGAGGTCCCTGTCCCTGACACCGTCGGTCAACGATCTCAGTCGTCCAAGGTGACAGGACGAGTCGCGAGCAATGGAACATGGTCGTGACGGCAACGCCATGCCGGTACGCTCACGTACGTCCCGCCTGGGGGTGCGCGGAAGCCGCGCGACACCGTGGGGCACAGGGTTCATCGAAGGGTGGATGGAGGCGGCGGCCGGTGCTACAGGACACCATCCCGGTGGTCGCGCTGCCAGTAGCCGGGGTGTCGGCTGGTGAGGCCCCCATCAACTTCGAGACGCACCGGGTCCGTGCCAACTCCGCCGGCGCCCGTCACGACTTCGAGCTGATGATCGGCCAACTCGTCAGAGCGGTTCTGCCGGGAGTGGCGGTCAGGTCGGTCGACGCGAACCCTGGCGACTGGGGGATCGACGTCTTCATCGGCGACCTCAGTGGCTCGACGAGCATCTGGCAGGCAAAGTACTTCATCGACGGAATCGGCGATAATCAGAAAGGGGATATCCGCGACTCCTTCGCGTCCGTCGTCAAGAACTCCGCTGAGCAGGGCTTCACCGTGGAGCAGTGGGTGCTCTGTATTCCCAGGAGCATGGACGGCCCGACGACCAAGTGGTGGGACGGGTGGAAGCGGAGGAAGACCCGCGAGACCGGCATCTTGATCGAGCTGTGGGACGAGACCGAGCTGCGCGGACTGCTGAACACTCCCGACGCGGACTCCGTGCGCCGCGCTTACTACGGTCCGCGGTCCACCCGATCGGAAGCCGCACTCGTCGATCTTGACGATGGAGACGCAGCGAGGCTGGAGACGGCCCTGTTCGTCCGCCAGCTGCGCGCAGCGGGGCAGGTGGAGGTCACCGCCTCCAAGCACCAGTTCTTCAACGCCGAGCTGATGGCACGCGAGATCGTCGACAAGGGCGTGCCTACCGAGGTCGCGGCTCTCGCGGCAGCCGATGCCGTCGTCCACGGCGTGTGGGAGGAGCACTTCAACGAGGCGTGTGAAGCCCACGAGGGGCCACGCCTCCCCGGCTTGCACCTGACAGTCATGCGGGAGGTGCGCGCCCAACACCCAAACCTGAGTACGAACCTGCCCGCTTCTCCCGTGCACACCTGCGGACTGATGCACCGCGTGGTCGACAACCGCCGGGCAGGCTGGGTACGGAACTGGCGTCAGGTAGCCGTGGAGGACGTCCAGGCTGAAGCAGCCCAGGGTTCAGACGCCGAGAGCGCTGCCTCCGACCCGGCAGCCGAGGCGCGCACAGCATGATCGCCCGACCTCCCCTCGTTCGCGAAGACGGCGATTCGGCGCCTGTCGTCGTGCCGGAGGACGACGTCATCTTCCGCTTGGCGCAGCTCCTCCTCCTCCTCGCGGCCCTCGATCGCCTGGAGCATCCCGGGCTTTCCCTCGAACGCCTGGGCTGCTATGACTTCTTGGTCGCCAACCCGCTGCTGGTTCTCACCGACGAGATCGACCCAGACCGCAAGCGTCTGCTGATGGCAGGCTTTGACGGCCGAGCACTGAGCTATGCGAGTCCCGCGCATCGCTTCACCACCCGACGAGAACGCCTCCGACACGACCTGGCGCTTCTGGTCGCCTACGGACTCGCTGCGCCCACCGTCGACAGAAGCGTCCTGTACGCGGTCACTCCCGCCGGCGTGGAGCTCGCAAGCAGGTTCACGGCGGTCTACGCACGGTCCTACCGCCTCTCGGCGGAGATCGTCGTCCGCCGTCTCCGGCGCCTGTCCGACCAGAAACTTCGCGAGCAGGTCCACGCCTGGACCACAGTGGGACATGGAAGTCCTCGACCCGAGGCACTCGATCTCCTCGACGCCATCGACCTCCTCAAAGCGGACCAGGCCGGCGACCCCTGGCTCGACACGCCACCAGTACCCACGCCACCTGACGGGCAGTCCGTATGAGCCGTGCGGACAAACCGCCCGTCGACTCTTCGCAGGAGCGACCGGCGGAACCTGAGGCCGTTACACCGGCCACGGAAGCGCAGGAGGCGCCCCGGCGGGGCATCCGCATTCTCCGTCTTCGCCTGAAAGGCGTGGATCGAGACTACGAGGTCGACTTCCGGGACAGTCAGGACGAGCGGCCACGCTCGCTGTCTGTCATCGCCGGAGCGTTTAGCACCGGCAAGTCCTCCGTGCTGGAGTTCATTGCCTACTGCCTTGGCGCTGCGAAGCATCCTCGGCACCCCGAGATCCTCCGCAAGGTGCGGATCGCGTTACTCGAAGTCGAACTCGGCGGACAGCAGCATGTGATCGAACGGGCCGTGGGTGAACCCTCGACCGTGGCGTACATCCGTCCGGGTGGTCTCGGGGAGACCGAACCGCCGCCGCTGGAGAGACGCCTGATCAAGCCGCCCGGTGACCCGGCGAGCCTGTCCAGCCTGCTGCTGTCCTACTGCGGTCTGGAGGGGGTGGAGCTCAAGGAGGCCCCGACACAAGCGGAGTCGGGCACCGACCCGTTGAGCATTCGCGACCTGCTGTGGCTGTGCTACATGCCCAACGAGCGTCTCGACGACAAGAACCTTCTGTTCGAGAGCGCGCGGATGAAGCGGCTCAAGCTGGGCCAGGTCGTCGACGTCGTGTTCGGTATCCAGGACGACAGAGCCGTCGATCTTGGCCGGCGGATCAAGGAACTGGAAGGGAGGCTCGCTCGCGCCCGCGCCGAGTACCGTGCGACGCAGGAGTTCCTGGACGAGCAGAATCTCGGAAACCGCATCCAGGTTGAACTCGCACGCGACCAAGCCGAACGAACATCCGCTGAGGCCGACCGAGCGCTGGCAGACCTGAACAACCAGATCCGCGCGACATCGACCTTCGCCGCTGAGTTGCGTAACCGGCACCGTGATGCCGCCCGTCGCGCCCAGCAGGCCGCCGCGCTGCTCCGGGACCGGGAAACCCAGCTCCGCAGATTCATCCCATTGCGCGCCCAGTACGCCGACGACATCACCAAGCTCACGATGCTGGCCGAGGCACGCAGGCTGTTCGATCCTCTCCAGGTCAAGGTCTGCCCAGCGTGCCTGACGACCCTTCGGGAAGCCCCCCACCTCGCCGAGGGTCACTGCACTCTCTGTAACTCTGATGTCACGGATTCGGAGAGGGTGCATCCCGAGCCGGTAAGCACCCGAAACGGCAGCGCCCCCGCCGCGGAATCGGATGGTCCAGCCACCGATGCGACGTTCGACGTCTCGTCCGAGCTGAGAGCGACCAAGGCCCGGCTCGCGGAAATCACCCGGTACGTCGAGGAACTCGACGCCGAGATAGCCCGCCTACGGGCGGCCTCGAAGGAGGCCGACGCGGAGGAGGCCGACCTCGCTCACGCCGTCGACTCTGCTACCAACGAGGCCATCAGCCCCTTCTTGACTCAACGCGACGACGTGATGGGCCGACAGCGCATCGCGGCAACCGAGCTGGAACGAGCCCGCACTGCCATCAAGATGCTCGACAGTCTCGACCGCCGTGGCGCCACGGTGACCCGCGTGGACGCGTCCCTCAAAGCGCTACGCAGCGAACTGACCGAAGCCAGCGCACAGCCAGACCGCGACGCGGTCATCCGCGAGGTCAGCAATCGCTACGCCGCCATCCTCACGGGCTGGCGATACCCCAAGATCGCGGATGCGTCCATCGATAAGAGCCTTGTTCCACAGATGCGCGGTTCCAGCTATATCGAGGCATCCTCGGGCGGGCGCACCCTGATCTCACTTGCCTGGATTCTTGCCATCTTCGAGATTGCCTGGGAGCGCGGCAGCGCCCACCCAGGATTCCTCCTGATCGACAGCCCCCAGAAGAACCTCGGCCAAGGAGGAGACCGCGACGCGGAGTTCGCCGACCGCGTCGCTGTCGCAGACTTCTACAGACACCTCCATGAATGGCTTGCAGGCCAAGGTCAAGGCGCACAGATCATCGTCGTCGACAATGCGCCACCCACATCGGTCGACAGTAACGTGGTAGTGCGCTACTCACGCCGAGTAGGTCAGTCCCCCTACGGTTTGATCGAGGACGAGGTGTCGTGAACGTCGACGACAAAAGCGCGACCATCTCGCAAGTCCGCTTTCCAAACTGCTCACGTGCTCGTGCTACGTGATCAGGGTATGGAGCGCCGCGCGGCATGTAGGACCGCTGCGATGATGCAAGCGGAGATGAGCAGGCTGGTGGCGAGCAGGGCCATCCGGCCGATCGCGTCGCCCAGGGCAGACGTGGTCGTCAGGCCCACGGTGAGGGCCACCATCAGCGCGACGATGACCGGCGCCGCGAGCAGCGGGAGCACCCACCGCGGTGCTGGGCGCTGGTCAGGCGCCGTCCAGGGTCCCCTCGCCGCCATCATGGTCACGATCTGGTCACGTTCACCCAGATAGCGCTCCTGGAGATGCTCATGCGCGGTGCGGGCCCCCTGCGCGGGCAGGCAGCCCAGCGCCGTCTCGATCGAGACCAGCGCGGCGTCGAAATCGCCGCACCGACGCTCACCGCGGGCCCGCCGATACCACCACAGATGCGCCCGCGGACTCGTGGCCACGGCCTCCTCCGCGTAGCGGCGCAGCAGCTCGCTCTGACCGTCGAACGGCGCGGCGACGTCGATCGCGTGCAGACAGATGTCGGTGACTTCCCGGCTGCGCGGCTCGGCCGCCCACGCGGCCTCCACCAGCGCCGTCCCCCGCGCGGTGTTCCTCATACCGCAGGCGGCGAACGCGCGCAGCGCCGTGAACAGCGGACCGTCCCGGTAGGGGCCGGCGGCCACCGCCAGCATCGAGGACGCCACGAACCGGTCCAGATCCTCGAACCAGAAGTCGGCGCGTAGCTTCGCCGCGTGATATAGGGCGGTGAAATACGCCGCCTCAGCCGAGCCGGCACTGTACTGAAGAACTCTGCCCGTGGCTGTGGTGACCTCCGCCGCCGGCTCGACCGTGTCCCGCGTGATGAACCCGTACCCGAGAGCCCACTTCTCGATGATCTCCGGACGGACCGCCGGGTCGGCGTGATCGACCAGCCAGCGGGCACAGTGGGCCGCGACCTCGACGGTCGGTTCGGCCAACAACCGACGGCGCCAGTACCGGTCGGCGCAGATCAGGGTCGCGTCGCCGGCCCAGTCGACCGACTCGATCCGGAACGACGGCTCGACACCGGCGGCCACCAGGTCGGCGGCGACCTCCTCGCACACCCGCTCCAGCTCCCGCGCCCCCGCCGCCGCGCGCAGCCGCGACACCGGATCATCCGGCGGCACCGTCGTCATGAACCCAAGTCTGGCACCGCCCCCGACGCGAACGGGCCCAAAGCCGTATTCGACGCGAACCGTCGGCCGTCTCCTTGCACCCCTGGCGATCGTTTGGCCCCGGGGCCCGGACCGCTCAGCGCTTCGCGACGAACCCAGGTCCACGCGAGGTCCCAGCCGGCGGCGACATCCCGCCCGCGACAGCCGGATGATGTCGCCCACGATCATGACGGGATGGAGCTGCGACGGCGCCCAAGGCCCTCTTACCCGCTGATCCACACGGCCCTACGACCCGGCGGGCGCGGCGCAGTCAGGTGACCACGCCCGCATCCATGGGGTGCCGTCGCGAGCACAGCGTCGAGAAGCTCGCGTGTCACGGCAGGTTGGTCAGGTAGGGCGGGCGCCGATCTGAGCGCGGACGGTATCCAACGTCCGCATGATCGACTGTGATTCGTCGAGTGGCATGATGTCACTGTCGAGATGACCGTCGCGAAGACGCCGGTGGACGTGACGTACCTGATGATGGAACCCGGCGCCAGGGACGGACCTGCCGCCCTCCCGGTCGAACGGCAGGTCCAGTCGGCCGTACCGGTCCCCGCCCTGGACGACCAGCGTGGTCGGCGCGGTGATCAGCCCAGGCACTGTGATCGATCCGCGGGTGCCGCTGATACGGGCGGTGCGGGTGAGGTGCGTGCGTAGCGAGGCCGTGACCGCCGCGGTCGCGCCGCCGCTGTGGCTGGTCAGGACGGCGACGTGCTCATCGATCCCGGTGTCGCCGATCGCTCCCAGCGCGGTCACGCGCTCCGGTGTGCCCAGCAGCATGCTGGCCAGCGAAAGGGGATACACGCCCTGGCGGAGGAGCGCGCCCCCGCCGCGGGCCGGGTCGAGCCACGGGTCATCACGGTCGCGCACCGCGTACCCGTAGTCGCTGGAAAACGCTACGACCTCGCCGATGGCGTCCGACGCCATGACTTCCCGAAGACGGACGTAGACGGGCAGGTTCCGGGCCGAGGTCTCCATGAGAAACCGGCCCTCGGCCCGCGCCGCGGCCACCATCGCGGCTGCCTGGGCTTCGTTCAGCCCGAACGGCGTCTCGCACACGACACCGCGTCCCGCGGTCAGGAACAACACCGTGTGCTCGAAGTGATGAGACGCGGGCGTGGCCACATAGATCAGGTCGACCTCGTCATCCGCGGCCAGCGCCTCGTAGGAGCTGTATCGGCGCGCAGACGGCACCCCGTGTAGGTCGCCCAGTATCCGCAGTTCGTCGTGATGGGACGACGCGATCGCGACCAGCTCCGCCTCGGACATCCACTCCAGCGTGGCAGCGACCGAACTCGCGAACCCGCCCGTCCCCGCGATCCCCCAGCGGATCACCACCGTGCACCTCCGATCGAGCTTTCACCTCGGGAACGCAACAGTCCTGTCGCCCCCGCACTGGCCAGGTCGGTGTGGCCCGGGAACCTTCTGCCAGATCCAGGTCCGATCGGAGGATGCGAGCCCACAAGATCGACCGGCAGCGAGTTCGACTGGCGACAGGAGCAGATCGGCCGCGGATTACCTGCGGGGTCCGTTGGCTCGATCGGGAAAGGGGGCTGGATACCCGCCGTTGTCACCGTGCTGGCGACCGCCTCGCATGTCCGCTCCAGTTCCCGTGCCGCCGCCTCTGCGGTCTCACGCGGCGGCATCGGATCGCTCGGCGGCATGGTCGTCATGATCTGAGTCTGGCACCACCCCTGTCCCATCGGGCAAAGCCAGAGCGGGTGCAGAAGCCCCCCGCCTATCTCGCCGCACCTCCCATGGCTGTCGCTCCTGTTCGCGCGGACCGCCGTGCCATCGAGATCCGGCCCGGCATCAGCCCGGCGACCGAGCACGGGACGGGTCGCGCAGCGCGCTCGATGTCGCATCATCGCCGGCTCAGCAGACTGACTATCACTGCGCCTGGTCAGGCTGGTCAGCGCGGACTCGGGTCACGGAGTCCTGCGTTGCCGCTGGATCGACCTGTCCGTCGAGCGCGGTGTGAGTCTCGCTACGCAAATGGGTCACCAAACCGCGGGCGGTGCCGGTGCCGACGCCCAGCCGTTTGCGGAGTGTCTCGGCGGAGATCGGACGTTGAAGCTCCTGCCAATGCAGGACATCCTCGGCACGGGCTCGATGCAGCAGGTCCTGCCGGCGTGCCTCGCGGGCGGCCTCGCGTGACAACGAGTCCGCGGAGGTGGTTCTGTTCTGCCTCGGCTGGGCACCGGACGCGGGCGTCGATCGCCGACGCGTGATTCTCGTCGGGGGCTGACTGTCGGCAGCCCGCGCTTCGATCGGGCGATGGCCGGCTGCTGCGGCCTGTATAGCGTGGAGAAGCCCGGGGCCCACCTCGGCCCACCCTATAAGGAGCAGCGGTCCGACGGCGTCGAACGCTGCTTTGCCGTAATGGCCAGTGATCAAGGGTTCCGCGATGTTCAATGCCAGTGTTACCAGGCTGGTTATCTGAAGCTGTCGTAGCTCTGTCTTCGGTGTCCGGGACGGGCGTTCGAGGCCCGATGATCTGCCTTGTGGACATGGTTATCTCCACCTCGTCCAGCACGTGGATGAGGTGGAGGAGGAGCGGATGCATGTCCAGCGGGTGGCCTTGCCCGGTTCCCGGGTGGATTCGTGGACTGTCCTGGGTGTCGACGACGCTCCGGTCGAACCGGTCGAGCGGTATCTGGCCTATCTCAGCGATATCGAGCGGTCTCCGAACACGGTCAAGGCCTACGCCCATGATCTGAAGGACTACTGGGTCTTTCTGGGGTGGCGGGGGCTGGACTGGCGGGAGGTGCGGCTGGAGGACATCGGCGAGTTCGTGGCCTGGTTGCGGCTGTCGCCGGCGGGCCGGGACGGGCGGGTGGCGGTGCTGCCGTCGGTGGAGCCGGCGGTGTCGGCGTCGACGGTGAACCGGAAGCTGTCGGCGTTGGCCGCGTTCTACGCCTACCAGGTGCGCCATGGCGTGGATCTGGGCGAGTTGCTGACGACGTGGGGGCCGCCGGGCCGTCGCGGCGGGTGGAAGCCGTTCCTGCATCACATCGGCAAAGGCAGGCCGCAGCCGCGGCGCACGATCGCGTTGAAGACCGCGAAGAAGCTGCCGCGGGTCCTGGCGGCGGCCGAGGTGCAGGCTGTGCTGGACGCCTGCACCCGGCTGCGGGACCGTTTCCTGTTCGCTGTTCTCTACGACACCGGGATACGGGTCGGCGAGGCGCTGGGCCTGCGGCATGACGATATCGACGCGGCTGCCTGCGAGGTTATCGTTGTCCCGCGGGACAACGATAACGGTGCACGGTCGAAATCCCGGGGGCGGCGGGTGGTCCCGGTGAGCGCCGGCCTGGTCCGCCTTTATGCGGACTACCTGCATGGCGAGTACGGGGATCTGGACTCCGACTATGTGTTCGTCAACCTGTTCGCCGAACCGCGTGGGCAGGCATTGTCCTACCCGGCCGCCTACGATCTGGTGAAAAGGCTGCGGAAACGCACCGGGATCGATTTTGACCCGCACTGGTACCGGCATACCTATGCCACCCGGCTGCTTCGCGACGGGGTGCCTGTCGAAGTGGTGTCCACTTTACTTGGCCATGCCAGCGTCACCACCACGCAGACGGTTTACGGGCACCTGACCGTGGAAGACGCTCGGCGGGCGCTTGCGGCGGCGGGCTGGTTCACCGGGACCGAGGTGGCCCTGTGACCGCCTACGAGATCATCCACGCCGAGCAGGCTGGCTGGCAGCGCCGTGCCGCCGCCGAGTTGGGGCGGATCCTGGCCGAGCACCCTGGCCTACCGGCGCTCGCCTGGACCGTGGGGCCGGCCGGGGCGACGCTGTCCGGCCGGGTCGGCGGGCTGGTGCCGGCGGCGCGGGTGCGGGCGGATTTCGATGCCTGGCGGGCCGCGCTGGCGCTCGGCGAGCACCAGCCCGGCACCGGCGCAGGGGTGACCCATCTGCACGCGGCGGCCTACCGCAACCGGGTCCGGGTCACGCTGTCCGCCACCGTCTGCGACGACGACGAAGGCGATGTGCGATGAGCCGCCCCCACGCCGGTTCCAGGCCGGCGGGCGGAGCGCCCGCGGCAGGCCGGGCGGGGCTGTCGGCCACGCTGATGGCCGCGGTCCGCGCGGAGTTCCGGGTCGAGGTCCTCACCATCGACCCGGCCGACCCGGTCTTCGGCGGCCCACCCTGCACGGTCGCCGGCTGCGAACGGACCAGTCGCAGCCAAGGATTGTGCGTCGGCCACAACCAGCGATGGCTGCGCGCGGGAAGGCCCGACCTGACGTCGTTCCTCGTCACCACCGCACCGGCGCTGCGCGGCCGTGCGCCCCTGGCCTCGTGCCGGGTGGAGACCTGCCGTAACGGACGTCATGCCTACGGCCTGTGCACGGCGCACGAGCACGTCTACGCACGGGCCGGCCGCCCGGAGCTTGCGACCTGGCTGGGCCAGCTGCCGTCGGTCGACCCCTCGGTGCCACGCGAGCCCTGCCGGGTGACCTACTGCGACCTGTGGGCGCAGGGCAGCGTCCCGTTGTGTGTCACCCACGCGTCGCGGTGGAGCCAGGCCGGGAAACCCGACGTCGAACAGTTCGCCCGGGATTACGGCGACTGGACACCGCGCGTCGAGCAGATCGATCTGCGCCGGCTCGGCCCCCAGCTGCGGCTGGAGATGCAGTACGTCATCCAGCGGCGCCGCGACGACGCGCAGATCCGCACCACCCCGACTCTGGTCCAGACCGTCGTGCACTTCTTGGCCCGCAGCGGCGCGACGTCCCTGCTCGACCACACGGAGCAGACCTGGCGGGACCGGTTCGGGCCCCGCGGACCGAACTCGGGCACCTCCGCCCGGGCCCTGCTGCTGTTCGGGCACCGCCAGATCGAACAGCTCACCTATGGCAGCGGCTGGGACGTCGAATATCCCCGCGACGTCTGGCGGCTGCACAACCTCGGGATCACCGAGTTCCACCGGCACCTGCGGTTCGACCGGATACCCCAGCCCTGGCTGCGCGGGCTCGCGAAGCGGTGGCTGCGCTGGCGGCTCGGCGGCGGCCTGAGTGAGAACGCGGCCGGGCAGTCGCTGGCGGCCCTGGTGCGTTTCGCCGTGTTCCTCGCCGCGAAGGGCATCGACTCCCTGGCCCAGGTGGACAGGCCGATCCTCGAACGCTATCTCGCCGAGGTGCACAAGGCCTTGGGCGGGAAGTCGTCCCACGGGACGACCATCGGCTACCTGGGCGCCTTCTTCCAGGCCATCCGCCGGCACCGCTGGGACACCTCGCTGCCGGCGAGCGCCGTCTTCTTCACCGAGGACTACCCGGCCCCGCCCCAGCTGCTTCCCCGTGCCCTGGCCGAACACGTCATGGCCCAGGTCGAACACCCCGACAACCTCGCCCGCTGGCACGACCCGGCCAGCCGCGTCGTCACCCTCATCCTCATCCACACTGGCCTACGCATCGGCGACGCACTGCAACTCCCGGTCGACTGCATCGTCCGGGACACCGACGGCGCCCCCTACCTGCGCTATCTCAACCACAAGATGAAACGGGAGGCGCTGGTCCCCATCGACGAAGAACTCGAAGCCGAGATCACCCGGCAGCAGCGCCGCGTCACCGACCGGTGGCCCGACACCACCCCGACGCTGTTTCCCAAGACGAAAGCCAACCCGGACGGCCGGAAACCACTCGCCAGCTCCACCTACCGCACCGCACTCGCCCGCTGGCTGACCCGCTGCGACATCCGCGACGAACACAACCAGCCAGCTCACCTGACCCCACACCAATGGCGCCACACCCTCGGAACCAGACTGATAAACCGAGACGTCCCCCAGGAAGTCGTCCGGAAAATACTCGACCACACCTCCCCAGAAATGACCGCCCACTACGCCCGGCTACACGACACCACCGTGCGCCGCCACTGGGAAAAAGCCCGCAAAGTCAACGCCCACGGTCAGGAAGTGACACTCGACCCGGACGGGCCCCTGGCCGAGGCGGCCTGGGCGAAACAGCGGATCTCCCGCGCCACCCAGGCGCTGCCGAACGGCTACTGCGGCCTACCGGTACAGAAAAACTGCCCGCACGCGAACGCCTGCCTGACCTGCCCGACTTTCCTCACCACCGCGGAATTCCTACCCGAACACCGCCGGCAGCACCAGCAGACCCTGCACATCATATCCGCCGCCGAAGCCCGCGGCCAGCAGCGCCTGGCCGAGATGAACCGCCGCGTCGCCGGAAACCTCGAGAAAATCATCACCGCCCTCACCGAAGACAGCAGGCAGAAAGACACGGTCGCCGATGCGTCCTGACAACACCGCCCCCATCACCGCCGCCGCCCGCCGCCGGCACGACCAGGCCCGCGCCCGCGCTACCCAGGCGCTGCGCGAGCTCGACCGCGCCGGCGCCCCCGTCACCTTCGGGTCCGCGGCAGCCGCAGCCGGCGTCTCCCGGTCCTGGCTCTACACCCAGCCCGACCTGCGCGCCGAGGTCGAACGCCTCCGCGCCGCCACCAGGCAGACACCATCCCCGCCCGTCCCCACCCGCCAGCGCGCCTCCGAGGCCGCGCTGCTCGCCCGGCTGGAAGCAGCCCTGCAACGGAACCGGGAACTCGCCGACGACAACCAGCGGCTACGCCGCCAACTCGCCCACGCCCTCGGCGACCAGCGAAAACCACCCACCGGACACGCGGACAGCCGACCACGCCGGAACATCCCAGAAAACTCTCCCACAACGATCGGACCGTGCTGAACAGCAGGAAACGATCTCGGGTGTTCGCGTCGACGACATCGTCCTCGACGCGAACACCCAGGTCACAGCCTTGATCAATAGTGAAGCTCAAGATAACCAGCGCGAAGATGAGTAGGCGTCGCGCTATACGGATGACGTCTGCGGGTCCGTCGTGCAGGGTGAGGTAGCGCATGCCCAGAAGGAGCCCGACGACGGATAGATCAACTGCGGGTGCCACGAGGAACGCGACGTAGGTCGGGACCCCGAGGCGGATGCCGAGTGTGGCGACGTTGCCCAAGCCGAAGAGGAAGGTGAGCCCGACGACGGTTCCGACGATCACGGTCACCATGCGGGCGGTTCCGTTCGGACCCGCCAGGTCTACGGAACGTGTGTTCGATTCGAGGGGCGAGATTGCTGGCTGGGTGCTCACTGGGCATCACCCCTGGCCAGGGGCCTCGTGGAGACCGGTCGGACAGCGATCTCAGGACCTTGAACCAAGATCAGGCGGTTCTTATTGTGGTGCGTTAGGTCCACCGAAACCCCTGGTAGATGGCCCTTTTCGCGGCTCCCGGACTGACTCTAGAGCAAGGTCATCCCGTACTTACCCCGCACTTTGAGGCGATCTTGACGGTCGCTTTCGGTGTTCATCGGTGCCATTCAAGCTTGCTCGCCACTCCCGCCAAATCGGCCAAAATGTGACCTGCAACACGTGCTTGGCGATGGGGATGCAGGCGCTCCCGGACGTGCTCGGCGGGTCGGTGCGCGATGCTCTCGAACGGGACAACTCGCCCACGTTGACGGTGCGTCGGTCCTAGGGTGGTGGTCACGGAGTGCGCCGAGACGGGAACATCGCCGTGACCCTGAACGTGTACCGGGTGCCCATGGCCCGCTGTTCACGCAGCGTGCACGCCGATCGCTGGAGACCTCGGCGTCTCCTGCTCGCCGGTCGCCTGCGGGACCGGTGACGACGCCGCGGCATGGAAAGAGTCCGACGCTCGGATGGCGGCGTTCGATGCCCTTGCCCGTCTGGGGGTCGATCCGCCCGAACTGGACCTTCTGAGGTTCGGCGAGAACGCGCTGTACGCCTACCCGCCCCGTCGTCTCGTGGTGCGCGTCGCCCGCCCGGGAACCTCGCCGGAGCACGTCGCCCGGACCATCGCGTTCGTGGGCCGATCGCAGAACGGGGGATGGAGGTCTCCGAGCCTGCCACCGTTCCCGGTATCGACCAGCCGATGGTCATGTCGACCGGCGTCGTGAGCCTGCGGATCCTGTACGACGTCGACAGCGACTGTCGGGTGAGCCCGCATGAACTCGGTGGTCCGCTCCGACACTTCCATGACCTGGCCGCGTCGGAACGGGCCCTGGTCGATGAGTGGGACCCGCTCGCGCTGATCCGCCCGCGGCTGGCCGCCGCCCACCGTGACGGCATCACCCGGGAACTCACCGATCCTCTGGAAGCGCCCTTGGCACGCCTTGAATCCGACGTGCCCGCCATGACGTCGGAACTCGGCAACGGCGTGATCCACTGCGACATGCATTACGGCAACGTCATGTGCCTTCCGGGCCGCCGACTGCTGCTCATCGACTTCGATGCGATCGCCCGCGGCCCCCGGGAATGGGACCTCGTCCCCAACCTGGTCACCTATCGGCGGTTCGGCATGTCCGATGCCGAGTACGACGATTTCTCCGGCGCTTACGGCTACGATCTGCGCTCGTCCCCGCACGTCGAAACAAATGAAGAGGTGAGTGTTCCGTTGCTCGCCGATGCCTCCAGCAGCCACAATGACACCTGTCCGGGCGGAGGCGGGCACTTGCTATTTGGGTGATCGCTGTCGTCTCGGATGCCGTTTACCGAGCTGATCTGAGGTCCACCGCAGCTACTCGGCGGTGGTGAGGGTGTCGGGGTGGTCGGGGCCGAGGGTGGTTCGTCGGCGGGTGAGGGTGTCGTCGAGCAGGGTCCGTGCGGCAGCATGCTCCCCAAGCCCATGAAGGCTGACCCCGAGGCTGTTGGCGGTGGTGAGGGTGTCGGGGTGGTCGGGGCCGAGGGTGGTTCGTCGGCGGGTGAGGGTGTCGTCGAGCAGGGTCCGTGCGGCGGCGTGCTCACCAAGCTCGTTCAGGCTGACCCCGAGGTTGTGGGCGGCGGTGAGGGCGTCGGGGTGGTCGGGGCCGAAGGTGGTGCGTTGCGGGTCGAGCAGGTCTTGGAGGTCGTGGGGAACGGGGGAGATGTCCGCAGGAAACGCTGGTTCGTGGGCTTGTGCTGTGAGGCGGCGTACGGGGAAGCCAGGTGGGGTCATGGGTTTGGCGCGTCCGGTGAGCGCATGACGGACGTGGTCGAGGAGGTGCGGGCCGGCTTGGTCTGCGTCGTGGGGGAACAGGTCGATGGACACGACGGCGCCGAGGAGTCCGGGTCGTGGGCAGTCCTCGATGCGGATCGGGAGGAGTTTGCGTTCGAAGCCGTGGGGGTCGGCGGCATGGGCGGCCTGCCATTCGGTCTGGCCGTAGATCGAAGTCAGGTAGGCGTCGGAGAGTACGGCGATGGTGCGTCGTGAGTGTTGGACGCCTTGTTGCATGCGGATCTGCCAGTTCGATCCGGCGACGAAGTCCCAGGCTTGGACCAGCACGCGGTAGCCGGCTTCTTCGAGCTGCCAGGAGATCCACTCCGCCCAGTCGCGGTCAACGGCCGTGTAGGAGACGAAGAAGTCCCAGCCCGGATCAGAACCGGTCGCGCTGTCCGCGTTGCCCCCGTCGGTCACCCGAACAGTGTGCCACCGGTGCAGAACGCATCAGATCGTCCTGCACCCGGATTGAGTGAGGCCCGTTCCGGGCAGGTGCCGCGGCCAGGATGATCAGGTGTCGCCGCGCCATCCGGGGCGGTTGCGGTCTGCCCAGGCTTCGACGTCGGCACGCCACCACAGGCGGATGCGTGGCCTGGTGAAGGCGGGGTCTGGGAAGCCCTTCATGCGGGAGACGGTGTCCGCGCGCGACCGCGAGATGCCGAGCATCCCGGCGAGATCGGTGATGTCGGCAAGATCCCGATCTAGGTCAACGTCGCGAGCCATGATGCCGTGACGCTAAGTGAGTGTACGTCGGCCTGCATGTAGCTGGGTGTATGTCGACCTGGCCACTAGCTAGGTGTACATAGCCTGTTCGCGTTACGCTCATGCCTCCCGGTCGACATCGACCAGGGGCCATAAAGACGAACTCGCCCGAACGCGGCACGTCCCGGCGAGTTCTCGGCGATCGCCTTCTCTCGAAAGGATCACGCCGTGCCCCACAGTCAACCAGTCCCTACGGGCTCCGGGACGCTGCACGCGCACGACGAACACCCGCCCGCACCGTGGAAGCGGAGCACGTCCGGGGGTACCGACACGCGGATATCGGGCCTGGACATCGACAGCTCGTCCGGCGCCGAGGTACCTGCGGATGTTGTCCGGTGAGCACCTCAACGTTCCCGGTCGCGGTGCGGCCGACCGATGCGCAGATGGCCGCAGCGTGGGCCAGGTTGGCGGAGCGGGACGAGGACAGCGACTCGTTCGCCGCGGGTTACCTCAGCGCGGTCGTCCAGAAGATCGCTCACGGTGGGGAACTCGGCGCGTTGGACGTCGACCATGCCGGGGCGGCCGTCGGTCGCCTGACGGCACCGTCGGTCAGCTCCGGCACAGGAAAATCCGAACTGGCCAGGACGAGGGTGGTGGCTGGTCCTCCGATAACGGTGTCCTCGGCTTGGGCGTCGTGGCGCGCAGCGGTTTCGATGGCGGTGAGGCGGTTGTGGACGGCGCCTGCGAAACCGGCGAGCCAGGTCCGTCGTAACGCGCGGATGTCGTCGCCGGGCGAGATGGGGGTGGTGGCGAGGCCGTGGGTGCTTTGGATCAGGAGCGAGGTGTAGAGGATCTGGGTTCGTTCGAGGTCGGCGGTCATGCCGAACAGGCGGCCCTCGATTACGCGGTGGCCGTTCTCGTCGCGGGTGTGTTGGACGAGGAGGCACCCGAGACGGCTGGCGACGGGGGTGAGGAGACCGCCGAGCTGTTCTTGCTCGGGATATTTGGGACTTGCGTGGAATAGGCCAGCGACAGTACGGCGACCCGGGTTACTTCAATTCGGGAATCCAGGGATTGCTTGGGTATTATCGAAAGACAGGAATGATGGGTGGCGCAGAAGGGATTCGGCCCAAGACGACCTCCTGGGTCGCATCCCTTCGTGGGTCGCCGGAGTTGGCGCGCCTCGTGGGTGGTGTGCCCGTGCTTTGCTATGATTATACGATGCGCGATTCCACTGATTTCCTGCGGCGGATAGATGAAGATCAGGAGCTCTCGGCACTCCTGGCGGACGCGTTTGAATTTGACGTCAGACGAAAGGCGTGTCGTGGATCTCCAAGGTTGGCTTCCGGGCTACCACTCGAAGCTATTGCTGGAGATTTTACGGGTGGCAGGTTCTATCTGTGTGGCGTGGTAGGTTCCCCCCGTCCTGTGCTGTACGCGAGCTCGGAAGGTGATGCTGGAATTATCGCGACCGACTTACGTGAGGCACTCGTGCTGGTGGTTGGCTTTCCCTACTGGAGAGACTCCCTAGGGTATTCTGCGGGTGGGGACTTGAGCGCAATGGAGTCGGCGACAGATCTTCTCTGTCGCGACATGCTGGCAGATCGTCCGGCGATAGAGGCTGAGCAATCGTGGGTCGCCGAGTCACTCTGCGTGCCCCTCGAAGCCCCCTCGGTATTGGTGGCCCGTCTTCGTGCGGCCGTGAAGAGTGCAGGTCCAGATTTTTCTTTTTTTGATGACACCGGCGAGTATGGTAGCCTGTTTGGCTCATTTCCGCCTAGCCGTAATCGACGTTGGCAGTAGGCTACTTCCTGGTGTTCCGAGTCTTTAGTTCATTTATGGATCGTAGAATGGCGACACGCCTGGACCGACCGCCGTGCAGATCGTGATGACCGGCGAGGAGCGGCAGGTGCTGGAGAGTTGGGTGCGTCGTCCGAAGACGTCACAGGCGCCCACGCAGCGGTCGCGGATTGTGTTGGCGTGCGCGGAGGGTTGGACGAACGGGCAGGTCGTGGCGGCGGTCGGGGTGCCCCTGTCGACGGTGGCGAAGTGGCGGAAGCGGATCGCCGCCGATCGGCTGGAAGGGCTGTCTGACGAGCCTCGGTCGGGTCGGCTGCGGACTGTGTCCGACCGGACCGATCATGGCGTGGCAGCTGGACTTCTCCGAGTACGAGACCGCATCCGCATCCGGCGCCATAGCCCGGGCCAGAACGGCGTCCGCTAACGTGGCCGTAGGAGCGGGAAGCCGGCGCGGCCGTGCGAGGGGCTACCCGTTCGCAACGGAGGCGTCGGGGACGAAGAGGCCGGGAAAGGCTCCCATGAGGTCGGGATCGACGAGGTCCCGGACCTCGTCCCAGAAGAAAGATCCTCGTTGAGGAGGGCCAGATCCCCTTCGGCTAACCCGGCCGCCACCGCCGTGTCCCGTTCACCGACCTGCTGACCTACCGGGAGCGACGGCGCGCCGAGCGTCGGGCCGCACTGGAGCGGATGACCGACGATGCCACCGAGGCGGGATTTTACGAGGCCAGGATCGAGGACTACAAGGCCGCCCTCATAGCAGCCAGGCGGTGATCTGCCGGCACGACGGCGCCCTGATACCCCCGTCACAGTCGTGCTGGATGCCTGCGTCCTCGTGCCGATCTCGCTCGCCGACACGCTTCTGCGCGCCGCGGAGAAAGGTCTCTACCGGCTGCTGTGGTCCCAGCGCATTCTCGCCGACGCGCGCTTCTCCAGCAGTGTTGGCAGGTAGCGCCGTGCGTCAGCGAATGCGACCTCGGGGGCGAAGAAGCTGACCCGCTCGGAGTGATCGAGGATGATCTGGCGGACACGACGCCCGAGGACGGCCCGGATCAGGATGTTGGCATCCAGAACCAGTCGCCGCTGGATCTCCACTACCGGCTCTCTCCGCGTCGGGCTTCCTTGTAGTCCTCGACGAGTTCATCGATCTCGGTCTCGTCGAGCGCCAGCATCTCGTCGAGTCGCGCCGCCGCGGACCTCAGTGCGGCGATCTCGGCCGTGAGGTCGGTCTTTGTCGGGATGAAGAACCCCACCGTCCGGCCGTGCCGCGTTACCGCGATCGGGTGGTCGGCGGCGATGTAGTCCGCGAGTCCAGCGCGGAACTCACGGATCCCCACCTTCGTCGTGGCCATGGAGCCCTCCTTGTGTACCGGTGTGTACACAACACTACACCGCATGGCTCGCCTTCGTCGTGTCCACGGATGTCGGTGGCCCGGACCAGCCGGCCAAGCCCCACGGATCCTCCTGACTGTTACCAGCACCGTGCCGTCTGGCAGCAGGTAGGTGGATCTTCCGGTGTCGAGCGGAGCGGGTACCCCTGCCCCGTCGGCCCGCCTGCCTGATCCCGACCGTCGGACGGGCGGGCGGGCCGCCCCGCTTCCTGGCCGACCGGCGGCGCCGGGTTGACAGGTCTGGACGCTCCGCTAGATTTGTGGTCGATCGACCAACTATTTGGAAGTGGCGGAGGGCGATGGGGCGGCGGCAGCTGTTCGACTCCGACGAGGTCCTGCTGACGATGATGCAGCTGTTCCGCCGGCAGGGCTTCCACGCCACGTCTCTGCGGGACCTGGAGGCCGCGACCGGGCTGCATCCCGGGAGTCTGCATCGCTCGTTCGGGAACAAGGACGAGATCTTCCGGTCCGTGCTGGACGCCTACGTCGACAGGGTGGTCCGCGGCCGGGTCGCCGAGCACCTCGAACGAGTCGACGATCCGCTCGCCGGCGTCCGCGGCTACTTCACTTCGACGTTCGAGACCGGGCTGGATCGTGACCCCGGCTGTCTGGTGACGAACAGCGCGGTGGAGTCCTACGCGCTCGACGAGCTCACCACCCGCGGCGTGCGGCGCGGGCTGGACGCCATCGAGCAGGGCTTCGCCGGTGCGGTGGAACGTGCCCGCGCGGCTGGGCAGGTCCCGGCAGGCCCGCCCGCTGCCCGTCTCGCGCTGCGGCTGCTGGTCGACTACCAGGGTGTGCTGGTCCTGGTGCGGTCCGGCGCCGCACCATCCCGGCTGCGGCAGGTCACCGACGACATCGTGACCTCGCTGCGCAAACCACCTGGCTGACCAGCCACCCGCTCCGCCGAAGCGGTTCACCCTCGGCCAGGCGCGAAACAGCGCCCGAACCCGGCCCGGGGCACGCCAGCCCTTCGCTGGCTGATCGACCACCTACGTCCGCTTCACCGTGCTCAGATTCTCCTGGAGGCTCCTTTGTCCGGCTCCCGAGCAGTGCTCGTCCTCACCTCGCACGCCCGCTTCGGCGACTCCGACCGTCCCACCGGCTTCTGGTACGAGGAACTCGCCGCCCCGTACCACGCCCTGACCGACGCCGGAATCGAGGTCATCCTCGCCTCGCCCGCCGGCGGGCAGCCTCCTGTCGACCCCGCCAGCCTCGCCCCGGCCGCGGCCACCGACGCGGTGGACCGGTTCCGTGCCGATCCCGACGCCCTTGCCCGCCTCGCGGCGACCGTGCCGCTGGCCGGCCTGGATGGCGGCGCGTTCGACAGCGTGTTCCTGGTCGGCGGGCACGGGACGATGTGGGACTTCCCCGCCAACCCGCCACTCGCCGACCTGCTGACCTCGGTTCTGTCCCGGGGCGGGACGGTCGGGGCGGTCTGCCACGGCGCCGCCGCGCTCGTGGACCTCCATGTCGGTGGACGCCCCGTAGTCAACGGCCGGCAGCTGACCGCGTTCAGCGACAGTGAGGAGGAACTGGTCGCCGCGACCGGCCTCGTACCGTTCTCCTTGGAACAGCGGCTGCGCTCGCTGGGCGCGAACTACCGCGCGGGCCGGCCCTTCGCCCCGCACGTC
Organism: Frankia sp. R43; assembly: GCF_001306465.1. NCBI lineage: Bacteria > Bacillati > Actinomycetota > Actinomycetes > Frankiales > Frankiaceae > Frankia > Frankia sp. R43. Next base: position 593,811 of record NZ_LFCW01000007.1, on the reverse strand, counting down.
CTGCGCGACGGCCAGCTCGTCACCGGACAGAACCCGGCCTCCTCGACCCGGGTCGCCGAACTTGTCATCGAGACGGCTCGGCCGGTCCGGACCGCCCCCACCCGGCCGTGAGCGGGCAGCGCGACCTCGCCGAGCACGTTCTCGACCAGGTCGAAGGGCTCGGCGGGATGAGCCTGCGACGGTTCTTCGGCGGCTGGGCGATCTGCCACGCCGGCCGCCAGGTCGCCATGGTCATGGACACCGTCTACGTCAGGGTCCCCGACCGGGAACGGCCGGCGTGGGAGAGCGCGGGCAGTCGGCCGTTCACCTACCAGGCGGCAGGCGGAACCGTGACCGTCCGCGCCTACTACAGCGTCCCCGACGACGCGCTCGACGACCGCGAAGCCCTCACCGATCTCGTCCGCCACGCCATCGGCGGCCTCGCTGGACCGGTGGGGACGTGAGGGCCGTCGCCTTCGTCGATGCCAGCCGAGACCCCGCCGGCCGCGGTGGGACCGGCGGCGTTCACCTGCTCGGCGCGGGCGGTGGCGGGGATGGCGCCTCGGGCTCGGGTGGCGCCGGCCGGGGGGTGAAGAGCGCTGCGGTCCGGGCCGCGGTTTCCCGCGCCCAGCGGCCGGTGGTGAGAACGCCGAGTGCGGCGATGGTCAGTCCGCAGCCGGTCATGATCCACCAGGGTGGTGCGCTGGTTGGGTCGATGGCCGCCGTTCCGGAGCCATCTGCGAAGCGATGGGCGGCCACCGAGCCGAAGACCGCCACACCGAGGGCGATGCCGATCTGCCGGCTGGTACCGGCGATCGCTCCCGCGACGCCTGCCTGGGCGAGCGGCATGCCGGACACCGCGATGTTCGTGGTCGGGGCGCTGACCATTCCGAACCCGACGCCGAACAGCACGTACGCGCAGATGACCGGCGCGAGACCCTCGTAGCTGCTCAGGAAGGACAGGATGACTCCGCTGGCGGGTATCGCGATCCCGGCGATGATCAGCGCCGGTCGAGGGCCGTGGCTGGCCACGAGGCGACCGGAGATCGGCGACGTCAGCGTCGCGACGGCCGCCATCGGGAGTGTCAGCAGGCCGGCGTCCATCGCGGAGTAGCCGCGCACGGCCTGGAGGTAGAGGGTGTTCAGGAAGAGGAACCCGGCCATTGCCGCGTACGCGCAGATCGCGATGGCTGTGGCCCCGGAGAACGGTGCGCTGCGGAAGAACCGCACATCCAACAGGGCGTCCGGGCGCCGCTTCTCCCATGCGACCAGCCCGGCGAGAGCGAGGGCGCTGGCGATGAACATGGCGACTGTCGGTGGGGAGGCCCAGCCGGCCTCCGGCGCCTCGATGATCGCGTAGGTGACCGTACCGAAGGTGACGGCGACGAGCACCTGGCCTGCCGGGTCGAAACGCCGGGCCCGCGGCGCCAGCGACTCGGGTAGATATCGTCCGGCGAGAATCAGTGCGAGGGCGCCGACCGGTACGTTGAGCCAGAAGATCGACCGCCAGCCGATCGTGTCGACCAGCAGCCCGCCGACAACCGGCCCGAGCGCCAGGCTCAGACCGACGATCCCGCCCCACAGGCCGATCGCACGCGCTCGCTCGCGGTGATCGGTGAAGGTGTTGGTGATGATTGCCAGCGCGACGGGGTTGAGCATCGAGCCGCCGACCGCCTGGACCATCCGGAATGCAGTCAGCCAACCGAGCCCGGGCGCCAGGCTGCACAGCAACGAGCCGATCGAGAAGAGTGTCAGTCCGGTTCGGAACACGCGCCTTCGTCCGAACCGGTCACCCATCGAGCCGGAGAACAGCAGCAGGCTTGCCATGACCAGGCTGTAGGCGTCCACGGCCCACTGCAGCCCGGAGTCCGCGGCGTGCAGGTCGCTCCTGATCGACGGCAGGCCGACGTTGAGGATCGTCGCGTCCATCGCGACCACGAACACGCTTGTGCAGCAGATCGCCAGCACCACCCGCCGCCGGCCGGCGGCCAGCCCTCCCGACACCGCGTCGCCAGCACCGCGGACGACGTCGACGCCAGGTGGCTGCGGAATGGACGCCATCAGCGCTCCGATCGTTGTGGGCGGCGAAATGCCAGGCCAGAAGCCTGGAACTACGCGCCGCAGGTGCTCGGCCGCCCGGCGGCGGCTACGGCCGCAGGCCGATCAGCCGGCGGGTCAGCCGCTCGTAGGCCGGCCAGGGGAGCAGGGCGTGCAGCGCAAGCTTGATCCAGGCGTCGGTGCCGATCGGATGACGCAGGCGCGGGCGCCTGCGGGTGGCCAGGGTCGCGACCAGTTCCGCGACCTCGTCGGGGTCACGCAGGTGGTGGGCGATGTACTCGCCGTAGAACGCGCGCAGCCGGACGAAGTCGTCCGCGTAGGGCGACTCGACCGGGACGGGGGCGTCCAGCAGCGGCGTGTCGTAGATCGGCGTCCGGTAGGAGCCCGGTTCGACGAGCACCACGTCGATGCCCGAGTGCCGCAGTTCCAGCCGCAGGGTCTCGGCGTACCCCTCGAGAGCGAACTTCGAGGCGCAGTAGACGCCGAGCAGGGGAGTCGGTGCCCGCCCGCCCACGCTGGAGATCATCACCACCCGGCCCCGGCCCCGTGCCCGCATCGCGGGCAGGACGGCGTTGGTCATCGCGACCTGGCCGAACAGGTTGGTCTCGAACACCGATCGCCACTGCGCCAGCGGTGCCTCCTCGACGAAGTTCGGCGGCGCTGTCCCCGCGTTGTTGACCAGTACGTCGATACGGCCGGTCGCGGCCAGGACGTCGGCGACGGTCTCGTCGATCGTCCGCTGGTCGGTGACGTCCAACCGGAGCACCGTGACGTGCTCGTCGGCGACCTTGTCGAGCGCGCCGCGGCGGCCCAGGTCGCGCAGGGTGGCGACGACGTGGAACCCCCGCCGGACCAGCGCCGGGACGCTGCGCAGGCCGATGCCGCTCGAACACCCGGTGACCAGGGCGACTGGTCGCCCCGCTGGCCGGGCGACCAGCGGGGCGACCAACGGGGTGAGCGGCCGGGGGATCGCCGCGGACGGTGACGCAGGGTCTGGTGACTGGGAATCCATGGTGCCCCTCGCTCGGCCCGGCCCGCGGCAGGTTTGTTGGGCGCTGTCAGAAACCGTGGATCGTGCGGAGCTCGGCCAGCGTTTCGACGAAACCGTCGAGCTGCTCGTCGGACAGCCGATTGTTCACGAGCAGACGGATCACCGCCTCGTTCCTCCGGACCGCCGGATAGACGAACATCGGCACCAGGTAGCCGCGCTCGAGAAAATCCCGCCGTACCCGAACAGCGGTCTCGTTGGAACCGACGGCGATCGAGGTGACGAAGGTCGGCGTGGAATTGATGGTGCATCCGACCGCGATCAGACGTTCCCGCAGCCGGTCAATCCGGTCGAGATATCGCTCCATCACCGACGGGTCGCGCCGCATCCGGTCGAGCACGTGTGTGATGGCCTGCGCGGTGGGCGGCTGGATGTTCGTCGTGAAAATCGACGTGCCTGACAGGAAACGGAACGCGTCGATGGCGTCCGCCGGCCCGACGATGGCGCCGCCGGACAGGCCGACGGCCTTTCCGAACGACACCATCCGGAAAGTGGCGCGGCGCAGTGCCTCGTATTCCGCCGCGAACCGGTGGCCACCGTTGCCGTACGCCATGAACCCGTTGGCGTCGTCGACGAAACTGACCGCCCCGAACTCCTCGCAGGCATCGAGGATCTCGCCCACAGGCGCCATCGAGCCGTCGGACGAGTAGACCGTCTCGAAACCGACCACGACCCGCCGGTCGCCCAGCTCGGCCAGCAGCTTGCGCAGCTCCGCGACGTCGTTGTGCTCGAAGTCGAACAGGTTGCGCCCGTACTTGAACCCGTCGGCGGCCTTCCACATGCTCCAGTGGCTGTCCCGGTCGAGTACGAGGACCATGTCGGCGTTGTTCACCCCGGGTTCGTCGGCGAACGAGAACCGGGCCTTCATCGCGTGGACGAAACCGAAGTTCGCCAGCAGGCCGGTGGCGAAGGTGAGGGCCTTCTCCTGACCGGTGATCTCTGCCACCAGCTTCTCGAGTTCCAGGTGCGGCCGGGAAAGGCCCTGGACCAGCCGCGAACCGCCGACGACCAGGCCGTACTCGGCCGCCGCGGCGGCGAAGACCCTGCGGACCTCCGGGTCATGCTGCCAACCCAGGATGCCGATGCCGGAGAAGTTGACCATAGGGCGGCCGTCGACGCTGATGACCGCGTCGTTGACCCCGTCCAGCTCGGGGGTGTCGATGAACTCGCCGGTCCGCCGGGTCTGCGCGATCCATTCGGAGAAACCCCACCGGGCCAGGGCCGCTTCCGCCGTCCCGGTGGGCGCCGTCGTGGTCATCATGTCTCCGTTCGGTGCGGTGGGCGGTCAGACCACACCGGCGAGGCGGGCGTCGGCCTGCTCGGCGGTGACGCCGAACTCGGCGAGGTCATAACGGTGGGAGCGCAGCCGGTCGTCCTCGGTGAGCACCTCGGCCATGGCGGCGCGGGCATGCTCGGGCACCGGGCGGCCGAGCCGCTCGTAGATTCCGGCGACGACCCCGTGCGGGTCGGCGGTGAACTCGTCGAACTCCACGTCGTGGAAATGGGCCTGGTCGTGGCGGGCCCGGTCCGCCGCGAAGCGGGTCAGGGCCCGGTCGGCCAGCTCGAGCAGGGCCGGGCCGATCGCGTCGCCGTGGAAGCTGGTCGACTTGCCCGCCGCGAGCCGGCTCACCATGCTGCAGGCCGAGCCGAGCACGGTGCTGGCCGGCCGGCGGTGGGTGTGCACGATCAGCGCGTCCGGATAGGTGGCCAGCAGGGCGTCCAGGCACAGCATGTGGCCGGAGTACTTGAGCACCCAGGTCCGGCCGGGCGTGGGCAGCCCGATCAGCTGCAGGTTGCGGCGGTGGCGCTCGTAGGCGGCCGTCCAGTCCTGCCCGGCCAGCCAGCTCGAGTAGGTCGGCACGTGCCCGGTGAACTCGAAGAAGGCCGACATCATCGACTGACGGGTGAGCAGCCAGCATTCCTCGACCTTCGCCGCGTCCCGGTTGTGGATACCGAGATAGCCCGGGTTCCGATCCAGGAATGCCTGGATCGCCCCCTGGACGAGCTGGAAGATCGGGTCGTCGGCCCAGCTCGGGCGCGGCGGACGGGGACGCGGAGCGGCGCCCAGCCACAGTTCCAGGCCCTGATGGGCCGGATCGGCGGTCAGCAGCCGGTGCAGCGTGGTCGTGCCGGTGCGGGGCATTCCGATGATGAACAGCGGCCGTTCGATCGGAACCTCGGCGTACTCGGGATAGCGCTGCCAGCCGGCCTCGCTGAACAGGCGGGCCACCAGAATGTCGCGCAACTCGTCGCGGGCCATCGCGACGCCGAGCGGTGTGAGGTCGGCCTCGTCCTGGTAGGCGGCCAGGATGATCTCAAGCCCCTCATGATAATCGGGCGGACCGAAATCGGTGAGGCCGGTCAGGGCCGTGGCGGCGGCGTGAATGTCGTCAACTGTTCCGACCTTGTCCACTGCGGATGCTCCCGTGATTCGCCGATGGCCGTTTCTCGAGAAGCGGGATCCTTCCAGGGTATGTTCGCAGGCGCTGAGAAACCCCGACAAGTAATGCACCGAACCGATTCGTACCCGCAATCGATCCATCGCCTCGTGCTTCAGTGCGGCCGGATGGTTCGCGTATCATTGCCACTCGATGGATTCTCCTGAATCCCGATCGGCCAACTTTCAGTGGTGGCCGATCCTTGGCCGGAACGGGATATGACCAGCCAAAAGTGCCGACGGTTGTCGGCTGCTGAGCAATGGGCCGCCGACCGACAGGTTGACCGCGGGTGCTCCCAGCAGCGCTGTCGACCAAAACCCCTGATGGAGATCTCGCCGAGCTCTCTGACGAGATGGCGATCAGCGCCGTGATGCTCGCTGAGCTGTCCGCCGGGCCACATGAGGTACGGCGGAGCGGCGAGCGGGACCTGTACGGCGAGCACGAGGAACGCGCGCGGCGGATGGAGACCCATCAGCGCGCCGAGAACGACTCCGACCCGCTGGCCGGATCGCCGTGCGGTCCGTAGAACCCTATCCGGCGGAACTGGGCCGAACACCTGCGCTGTGCGGAATCAGGCTGCGCCGAGGTCGGTGTCGCCGAGCGAGCGGATCGCTGCGATCCAGACGCGGCCTCGGTCAACAGAGCCTGTCAGGCCCGATCGTGGTCAGCCGGCTGGGCGTCGGTTTCCGCACGAGTCACGGTACGGATCAGTGTCCATATCGGAGACAGACTTACGCCATTCAGACTCGGTCAGACCATGATTTACCAGCCGGCACGCCACCTCGAAGGCATGCTCCCGTAGCCATTGCAGCTCCTCGACATCCCACAACCGCACTGTCCCCTCGTAGCCGCTGGTTGCCAGCAGCCCGTCCGGCCCGAACGCCACCGCAGACACCCAGCCGGTGTGGTCGAGGGGCTGGCCGAGGGGGCGGACCTGCTCAGGGTTCGAGGTGTCCCACAGCCGCACTGCCCCGTCGCCGTCGAGGCTGCTGGTTGCCAGCAGCCCGTCCGGCCCGAACGCCACCGCAGACACCCGGCCGGTGTCGTCGAAGGGCTGGCCGAGGGGGCGGACCTGCCCACGATTCGAGGTGTCCCACAGCCGCACTGCCCCGTCGCCGTCGAGGCTGCTGGTTGCCAGCAGCCCGTCCGGCCCGAACGCCATCGCGGACACCCAGCTGGCGTGGCCGGTGAAGGGCTGGCCGAGAGGGCGGACCTGCTCAGGGTTCGAGGTGTCCCACAGCCGCACTGCCCCGTCGCCGTCACTGGTTGCCAGCAGCCCGTCCGGCCCGAACGCCATCGCGGACACCCAGCTGGCGTGGCCGGTGAAGGGCTGGCCGAGAGGGCGGACCTGCTCAGGGTTCGAGGTGTCCCACAATCGCACCGTCCCGTCGTTGCCGCTGGTTGCCAGCAGCCCGTCTGGCCCGAACACCACCGCGTTCACCGGGCCGGTCTGGCCGAGGGGTTGGCCGACAGGGTGAACATGCTCGTGGTTCGAGGTGTCCCACAGCCGCACCGTCCCGCCGCCGCTGCTGCTGTTGCTGCTGCTGGTGGCGAGCAGTCCGTCTGGTCCGAAGGTCACCGCGTAGACCGGGTCGGTGTGGTTGAGGGGTTGGCCGAGGGGGTGGACCTGCTCGTGGTTCGAGGTGTCCCACAGCCGCACCGTCCCGCCGCCGCCGCCGCCGCCGCCGCTGCTGCTGCTGCTGGTGGCGAGCAGTCCGTCCGGTCCGAAGGTCACCGCGTTCACCGGGTCGGTGTGGTTGAGAGGTTGGCCGACGGGGTGAACATGTCCATGGTTCGAGGTGTCCCACAGCCGTATCCCCCCGTGTCCGTCGCTGTCGCTGTTAGTGGCCAGCAACCCGTCCGGCCCGAACGCCACCGCGGGCCCCCAGCCGAAGGGCTGGCCGAGGGGGTGGGCTTTCTCGGGGTTCGAGGTGTCCCACAGCCGCACCGTCCCGCCGCCGCTGCTGTTGCGGCTGCTGGTGGCGAGCAGTCCGTCTGGTCCGAAGGCCACCGCGTTCACCGGGCCGGTCTGGTCGAGGGGTTGGCCGACGGGGTGAACATGCTCGTGGTTCGAGGTGTCCCACAGCCACACCGTCCCGTCGCTGCTGCTGGTGGCGAGCAGTCCGTCTGGTCCGAAGGCCACCGCGTTCACCGGGCCGGTGTGGTCGAGGGGTTGGCCGAGGGGGCGGACCTGCTCAGGGTTCGAGGTGTCCCACAGCCACACCGTCCCGTCGCTGCTGCTGGTGGCGAGCAGTCCGTCTGGTCCGAAGGCCACCGCGTACGCCGTGCCGGTGTCGAGGGGCTGGCCGAGAGGGTGGACCTGCTCAGGGTTCGAGGTGTCCCACAACCGCACCTGCCCGCATCCGTCGCTGTCGCTGCTGCTGGTGGCGAGCAGTCCGTCTGGCCCGAACTCCACCGCGTACACCCTGTCGATGTGGTCGAGGAACTGGCCGAGGGGGCGGGCCTGCTCAGGGTTCGAGGTGTCCCACAACCGCACTTCCCCGTGTCCGTACCTGTCGCCGCCGCCGTCGTCGTCGTCGCTGCCGGTGGCCAGCAGTCCGTCTGGCCCGAACGCCATTGCGGACACCCGGCCGGTGTGGTCGAGGGACTGGCCGAGGGGGCGGGCCTGCTCAGGGTTCGAGGTGTCCCATAACCGCACTTCCCCGTGTCCGTATCCGTCGCCGCCGCCGGTGGCGAGCAGCCCGTCCGACCCGAACGCGACCACGGATGCAGGACCGGTGAGGTCGGAGAGGGCGGCTGGGAGAGCGGGTAATTCAGCAAAGGTGTCGAGGAGGTTGCCGCGAATGCGTGCTGTCGTGTCATCCCCGGGCGCAAGGGAGCCCGCGGCCACCGCGTATCGCAGCGCGGCGGTCGGATCATCCTCACGACTGGTGTCGGCCAGAGTGAGCAGCCGGTCAGCGACCGCAGTGCGCCGGCGATCCTCCGCGATCTGGCTTTGCCGGTTGGCGATCTGGCTCTGCCGGTCAGCGCTCTGACGCTGCAGCTCAGCGACGACACCGAGGCTGGTTGCGACCAGTAGCAGCACGCTGAGGATGCTGAACGCCGCGACCAACCGCTGCCGCCCCCGTCGGCGGCCGGCCTTTAAGAACTCGAGGGTCGTCGGGGTGAGTTCTCCGTCTCCCAAAGCGGTGAGAGCGGCTCCGGCCAGACCGCGGGGCCACAGCCGGTCCGCAACCCGGCCATGGCGTTTCCACTCCGCCGCGGCGGCGTCCGCCTGGCTGCGCTGCCGCAGCCGATCGGAGGCCATCCTGATCGCCCTGGTCAGCGGTGGCCAAGCGATCAGTAGCCGCTCGTGGGCCACCTCGACGGTCGCTGCACCCCCCCGAACGGCGTCCACAGTCAGCAGCCTTTTCGTCACGAACGGCACCAGCGCCGCCCGCACCCCACCCGGCAGATCCTCCAACGGGACACGCCGACGTGCCGGCCGCTCCTCCTCATCCACGGAGACCAGGTGCAGCAGAGCGGCCAGCACCTGATCCCCGTGGTGTCCGGAGGCCGCGGTCGCTTCCGCCAGTGCCGCGGCCGCGTGTGCGACCAGCGCACCCTGAACCCCGCCAACCGCCTTGTACAAGGCCCCCGACAACACCGTGGCCCCACTCTGGCGAGCTCGCGCGTACAGCTGTGACAGCGTGTACGCCAGCAGCGGCAGTCCCTGCCCGTCCCCGGTATCGGCCACCATCCGCGCGACCAACTCATCCTCGACGTCCAGGCCCGCCAACCCCGCCGGCCCAGTGATCACCAGTGGCAGCAGATCCCGTTCCAGCGGCTGCACCAACTCCACCCGCACCCGCAACCCGACCCGCGCAGTCTGCTCGGACAGTCCGTCCAGGTACTCCGACCGAACAGTCGCCACCACCCGCACGGGCCCACCGGCCGCTGCCGCCAGCAACCCGAAGAACCATTCCTGCTGCCCTGTGCTCGTCCCCGGACTCAGCAGTTCCTCGGCCTGATCCACGATCAGCAGCAGCCGCCGTGCTCGGGCCGCCCTCAGCAGTTGCCGGGCCAAGCCCACCACCGCGTCTGGCTCCTCCAGCCGGGCGGCCAGACTGTCCATGGTCCAGTCGAACCCGAGGCCGCGGCCCGCCTCCGCCAGTACTCCCGCCACCGCCGTGATCGGCCCACCGCCGGCCACCAGCGGCGCTGTCACCAGCCAATCGGCGTCCTCCGCCAACGTCGGGGCGAGCCCTGCCGCCACCAGCGACGACTTCCCGCACCCCGACGGGCCCGCCACCGCCAGCAAGCCGCCGGCGTCCGGGCCGCTCAATGCCTCAACCAGCCGGCGGGTGTCCTCCTCCCGGCCTTTGAACACCGCCGCGCGGCTCGCGTCGAACGCGTCCAACCCGGGAAACGGCGACCGGCCCGGCTGCCACACCGCCTCCCACACTCCCGTAAGCCCCGGAAAACCGACGCCGCCAGGAAACGATGGTGGTTCCGTCGGCTTCCCCCGCATCCCACCCGCCGCTGCCAACAGCCGCCGCCGCCCGACTTCCTCCTCGACTCCGAACAAATCCACTCCGACCAGCTGCCCCAACAAACCCGGCCGCGCGCAGTCCTCCACTCGCACTGCCAGCAGCTTCCGCCCCGTCCCCGACGGATCTGCCGCCCATGCCGCCTGCCACTCCGCCTCACCGAACGCACAGGTCAGATAAGCCGCCGAAAGCACTGCCACCGTTCGCTCGGCCTCAATCGCGGCCCGATGCATCTCATGCACAAAGTGTGCACCCGCACCGAAATCCCATGCCTGGACAAGTACCCGGTAACCGGCTGCTTCGAGCTGCCAGGAAATCCACTCGGCCCAGCTCTTATCGCTCTCCGTATAAGAAACGAAGAAATCCAGGTGCCGCCCGGCCGGCCCGCCCGCAGCCGCATCGTCCCCACCCGCTGGTAGGACCCCCGTCCCCATACCCACAGCCTGCCAGCTCGCGACTAACCGTCACAACCCACCTCGCGCGCTGATCCGACGGTGCGTGGACCTCAGGCGCCTCGTCCGAGTTGGCGATGGCGTCGTGGGCACGCGCCGGCCCTCTTCGTCGACCGGCTTGACGTCGACCCCGCCGATGGGACGTCAGAGGCACGGACCGGCAGTTCCCAACCGCGCTGGGCCGCACATCATCCGGCCGCGGACCGGCACCGCACGATATCTACCGTGGAGCGCATCCGCATCTGCGGTTGGACCGGATTTGGCCGCCATCGGTCTGGGATTGGTCTCGCAGGACGACCGCGGCACGCCAGATGCCGGTGCGCTCTGACACCTCGGGAGGCGCGTGGTTCGGGTCGGTGTCGCTGCGAGAGGCTGGCCCTCGTACGAATCGAACAGATCGCTCCCATGCCCCAAGGAGGCTCCCGTGACCGACACGAACACCTACGCGTTCGTCGACGCTGACACCCTCGACGTCCGGATCGTCCGTGGTGAGGCTGACACGGAAGGCACCATCGTCGGCCGCCTCGACGCCGCCGACGTCCCCACCCTCAGCGAGGCCGCCGACAAGCTGCTCGCGACCGTCGGTTTCCGCTCCGTCGGCGACTGGAGCACTGTTGAGGGTGGCCTGTTCACCGTCGTCGAGGAGACCGCGGCGGTGCCGACGGCCGGCTGACCGGCGACCACGAGCGCCCCGGTCTGGGTCCAGGCCGGGGTTTCTCTTTGCCCGGACAGGACGATGAGGGCGGCACCCGCCGAACATCGGCCCGTGACTCCCGGACGGGGCGTTCAGCGCCTCGTCTCGTACCTGGTCAGGACCACGCCGCCGGGAAACGTCCGTGTCTCCAGCAGGTTCAGGTTCGTCCAACTGTCCAGCGCGGTGAAGAACGGGGTGCCCCCGCCCGTCAGAACCGGGTAGGTGGCCAGCGCGTACTCGTCGATCAGCCCGGCCCGCATGGCCGCCCCGGCGAGCATCGCACCGCCGATGGTCATCGGGCCGCCGTCCTCGGCCTTGAGCCGGGTGATCTCGGCGATCGCGTCGCCGGTGACCAGACGGGTGTTCCAGTCGACCTTGTCGATCGTCGAGGAGAACACCACCTTCGGCGTGTCCCGCCAGTTCCGCGCGAACTCGATCTCCGCCGGGGTGGCGCCCGGCACCTGGTCGCCGGTCGGCCAGTAGGAGCTCATCGTCTCCCACAGCTTGCGCCCATACAGGGCCAGGCCGCTCGCCCGGTCCTGGTCGAGCCACCACCCGAACAGCTCGTCGCTCGGCGGCCCGCCCCAGCCGATGTCGTCGCCGGGCGCGGCGATGTAGCCGTCCAGGGTCAGGTTCATGCCGTAGATCAGTTTCCGCATGGCGCCAGCCTTCCGTGAGTCGGTCCCAGACATACAGACCGGCGCGCCGCGAGAAACTCATCGGTGCGCCATCCAGACCGCAGGCCCTGAAGGTCGTTTCCGGTGTTCGTCAATGCCGCTCAAGCTCGCTCGCCACTCCCGCCACTCCCGCCACTCCCGCCATTTCGCCCGCGGCCGGTGTCGTCGGCGTCCAGATGAGGACCGTCCGGTCGTCCGCGGCGGAGGCGAGAGCGGTACGGCCGTCGGGCAGCGGGACAGCCGCGAGTGCGTTCACCCAGCCGGTGTGTCCGATGAGGGGGGTCAGGATCGGCTGGCCGCTGGCGGGGTTCCAGAGCCGGACTGACTCGTCCCAGCCGGCGGAGGCGAGCAGGATGTTCCCACCTGGTAGCGGCACTGTTCCTGGTAGCGGCACTGCTGCCAATGTGTTCACCCAGCCTGTGTGTCCGATGAGTGGCTCGGCGGCTGGTTCGCCGGTTGCCGGGTCCCAGAGTCGGACCGTCGTGTCGGCTCCGGCGGAGGCGAGCAGGGTGCGGCCGTCGGGCAGTGGCACGGCGGTGAGCGCGATGACCGCCCTGGCATGTCCGGCGAGGGGCTCGGTGGCCGGCTCGCCGGTGTTCGGATCCCAGAGCCGGATCGTCCTGTCGGCTCCGGCGGAGGCGACCAGCGTCCGGCCGTCGGCGCCCGGGACCGTCGCCAGCGCGTTCACCCAGCTGGTGTGTCCGATGAGTGGCTCGGCGGCTGGTTCGCCGGTGGCCGGGTCCCAGAGCCGTATGGTCTCGTCGTGTCCGGCGCAGGCCAGCAGGGTGCGGTTGTCCGGCAGAGTGAACGCCGTCAACGCGGTGGACGGGCCGGGAGCCCCGAGCGGGTCGGCGGCCAGCCGTCCGCTGGTCAGGTCCCACAGCCACAGAGGTTCGGACTCTCCGGTGCCGGCGAGCAGAACTCGGCCGTCGGACAGGGTGGTCGTTGCCAGCGTGGTCACCGACCGGCTGGGTCCGGTGAGCGGACCCACTGCTGGCTCACCGGTGGCTACGTCCCACAGCCAGACCGTCAGATCCTCGGTGGCGAGGGCGAGCAGGCTGTGGCCGTCGGGCATGGGGACCGCCGTGAGCGCGGTCACCGAGCCGATGCGGCCGACGTGATCGCGGGCGGAACCGGCCCACATCGCGGTCTGGATCGTCCAACGACTCGTGGTGTGTCGGACGCACGCCTCGGCGAGGTCGTGCGCGCCCGTCTTGCGTGCCCAGACGTGCAGCCACCAGCGGCGTGGGTCGTGCGGGCGGGCCCTCCAGTCGTGCAGCGTCCGCTCGTAGGCGATCAACGCCGCGCGCGCCGCCGTCGACTGCAGGGCCAGCCGGTAGCGCAGAAGACTTTGCGGAGAGCAGGTGGCCAGGAAGACGGGGTCACTTGCCAGGCTCTCGATCAGGCCGGCCAACGCTGCATGCTCGGCGAGATGCGCCATCGCGTAGGCGGGCATCATCGGCGTACCGTGCGTGCCGGCGGTCGCCGAGGCCATCAGGTCGGCGGCGATACGCGCGTGGGCCGCCCGGACGGCGGCGGACAGCTCGTACGACAGATGGCGCAGATCCTCGTTCTCGCTGTCGTCTAGGGCGTCGCCGGCGCAGAAGTCGCGCAGGCTCTGGTGCCGAACCAGGAAACGGTCGGGGTCGCCGTCACGGCGGACCGCGAGGAACGGACGGAACATCCCGCGGACCAGCGCCCGGGCGTCGGCCTCGGCGATGCCCGCCCACAAGGCCAGGGTGCTTGCCGGCTGCGGTTCGCGTATCGCGGCCAGCGTGGCGAGCATCGGCAGTCCTTGGGCCTGCCACCGATCGCCGAGCTCCGCGCGCCCGCGGGCCACATTGTCGGCGTAGTACGCGGCCAGCCCGGCGGGGAGCCGTGCGACATCGGCCGGATCACGGCGCTGGTCACGGATCTCGTCAAGCACGGTCAGCGCGTAGATCCACACCCCGCCGGAACGGTCCAGCAGTGTCCGGCAGAACCGCTCGGCCGCGAGTCCGGACGTGCGCAGCGCCTCGATCAGCTCAGGATCGTTTGCGGTGATCGCGGTGAGATAGTCGAACAGGTCCTGCCGGTTAGGGCCTGTTTTGGAAGTGGGTTGAGCTGGTCGGCGGGTTAGCGGCTGGTCATCCAGGCTGTGAGGTCGCCGGCGATGGCCGCGGGGTTGGTCGTGTGGGTCTTGTTGTGTTCACCGGTGCGGTGGTCGTGGCGTTCGACTTCGTAGGTGAGGGAGTCGAGCAGGACGGCGGAGGTGAACCAGGGCGGGTCGTCGGTGTCGGGCTGGATCACGACGAAGGTGTTGCCGGCCAGGTCCAGGGACGCGATCAGCCTGGTCAGGACCCGTGCGGAAGGGTCATCGACATGGTCGCCGTTCTCGCTGTCGGCGCAGTAGTGTTCGGCGGCCACGGCCCTGCCCTTCTGTTCCGCTGGCGGTTGCGGGTTCAGCATGACAGTCCGGTCCCGGCCGCCGGACGGAGCCATTCGCCGATCACGGCGAGGTGGAGGGTGGCCTCGTAGCGGACCGCGAGTTTGTCGAACCTGGTCGCTACGGCCCGGTGGCGTTTGAGCCGGTTGATCCCGCACTCGACGGCGTGGCGGGCCTTGTAGTCCTCCCGGTCGAACCGGGGTGGGCGTCCACCGGCGGAGCCGCGTCGTTTCCGGTTCGCGATCTGGTCGGCGGGCTCGGGGATCGTCGCGGCGATCCCGTGACGGCGTAGCCAGGTCCGGTTCGCGCGGGAGGAGTAGGCCTTGTCCGCGCGGACCCGCACGGGCCGGGTCCGGGGACGTCCCCGACCTGGGCGTGGTACCCGGATCCGGTCGAGGACGACGGTGAACTGGGGGCTGTCCCCGCGTTGCCCGGCGGTGACCAGCACCGATAGGGGTTTCTGTCCTTGTTCGACCACCAGGTGGATCTTGGTGGTCAGTCCGCCGCGGGACCGGCCGAGCCCGTGGTCGGCCGGTTCGACGGTCACGCCGCCGGGTGGTTCCTTCTGGGTGTCGCCGTCGCGGCGGGCGCCGGCGGCGTGCTGGTGGGCGCGGCAGACCGTGGAGTCGACGTTGACCTCCCAGACGATCAGACCGGCCGCGTCCGCGCGGGTCTGTAACCGGGTCACGATCCGCGCCCAGACGCCTTCCCGTTGCCAGCGGCGGAACAGGCCGTAGACCGTCTGCCAGGGCCCGTACCGGACGGGGAGATCCCGCCATGGTGCGCCTGTCCGGACCCGCCATCGGATCCCGTCGATCAGCCTGCGCTGATACCTCGCTGGACGTCCCCGTCCCGCCACCGGAAGCAACGGCTCCAGCGCTGCCCACTGCTCATCCGAAAGATCCCCACGACCCACAGCGGATCATCACCACGGTGAAGATCCGCCACGAACCGGGGTTCCAAAACAGGCCCTAGCGGTGCTCTGCACCTCGATGCGCTCGACCACCCGTGCCGCGGCCGGGATCGCCACCGACTTCGGCCGGGTCGTCGCGATGATCGCCGTGCCCGGCGGCAGACTCGGCGGCAGGCCCAGCGGCAGCTCACCCACCGCAGGCTGCGGCGCCTCGTCCAGGCCGTCGACGAGCAGGACCACAGGCGTGCCCGGTGCCTCGCGGTCGCGGCGGGCAGCGGCCTCCGACAGCCGGCCGGCCAGCCAGGCTGTAGCTTCAGCACCCTCCGGAAGAATCCCGGCAGGCACAGCCTCCTCGAGCTTCCAACAGGCGATGAGCTGCGCGGCGAGATTTCGGCGTGCGGACTCCGGGGAACGGCCTTCGGCCAGCCGAACGAAATGGGCCGGCCAGACACGGGTGAAGGCCAGATAGGCGGCCAACGCCGACTTGCCCATCCCTGCCTCCGCCTCGACCAGCAGGAATCCGCCCCGGCGCTGCCGGACACAGCGGTCAAGAAATGCGTCGATCCGGCCGATCAGCTCCTCGCGCCCTCGAAACCGGCTCACCGGGTTGTCCGGCTTCGCCGGGTCGACCAGCCGCAGATCACCCGGTAACGGGTCCAACGGGATCACTGCCTGCCGCAACAGGCGAAACGGCCCCGAGAACCAATGCTGCAGAACGTTCCCGTAGTTGACGCCGACCGCCTGCCCACCCGGCGCCGACACGTCGCCGATCGTCACCCGGCTATGCTCCCCGTTCACCCGAGCCCGCTGTCGTGCCGACACCTCCACGACGGTGCAGGAGCTTCCTCCTGCTCACTGGTCACCCAGCCTGACCGTCGTTCCGTGGAGACGGTCGCTCGCCGTCGCTTCGCTGGATGACTCGCCCGTGGTTCACCCCGATGGCCGTCCCGCCGGGCGCGGAGACGGTTCCGATCTGGATGGGACCCGCGGGGTGGGAAGCCGCTGAACGCGGTGCCGGTTCAGGTCGCAGGCCGGTGCCGGGCGGCGCCGGCGCGGGCGATGTCGTCGTGGCAGCTGGGGGAAAGGGTGGCTCGGTGGAGGGCTTGGCGCGGGCGCCGGTGACCGCGAGCTTCGCCGCCTTCAGCAGTTCGTCGCGGGCGTCGTCCTGGGCGAGGCCGAACAGGTCGAACGAGACGACCTGGCCGAGCATCCCCGGGCGGTCGCAGTCCTCGACGCGGGCGACGAGGAGCTTGCGGCGGGCACCGGTGGGGTCGGCACGCCAGGCAGCCTGCCATTCCGCCGACCCGTAGACGGACTTCGTGTACGCCGTCGACAGCACGGCGAGCGTCCGCTCGGAGCGGGTGACACCCTCCTGCATGCCGAAGACCCAGTTGGTGCCGGGCACGAGATCCCATGCCTGCACGAGTACCCGGTAGCCGTCCTCTTCGAGCTTCCAGGAGATCCACTCTGCCCAGGACCTGTCGGCCTGGGTGTAGCTGACGAAGAAGTCCCAGCGCGCATCGCCGTCGATCGCCCCATCCCGATCCACCACGGCCACAGTGTGCCACCGCCCCGGGTCCCGTCACTCGCCCGGCGTGCCGGCGCTACAGGCCGAAGGCGCCCCCCTCGACGAGGATGGACAGGCCGATACCGATCAGGACGACGGGCATCAGGATGTGACCCCATCGGCTGAGTGCTCGGGCAATGACGGGGCGCGTGGCGAAGTAGCGGCCGGCGACGATCCACACGGCCAGTAGGACCAGGAAGACAACCGCGAAGACGCTCATGCCGCCAATGCCCGCGGTGGCGAACACGGGAACGTAGACGCCGATGTTGTCACCGCCGTTGGCGACGGTGACCGCGGCGACTTCCAGGACCTTCGGGCCGCCTCCCTCGGCCTGCTGTCCTTCCCGGTCCGAGTCGTTTCGATGTTTCCAGGCCTGCACGGCTGCCTTGATCCCAAGAACGAGAGGCAGGAGACCGAGGTAGGGAATGGCGTCTTCGGGAAGGAAGGTGGCACCGAACGCAGCTGCCACCGCGACCACGAGGATGGTCACGAACCCCAGGTACTGACCTGCGGCGATGCTGCGGCCCGCCCCCGGGTGGCCGGCGCCCTGGGCGAAGAACAGGGCGAGAACCAGGATGTCGTCGATATTGGTCACGGCGAACAGGCCCATGGCCTGGCCGATGATGCCCAGATTCACGGACGCACCATTGCGCCCGCCGGAGAGCGGGGCGCGAATGCCGACACGGACAGCCACAGCACGACCGGCGCAGGCAGCTGCATGTTGTCGCGCGGCGGGGCCGTGACGCCGCCAGAATCCAACGCCCACGTCACGTGGCCACGGTACCGGTGCCGCGCATTCAAGGAAGGTGCCGGCCCCAGGCGCTGGGCCCCGGAGCTGGGCCAGGCGCTGGGGCCCCGGCGGTCGTTCTGCGGCGGCCCCGCCAGGCCCCGCCGGCCCCGCCGGGCCTCACCTGCTCCCGGCTGCCCGCCGTCGCAGTCTGCTCATGGCCTCCAGCGCCCGCTCCTGCCACACCGCGTCGCCGTTGTCGCTGAACACCGCGGATGCCGAGAGCAGCAGCGTCTCGGCCGTGGCGTAGTTCCCGCGATCCTCGTGGACCCGTGCGCGGGTCAGGATCACCCGCCCCCGGACCCTTCCGTCCGGCAGCCGCTCGCACAGCTCGGTGACGGTGTCCAGCATCTCGTCGGCGGCGTCCAGGTCGCCGAGGTCGACCAGGACCGCCGCGGTCGCGGCCATCACGTGCGCCTGGCCGACGGGGTCCCCCGCCGTCTGGACGATGTCCAGGGACTTGCTCAGGTAGGCGTGGGCGCCGGTCGAGTCGCCGCGGGCGACGAGGACGTTGCCGAGGCGGTACAGGGCCTGGGATTCCAGGCGCAGGTTCCCGAGGGACTCGGCCAGGTGGAGCGAGTCGGTCGAATACCGCTCCGCGCTCGCCACGTCGCCGACCTCGAGGTAGGTCTGCGCCAGGCCGCTCAGCGCGTGCGCCTCGCCGACCGGGTCGCCGGCGTCCCGGAAGCCGGCCAGGGCTGCGCGGTAGCGCTGGAAGGCGCCGTCGTGACGGCCGTGGACCCGGTCGAGGTGTGCCAGGTTCCGCAGGGTGAGCGCGCGGCCGAGGGTGTCGTCGAGGCTCTCGAACAGCGCCAGGGCGCGCAGCAGGCCGCCCTCGGCCCAGGCGCCGCCGCGGGCGATGCCCAGGGAGCCGAGCGAGCAGAGGACCGCCGCCTCGCCGCGGGTGTCGCCGTGCCGTTGGACTGCCGTCAGTGCCAGTTCGTGCGTGCTCCTCCAGTCGTCGAAGCAGCCCAGCGTCTCGAAGAAGACCACCGAGCCGACCGCGATGTTCCACGCCGCCTGCGGGCGGCCGGTGTTGGCGGCCTGGGCGACCAGGGCCGACAGGGTGGGGCGTTCGTCGGTGAACCAGCCGGTCGGGTCCCGCAGCAGCTTGTCCAGGTCGGCCTCGGCGAGCCCGCAGGGAGGGAGCGGGTCGCCGAGGGTCACGAAATCGCCGCCGTAACCGCGGCGGTGGCTCTCGCGCAGGATCGCCAGGCAGGCCGCGAGCACGTCGTCGACCGCGCGCCGCCGGTCGGCGGCGTCGTCCTCGGTCGCGCAGCGTTCGGCGGCGAACAGCCGGACCAGGCCGTGGACCCTGAACCGGACGCTGTCGGACTGCCGCAGATCGGGTTCCACCAGCCGGCATTCCACCAGCTCGTCCACCAGCGAGGCCGCGTCGTCCGCGCCGGCGCCGAGCGCCGCGGCCGCATGCCAGGCCCCGAAGTCCGGCACGTTGAGCAGGCACAGCAGCCGGAGGGTGCGGCGGGCCGGCGCCGACAACGTCTCGTAGGCGACGGCCAGCAGCGCCCTGATGTCCAGGTCGCCGTGCGTGAGCTGGTCCAGGCGCTGCTTCTCGTCGGCCATGCGCCGCACCAGTTCGGCGGCGCCCCAGTGCGGGTGCGAAGCCAGCCGCGAGCCGGCGATGCGCAGCGCGAACGGCAGGCCGTCGCAGAACCGGACGATCTCCCGCAGCGCCTCCGGGTCGGCGCGCAGCCGGTCGCCGGCCACGATCCGGCCCAGCAGGTCTTCGGCGGCGTCGGCGGGCAGCCGGTCGAGCTCGAACTGCACCACGCCGGGCAGGCCGAACAGCCGGCGCCGGCTGGTGATCACCACGGCGCAGCCGGCCAGCCCGGGCAGCAGCGGCGTCACCTGCGCCTCGGAGGCCGCGTCGTCCAGCACGATGAGGATCCGCCTGCCGCCGAGCAGGCTGCGCAGCATGTCCGCACGGCTGTCGAGGTCGTCCGGGATCTTGCGGGCGTCCACGCCGAGGCCGCGTAGGAAGCGGTCGAGCACGTTGGCCGGCTCGGCCGGCCGGGGGGTGGAGCCGTCCAGCCGGGCGAACAGCTGGCCGTCGGGGAAGTCGTTGCGCAGCAGGTGTCCGACCTCGACGGCCAGCGCCGTCTTCCCGATCCCGCACATGCCGGTGACAAGCGCGAGCGGGGTGCGGTGCGCCCTGGTGTCCCCGCTTTCCAGCAGCGTCTCGCACAGCTGCGCGACGTACTCGTCGCGGCCGGTGAAGTCGGGCGCCGCGCCGGGAAGCTGGTGGGGTACCAGGACGATGCGGTGGACGCCCGGTCCGTGCATCCGTGACAGGCTCAGCGACGAATCCTGGTTCAGGATCGACCGCTCTATCGCCTGGAGCTCGTGTCCCGGCTCGATGCCGAGCTCCTCGCGCAGGATGGAGCGGACGTTCTGGTAGGCCGCCAGCGCGTCGGCCTGCCTCCCGGCGCGATAGAGCGACACCATGAGGAAGCCGTGGAGGCGCTCGCGGAGCGGATGCTCGGCGCACAGCGCCGCGAGCTCGTCGGGGTCCTCCCTGCCGAGCTTCAGCCGGATCTCCGCCCGCTGCTCGACAGCCTTCACCCGGCGCTGCTCCAGCAGGACCGCCATCGACTCGGTGACCGGGCCGGACAGCTTGTCGTAGGCCGGCCCGCGCCACAGCCCGAGCGCCCGCTCCAGCAGCCGCAGCGCCTGCTCCGGCTCCCGACCGTGGTCCAGCGCCTTCACCTCGTCCATCAGCCGCTCGAACAGCCGGCTGTCGACGGATTCGTCCGGCACGTTGAGCGCGTAGCCGACAGGGTGGGTGTGGATGCTGTCCGGATCGCCGAGCACGGAGCGCAGCGCCGAGACGCAGATGTGGACCTGGGCCCGCGCGGTGCGTGGCGGGCTCTCGTCCCACAGCGCTGTGATCAGGCGGTCCAGCGGAACGACGCGGTTCGGCTGCGCCGCCAGCACCGCGAGCATCATCCGGTTGCGCCGCGCCGTGATCGCTATCGGGACTCCGTCGCGGACGACCTCGAAAGGCCCGAGCATGCGAAATCGCAGATCAACCACGGCTGCCCTCAAGAATCGTCCGCCGGACGGGCCGCAGTAAGGCGGTCGAGCTCCGTCGCGCCCGCGGTGCCGGCCGAACCGTCGGAACCGCGCGGCTCCTGCTCCCCATCGTCCACTCCCGTGTTCGATCGCGCGTCGAGTGAAATCCATCGTGTCTCACCCGAATCTGACAAGGGGGGTTCGGACCGAGGCCCCGGAAAGTTTGCCGATGTGTAGACAACTTTGCCGAGGCCCTGGGGTTCGAACGCGCGTCCACATACCAGGACCCTGATGCGAGGGTCGGAACCTGGAGCGTCGAACCGACGTATGCCAGAAGATGCGCTGGTGAATATCGGTGCCATGCCGCGCGGGTGATGTGGAGAACGTACGTATGAACCGCACGGTTGCGCAGGTAGGGCCCCCGGCGCCGTGCCGCGGCGATGTCCCACCGCGACTCGCGGTCTTCGGTCGATAGCGCCCCATCGCGGCGCTATCGGCGCCCGCGCCCGGACGATAGCGGCGGCCGATAGAGCCGCGGAAGCACGGCCTCCTAGCTTTCCGGACGTCAGCTCACCGGGCACCGACGTAGGGGGAATCTCATGAAAGGGCAAGGTCTGCTTCCAGCGCCTGGCCTGGTCGCGGCTCTGATGGTGGGGTCCGTCGGCGCCGCCGCCATGGTGAGCGCCTGGAGCGGGGTGGGCACGCCATGGGACTGACCGCATCGGCAGCCGAGGCCGGCAGGGCCGGCGAGGCGACCGGATCCGAGCCCGGATTCCAGGTGGTCGTGAACAGCGAGGGCCAGTACTCGATCTGGCCGGCCGACAGGGAGTGCCCGGCCGGCTGGTTCCAGGAGGGCACGAGTGGCGGCCGGCAGGAGTGTCTTGACCACATCGAGCAGGTCTGGACCGACATGCGGCCGCGGAGCCTGCGCGAGCACATGGCGCGGGTCACCGGCTCCTGAACCGGCTCTCCGAGCAGCAACGGCTCTCCGAGCAGCGATGGCTCTCCGAGCAGCGATGGCCTGACACAGCGACAGGGGTGGACGATGAGTGTGCCGGTCGGCGTCGCCCGCGGGGGCGCCATGCTGGACGAGGCGGACCAGACCGCCGGATCCGGCCCCGAGGGCGTGGAGACCACGGCCGCGACGACAGCCGCGACGACAGCCGCGACGACAGCCGCGGCGACAGCCGCGGCGTCGGGTGCCTTCCCGGCCGCCGGCCTGGACGAGGCCGCGCTGGCCCGGGTCCTGGCGCCCTTCGACCCGGCGGCGACAGCGGACGTCTATCCCCTGTCCGCCCTGCAGACCGGCATCCTGTTCCACGCCCTGCACCGGCCGGACCGCAACGACTACCTGTCCCAGAACGCCTACCGCATCGAGGGCGACCTCGACGCCGAGGTCTTCGTCCGCGCCTGGGCGCAGGTCCTGGAGCGCCATCCGGCGCTGCGCACCACCTTCGCCTGGGCCGACCTGCCGCATCCGGTCCAGATCGTCCACCGCGGCCTGGCGCCGCGGATCCGCCGGGCCGACTGGCGCGGACGGTTCGCGGACCGGGACGCCGTCGCCGCGGCCCTGGAAGACCTGCTCGCCGCTGAACGCGCACGTCCGCTGGACCTGGAGCACACGCCGCCGATGTGCTTCGACCTGATCCGCACCGGAGCCGCCGAGCACCTGCTGGCCTGGCACCAGCACCACATCCTCTTCGACGGCTGGAGCACCTCCGTCGTCCTCGACGAGGTGTACCAGACGTACGCGGCGCTGCTGCGCGGCGAGCGGCCGCGGCTGGCCGCGCCGGTCCCCTTCCGCCGGCACATCGACTGGCTCGGCGCCCGGGACAGGGAGGCGGAGCATGCCTTCTGGCGCCGCACCATGGCCGGATTCGGCGTCCCGACCCGCCTGCCGTTCGTCGGCGCGGCGGAGCCGGACGGTCTCGGCGCGGTGGTCAAGGATCTTCGCGAGGTGCCCGAGCAGCTGTTCGCCCGGGTGCGCGACTTCGGCCGGGAGCATCGGCTGACCGTCAACACGATCCTGCAGGGCGTCTGGGCACTGGTGCTGAGCCGGCACAGCGGCGGGCGCGACGTGGTGCACGGCGCCGTGATGTCCGGCCGTTCCGGCGGGCAGCCCGGCGTCGAGTCGATGGTCGGCCTGCTGGCCAACTCGGTGCCCGTCCGCGTCGACGTCGACCCCGCGGCGCGGGTCGTGCCGTGGCTGACCGCGCTGCAGCGGCATCTCAACGATCTGCGGAAGCTGGAGCACTCCGGGCTCGCCGACGTCCGGCGCTGCTCGGAGGTGATGGCCGGCGAGCAGCTGTTCGAGACCGTCGTCAACTTCACCTCCTTCGCGGCCCCCGACCCGGAGCCCGTCGCCGGACTGCGCGTGAGCCAGGTCCGGGCCTACGAGCAGGTCGGGTACCCGCTGGGTGTCACCGCTGTCTCCCGGCGCGACGGGCTGCTGCTCCAGTTCGCCTACGAGCCCGGCCGGGTGCCGCGCGCCGACGCCGAGCGCTTCTTCGACCACGTCGAGCAGGCCCTCGCCGACCTGGTGGCGGACCCCCATCGCACGCTGGGGGAGGTCTCGTTCCTCGGCGCCGAGGAGCTGCGGCTGGTGACGCGCGACTGGGCCGGCCACGGCGGCGCCTTCCCGCGCGACGCCACCGTCGGCGGCCTGTTCGAGCAGGCGGCCGACGCCCACCCGGACGCGGTGGCGCTCGCCGTCGGGGACTCCGAGCTGACCTACGCCGAGCTGGACGCCGCCGCCAACCGGATCGCTCGAACGCTGCGGCGCCACGGCGTCACCTGCGACTGCCGGGTCGGCATCGCGCTGCCGAAATCCGAGGCGCTGGCCGTCGCGGTGCTCGGCGTCGTCAAGGCCGGCGGCGCCTGCCTGGCGCTGGACCCGGCCAACCCGCCGGCCCGCAACGCGCTGCTGATCGGCGACGCCGATCCGGCCGTCGTGCTGGCGTGCCGCGAGACGGCCGCCGGGCTCGGCGATGCCGCCGCGGGGCGTACCCTGCTGCTCCTGGACGACCCGGCGACGGCCGCCGCCATCGCGGCCGAATCCGCCGAGCGCGTGCCGGGCGTCGCCTCGCCGCTGTCCTTCGTCCACGTCTGCTACACCTCGGGATCCACCGGCACGCCGAAGGGCGTCGGCCTGAACCACCGGGCCGTCGTCCGGTTCGCGTATCGGCCGGACTACCTGGCGTCCGGCCCGGGCGAGGTCTTCGGCCAGCTCCAGTCGCTGGCCTGGGACGGCTCGCTGATCGAGCTCTACGCCACCTGGCTCAACGGGGGCACGCTGGTGATGCCGCGGCCCGGCCGGCTCGACATCCCGGACATCGCCGCGCTGCTCAAGCGGCACGGCATCACCACGCTCGGGCTGACCACCGCCCTGTTCCACCAGATCGTGCAGCATGACATCGAGGCGCTGGCCAGCGTGCGGCAGATGATCACCGGCGGGGACGTGCTGCAGCCCGAGGCCTTCACCGCCCCGCTGCACAGGTACCCCGGGATCTCGGTCATCGCGTGCTACGGCCCGACCGAGAACACGACCCTCACCACCTCGATCACGGTGACCGCCCCGGAGCAGGTCGGCGCCCGCGTCCCGATCGGACGTCCGGTGCGCGGCTCGACCGTGTACGTCCTGGACGAGTCGCTGCGCCCAGTCCCCGCCGGCGTCGTCGGCGAGCTCTACACCGGCGGCGACGGTGTCGCGCGCGGCTATCTGAACCAGCCCGCCGCGACCGCCGGACGCTTCCTGCCGGATCCGTTCAGCCCGGCCCCCGGCGCGCGCATGTACAAGACCGGCGACCTGGCGCGCTGGCGCGGCGACGGGGTGCTGGACTTCGTCGGCCGCGCCGACAACCAGGTCAAGGTGCGTGGATACCGGATCGAGCTCGGCGAGATCGAGGCCCGGCTGACCCAGCACCCCGGCATCGGCGAGGCGGTGGTGGTCGCGCTGCCGGACGCCTCCGGGCACAAGCGGCTGGTCGCCTATCTGGTGGCCGCGCCCGGTGCGGCGGTCCCGGGCAGCGCGGAGACCAGGCGCTTCATCCAGCAGACGCTGCCCGTGTACATGACGCCGTCCGCGGTCGTCCCCCTGCCGCGGCTGCCGCTGACGTCCAGCGGCAAGGTCGACAGGGCGAAGCTGCCGGATCCGGCGGAGGCCGGGCCGGACGACGCGGCGGCGAGGGTCGCGCCGCGCGACGACGCCGAGCGGGCGCTCGCCGAGCTGTGGGCCCGGATCCTGGGGCGGTCGGAGATCGGCGTCCACGACAACTTCTTCGAGCTCGGCGGCGATTCGATCCTGTCCATCAAGCTCGCGTCGCAGGCGCGCAAAGCGGGGATCGCGCTGTCGTCGGCGGACGTGTTCGCCCATCAGACGATCGCGGAACTCGCGGCGGCGGTGGCCGGCGGCGCCTGCTCCGGGCCGCTCGCCACGGCCGAACAGGGCCCGGTCGTCGGCGAGCCGCCCTTCACCCCGATCCAGCGGGCGTTCCTCTCCGGCCGGGGCCCGCACGACCACTTCAACCAGTCCAGAGCCCTGCGGTGGCGTGGCTCGGCCGACGCCGACGCCCTGCGCGGCGCGCTCGCGGCGCTCGTGGCGCACCACGACGCGCTGCGGACGCGGGTGTCGCCGGACGGCGCCTCGCAGCGGATCGGCGAGCCGGGTTCGGCGGCCGGCCTGCTGGAGGGCCTGCTGGAGGTCGTCGACCTCGCGGACGGCGACCTCGCGGACGGCGACGACGCGGCGGCCGTCGAGGCCGTCGCCCAGCGGGTCCAGGCCGGGCTGAGCCTCGCGGACGGCCCGCTGCTGCGGGCCGCGCTCATGCGCGCGCCGGGACATCACGACCGGGTCCTGATAGCGGTCCACCACATGGCCGTGGACGTCGTCTCCTGGAGCTTCCTGCTGGAGGACCTGGCCACCGCGTACGCGGAACTCGCGGGCGGCGCGGATTCGGCCCTGCTCCCGCCGAAGACGTCCTCGTTCTCGGCGTGGGCGCACGAGCTCGCGGACCGGCCGTCCGTCGGGGTCGAGGAGTCCGCGCCGCTCCCCGTCGACGACGACGGGGCGAACACCTACGCGTCGATCGGCGTCGTCAGCGCCTGCCTCACCGCCCACGAGACGCAAGGCCTCCTCCGCCGGCCGCGCGGCACCGACCTCGGTACGGCGGACGTGCTCCTGGCCGCGCTCGGCCGCACGCTGTTCGGCTGGAGCACCGCGGACAGGATCCTGATCGACGTCGAGACGCACGGGCGCGACCTCCTGGACGGACGGCTCGACGTGTCCCGCACCGTCGGCTGGTTCACCGCGATCCATCCCGTGGCGCTGGCTCGTCCGGACTTCGGCGAGCCCGGCGACGTCGGGGCCGCCGACCTCGGCGCCGGTGTCCGGTCGGTTCGGGAGAGCCTGCGCGAGGCCTCAGCGCGGCGTGCGGCCGCCGAGCCGGGACACGCGCAGGTCGGTTTCAACTACCTGGGCCAACTGGGCGGGCGGTCATCCGACGCGTACGGGCCGTTCGACGTGCTGCCGCGGACCTGGGGCTCCGAGTGCGACGCGCGCATGGAGCGGCCGTACCTGCTCGACGTCGTCGCCGCGGTGCGCGACGGCGTGCTGACCGTGACGTGGATGTACTCCGAGGGGCGGCACCGGCGCGCGACGATCGAAGCCCTCGCGCGGCGCCATCTCAGCAGCCTGCGTGAGCTGGCCGCCCGCCTGGCCGCCGAGCCCGCCGTGACGGCCGAGCCCGCCGTGACGGCCGAGCCCGCCGTGACGGCCGAGGAGCGCTGGCTGGACCGGTTGGGCCCGGATCCGGCACTGCTGTCGGCGCTGATGGCGCGTTACCGCACGCCGGGAGCCGGCGTTGCCATCGCCCGCGACGGCGTGATCCAGGCCTGGGGCCGCGGCACCACCGAGGTGGGCGGGCCGGATCCGGTGACCACGCGCACGGTCTTCCAGCTCGGTTCCATCAGCAAGCACCTCACGGCGTTCGCGGTGTCCGCGCTCGTCCAGTCCGGACGGCTCGATCTCGACACCGACGTGAACCACTACCTGCGCGGCTGGGAGCTGCCGTCGGCGCACGGCCCGGTCACGCTGCGGACGCTGCTCGACCACACCTCGGGACTGAGCCAGGTCGACGTCGACACGTATGCGCCGGACGAACGGCTGCCGGCGATCTCCGACCTGCTGGCCGGGCCGGCGATCGGCCTGGTTCGGGCCCCGGGCTCGGAGTACGAGTACTCCGGTGCCAACTACGCGGTGATCGAGAAGGTCGTCGCCGATGTCACCGGCCTGCCCTACCCGGCGGCGATGGAGCAGCTCGTCCTGGCGCCGCTGGGCATGGTGGACTCGTCCTTCGACCCGGAGTTCCCGAAGCACCGCGGCGCTGACGTCGCCCTCGCGCACTCCGCCACCGGCCGGCGGTACCCGGAGGGCTGGCGGAACTTCCCGTCGATCGCGGCCGGTGGCATGTGGTCGACACCCCGCGACCTCGCCCTGGTGGCCGTCGAGATCCTCGACGCGATGGCCGGCCGGGGCAAGGTCATGACCGGCGACTCCGCGCGCGCCCTGACCGGCGACCTCGCGAACGGATACGGACTGGGCACCGTCGCCAAGACCGCCGACGGCCGCCGCTGGATCGGCCACCCGGGCGACAGCCCCGGCTTCCGCGCCCTGACCGCGCTGGACCCCGACAGCCGTACCGCGGTCGTGGTGGCCGCCAACGGCGACGGAGCGGGACTGCTGCTGGAAGAGCTGTTCGGGCAGTTGCAGCCGAGCCTGCTGATGCGGGTGCAGGGCCCCAGGAAGTTCACCTGACGTCCCGCCCGCCGTGTATCGACCCGTCCCCGACCGTCCCCGACCCGTCCCCGTTTCGTCCTCGTTCCGTCCTCGGCATGGCGGCCGGGGCCTTTCAGGAGGTGCCGATGAGCATCGACGTTCGTGCCGAGGGCCTGGCGGCGACCGGCCCCTCGGCGGCAGAACGCCGCCTCCGTGCGGCGGCCGCCCGCCGCTCCGGTGGCATCCCGTCCCGTCAGTCCGCCGACGCTCCGCTCTCCGCGGCCCAACGGGGCGTCTGGATCGCCGACGCCATGCTCGGCAACTCGGGGGTCTACAACCTGAGCCATCTGGTCTGGCTGCGCGGCGGTCTGGACCCGGTGCGGCTGCGGGCCGCGCTCGGGGCGATCGTCGAACGGCACGAGATCCTGCGCACCGTGTTCGCCGGGGTGGACGATCCGCGGCAGGTCGTGCGCGCCGCCGACGGGTTCGAGCTGCCGCTGCACGATCTCGAGGTGCTCCCGGAGGCACGGCGGCGGGCTGAGGCGATGCGCGTCGCGCAGGCGGAGTCCGGGCGGCCGTTCGATCCCGCCGAGGGCCCGCTGTTCCGCGCGGCGCTGATCCGGGTCGACGCCGGGACGCACCTGCTCGTCCTGAGCATGCACCATCTGCTGGCCGACGAGTGGGCGCTGGGCAACCTCATCGCCGAGGCGAACGCCCTCTACAACGGCGGCACCATCCCGGACCTCGCCATCCAGTACGGCGACTTCGCGGCCTGGCAGGCGGCACGCCTGGCCGACGGGCTGGCCGACCGCCAGCTCGAGTACTGGCGCGAAGCCCTCGCCGATCTGCCGCACACCCTCGACCTGCCCACGGACCGGCCGCGAGGGGCGCGGCCGTCGCATGTGGGCCATCGTCGCGCGCTCCGCCTGACCGCCGAGGAGTCGTCGGCCTTCCGGCGGCTGGCCGCGGACCACGGCGTCACCGCGTTCAGCGCCATGACCGCGGTCTTCGCCCTCGTCCTCGCCCGGCACGCCGGGCAGCGGCGTTTCGCGTTCGGCACCGCGGTGTCCGCGCGCAGCCGGGTGGAGACCGAACCGCTGATCGGGCTGTTCGCCAACACGGTGGCCATCCCGCTCGACGTCGCACCCGAGGCCCCGGCGGACCGGCTGCTGCGCGCGGTCCACGCCTCGGTGGTCGAGGCGCTCGACCACCAGGACGTGGCGTTCGACCGCGTCCTCGGCGAGCTCGGTGTGCCGCGCAGCATGGGCCGCCATCCGGTCTGCCAGGTGCTCGTCCAGTGGGCCGAGGACTCCGGCGGCGGCTGGCGGCTGGCGGACGTCGAAGCGGAGCCGGTGACGCTCGACCACGGATCGGCCAAGGCCGACGTGACGCTCGTCGGCGTCGGCGGCGCGGACGGCATCGAGTTCGAGGTCATCTGCGAGCGGGATCTGTTCGAGCCGGAGACCGCCGAGCTGCTCCTCGGTCACTTCGCCACCGCGCTGCGCCACCTGGTCGCGCGACCCGGGACCCTCGTCGGGGACGTGCCGCTGGCGAGCGCCGAAGAGCAGCGGCGTCTGGAGACCGAATGGCGCGGATCGTTGGGGGACCTCGCCCTCGACGCCACGATTCCGGAGCTCTTCGACGAGATCGTGGCGCGGCAGCCGGACGCGCCAGCTCTGACATCCGGGGATGGTGTCACCACTCTGAGCTACGCCGAGCTCGACGCCGCCGCCGACCAGCTGGCGGACCGGTTGCGGCGCCTCGGCACCACCGTGGACGAGTGCGTCGGCGTGGCCGTGGCGCGCTCGGTCGAGATGGTCGTCGCGATGGTGGCCATCGCCAAGGCCGGCGGCGCCTGCCTGCCCCTCGATCCGGCGAACCCGGTCGAGCGCAACGCGTTGCTGATCGCGGAGCGCGACCCGGCCGTCGTCATCGCCGGCCACGCCTGGCAGGCCGCCCTCGGCGACGCCGCCGCCGGCCGCGCGGTGATCGTCCTCGACGACGAGGGCGGCCGCGGGCGCGTCACCGAGGAGGCACGTCCCGCGGCCCGGACCGCCACCGCCACCGCCACTGTTGCCGGCACCGGCACCGGCACCACCGCCACCGCCACCGCCACCACCACCACCACCACCACCGCCACCACCGCCACCGCCGACACCGACGCCGACGCCGCCACTGCCACCGGCTTGAGCCTGGCCCACGTCTGCTACACCTCCGGATCGACCGGCACCCCGAAGGGCGTCGGCATCACCCACCGGGGCATCGTCCGGCTGACGCGCGGCCACCACCCCGCCGTCTACGGCCCGGGCCAGACCGCGGTGCTGCTCGCCCCGATCGCGTTCGACGTCTCGCTCATCGAGCTCTGGGGCTCACTGCTGAACGGTGCGCGGCTGGTCGTGCCCGAACCCGGGCGCCTGGACATCCCGGTGGTCGCCGACCTGCTGCGCCGCCACGGCATCACCACCCTGATCCTGATCACACCGGTGTTCCACCAGATCGTGCAGTGCGACATCGAAGCCCTCGCCGGAGTGCGCCACCTGCTGGTCGGCGGGGACTCGATGGCCGCCGCGGCCCTCACCGCCGCGCTGCGGGCTCTCCCCGACCTGCAGGTGATCGCCTGCTATGGACCTACGGAGAACACCGGGATCACGACGTCCATCGACTACGTGGACCCGGCGAGTGTCGGCACCCGGGTACCGATCGGTCGTCCGACCCCGCACAGCACCGTCCACGTGCTCGACGAGGCCCTCCGCCCGGTCCCGGCCGGGGTCGTCGGGGAGCTGTACTCCGGCGGCCACGGGCTCGCCAGGGGCTACCTGGGC
This sequence comes from Frankia sp. R43, assembly GCF_001306465.1. Taxonomy (NCBI): domain Bacteria; kingdom Bacillati; phylum Actinomycetota; class Actinomycetes; order Frankiales; family Frankiaceae; genus Frankia; species Frankia sp. R43. The sequence goes on along the minus strand of NZ_LFCW01000007.1, from coordinate 563,656 downwards.
CACCCGGCCGCGACCGCGCAGCGGTTCCTGCCGGACCCGTTCAGCACGGTGCCCGGCGCCCGCATGTACAAGACCGGCGACCTGGTGCGCTGGCGCACCGACGGCATGCTGGACTTCGTCGGGCGGATCGACGGGCAGGTGAAGATCCGGGGCTTCCGGATCGAGCTCGGCGAGATCGAGACCCGGCTGGCCCTGCACCCCGGCGTCGCCGAGGCCGCCGTGGTGGCCCGCCCGGACGCCGACGGGCACAAGCGGCTGATCGCGTACATCGTCGCGCCGCCCGGCGCCCGGGCGCCGGGAGCGGCCGAGGCCAAGCGCTTCATCCAGCAGGCGCTGCCCGAGTACATGACGCCCTCCGCGATCGTCGTCCTGGACCGGATGCCGCTGACCGCACACGCGAAGCTCGACCGCGACGCCCTGCCGGACCCCGCCGGACTGCCAGACTCCGCGGCCGCGGACCGGACCGCGCCGCGCACCGCGGTCGAGGAGATCCTCGCCGGGATCTGGAGCAGGGTGCTCGGCGTGCCCGAGGTCGGCGTCCACGACGGGTTCTTCGACCTGGGCGGTGACTCGATCCAGTCGATCCGCATCGCCTCCGAGGCCCGCCGGGCCGGACTCGTCCTCGCCTCGGCGGACATCTTCGACCATCCGACGATCGCCGAGCTGGCCGAGATGTCGGTCGGTTCGGGGCCGGCCGGGCCGGCCGGGCCGGCCGTCGACCCGGATCGGGGCCTGGCCGTCGACCCGGAACAGGGCCCGGTCGTCGGCGAGGTCCCGCTGACTCCGGTCCAGCACTGGTTCACCCGCCAGGACTACGTGAACGGCCGCTTCAACCAGGCCGTCCGGCTGGCCTGGGACACCGGGCCCGAGCCCGACCCGGCCGCGCTGGCCGGCGCCCTGGACGCCCTGCTCGCCCACCACGACGCGCTGCGGCTGCGTCTCACCCGTTCCGACGGTGTCTGGCAGCAGCAGGTGGCGGCCGGCGAAACCGAGAACGTGCTGGAGGTGATCGATCTCGACGACACCGCGCCGGGGGATCAGGAGGCCGTGATACTCGCCGCCGCGGCCCGCGCCCAGGACACCATCAGCGCCGCCGACGGACCGCTGGTCCGCGCGGTGCTGTTCCGCGGCGCCGAGGCCGGCCCCCAGCTCGTGCTGGCGATCCACCACCTTGCCGTCGACACGGTGTCGTGGGGGATCCTGCTGGAGGACCTCGCGACCGCCCACGCGGACCTCGCCGCGGGACGGCAGCCGTCGCTGCCCGCCAAGACGACCTCGTTCCAGCGCTGGTCGAAGGCGCTGAGCGCCCATGCCCGCAGCGCCGGTTTCGACGCCGAGGCGGCGTTCTGGGCCGACTACCTCCTCGGCGGCGACGACGAGGGCCGCCTGCCGGCCGACCGCCCGGCGGGCTCGAACACCGTCGCCGACGAGGCGATCGTGGGCGTCGACCTGACCGAGGACGAGACCTCGGCCCTGCTGCGCCGGATGCCGGCGGCGCACGGCGCGCAGGCGGTCGAGGTGCTGCTCGCCGCGCTCGCGACCACGCTGAGCGGCTGGACCGGTGCGGCCGCGCACGTCATCGACCTGGAAGGCCACGGCCGCGAGCCGGTCGTCCCCGACACCGGGCTCGACGTGTCGCGCACCGTCGGCTGGTTCACCGCGCTGCACCCGGTGCGGCTGGAGCCGCCGGCGTCGGACGACCCGGTCGAACGCCTCACCGCGGTCCGCGACCAGCTCCGCTCGATCCCGCACAAGGGCGTCGGCTACGGGATGGCGCGCTACCTGCGTGGTGACGCGGACGGCGGTGACGTGCCGCCGAGCCCGGCACACCTGGTCTTCAACTACCACGGGCAGATCGCCGCCGGCACCGCCGGCGCGGGCGGCGCCGGCGGCGAGATCAGGCGCCTGCGGGCCTCGGCGGGCCCCGAGATCCAGGGCGCCGCGCTGCGTCCCTACCGCCTGGAGGTAACCGCCGCCGTGGTCGCGGGATCCCTGCGCGTGACGTGGACGTACTCCTCGGCGCAGTACGACGCGGCCACGGTCGCGTCACTCGCCGAAGCCTGTCGCACCGAGCTTCGGGCCCTGATAGCCACCACCACGACCACCACCGAGATCAGGCGGTAGCCCCATGCGCGAGCTGCTCCGGAACCGCGAGTTCGCCTTCCTGTTCGTCGGCCAGGTCACCAGCATGATCGGTGAGTCGATCATGCTGATCGTGCTGGCTATCTGGGTCAAGGAGCTGACCGGGTCCAGCGGCCAGGCCGGCGCGGTCGTGCTGGCCGTCGCCGCCCCGGCGCTGGTCGCGCCGCTGCTCGGCTGGGCTGTGGACCGGGTGCGGCGCCGGCCGTTCCTGGTGTGGGTCAACCTCCTGTCGGCTGTCGCCCTGCTGCCGCTGCTCGCGGTGCACGATCGGCACGAAGTCTGGATCGTCTTCGCGGTCTCGGTGGCCTACGGCTTCTCCTTCAGCCTCAACACGGCCGGACTGGCCGGGCTGATCAAGGTGACGGTCGCCGGCGACCGGCTGGTCGAGGCCAACAGCCTGCTGCGCTCGGTGCGCGAGGGCTCACGGCTGCTCGGACCACTGGCCGGCGCCGGACTGTACGCCTGGGCCGGCGTCTCGGCGGTGGTCATCGTGGACGCCGCGACCTTCGTCATCGCGGCGGTGACGCTGACGGCGATGCGCGTCGCCGAGGACCGGCCACGGCCGACCGAGCTGCACTGGGCCACCGAGGCCGGCGCCGGCTTCCGCCACCTGGCGGGCGAGGCGGCGCTGCTGCGCTGCGCGATCGCGATGGGGCTGGCGTTCCTGGTGTTCGGCGCCGTGAACCCGGGGGTCTTCGCGTATGTGGACCAGGGCCTGCACAGGCCCGCCACGTTCGTCGGCGTGCTGATGACGGTGATGGGGCTCGGCGCGGTACTCGGCGCGCTCGCGGCCCCGAAGCTGGTCAAGGTGCTGGGGGAGTCCGCGGCCGTCGCGGTCGGTCTGGGCGCGCTCGGCGCAGGGCTCGCGGCGCTGGTGTATCCGCGACTGTGGCTCGGGCTCGCGGTCGCGCCGGTCGTGGGTTTCGGCGTCTCGGTTGTCGCGATCGCCTTCACGACGCTGATGCAGCGCCGCACTCCCGCGCCGTTGATGGGACGGGTGTCGACGGCCACCGACCTGTTGGTCGGGGCGCCGCAGACGGCGTCGATCGCGGCCGGGGCGGTCCTGGTGTCGATGGTCGACTTCCGGTGGTTGTTCGGCGGAGCGGCGGCGGCACTGCTGATCGCGGCGTCCGGGCTGTGGACGGTGCGCGAGCGGGTATCCGTCGGCGGCGAGGACGGCGACCGCCCGCGGGACGGCGACGGCGCTGAAAAGGGCGACGGCGCTGAAAAGAGCGACGGCGTTCGGAACGGCGACGGCGTTGAGAAAGGCGACGGCGTTGAGAAAGGCGACGACGCTGAGAGCGCCGCCTCGGGGGGCGCCGACTCGGGCTCCGTCGCCGGCAACGGGAATCAGGACCTGATCCTCCAGGACCAGACATGAGGACGGCCGCCGTCCCGGTGACGCACTCGCAGGCCTCGCTGTACTTCGCGGAGGCGATGTGCCCGGAGGAAGGCGCCTACAACATGGCCTTCGCGATCGACGTGGAGGGCCCGGTATCGGACGCGGGCCTGGTCGCGGCCGCGCACCGGGCCTACCGGGCGATCCCGGCGCTGCGGCTGCGGCTCGGTATCGACGACGTCTCCGGGGAGATCGTCTCCTGGTTCCACGACCGGCTGCCGGACGTCGAGGTCGTCGACCTGGACGGTGCCGGACCGGACGCGGTGGCAGACGCGGTGGACGCCGCGACGCGCCGCGCGATCGACATCGACGAGGGCGGGTTGGCGCGGTTCGCAGTGCTGCGGACCGGGCGGACGGCGGCGACGTTGGCGGTGGTGTTCCATCACCTGGTCGCCGACGGCCTGTGCCACGTGCCTTTCGCCGAGCGGCTGGCGCGGTGTGTGGTGGGCGATCTGCCGGAGGACGACGGCCGGGACTACGTCGGTCTCGTCCGGCGGATCCGTGAACGGGAGACGCGCGCCGCCGCCGAGCTGCGCGGTGTCTCGTTCGCGCGACTGCCCGAGGATCTCCTGGCGCGGACCCGCCTGCCGTGCCGAACGGACGGCGCCGTCTCGCGGGGCGGGCGCACGGTGGTGATCGTTGACACGGGGGCGACGCGAGGCCTGCGGGAGCAGGCCCGACGGTTGGAGACCAGCTTGTTCAAGGTTCTGATCGGTGCGGTGCACCATGCGCTGCCGGCCGACGACGGCGGCGCGAGCGTGGTGTGCACGGCGGCGTCCCAGCGTCCGGCGGGTGGGGAGGCCGACTCCCTGATCGGCTGTTTCATCAACGAGGTGCCGCTGCCGGCGGCGCGGTACGGCTCCGACACGGTGGCCGACATCGTGCTGCGGGAGAGCGCCGGCTGGCATGCCGACCTGCGCCGGCGCGACTTCCCGTTCGCCGAGCTGGCACGCCGGGCCGATCCGGCGGGGACGTCGGCGGCCCGCCTGGACAGCGTCATGGTCGGCTACCGGAAGCTGCCCCGGACGATGCGGTGGACGGATGCCGGAGTGACCTGTCGGGCGGTGCTTGAGCAGCCGTTCCCGACGCCGAAGACGGAGATCTCGCTCCGGTTCCTGGACCGGGGCGACACCTTGGAGTGCGAGGTGCAGTGGGGGCGCGGCCTCGTCGAGACGGCGGGCGCGGCGTTCACCGATGAGCTGGGACGGTCGTTGGCCGGTGCCGGTGCCGGTGCCGGTGCCGGTGTGGGCGTGGGTGCCGGTGTGGGTGTGGGTGCCGCCGCGGGTGCGGGTGCTGGTGCCGCCGCGGTCGCGGAGGTCGTGAGATGAGCCATGGGACGGGGTGGGCCCCGCACGCGGCGGGGCCGGTGGGCCGGGTGCCGATCGGTGACGGCTCGCGCTGGGCGTTGTGGGATCTGGTGGAGCTGCGGACCGCCGGGTTTCCGGCGGCCGACATCGCGGTGCTTTTCGATCCCGGACTCGCGGAGCTCGCGGCAGGCGACGATGAGGAGAAGTTCCTGGCCGCGTACGCGCAGGCTGTGGACTCGTTCGCGACGGTCGCCAGGCGCGTGGCCTCCGGTCCCCGTTTCCAGGAGGCCGTGACCTGGCAGAACCCGACGATGTTCCGCGACTGCGTGGCGAAGATCGCCGAGGGTACGCCGAGCCGTCCGGCGCATCGGCGGCGGCGCGAGCTCAAGGTGGTGAGCTATCTCCAGCGCTACGCCCTGAAGAACGACACGATCGGGTTCTTCGGGCCGGTCGGGTTCGCGCGCGTCGCCGAAGACGGACCGGCGCTGCGGCAACAGCCGGGTCCGGCGCTGCTGGCGCGGCGGCGGGTGTACTTCGAGCAGTGGGCGATCGACGCGGTGGCCCGGCGGATCAGCGCCGATCCGGAAGTGCTGCCGTGGCTGCGGCCGCGACGCTCGGCGGCGGTGTCGGTGCGTGACGGACTCGCCCGCCGGCCGCACGGTGCGCCGATCGCCCTGACCCGGCACGAGGCGGAGATCTTCGAGCTTTGCGACGGGTCGCGGACGGCGGCGGAGATCGCCGGCTTCGACGCCGTGGCCGAGGCCTGGCTGGAAGCCGGCCTGATCACGCTCGAGATCGACGCGCGGGTCGAGGACGATCCCGAGGTGCGCCTTCGCGAGGAGGTGCTGCGGATCGGGGACGCGACGGTGCGGGACCGCGTGCTGACCGGCTTGGACGAACTGATCGCCGCCCGTGACGCGGTCGCGGCCTGCGCCGGGGACGCGGCGAGGCTGGCCACGGCGGGGCAGCGGCTCGACGAGGTGTTCGAGCGACTGGCGGGGGAGGCAGCCAGCCGGCGCGGCGGGGAGGCCTATGCCGGACGTCGGGTGATCTACGAGGACACCGTCCGCGACGTGGAGGTGCGGATCGGGCCGGAGTTCCTGGCGGCGGCCGAGGCGCCGCTGGAGTTGCTGTTGGACAGCGCTCGGTGGCTGGTGGCGGAAGCCGCTCAGGCCTACCGGGAGCGTTTCGACAGGGTTTTCGACGCCTGTCTCGCGGCGGGCGGGGACTCCGGGGCCTCGGCCGCGTCCCAGGCCGGGGCCCCGGCCTCGGTCCCGACCTCGGTCGCCTTCGGCGCCTTCCTCGCTGCGGCGACCCCGGACCTGGCCTTCTCCTACCGGGAGCTCCCCGACCTGGTCGCCGCCCTGATTCCCGAGTTCCAGCGCCGCTGGGCCACGATCCTGGCCGTGCCGTCCGGCGTCCGGCGCCACGAGCTCCGGTCGGCCGATCTCCTGGCCGCGGTGCGCGCGGCGTTCCCGCTCCGGGAGCTGCCCTGGTCGTCGGCGGTGCACCACTGCCCGGACATCATGGTCGCCGCCGCGAGCACCGACGCCGTCAACCGCGGCGACTTCCTTCTCGTCCTCGGCGAACTCCACCTGACCGCGAACACCCTGGACGCCCGCGTCGTGCTCCAGCAGCACCCCGAGCCGGAGGAGCTGACCGCCGCCGACGCCCGCGACCGCCGCGGCCCGCGCATCCAGCCGGTGCCCGCGAAGGCCTCCAGCAGCGTCAACTCCCGGGTGTACCCGCCGGCGATGAGATCGTCCGACGACCTGTTCTGGACGCTGCACACCCGCCACACCGGAGCCGCCGGGCAGATCCTGCCCGGCGCCGGGTTGCGCGTGCATCGTGAGCAGGGCGTCCTGCGGGTCCGTTTCGAGGACCGCGCGTGCTGGGATCTCCTCGAGGTGCTCGGAGAGATCATCAGCGCGGCCGTGATGAACGCGTTCAAGCCGATCGGCACAGCCGGCCACCGCCCCCGCGTCACCATCGACCGGATGGTCATCGCCCGGGAGGCGTGGGGGTTCGCGCCGGGCGAGCTGCGCTGGGCGTTCGAGAAGGACGCGGCCCGCTGCTATCGCGGGGCACAGGCGTGGCGGCGTGCGGCCGGCCTGCCGCCGCGGGCGTTCTATCGGGTCGCGGTCGAGGACAAGCCGCTGTTCGTGGACTTCAGCAGCGTGGCGTTGGTGAGACTGCTCGCGACCGCGGTCAGGTCGGCGGCCGAGGAGGAACCCGACAGCCTGGTCGGGTTCACCGAGATGCTGCCGGATCTCGGCGAGCACTGGGTACGGGACGCCGCCGGCGCCGCCTACGCCTCCGAACTCCGCATGGTGGCCGTCGACCTCACCGAACGGCCTTGAAGCCGACTGGCACCGGGTAGGCGCCGGACTCCGGGAGATCGTGCGTCCTCCTCGATGATCTGGAAGCTGATTCCCCGGCCGACCGGGGTGCTGCCCGGGTCGGCGAGCTGACGGTTGAGCGCGTCCACCGCGGGCCAGCCGACCCATTCCGGGGAGAAGGCCACGCAGGCCTGCTCCGGCCCGCCGGCGCGGATCGCGTCCATGGACGCGATCTCGAGGCATTCACCGCCGGCCCCGGAAAGCCCGTCGTAGCCGACGGCCTTGAGCGCCGAGTTGCCGACCTGCTGGAAGAGCGCGTCGTTGAGGAGCTGGCCGGCGTTCGCCGAGGAGTACTTCTGCAGCGCGGCCGCTGCTTGCTTCCAAGTAAGAAAGAAAGATTTCGGCTGCCGCAGCGACCGAAATCCTTCTTTCTTGCGCTCCGCCAAGCGACCCGGCGCCCCGTTTGCCGTTATTGACATGAATTGGCGCCGCGTGGCGCCAAACGGCGCCATGCGGCGGCGTGACGGTTCACCCGGAGAAGGACGTCAGACCAGGGCGGCGGCGAGCCTTTCCACGCCCGCGGCCGCGCCCGCGACCGTCGGGTTCTCGAACAGCAGGCTCAGGGGCACGTCGAGGTCGAACAGGTCGCGCAGCCGGTTGGCGGCGCGGATCAGAAGCAGCGAGTGCCCGCCGAGGACGAAGAAGTCGTCGTCGACACCCACCTCGCCGACGCCCAGCACCTCGGCCCAGACCTCGGCGACCGCCTCCTCGACGGCGTTGCGCGGCGCCACGCGCGCGACGCCGCCTGCTGTCGGTCCCGACGAGGGCTCGGGCAGCTGCGCGCGGTCGATCTTCCCGCTCGGCCCGACCGGCAGGGCCGGCAGCATCACCACCGCGGCCGGCACCATCGCCGCCGGGAGCAGGTCGCGCAGTGCCCGGCGCAGCGCTGCGCCGTCCGCGCCGCCTGACGCGTAGGCGATCAGGCGTTGGTCGCCGGGGGTCGTCTCGCGTACGACGACCACGGCCTCGTCGACGCCCGGCTGACGACGCAGCGCGTGCTCGATCTCGCCGGGTTCGACGCGGACGCCGTTCAGCTTCACCTGGCGGTCGGCGCGGCCCAGGAAGTCGATGACGGCGGGCCTGGGCCCCGGCATCGGCCGCCAGCGGGCGAGGTCGCCGGTCCGGTACATGCGGCTGCCGGGGGTCCCGTGCGGGTCCGGGATGAACCGGTCGGCGGTGAGCCCGGGACGCAGGTGGTAGCCGCGGGCCACCGCGACGCCGCCGATGTACAGGTCGCCGACGGCCCCGGCCGGGACCGGGTTCAGCCATTCGTCGAGCACGTACATCCGCACGTTGTCGATCGGGCCGCCGATGGGGATCGCGGGCAGTGCCGCGACCGCGGCGGGGTCGCAGGTGAAGGCCGTGACCTCGATCGCGGCCTCGGTGGGGCCGTAGAGGTCGTGGACGGCGCAGTGCGGCAGGCGGGCCAGGAACGCGGTGACGGAGGCGAGGGGCAGCTCCTCACCCGAACAGAACACGTCGCGCAGGCCTGCGCAGCGTTCGATGTCCGGCAGCGTCACGAAGGCGGCCAGCATCGACGGCACGAACTGCGTCGCCGTGATCCGCTGCGCGGCGATGACGTCCCGCAGGTACTCGGCGTCCTTGTGGCCACCGGGGCGGGCCAGGACCAGGCGGGCGCCGGTCCACAACGGCCAGAAGAACTCCCAGACCGAGACGTCGAAGCTGGTCGGTGTCTTCTGCAGGACCGCGTCGTCCGGGCCGAGCGGGTGCGTGCCGCGCATCCACTCCAGCCTGTTGACGATGCCGCGGTGCGCGTTGACGACCCCCTTGGGCCGACCGGTGGAGCCGGACGTGTAGATGACGTAGGCGGCGTTGGCGGCGACGACGGGCGGCGTCGGTGTCAGGGGCTCGGCCGGCAGGTCCGCCCAGGCGGCGGCGTCGTCGAGCGGGACGACCGACATGCCGGGATCCGACGATGCGATCAGGTCGCGGAACCGCTGCTGCACGAGCACCACCGGCGGCGCCGCGTCGTGGAGCATGAAGGCCAGCCGGTCGGCCGGATAGTCGGGGTCGAGCGGCACGAAGGCGCCGCCGGCCTTGAGCACCGCGAGCAGCGCGACGACCAGCTCGACCGACCGCTCGGCGCAGATCCCGACGCGCACCTCGGGCCCGACACCGCGCTGCCGCAGCAGCCACGCCAGCCGGTTCGCGGCGGCGTCCAGGTCGGCGTACGTCACCGTGGTCGCGTCCGGCGCCACGACCGCCACCGCGCTCGGCGTCCGTGCGGCCTGCGCCTCGAACGGGCCGTGCAGGGTGGAGGCGGTGGCGGCGACCGCCGTTCCCGCCGCGTAGTCGACCGTCAGCGCCGCGAGCTCCTCGGCATCGACCATGCGCAGCTCGCTGATCCGTGTCGTCGAGCGCGCCGCGACCTCGGCGAGGATCGAGCGCAGGTGCGAGGCCAGACGCTCCATGTACTCGGCCGGGTAGAGCGCCGTGTCCCACACGACCTCGCAGTCCGCCGAGCCGTCCGGGTGGTTCTCGAACCAGACGCTCAGGTCGTACTTCGACGTCGTCCAGGTCACCGGCATCTCCTCGACCTCGACGCCGGCCAGGATCGGCGCCCGACGCGTGCCGCTGCCGGCACCCACGAGCACCTGGAACAGCGGCGTGCGCGAGGCGTCGCGAGGCACGCCGAGCCGTTCGGCCAGCCAGCCGAAGGGGGCCTCGCAGTGTTCGAACGCGTCCAGGCAGACGTCGCGGGTGCGGGCGACGAGCTCCGCGAACGACGGGTTCCCGGCGGTGTCGCAGCGCAGCACGAGCAGGTTGAGGAGCGGGCCGACCACGTGGCGTGCATCGGGCTCGGCCCGCTCGGCCCACGTCGTCCCGACCGTGATGTCGTCCCGCCCCGACCAGCGCCGCAGCAGCGCCTGGACCGCGGCGAACAGGACCATGTTCGTCGAGGCCCCGGCGTCGCGCCCGATCTCCGCCAGCCCGGCCATCACCGACGCCGGGACACCGAACACGGTGGCCGCGCCGACGCCGGCGCGGCGGGCCGGGCGCGGCCGGTCCGCGGTCAGCTCGAACGGTGTCAGGCCGGCCAGCCGCGGACGCCAGAAGCCCAGCAGCCGGTCGGCGTCCTCCGCCAGCTCCTGGTCCCGCCGCTGCGCGTACCGCGCGTAGCCGGAAGCAGGCGGGAGCGCCGCCGGACGCCCGGCACGGTGGCTTTCGTAGAGCTCTGACAACTCGTCGAACAGCAGGTACCGGGACCAGTCGTCGAACGCGGTGTGATGCACCGTCAGGCACAGCACCGCCGTGGCGTCCGGCAGCCGCAGCAGCCGGGCCCGGAACGGGATTCCCGCCGCGAGGTCGAGTGGCGCCGTGGCCTCGGACAGGCGCAGGCCGTCCAGGCCGCCGGCGGCGTCCAGCGCGGCGGCGCCGACCTGGACGACGCCGAGCTCGAACGCGGACGCGGGCCGCAGGATGGCCGCCGGCTCACCGTCCGCCGACATATCCATCGAGGTCCGCAGGGCGGTGTGGCGCCCGACGATGTCGCGCAGCGCATCGCCCAGGGCGGTCTCGTCGACGGCTCCCGTGAGCCGCAGGTGGATCGGGATCAGGTGCCCGACCGGGTTCTCGGCGACCTGCTCGCCGAACCACATGTGCCTCTGGACGCGGGAGACCGGTGCCGACATCGCAGCTTCCTCATCTTCCTTCGGGTTCTGCCGTCCGGCGGACTGCGGACTGGTCCGACTCGCGTTCCCGGGCCTGACGCTCCTCGACCAGGGCCGCCAGCTTCGCGGCGGTGCGGCACCGGTACAGGTCGGGCACGCCGAGCCGGGGGAGACCGGCCTGCGCGATCCCGTTCAGGACCCGGACCGCGGCCAGCGAGTTGCCGCCGTTGTCGAAGAAGTCGTCGTCCAGGCCGACGGGCTGTGCCAGCACCCGCCGCCAGACCCGCACGACGGTGTCCGGGATCCGATCGCCGGCCTCCGGCCGCGCGTCGCCGGGTTTGACGTCGCCGGGTTCGACGGCGCTGGGTTTGACCGCGCCGGGTTCGACGGCGCTGGGTTCCACGGCACGGGGCGGCGGCAGGCGGGTGACGTCGAGCTTCCCGTTCGCGGTCAGCGGCAGTTCGGTCAGCGGCGTGATCGACGCGGGCAGCATGTAGTCGGGGAGCAGCTCGGCGATCCGTCGCCGTACCGCGCGGGCGGCCTCGCGGGCGGCCGGACCGGTCGCGCCGTCGCGCAGGATGACGTAGGCCGCGATCCGCGCCTCGGCCGGGTCGTCGTCCGCGGCCGTCACGCACAGGGCGGCGGTCTGGACGGCATGGTCGTCCTGCAGGACCGAGCGGATCTCGTCGAGCTCGATCCGATAGCCGCGGATCTTGACCTGGCTGTCCAGCCGGCCCAGGTGGTCCAGGGAGCCGTCGGGCCGCAGCCGGCCGCGGTCGCCGGAGCGGTAGATCCGGCCGCAGCCGTACCGGTCCTCGACGAAGCGCGCCGCGGTGAGGTCGTCGCGGCCGTGGTACCCGATGGCCACGCCGGCGCCGCCGACGTGGATCTCGCCGGGGACGCCGGGCGGGACCAGACGCCCGAGGGGATCGCGCACCGACACCGACCAGCCCGGTAGCGCCGGGCCGACGGACCGCGAGCGCAGCTCGACGTCGGCCGGGGTCACGGTCCTGGCGGTGACGTGCACCGTGGTCTCGGTGATGCCGAACATGTTGACCACGCGGCAGTCGGCGGACGGGTGCCGGGCGAACCAGCCCCGCAGCATCCGCACGTCCAGTGGCTCCCCGCCGAAGACGACCAGGCGCAGCGCGAGCCGGTCGCCGCCACGCGCGTCGGCGTCCAACAGGTTGGCGAAGGCCGACGGGGTCTGGCTCAGCACCGTGACCCGCTCCCGGACCAGCAGCTCGCGGAACTCGGCCGGCGAGCGTGCGACCAGGTGGGGCACCACGACGAGCCGGCCGCCGGTGAGCAGGCAGCCCCAGATCTCCCACACCGAGAAGTCGAACGAGCTGGAGTGGAAGAGCGTCCAGACGTCCGTCTCGTCGAGCTCGAAGTCCTCGACCGCCGCGACCAGGGCGGCCACGTTGCGGTGCGGCACCACGACGCCCTTGGGGCGCCCGGTGGAGCCCGACGTGTAGATGACGTAGGCGGGATCGTCGGGTCTCGCGCCGCCGGGACGCGCCACGTAGTCGACGAGAGGCGCCCCTAACGCCAGCGACGACGGCGAGACCACCCTGGCCGGGCCGTCCGACGGGAACGCGTCCTCGTCCGCGACGACCAGGTGCAGGCCAGCGTCCTCGGTGATGAAGCGTAACCGGTCGGCCGGATTGTGCGGGTCCAACGGCACGTAGGCGGCGTCGGCGAGCAGCACCGCGAGCAGGGTGACGACCAGGTCCGAGGTCCGCTCGGCGCACACGCCGACGAAGTGGCCGGGCCGGACGCCGAGCGCGACCAGGCCCAGGGCTCTGCGCTCGGCTTCCAGCACCAGCTCGCGATAGGTCAGGACGCGCTCGGCGTCCGACACCGCCGGCCGGTTCGGGAAGCGGTCGGCGACATCGCGCAGCGCCCGGTGGATCGTGACCGACACGTCGTCCCTCGGCGCGGCCGCGGTGCCGGCGGCCAGGACCGCGGCCACCTCCGCGGCAGGCATCAGCTCGACCTCGGACAGCGGGCGGTCGGGCGCGGCGGCGGCGAGCTGCCCGGCGACGTGCAGCAGATGGCGGGCGAAGCCGCGGGCGATGGGAGTGCAGACCGCCGCCGCGGCGTGGTAGCAGGCGCCTGACACCGCGGTGTCGCCGTCGAGCTCGACGTGGAGCACGATCGGGCGGGGTGTCGTCAGATACGGCCGATAGGCCAGGTCCGGATCGTGGGCGGTGAAGACGACCTCGACGGCGGCCGGCGTGCCGTGGGGTCCGGCGTCGGCCCGCTCCACCCGCTCCAGGAACGCGCCCACCGCTTCGGTTTCATCGACCTCGATGTCGACGGAGCCATCACCGAGGGCCAGGACAGCCGACGTCGCGGCGTCGTAGCGTGCGAGGGTCAGGGCCGCCGCCGCGAGGAGCACGGCGGCGGAGAGCTTCAGCGAACCGTTGACGTCCAGGACGTCCAGCGGGATGCAGCCGTCGGTGCCGACCGGATCGGGCAGGCCCCACTCGACGGCGGTGCGGATCTCGCCGGGGCCGCGTTCGGTGACCGCGTCGACGCGGCGAGGCCCGGCGAGTGCCACGGCCGCGGGGGCCTGGCGATCGTCGCGCAGCCCCCCGCCCTCGTCGCGCAGCCCGCCCTCGTCGCGCAGTCCGGCACTGTCACGCAGTCCGCCCCCATCACGCGGCCCGCCTTCGCGCAGCCCGGCACCGATCCGCAGCATCTCGGCAAGGTCGACGACCGCCCGGTCCGCGACCAGCACCGCGTCTGCCGTGCCGTCGGCATGGCGCACAAACGTCGTCCGCAGCGCGGGCCCGTCGGGGGAAAGCCCGCGGGCGGCCTCGCGCGCGATCAGTGCCCGGGTCCGCTCGTCCGCGCGTGGGCGGCCGGTGGTCTCCTCCCAGATCCGCAGCCCGGATCCGATCCATTCCTCGGCCGACGCGGCCGACGCGGGCGGCAGGCCGACCACCAGACTGTGGCACTCCCGTCGCCGTACCCGTCCGGCGCGGCCGCCGTCCACGGACTCGGACTCCATGGCCCCTGGTGCTCCTCTCGGTTCCCCTCGATGCTCGCGGTCAGCGCGCGGTGAATCCGCCGTCGACGGTGACGACGCTGCCGGTGACCTGCGCCGAGTCGTCGGCGCCGAGCCAGACTGCGGCCCCGGCGACGTCCTCGGCCTCGATCAGCCGGTTCATCGGCTGCGCCTGGACGAACGTGGCCTCGTGGTCGGCCACGTCGGTGTCCAGGGAACGCGCGATCTCCGCGAGCATCCGGCCATCCAGCGTCGGGTCGTCGCGCACCGAGCCCGGGCACAGGGCGTTGACCCGGACCGACATCGGCGCGTAGTCCAGGGCCGTCGCCTTCGTAAGGCCGATCAGGCCGTGCTTGGCCGTGACGTAGGCGGCGAAGTGCCGGTAACCGACCAGGCCCGCCGTCGAGGCGATGTTGATGATGCTGCCCGAGCGCCGCTCCAGCATCGCCGGCACGACCTCGCGGATCATCCGCAGTGCCCCGGTCAGGTCGACGTCCAGCATCACCGCCCACTCGTGCTCGGTGATCTGGTGTGCCGGCCGGCCGGACGGCGCCGCGATGCCCGCGTTGTTCACCAGGATGTCGATGCGGCCGAAGCGGTCAAGGCCGGCGGCCACGGCCTTCGCCAGGGACGCCGCGTCGCGCAGATCGGCGGGGACGGCCAGTGCCGCCGCGCCGCGGTCCCGGCACCGGTCCGCGGTCTGGGCGAGCTGCCGCCTGGAGCCCAGCGGGTAGGGGACGTCGTCGACGTCGCGCGCGATGTCGAGCAGGATCAGGTCCGCGCCTTCCGCGGCGTAACGGACGGCGCACGCACGGCCGATGCCCCGCGCGGCTCCGGTGATGAGCGCGACCTTGTCGTGCAGCCTCAGCGAGTTCACCGCGCCACCGCCCCGGTCGGCTCGGCCAGCCGCTCGCCCATGATCCGCAGCAGCGCGGACGGGTCGTCCGCCAGATACATGTGGCCGCCGGGCAGCTCGACCGTCTCACAGCCGCTCTCCGAGGCCTCCCACCAGCCGGCGGTGTCGGCGGCTGCCACCAGCGCGTCGTCGTGGCCGCGCAGGCAGGTGATCGGCGCCCGCAGGCGCGGCCCGGGCAGCGGGACGTAGGACTCGTGCAGCTCCACGTCGGCCCGGATGGTCGGCAGCAGCATCTCGCGCAGTTCCGGGATGTCGAACGCCTCGTGGCGGAATCCGGCGAACTCCTCGACCCGGGCCAGGAAGTCGTCGTCGCTCAGACCGGTCGCGTGCCGCTCGCGCATGGCGTCCGGCGCGGGCGAGCCGCTGACGAACAGCCGCGTGACGCGGCCGCCCGCGCGGGCCTCGATCCGCCGGGCCACCTCATAGGCGAGGACGGCGCCCAGGCTGTGGCCGAACAGCGCGACCTGGGTACAACGGCCCAGCACACCGCGCACGAGATCGGCGACGACGGTGTCGACGGTCGCGCGCAGGTCGGTGGGCGGCTCCTCGTCGATCCGCTCCTCCCGGCCGGGCAGCTGCACCGGTACCAGGTCCAGGTCCGGGCAGCGGTGCTGCCACGGCCAGAAGAAGCTGGCCCCGGCGCCCGCGTGCGGCAGGCAGATCACCGGCACCGCGCCGGCGGACCCGGCCTTCGGCGCGGCGCCGCTGCGCGCCGGGATGCTCACGGCTGCACCGCCCGGGCCCGCAGAACGTCAGCCAGAGCGCCGGCGCTCCGCGCCCGGAACAGGTCCCTGATGGTGACCTTCACCGGCAGCGCCTGCCGGAGCGACGCGACCAGCTGCGCGCCGAGGACCGAGGTGCCTCCGAGCAGGAAGAAGTCGCTGGCCGGCGTCACGACGGCCCCGGAGTCCGCGAGCGACCGGACGAACGCGTCGATCACTGCTTCCTCGTACACGTCCCGGAATCCCATCGTCGTCACTGAGCTCATCCCTCTCCCTCGGGGCCCGATCCGGCACGACGACTGTGGGCGGCGGCCCTATCGCCGCGTTATCGGGCTCGGCGGCCGCCGAAGGATAGGAGCCGCATAGCCCGCCGGGAGACGTTGCGCTCGCGCCGAACGGCGCCACGGACCGTGGGAAAGGGAGGAGATCGATGGGCGAGGACGAGGCCGTCGCGCTGGTCACGACTCTGATCTGCAGGTTCCGCAAGGTCGAGGCATCGCAGGTGCCGCCGGACGCGGATCTGGCCGACACCCTGGGATTCGACTCGCTGGACGCCGCCGAGATCCTCGCGGCGGTGCACAAGGAGACCGGCCGCGAGGTGGAGGTCTGTTCGATGGCGGACCTGAGCACCGTGGCCGGCATCGCCAGGCATCTCGTCGCGGCGGGAGCGGGTTCATGATGACCACGCCGGGACGCCGTTTCGAGGAGCTGGAACCGGTCTGGGTGCTGAACCAGTACCGCGCCGCGGAGATCCACGGTGCCGGTGCCATCATGCGCATGAGCCGGCTCGCCGACGACCTGGCGCTGAGCACCGATCTGAGTCGCCACCTGCGCGACGAGGCGGTGCACGCCTGGCTGTGGACCAAGGCGCTGCGTGACATCGACGGCGAGATCTTCGATGTCGAGGAGCCCTACCAGACCCGGCTCGGCCTGCATTTCGGCATCCCGCGCACGCTCACCGACCTGTTGGCGCTGACGTGGGTGTCGGAGAGCCGCGGCGTCGAGCAGTACGAGAGCCATCTGGACCTGAAGGACGTCCCGCCGAACATCCGCAGGACGCTGCGCGCCATCCTCAAGGACGAGACCTGGCACGTCGCCTACATTCGCGAGGAGCTTGAGCGCCGCGGCCGCCTCGACCCGTCGGTTCAGTCCGTCATCGACCGGGCCCAGGACGCCGACGCCAGGGCCGTCGCCGAGCTGGCCCTCGAGGGCGACGCCGTCACCCCGCTGACCGCCGGAGCCGCGGTGTGAACGCCGCCCCGCCAAGCCGGGTCCGGCTCACCGGCCCGGCACTGCCGGCCGGCGGGCTGAGCCTGGCCGAGGCCGTACGGCCGTTCGGCGTCGCCACCCGCGGCATCACCTTCCTGGATGGCGGTGACGACCGCCGCTACTCCTACGACGAACTGGCCGGCCTGGCGGCGGCCGTGGCCGTCCGGCTGCGCTCGCACGGTGTGCGGCCGGGATCCCGCGTCGCCATGACGATCAGCAACGACCTCGAGTCGGTGCTGACCGCCATGGGTGTCTGGGCGGCCGGCGCCGCGGTGGTGTCGGTGCCGCCGGCGTCGCGGCGCGCGGTGCCCTGGTACGCCCGGCACTTCGGCGACCTCCTGCGCGCCACCGGCTGCGAGCTGGTGGTCGCGGGCCACGACGACGACCAGGCGAACCCGATCGACGGTCTCGGACTGGCGAGTCTGTCCCGGAGCCGGCTGTGCGCGGACCTGACGGCGCTGCCGGGGTCCGACGTGGCCATCGACGGCACGGCCCTGATCCAGTTCACCTCCGGCAGTGTCTCGGCGCCCAAGGGCGTGGCCGTGGAGAGCCGAACGCTGGCCGGGCACCTGGCCGCGGTCGCCGCGAGCCTGGGGTTCGACCCGGAGACCGACCGCGTCGTCTCCTGGCTGCCGCTTTACCACGACATGGGCCTGCTGGCGATGTTCATGACCGCGCTGGCGACCCGTACCGACCTGGTGCTGATGCCGCCGACCCGGTTCGCCACCGGACCGGCGCGCTGGCTGACGACGCTCGGCCGGCTCGGCGGCACCGTCACCGCCGCGCCCAACTTCGCCTACCGGATGGCCGCCGCGGTGCCGTACGAGGAGGGGCTCGACCTTTCCAGGGTGCGGGTCTCGCTCAGCGGCGGCGAGCGGGTGAACTGGCAGACCCTGACCGCCTTCCACGAGGCAGTCGGGCCGCTCGGCTTCTCCTGGGGTGCGATCATGCCCAGCTACGGCCTGGCCGAGGGCGTCGTCGGAACCACCACCGCGCGGCTGGGCCGCGGCCCGATCCAGGGACCCGGCGGACGCGTCTGCGTCGGCCGCCCGCTGCCCGGCGTCGTCCTGGAAGCCCCCGACGGGCCGCCGGGTGGTCCGGTCGAGCTCGGCGGCTCCTGGGTGTACGAGGGCTACCACACGGTCGACGGCTTCCGGCCGGCGCCGAGCGACGGCTGGTTCGACACCGGCGACGACGGCTTCGTCCACGACGGCGAGCTCTACGTGCTCGGCCGGCGTAACGAGGTGGTCGCGGTGGCGGGCCGGAACGTGTTCGCCGAGGACATCGAGATGATCGTGCTGGACGCGCAGGCCAACGGTGTCAAGGCCTGCGCGGCGTTCCGCCTCAAGGACGCCGACCAGGACTTCGGTCTCATGGTCGAGGTCCCGGTGCGGCCAAGGCGCTCGCCGGAGGAGGTCGCCGTCCTGGGCGCGCAGGTGCGCTCGGCGGTGAGCTCGACGCTCGGCATCCGCCTGAAGACCGTGCTGCTGGTGCGGCCCGGCACCATTCCGCGCACCACGTCCGGGAAGGTGCAGCGGGCCGAGTGCCGGGAGCTGCACGCCGAGGGCGGCCTGAAGCGGCGGCTGCTGACCGCGGTGCACTGACCGGAAGGACCTTCAGACATGACACCCACGCCGACCTCCATCCCGGACGCCTCCATCCCGGACGACTCAGCCCCGGACGCCTCAGCCCCGGATGTCCCCGCGCCGCCGAAGTTCGCCTGGCTGGACGGGGAGCTGGTGGACTGGTCCGACGCGACCGTCCACGTCACCACGCCGGACCGAACCCGCTCCAGGCACCGTTGCGCTGCTCGGTGACCGCGAGCGCGGCGGGCCCGCTGGTCGGGCCGCCGAAGGAGGGCGGCGTGCGGGCCCAGATCAGCGCCTTCCAGCGCTACGGCGCCAACACCCTGCCGCCGGCCGCCAAGGCCAGCGGCCAGTACCTCAACGCGTTCCTGGCGCAGCGGGCCGCGGTCCAGGCCGGCTACGGCGAGGCGATCCTCCTCAATGAGGCGGGCTTCGTCGCGGACGGCTGGGCGCACAACGTGTTCGTCGTCGCCGACGGCGAACTGGTCACACCCCCGGTCTGGAGCGGCGGCCTGCCCGGCATCACCCGCGACACGGTCCTGAAGCTGGCCGCGGAGCGGGGGATCCCGGTCGCCGAGCGTCCGCTGGTGCGCTCCGACCTGTACCTGGCCGACGAGTGCTTCCTCACCGGCACCGCCGCCGGCGTGGTCGCCGTCTCCTCCGTGGACGACCGCGTGCTGACCGGCGGCGCGCCGGGCCCGGTCACCCGCACCGTCGCAGACCTGGTGACCGCGGTCACGGCGGGCGCTACCGAGGCCCACCCCCAGTGGCGGGAGTACCTGCATTGAGCCGCCCGGACCTGCGGACGCCGTCGGCGGCGCAGGACCTCGCAGAGTTCCAGGAAGCGGAGTTCCAGGAAGCCGAGTTCCGGGAACTGGTCCGCGCCGCGGGCACGCGGAGCGTCGACGGCGCCGAGCGATGGGTGCTCGACCGGCACGTGCCGGCCTCGGCGATCGTCGAACTCGCCGACGCCGGCCTGTTCCGGCGGCGGTGGGACGGCGGTGCCACCGGCGGGCTGGCGCATCTCATCGTGCTGTCGCAGGAGCTGTTCCGCTGCGACAGCGGACTCGCGCTGGCCGCGATGGCGCACAGCGAGGCGTTCATCGGCGCGCTGCACCGCCACGCGCGCACCGACGAGCAGAGATCGCTGCTGGAGGCGGCGTTCGACGGCCGGGCGATCGGCTGCTTCGCGGCCACCGAGGCCCACGGCGGTTCGAGCCTCTCCGACCGGCTCACCGTCGCGAGCCGGCTGCCGGACGGCTGGCGGCTCACCGGGACCAAGCGCTACGTCTCCAACGTCGGCAGCGCCTCCCACGCGATCGTGACCGCCCGGGCCTCGGACTCGGCGGACGCCGACGACCTCAGCCTGTTCGTGCTGCCGCTGGACCTGCCCGGGGTGAGCGTCGACGGTTTCTTCGACACCGCCGGCGTGCAGGCCTGCGACGTCGGCCAGATCAGCTTCAACGTCGAGCTGCCGCCCAGCGCCCTGCTCGGCAGCCCCGGCATGGGGCTGCTGTACGCGTCGCACGTGCTGCAGTTCGAGCGGCTCGCGATCTGCGCGCAACTGCACAGCGCGGCGGAGACGGCGCTGAACCTGGCGTCCGCCTACGCCCGGCGGCGAAAGCTGGGCGGTGTCCGGATGATGGACAAGCAGGTGATCCGGCACCGGCTGGCGCACGGCCGCGCCGAGCTCTGGAACCTGCAGAGCCGCCTGGCCGCCCTGGTCGAGATCGCCGTGACCCAGGGACGCATGCCGGGGCACGAGATCGCCGCCCTGAAGCTGACGTCCGGCAAGGCGGTCAGCGAGATCGTCGACATGTGCATGCAGGTGTTCGGTGCTCGTGGCAACACCAGTGCGTACCCGCTGGAGAAGCTGCTGCGCGACACTCGCATCGCGCGCATCGGCGGTGGCACTGACGAAGTGCTCGCGGACGCCGTCGCGGGCGTGCTCGACCGGCCGGACCCGGACGCCGAGTCGGCGCTGGACCGCGCCGCCTCGGCCGACCTGCCGAACCTGGACCGCCGTTAGGCCCAGACTCGGAGACGACGTCGCCTGGCCGGCACCATCGTCCTCGACGGTGCCAGTCGGGGGGGCGCCAACCGCCACATGGCGGTCCTCCCGGTCGCCCCAGGCCGCACATGCTGATTCGCTCCAGAACGTCACGAGGCGGCCCGGCTGGCTCTGCGGCGGCGCCGGTTCCCGCCTGCGTGTCGCAGGGCGCTGGCCGGACACCCGGTCACGCGCCTTCTGGTATGAGTTCGCCCAGCTGCCGCTGGGCGTCGGCGTCACCTGCTTCGGCATGCGGGCGCAGGATGTCCGCGGCTCGGGTGATCTCACCATCCGCCGCCAGCAGGGCGGCCAGCCGGCGTGCGGCCGACCCGTTCCCGCGGTTGGCGCGTTCATGCAGCTCGTTGACATGCCCGCGGTCGGCGAGGACATCGGCCAGGTGCTCGGCCGCGGCCTCGTCCCCGAGATCCGCCCAGGCACGAAGCTGGTCGATCTCGCCGGCCCCCGCCAGCAGGCGGGCATGGGCTCGGCGAGCACCGACGCGTTCCGCGACGGCACGGGCTCGCAGTTCGTCATGGCGGCCGTGGTCGGCCAGCAGATCGGCTAGCGCGATCGAGCACCGGACGTCCCGATCGTGCGCACGGAGCAGCAGTACGGCCTCGTCGATGTCGCCGCGCGCGACGAGCGTGCTCGCGAGCGAACCGACGGCCGGGGCGTAGCCGTAGTTCGTCAGGCCGCGTAGCAGCTCGACCGCTCCGTCGAGGTCGCCCTGCTCGGCGAGCAGATCAGCGAGCCGCAGTCCGGCCGGTGCGCTGCCGCCCTGCGCCAGCGCGCGAAGCTCGCCGGCTTCGCCGCGCCGCGCCAGTAGCCGCGCGAGCGCCTCGGCCGCGGGCTGGTCGCCCTTGTCCGCCTGGCGACGCAGGTCGTCTGCGCGTTCCTCCGCCAGGAGCAGCTCGGCGAGCCGTTGCCGGGCCCGCTCGACCCCGCGGTCGGCGACATCCGTCAGCATGCGGATGGCTTCGTCGGTCTCGCCTCGGGCCACGAACAGATTCGCGAGTCGCAGTGCGGCATAGGGGTCCGGCCGGGGGCCACCCCCCCTCCGGTTCCGGTGTGGCAGTGCGAGCGCGCGCAGCTCCCATTCCATGCCATGCTCAGCCAGGATGTCGATCAGCTCGACGCCGCCGCTGGCCAAGCCGAAGATCGGTCGCGCGGGTCGGGCCCGCAGCATCCGCAGCGCCTCGTGGACGTCGCCATGTTCGGCGAGCAGGCGTGCAAGGCGCACCGTGTTCGGCCATTCGGGGCTGTTCGGGCGGGAACGCAGGAGGGCGAGGGCGTCGTCCGCCCGGCCCTGCCGCGTCCAGATGTCGACCAGGCGTATCGCCGCGCGCCAGTCACCGGCCTCCGCATGGGGGCGTAGCAGGTCGACCGCCTGGCCGGTCTCTCCGCGCCGATCCAGGATGTCGCTGAGCCGTGCTGTCGCGTACCAGTCCCCTGCCTGGGCTCGCGTGCGCAGATCGTCGAGGCGGCCGCACTTCGCGAGGAGGTCGGCCAGAAGCTGTGCGGCAGACCGGCTTCCGGTATCCGCCAGGGCCCGCAGCTCGTCGATCTCGCCGCGCGCGGCGAGCGCGTTGAGTGCGACGGCCGGTACGTCGAGACGCCTGCCCGGGAAGTCGGTGGAGTCGACTGCCAGGGAGCGTAGGAGGGCGCCTGCGCTTTCGGTCTCGCCCCGTGCCAGGAGGGCGGTGGCCAGCGCCACGGTGGCGTACCGGTCACCGGCCTCGCTGCGCTGGCGTAGCTCGTCGGTCCTGCCCTGTTCCGCGAGGAGGGCGACAAGGTTCCGGGAGCGGTACCCGTTATCGTCGCCAGCGCGCTGTCGCTCGCGCCCAAGCAGCACCGCGCGAGCCAGATGATCCTGGAGAACGGCGTGCCGGAACTGGTAGACGGTTCCGGCCTGCCGGAGGACACCTCGGCTGTGGGCGTCCTCCAGGAACGCCCACAGCCGCCACGGCAGCCATCCGCGGGCCGCCAGCCGCAGGTGAGCCGACCGGAAGCGAACCCATCGCCCGAGACCCGCGTCCGCTCCGGCGAGCGCGGCGAAGACGGCCGCTGCGGCGCCACCGCTCAGCGCCGGTCCGGCGCCTTCGGGGAAGATGGCGGCGGCGGCCGCGAAGATCGCCCCACCGGTAACGCCGTGCTCGACGGCGGCGGTGGCACCGGCCATCCAGGTGGCGCGCATCGTCGCGCGGGGAGACGGCCGCCGCCGCCAGGACGGCACCGACGAGCGCGGCAGGACGAGGAATACCAGCTCACTCAGAATCCCCGCCAGCACAGCCCTGTGCACGCCGCCGAGCGCCACGCCCACGAGTGCGCCCACCAGAACGCCGAACACGAGACGCCCCTTCAGCTCGTCGGCCGTCAGCGGGTGCGCTGGCAGGTAGTGCACAGCGTGGGCCGGGCGGGCAGGACGGGCACCGGAGCCGCCGTCGGCATGCTCCGGCACGAGGACCCGCGCGGACTGCAGGCAGAGGACGAGCAGCGCGATGAGAAGTCCGGCAGCGAACCCGGCCAACTCATCACGCGCGAGCGCGACGGTCACACCGGCGGCCGCACCTGGGAAGATCACGGCCGCGGGCGACTCCCGCCAGGATTTCCTGTTCTCCGTCGCGGACGAGGTGAACGCCGGGCCGAGCTGCCACCACCACAGGTCGCGGGTGCCCAGCCGGTCGAGGTGGCACGCGAGACAGCTCAGCCAGCGTGCAGCGCGCTCTGGCCTGATCCGGCGTGTGCGCCGTGCACCGGTTCGGGGCCGGGCGCGCTGCGGGTGACGGCCGCCGGGAACACCGTGGACGTCGTAGACGCTCGCGATGAAACCATCCACCAGTCTGGTCACGACGGCCTCGCGATCGGCCAGCTCGAGCAGTTCCGGTGGCGCGGTATCGGACCGCTGGTAGGCGGTGCGGGCGAGCGTTACCAGCAGCGGCGACGACAGCGCCGCTGCCAACGGGCCGTCCGGATGCTGGCGCAGATTCTCGAAGACCGGCTCCCACCGGTCAGAATCAAGCACGGACCGGGACAGATAGCTGATCACCTGATCGGCGCTGACCGGCTCCAACAGGATGACCGCCGCCCGGGCGAGCGGCTGGTCGAGGTCCCGCACCGCGCGGTCGTAGACCCGGCGCCGACAGGTCAGCACGAACGGTTGCCCGGCCGCGGCGAACCTGTTGATCGCCTCGAGCGCAGGCCCGTGCCAGTGGCCGGGCAGCTCGTCGAGCCCGTCCAGCACAGGTAACACGTGGCTGCTTTCCACCAGGCGTTTCGCGACATCGGCCGGGTGCGGGCCGTGGGCACGCAGGTCCGCTCGGTACTCCTCGACGAGCCGGCGGGCGAGGAATGCGTCCAGCGGCTCGTCGGTCGGGTTCCACGACGCCACCGGCAGCAGCACGGCCAGCGGCTCACCAGGGTCGGGCAGGCCGAGCAGACCGAGAGTGAGCACCATCGCGGCCGTCGTCTTACCCGCGCCGGGCTCACCGATCACGACAAGCTGATGATGACGAAGACCTCGGAAGGCCTCGACGATGCCTTCCACGTCGCCACTCAACGGTGACGACTGCCAGTCGGGTGCATCCCTGTCGCCGAGCACGATCTCACGGGCCGCCGACAGCTCGCCATCCGTCACCCAGTCGACCCGGAGGGGCACTGGGTCGACCTGACGCAACACGGCTTCTTCGCCCCACTGCCCGCGTATCCTGGCGCGCAGCGCGCCGACCGCACCCTCGATATCGAGGTCGCCCGCGCGGACCCGGGCCTTCTCGAACAGACCGAGCGCGAGGCTCAGTGCGCCCAGTGGCAGGCCCAGCAGACTGGCCCAGCCGACCCAGCGATCGAACACAGCGGAGTCGCCGCGGGCGGCGACCGCGAGCAGCGTCACCGCGAGGCCCAGCACGAGAACACCGACGCCGAGCAGCGCTCGGCCCATGTTCCGCACCCGCCCCGTCCAGCCCACGGGAGCATTCTGATCCGGAGGGTGGCCGGCTGGCACCGGAACCTGGAGTGCCGCAACCACCCGAGGTGCCGGGCCGTCGGCGGTTCGTGCCCCGATCTGGCGGCACAGCGCCGAGCGCTGTGCCTCTGTTGCGGTAGCGCTCAGGGCCGACGGGTCGCCCGCCTGCGTTCGTGTCAGCTCTCCCGGACCTGGATGATCTCGGTTGTGAGCGCCCACGATCGCATGCCGTCAGCCGTGGTCGATGCCGAACTCGTCGTTCTGCTCTTCGCGCCGTTGCGAGGGCCTCAGGCCGGGCCGGCCTACGAATACCTGAGAACGCTGTGGGAACGATGCGCGACCATCCTGTCGATGGGCCATGTCGTTGCCGGCCTCGGGCTGAGGGCGGACGCGCCCGTCGCCGTCGACACGACTGGCCCCGGCGGACCGATCGCTGCTCAGGAGCGTCCTGAGCAGGGCGTTTTTCAGGCTCTGCTCCGACAGGAACACGACATGATCACGCTCGCGGTGATGCTCGCGCCGGACCCCGGCAGCAGGACCGGCTGGGCGGACCTGGACGCGCAGTGGAGCGCCGTCGCGGCGGACGTCCCGGCATCACTGCTCGGCGCGGTCCGCGTGTATCAAGGCACGGTGTCGCCCCGGCCGGAGAGCGAGGCGCCTTTGGCCGCGACAGCGGAAGTCGCTGAACTGTACGGCGGGGATCTGCCGGAACTCCCGTTGTCGCGGGGGTGGGAGCGGCGTGGGACCGCAACAGCGTCGGGCTTCGCCTTGTGGGAGCCGGGGAGTTCCGCCGATGACCGTGCCCAGCGACATCTCATGCTGCTCGCACCGGCCGGTCAGGTACGCGCTCTCAGCGCGTTGACCTGGACCGACGGCAGCTTCGGCGCGCCCCCGCTGGCCCGCTATCTCGGTCATTGCGCGGCGCTGCGTCATCTGGTCCGGGCGTGGGACGGCGGTCGGGCGGTGCGCAGGTTCCGCGAGCGGGTCGACGGGCGATCAGCGGCACTCGGCGACGGTCTGGGCCGTGCCGGCCTGATCGACACGGTCGCGAGTGCGGCACACGGATCGGGCACCCGTCCTGATGAGCTCCACGGTCAGGCGAGTGGGCTTCGGGTCGATCAGTTCCACCTGGTGAACATCACGACGACGCTCGTCGACATGCGCCGCTCGGCGCGGATAGCCACGTCGAACATGCGGGCCGCCATGCCGCACGCAGTGACGTCCGGGTCGGCGGCCGCCGCGGGAGCGGGCGCCGGGGGAAGTGAGCCCCATCCCGAGAGCCCGTTCCTCGACGACCGTGCCCTCGCCATACATCTGAGCCGGCAACTGGAGGACGAGCTGGTGTTCCTCGGAACGGTGGCTCGGCGGGCCGACAGCGTCATCGCTGTCGCGGACCGGCTCGGACTCGCCGCCACGGTGACCAGCGACGTGCTCTTCGACCTTCTCGAACGGAAGGCGCTGCGGGACGCCGTCGCCGAGATGTTTCCTCCGGGGCCGAGCGCACATCAGATTCTGGAGGAGATCGGTGTCCCGAGAGGCCGACAACCCGTCGTCGGCCAGGGCACTGCC
Organism: Frankia sp. R43; assembly: GCF_001306465.1. Lineage (NCBI taxonomy): Bacteria > Bacillati > Actinomycetota > Actinomycetes > Frankiales > Frankiaceae > Frankia > Frankia sp. R43. Next base: position 537,691 of record NZ_LFCW01000007.1, on the reverse strand, counting down.
CAGCAGTGGTGGGGTGAGGTGTTCGCCGCGTTCGATCTGGGCATCGTAGCCACGCCGTACCGGCGGCTGCTGTCCGCCGCGATCGCCAACTACCCGGCGAGCGCCACCCTTGAAGCTCTCGCGGCCCGCCGGGGCATCGCCGACGCGCAGGCACCTCCCGCTGAGCGAGGTGACAAAGAGTGAGTATGGTGACACGCCATGGGGGACGGTGTTCGTGATGGAAGAGCATCCGGCGGCACTGGCGGGCTGAGCCCGGGGCAGTACAGGAGCATTGACCTTCGATCACTCCTGGCCTGGCGGCTTCCGCCCGAGGGATGGGACCTTCTGGACGTCCTCCTCGACAGCGCCACCGTCGAGGGGCGTCGCGCGGACCAGGCGACCATCGACCTGCTGTGGCGAGAACTGACGTCGATCCAGGAGGCCAGACGGCTCGGCGACGACCAGGGCTCGGAGCCTCCGCGCCGGGTACGGGAACGGCTCGGTGTACCGGTCGTCATCCGGATTCCCGAGGGCCGCGACGTACGGTCGGACGGGGACGGCGCGCCGGCACTCCGGCCGGAGCCCGACGAGTTCCGGCGGGTGCTCCCGAGGTCCGCGCGCCAGCTGCTGGGCCGGTTCACCTTCGACCGGGGAACGATCTCCTTCGCCGACACTGACGAGCCGGGCGACCACCAGGACCAGACCGAGGAGTTCGACGTCGGCGGGATTCCCGTCGTGGTCCGGACCGTCGGGCGCCGCGCGGTCTCGGTCGCCGCCGCGACCCAGACCGCCGGTCCGGGTCAGGTGCTCGAGCTTCGGATCGGAGCCGACTCGGACCCCGAGCGCTATTTCCTCCCCGTACACGTCGACCAGCCGGGCGGGCCGTGGACCGCCAGCCTTGAGGTACCGGCCGACGGCGCCGTCCTGGAATACGCCCTCATCGGCCCGTTCCCCGCCGAAGCGCTGACCGAGGCGGACGGCGACGCCGTGCGCGCCTCCGTCCGTGCCGCCACAAAGGCGGCCAAAGACGCCTGGTACCTCATCGCGCAGGCACGGCCGGTGGGAGACCCGATCCGCAATGTCGTCAGGGACGGGCTGCGGTGACGGACCCACGTCGGCGGGCCGCCTGGGCGGAGGCCGACCTGACGTCGCTGCGGGTCCGTCTGACCCGAGCGCCGCAGCAGTGGCTCGCTCTCTGCGCCGCCGGCACCGCAGACCCGGACAGGGCCCGCGCGCTGCTGGCCCCCGGCGACGACGCGACGCGGGCGCTCGCCGACTCGCCGCGCCAGTGGCCCACCAGGGCCACTGGTCGCGTCCCACCAACGGGTCGCGGCGGCGACGTCCTCGACGATCTGGACGACCTGCGACCCCGCGAGTCGTTCGACCTGTCGGCCGCGGCGGCCGTGGCCGCCGTCGCGGCATCGCTCGCCGGCGTCACAACGCCCGCACCCGCGATCCGCGCCGCCAGCACGCACTGGCAGCGTGCCTGTCTGCCGGGCTTCGACAGCAGCGCGGGTCTTCCCGAGGCGGTCGTCGCTCGCATCGCGGGTGCCAGCCCGGGCTGGCCGGACAGTCTGGGTGAGTCCGACGACGTGCCGCTGCGAGGCTTCCTCGCGCTGCTGGCGCTCCAACTGGTCGGCCATCCGCCCGCCGTGCGGCACGAGGTCGAGCTCAGTGTGCTGTTCGACCGCCGCCACGACGGCGGCAGCGGCCTGCTGCGCCTGCGGCTGCGCAGTGGCGGGCCTGCCGGGCTGTACCCGGACCCCGCCCAGATGTGCTTCCTGCTCGCCGACACGTCGTTCACGGAGGCCGTCGGCCGAGCCTGGACGGGGTCTGCGCTGCGCACCGCCGGCCACTGTGTGACATGGTCGATCACGGACATCGACGAGCCCTGCCTTGACCTGGTCGGGGGATCGCTGGGAGCGGCCTTCGCGGTCGCCCTGGACGAGCTGAACCGACGCCACACCTGGGCGCGCCGGCTGCGCCACGCGCTGTCGCGACGCCTGAGCGCCCGGTGCGCTGTCACCGGTGCCGTGGACGCCTACGCCGACCGCCTCGGCGAGGTTCACGGCCACGCCGCGAAGCTCCAGGCGGCCCGCGAGATCAAGGTGCGCCGGGTCGTCGTGCCACAGCCGTCACTCGCGGACTTCGCCAGACACCATCATGACGACGACCCGTTCGAGCTGAGGGCCGCGCAGACTGTTCGCGAAGCCGCCCATCATGCCCGAACGAGGTTGCAGACGCGGCTTGTCGTCATCGCCGCGGTAAGCGTTCTCGTCGTCGTGGCCGGCGCCGCTCTCGGGGCCTACGCCCGTGCCTGGGCCGGGGAACGGCGGGCCAGGCAGGACACCGAGCAGGCCAGGCAGGAGGCGACCAGCAGGAAGCTCCGCGCAGTCGCCGAGGACCTGCTCGCGCAGGCGGACGACCGGCGCGCCGACGACCCGCTCGGGGCGCTGCGGCGGGCCATCGTCGCAGACCGGATCGCGGCCGTTCCGGAGGCACGGGCCAGCATCGTCAACACGGTGCTGGCGACCGGCGTCGCCGGCTTGCTGACCGGGCACGAGGACGCGGTGACGACGGCGGCGTTCGCGCCAGACGGCACCGTCCTGGCGACCGGCGACTCGGACGGCACGGTTCTCCTGTGGGACGTGACCGACCCAGGCGCCGGCGGCGTCCGTCTGAGCGAACCGCTCGCGCACGACAGGTCCGTCGGGGCGATGGCGTTCTCACCCGACAGCAGAACCCTCGCCGTGTCGGACGCCGGCCAAACCGTACTGTGGGACATAACCGACCGAGACGCACCAAGACGGCTCGGTACGCCGCTGGCGAGCGGTGGCGGCTACGCGGTGCCTGTGGTCGAGTTCTCCTCCGACGGCAGGTTTCTCGTGACCGCTGACTTCTGGCCCTCCGTTGTCGGGAACGGCGTCGTCACCCCGCCCCGTTACGGCGTCCAGCTGTGGGACATGACCGACCGGGCGAGCCCCCGGCCGGTCAGTCGCCTCGACAGCGGGCACACCTCGCCTCTGGCGGTGACCGCCTTCGTGGCGGGTGGAGTGCTGCTCACCGTCTCGACCGACGCCGAGATCGTGCGCTGGGACCTGAGCGACCCTGCCAGGCCCCGTAAGCTGTCCGCGGGCCCCATCGGTCCCATCGGACGGAGCGGGATCAGGGACGGCCGGACCGCAGAGCTGGCTCTCTCCCCGGATCGCGCGACCGCCGCCGTGGCAGCCACTGACGACACGGTCACTCTCTGGGACATCAGTGACTCGGCGAATCCGCGTCGGCTGTCCGAGCCGCGAGCCGCTGAGCCGGGCAATGTCGAAACCCTGGCCTTCTCCCCGGACGGCAACACGCTTGCCCTCGGCGCTCTCGGCCGGGCGATGCTGTGGGACGTGTCCGACCCGGCCAAACCGGTCCCCGACCGAGAACTCAGCCCGGGCGCAGAGGCCGGCGTGTGGGCGGTGGTGTTCTCCCCGGACGGCTCTCTTCTCGCCACCGGGCTGGGCGGACACGAAGGGACGACCTACCTGTGGGACGTCACCGGTGGCGCCCCGTCCCGTCTCGGCGAGCCACTCGTCGGTCACACCACGTCGGCCCGGTCGGTCGCCTTCTCGCCCGACGGCACGGCCCTGGCGACTGCGGGCGACGACGGCGCCATCGAGTTGTGGGACATCCACGACCGCATGCGGCCCACGCGCACCGGCGCGCCGTTTCTCGGTCATGGAATTCTCGTCAACGACAACGTGGTTCCACGAGCAGCCGAGGACGTCGCGTTCTCGCCAGACGGCACCACCCTCGCCACCTCGGGCGACGACGGAACGGTCGCGCTGTGGGATCTGACCAGCCAGGAGCAGCCCGCCTTTCTCGGCGAACTGGCGGTGGGCGGCGAGAACTCCGTCGTGTCGGCGGTGGCCTTCTCCCCGACCGGCACCACGATCGCCGCCGCCGGACCGAACGGGCTGTGGGACGTGGCCGATCCCAGCCGTCCCACGTTTCTCGGACGCACTTTTGTGGACCAGCAGGGGCCGCTGGTGGACGTCGAGTTCTCGCCGAACGGCAGACTGCTCGCGACGGGGACCGACGCCGGTACCGGGACGGGGGCTGGCCAGCTGGTGCTGTGGGACCTGGCCGACCCCCGCCACCCCACCATCGTCGGCGAACCGGTCCTCGGCCATCTCGGACCGGTATGGACCGTCGCGTTCGCCCCGGACGGCGCGACCCTTGCCGTCGCGGACGACCTCACGACGGTCGTGCTGTGGGACGTCACCGATCCCGTCCACCCACGCCGGCTAGGGGAGCCGCTGACCGGTCACGCTGACACCGTGCACTCCATGGCGTACTCGCCAGACGGAACAGCGCTGGCCACCGCCAGCGTCGACGGCACCGTCCTGCTGTGGGACGTCACCGATCGAAGCCATCCGGTCCGCCTCGGCGAGTCGCTGCACGGTCACGACGGACCGGTATGGTCGGTGGCTTTCTCCCCAGACGGTGCGACGCTTGCGAGCGCCGGCGACGACGGCGCCACGCTCCTGTGGGACATGACCGAACTCGACGCGATCCGTGCCGGGACGGTCGAGCGGGCATGCCGGATCGTGGGTGGCGGCCTCACCCCCGAGGAATGGGCCGTCTTCGTCCCCGACCTGCCTTACCAGCCGACCTGTAACAGTTGACACACCGACAGGCGCAGGACAGCGGCGTGTGAGGGGTGCGCGGTGGGCGGCCGCGACGCGCAGTGCCTGTTGCAGGTCGTCGCTGGCGACGGCGGTGTGTGCCGATTGAGGCGATGCCGACGAGGTCGCGCCGGCGCGTGTTCGCGGTTCCTCGTTCGGCGGCGGTCGCGAGCTTCTCGGCCGCCTGGTCTATCGGTCCGGCAGGCGAATGTTCGCCCACCCATGGCTGAACGTTTGCGGCAATCGCGATGTGCCCCCAGGTCGGGTCGGGACACTTTCCTCGGCCCGCCGACAGCAGAGTCGCGGGCCAGTTTCGCACGCCGACTCAGAGGGGTTTCTTTTCGATGAAACTCAGGCTCCGCGCGCTCCTGGGGATCTTGGCCGCTGCCGCCGTGACGCTGGCGACGCTTACCATCACCCCGGCGGCGAATGCCGCCTCGGTTCCGTCGCAGGGATCGGCGACACTGCTCGACGTCGGCAACTGGAACGTCGAATGGTTCGGTGCGACGGGCTACGGCCCGACCAACGAGGCGCTTCAACAGCAGAACGTCCGCGACGTCATGGCGGGCGCCGACATGGATGTGTGGGGCCTCTCCGAGGTTGTCAGCACCTCGGCGTTCAACACACTCGTGGCCGGCATGCCCGGGTACACCGGGGTCGTGGCCAACGACCCGATCGTGACGAACGGCGCGCAGTACTACTCGGACTTCAGCAACACCGAGCAGAAGGTCGCCCTGGTCTGGCGCTCCAGCATTGCCACCCTGGTGAGCGCGAAGGTCATCCTGACCAGCCAGAACAGCAACTTCGCCGGCCGCCCGCCGGTGGAGTTCACATTGCGCGGCACGTTCGACGGTGTCACCCGTGACCTCGTCTTCATCGTCCTGCACGCGAAGGCCGGGTCCACCCAGGACGCGTGGAACCTGCGCAACCCCGCGTCGCAGGCTCTCAAGTCCTACCTCGACACGACCTACCCCACCCAGAACGTCTTCGTCATCGGTGACTGGAACGACGACGTCGACACCTCCATCACCTCCGGGAACGCTTCGCCCTACGCCAACTTCGTGAACGACACGGCGCGCTACACGTTCCCGACGCGGGCCCTTTCGCTGGCGGGCGTGGCGTCGACGGCGAGCTACTCGGACTTCATCGACCACCAGCTCAACACCAACGAGGTGCAGGCGAAGTACGTCGCCGGCTCGGCGAAGGCCTTCCAGCCCCAGGCCTATGTCTCGAACTACGCGACGACGACCAGCGACCACTACCCGGTGCTGGCTCGCTACAACTACGTCATCGGCGGTGACGGTGGCGGCGGTGGTGGCACACCCGCCGACGTCATCATCAACGAGGTGCTGGCCAACGAACCGGGCAGCGACACCGCCGGCGAGGCCGTCGAGCTCGTGAACACCGGTGGCACGGCGATCAGCATCGCCGGCTGGACCGTCCGGGACTCGTCGGCACTGCGGCACACGTTCGCCGCCGGTACGACGCTGCAGCCCGGCAAGGCGATCACCGTGTTCGGCGCGAGCTCCGCGATCCCCGGCGGGATCGTGGCGGTGGCGGCCAGCACCGGCGGCCTCAACCTGTCCAACAGCGGTGACCAGGTGATCCTGCGGGATTCGGCCGGAACGACGGTCCAGTCGCTGAGCTACACCTCGAGCCAGGTGAACTCCGACGGTGTGTCCCTCAACCGAAGCCCTGACGGCTCGGCGACCGGCGCCTGGGTCAAGCACAACACCATCAGCTCGCTGTCCAGCTCACCCGGCCAGCGCGCCGACGGAACGGTGTACTGAGCCCGGATTCTCCGGCGTGACCTCGAAATGATCGCTTAGCGGGACTGCGAGGGGCCTCGACAACGTTGTCGAGGCCCCTCTTCATGGTTCCGCTCGATCGGCCCCGTCCTCGGTCAGATCTTCCAGACCTGGCAGGCAACCGGACGCCGTCCGCCCGCCGGGCACGGGGAGCGGACGGCGTCGTTCACCGACCCTGCGGGTCAGCCGCTGACGGAGGTGAACAGGTTCCCGTACCCGAGAAACCCGTAGATGGTGGTGTTCGCCGGCGCCTCGTCGGAACACCATCCCCCGTCGGGGCCGGCCACGATCGTGCTCGTCTGCCCGTACTCGTATCCACTTGGCGTGGCGTAGGCGAAACCGTTCACCGGTGACCGGGGGACGGTGGAGATGTTCCGGAAACGGACCATCTTCGTCCCGCTGGTCGTGTTCTGCAGCACCTGTACCTGGATGCCGGCGTCCAGGACGGGATTCCCGGACCACGACCGCGGGTTCTTGGAGACGGTGACCGACCAGCCGGGGAGGCTGGCAGCCCCCGAACAGGTTCCCGACGCGTGCGCGGGAGATGTGAGCACGACGGACGACAGCGCGAAGAACAGGGCTGCGACGACGACGGCAGCACGTGGACGCATGACTTTTCCCCTCCTGCGGAGATCCTGCGCGTGCAGGGACCGGGAGCTGCGGAAACAGGCCATACGTCCGTCCGACCTCGCCCGAGGCGGCCCCGGAACCGCCTCCTGCCTCGTGGGGTCGAGGTCGCGCGCATGACATCGGATCATCACGATCCGCATCAAGCATGAACGGTCCGGGCGCCCGACGCACGCAAAGCACCACGGGCGGCACCCGCGGCACACCGTGCCCCGGGTTGACGCATTCCGATATGGGAATATGAGGTCGACCGTGGCGCGAGCAGCGACGACGTCGGACGTCTTCAACGCGATCGCCGAGCCGCAGCGCCGGCAGATCCTGGTGCTGCTGCGGGCGGGTGAGCGGCCGGTGACGGAGGTGGCCCAGGAACTGGGGATGACCCAACCGGGAGCGTCCAAGCACCTGAGGGTGCTCCGGGAGGTCGGGCTGGTGCGGGACCGCAGGGTGGGCAAGCAGCGCCTGTACGGCCTCGACGCCCGCGGGCTGCGGCCGGTCCACGAGTGGATCGGCGGGTTCGAGCGGTTCTGGAACGAGAGCTTCGACCGGCTGGACGAATACGTGCAGGACCTCAAGCAGGCAAGGCAGGAGGAGTAGCTGATGAGCACGACGGGACGAGGAGTGCCGGCGCGGTCCGCGACAGCCGACCGCGAGATCGTCATCTCCCGGGTCATCGACGCCCCACGGGAGCTGGTGTTCGAGGCGTTCACCGAGGTGCGGCACCTGTCGCGGTGGTGGGGGCCGGCGGGGTTCACCACGACCACGCGGGCGTTCGAGTTCCGCGTCGGCGCGGAGTGGGACTTCGTGATGCACGGCCCGGACGGGACGGACTACCAGGAGTGGATCTCCTGGACCGAGATCGCCCCGCCGGAGCGGATCGCGCTGCTGCACGGTGAGCGGCGCGGCGACCCGAACGCCTTCGAGTCGGTTCTGACGTTCGAGCCCGCCGGTGCGGCGACCCGGATCGAGATGCGCACGGTGTTCCCCACCAAGGAACTGCGCGACGAGGCGGTCGAGAAGTACCACGCGATCGAGGGCGGCCAGCAGACCCTGGGCAACCTGGCTGCGTACGTCACCGAGATCCTTCGGCAGGGAACGGAGCGCTGATGACCGGGAAGGTGTTCTTCAGCGTTTCGATGTCGCTGGACGGGTTCATCGCGCCCGGGTCCACCGAGGAGCTGATGGGGCAGCAGTGGATGGAACTGCAGCAGTGGGCCTTCCCGTTGCGGTTCTTCCGGGAGAACCTGAAGCTCGGAGACGGTGGTGAGGAAGGCCGCGACAACGACATCGCGCGGGAGACGTTCGAGCGCACCGGCGCGAGCGTCATGGGCAGGCGCATGTTCGATGCCGGCGAGCACGCGTGGCCGGAGGAGGCGCCGTTCCACACGCCGGTCTTCGTCCTGACGCACGAGCGGCGTGACCCCTGGGAGCGGCTGGGTGGGACCACCTTCCACTTCGTCGACGACGGCATCAGGCCCGCGCTCGACCAGGCCCGCGAGGCTGCCGGCGACCGGGATGTCCGCATCGCGGGCGGCGGCGCGGCGATCCTGGAGTATGTGAACGCCGGCCTGGTCGACGAGTTCACGATCGCGCTCTCACCCGTGCTGTTCGGTTCCGGCATCCGCCTGTTCGAGGGCGTGGACGCGGCCCGCGTCGCCCTGGAGCCGGTTCGCGCGGAGACCTCCCCGCGGGTGACGCACCTGACGTACGCAGTCCGGGAGCGGTGACTGCCCCGACCCCATCGCCCTCCCGCCGAGGCCCGCAGCGTTGCTATTGGACGTCGTGCTCGTTTCGCCGCGCCGCATCGACCGTTGGGTCTGGCGCGTGCCGGCTGCCCGCGGGAGCCGGGGTGATGAAGCCGCGGGCGAGTTCGGCCGCCTGCTGTTGCGCCGCCGTTCTCGCCGGCCCCGGGGGAGTCTGGATGACCAGTTCGTGAATGACGGCGAGTACGGCGATCACGAGGGTCCTGGCGCGCAGTTCCGGCGGGCCGGGCGTTTTCCAGCGCCGGAGGTGGATCGCCACTTCGTCGGCAAGCTCGGCGACCAGGGCCTCGGTCATTTCCTGCGTGCGGGGCAGCGGCGGCGCGTTGTTGTAGGTGACGCGGTGTACGGGCGCGTCGTTCACCTCGACCAGCAGCCGGGCGAAGGACGCGGCGAACTCGGCCGGCCCCGGGCGGTCTCGGCGCCAGGCGCGGCACGCGTCTCGAATCATCTCGCCCGCCGCGGCGAGGTGCTCTTCGACCAGCGCGGCGACCAGTGCGTCCTTGTTCGGGAAGTACTGGTACAGCGAGCCGATGGAGACGCCGGCTCGCTCGGCGACGTGGTTGGTCGTCGTCGCCCGGTAGCCCTTTGTGGCCAGAAGCTGAGCAGCGGCTTCCAGAATGGCCTCGACGGTGCGGCGCGAACGTTCCTGCGCGGGGCGTTTTCGCGCCTCCGCGTGCGAGGCCGAATGCGAGTTGTCAGATGTGAGCATTAATCACATTCTAGCTTCATGCCTTCCTCTGGAACCTCCGGAACGACGTCCGCACCCGCGCCCGCAACGGCGTCCTCCTACAGCTCCCGGGTCGTCGCCGTCGGGTACGACGTCCTCAATGGCGTCCTGTGGCTGCCCGGCGGGTCGCGCGTTCTACGACGCCGGTTCGTCGACGACATCGGGGTGAGCGACGGCATGCGTGTGCTCGAACTCGGCTGTGGGTCCGGGCTCGTCACCCGTCACCTGGTCGCCCGAGGTGCCGCGGTGACCGCGATCGACGCCGCCGAGCCGATGCTCGCGCGGGCCCGGCGCCGTGCGTCCGGCGCCGCCTTCGCCACGGCGGACCTTCTCGCCGCGGACGCCCTGCCGGCGGGGCCGTTCGACCGGATCGTGCTGGCGTTCGTGCTGCACGAACTCGACGTCGAGTCCCGGGCGCGGGTTCTGACAAGCGCCCGGGAGAGGCTGGCAGCCGACGGCCTGATCGGGATCCTCGAATGGGGGCTCCCGACGTCCGGACCCGCGGCGGCGGTGTGGCGCACCGTCGTGCGCCGCATCGAGCCTCCGGTCGCCCACGACATGCTGACCGGCGGGCTGGACGGGGCGCTGGAACGGAGCATGCTGCGTACCGTGAGCGACCGGAGATACGCCGGCGGGCGAGCCCGAGGCATCGCGGTGACGCCACACCGCGTCCCGACAGCGGATGCGAGGATCAGCGGTACCGGAGCCGTCGCCGCGATGGCGGCGCCGCCAACTCGTCTGGAGATCGCATGACCGAGACGACTCCCAGCGACAGCCCGATGGACTGGATTGCTGATCACACCCGCCGCTATCTCGACAGCGACGGTGCCGACGGGCACCTCTGGCACGGCATCGACGGCTCGTTCACCCAGGGAGCCCCGACGCTGCTGTTGACGACGCGGGGCCGTCGCAGCGGCAAGCTGCGCCGCACACCCCTGATCTACGGCCGGGACGGGAACGACTACGTCATCGTCGCGTCGAAGGCCGGCTTTCCCGAGCATCCGCTGTGGTATCTGAACCTGCTCGCCCACCCGGAGGTCGAGCTGCAGGTCGGGGCGGAACGGTTCCCAGCGAAGGCACGCGTGGCGGAGCCCGCTGAAAAAGCCCGCTTGTGGCCCACGATGACGGCGCTCTGGCCGGACTACGACGGGTACCAGAGCAGTACGGATCGCGACATCCCGATCGTGCTACTCGAACGGATCTGAGCTGAGCCAAGCCGGGGACGGGGTCCGGGGACGCCTCGACACCAGCCGTCTGGATACCGCGACCTCCGGGCCCGTCAGAGGCCCGGGACATCGACTGGTCAGCCGCAGTCAGTCCAGTCAGTCGCAGACCAGGCAGAACTCGTTGCCTTCTGGATCCGCCATGACCTGGTAGGCGCCCAGATCTGTGGTGACGGTCGTGCCGATCCTGACCGCGCCCTGGCGCACTGCTTCCGTGACGGCGGTGGCGAGTTCGTCGACCTCGATGTCGAGGTGCAGCCGGTTCTTCGCGCGCTTCACGTCGGGGTCCGGCTGAAAGGCAAGGCGGACGAAGCCGGGTGGCTCGACATGTGACCAGCCGAAGGCGCGGTCGACTGGCTCACCGCCGAGCAGCCCGGCCCAGAATCGTACGAGTGAGCTGGGGTCGCGGCAGTCCACGACGATCTGATCGAGACGCGCGTGCATGCACGCCAGCCTAGGTGCGATCCCGCACCTCACGATGAGAGGTAGCAGCAACCGCTCTCGACTCGGCCTGCGCAGGATTATGCTTTCTTGGTAGCCGTGTAGATGTTGTAGTGCCAAGCCTCCTGATGCTTCCACATTTCCACGCCACTCATTGCGTTTACGGCCTTCTCCGTCTTGCCCAACAGGCGCGCGAGGGCGTAGGGGACGCGGCCGAGGAGGGCGAACATGCGCAGCATCGGCAGCATGCGGGCCGTCACGTCATCCACCGACTCGACCTTGAATGACGCCGATTCGAGCAGATCTTCGAGGTCGCCGTGGTTGAGGCGGTGCCAGGCCGGCATCGCGCCCAGCTCGCACACGGCGTCGAACGCAGCCCGCGCGGCAGGCGTCAACCGCGCCTCCGGAGTCCGTGAGTACTCGAACATCACGAGCCGCCCGCCCGGGCGCAGGACCCGGTGGAACTCGGCCAGCACCCGCTCAGGATCAGCGGTGTGCACGAAGGTCTCCATCGTGTAGGCCCCGTCGAATTCTTCGTCCTCGAACCGGGTGAGGTCGTGATAGTCGCATTCGACGAACCTGGTGCGTTCGGTGAGCCCGGCCTTCTCGCTTCGGCGTCGGGCCTCATCGAGATTGAAATCGAGAATATCTATTCCGGTGACATCCAGGCCGAAATGGACCGCCATAGTGCGGGCGACCTCGCCCATCCCGCAGCCGGCGTCGAGCACCCGCGACCCGGTCTCGAGACCGAGGCGTCGTCCGAGTTGATGCTCCATTCGGCGCATCGCCGGTGAGAGTCGCCATCGCGCGTCCTCGGCCTCATACCAGCCGAAGTGCTTTGTGCCGCGCAGTAGATACAGGTAGCCCAGTCGTGACTCCGTGCGGTCGTAGTACCGAAGAACCGCATTTATGCTCTCGTCGCGATCTGGCACCATATGCTCCATCCTGTCGGCGTCATTGTAGCAGGAAGCCGACTACTGACCCGAGGATGGCTGTCGCGTACTGGACGATGAGACCAGTACCGTAGGGGAGGCTGGGTGCCTCGGCGAACATTTCATACGCGGCGCGCGTGCTCGGTGAGTTCTCGCTTACTCGAACTCTCTCGAGGATTTCCATGGCGCGCGCCTCGGACAGTTGGTATGTGTCGCTTCCGGTCAATGCATCCATCATGCTGAGGCGGAAGCGCCGGATGATTGTGAAGAGCATGAACTGCGTGAACGCGCCGACCCACAGAGATAGCCCGAGTAGTAGTCCGTAAAGGTAGGGCAGGTATCTGCCGAGTGTTGGTGCCTTGTCGAACAGGCCTGGTAAGGTGACGGTGAATGCCGCGAGTGCGAGGAATATGGCGGAGTATGCATAGCCTTCCGAGAGTGTCCTGACTCCCGGTGTACGTGCTGGATCGTTCCAGCGAAGACTTAGGTCGGCGCACTTCCTCATGAAGATTGCCATGATCGGTGGGACTATCAGCCAGTAGCTCACGTTACCGAGAAAGGACATGCTCCACACGAGGTTGACGGTGATTGCTATATTCCGCGCGGTGTGGCTGTCCTGTGTTAGCAGGATGATGACGGGGATCGCTGCCGCCGCGACGGGAAGAGTGGCCTGCCAGATACCGTAGCCGCGCAATACCGGGGAGACGATCCGATCGCGGTGCGCGCTGCTGCGGATCAGATCGTCAACGGTACTGAGCCGCTGGAGCGGAAAGCTCCAGGCCAGCGAGGCCGCGCCGAGCATGCCGCCGTTCACCGTGCCGAGTAATGCGAGGAGTAGCAGATCATCGCTGGACAGGCCCCAAGTCCCCCCGACCGCCGTCGACGCTACCGCGACAGTGAGGAGCCCGGGGCCATAGGACAACACCATCAAACGGAGAATGGCCCACGGACTCCGGATGGCGGTCCGGCCTGGGTCGCGATTCCCGCGGACAAGGAAGATGGCGTAGATGCGGCGAAACCCCAGGAGCCATGCGTCGGAGAACCCCGACCACGAGTCGCCGGCGTCACCCGACATGATCGCTGTCCATCGCGATCCGGTCCCTTCAAGGCAGCCCGGCGGATCACATCGGTGCCACGCTACTAGCGAGGGCCCGCGAGCGTGGTCGAAACCTTACTGTCCGCCGCCGCGAGCGACGCCGGTGCGCCGGACGCTCGCAGGAGGCGGGCCGCGCGGGCGCGGGGCCTCCAGGGATCTAGAAGTACACTTCTTAGAAGTACGGTTCTAGCTTTTCGTGAGCGGTGGTGAGGGATGTGATCGAGAAGCCTGCGCACGTGTTCGACCGCGACTTCGAGTGGGGCCACCTGGCTCGCTTCGCGGCCCGTGCGGGCGGGCCCGCGCAGCTCGGGGTGGTCAGCGGGCGGCGGCGGCAGGGTAAGACGTTCCTGCTGGAGGCACTGGCCCGCCAGAGCGGTGGGCTCTATTTCGGTGCCACCGAGGCGACCGAGACCGAGTCGAGGGCGTTGTTCGGCGAGGCGCTCGCGGAGGCGACCTGGCTGCCGGCGCCGCCGCGGTTCGCAACCTGGGACGAGGCCGTTCGGTACCTGTTCTCGGTAGGTGCGGCCCTCCCGGGTCCGGTGGTGATCGACGAGTTCCCCTACCTGAGCGCGGCGTCGCCGGCGCTGCCGTCGATCCTGCAGCGGGAGCTCGACCGCGCCGCATCGGCAGCCCAGCGAGGCGAGCCGGGACTGTCCCTGTTGCTGTGTGGCTCGGCGCTGTCGGTGATGGGCCGGCTGCTGGCCGGTAGCGCGCCGCTGCGCGGCCGGGCGAACCTGGAGATCGTGGTCCGCCCGTTCGAGTACCCGCTGGCGGCCCGCTTCTGGGGCATCACGGATCCGCGGCTGGCGGTCGCACAGCACGCCGTCGTCGGCGGTACCCCGGCGTATCGCAGGTTCGTCAACGACGACGTCCCCGCAGGTCCGGGCGACTTCGACGACTGGGTGTTGCGCACGGTTCTCAACCCGGGCAGCCCGCTGTTCCGGGAGGCACGCTACCTCCTCGACGAGGAGGCCGGCGTCCGCGATACGGCGATGTACCACTCGGTGCTCGCGGCTGTCGCCGGCGGTTCCAACACCCGCGGCGGCATCGCGAGCTACGTCGGCCGGAAGACCACCGACATCTCCCACCATCTGGGCGTCCTGGAGGACTGTGGGCTGCTCCGCCGGGAGGAGGATCTGTTCCGCCAGGGCCGTGCGGTTTACCGGATCGCCGAGCCGCTGATCGTCTTCTACCAGGTCGTCATGAGGCCCCGCTGGGGCTTCCTGGAGAGTGGGCGGGCCGCCGCGGTCTGGCGTGACGCCCGCCCTCGCTTCTCCGCGCAGGTCCTCGGCCCCCATTTCGAGCAGCTCTGCCGCGACCACGCGGCCTTCGCCCCGCCTGACCTGTTCGGCGAGCTCCCCGGAGAGGTCGGTGCCGGTGTCGTCGCCGACCCCGAGCGCAGGACCCAGATCCAGATCGACGTGGCGGTGCTGGCCCCACAGGTGCCCGGCGAACCGCGCCGCGTCCTGTCCCTCGGCGAGGCGAAATGGGGCGATGTCATGGGCTCCCGCCACGTCGATCGACTCCGCCGCGCCCGCGACCTGCTTGCCGCCCGCGGCTACGACACCCGCGACACGACCCTGACCTGCTACAGCGGCTCCGGCTTCGACCGGTCGGCCACCGCCTCCGCGGCAGACCGTACCGCGGCCATCACCCTCGACCAGCTCTACGAGGAGCCCTCCCCACCTCACGGCGCGTGACGCATGAAGCCCCGCCCACGAGCGCGCGGATGTCGGTGTGATCGTGGCAGGGCGCGCCTCGAGCGGGATGGTCATCCGGCAGACGCTGGACCATCTGTGGCACGGCTCCGGTGCCGGCGGGTGACGTCGGCCATCAGCGGAACTGGACCAAACCGCTGCATCGTGCGGAATCGTCATGCGTCGAGGCCGGGTGGCGGCGTCCTGTCGGTACCCGGTCGTACGGTGCGGCTGTGACAGTTCGGGGTGATTGCGCGGCGGCAGGCGACTCGGCTGGTGAACCCACTGTGCCCGCTGTGCCTGTGGCGCCTCCACCAGTGGCATCGGGCCAGAGTCCGGCCGCGGCACCGCCCGGGGCGCGAGGGCCGCTGCCAGCCCAGGCGCCGGGTCCGGTGGTGCCGCCGGGCCCGCGGGCGCGCCGGGTGAGGCCCGAACAGCTCAGCGCCGCGCAGGCCCGCCGGCTCGCGCTTGCCGCCCAGGGCTTCGGGCGGCCCCGGCCCGCCGGGTCGGCCGGGCGCCGCCACCTGCCCGGGCTGCTGGACCGCGTCGGCCTGCTCCAGATCGATTCGGTGAACGTGCTGGCCAGGTCGCACTACCTGCCGGGCTGGTCGCGCCTCGGGCCGTATCCGCGGGCCGCCCTGGACGACTACGTCCACCGGGAGCGTCGCGCGTTCGAGTACTGGGCGCACGAGGCGTCCGTGGTGCCGGTCGCCTGGCAGCCGCTGCTGCGGTGGCGAGCCGAGGCGGCCCTGGCAGGCGTTGGGATGTGGCGAGGCGTCGCGGCCTTCGGGCGGGAACGCGCCGACTACGTCGCGGCGGCACTCGCCGAGGTGACCCGACGTGGGCCGATCACCGCGGCCGAGCTGCCCGGCCCAGGCCGTGCCGGCGGCTCCTGGTGGGGGTGGACGGACGGCAAGCGTGCGCTGGAGTACCTGTTCTGGACCGGGCAGGTGTGCGCGGCCGGGCGCCGGGCGACCTTCGAGCGCGTCTACGACCTGCCCGAGCGGGTGCTGCCCGCCGACGTGCTCGCCGTGCCCACACCGGAGCCGGCCCAGGCGCACCGCGCTCTGCTGCTGCACGCGGCGGACCGGCTGGGCGTGGCCACCGCCGGTGACCTCGCCGACTACTTCCGGCTCCCGGCCAGGTTGGCCCGGCCTCGGCTGGCCGAGCTTGTCGAGTCGGGTGACCTGCTGCCGGTGCGGGTGGAGGGCTGGTCGTCACCGGCCTACCTGCGCCCTGGGCTCGTCATACCGCGCCGAGTCGACGCCGCCGCACTGCTGTCACCGTTCGATTCGCTGATATGGGAGCGTTCGCGGACCAGGCGGCTGTTCGGCATGGAGGTGAAGCTCGAGGTCTACACGCCGGCACCGCGCCGTCGCTACGGCTACTACGTGCTGCCGTTCCTGCTGGGTGACCGGCTCGTCGCCCGGGTCGACCTGAAAGCCGACCGGGCCGCCGGTGTCCTGCGGGTTCTCGCCGCCTGGGCACATGATCCCACCGAACCAGCCGAACTCGCCGCCGGTGCGCCGGCGGCGGCCCCTGTGGTGGCGAGCGCCCCGGCGCCGCCGGCCGGCGGGCAGCCGTCGTCGGCGGTGGTGGTCGAGGCGCTCGCCACCGAGCTGCTCGGCGTGTCGTCCTGGCTGGAACTTGGCCCGGTCGAGGTGACCGCACGGGGCACTCTCGCAGGCCCGCTGCGCCGCGCCTTGGCTGCGTCTCCGGCCGCGCGAGGTGGATGATCGGCTTGGTCAGTCGAGGCCCTGGCTGCGTGCCCACCCCGTTCCTTCACCCGCGGTCTCGAGCTTGACCACGCGGCTGTCGACGCCGCTCTCACCCTGCACCTAGGCCGGGTCGTAGAAGGGCCGCTCCAAAGCCCGCACGAGATCGGCAGCGACTCGGCTGTCAGCCGGCGGGCCGTCCGCTCCGGCCTGGATCGGCGGTTGCCGGTCGGGAGGGTTGAGTGGCCGATCAGAGGGGACAGAAGCCGGCATACCGTCGATCGGAGAGGAATCACCATGAAACTTCTGGAACGTCTCAAGGGCGACATACGGCGAGCCCGGTTGCGTCGTCGTCGGCGTACCGAGCACCCGGACCGTAACCCGCGCTACTGAGGGCGCAGACAGGTCTGAGGAGTCCGGGATCAGCCGTTCAGCCAAGCCCGGAGGCGTTTGCGGCGTGATCGCGGATGTTAGCGATGATCTCAAGGTAGTCGAGGATCTCGACCTATATGAGGTGGCGAGATGAATGGCTGACATCGTGGATCTGATCTATGCCGATCACGATTGGCTGCGGCGCCATTTTCTGTATCTGGACTATGCGACCAGCAATGCCGAGCTGAAGGCGGTGTGGGAGGTACTGGCGACCCGTCTGGACACCCATGCCGAGGCGGAGGAGACGGTGTTCTACCCGGCTCTGCTGAAGAAGGGGGAGGCCGGTGAGCCGGAAGACGAGACCGAGGACGCGATCGAGGACCACAACAAGATCCGCGCCGCTGTCGCCGACGCTCGTTCGCACGGCGTCGGAAGCAGGGCCTGGTTCGAGGCGGTGGGCAGGGCCCGGACGGAGAACGGAGAGCATCTGGACGAGGAGGAGCGCGAGGCGTTCCCGGATTTCATCAAGAGCACCGGGCCTGAGTTGCGCCACGAGTTGGCGATGCGATGGCTGCGGTTCTACGCCGAGCACCAGGCCGGGGCTGGGGTGAACACGGAAAGCAGGGATGCCGCGCGCTACATCGAGGTGAACAGCTGACCGGCCGGGGCTGTGGCGTTCGGCCGCCGACGCCGGGCGGACCTGAGGAGGAAAGGCCTCGATGCGTGAATTTCTCTGCCCCAGCTGTGGGCAGCGGCTGACGTTCGAGAACTCGCTGTGCCTGGGCTGCCGGAGCACCGTCGGCTTCGACCCCGAAACGCGCTCGTTCGCCGTCCTGACGCCGGAGGGGGTGCGTGCCGAGGGCTCCGGCGATTCCAGGTGCGCGAACCGCGAGATCGCCGTCTGTAACTGGCTCGCTCCGGTCGGGCGGTCGTCCGGGCTGTGTGTGTCGTGCGCGCTCACCCGCACGCGCCCCGCGGACGCCGATTTCCGTGCGCTGCCGGCCTTCGCAGAGGCCGAAACGGCCAAACGGAGACTGATCTTCGAGCTGATCGAGGTGGGCCTGCCGATTCGCGGGCGGGACGTCGATCCTGAGACCGGACTGTGTTTCGACCTGCTCTCCAGCAGCCATGAGCCCGTCGTCACGGGCCATGCCGGCGGGGTGATCACCCTGGATCTGGCGGAGGGCGACGACGTGCACCGCGAGCAGCTGAGGGTGTCGATGGGCGAGCCCTATCGCACTCTGCTCGGCCACTTCCGGCATGAGGTCGGTCACTACTACTTCACGATGCTGGCCGAAACCGGAGCCGGCCATGCCCGGTTTGTGGAGCTGTTCGGCGATCCTGACGCCGACTATCAGGCGGCCCTGAACCGCCACTATCAGGAAGGACCTCCGCGCGACTGGCGGCAGACCTACGTCTCCGCATACGCCACCATGCACCCGGCCGAGGACTGGGCCGAGACCTTCGCGCACTACCTGCATGTTCGCGACGCTCTCGACACCGCCGCCGCGTTCGGACTCGCTCCCGCCGCTGCCACGTTGACGACGCCGCTGCCCGGCGCGGTCGGGTTCGGCCGCATCGTCGACCTGTGGCTGCCGCTCGCGTGGTCACTCAATATGATCAACAGGTCGATGGGGCGCCCGGACCTCTATCCGTTCGTCCTCCCGGTCCCTGCGCTGGACAAGATGCGCCTCGTGCACGAGCTCGTCACCGCCGGGCGTGACGCCGGGAGTACGGCGTGAGAGATCACTGGACGGCCAGGAGGCAGAGGTCGTCCTCCCGTTTGGCTGGTTTGGCGACGCGGGTGAGGATCCGGTCACAGAGGCCGGTGAGGCTGTCGCACCCGAGTGGACTGTGGTCGGCGACGCCGGCCAGGGTGTCGAGCCGGTTGGTGATCGAGATGTGCCGGCGTTCGGCGAGCCCGTCGGCCGAGGAACGGGCCGTGCACGTCGTCGAGGTAGGTCGATTGATTCCATCAGGGTCGGTCAGTGGCCAGCCGCCGGCGGAGGTGGTGGACAGAGATGACCGGCCTGGTCAGTCGCGTCGAACCGCGACGCCCTCGTAGCCGAAGCCGATGATCTCCGGGCCGATCCGGTAGTTGTCGAGGCTCTCCAACGTCAGCCCGGCCTTCGTGACGAGCTCGTCGATGGGGCGGTCGAGGTGGCAGCCGCCGAACAGCCGGCCCCAGGCCGGGGTGAGCCGTGTCTGCCAGCGGGCGACCCGCGCCCGCGGAGACCGGCCGTGCTCGGTGAAATGCAGTGTCCCCTGGGGCCGCAGGACGCGATGGACCTCCCGCAGCGCCCGGTCGACGTCGGGGATCGTGCACAGCGTCCAGGTGACCAGCACGTGGTCGACCGAGGCGTCGGCCAGGTCCAGCCGCTGCCCGTCCCGGCCGACGAACTCGACCGGTACAGCCGTCGTGGCGATTCGCCGCCGCGCGAGCCGCTGGCCGGTTGCCGCCGGCTCGACCGCCAGCAGCCGGGTGACCTGCGCCGGCAGGTGCGGCAGGTTGCGCCCCGAGCCGAAGCCGATCTCCAGTACTTCCCCGCTCAGCCCGGCGGCCGCCCGGGCCCGTGCCGGGTCGACCATTCGCCCGAGCACCACGTCGATGATTCGTGGCAGCACCTGGTCCTCGTAGAAACCCACACCCGCTCCTTACCCGGATCGCCGTCGGCCGGATCAGTGCTCATGTGGTAACAGCAGGCGGCGGGCCGGCGCAAGGCTGCTCGTGAGCGGGATGCACCGCGCTCTCGCTGTGGGCACCGGTCGCGCTGGCGGCGCGGACCAGCGCGGCGATGCCTCGGGAGCGGGAGTGCTCGTGCCAGGCGATGGTGAGTGTCGCCGGCGGGGCGTCGGTGATCGGCACGTAGGTGATGCGTGGCCGCGGGTAGCGGGTGGCGATCGAGTGCGGCAGAACCGTGGTGGTGACCTGGAGGGCGACGAGGGCGAGGAGCCGCGGCAGGTCGGCGAACGATCGAATCGATGTCGCCAGCTACGTGCTCGACCGCAAGCCCGCGCGTCTGGCCGACCTCGCGGGAGACCTCGCCAGCGGCGCCGTCCACCCCGTCATCGGTGCGGAGATCGACCTCGCGGACGCCGCGAAGCCGACTCCGGTCGCGATCGCCGGCGCTCGAGGTAAGACCGTCATCCGTGTCCGTGGCTGAACGGGTGCGAGCCGGCTTCGGCCGGTCGCTACCGGTCTACGTTGAGAAGGGCGCTTGCGCGCGTCAGTCGGTCGGCGTGCTCTGAATCCTCACGGCCGTTGATCTGGAGCAGGTGCGCGATCTCCGGGTCGGGTTCGGCGCTGGCCCACCGCTGGTAGTCGGCGTCGCCGCCCCGTTCGCCGCGCGCGATCGCGGCCAGCAACGCCGCGTCCACCGGGGGCGGCACACCGAGGGGATATCCGCCGTCCATGTCCGCGGAAGGCTGGTAAGAGCGCCCCAGTCTGATCGTGAGGGCCTGTTGGATCCGCCTGGCATGGCCCAACTCCCCGCGGCCGTTACGGCGGAGGAATTCGGCCACCTCTTCGTTCTGGATGCTGTCGGCCAGCTGAAAGTAGAACAGCCCGGAGGTCGTTTCCAGCTTGTAGAGGATCTCAAGCTCTCGGACGTCCAGGTGATCAAGCGCCGAAAGAGACCGGGCGGCCTCCCTGAAGCCGTTCTCGCTCATTCTTCGCTGCCTCCTCGGTGACCCGGAGCACGCACGGGCTGACGAGTCACGTCCGCCGCGCGGCGCCGCTCGGTCGATGATCCCGTCGTCGCCTTCGCGTGCCCTTACGCCGTCAGGCGCCGAAGCAGAGCGCGGCGATCGCTGCCTGGTCCAACAGCTTCGACGGGCTGATGCCGTCGAGGCAATGGTCGGCACGCTGCTCGGCGTCCATCCGGACGACCCGCTGCGGCCGTACCCAGGGGCCACGACGGGTCGACACCAGGCCCGGCCTGGCGGCCCTGACCGGCGTGGCGGCCGAGATCGTTCTGGCACTGGCGGGCGCCCAGGCCAGGGCCGGGGAACCAGAACCTGTTCCCACGCTCGCCTCGGTCGTGCCGCTCGCCTGCGTCGCCGCAGCGCCTGCGCCGCCGCCGGCGTCGGGCGCCTCGTCGGTCAGTGACTGGGCGGCGACGGCCTCGAACCAGTTGAGGTTGAAACCATGCCGACCCGCCGGCACGTACAGCCGCAGCCGGTGCACGCCGGCCGGCAGCGCCACGCCGACGTTGACGGTCTGCCAGCTCTGCCATCCGCCGGTGTCGGGGACGTCCACCGTCGCCAGCACGCCCACCCCGGCCAGCTGCACCTCAAGACCGGGATCGGGCACTGGTGCGGGCATCGTGGTGTAGTTCGACGCCACCTGGAACGACAGCTGGTACGTCCCGGCGGACGCGATCTCGACCGGGTAGTCCATCACCGCACCGCCGCTCGGCAGGTAGCCCACCAGCAGGCCACCGCCGACGTCCTGGGCCGCGGTGGTGAACACCGGTGAGGTCGACGACTCCGCCTCGACCCGCCCGGGCAGTGCCGAGAGCGGCGCCGGGCCGTACGCCGCGACGTAGGAGTCGGTGTCGTAGCCGGCGCTCACCACCTGGCCGCCGGCGACGGCGAGCGTGTCCGGGAAGGGCCGCATCGAGGTCATCGACAGCGGTCGGCCGTCCGACGCGGCGAACGCGCAGAGGAACGACACCCGGTCGATCCGCGGGTAGCTGCATTGGGCGTAGATGACGTCGTTCGCGACGGCGACCGAACCGATGATGTTCAGGTCGCCCAGTTCCGCCACCCAGTGGGCGACGCCGGAGACGCCGTCCACCCGGTACAGCCGGTCGCTCTCGTCCGGCTGGTACTCCGACGCCTCCCGGGTGAAGAAGACCAGATCGTCACCGATTGCCGCCATGTTCGTCGGGATCTGGCCGCGATCGGCTCCATGGCCGTAGCTCAGCGAGAGCTTGTTGCCCACGTTCACGTCGAACGCCGTGAAGTCGGAGGCGATCGTGCCGGTCCCGGGGACGAAGAACTCCGGGGTCCACACGTGGATCCGGCCGGCGGCGACCGTGGCCTCCACGTAGGGCACGGCCCGGCCGTCCTGCGGCCGCAGTGGCGTCGACCAGACCAGTGCGCCGGTGGCCCCGTCCCGTTCGCAGATCGAGGTCCTGCCTTCGCAGAGGACGAACACCTGACCGGCCGGGCCGTAGGTGGAGGCCGCGAGGAGATCGACGTCCGGTTCGGTGACCGTCCACAGCGCGGCGCCGGTCCCCAGGGTGAAACCGCGCAGCTCGGACGTCCCGATCGACAGGAACACCCGGCCGCCGTCGACCCGGAGCCGCGACGGCGTCCCGAGCGCGAAGGTGAACGGCGTCGTCCAGGCCGGCGCGCCGGTCACGGCGTCGAAGGCCGCGACGCCGGCCGCCGGGTTGGCACCGGCGATCGTCACCACGACCAGCCCGTCGGCGGCGGCGACTGACTGCGGCAGGGTCACGCCTGCCGTGCCTACGGCCCGCGTCCACCGCACCGCCCCGTCGGAGCGCTGCCGTGCGACCAGCGACGTGCTGTTCTCCACGGAGTACATGAGGTCGCCCGCCAGCACGCCGGGCAGGTCGGGCTTGATTCCGGTGGACGGGAAGGTGAGTTCCCAGTTCCGGGTGAGTCCGGCCGCGACCCTGGAGGTGTCGAGCACCGAGGCGGCGGGGTTGTTCGCGGTGTTGCCGCCGTCGTGGTGCGACTGCCCCCAGTCGCCCCCGGGTACGGCCTGGGCGGCCCCGCCGGGCAGCAGTACCGCGGCGAGCGCGGCCGAGATCAGCGCCGCCACGATGTGGGCGGAGCGACGCCGGGCGGGAGAACCCGGGAGCCTTCTGAACACGTCGACTCCCTGCTCGGACCTGCGCGATCAGGACGCTGAGCAACCTATCGAATACATTCCGCCGCGATAAATACCACGAAGGTGGTAAATCGTCGGACTGGCGCGAGGGCTCGCCTCGCGCAGCCGACCCGAGCCGACCCGAGCCGACCCGACGAGGTCCCCGACGTCGCCCCGGCGGTCGACATCAACCGCGCCGACGCCCGCGATCGCGATCACCCCGGCCCTGACTCCGGGCGGCCGCCCCACAGGCGAAGGGCGGCCGCGAGAACAATCTCCGTCAAAGGGCGATCTGGTGAAGGTCGGTGATCTCCCGGGCGGCCTCGGTTGTTTCCAGCCGATCCAGGGGATCGGCCTCGGTGAGGGTGCCGAAGGAGAGCCGTGTGAGTGCCGCGATGCGCCGAAGGGGTACCTGGTAGGTTCTGTAGGCTCCGTAGGAGAAGGTCTCCGGTGTGATTTCCAGGCCGCGTATCAGGTCGGCCTGGCTGAGGAGATAGCCGGTGGCCGACAGCCTGCCAGCCGCCGTGACCATGACGGCGACCTTCCAGAACTGCCGGGGCAGCTGCACGCCCCGGTAGGAGTCGTCGTCGGCGGCGAGGACGGGACCGGCGAAGACGTTCACCTTGAAGTTCCGGTTGTCCGCGTTCTCCAGGATGTAGTCCTCCAGCCCCAGCCAGGTGGTTTTGTTCTGGTTGAAGTCGGCGTGCTGCGGTGTGCAGTTGGTGAAGTGGAAGGTGTCGTCGTTCGCCAGCTTGGCCTGGGTTCGGCTGGCCCCCCAGACGGGATCGAGGCGGCGGACGAGGTGGCCGCGGTCCAGTGGGTTGTTGCGGTAGACCTCCTCGCCGGTTTGCTCGTCCGCTGGCACGCGTGGGTCGAACGACCAGTGGTCCTGGTCGCGGGGCAGCCGGACCGCGCTACCGCCGTCGATGTTCACCGCGGTGAAGAACGCCAGCCGGCGTTGCCGGTTCAGCACGACGCTGAAGTGGTGGTAGGGCAGCACGTATGCGGGCCTCTGCCCGAGGGGACGCCGGTTGATCGCCGCCAACGGCACCAGGTCCGGGTGCAGGGCAGGCAGCGCGACCCGGTTGCCGCCTCCCAGGAAGTCCTCGTCGTAGCCATGCCGGCTCGTGTAGTCCGGGTCGATCCGGATCGCTTCCTCGGCGGGCGGAGAAAGGACCGGGCCGGCGAGGTCGCCGTGCAGCTGGACGTTGAACGACGGCACCGTGAGCGTCACTGACTGCTGGATTCTGCTCGCCTCGGGGACCAGCATCGGTCCGACAGCGGGTGCTCCTCCGAAGACCGGTATCACGACTTCTACCGCGGAAGCCGGTCCGCCGCGGCCGTCGAAGAGGCGGTCGACGAGTGGCTGTTGCATCGAGGGGAAGGACTGGTCGCGCAGGGACGCGAGCAGCCGGCTGATGCGAATTCCCTCGTTCAGGATGCCGCCGAGCTCTCCATGGTCCGGCGCCGGCACGGAGGCGTGGTGCAGCGCGACGATTTCCCACTGGTCGTTGAACACCGGCGACCCTGATGATCCAGGTTCCGTGTCGGTCTCGTAGTGCATGAACAGGTCAAGCACGTCCACGATCCGGTTCTCCCGCAGCGCGATCTGCTTCTTGCCGCCGCCGGGATGCTGAATGATCGTGACGAAGTCCCCGACGATTGCCTTGCCCTCCGCCGTGACCAGCCGGTTGAATCCGAACTGATTCAGCTCGGCCGGGGTCGCCCGCAGCGCGACCAGCGCGAAGTCCATCGCCTCGTCCGCGCAGAAGAACCGGTCCGGGTCAAACGCGAACTCCATCGGTGCCGCTGGCTGGCCGCCAGGCGCGTCCTGGAAGCCGAACTGGACACTGCTCAACCCGGCTGTCCGGGTGTCGCCGAGAACATGGTGGTTCGTCAGGAGAAGTTCGGGGGAGACCATGCTCCCGGTGCCGAAGCCGACCTCCCGGCCCCGGGCGTCCCGAATGACGATCCGGCCCACCGCCCGCGCGGCGGCGACGCCGTTCTCCAGATAGTCGACCCCGAGCAGGTCATTCGTCAGAATGATCTTCTCCAGGGCGACGCCCGCCTCCGCGATGGCCGCCGGATCCTCGGCGCCTATCGCGGCCGGACTGACCGACCGCGCAGCCGGGTGATATCTGGCCAGCCGCTCGATCCGGGCCGCCACCCGGGTCGGGTCGTCCGCCCGCGCGACCCCGCCTGGCTCCTGCAGCACGGAGATTTTCCCCCGGCGTGGTTCGGTCCTGTCCGCCGCCCGTGCCGCGAGCGCTGCCTCCTGCTCGGCGAGAAGTGCTGCCGCCCGTTCGGTTCGTGCACTGTCTACCGACACCATCGGTACCTCCCCGATTGCCCCCCGATCTACTGCCACGGCCTCGACACCGGTGTCTTGCGCCTCATTCCCGCAATGCGGCCGGCTGACCCCACACGCCGGCGCCAGGCTGCTCGGAAATGCGACGGCCTCGGCGAAAGGCCTGATACTCAGGCGTCCGGGCACGCCGACCGCACGAAGATCGCAGCGGTCCGGCTGACGAGTCGGAGCCCGCGGCCAGAGGTGGTCGCGGGCTCCGAAGGACGAAGCGGCGGTCAAGGCCGGCAGACCTGACCGCCGCGGCCACTTCACTGGTCCCTACTGGTCGCTGCCCTTGCGCAGCCAGTGCCAGGCGAGCGCCCCCACCCACAGTTCGAAGCCGAGCGTGCTCAGGGCGAGCAGCGGGAACACGTCGCTGGCCACCAGGGTGGCGCTGCCGACGAGGCTGACCGGCAGCAGCGCGACGCCGGTGCGCCGCAGCCACGGCGCCACATCCTGCGCACGCAGGCCGAGCAGGATCGCGCCGACGAAGAACACCCGCGGCAGCACCGAGAACGCCAGCGCGAACGGCGCGGCCGCGTCCCATCCGGCGAGAATCCGCACGTCACTTCCCGTGGTCGCCGTTTCCAGGGCGATGTCGTGTAGCACCCCGGCGAACGGCCAGATGAGGGCCAGCAGGGTGCCCGCGGCGACGGCGACCGTCGCGAGCATGCCGGTGTCGTCCACCCGGCGCAGGCGCATGTGTGTCACGCCGAGAAACCCCAACAGCAGCGACCCGGAGATCATGAACACGTAGTTGCCGATCCGGTAGGCGGTCTCGGCGTCGAGCACGTTTGTGCCGCGTTCGAGCGCCGGGTCCTCCGGCGAGCCACCGTGCGGCAGCACGAACACCGCCATACAGATCATCACGACGAGCTGGCAGACGGTGAAGGCGATGCCGAAGCGCGCGCTGAGCCGTCCGACGTCCAGGCCGCCGCCGGGGCGGGCGTGGGTGGAGCGCAGGCCACCGCTCGCGCGGTCCGGGGCGTGACGGCGGGACGCGGTGTCCTCCAGAACAGCCAGAACAGGGCTGACCGTGGTCATGATCCACCTTTCATCTGGCCCATCCGGAGCCGGATCGAGCCGGGTTTCGCCGGCCTTGGTGCCGGCACCAGAAAGGTAGGAGTCGGGCGCCCGGCCCCACATCGACCGAGGGGCTGGTCGTGGAGTCAGCCCGGGATGACGCGCGGCTCATCCGGGATGACGTGGGTTTCAGCCCTGGGGCTGATGCCACGGCCGCCCCGCGCCCATACGCTCGCGATCGTGGACCGTGCCCAGGACCGACTGCCGCGATGGCTCCGGACGCCCGGGACGGACGCCACCATGGCGGCGGCGTTCACTCTCGCCGGGCTCGTGCAGACGGCGATCTACCCGATGGCGGGCGGCGTGCTGGGCCCGTTGTATGTGCTCGGCTCCACGCTGCCGCTCGCCTGGCGCCGTAGCCGGCCGGTCGAGTCCGCGCTGGTGTCGTCGGCGTTCTGGCTGATCCCGCTCGAGGGATACCCGGTGCTCGGCTACGTGGTGGTGATCCTTCAGTTCTTCGCCCTGGGAAGCCGCGGGACGCCGCGTGCCGCGGTCGCGCTGGCGACCCTGTGGGCGTGCGCGGTCTCGGTGGTCGGCACCCTCCTCGGGCCTGAGGCGCCGGTCGCCGCCATCGGTGGTGCGCTCGCGGTGGCAGCGCCGGTCGGCGTCGGGCAGGTCGTGGCGCGGCTGCGACGGCAGAACGCCGAACTCGCCAGGCTCACCGAGGACCTGCGGCGCGAGAGGCTCAACGCGGAGGAGGCGGCGGTCGGCGCCGAACGTGCCCGCATCGCCCAGGAACTGCACGACGTGGTGGGGCATGAGGTGACACTGATAGCGATCCAGGCGGAAGCCGCCGCGTACGCGCTGCGGGTGAGACCGGAGCGAGCCGCAGAGCCGGTCGAGGCCATCAGGGCCACCGCGCACCGGACACTCGCGGAGATCCGTTCCGTCCTCGACATCCTTGCGCCTGACGGCCGGGATGGTCGGGACGGCCGAGAGCCCGCCCGGGAGGATGTAGCCGAGATCTCTCGCCGCGCCGAGGACGCGGGCATCGCCAACACGCTCGTCGTCACCGGTGACCCGTGGCCCGCTCAGTCGCCCGTGTCGCTCGCGGTCGGTCGGATCGTGCGTGAATGCCTGACCAACGCGGGGCGGCACGCCCCGGGGGAGCGGGTCAGCCTCACCGTGAACTGGACCGCGAGGGAGGTCCGCCTGGAGGCGGTGAACCCAGGTGCGCCCACCCGCCCGCCGGCCCCCGGCCGAGGCCTTTCCGGGATCCGCCACCGGGCGGACCTGCTTGGCGGAACGTACCAGTCCCGAGTCCACGACGGGCTGTTCGAGATCCGGGTGACATTGCCAGCGGCATCGCCGACCTCCACCGCCGGGCCGGCGGTGCGAGAGGCCGACCCGAGCGTACGGAGCACAACGGTGGCGGGAGGCCCGCGGTGACCCGCGTACTGATCGTCGACGACCAGGATCTCGTGCGGCAGGGACTGCGGATGATCCTGGAGCTGGCCGGGATCGAGGTGGTCGGCGAGGCGCGGGACGGGGACAGCGCGGTGCGGGCCGCGTCGCGGTATCGGCCCGACGTCGTCCTCATGGACCTGCGGATGCCCGGTATGGACGGCGCCGAGGCCACCCGCCGAATCGTCGCCGCCGGTGACGCCCGGGTCATCGCGCTGACCACGTTCGACGTGGATCAGAACGTGGTGGACGCCCTGCGCGCGGGTGCCGTCGGATTCCTGTTGAAGGACGTCACGTCGGAAGGACTGGTCGACGCGGTGCGGCGCGCCGAGGCCGGCGAGCCGATCGTCGCACCCGCCGTCCTGGCCCGGATGATGGACCACTTCGCCACCCGCCCGCCCGAACAGCCCCGCCCCCCGGCCGGCCTGGACGAACTGAGCGACCGCGAACGGGACGTTCTGGCCATGATCGGGGCCGGGCGGTCAAACGCCGAGATCGCCAGCGAGTTGTTCATCAGCATGGCCACAGTGAAGACGCATGTCCGGCACATTTTCGCGAAGCTCGGCCTGCGTGACCGTGCACAGGCGGTGGTGGCCGCCCGCGACGCCAGGCTCGGCTGATCGGCCGCCCTTCGGTTGTCCCGTGAGCTGATCACTTTCGCCGAAGCAGCCTTCGCCGTCGTCCGCGGGACAGCCGCGCCCGGCACACCGGCGAGCGCTGGAGCTTCCCACGGGGTGGGCGAGGACGAGGTGGTGGAGGACGATGTGGTGACAGCCGGCGGCTGAGCCCTGATCAGCCGCCGGGGCGGGCGTCCTGGCATCCCGCTCGCCCGCCCCGGTACGCGGCGGCCTTGCCACGGCCGGCCGGTTCCCTGCCGGCGATCGGATGCACCTGGTGGGTCGGGCCTTTTCCCGGCCCGGAATCGGACACCGTCCGATCGGTGGCTTTTATTATCCCGATATGGGGTTGATCGGAAAGGTCATCGGATGCATCATCATGATCGGTTTTGGTTGCGCCCTGGTACTTAACGCCGTCGCCGGTATGAAAGCGTTTCTGGAACGTATCTGGCTACGCGTCCGGGGTAACTACGCGACCGCTACCGTGGTCGACGTCGATGTGGTCGAGGACCCCGACCGCTACACGCGGTACACGCCGACGGTGGAATTTGTTACCAGAAGGGGTGAGCGGCGGGTCGAGAGGGTGCTGTATGCGACGGCCAATGAGTACGGCGTGGGGGACCGTGTCCGAGTCTTCTACCGGCCGCAGGACCTGACCCAGGTCTTTGTCGCGGACTTTTCCCAGGGCCTCTGGGCCATCCTGTTCTTTCCCTTCCTCGTTGCCGGCGGCCTGACGATGGTCGGTCTCGGTGTACTGACCATGATCGGTGTCGACCAGGTCCACTTCGGTGGCGGCCTGGTCCTCGATCTTTCGCGGGATGTCAGTGAATAAAGGTGGCGGAATCTGCCGCAATAAAGGC
The DNA here is from genome assembly GCF_001306465.1 of Frankia sp. R43. Taxonomy (NCBI): domain Bacteria; kingdom Bacillati; phylum Actinomycetota; class Actinomycetes; order Frankiales; family Frankiaceae; genus Frankia; species Frankia sp. R43. Next base: position 508,491 of record NZ_LFCW01000007.1, on the reverse strand, counting down.
CGTCCCGGTGGTCGCGTCACTGATCGCAACGAATGACAATCTTGCCGAAGTGTTCGCCGTCGAGCATCCGGGCGATCGCGGTCCGGCCCTCGCTGAGCGGCCAGACGGAATCGATGACCGGAGCGACGGATCCGGTCGCGCACAGGCGGGCAAGACGAGCGAGCTGTTCTGGTGTGCCCATGGCGCTGCCGTGGATGGACAGCGATCGGGTGAACACCTGACCGAGGTCGACCTGGGTCGTCGCGCCGGCCGTCGCTCCGGCGGTGACCAGCCGGCCTCCCGGGCGCAGGGACCGCAGGGAATGCCCGAAGGTGGCGTCGCCGACAGTGTCCATCGCCGCGTCCACCGGCTCGGGCAGCGGTTCCCCGACGGCGAACGCCGCGTGCGCGCCGAGTTCGGCGACGGCTCGGGCACCGCGCCCGGGATCTGTGCTGGTCACCCAGACCTGGGCGCCGGCGGCCCGGGCCAGGCGGATCAGTGCGGTCGACACGCCGCCCCCGGCTCCCTGGATCAGAACCCTGTCCCCGGGTCGGACTTCGGCCGGCCCGAACAGCATGCGGTAGGCGGTGAGCCAGGCGGTGCCGAGAGAGGCGGCTGCCTCCCAGGGCAACTCCGGCGGCTTGGGCACCAGATTGTGGCGGGGGACGACGACCTGGCGGGCCAGCGTGCCGTCGACACCCTGCGACAGCATCCGCAGCTGTGGGTCGTGCATCTCGTCGCCGTGCCCGCGCCGCCGGTCAGCGAGGATCGGATAGATGATCACTTCGTTGCCGTCCTCGTCGACACCCGCGCCATCGGCACCGAGGACCACCGGCAGGGCGGCGGGCGGGGTGGTGGCACGCATGGCCCAGATATCGCTGCGGTTCAGAGACGCCGTACGCAGCGTCACCGTCGTCCAGCCGGCTGGCAGGGATCGCAGCCGGTGCTCGGCGACTTCGATCGAGGACAACGGATCGTGCGGGTCGGGCCTGGTCAGCCGGACGGCGAGCATGCCGGATCACGCTCCCGCGATGACGAACGGAAGGTCATGCATGATCCGGTGGTGCCGGATCTTCCAGCCATCGCTGTGCCGGCGAAGCCGGCTGTGGACGTAGCCGGACTCGAACGGCCTGATGCTGCCCTGCGCTCCCGCCGCTCCGGCCGGCCAGCCCGAGCGGGGCTCCGCGTCGCCCTGCACGGTGTAGTTGACGAAGTGCAGGTCAAGGGTCGCGTCGTCGCCGTCGACGGCCACGATGTGGTTGAGGGTGGTGTGATGCGTCCAGCCGAACGGCGGATGCGGGGCCATCATGCCCGCGACCGCCTGGCCGATTGCCTCCGCACCGTGCAACGCGTCCAGGGCACGTGGGCCGTCCGGACCACGGTCGAGGATCTCGACCGTGGCGTCAGTGGTGAACAGCGCGGCCATGGCGGCACTGTCACGGTGATCGGTGGCCCGCACATAGCGGGCGATGACGTGGTCGATCTCGCGTTCGTCGGTCATGGCGCCAGTCCAGCAGGGGTGGCGCCGGAAAACGATGATCGATTTTTTCCCGGTCAGTACCTTCAGGGTATGGATCGGCTGGAGACACGGGAACTGGTGTACTTCGTGACCGTCGCCGAGGAACTGCATTTCGGTCGGGCCGCCGAGCGGCTCGGCATGGCGCAGCCACCGCTGTCCCGCGCCATCAGCCGCCTTGAGCGGCGGGTCGGAACGACCTTGCTGCAGCGCACCAGCAGACGGGTCGCGCTGACCTCGGCGGGGACGGCATTCCTCAAAGCCAGCCGTGACGCGCTCGATGCGATGGACAGCGCCGTCGACGCGGCGCGCCAGGCCGCCGACACGCACCCTCTGGTCCTGGCGGTGCGACCGGGCCAGGACCCGACACTCCTCGCCGCCATCCTGCGTACGTTCGACGACCACGCCGCCGGGGTGCCGGTGGAGCCCCTGTTCACCCACGACCAGGCGCGGCTGGTGCGCGACGGCGCGGCCGAAGCAGCGCTTCTGTGCAGCAGCGACGACCTCGACGGACTACACACCACTGATCTCGGCCCGCAGAGCCCCGTCGCGCTGCTCCCCGCCACCCATCGGCTGGCTGCCTGTCCGGCCGTCTCCATCGACACCCTTCGCGACCTGGACAACTTCGATGACCGGTGTCCACAGCGGCCCCTGGAGGAAATCCTGGACCTCGTGGCGCTGGGGCGCCTCGTCGTGATCGTCACCGACGCTGTCGTGACCGGGCCCGGCGCTGCTGTGGTGACGGTTCCGGTCACCGGAACACCCGCAAGCCGGTTGCTGTTCGGCTGGGCGGCGCCAACACCCCGGCCGGCGCTGGCCGGACTGATCGGAGCATCTCGGCGGGTCGCCGTTAGTCGGCGCCGCAGGCGGGCGGCGGCCTGAGCGGGCGGCGGGGAGGGCGGCCACGTGCTGGCCGATGCAGGTTCACCCGTGGCAGCGTGGCCAGGGCGAGAGCCAGCGCGGTCGCCGGCGCTGACCCGTGCCAGCTAGCGTCGCATCGCTCTCGACGTCCGTCATGACCTGGACTGTCGCGGTCCGCACGGTCTGGGCATCCGCCGGGTCGAGGGCCATCACTGGACGAGCGGTGGCGGCACGTCGCTGGTCGTCAGCAGTGGGTCTACGGAGGCCGGCAGGCGGTAGCCGGCGAGCAGTCCCGACTGCGGATCCATGCGCGCCGACCGGCTGGGGGCCGCGCGACCCTGGTCGAGACCGCAAAGCGCGAACTGAGCTCGGCGGTCCGGCACATGAACGCCGCTCGGCGCGTAATGTAGGTACGTACCTACCGGGAGGTGGTTGTGGTGGCCATCGTGTCCTCGCGAGAGTTCAACCGGGACGTGAGCGCCGTCAAGCGTGCCGCCGCCAGTGGCCCTGTGATCATCACTGATCACGGCCGCCCGTCGCACGTCCTGCTGTCGTTCGCCGAGTACCAGAGGCTCACCGGTACCGCTGGCAGTCTGGGGGACGCGTTCGTCCTGGACGAGGAGATCGACTTCGAGCCGGTGCGGCCGAGGGACTCGGTGCGTGAGGTCGACCTGTGAGCTTCCTGCTCGACACCAACGTCATCTCCGAGCTCCGTAAGCCCGCGAAACGCAGGGATGACCGATTCAACGCCTGGGCTGAGACCCTCACCCCGTCGGACACGTTCCTCTCGGTCATCACCCTGCTTGAGCTGCGCGCCGGTATCAAGAACAAGCGGCGGCAGGACGCCCGGCAGGCGGCTGTCCTGGATACCTGGCTGGACCACAGCGTGCTCCCCGCCTACGCGGGCCGGCTGCTCGATGTCGACCAGTCGGTCGCCGACTCGGCGGCGAGGCTCCACGTGCCTGACCGGCGCCCCGCCCATGACGCGCTGATCGCCGCCACGGCGCAGGTCCATGCCCTCGTGCTCGTCACGCGTAACGAGTCCGACTTCGCCCCTATGGGCGTCACGCTCGTCAACCCCTGGACGTCCCAGCCATAGTGCGGTCCTGGTGGCGTCATGGTTGGTGTTCGGCATGGGGACGGAAGGCGGGGTTCGGTTTCGGCGATGGTGCGCGGGCTTGACCTTGACACGATGTCAAGGTGTCCACTCGGTGCGGGAGGTGGTCACGATCAACCCGACAGACGGAACCCCGCGGAGCACCCGGGTGGCCGAGGCGCTGGGCGCCGGGGACGCGGATTGCTGATCGGCGATGTGGCGCGTTGCTCGGGGGTGAACACCCGAATGCTTCGGCACTACGACGCCCTTGGGCTGGTGCGACCAAACGGTCGCACCGTCGGCGGCTACCGTGAGTACTCCGCCGAGGACATCCGCAGGATCTTCCACGTGGAGAGCCTGCGGTCCCTCGGGCTCTCGCTCAAGCAGGTCGGGGCCGTGCTCGGGGACCCGACCTTCACTCCGTCCGCCCTGGTCAGCGACCTCATCCGGTGGGCCGAGGACCGTCTGGAGCGGGAGCGGGAGCTGCTCCGACGGCTCCGCGCGATCGACGCGTCGCCGCCCACCGGCTGGCAGGGCGTCCTGCGCATCGTCGAGCTTTCGGGACCCTCCGCGCGGGAAGTCCTGCGCCACTTGGCCGACGACAACGACCCTGCTGTGGCCCTCGTCGCTGCGGCTTTCGTCGGAGTTCTCGAAGCCCGCCGCGAGGACTGACGCCTTTTCCGCCGTCGCCTCGAACGCGCGGAATCAATGCGCGGGATACGCGCCGGTGGCATATTGCCGACATTGCGCGCCTCGCCCGTGCCGGTCATGGTTGTCGCCATGTCGGAGGCTTTCTCCTCGTGGAGCCCCTTCGGGGTGGTCAGCCATGTCGTGCTGGCCGGCCCCGCACTCGCGTTGTTCGTCCTGGGGCTGAAACTGATGGCCCTGCGTTTGCGGCTCGTGTTGTGGTTCCGCCTCCGCTGGGGGCCACCCCCGTCGCAGATCGCGCCGCCGGAGCCTTCCATGAACACCGATGGCGGCGAGGGCTCGGAGGCGCGCGAACGGGAGGAGCGGCTGGAGGCGGAACTCGCCCGGCGAAGAGCCGAATGGAGGGACAGTTTCTGGGGACCGGCGGTCGCGGCGACCGTCCTGGACCTGGCGCGCCGGGGCTACCTCCACATCTCGCGGGACGCCCGACATGGTCTGCTGGTCCAGCGGTCAGCCAAACCCGTGGAAAAACCGCTGGCCGGGCACGAGAGCACCGTGCTCGATCTCATCAGCGCGGAGACGGCGGCCGGCCCGCTTCCCGCCGACGTCCTGCTCACCGAGGCCCAGCCCGACGGCGAGAAATGGCACGACTGGGTCACGGCCGACGCACTGCACCGGCCACGGCAGTATCAGCGGCTGGTGACGAAGCTCTGGGTGGCATCCGCCCTGTTCGGGCTGACCTACGCGATGATCAACGGTCTGATCGAGGCGGACTTCTGGGTCGCCCCCGAGGTCCGCACCGAGAACACGCTGAACTCGCGCTTTCAGGCCTGGTTCAACGGATTCTTCTGGGGAGCGCTGCTGACCGCGATGGTGACCGGCGTTTTCTACGCCTGGACGAACGGGTGGCGCCGCTCGCTCCACAACGCACAGGTGAAGCGGACAACGAGAGCGATCGACGCCGAACCCGCGCTGGCGACAGCCACCGCGGACGAGATCGAGCGATTCGGGATCGCACTCGTGTACGCCGCCGCGCTCGGCCGCGCTCCCGCCGCGGTCGCTCCCTTCACCCGCGCTGCCGCATCCAGCACAGGATCCTGGACCCCCCGCGGCGGGACGCCCCGGTTCGTCACCATCGACCAGCCATCGCCATCGCCATCGACGTCGACGTCGATGTCCACGTCGACATCCACCGACGCGGACATCGCTGGTTCCGAGACCCTGGTCGGCCACGTGCTGCGTTCGTGGACCGACTCGTCCGGAGTGTGGGTTGCCCTTGACGAAACCGATGGCCGCGGCGACCGGACGCCCGCCCGCCCGATCGGCGGCCTCGTCGGCCCCCTGCCGAGACGCCACACCCGGGTACGCCTGACCCGCCACAGCGGTCAGACCACCTGGGTGGTGAGCACCCTCGAACACGCCCCCGGACCACCGCCGGCCTGGGTGGCACTCCGCGACCTCCTGTCCATGGCCGAACTGGAGCGGCTGCTACCCGGGGGCGAGGTCAGGAGCAACGGCCGGGGGCAATGGGTGATCCGTCATCCGCACGCGCCGACCGTGCTGATCAGGGTCAGCCTGTGGGCTAGCCGGCGCCCGCCGGGCAGGCTCCTGCTGGCGCTGGGCGGCCGGCGCCGCCACCAGCCCACACCCGGCACGGCGGACGTCGCGGGCCGCCACCATGCCCTCGTCCGCGTCGGGGACGTCACCGCTCTCGTGCTGGCCATCGACCGGCACAGGACGGATCGACAGGACACGATCGCCGCCCTGGTCTGGCTCATCGCCGCCCGGCTCGGCGCGCCCGTCGGCGAGCCTCCGCCGGCCCTCTCCGGCCCCTCCGGCCCTGTCGACACCGCCGGCCCCGCGGACACCGAAGAGGATCGGCCGTCGCCGGCCTCGCCTTCGTAGCCGTTCCACCCGGCACTGGTCAGCCGGGCCGCCGGCCGTGACCGGCGGCTGCTCGGAGCAGCGGCATGAGGATGACGTCGACGATGGACCGCAGGGCGGCGTCGGACGGTGTCCCCGTCACGAGTATCTCGTGGCGGACGAGGTCGATCGGGAGTGCCAGCAGACGGCTGGGCAGGTGTGCGTCGCCGAGCTCGCCGCGTTGCCGGGCGTGGTCGACGATCGGCTGGACCAGCTGGGTGCCACGGGCGACCAGCAGCTCCCGCAACGACTCGGCGGCTGAGGGCGGCAGCTCGGCCATCAGAGTGAGCAGCACAGAGCGGTCACTGGCGTCGACGACCGTTCGCACCTGCTCCAGCAGGGCCAGCAGATCGCCGGCGAGACTCCCGGTGTCGGGCGACACGATTGTCGTCGCGTTCGCTCGAACGGTGGCTGCGGCGACCATCTCGGCCTTGGTCGGCCAGCGGCGGTAGAGCACGGGCTTGCTGGTCTCGGCGCGTGCCGCGACGCCCTCGAAGGTGAGTCCCGCGTACCCGTGCTCGGTGAGCTCGGCGGTGACCGCTTCGAGGATCGCCTGCTCCAGGGCCTCGCCACGTCGTCTGGTTGTCTTCGCCACAGCCCTGTAGGATACGCTACGTTTCTGAATTAAGATACGATCCGTTTCTTATGGAGGTGTCTCATGGCCAGCACTCCACCTGCCGCGCCCGTTGATGACCGCCAGACCGGGTCGGAGACCGCCCCCGCCGTGAGCGCCGCAGCCGCAGCCGCGGCCGCAGCCGCAGCCTCGGTGTCGGTATCGGTATCGGTACGCAAGATCGTCACGGTTGTCCTTGGGCTGACCGCACTTCTGGCCGTGCTGCTGCTCGCGTTCGGGCTCCCGGCGTCCAACACCGGTGCGCACGGTGTCCCGATCGGCGTCGTCGCCGACGGCGCCGGGGCGGAGCAGGCCGCGGACCAGCTCCGCGGCTTCACCGTGACCCGGTACGAGACCGCCGCCGCGGCCCGGACCGCGATCCTGCACCGTGACATCTACGGCGCCCTCGACCTCAGCTCGGGTGGCACGGTGCGGGTGCAGGTCGCCTCGGCATCGAGCTACTCCGCCGCCCAGCTGGTTGAGCAGGCGGCCGGCGCCGTGGCCTCGTCGCGGGGGGCGACCACGACGGTCCAGGATGTCCGGCCCTTCCCGGCTGACGACACGCACGGAGCCGGCCTCTCGGCTGGCGCCCTGCCGATGGCGCTGGGTGGCTGGATCGGCGCGGTCGTCATCATGCTCCTCATCCAGACACCGGGCCGCCGCGTCGCCGCTGCTCTCGGCCTCGCGGTTGCGGGCGGTTTCGCGCTCACCGCGGTCATCCGGTTCGTCATCGGGACCTTCGACACCAACTATCTGATCACCTCGACGGGCGCGATGCTCGGGCTGGCCGCCACGGCCATGACCGTCCTCGGGCTGCGCAACCTGCTGGGCGGACTCGGTCTCGGGATCGCCGCCGTCGCTCTCGTCGTGCTCGGTAACCCGCTCTCGGGCCTGGCGAGTGCGCCCGAGATGCTGCCGAGGCCCTGGGGTGCCCTCGGCCAGTTCCTTCCGCCGGGGGCGGTCGGCACGCTGCTCCGCGACCTCGCCCTCTTCGACGGCCACGGCAGCACCCGGCCACTCCTGGTCCTGCTCGGCTGGCTCGCGGGCGGCTGCCTGTGCTTCTGGCTCGGTGTACGCCGCAACCGCGACCAGCTTCAGTCCGAGCACCTCGAGTCCGAGATCGAGGAGGCCATCGGTGAAACCCCCGCCGTCGCATGACGAGCGTCGGTGTTCTCCCGTTTCCGGCCGCTGTCGGCCACGCCGTGCTGCTCCGGCGCCAGGGCCGTTCAGACGCCTCGGGCCATCGCGATCATGCCCTTGAGGGTGAGGCCGGCCCTGGTCCCGCCGTCGCAGAGGATGTCGGTGCCGGTGAGGTAGCCGGGTCGGTCGCCGGCGCAGAAGGCGAGCAGCTCGGCGATCTCGTCGGCCCGGCCGAAGCGCTTGAGGGCGGCGTGGTCGAGGAGCTTCCCGGCGCCGCTGGCCTCCTCGAGCCGGCCCATGGCGGTGTCGAACGAGCCGGGGGAGACGGACAGGATGCGGGCGCCCTTCGCGCCGAACGCCGCGGCCTGGCGCTGGGAGTACCAGATGACGAAGTTCTTGCTGAGCGAGTAGGCCGAGCCGGGGCGTGACGACTTCGGGCCGCGGCTCGCGGCCGCGACCAACTTCTGGGTGAACCTCTCGACGTCCACGTCGGCCAGCTTGTAGGCCCGCTTCGGGATGAGGAAGCCGGGGAGCATGTGCCCGGCGATGGAGGCCACGTTGACGAGCGCGAAGCCCTCGCCCGCCACGGCCAGCGCGGCCTGGGTGACGTGGATCGTGCCGAGCGCGTTGATCCGGATGATGGTGTCGGCCGAGCCCATCTGCGGGCTGACGCCGGCGGTGTGCACGACGGCCGTGACCGGTCCCGACTCGCCGGCGCGGGTGAACAGGGCCGTGACCGCGGCCCGGTCGGTGATGTCGCAGGCGACGCCGTCCGCCTCGACGCCCAGTTCCTTCAGCCCGGTGACGGCGTCGTCGAGCCGCTGCCCGTTGACGTCGCTGATGACCACACGATGGTCGCGGCCGAGGATTCGGGCGGTCGCGAGCCCCATGCCGCCCGCGCCGCCCGTGATGACAGCGGTCTTCGGCATGGTGTCCTCCGTGTCCTCCGGCGGGTCTTTCAGGCGTCATGTGCGGCCCCGTCCCATTGTCCGGGTGCACGCGCTGCGGGGCGAACGGTCGGCGGGCGTGGACGGTGACGGCGCCGGCGCCGGCGATGGCGATGGCGACGTGGACGGTGACCCGAGGCCACCAGGCGTCGGGGGATCGTCGCGCCCACGACAGGATCCGGAACCGGCCCGTTCTCGGTGGGCCGACGGCCCGACCCGAAAGGGCGCCACAAAGACAGAGTGACGCTCCGGTGGCCCGGTTCCGTGTCCTGTCAAGCCTGTTAACCCACCAATCGTGCTTCTGTTGGGACTGTCGTGTCACGCGCTGGACAGACCTGCGACGCCGTGTCAGCTGATGGTTGCGGGGAGCGGCACGTAAAGTAATTCGCGTAGCCCGTCACCGAACGGTAACCGGATGGTTTCGGTGTAGGTGGCCGACGCTATCCAGGTCTGCCGAAAGACGGTTACGGAAAACCTCCCGGACGGTGAACGCCGCTGTGGTTCCAGAATATTTGCGGTAGCTCACCAAAGGGGATTGACAAGCGTTGTCGTGTTTCCTTGCGCGGCATCCACCGTGATGTTCTGCCGGATGTCGAAGCAGGCGCGATCGGTTCAGAAGATCTTGTAGTCACCGGGACTGTCCGAAGAGAAGGCGCCGGATCCCCCCGGTGTGGGGGAACCGGGCCGGAGCGCTGAAGGAGTCACTGTGGTCGACGACGGTTCTGCGTCTGGCTGGTCGGCTGTCCGCCCGACCGGACGGCATGGAGGTGCCGAATGCCAAGTCTGAAATTTGTCAATGCCGATGAGACGGTCGAATTCGATGGTTGTGTTGAGCTCATCGAGATGGACGACATCATCACGTTCGGCTGCAGATCCGGCAGGTGTGGAATCTGCGTCGTACGGATCGTGAGCGGCGGCGAGAACCTGTCGCCGCGAACGGCCCGGGAGGAACGGCTCTTCGGGCTCCTCGGCGAAGAGAGCCCGGCGATGCGCCTGGCCTGTCAGAGCAGGGCCTACGGCGACGCCGTCCTGGACGAGATCAACTGAGCGCGCCCCCCGAACCCAGCTTCTACCAGCTTCTACCAGCACCGGGAGTAGTGACATGCAGACCTCGAACCGCCTCACCCACAGTGCCCTGCTGCGCCGCAAGCCGTTCCTTTCCGGCGCCGACAGCGCCCGGGCCAAGCAGGACATCGACGCCTTCCTGGACGCGAAGATCGAGGAGTGGAACGCGACCGTACCGTTCGCGAGACACCTTGAAGGCACCGAAATTCATATGCAGTACTACCGGCAGACGCTGATCGAGCACGCCTGGCGTATCCGGCTGATGCGCACCGCGCAGTCCTATGCACTCCACAAGATCACCCGCGTCAACGCGGAGGCGGCGAAGCTCTACGCCGCCTATCAGGACGAGGAGATGCTGCACGACGTCCTGTTCATGAAGGACGCCGAGAAGGTGGGGCTCTCGGCCGAGGACATCTTCGCGACCGAGCCGAATCTCCACACCCGCCTGCTGGCCGGCTACCTGTACTTCGTCGCGGAGCACGAGAAGGTGCTCGGCGTGATCTGCTACAGCTATCTGGTGGAATACACCACGCAGAAGATCACCCCGAAGCAGATCAAGGCCATGCGCACGTCGCTCGGCAAGGACATGATTGTCGGCCAGGCCGCACACCTGAACACGGACCTCGTCGAGGACCACACCCAGGACATGTGGAACATCCTCAGCCTCTTCGTCGAGAGCGAGCAGGACATCGTCGACATCAAGCGGTACTTCGACGAGATCCAGGAGCTGCTCAGGCAGTTCTTCGTGGACATTTACCAGCGTTTCGGCACCGCCGAGCTCCAGTCGGCCTGACACCGGCGCACAGTCTGATCCCGCCGGGTCGGCGGCCACCCCGCCACACCTGCCACCGACCCGGCCCGCGTCCTCGAGAACGGATTATCGGCATGGCTGGGAATTCTGCCTTTCTCATTCTCGCGCACCAGCTCAAGACCATGGTGCCGCCGCTGGCCGAGGCCCTGCGCCAGCGCGGGATCACCCCCTACGTCCTGTCGTCGCGTCCCGCGCAGGACGCCGGGACGCCGGAATGGCGCTCGCAGGTCGCGGGGCTGCATGTCACCGACGGCCACGCCGTGCGCCAGGCCGACGTCGACGCCGAGCTCGCACGGCTGGCGGCGTCCGGCGTCCGGCTGCTCGGCTGCATCACCGTCTGGGACGCCTACCGGGAGCTGATGGCGTACGCGAACCGCTCGCTCGGCGTCGCTGACCTGACCGAACAGACCGTCCGCGGCCTGCGGGACAAGCTGACGATGCGCGGGCAGCTGCGTGAGCACGGCCTGTCGCAGGTGGCGGCCTGGCCGTTCGACGAGGAGCGCTACGCGGCCCTGGCCGACCCGTCCCGGTACTTCGTCAAGCCGCGCACCGGGTTCGCCTCGCTGGGCGCGCAGCGCGCCGACCGGCTCACCGGTGCCGCCGAGCTGGAGCGGCTCTGGGAACGCGCGGCGAGCGACGTCGCCTACGCCGGCGCCTTCGAGGGCACCCCGTCGTTCCTCATCGAGGAGTTCATCGACGGCGTGGAATGCAGCTTCGAGGTCAGCGTCGAGCGCGGCTCGGCGACGGTGCACGCGGTGCACGAGAAGGTCGACCTGCGTGAGTCCGGGCGGACGGTGCTCGAGAACGCCTGCGCCTGCCCGCCCGTCTCGCTGGACGCCGCGGTGGTCGCGCACGGCGTCGAACACATCGCGCTCGCACTGAAGGCGCTGGGCGTGGACACCGGCGTGCACCATGTCGAGGCCCGGTACACCAGCCGGGGCACCTGGGAGATCGTCGAGGTCAACCTGCGGATCGGCGGCGCGTACATCGTCCCCAGCACGCGGCTGCACAGCGGTGTGGACCTGATGGGCCGGTGGATCGACCTGCTGCTGGGAGACGCCGGCCAGCGGACGGCCGAGCGGTCACCGGCTGGCGAGCCTGCGGGCGACGGCGTGCGCAGGACCTTCTTCCGGGTGTTCTTCGGCGAGCCGGGGCGCCACGTCGCCCGGCTGAGCCGCCGGCCGGGCCGGATCGAGGTCCTGGAGGACAAGGTCTTCGTCCACGAGGGCGACACGCTCCCGCACGTCGATCGGGAGATCTTCGTCGGCCAGGCGCTGTGGGACATCACCGCGCTCGGCCCCGACCTGCCGGCCGACTTCGTCGCCGAGACGGAGTCCTATCTGGAGATCGGCTACCGGCCATGAACATCGTCATCCTGCATCGCATCCCGTTCGCGAAGATCCGCTACGACCTGGCCGTCGACCACGGCCGCCACACCGTGCGCTACCTCAGCGCGACCGGCACCACCGACGGCCTGCCGGCCGGTGCGGGCCGACGTGTCCTGACCACCCCGACCGTGGACGTCGACGCGCTGGCCGCCCAGCACGCCGACTGGCTCGGCAGCGCGGACCGGCTGATCGCCCGCTCCGAATACGACCTGCTGCCGGCGGCGCACCTGCGCGAGAGGTTCGGCATCCCCGGCGACCGGCCGGCCGACATCGCGCCGCTGCGGGACAAGTGGCTGATGCGCACCCGCGCCGCGGCCGCCGGCATCGCGCAGCCCGCGTTCTGGAGCGTCGCGGACTTCCGCCGCAACCCGCCCGCCACCGGTACGTATCTGATCAAGCCGCGCCTGGAGGCGTCCAGCACCGGCATCGAGACCGGTGACGCCCGGCACATCCTCGACCGCCTCGCCGCACGCCCGGCGACGTCCGACACATCCAAGGCGTCCGACACATCCAAGGCGTCGGACATATCGAACACATCCGACATGTCCGATGTGTTCGTCGAGGAGTTCGTGCCCGGCCAGATCTGGCACCTCGACGGCTACCTGCGCCACGGCGTCGTCCGCACCGTGACGAGCAGCGTCTACGTCGGGGACTGCCTGAACTTCGCCCACGGCAGCCCGCTCGGCTCCGCGCAGACCCCGGACGAACCGGAGGCGCTGGCGCTGCTGCGCCGCACCCTGCCCGTCCTCGGCCAGCGCGACGGCGCCTTCCACTTCGAGCTGATCCGGACCGGCGACGGCCGGTTCCTGTTCCTGGAGACGGCGGGCCGGGTCGGCGGCGCCGGCGTCGCGGAGACGTTCGAGCTGCGCACCGGCGTCAACCTCTACCAGGTGGACCTGGCACACCAGCTGTACGGCGACATCGACGAGCCCACCACCCGGCCCTCGGCGCACTGGTACGGCTGGTTCGTCTTCCCGGCGCACCACCGCGCCGAGGGCACCAGCGTCGACTTCGACCCGGGCCGCTTCGCCGGGCGCCTGGTCTCCTACGTGCACAACGACCGCCCCGCGGCCAAGGCCGGCGAGATCAGCTACGCGGCGGCGGCGACACCGCTGTCAGGGGTGGTCCGCGGCAGCGCCGAGGGCCTGCGCGACACGCTCGCCGAGATCTGCACGCAGACATCCGTCCTGGAGCCGGTATGAGCACCGCGTGCTTCGTCCTCACCGGCTACAACAACACCCGCGTCTACGACGTCGCGAAGCTGCGCGACCTGTGCCACCAGGAGTACCGGGCCCGGCTCGTCCTGGTCACGGACCAGCCGAAGCCGCAGGACGCCGCCGCCGCCGACCTCGTGATCGCCGCCCCCCTGAGCCCGCTCGACCAGCTCAACCAGCTCGACCAGCTCAACCAGCTCGACCAGCTCAACCAGCTCGACCAGCTCAACCAGCTCGACCAGCTCAACCAGCTCGACCAGCCCGGCCGGCCCGGCCTGGACGACGGATCGGATGAGCCGCCGCCGGATGCGGCCGCCGTGGCCGGGCAGGTCGCCGCGCGGCTGGACCGCCACGACCTGCGGCCGATCGGGGTGCTGCCGTTCTCCGACCGGGGCGTTGTGCTGGGGGCGCACCTGGCGGCGCGGTTCGGGCTGCCCGGCGCCGAGCCGGCCCGAGCGGCGCTCGGCCTCGACAAGCATCGGTTCCGTGCGGTCGAGGCCGCGTCCGCCGACCATCCGACCGGCTACACGCCGCTGCGCAGCCTGGTCGTCCACTCGCTGGCCGAGTTCGAGGCCGCCGTCGCACGCTTCGGCGGCACGGCGTTCGTCAAGCCGACCAGCGAGGGCAACAGCCGCGGCTGCCAGCATGTGCCGGACCTCGCCGCCTGCCCGGCCCTGTGGGCGGCCCTGGAGCCCTACCACGACCGTGGCGTGATGGTGGAGACACTGGTGACCGGCGCCCGCGAGTACAGCTGGGACTTCGTCGGCGGCGCGCGCTGGCTGACGGAGAAGCGCACCACCTCGGGCCGGTTCCGCGCCGAGTTTCAGCAGATCGTGCCGGCGCCGCTGGACGAGGTGCAGACCGCCCTGCTCGACCAGGGCGGCGCGCATGTCCGGCAGCTGGTGTCCCCGTCCAACGGGGCGTTCCACACCGAGCTGTTCCTGCTGGAGCAGGGGGTGGCGGCGGTCGAGACCAACCTGCGCCCCGGCGGCATGCACATCTGGGACCTGGCCAGGCTCGCCTTCCCCGGCTTCGATCCCTGGCGGGAATGGCTGCGCTGGTCGACCACGGGTGCGGTGGTGCACAGCCGGCCGCAGGCCCAGGCGGTGAGCGGCATCCGCATGCTGCGCGCGCCGCGGGACGGCGTCGTCGCCTCGGTCCCGGACGTCGCGGCCGTGGCGGACGAGCTCGGCATCCCGCTGCATGACGGGGAGCTCCGCGCGGCGCCCGGGCAGCGGGTGCGCACCGAGATCGCGGACAACGCCGGCTTCGTCGGGCAGATCATCCTGGTCGCCGACGACGCCGCGACGCTGTTGGACCGCCTCGACCGGCTCAGCGAGGCCGTCGAGGAACGGATCGACGTCGACGTCGACGTCGATGGCCGGGCGGGGCGGGGTCATGGGTAGCTGGCGGCTGCGGGTGTTCCTGGGCGCCCGCGTCCTGTCGACGCTGGGCGACCAGGTGCTCCAGTTCGCCGTGCCACTGATCATCTACACCGCGACGGGCAGCGTGTCGCTGGCGGGCCTGGCGTTCCTGGTCGAATGGCTGCCGCGGCTGAGCTCCCTTCCGCTGGCCGGGGTGCTGTCCGACCGGTTCGGTGGACGTCGGGTCTACGCGGCCAGCGACAGCATCCGGGCGGTGGCCTGCCTGCTCACCGCGCTGGCGCTGGCCAGCTGGCCGGGGCATGCCTTCGGGCTGACCGCGGCGCTCATGGCGCTGTGCGCGTTCTGCTACGCCCAGACGTTCATCGCGCTCGAGTCGACCATCCCGCAGCTGGTGCCGCAGAAGGACCTGGCGAAGGCCCAGAGCGTGCTGCAGATCATCAACAGCGGGTCCGGGGTCTTCGGACCGGCCCTGGGCGGGCTGATGCTGCTCTGGGTGTCCCCGACGCGGCTGCTGTGGGTGAGCGGGGTGGCGTTCGCGGTGGGTGCGTGCGGTGTCGCCGCGCTGCGCGGCCTCGGCGCACCGGCCACACCGGCCACGGCCGCGCGGGCCACGGCCGCACCAGCCGTGCCAGCCGCGGGCGGACCGGTCGCGGGTGGACGGGCCGCGGGCGTGCCGGTGGACGCGCGGCGCAGTGTGCTCGGCGACCTGCGGGTCGGCGTCCGCAGCCTGGCCGGGGCGCCGATCCTGCTGTCCCTGGTCGGGCTGACGATGGTCGCCAACCTGATGGTGGGTCTCGCCGTGGCCACCGGAGCACCCCTGACCGTCGGGCATTTCCACCAGCGCGACGCGGTCTTCGCGACGCTGCAGATCACGGTCGGGGTGTTCTCGATCGTCACCCTGGCGTCGATGACGTGGCTGTTGCGGCGCCTGTCCGTCTACCGGATCGGCGTGCTGTCGTTCCTGGTCAGCGTCGCCGGGGTGGTTCTCATCGGGGTCGCGCCGCTGTTCCCGCTGTATGTGCTCGGCTATGGCCTGTGCCTCGGCATGACCGGGCTGTTCAACGTCTTCATCCGGGTCGAGCGGCTGCACTGGATCGCCCCGGCCGAACGGGGCCGCGTCATCAGCCTGATCGTGCTGCTGAACCAGAGCACACTGCCCCTGGCCGGTGGGCTGGTCGCGCTGGTCGGCGCGGTGCTGCCGGTGCAGGTGCTGTTCCTCGCCGTCGCGGTGCTGGCCTGGCCCGCCTATGCGCTGCTGTTGCGCCCGCTGGGCGCGCAGGCCATGACGGCCCGCCCGGCCGCCCCGGCCGTGCCGGTGCGAGTACCGGTGGCGAGGTGACGCGTCCTGCCGAGGGTCTCCTCCGCGCCGACCCACCACCGCCCGCGGTCCTGCGGGCGGAGGCGCCATCAGCGAGGGCCGGGCTCGCCTCCGTCTTCACATTTCCTATCGCCTCGGACGCGGGACAGCGCCGTGGTCTGCGGAACGATCCCAGGCATCGTCCGGGGCGGGCGGCTGGGCGGGAACCTCGACGGTCTCGCGGGCCGCGATCGGGTCCTGGGGAAGGGCTGCCCCGCCGCCGGTCACCTGGCCGCCGGTCACCTGGCCGCCGGTCACCTCGCCGGTGGTCACGAGCCGGCGGCGGTGAAGGAGCCGCCGGCCAGCGAGCGCGGCCCCGACCCCGAGCACCACAACCCCGCCCAGCGTGGCCAGCGACGCGGCCAGGCCAAGCGGGCCGATGACCCCGTCGGACCGGTCGTCCCGGTGCGCGGCGTCGGTGGCGGCGGCGGACGGCAGCACGTCGGAGTCGGCCGCGCAGACGACCGGTCTGTCCGCGTCCTCGAGTGCGACGCAGGAGACCACCGCCAGCCGGAGCTGGTTGGGCGGTACCTGTCCCACCTTCAGCGAAGCGACGAACGTGGACGTCTGCCCTCGCGGTATGTCGGCCTGCCAGACGACGCTGTCGTCGACGGCGGCATCGCCGTCGGCCGAGTCGACGCGGGTTCCCGGCGGCAGGGACAGGGTGACGACCAGATCCTCTGCGTCGGTGGTGCCGAGGTTGCGGATCGTGGTGGTGTAGGTCCGCCGGTCGCCATCCCTGACGGCGGTACTGCCGTCGTCGACCGTGATCGTCAGGCTCGGGCCGCTCTGTCGCTGGTCGGGCGTTGCGGCGGCGGCCGTCGCGGCCAGCGCCCCGGAGGGCATGAGGACGGACGCGGCGACGGCGAGCGCTCCCGCACCCAGTGCGCCGAGGAGGCGGGCCGCGACGGGCGGCGGCACGCCGGGTGGGGACGTGCTGGGGGAAACGGTGGGGGAAGCGGCCATCTGAGCCTCGTTCCTGAGTTCCTGATGAGCCCGGTGACGTTGCCGCGCGGCCGGTCATGGCACGGCGAAGGGTGCCCCGTGCGGGTGGGCCGTCTCCCGGCGGCGAGCGGCGGTGCGGCGCGGGTCATTGCGTGGCAGCTATGTAATCGAGTGTCGTGCTGTAGGTGTCGGATGCGACGAAGGGGATGTCGACGGAGTAGTCGTTACTGATCGCGTCTCCGCCCGGCGCGGACGGGACGTCCTGGCTGTGCACCAGGACGGCGGTGGTGTGCGACAGCGGCTGGAAGGCACCGTCTCCGGTGGCCCGGACCGACAGCAGGTCCAGCGGGATGGTGTCGTCGTTGCCGGGAAGCGTTCCGGCCAGCGCCGGGGCGGTTCCCTGCACGGAGACCGTGTAGCCGTCCGCGCTGTTCGTGAGGACGGTCATGGTGACCGCGTGGTCGGCGGTGACCGTCTGGTTCGGCACGCCGGACAGGGTGAAGGACGTCGGGAGGTCGGTCAGGCTGAGCGTCTGCGCCTCGATCGTCGTCGTCGCCGTGCAGGCCGGCCCGGACCCGCTGCCGGTGCAGGTGCTGCCCGGGGCCGCGGAGGCGGCCTGGTTCGCCAGCACCGCCCCGGGTGTGGCCGCCGGGTCGACGGTGACGGAGTAGGTGATGGTGACGCTCGCGTCGACGGCCAGGCTTCCGGTCCAGGTCAGTACGGGGGCGGTGTAGCTCACCGTGCCCGTGGTGGCGGTGGCGTCGTTGTTCCAGGTGGCGTTGTCGGTCAGCTCGGTGAGGTCGTCGCTGATGGCAGCCACCGGGTACGGAGCCTCGCCGGTGTTCGTCGCGGTGATCGTGTACTGGATGGTGCCGCCGACCACGGCGCTCGACCGGTCGGCCACCTTGGTGATCGTCAGGGTCGGGACCAGGACAGTGGTGGTGGCCGTGCAGGTGGTGTCCGTGCCGCCGGCCAGGCAGTTGGCGCCGGAGGTCGCCGAGGAGACCACGTTCGTGGCGGTGTGGTCTCCGGTCGCCGGCAGCGCGGTCGTCACCGAGTAGGTGACGGTCGCGCTCGCGCCGACGTCGAGGTCGCCGGTCCAGGTCAGGTGCGGGCTGGTGAAGCTCACCGTGCCGGTGGTGGCGGTGGCGTCGTTGTTGTACGCGGCGTCGTCGAGCACGTCGGACAGGTCGTCGGTGAAGGACGCCCCGGTGTAGGGCGTCTGACCTTCGTTGGCCACGGTGACCGTGTAGGCGATCGGGCTGCCCGCGACCGTGGTGTCGCTGGTGGAGGCCGTCTTGGTGATGGTGAGCCGGGGGATGAGGATCAGGACGATGGTCCGGCAGGGGGAGGGGTTGTTCCCGCCTGCTGGTGGGCAGGTGCTGCCGAGCTCTGTCGAGCTGACGGTGGTGATGAGCGCGTGCGGGCCCAGGATCTGCTGGTGCACGGTGGCCGAGTAGGTGATGGTCACGCTGGCGCCGACGTCGAGGTCGCCGGTCCAGGTCAGCTGCGGTGCCGTGTAGGTCAGGGCGCCGGCGGTGGCGGTCGCGTCGCCGTTGTAGTCGGCGTCGGGGGAGAGACCGGTGAGGTCGTCGGTCAGCGTTGCGGCTGTGTACGACGTCTGTCCGGTGTTGGCGACGGTGATCGTCCAGGTGACGGTTCCGCCGGGGAGGGTGGCGGTCGTGCTCGGCGTCTTCTGGATGGTGAGCTGCGGCACCAGCAGGGTGAGGGTGGCGCTGCAGGCCGGGTCGGTCCCGCCGGCGGGGCAGGTGCTCCCCGGGGTGGGGGACTCCGCGAAGTTGGTCACCACACCTCCCTGGGTGATCGGGCCCACCGTCACCGACAGGGTGATCGTGGCCGTCTGCCCGGGGGCGAGGTCACCGTTCCAGGTCAGCTGGAGACTGCCCGGGCCGAACGTGAGGGTCCCGACGGTCGCGGCCGCGTCCCCGTTGTAGGCCAGGTTGTCGGCGTCGTCGTTGCCGAAGCTCACCGTGACCCCGGGGTAGGCGACCTGGCCGGTGTTGGTGATGGTGATCGTCGAGTGGATCACGTCGCCCGGGCCCGCGGACGTCCGGTCGATCGCGGTGGCGATCGTGAGCTCGCTGATCCGCGCGGTCGCCGAGCACCGGGCGTCGCCGCTCCCGGCTGGGCAGTTGTTGCCGGCGGCCGTGGAGACGGCGGTGCTCGTCAGCACGCCGTCGCCGCCTCCCACCCCCTGGGCGCGCACGGTGACCGAGAAGGTGACCGTGGCGGAGACGTCCGGGTTGAGGTCGCCGGTCCAGGTCAGGGTGGAGCCGGTGACGTCGACGGTGCCCACGGTCGTGGCCGCGTCACCGTTGTAGGTCGCGTCATCGAGCACGTCCGCCAGCGCGTCCGTGACCGTGGCGCCGGTGTAGGGAACCTGGCCGGCGTTGCTGATGGCGAGGGTGAAGGTGACCGTCTCGCCCGGCAGGACCGTCGCCGCGCTCACCGAGCTCGTGACTGTCAGCGCGGGGGTCAGGACCGCGACGCTCACGAGGCACCCGGCGTTGGCGCTGTTCGGCGGGCAGGAGCTGCCCGTCTCGGTGGACGCGAGCGTGGTCACCAGCACCTTGTCCCCCGGGTCGGGGTCACGCACCGTGAGGGAGTAGGACACCGTGACCACCACGCCGACGGCGAGGTCGCCGGTCCAGGTGAGGGTCTGGCCGGCGAACGTCGGGGTCCCCGCGGAGGCGACGGCGTCCCCGTTGAAGATCGCGTCGTCGAGGGCGCCGGTGAGGTCGGCCGTGACCACGGCGCCGGTGTAGGGCGTCTGGCCGCTGTTGGTGATGGTGGTGGTGTACCCGACCACCTGGCCGGGCTCGGCCGAGGTGGTGTTCGCGGCCGTGGTCATCGTCAGCCCGGGGATCAGGACCTGTACGGCCCCGCCGCAGGCCGGGTCGGTCCCGCCGGGCGGGCAGTTGCTGCCGGGCGCGGAGGTGACGAAGGCTCCCTGGACGATTCGGTCACCCAGGTCCGGGTCGTTGATCACAGAGCTCGCGGTGATGGTCACCGTCGCCCCCACCGCGATGGGGCCCCTCCAGACGAGCGCCTGGCCCGGGATGGTGACCAATGTGCCCGAGCTGGCGGTCTGGTCGCCGGTCGGGGTCGCGTCGTCCCTGATGCCGGCAGAGGCCAACGTCACCGTGATGTCGCTGTACGGGGTCGCTCCGGTGTTGGTGAACGTGGCGGTGAACGCGATCCGCTGGCCGGGAACGGCGGAGGTGACCGTCGTCACGTTGATCGCCAGTCTGCTGACGGTGACCGTGGAGGTGCAGCGTGGGTCGGCGGACCCCGCCGCGCAGTTGGAGCCGGGCGACCCGGACTCGAGCTGGTCGGTGAGGGTGCCGTCGCTGAAGGTTCCCACGGTCACCGAGAAGGTGATGGTGACCAGTCCCGATGCCGGGACGTTCCCGTTCCAGGACAGCGTGGACCCCGTGACGCCCACCGTGCCCGCCGAGGCCGCCACGTCGCCGTTGTAGGTGCTCTGGTCGAGCACCTCGCCGAGATCGTCGGTGAGCGCGGCGCCCGTGTACGGGGTGGCGCCGCCGTTCGCGACCGTGACGGTGTAGGTGACCGTGTCGCCCGCGGGAGCGCTGGGCACGTCCGTGCGGGTGGTGAGGGTCAACAGTGCCGGCGCCGTGATCGGCACGGTGGTGGTGCACGACGGATCGGTTCCGCCGGCCGGGCAGTTCGCGCCCGCCGAGGTCGAGACGACCGTCCCGGTCAGCGCCTGGTCTCCGGGCGCGGGATTGCCCACGGTGGTGGTGAAGGTGATGGTCGCGGTGGCGCCGGGAGCGAGCGCGCCGGTCCAGGTCAGAGTGGGAGCGGTGTAGGAGACCGAGCCCGTCGAGGCCACCGCGTCGCCGTTGTACGCGGCGTCGTCGAGGATGCCGGCCAGTGACTCGCTGATCGTGGCCGCGGGGTAGCTCGACTGGCCGGTGTTGGCCACCGTGATGGTCCAGGCGACCGTCTGCCCGGGCAGGGCGGTCGCGGCGTCGGCGGTCTGGTGGATCGTCAGCGCCGGGGTGAGAACCACGACACCCGAGAGGCAGCCGGGAGTGGTGACCTGCGGGCAGGAGCTTCCGGCCGCGGTCGACGTGGTCGTGATGAGAACCGTCTTGTCCCCCGGGTCGGGGTCGCGGACCGTCGCGGAGAAGGTGATCGTCGCCGTCGCGCCCACGGCGAGGTCGCCGGTCCAGGTGAGGGCGGAGCCCGCGAGGCTCACCGTCCCGGCCGAGGCCACGGCGTCGGCGTTGTAGACCGCGTCGTCGAGGAGCCCGCTCAGCCCGGCCGTCACCGTCACGCCGGTGTAGGGGGTCTGGCCGCTGTTGGTCACCGTCGTCGTGTAGGCGATGGTGCCCCCGGGCAGCGCGGTGGAGGTGTTCGCGGTGGTGCCGACGGTGAGGCCGGGGACGACGACCGTGGCGTACAGCGAGCACCGTGGGTCGGTGCCGCCCGGCGGGCAGTTGCTGCCCGGCGCGTCCGTCGTCGAGGAACCGCTCAGGACACGGTTCCCCGGGTCGGGGTCGCGGATCGTCATGGTGGCGGTGACGACGAGCGTTGCGCCCACCGGGATGTCGCCGGACCACACTCCACCGGCCGCGGAGACGGAAAGTGTGCCGAAGTTGGCCGTCTGATCACCGTTGCTGATCACGTCGTCCCCGATATCGGTGCCGTCGCTGCTGATCGTGATGCCCGTGTACGGCACCTGCCCGGTGTTCGTGACGGTGGTGGTCGCTCTGATCACCGATCCGGGGGTCGCGGTCGGCCGGTCGAAGGCCGAGGAGATGACCAGCTGGGCGATCGGGACCGTCACCGTGCAGCGGGTGTCCGTCCCGCCCGCGGGGCAGTTGCTCCCCTCGCTCGGCGAGGTGATCGTGTTGGTCAGCAGCCCGTCCCCCGCGGCCGGGCTGTCGGTCGTGACCGAGTACACGATCGTCGCGCTCGCGCCGGCGGCCAGGGCGCCCGCCCAGCTCAGTACCGGCGCCGCGTAGCTGGCGGTACCCGTGGTGGCCGTGACGTCGTTGTTGTAGACGGCGTCGTCGAGCACCCCGGCGAGCGGGTCGGTGAACGACGCGGCCGGGTAGGGGACCTGGCCGGCATTGGTCACCGTGACCGTGTAGGTGGTCACCCCGCCGGGCGTGGACGTCGCCGCGCTCGCCGACTTCGCGATGGTCAGCCGCGGGACCAGGATCTGCACGGCCGCGGTGCAGGCCGGGTCGGTTCCGCCCGGCGGGCAGTTCGCGCCGAGTGCCGAGGAGGTGGCCGTGTTGACGAGGGCTCCGTCACCGGTGGTGGAGCTGAGCGTGGTGATCGAGAAGGTGATGGTCGCGCTGGCCCCCACCGCCAGATCGCCGGTCCAGGTGATGGTCTGCGCGGCGTAGGTCACCGAGCCGGTGGTGGCGGTGGCGTCGCCGTTGTAGTCGGCCTGCTCCAGCAGCGCGGCCAGCGAGTCGGTCACGGTGGCGCCGGTGTAGGGGGCCTGGCCGGTGTTCGCCACCTGGATCGTGTAGGTGACGGTGCCGCCGGGGGTCACCCCGCCGGTGTTCGCGGTCTTGGTGATGGTCAGCGCGGGGATGAGCACCGTCACCGTCGTGGTGCAGGCCGGGTCGGTTCCGCCGGGCGGGCAGTTGCTGCCCTGCGCGATCGAGGAGATGGTCGTCCGGACCATCCGGTTGCCCGTGTCCGGGTTGCGTACCTGGACCGACGCGGTGATCGTGACCGATGCTCCCGGTGCGAGGTTGCCGGTCCAGTACAGGTTGTGGGCGTCCGCCGTCAGCTGGCCGGAGGTCGCCTGGCCGTCGCCGAGGTAGGTCGCGTCGTCCTGTTCGTCGGTGAGGCCGATCGCGAACAGCCGTCCGCTGTACGGGGTCTGGCCGTTGTTGACCGCGGTGAAGGTGCGTCGGATCACGCCCGTCGGGATGGTGGTGCTCACGTCGGAGCTGGCGGTCAGCGTCAGGATCGACACGGTCACCCTGCTGGCGCAGCGCGGGTCGGTCCCGCCGGCCGGGCAGATCGTCCCCACGGTGGGCGAGGTGACCGAGCTCGACAGCACCTGGTCGCCGGTGTCCGGGTTGGCGACGGTCACCGAGTAGGTGACGGTGACGGTTGCCCCGACAGCCAGGTCTCCCGTCCAGGTGACCGCGGACCCGGTGAAGGCGGCGACACCGGACGAGGCGGTGACGTCGGCGTTGTACGTGGCGTCGTCGAGCACGCCGCCGAGGGCGTCGGTGAACGTCACCCCGGTGAACGAGCTGGCGGCGGTGTTCGTGGCGGTGACGGTGTAGGTCACCGTCTCGCCCTGGGCCGCTGACGGGGCGCTCGCCGTCTTCGCGATGACGAGCGGCCCGGCCGCGACGGCGAGGGTGGCGGCCCGGCTCGCGGTCTGGCCGAAGGAGTCCGTCACTGTGACGGTGAAGGGGTAGCTGCCGACTGTCGTCGGCGTGCCGGCCAGCAGGCCGGTCGACGGGTCCAGGGTGATACCGGGCGGCAGGCTGCCGGAGCTGACCGCCCAGGTGAACGGGGCGGTCCCGCCGGTGACCGTGAGCTGTTGGCTGTAGGGGACGCCCGCCTGGGCGGCCGGCAGCGACGAGAACGTCAGGCTCGGCGGCGCCGCGATCGTGAGGGTGAGGCTCCGGGTCGCCGACTGGTTGAACGCGTCGGTCACCCGGACGGCGAACGAGGCCGTGCCGGCGGTGGTCGGCGTCCCGGACAGCAGCCCGGTGGACGGGTTCAGCGTGAGGCCGGCAGGCAGCGCGCCGGCGCTCACCGACCAGACGAACGGGCCCGTCCCGCCGGAGACGGTCAGCTGCTGGCTGTAGGCCACGCCGACCTCACCGGCCGGGGGAGCGGGGAACGGCAGCGTCGGGGCCGAGGCGATCGCGATGGCCAGGTTCTGGGTCGCCGACTGGCCACTGGCGTCCACCACCCGCAGAGTGAAGGGGTAGTCCCCGGGGGCGGTCGGGGTGCCCGTCACCAGGCCGGTGGCCGCGTTGAGGATGAGGCCGGGCGGGAGGCTGCCGGAACTGAGCGACCAGGTGAAGGGGGACGTACCGCCCGCCGTCGTGAACTGGACCGTGTAGGCCGCGCCCACCTCGCCGGCTGGTGGTGCCGGGTTCGCCAGACCGGGCGAGACGTTGGCCGTGACCGGGGCGGAGATCGCCGACGCCGGCCCGGTGCCCGCCGCGTTGACGGCCGCGACGGTGAACGTGTAGGTGGTGCCCCCGGTCAGGCCGGTGACCGTCCGGGTGGTCGCGGTGCCGGTGAAGGTCTGCGGCGCCTGGGCCACCCCGTTGATGTAGGGGGTGACCACGTAGCCGGTGATCGGGCTGCTGTTGTTCGCCGGGGTCGTCCAGGTCAGGGTCGCCGACTGGCTTCCCGCGCTCACCGCGGTGATCGACGGCGCGGCCGGCACGTTGTAGGGCACCACCGCGGCCGAGGGCTGGCTGGCCGCACCGCTGCCGAGCGCGTTCACCGCCCGCACGGTGAAGGTGTAGGAGCCACCCACCGTCAGCCCGGTCAGCGTCCGCGTCGTCGTCGAGGCGTCGAACGTCACCGGCGTCTGCGCCACCCCGTTCAGAGCGGGGGTGACGACGTAGCTGCTGATCGCGCTGCCGTTGGCCGGGGGGGCGACCCAGCTCACCGTGGCGCTGGTGACCCCGGCGGTGGCGGTCGGTGCCGCCGGGGTGCCGGGGCCGCTGGTGTAGATGTACGGCACCAGCCCGGCGATGCCGGCGGTGACCACGGTGACCCCGACCACTTCGACCGTCGACCGCGCGGGCATCGAGGAGATGGACAGCGAGCCGTTGGGATTGACGGTGAAGCAGCCCGCGGCCGGGCCGGCCTGGCAGGGCAGCAGCACCACGGGGGTGCCGGCGCGCTGCTCGGTCGTGGTGCCGATCTCGATCGCGGTGGCGCCCGCGATGTTGGTGCCGGTCACCGTGACCGAGCCGCCGCCGGACACCGAGCCCGAGGTCGGTGTGATCGCGAGCCCCGTGGGGGCCGACGGCACTGTCCCGGCCGTCGTGGAGCTGGTGTAGCCGGGGGCGACGTCGCCCGCGCCCACGGTGCTGACCGAGGTGGTCTGGATCAGCGATGGCGTGACACCCGACCCGGTCACGATCGCCACCACCGTGATCGGTGGCAGGGACGTCCCGGCCGCGAACGGCGCGCTGCTGTTGGTGCAGCTGATATTTCGCCCCGAAGGCGCCTCGCAGACCCAGCCCGATCCGAACGCCCCCACCGGCACCACGTTGACCGGCACCGTCTGGGTGACCGTGACAGGCTGCGTCACCGCGGCGCCGGCTGCCACGGCCGCGGTGACCGTGTAGGTGACCGGGTCTCCGGGCTGCGGGCTCGACCCGTTGTAGCTCGTGGTCGCGACCGTGAGGGTGGGAACCGCGTCGATCGTGGCCACCTTGACCTCGTCGATCTCGTGGTTGTCGTTCTCCCCGCCGGTGGCGCCGACCCAGCCGAAGGTGAGCTGGCGCGGGACGCCGTCCGCGTCGGTCCAGGACGACGACGGGTACAGGCCGGCCGGCGCCGCCGGCAGCAGGCCGGTCAGGACCACGGCCGACCCGCCGATCGGGGTCACCTCGACCCGGTAGCGTTCGGGGCCGACGGACGTCCCGGTGTCGTCGACGATCGTC
This sequence comes from Frankia sp. R43, assembly GCF_001306465.1. Lineage (NCBI taxonomy): Bacteria > Bacillati > Actinomycetota > Actinomycetes > Frankiales > Frankiaceae > Frankia > Frankia sp. R43. The sequence continues at coordinate 482,934 of NZ_LFCW01000007.1, read as the reverse complement.
GACGAGGTGGGGTTGATGATCACCTTGACCGGCACCCGCGCGCTCGCCCGGTTGCTTGTCCGCAGGTTCAGCGGCGCGGCGGAGGTCGTGGTCGCGGTGCTGTTGACCGCGCAGTACCCGGTCGTCCCGTTGCCGGGGCCGCGGACGACGACCTGCGCCGGCACTCGTGCGCCCGAGGCGATGTAGGGCGGGTCGACGCAGTTCGTGCCCTCGTACTGGTTGTTGCTGAAGTCGCCGTAGAGGTCCACGCCGACGCCCAGGTAGGCGTTGCTCAGCCCGACCGCGCTCGGCCGGCTCGGCGCGTAGCCGAGGGCACCGGCGGACTGCCCGAGGTTCGCCGGCGCCGCCGGCCGCGCGGGATCAGTCGCCGCCAGGACGAACCCGATGCCGTCGCCGCCGGACGAGCCGCCGTACTGGTAGGTGTTGAAGCTGACGACCAGCCCCCGGGAGGTCGGCACGCTGGTCGCCCCGAAGACGCCACCGACCAGGCTGGCGGAGTGAGTGGTCAGCCGCAGTTTCCCGAACCCCTGGGTGTCCTTCTCGGTCTGGCAGCTGCGCAGCACGCCGATGGTGCTGTTCCCGTTGGCCGTGAGGCAGGCGGCGTTGCCCCCGCTCTGCCCGGGGGCGAGAGCGGGCAGCACGACCGCGCCGGTGCCGTTCGGCGTGTTGTTGTGGAACGGCTGATCGAAGACCACCGTGCCGGCCGCGAGCGCCGGCGGCGACGTGAGCATCGAGATGGACCCGGTCAACAACGTGGTGATGACCAGGAGTACCAGGACTCGCTCCGGACCGCGCCCCATTCGGGAAACCTGGCCCGGTGCCCTTTCCCGTTCCGATTCTCTCGCCGTGCTCACCGCGGCCACGATAAGGGTCTTTACGCCGAACAACAGTGAGGCGTTGTCCCCTAGGAATCCGGTGTGTCGCGGCGGATATCCGGCGGCGGCTCCCGAGGTTTCATGAAGTCGTCTTCTGCTGCCCTTGTTCGAGTATCACCGACCATCGGTAGTATCGGGCATGGTGCTCTTTCCGGCCGCAGTGGAACTCTCGGCATCCTCCTGTCGGCGCAGCACCTCGGCGGCTGCCGTGACCCGGCCGCGGTAGAAGCGCCGGCCGAGCAGGCCGACCAGCCCGAGGAGTACCAGGCCGACAAGAACCACAGTTGCCCTGACTACCGGGAAAATCGTTACCGAGGCCGCTGCCCGCTGCATCGATCCATCCCGCGACGGAAAGGCCAGCTCGGCCCGGCAGCGACACATCGCAGGCGGGTCGTTCCACTGCACCGAGACATTACGGGTCTCGCCGCGCGGCACCGTGAAATCAGGAAGGGTCACCGTACCGCCGCCCACCCGGAGGCGCAGCCGGCCCTTTTCGCCGCGGAAGTCGCGATGCACGGTCCCGGTGTTCCGGAAGGTCGCCGAAATCCGAATCGGCCCGCCCGGTGAGAACGACGGAATCGCCAGTCTCGTGATCTTCACCGTGTCGTCCACCGGGCCCGGGACAGTGATGTAGATCGGCGCGCCGATTCCCCGGTTCAGCCGGATCTGCTCACGCCCCTGCGCGGGAACCATGAACAGGATGGCGACGTGATGGTCGCCCGGCTCAGGTCTGGGCGGCACCGTGATCCGCACGGTGACGACCTGTCGGGCGCCGGGAGCCAGGCGGAACCGCTCGGGCTGTACCTTCACCCAGCTCATGGCCGAGTACGGGGTTTCCTCCCGTAGGAACCGGACATTGCCCTCGTGATCCGCGGAGAAACCGGTGTGGCTCACCGCCAGGTCGAGCGGGTCCCGTCCCCGGTTGGTCACCGTGAACTCATGCCTGCCATCGATCTGCTCCGGCGAGACGACCATCCTGGTCGGACTCACCGAAAGCCCGAACGCGGGGGCCGGGGCCGTGGGCGCCGGCGCGGCAGGAGAGGCAGCCGCGGCAGCCGGGCCCGCGCCGGCCAGCGCGAGCTGCCCGAGGAGGCAGCCGAGCACGACGAGGATCCGGGCAACACGTCCGGTTCGGGCCCTCCGGCATTCGTGAATCTGGTAGGTCACCATCAGGCCATCACCGTTTTGGAACCCTTCTGCGTGGTCGCGCTGTCCGGTTTCCGGCCCGGCAGCCGCCTATGTGCGGCTGTTATCGGACCGGAAACCGGGCACAACCATTACAGGGTGGTGGCGACGTAGTCGAGGACCGCCGAGTAGGTGTCCGGCCGGACGAACGGAATGGTGATCTGATAGTCGTGCGAGACGGAATCGCCCAGTTCGGCCGATGGTGACGCATGGCTTTCGACCACGACCGGCGTCCCGAATGTCAGCGGGGTGAAGGCCCCGCTCCCGGTCGGACGCACCTGCAGCGAACTGATGGGGATCGTGTCGGTGTTCGTAGGTGCCGGCGGGGCGAGGGTGGCCGTCTGCGGCGAGACCGAGACCGTGTAACCCTCGAAGTTGTTGGTCAGGACGGTCATGGTGACCGGCGTGGTGGTGGCCACGGTGTCTCCCGGGTTACCCGAAAGCACGAAACTTGCGGGAAGACCGGTGAGGGTGATGGCCGAACCGACCACCACCTGGGCGGTCGTGGACTGGGGTGGCGAGGTCTGCCCCGGGGCAGCGCTCGTCTCGATGCTCGTGGTGCCGACCACCATCGCGGCCCCGGTGGCAATGATCAGGCCGCGCCGAAGCGTGACCTGCGATCTGCCTTTCTTGGACATTCCGAACTCCGCTCGCTTGAAACGACTACGGAGAGTGTTCGGATCGAGTTTTGCCTGGTCAAGGAAAGGCTGGCCGCGGCGCGTGCTGTCCCGCTCTGGCATAGGGAATATACGACGGAATGGCGTGTTCGCCCGGCTGTCGCGAGACAAGCCGGGAGCGTCGCGGCGACCGTGTCGCCCCGGGCACGCCGGCGCGGGTCTCGGTTATGGGAAATCGAGGCGGTTGCTGTCCGGCCGTGCCTGCTGCCCATCACCAGTCGGCCGGGGCGGCCTGGGTGCGCACAGGCGGGCGATAGGGGCCGCGCCGGTTCGCACGGATAATTATCCAACCGAACACCGCCTTGTGGCAGGAGGTAGCCAGGGCGCCCGAGCGCCCGAGCGCCGGCGGGTCGGAATCGGTCTCCCGAGGACGAGTGGCATCGCTACCTCCCGACGTGCCCTGTCAGCAGAGGTGCCCTGTCAGCAGAGGTGCCAAGGCCCGTCCTGGACCTCCTACAGGTCGGCATGGAGTGTTTCCTCGGCGATGAGGATCCTTTCCAACAGCCGCGGGAACGTTCCGTAGTTGCGTACCGCGTAGTGGACGGTCGCGCGATTGTCCCAGAACGCGACTGAGCCCGGTCGCCACGAGAACCGCACCTGGTTCGCCGGCCTGCGGTACTGGTCGATGACCGCCGTCAGAAGTTCCCTGCTCTCGGCACGGTCGAGCCCGAGAATCGTCGGCCGCTGGGTGAAGTTCACCCAGAGGATCTTCTCGCCGGTTTCCCGGTGTGGGCGGATGGCCGGATGGGCGACCACCGGATAGTCGTGTCCGGACTGGTGCAGTGCGGCGCGGTAGTCATGGGTGACGTGGTGGCCCTCGAGCCGGGCCTTCACATCGTCGGGCAGGCCCTGGTAGGCGAGTCCGGCGTCGACCCAGATGGTGTCGCCGCCGACCTCGGGCAGGTGGACCGCCCGCAGCACCGCTCCCCAGGTCGGCACGAGCCGCCAGCTCGTGTCGGTGTGGTACGGCTCCCAGACGTCGTCGCCGGCCTGCGGAGTGTGGGCCTTCTCGTACTTCTTGAGGTCCTCGCTGGCGATGCGGTGAATCGCCGGGCTGATGTCAGGGCCGGCGGTGCCCGCGCCCGGATGGGTGTAGAGGGGGCCGAACTGCCGGGCGAAGGCTTCGTGCTGCGCCTGGGTCAGTTCCTGGTCCCGGAAGAAGACGACCTTGTGCTTCAGCACGGCCGCCCTGATCTGGTCGCGTACCTCGGGAGTGAGCGGCTCCCGGAGGTCGACACCGCTGATCTCCGCGCCGATTGTCGGTTGCAGAGCCTGGACGGCCAAAGAAGACTGGACGGGCGTTTCGGCGACTGTGGTCACGAGGTGTCCCTTCGGTGGATGCTGCCGGTGGGTGCCGCTGGTCACTGGTGGACGGGTCTGGGTGCCGCCGCCGGTGCCGATCGCCCGCCGAGCCGAAATCTGAAGATCTGCGTACGTCCGCTGTCATGTCGCCGAGGTCCCGGCCGCTTCGTCGTCGCGGCGAAGTTCAGGGACGGCGTCCGGTGGCGCGCGTCGGCGCATCTGGTGGAGCGGATGCGCGCCAGGCACGGATGGTCGTTCGGAATGCGGCGGCCGGCGCCTCTCCGACGCCAGCCCAACGCGTCTGCCATACCGCGCCGGTGCCGCCGCGTGGCCTCTTGATTCCGGCGCGCGGAGGGCGCCGTGGCCTGGTGGCCGCTTCAGCTCGACGTGGCTTCGTGCCCGTCGTTCGCCGGGCCGTTCGGGTCCCTGATGCTGGGCGTCAGTGGTCGCTGTGGCTGTCGGGACAGCTCGCGGAGGCCACTCGCAGCCGGTCGATGTGCTGTCGCGACACCAGGTACGCAGTTCTCAACACAGGTCCAACATGACCACAGTTTGTCGATCGGTCAAGTGTAAGAATAAAGTGACCCGCGTCACATGGGGGCGTGTCGGGATGGGTGTGATCCGGATCGATTGCCGGGGCGGCCGGGGCTGCTCACCTTTACCGTTATCTCCACCGAGAAACTTGACAAGCCTCGACGTCTGCCGCATGTTGCTACCTGTGCACCCACCCCACGCTGGCCCGCCGTCTGTGCGTGGACTCACACGAGTGTGTGTCGGCCGCTGTAGCGGGCTCGGATTGCCCACCGGGTGAACCGGCGCACGCTGTGTTACGTCGGGAATGGTCAGGTCTCCCGTCTGTGGCGGATTTCTGCACTTTCCGTCCTCCCAGCTCTGGCCGGGAGGCGGACGACTGCTTCCGAAAGGCATTGGATGAGGAGGGAATCCTATTAACCAGACCGTGGCAGCGCCCGTGACGATCCAGGGTCTGTTGGACCAGCTGCAGGCCACCCGGGACGCGGAATGGGCGCCGGAGCAGCTTCGGGCTCATGCCGACCTGCGGCGCTCCCTCGAAGCGAACGCGGACCGTGCACGCTTCGTCAAGCCAGGCGACGTGGTGCCGCCGTTTGTGCTGGCCGAGGTCGGTGGCGGCACCGTCATCCTTGACGACCTGCTGGCCGAGGGGCCGGTGACGCTGGTCTTCCATCCCGACTGGATGGTGCGCACCGAGTCCTCGGCCGTTCTGGCCGCGGTGCGGCCCCTTGTCGGTCAGTAACCGGCCCCTTTATGAGGAAGGGCAGGCCAGGGCATGACGCTTTCCACCCATGACGTGCCGGCGGCGGCGATCGGGCCGGCGCCGGACGCGTCCCCCGAATCATCCGCCGGCGAGCGGAGGAGCCCGTGGGCCGGGCTGGTCGCACCGGCCGAAGGCGGGCAATGGCCTCGCCCGGAGCCGGTCAGGACGCTGGCGGAGGAGCGGCTGCACCGTAAGCGCAAACTCGCCGCCGCGTACCGGCTCTTCGCCAAGCTCGACATCGCCGAGGGGCTGTCCGGCCATATCAGCGCCCGTGATCCCGAGCTGAGCGACCATTTCTGGGTGAACCGGTTCGGCCTCGACTTCAGCCGGATCAGGGTCTCCAACCTGCTGCTGGTCAACGGCAACGGGGGGATCGTCGAGGGAACGCCGCCGCTGAACCCGGCGGCGTTCAACATCCATTCGCAGATCCATGCCGCCCGGCCTGATGTTGTCAGCGCTGCGCACACCCATGCGCTGTACGGCCGGGCGCTCGCCGCCATCGGCGAGCCGCTGCATCCGATCTCCCAGGATTCCCTCGCGTTCTATGAGGATCAGGTGATCTTCGACGAGTACAACGGAGTCGTGCTGGACGAGGCGGAGGGCCGGAAGATCGCCACCGCCCTCGGTCCGCACAAGCTGGCGATCCTGCGCAACCACGGCCTGCTCACCGTCGGCACCAGCGTGGAGGCGGCGGCGTACTGGTACATCGCGGCGGAGCGGGCGGCGCGGACCCAGCTCGTCGCGGCCGCGGCCGGCGCGCTGCGAATCCTGGACCACGAGATCGCCAGCGCCACCGCCGGCGAGGGCTGGGGTGACGACGGCGCTCGCTGGGCCTTCGAGGCCCTCTACGACCTCATCGTCGAGGAACAACCCGACCTGCTCGAGTGACGCCCCGCTCGGCCGGTACCCGTGCCCTGGACGGGCTTGCCGCGGGCGGGCCTGCGCCGTACGGGTGTGATCTGTGTCGGACTCGTGCGACACGTGGAGATCGCCGCCAGCCTGGGGAACTGCTCTCGTAGTGTGCACGACAATCACGTTCGGTGATTATTCGTGTGCTGATGAGGTCGGATGGTCCGCTCTCTGGTTCCATCCGGCAGCAGAGAGAGGCGGTGTCGTCATGGTCGGTGGTGGCAGGGATGTAGTCCTGGTGACAGGGGCGACGGGTAACCAGGGTGGTGCGGTCGCGACGCGGCTGCTAGCCGACGGCTGGGCGGTGCGGGCGCTGACGCGCGACCCAACGGGAGCGGCGGCCCGCCGGCTCGCCGACCGGGGTGCGGAGATCGTGGTCGGCGATCTCGCCGACCCGCAGTCTCTGGACGTGGCGGCGAAGGGCGTCCACGGGGTGTTCAGCGTTCAGCGGGGGGCGCTCGGCTATCCGCCCGTGCCGTTCGCGGACGAGGTCGCCTGGGGTCGCAACGTGGCCGACGCGGCAGCGCGGGCCGGTGTCCGTCACGTGGTCCACGCCTCGGCGGCGGGGGTGGGGCCGGCGGCTCCGCGGGCGCTGGCGAGCAAGTGGGAGATCGAGGAGTACCTGCGCGGCAGCGGGCTGCCGGTGACGATCCTGCGGCCGGTGTCGTTCATGGAGAACTACGCCTCGCCGGCCTTCGGGGTGCACACCGGCACCCTGGCGAGCCCGTTCGCGCCGGACGTCGCCGAGCAGCTCATCGCCCTCGACGACATCGGTGCGTTCGTCGCGCTCGCCTTCGCCGATCCCGCCCGGTTCGCGGAGCGGACCCTCGCGATCGCCGGCGACGAGCTGCGCCCCGCCGAGACGGCACGGGCCCTGAGCCGGGCCACCGGCCGCGACATCGGCCACGTGCAGCTGCCCGTCGACGTCGTCCGCGCGGCGAACGAGGACTTCGCCGACGCGGTGGCCTTCGTCAACGAACGCGGCGGTTACGGTGCCGACCTCGCGACCGCGCGGGCACTCCACCCGGAGCTGATGACGTTCGAGACCTGGCTGGACCGTCGCGGCGCCGCGCTGGTGGCCGCCCTGTTCGACTGACCGCCCTGTTCGACCGACCGCTCGGTTCGGCTGGTCGCTCGGTTCGGCTGGTCGCCCGGTTCGGTTGAGCGCCCTGGTCGAGTAGTCGCGGGTGCCGTCCCGCAGCACCTGTCCGTTCCGTCAACGTCCACCGGGGCGTGTTCTGGATCACTTTCCTACTTCTTGACTCGACAAGGTGTATTTACGCAGAGTGCTTTCCTGGGCCGCATTTCGACATGTCGGCCGGGAAGGGACGGGACCGATGCCCGATTCCACTCCGCTCCATCTCGCCGTCGCGCTCGACGGGGCGGGGTGGCACCCTGCACCCCGCCCCGCCAACCGCTGCGCCGACGCCGACATCGCCGCCGTCTGACTCCGAAGGGCCGCCCTCGTGAGCAAGCCGCGCAAGCAGATCATCCTCGGCGCCTACCTGGCGGGCGTGAACCACCACACGGTGTGGTCGGACCCGGCCGCAGGCAGCCAGATCGCGTTCTCCTCCTTCCAGCACCTGGCGCAGACCGCCGAACGTGGGAAGTTCGACTTCTTCTTCCTGGCGGAGGGCCTGGCCCTGCGGGAACGGTTCGGGGCGTTCCTGGACACCGACGTGGTCGGCCGCCCCGACACGCTGCCGGTGCTCGCCGCGCTGGCGGCCGTCACCGAGCACCTCGGGCTGGTCGGCACCGTCAACGCCACCTTCAACGAGCCCTACGAGCTGGCCCGCCAGCTCGCCTCCCTGGACCACCTCTCCGACGGCCGGGTCGGTTGGAACGTGGTGACGTCCCTCGACACCTTCACCGGCCGCAACTTCCGGCGCGGCGGTTTCCTGCAGCCCGCGGACCGCTACCTCCGGGCGGAGGAGTTCCTCGACGCCACGCGGGCTCTGTGGGACAGCTGGCCGGCCGACGCCGTCCCCGCCGACCGCGACCGCGGGCGATTCCTGCGGGACGGACAGGTGGGCCGGTTCGCGCGGCACGGTCGCCAGTTCGACATCGCCGGCCGCTTCACCGTGCCCCGCTCCCCGCAGGGCCGCCCGGTGATCCTGCAGGCCGGGGTCTCCCCACAGGGCCGGGACTTCGCCGCCGCCGGCGCCGACGCGATCTTCTCCCCGTACCACAGCCTCCCCGAGGCCCAGGAGTTCTACCGGGACATCACCGCCCGGGTCGCCGCCGCCGGACGTCCACCTGGCTCGGTGCGGCTGCTGCCCGCCGCGCTGTTCGTCCTCGGCGACACCGCGGCAGACGCCCGCGAACGGGCCCGGGAGATCGCCCGCGCGCAGGTCACCGGCCGGACCGCGCAGATCCTGCTGGAGGCGGTCTGGAACCGTGACCTGTCCGGCTACGACCCGGACGGCCCGCTGCCCGACGTCGAGCCGGACACCGACGGGCCACCGGCGATCGAGGGCCGGACCACGCGGCACGGCGACGCGCACGCGACGGTGAAGGCGTGGCGCGAGCTCGCGGAGGCGAACGGGTACTCGCTGCGCGAGCTGGCGATCCACCTGTTCGCCCGCGCCGAGTTCGTCGGAACGCCGACCCAGGTCGCCGACCGGCTCGACGAGTTCGTCCAGAACGACGGCTCGGACGGCTTCATCCTCGGGTCGCACCTGACGCCCACCGGGCTCGACGAGTTCGTCGACAAGGTCGTCCCACTGCTGCAGGAACGGGGATCGCTGCGCACGGAGTACGAGGGGACCACGCTGCGCGCCAACCTCGGCCTGCCGGCATTCCCAGCGCCGGCACTCCCAGCGCCGGCCATCCCGGAGGCAGCCGGCCCGGAGCCCGCGATTCCGGCGGCGGCGATTCCGGCGGCGGCGATTCCGGGGGCGGCCGGCCCGGAGCCGGCCCCGCGGTGACCGAGGCCGCAGCGGAGGCGGACCTGGGGCGGCCCGTCCCCGCGCCCGCCGCCCCCGCCCCCGCTCCCGCCGGCTCCGGCTCGGGCGGGCACCACGTGCTCGACAATCCGGTGCGCTCGTCGCTGTGCGGCCCGCACGCCCCGTTCGCGCAACGGCGCGGCGACGTCCGGCGCTACCCGCCGCAGATGTCGCAGTTCGCGGCCATGCCCGAGCGGCCCGACGCCGCGGACTGGGCCGATCTTGCCGCGCTCGCCGGCCCGGGAGCCGTCGTGCCGCTCGCCGCCGTCGAGACCCCGCCGCCCGCCGGCTGGGAGGTCGTACTGCGCGGCACCGGGGTGCAGATGACGGGAGAGGGGGTCGCCGGCGCCCCGGGTGGCTCCGAAATCGTCCGTCTCAGCCCCGCCGATGTGCCGGAGATGCTCGCACTGACCGCCCGCACGAATCCCGGGCCGTTCCTGCCCCGCACGATCGAGCTCGGGACGTTCCTCGGGATCCGGCGCGGGAACCGGCTGGTCGCGATGGCCGGTGAGCGGGTCCGCCCGCCCGGCTGGACCGAGATCAGCGGTGTCTGCACCGAAGCCGCCCACCGGGGGCAGGGCCTGGCCTCCCGGCTCGTGCTGGCCCTCACCGCCGGCATCGCCGCCCGCGGCGAGCTCCCCTTCCTGCATGTCACAGGCAGCAACGACACCGCGCTGCGGCTCTACGAGGCGCTGGGTTTCCGCGCGCGCCGCACGCTCACCTTCACCATCGTGCGCGTCCCGCCCGCCGCCTGAGGGGCCTGGGCTCCGCCATCTGAGGGGCCTGCTGTCAACGATCAGGTCGTCTCGGTGACCAACGGCCCGCGTCGGCCGTGGCCGGGCCACCCGGAGGTGATCGAAAGCTGGCCGGGGTGGTGCTGGCGCGGCGTCGCGGTGCTTCCTTGTCTCCGGCCATCGCCGCATGGCGCCGATAATTCGCCCCAAGAAGGGCAAAAGGGGTGCAGTTTGCCTGGCAATCCGCAAGAATGAAGGATTTTGGTCGTTGGAATGACCAAAATCTTTCATTCTTGCGACTCGCCAAACCGCCAAACCGCCAAACCGCGCCATGGAGCTACCGGGCGTGCTTGGGCGCTTGGGCGCTTGGGCGTGCGGAGGTCCGGTGGCGTTCGTGGAGCGCGAACCTCTCTGCCTGCCGACTAGCGATCTTGATCGGTGTCAGCCTGTGACAGGCGGAAGGTGGCGACCCATCTGCGCTGCCAGGGGGTCTCGACTGCCCGGCGCTCTGCCGTCTGGCGGCCCGGAGCCGCTTGGCCGCCCGGATGTCGGCTTAGGGCGACGTTAGCCGGCGCGGCGACGATGACGTCCGTTCCGGAAACAGCACGACAGCTGGAGGCAACCGGTGGCGGACGTTTCGGACGTGCACATTCTCGGGGTGGGGACCGCCCTGCCGGGGGCGCCGGTGGACAACCCGACGCTCGCCGCCCGGCTCGGCCTGGACACCTACTGGGGACAGTGGATCGATCACTTCGTCGGTACCGACACCCGCCACATGTCCGTCGACCTGGACAGCGGCGAGGTGGTGTCCACGCTGGCGGACCTGGGGGAGAACGCCGCCCGGCTGGCCCTGGCCGCCGCCGGACTGGGGCCGGACGCCGTCGACCTGATCGTGATGGGCACGGCCACCCCGGACAAGCTGATGCCGACCACCGTCAACGTCGTCGCCGACCGGCTCGGCATCGACGGGGTGCCGACCTTCCAGCTCCAGTCCGGCTGCACGGGGGCGTTCCAGGCCCTCGCGGTCGCGTCCCGGCTGCTGGTCGCGGGTGGCCCCCGCACGGCGCTGGTCCTCGGCGGCGACGTCGGCACCAAGGTCTTCGACTACGGCGCGGACTTCTCCCGGCTGCCGCCCCGCGAACTGATCAACTACATGCTGTTCGGTGACGGCGCGGGCGCGGCGGTGCTTAGCGTCGACCCCACCCCGGCGGCGGTGACGATCCGGCAGGTGAGCACCCGACTCACCGGTCTCGGCCGGGCACCGGGCCAGTCGCTGGACTGGTTCGGGGCGCGCCCGCCCGGCCCGGACTCGCCGACCGTCGCCGAGGACTACAAGGCCATCGAGGAACTGGTCCCGGTGATGAGCGAGGAGATCCTCGCCGAGCTGCTGGCGGACGTCGGCTGGAAGCCCGGCGACGTCGACTACGTTCTGCCGCCGCAGCTGTCGGGACGGATGACGACCCAGATCATGGAGCGCCTCGCGCTGCCCGGCGCGCAGGAGGTCAGCTGTGTGCGCCGGACCGGCAACACCGGCAACGCCACCCCCTTCTTCCAGCTCGAACGGATCCTCGACCAGATGTCGAGCGGCGACCGGGCGGTCGGCGTCTCGGTCGAGTCCTCCAAGTGGATCCGGGCCGGCTTCGCCGTGGAGAAGGCGTGAGCACCGTCGAAGGCACGGGCACCGTCGAAGGCACGGGCACCCTCGAAGGCGCGAGCACCTCCGAAGGGGCGAGCAGCTCCGAAGGCGCGAGCAACGTCCCAGGCGCGAGCACCCTGCTGGAACTGCACCGCGCCGGTGAGCTCGCCGCCCGCTACCCGCTGGTTGCGCCCCTGCTGGCCGGGCTCGGGCCGGAGGAGCTGGCTCGGGCGGGCGCGTTGCTGGCCCGGGTCCCGGCGGCCGAGGTGCGGCGACACCATCCGACGGTCCCGGTGGTGAAGATCGCGATCACCGGGCACGGCACCCTGTCACCGCTCGTCGCGCCGCTCGCCGCGGAACTGGCCCGGCACGGCCTGGTCCTCGACCCCGTCGTCTCCCCGTTCGACAGCTACGTGTTCGACCTGACCGACCCGGGCAGCGCGCTGTACGCGGCCGGCGCGGACCTCGTCCTGTGCGTGCTGGACCCGATGATCGTGCTGGACGAGCTGCCCGTCCCGTGGACGCTCGCCGACCTGGAGAAGATCGTCGACGAGAAGGTCCGGCTGCTGACCGGGCTCGCCGACCGGTTCCAGGCGACGGGCCGGGGGACCCTGGTGCTCAACACCCTGCCGCTGCCCCGGCTGCTCGCCGGGCAGCTCGTCGACTACCGCTCCCGGGCCGCGCTGGGCGCGCTGTGGCGGCGTGCGGCCACGGCGCTGCTCGGGCTGGCCGAGGACCGTCCGTCCGTCGTCGTGCTGGACCTCGACCCGATCCTCGCGGACGGGACGGCGGCCCGCGACCCGCGGCTGAGCGTCTACGCCAAGGCGCATCTGGCTCCGGGCCTGCTCGCCGCCTACGCCCGCGAGGTCGGCCACCTGGCCCGCCTGGTCGCCGGGCAGACCCGCAAATGCCTGGTGCTCGACCTCGACGGAACCGTGTGGGGCGGCATCCTCGGCGAGGACGGACCGGACGGCGTCGAGGTCGCCGACACCTACCGAGGGGAGGCGTTCCGCGCCTTCCAGAAGGTGGCCCGCCAGATCGGCTCGCAGGGGGTCCTGCTGGCGGTGGTGAGCAAGAACGACCCCGAGCCGGTCCGCCGGATCCTCGCCGAGCACCCCGGGCTGACGCTGCGTGCGGAGGACTTCGCCGACGTCACCGCGAACTGGCGGCCCAAGCCGGAGAACCTGCGGGAGACGGCCCGCCGGCTCAACCTCGGCACCTCGAGCTTCGTGTTCGTCGACGACAGCCCGTACGAGCGGGCGCTGGTGCGCCGCGAGCTGCCCGAGATCGCCGTGGTCGACGTCGACGACGAGCCGGCGTCGCACGTGGAACGGCTGCTCGCCGACGGCTGGTTCAACGTCCGGGAGGTCACCGCGGACGACCGGGCCCGCCCGGCGCGCTACCGCGAGGACGTCGCCCGCGGCGATTTCCTGGACACCTTCGACTCCATCGAGGACTACCTGCGCGAGCTGGGCGTCGCCGTCCGCCTGGAGGCCGCGCGGGCGTCGCAGGTCGGGCGGCTGTCGCAGCTCACGCTGCGGACCAACCAGTTCAACCTGACCACCCGGCGCCTGCAGCCGCGGGCGGTGGCGGCACTGCTCGACGACCCCGCCGCGCTGGTCCTGGCGATCCACTCCGCGGACCGCTTCGGCGACAACGGCCTGGTCGGCGCGATCCTCGCCCGCCGCGTCGGGCTCGACGGGCCAGCGGGGACGGGGCTCGGTGGGCCAGCCGGGACGGACGACACTGGCGGCGCGGTCCTGCGGATCGACAACTTCCTGCTCAGCTGCCGGGTGTTCTCCCGCGGCATCGAACAGGCCTGCCTGGTGGCCCTGCTGCACCACGCCCGCGACACCGGCGCCCGCGAGGTGCTCGGCGAGTACGTGCCGACCGCGAAGAACGGCATCGTCGGCGACTTCTACCCTCGCTACGGCTTCACCGCGGCCCCCGCGCCCGCCACTGCGGCCCCCGCGCCCGCCACTGCGGCCCCCGCGCCCGCCGCCGCGGCCCCCGCAGCCGACGACCGCGCTGCCGGGTCGCCTGGCGGGACCGGCGGGACCGGCGGGACGACCTTCCGGCACGACCTGCGCGACATCGTCGCCGCGCCGACGCATGTCGCGCTCACCACCGTCTTCCTGGGAGAGCATGAATGATCAACTCGACGGAGTTCGCCGTCCTGGTCAGGGACGAGCTCGGGCTGCCCCTGGCCGAGGAGGAGCTCGGGGCCGCGTTCGACGAGCTGCCCGGCTGGGACTCGGTGTACCTGCTGCGCCTGCTGACCGTCATCGAGCGGGAGACCGGCGCCCGGGTCTCGCTGCCGGACGTCCTCGAGGCACGCAGCCTCGCGGAGGTCTACACGCTGGCGGTGGGAGCGTGACCGTGACCGTGGAGCCGGTGGCCCCCGCGCGCCGCCACACCCTCTACTTCCTCGACCAGATCCGGTCCTTCTCCCCGGTGTTCCTGGACACCGAGGTCGACATGACCCACGTGCTGGCGCACCGCGCCGCCCGCCGGGAACACACCGGACGGAAGCTGTCCCTGGTGACGTACATCGTCGCCGCCGGCGGGCGCGCGCTGGCCGCGCACCCCGAGGCCAACGCGTCGATCCGCGGCTGGCTGCGCCCGGTGGTCGCCCGCCACCCGCAGGTCAACGGCAAGGTCACCTTCGACCGGACCATGGGCGGCCAGCGCGTCGTGCTCGCCACCGTTGTTCCGGACGTCGCCGCCGGTGATCTCGACGCGATCCAGGACCGCATCGAGCAGTTCCGCGACCTCGACCCCGACACCGCCCCGGCCCTCGCCCCGATCCGCAAGCTCCAGGGGCTGCCGGTGCCGCTCGGCCGGCTGCTGGCCTGGCGCGCCGCCCGGCCGCCGGAGCGCCGCGCGCTGCTGCTCGGGACGTTCGCGGTGACCTCGCTGGGCCACCGCCCGGTGGACGGCTTCCACTCCGTCGGCGGGACGACGGTGACGCTCGGCGTCGGCCGGGTGCTGGACCGCCCGGTGGCCCGCGACGGCCGGGTCGAGGTCGCCCCGGTGCTGCGGCTCAGCCTGGCGTTCGACCACCGCGTGATCGACGGCGCCGAGGCCGCGGACGTGCTCGCCGAGATCCGCCGCGTTCTGGAGGAGCCCTGGCCGCAGCCCATCGCCGCGATCCCCTCCACCGAGAGCCCTTCCACCGCGGCTGCTTTCACCGAGAGCACCTCCGCCGAGAGCCTCGACGACGTCCGGCCGACTGTTCCCGAGACCGTCGGGGGGCAGGCGTGAACGACGTCGCCGAGCTCAAGCAGTTCGGGTATGTGCACACCCAGACGCAGGGCATCCCGGTCGCCGAGTTCGAGCGGCTGCGTGACCGGATCGTCTCCGACGCGGGCGACGAGCCCGGATCCTGGGTGCACGAGTGGTCACACGAGGCGGCGGAGCTCGACCGGGCCGGCCGGGTCGACGAGGCCTGGCGCTACCACGCGATGGCGCGCTTCCCCTTCCCGGACGGGGCGCCGCGGCGCGCCGCGCAGGCACACTGCGTCGACGCGTTCGCCCGCTCGGCCACCGGCAGCGCGCTGGAGCGCCTCGACGTCGAGGCGCCGGAGGGCCGGATTCGTGGCTGGGCCGTCGGCCTGTCCGCGGCGGAGCCGAAGCCGCTGCTGGTGATCTCCGGCGGGATCGTCGCCGCCAAGGAGCAGTACGCGCCGATGCTGCGGATCGCGACCGGGCTGGACATGGCCGGGATCGTCACCGAGATGCCCGGCGTCGGCGAGAACACCGTCGGGTACACGGCGAAGAGCTGGCAGACGCTGTCCTACCTGCTGGACGCGGTGGGTGACCGGGCGCAGGCGTCCCGCACGGTCGCGATGGCGCTGAGCTTCAGCGGGCACCTGGCGCTGCGCTGCGCCGTCAACGACAGCCGCCTCGTGGGTGTCGTCACCGCCGCGGCGCCGATCTCCGACTTCTTCACCGACGCGCAGTGGCAGCGTGGCCTGCCCCGGATCACCGTCGACACCCTCGCCCACCTGACCGGGGTGGACGCCGAGAAGCTCAGCGGGCACATTCGCGACTGGGCGCTGTCGGACGACGAGCTGACCGCCCTCGCGGTGCCGCTCTACTACATGGCCAGCGACCGCGACGAGATCATCCCGCCGGGGGAGCTCGGCCATCTGCAGCGGTCCGTCCGGGAGCTGCACGTGCTGAGCCACGACGACGAACACGGCGCTCCGCGCCATCTCGAGGAGACCCAGCGGTGGGTCGCCGCGGCCATCCACACCCTGCGCGGCTGACAACTCCGGTCTCCGACTCTCGAGCCCGTGGCAAAACCGCTCTTTCCCCACCCGGAATCAGGCACGGCGGTGGTAGCGGTAGCGGTCGCGGTGGTGGCGGCGACGGGGCGAAGAGTGAAGGATTTTGGCTGTTCTGGCGACCATTATCCTTCAGCCTTACTCGGAAGCGGCCGCGTCCAGCCGGCTACCGCTCCCAGCGGGCGCGATTCCGCCGCGTTTTCTTCCGGACGATGACTGAGGCCGGCGCGTTCATGTTCCGATCGTCTCCGGCGGTAGCCATCGGCGTCCAGAACCCGTCCGGAACCTTTGGACGGGTGTCCTCCCGGCCCCGTCCGGCAAAGTGACAGTGGTGTTTGAAAACCGAATCGTTCCGATGCGTTGGATGAATGAAACCCAGAAGCTCGACGAGCCCCGCAGTCCCGGCAGCCCCGCAGTCCCGGGTCCCACCAGCCCGCAGCGCGCGATGTGTACCCCGGCCTGCGGTGGGAAGCTCGCAGCACGCCAGGCACGACGCGCAGGGAGCCTGTGACGCGTTGCACGTCGTCCGCGGCGTGATGCTCCGAGTAGTCGCCACGGCCTCCGCCTGATGCCAGGCAAGCGTGACTTTGCTACGGGCTCCGCCGGCATAAGCCTGGGATTAGCGGCCGCGCGGATAGTGATTCGACGCTCACGCATTATCCGACATGCTGGAGATGCCAGATGACCGAAGCGCAGGCGGTGCCCGCACTGACGCACGAACAGCCGACCTCCGTACCTCCGACCTTCCCGATGCCCCGGGCCTGCCCGTTCGCCCCGCCGGCGGCCTACTCCGAGCTCGCGGAGAAGGGCCCCCTCACCCCGGTGGTCGATGTGGAGGGCACGGCGGGCTGGCTGACCACCCGCCATGACGTGGCCCGCGATCTGCTGGCGCATCCGAAGGCCAGCAAGAACCTGACCCGGCCGGGCTTCCCCGCCCTGTTCCCCGGCGCGGCGGCGCTCACCGGGGAGATCAAGGGCTTCCTGATCTGGATGGACCCTCCGGAGCACACCCTCTACCGGCACATGCTCGCCGGGGAGTTCACCCTGCGGCGCGTGCAGACCATGCGCCCGCAGATCGAGAGGATCGTGGACGAAGGCATCACCCGGCTGCTCGACGGTCCCCGCCCGGTCGACCTGGTGCACGAGTTCGCGCTCCCGACCGCGTCGCTGCTGATCTCGGAGCTGCTCGGCGTCCCCTACTCCGAGCGGGACCTCTTCCAGCACGCCACCGGCGCGATTCTCAGCCACGAGAGCACCCAGGAGCAGCGCAAGAACGCGTTCATCCAGGTCCGCGGCCTGCTCAGCCGCGTCATCGCCGAACGTACCGAGAACCTCGGCGACGACCTGCTGAGCACCCTGATCCGCAAGTACCGCGAGGCGGACGTGTTCGACCACGACCACCTCGTCGGGATGGCCGTGATGCTGCTGGGCGCCGGGCACGAGACCACGGCGAACATGATCGCGCTGGGCACGCTCGGGCTGCTCCAGCAGCCCGAGGCCCTCGCCGAGTTCAAGGCCGACCCGGCGCTGGCCCCGCGGGTCGTCGACGAGCTGCTGCGTTACTTCAGCATCGGCGACCACGTGACGTGCCGGGTGGCGACCGAGGACATCGAGGTCCACGGCGTGCACATCCCTGCCGGCTCCGGGCTGATCGCGCCGAACGCGGCCGCGAACCGGGACCCGGCGGTGTTCCCGAACCCGGACGCGTTCGACATCCACCGCAACTCGCGATCGCATCTGGCGTTCGGCTTCGGCATCCACCAGTGCCTCGGGCAGCACCTCGCCCGGCTGGAGCTGGAGATCGTCTTCACCGAGCTTTTCCGCCGCATCCCCGACCTGCGGGTCGACGGCGAGGTCGCGGACCTGCAGTTCAAGGACCAGGCGCTGTTCTACGGCCTGCACCGGCTGCCGGTCACGTGGTGACACCGGCGCAGCGGGTGGGAGCAGAGCCGGTAGGAGTGCGGCCGGCAGGAGCGGAGCCGGCAGGGGCGGAACGGGCGGGGGAGACGACGATGCGGGTCACCGTCGACCACGACCTGTGCGTCGGTGCCGGCCAGTGCGTGCGCGCGGCGCCCGAGGTGTTCGAGCAGCGCGACCCGGACGGCAAGTCGACGGTGCTGCAGCCGGTTCCCGACGCGCGGTACCAGGCGGCCGTGCGGGAGGCCGCCGCCCGGATGTGCCCGGCACGGGCGATAACCGTGGTGGGCTGACGCGCAAGGCCGCCTGGCGATCGACAAAAGGTGAGGATTCTGGTCGTGCGAGCAGCCAAAATCCTCAACCTTTGCCCGCCAGCAACGAAAACTCGAACCCTCGGCCCGAAGATCTGAGGGCTTTTGTCGTCCTGGCGACCAAAATCGTCATATTTTGCGCGGCAGCAACGGCAGCAACGGCAGCAACGGCGGCGGGAGCAACGGCGGCATCGGTGGCCGGACGCGTCGGGCGCCGTATAAGGAGGAGATTAGCGGTCGGTCGGACAATGAATTCATGGAACCTGGGCGGTACGTTCCCGGCGCCGGCATCCGGCCGGTGGGCGTACCGCCCGATCCGTGTACCCACAAGGTGGTCGGAAGGTCACCGGCCGGAGGGAGAAGCGCCGTGAGCCAGCAGGTCGAGGACATCGAGATCTTCATCATCGACATCGTGTCGCAGCGTCTCGAGGTTCCCGTCGAGGAAATCCCGTCCGACGCCGCCATCGGCAGTTTCGGCATCGATTCGTTCGGTGCTGTGGAGATCGCCGTCGCGCTGAAGAACACCTACGACGTGCTGTTCGTCGCCGGTGAGATCGGCGTCGACTTCACGATCGCCGACATCGCGGAACTGGCGGTGGAGAAGCTCGCGCAGCCGGTCGACGTCGGCGCCTGACGCACGTCCACGCCAGGCGGCCGAACGCCGCCCTGCGGCCGAACGATGCCCCGTGGCCGAACGAGTCACGGTCACCCGACAGACGAACGGGAGGCGACGATGAAGGTGATCGGATTCCCGGGGCAGGGTGCCCAGAAGGCGGGAATGGGCGCGGACCTCTTCGCCGACTTCGGGGAGCTGGTGGCCGCCGCCGACGCGGTGCTCGGGTACTCCGTCGCCGAGCTGTGCGTCGAGAACCCGGACGGCGCCCTGCTGCTCACCCAGTACGCGCAGCCGGCCCTGTACGTCGTCGAGGCGCTGGCCTATCTGCGGCACCGGCAGGCCGACCCGACGCCACCGGACTACCTGCTCGGCCACAGCATCGGCGAGTTCGCCGCCCTGTTCGCAGCCGGCGTCTTCGACTTCGTCACCGGGCTGCGGCTCGTCGCCCGCCGCGGCGAGCTGATGAGCCGGTGCACCGGGGGGACGATGGCCGCCGTCCTCGGCCTGGCCGCCGAGGAGATCGACGACCTGCTCACCCGCCCGAGCCTGGCGGAGCTGGACGTCGCGCTGTACAACGCCCCCGGGCAGATCGTGCTCGCCGGCCCGGAGGACGCCGTCGACAGGCTGCTTCGGGAAACCGCCGGCACCGCGGTCCGGGCCGTCCGGCTCAACGTGAGCGGCCCGTTCCACTCCCGTTACATGAAACCCGCCGCAGTCGAGTTCGAACGGTACGCGCGGGAATTCGACCTGGCGCCGCCGGAGATTCCGGTCATCGCGAACGTGACGGCCCGCCCGCACGTTCCCGGCGAGATCGCGCACACCCTCGCCCGGCAGATCTGTGAGCCCGTCCAGTGGGAGCGCAGCATTCGTCTGCTGCTGGCAGCCGGTGCGGTTGATCTGGTCGAGCTGGGCCCTGGAACAACGCTTGCGGGAATGGTCGCCAGGATCCGCGGGAAACGGCTGCGCGCCGCCGCGTGAACCGGACCGCCCGAACGAGGAACTCCACCGTTCGGGAACTCCTACCGTTTGGGAGATCGATGTGTTGCAGGAACCGTCCCGGCTCCTCGCGGTGGTGGGTGTGGCCGGCCGCTTTCCCGGCGCGCCTGACGTCGACAGCTTCTGGCGGCTGCTCGTCGACCGCGGTGACGCGATCCGTCCGGTGCCGGCCGACCGTTGGGACCGCACCGCCCAGCTGGACCCGGAGAAGGTGATCCAGGACGTCGGAGGTTTCCTCGACGACGTCGGCGACTTCGACGCGACGTTCTTCGGTATCTCGCCGAGGGAGGCCGTCGCGATCGACCCGCAGCACCGGCTGATGCTGGAGACGTCCTGGCGGGCGCTGGAGGACGCGGGGACCCGGGCCGCGAGCCTCGCCGGCACCCGCACCGGCGTGTACGTCGGCTCGTCCTGGCATGACTACGAGCTGCTGCGCAAGGACCGCGGCGCGGCCCCGACCCAGCACAGCGCGTTCGGGACGGCGATGGACATGGCCGCCACCCGGATCTCGTACTTCCTCGGGCTCACCGGGCCGTCGCTGGCGGTCGAGACGGGCTGCTCGTCGTCGCTGGTGGCGCTGCACCTGGCCGGCCAGGCACTGTTGGCCGGGGAGATCGACGCGGCGCTGGTCGGGGGCGTGAACCTGATCCTCTCCCCGGAGGGCTCGGTCGGCCTGACCCACTTCGGCGGCCTGTCGCCGACCGGGCGATGCCAGGCGTTCGCCGCCACCGCCGACGGTTTCGTCCGCGGCGAGGGCGTCGCGGCGGTGTATGTGAAGACCCTCGCCCGGGCACTCGCGGACGGCGACCGGATCCGCGGTGTCATCGCCCGCACCGCGGTGAACAACGACGGCGGCGGCGAAAGCCTGGTGACGCCGAACCCGGGCGGGCAGGAGGACCTGCTGCGCACCGTCTACGAGGACTCGGAGATCCCCCTCGACCAGGTCGCCTACGTCGAGGCGCACGGCACCGGAACAGGCCGCGGCGACCCCGTCGAGGCGGGTGCCATCGGGCGGGTGCTCGGCGCGCGGCGCTCCCCGGGCGCCGGCCCGCTGCCGATCGGCTCGGTCAAGACCAACATCGGCCATCTCGAGCCGGCGGCCGGCATGGCCGGGCTGGTCAAGGCGCTGCTCGCGCTGGAGCACCGGGTCGTCCCGCCGAGCCTGTTCGCCGACGACCCGCACCCCGATATCCCCTTCGACGAGCTGAACCTGCGCCTCACCGGCGAGCCGGTCGGGCTTCCCGCGGACGCCCCCGTCTTTCTCGGCGTGAACTCGTTCGGCTGGGGCGGCACGAACGCCCACGTGGTGCTCACCGACCCGCCTGCCGCGTCCCGCGTCCCGGCATCGCCTACGGCGCAGCCGCCCGTGGCGCAGTCTGCCGTGGCGCCGTCTGCCGTGGCGCAGTCGCTCGTCGAGCAGCCGCCCGCGTCCCAGCCGCCCGTGTTGCTGGCGCTGTCGGCGCAGACCGACGGGGCGCTCACCGCCCGGGCCCACGACGTCCGCGCCACGCTGGCACCCGCCCCGGCCGACGGCGGTGACGCGGTGCCGCCGGTGTCGGCGTCGGCGCCGACGGAGCTCCCGGCGCTGGCGGGGACGCTGGCCTGGCGGCGCGACCAGTTCACGTCGCGGCTGGCGGTCCTCGCCACCACCGCGTCCGGCGCCGCCGCGGCCCTGGACCGGTTCACCGCCGGCGACACCTCCGACGGCCCGGACCTGCTCGTCGGCAAGGCGCGGGCCGCGGGCCGGACCGCGTTCGTGTTCCCCGGGCAGGGCTCCCAGTGGGCGGCCATGGGCCGGGACCTGCTCGCCACCGACCCGACGTTCGCCGCGACCATCGACCGGTGCGCCGCGGCGCTGCGCCCGCACGTCGACTGGAACCTGCGGGAGCTGCTCGCCGGAGCCGCCGGCGACGAGTGGCTGGCCCGGGTCGACCAGGTCCAGCCGGCGCTGTGGGCGGTGTCGGTCGCCCTCGCCGAGGTCTGGCGTGCGGCCGGCGTCGAACCCGACGTCGTCATCGGTCACAGCCAGGGCGAGGTCGGCGCGGCCACCGTCGCCGGGATTCTCAGCTACGACGACGCCGCGCTGATCGTCGCCCGCCGCGCCGTGATCGTGCGGCGCGCCTCGGGCCGCGGCCACATGCTCGCCGTCGACCTGGACGTCGACGGGGCGCGGGCGGCTCTGGAGGGTTTCGAGGAGGTCGTCTCACTCGCCGTCAACAACGGGCCGCGCTCGTGCGTCCTGTCCGGTGACGGCGAGTCCGTGCTCGCGCTGAAGGAACTGCTGGAGGCCGACGGCACGTTCTGCCGCCTGGTCAACGTCGACTACGCCTCGCACAGCCCGCAGATGGACGAGCTGCGCGAGGACCTGCTCGCCGCGCTCGCGCCGGTGCGCCCCCGCGCCGGCGACATCCCGCTGAAGTCGACGGTCCGGGGCACCCTGCTGACCGGCCGCGAGCTGGACGCCGTCTACTGGGCCGACAACCTGCGCCAGCCGGTGATGTTCGCCGACGCGCTGGCGGACCTGTTCGACGAGGGCGTCACCCACGTCGTCGAGATCAGCCCGCATCCGGTGCTCGCACCGGCCGTCGAGGAGCTGGCGGGCGCGCGGGAGGACCCGCCGCGGGTGGTGACGACGCTGCGCCGCGACGAGGGCACGGCCGCCGACCTCGCGCACGCGTTCGGCCGTGCCTACATCGCCGGCCTGGAGCCGTTCGGGCGCCTGCCGCGTGACGCGTGGGCAACCGTCCCCGGCTACCCGTGGCAGCGCCGCACGTACTGGGTCGAGGCCGGCCGCGGCGGGCCGCGGCGCGCCGGCGCGCTCGACGTCGCCCTCACCCCGTCCGTCACCGAGAGTGATGTCTGGACGGGTGTGCTGGAGCTGGCCCGCGACGACACCCCCTGGTTCGTCGACCACCGGGTGTTCGACGCGGTCGTCCTGCCCGGTGTGGGCATGCTGGCGCTCGCGCTGGCCACCGCCCGGGCCCGGACCGGCGCGGTGCCGGGCGCACTGACCGACGTCGAGTTCCGCAGCGATCTGACGTTCGGTGACGACCCGCTGCGCGTCAGCGTGCTGTGGCGGGACGACGTCAGCGGCGGCGGCAGCTTCGTCCTGTCGTCGCTGCCCGCGGGCGCCACCGACTGGACGACGCATGCCACCGCCCGGGTGCACCACGGCGCCGCCGCACCGGTCAGCGTCCCGTCCAACGGCATCCCGTCCAACGGCGTCCCGTCCAACGGCGGTCCGGCGCTGGGCGATCCGGCGTCCCACGGCGCCCCGCTGTTCCCCGGGCATCTGCTGGCCGGCGAAACCAGTGACCCGGAGGAGTTCTACGCGGCGTGCGCCGCCCGCGGCCTGAACTACGGCCCGTCGTTCCGCGGCCTGCGCCGGCTGTTCCAGGCCGGCCCCGGGACGGACGACGCGGACGGCACGGACGGCACGGACGGCACGGACGGCGCCACCGGTGCCGAGGCGCTCGGTGAGGTGGTGCTGCCCGAACGGTGCCGGGCCGGCGCACGTCCCGACGAGCTGCATCCGGCGTTGTGGGACGCCGCGCTGCAGGTCGCCCTGGCCCTGACCGGAGGTGACGGAGCCGTGGTGCCGCGTTCGGTCGACCGGGTGCGGGTGGTGGGATCGCTCACCGAGCCACCGACCGCGGTGTGGTCGCACGCGGTGCGCCGCGACTCGACCACCCTGGACTTCCACGTCTTCGACGCCGACCGGCGCCTGCTGCTGACGATGGAGGGCCTGCGCATGGAGGCCCTCCCCGACGCCCCCGGCGAGGCGGGCGCGGGGGAGTGGCGTGACTACCGCCTTGAGTTCACCGAACAGCCCCCGGCCGCCGACGCGGCGGAGCCGACGGACACGGCCGGTGGGGGCGCGGCCGGTGCGGGCGCGGGCGTTGCGGGCGTGGCCGGAACCTGGGCGGTCGTCGCCGGACCGGGCCTCGGTGACACGGCCCGGGAACTGGCCGAGGCCCTCACCGCCCACGGCGTCGCCCCGGCCCAGCACGACCTCGCCGACCCGGCGGCGCCGTGGGGCGGTGCACCGACGCATGTCGTCGTGCTCGCCCCCGCGGCCGACGCCGGTCTCGCCGCGCAGCGCCGCGGGCTGCTCGAGCTGGCCGCGCTCGTTTCCGCCGCCGTGGAGCAGCCGACCACCCCGCGGTTCGTGATCGTCACCACGGCCGCCCAGGCGCTCGACGGGTCCGCCGCCGACGGGTCCGCTGCCGCCGACGGGTCCGCTGCCGCCGACCCCGCCGCCCCTGACCCTGGCGCCGCGCTGTACTGGGGCTTCGGCCGGGTGCTCGGCCGCGAGCACCCGGAGCTGCGTCCCGTGCTGCTCGACGTCACGCAGGGGGCACGCGGCCGGGTGGCCGACATCGTGACGGGGCTGTCGGCGCTGCTGTCCGCCCCGGGCGAGGACACCGACCAGGTCGTCGTCCGCGACGGCCGTCGCCACGTCGGCCGGATCGTCGCCGCCACCGTCGCCGCCGGGGATGCCGGCGAGCCGCCGGCCGGGGTGACCCCGTGGCGGCGCGCCGAGCAGGCCGTGCGGCTGAGCCCGGATCGTCCCGGCAGCTGGGACGGGCTGACGCTGCGTCCGCTGGTCCGCCGCCCCCCGGGGCCCGGTGAGGTCGAGCTGGTCGTCACCGCGTCCGCGCTGAACTTCCTCGACGTGATGAAGACGATGGGCACCTACCCCGACCCGCGCGGCGCCGGGCTGCTCGGCACCGAATGCGCCGGCATCGTGACGGCCGTCGGCGACGGGGTCGCCGCTCCGGCGATCGGCGACCGGGTGGTCGCCTGCGCGATGCCGGCGCTGGCGTCGCACCTGACCGTGCGTGCCGACCACACCCGCCCGATCCCCGACTGGCTGGCCGACGTCGACGCCGCCGGGCTGCCGATGGTCACCGCGACGGCCTGGTACGGCCTGAACGACCTGGCCGGCCTCGCCCCGGGCGAGACGGTCCTGATCCACTCGGCGGCGGGCGGCCTGGGCCTGGCCGCCGTCGGGGTGGCCCGCCACCTGGGCGCCACCGTGATCGCGACGGCGGGCACCGCCGAGAAGCGCCGCCACCTGGCCGACCTCGGGATCGAGCACGTCTTCGACTCCCGCGATCTCGGCTGGGCCGAGCAGGCGCGGGCGGTGACCGGCGGGCGTGGCGTCGACGTGGTGCTCAACTCGCTGACCGGCGCCGCGATCGGGCTCGGCCTGGATCTGCTCGCCGAGGGCGGCCGGTTCGTCGAGGTCGGCAAGAAGGACATCTACGGTGGGCGCACCATCAGCCTCAGCGCCTTCCAGAAGGGCATCGGCCTGTACTCGGTCGACCTGAGCGCGCTGATGACCCGCCACCCGGTGCGCTTCGCGCGGCTGCTGAGCGACGTCTGGGACCGGGTCGAGGCCCGCGACCTGCCACCGCTGCCGGTGATCACCCGTCCGTTCGCCGAGGTGGCGGAGGCGCTGCGGGACATGTCCCACGGCAGCCACATCGGCAAGTTCGTGGTGCGGATCGACCCGGCCGACCTGCCGCCTGCCGCGCCGGAGCCGATGCCGCAGGGCCGGTTCCGCGCCGACGCGACCTATCTGATCAGCGGCGGGCTCGGGGCGCTCGGCCTCTCCCTCGCCGAGTTCCTGGCCGACCACGGTGCCCGCAGCCTGGTGCTGCTGGGCCGCCGCGCGCCGGACGCAGCCGCGACCGCCCGCCTCGACGCCCTGCGGGGCCGGGGCGTGCGGGTGGAGACCCGCCAGGTCGACGTCGCCGACGGCGCCGCGCTCAACGCGGCGCTCACCGAGCTGCGTGCCGCGCTCCCGCCGCTGCGCGGTGTGGTGCACGCCGCCGGCCTGCTCGACGACGCGACGATCCTGACCCTGCGGCCCGAGCAGGCCGAGCGGGTGCTGGCCCCGAAGGTCGACGGTGCCCGCAACCTCGACGCCGCTACCGACCCCGACCCGCTCGACTTCTTCGTCCTGTTCTCGTCCGCGGCGGCGCTGATCGGCAACGCCGGCCAGGCCGCCTACGCGGCCGGCAACGCCTACCTCGACGCGCTCGCCGTCGCCCGCCGCCGCCGCGGCCGGCCGGGGCTGAGCGTGCAGTGGGGGCCGTTCGCCGAGATCGGGCTGGCGGCGAGTGAGGACAACCGGGGCGCCCGCCTCGCCGACCGCGGGATGGGCAGCTTCACCGCCGAGGAGGCGTGGCAGGCACTCGCCGGCTACCTCGGCGCCGGTGGTCCGGACACCGCGGGCCAGGGTGCCGCGGGCCAGGACACTGCAGGCCAGGAGACCGCAGGCCAGGAGACCGTGGGCCGGCGCATCGCAGGCCGGGGTGCCGACGGGCAGGTCGTCGCCTACCTGCGCCTCGACCTGCGGCAGTGGTTCGACTCCTACCCGGACACCGCCGCGCTGGAGAGCTGGAGCGTGCTGCGCCGGGCCTCGCGCGACGGCACCCCGGTGGGTGAGCAGGGCAACGAGTTCCTCGCCCGGCTGCGCACCAGCGACGGCGACGACCGCCGTGAGCTGCTCGAGGGCAAGGTGCGCGAGCTGGCCAGCCGGGTGCTGCGCCTGGACCCGACCGCGATCGAGCGGGACCTGCCGTTCATATCGCTCGGCCTCGACTCGCTGATGGGCCTGGAGTTCCGCAACCGCCTGGAGTCGGCGTTCGGCCTGAAGCTGTCGCCGACCCTGCTGTGGACGTACGGAACGATGCGCGCCCTGTCCGGCGCCCTGACGGAGCGACTGTTCGAGGCCGCGGCCCCCGCCGCCACCCAGGAGGACTGAGAACGCATGGCTCACGACGACAGTCCCACGCTCGTCCCGGCCGCTGCTCCGCCGCCCGGCGCCCCGGCCCCCGCACCGGCTTCCCGTACCGCGCTCGCGCGGGCGCTCGACACGATCCGCTCACTGCGGGCCCAGCTCGACGCGCAACGCGCCGACCAGCCGCTCGCCGTCGTCGGCGTCGGCCTGCGCCTGCCCGGTGGCATCGACGACCTCGACGGCTACTGGACGGCGCTCGCCGCCGGCCGTGACCTGGTCACCCCGCTCAGCCAGGAGCGGATGGGCCCGTTCGCCGACCAGTGGGCGGGCCTGCACCGCAAGGGCGGGTTCCTCGACGAGGTGATGGACTTCGACGCCGGTTTCTTCGGTATCGGCGGCCGCGAGGCACGGCGGCTCGACCCGCAGCACCGGCTGCTGCTCGAGGCTGCCTGGGAGGCCCTCGAGGACGCCGCGCTGCCCCCGGAGCGCCTGACCGAGACCCGCACCGGATTCTTCGTCGGCATCACCAACCAGGACTACGACGACTGGCGGCCCGCCGACGTCGACGCGGTCTGGGGCATCGGCAACGCGATCTGCTACTCCGCCGGGCGGATCGCGTTCACCCTGGGGCTGACCGGCCCGGCGATGGCGGTGGACACGTCCTGCTCGTCGTCGCTGGTCGCCGTCCATCTCGCGCGGCAGGCGCTGCTGCGGGGCGAGTGCGAGGTCGCGCTCGCCGCCGGTGTCAACCTCATCGTGTCTCCGGCGTCGACCAGGCTGATCTCCCAGTCGGGCCTGCTCGCCCCGGACGGGCTGTGCAAGCCGTTCGACGCCCGCGCGAACGGCTTCACCCGCTCCGAAGGCTGCGGGATCGTCGTGCTCAAGCGCCTCGCGGACGCCCGGCGGGACAACGACCGCATCCACGCGGTGATCGCCGGCTCGGCGCTCAACCAGGACGGCAGGTCCGCCAGCATCACCGCGCCCAACGTGCGGTCCCAGATCGACGTCATCGCCGCGGCGCTGGCCGACGCGGGCCTGACCGCCGCGGACATCGGGCACCTGGAGGCGCATGGCACCGGGACCGCCCTGGGCGACCCGATCGAGATGGACGCGATCGCGACCGTCCTCGGCCGTCCGCGCGGCGGGCGCCGGCTGACGGTCGGATCGGTGAAGTCGAACCTGGGCCACCTGGAGTCCGCGGCGGGCATGGCCGGCCTGCTCAAGGCGATCCTGTGCGTGCAGCGCCGGGCCGTGCCTCCGCTGGTGCACTTCCGGACCCTGAACCCGCGCCTCGACCTCGCCGGTACCGGAATCGCCATCCCCACCGAGGTCGAGGCCTGGTCACCGGACGACGGCCGCTACGCCGGCGTCAGCTCCTTCGGCATGAGCGGTACCAACGCCCACGTCATCGTCGGCCCGGCGGACGTCGGCACCGCGGTGGACATCGGCGCGGTGGACATCGGCGCCGCAGCGGGCAGCGGTGCGGCGGTGGGTGCCGGCGCCGCCGTGGGCACCGGTGGTGCGGTGGGCACCGGCGCCGCGGTGGGCAGCGGTGATGTGGTGGGTGCCGCGGCCGGTGGCGGGAGGGCGGTTCCGGTGGCCGGTTTCGAGGTGACGGCACGAACCCCGGACGCGCTGCGGGTCCTCGCGGCGCGCTACCGGGACCGGCTGGCCACCCTCCCGGACGACGCCTACCCGGCGTTCGCCTACACGGCGACCGCGGGCCGGGCGCGCCACCCCGTCCGCGCCCGGGTGCTCGCCGCCAGCCGGCCGCAGGCCCTCGCGGCCCTCGACGCGCTCGCCGCGGGCACTCCCGTGGAGCCCGGTGAAGGCGAGCTGACGGACCTGCCCCGTGCCGTCGTCGACCTGCCGCACTATCCATGGGAGCGGCGCCGCTACGCGATCGTCCCGGCTGGCAGCGCGGAGACCCCCGCAGCCACCCTTCGCCTCACCGCCGTCTGATCCGCAGCGCTAGTCCAAGGGCGATGAGCGAAGAGCCCGTCGCAGAATCCTGAGAAGCGGCGGATCCGGGCTGCCTGTATGGGCTTGGCGGAGCCGTGCTGATGGGGGGTGAATCCCGCCCGTCCGGCCATCCATCGAGGATCCCGCACTGCCGTGCGGCGGGGTCATCTCACCCCTTTCGCGGCAAAAGGGGTGCCCGATTCACCTGGCGGCCCGCAAGAAAGAAGGGTTTTGGTCGTTGGAACGACCGAAATCGTTCACTCTTGCGACTTGCAAAACCGGGCTGCCGGGCTACCGAGCTTCCTGTCTACCGAGCACTCGGAGGTCCGGCTGTGTTCGTGGGGTACGAGCCTCCCGGACCACCGGCTGGGAGATCTTGACTGATGCCGATCTGTGGCAGGATCTCCGGCAGTCGAATCCTCGGCTCTTGCTTAATGGCAATGTACCCGGGGAACGCAGTCTCACTGATGGCTCCGCACTGAGGAGCAGAACGCCGACGGTCCTCGCAGCGTCCAGTCTTCTGGGGTTGCGAGGACCGTGGCGTTTCCGGGCGCGGTGCGTCAGCCGGCGAGGCCGAGGTCGCCCAGGCCGCCGGGGACGTCGACCGGGGGGCCGGTGACCTCGGCGCCGAGCACCGCGGTCAGCTCGGCGCGGGTCGCCACGTTCACCTTCGCGAAGATCGCCTTGGTGTGGTCGCGCACGGTGTGCTGGGAGATCCCGAGCCTGCGGGCGATCCGGTCGGTGCCGTGCCCGGCGACGAGCAGCTCGGCCAGCTGGCGTTCGCGCGCGGTGAGGCCGTAGAGGGCCAGCATCACCGGCAGCAGGTCGGCGCGGCTCGCGGGCTCCAGCACGACGGCGGTGCGTGACGTGCCGCCGCCCCCGTGCGCCGGTGCGGAGACCAGCACCTCGCCCTGCACCAGCAGCCAGCCGCCGCCGGGCAGCGACATCCGCAGCCGGGCCGGTCGGGGCGGGCCGCCCGCTACGGCGTTCGCCTGGGCCTGCACGGCCACCATCGTGACCGACACCGGCAGCTCGGGCGGCTCGGCCGGGCTGATCCGCCGCAACCAGCGGTCCGCCTCCGCGGTGGAGGCCTCGAGGTGGCCCGCCGCGTCCAGTATCAGCGTGCCGGAGCCCGCCAGCGGGGTGCGTGGCGCCGCGGTGCGGGCCAGGCCGGACCGCAGGCCGTGGCCCAGATGGCGGGCGATCGAGGCGACGTAGCGGACCTCGGCGGCGGTGAAGTCGGGCTCGTCGTCGGCGCGCCGCAGACAGCCGATGCCCCAGGTGGCGCTGCCGTCCCGGGCGAGCAGCCGCAGCTCGTCGCGCAGCCCCAGCGGCTCGTGGACGGACCGGTGCCGGGTGGCGCGGTCCAGGTCGCCGCCGGTGGAGGCGGCGAGGGACACCGCGCAACGCCCGGATCGGTCGAGGTCGAGGAACCCGTTGACGCCGGTGCCCGCCAGCTCGTCGTGCAGGTCGTCGGCGCGCAGGCAGACCTTGGGACCGACGGCGTGCAGCCGTGTCGGCAGCAGCGTCTCGGGGTCGGTCGTCATCCACGAGCCGGCGTCGTACGGAACCACTCGGCGGACGCGCTCGGCGACCTCGGCGACGAGGTCTTCCGGGGTGATGCGCTGCTCGCACAGGTCCGCGATCCCCTCGCGAACGGCGCTGGCGCGGATTCCGAGGGCAGGTTTCGCCACGCCCGCGAGCTTACCCGACCTTGCCGATCGAAAAAATCCCCAAACTTGGGGGGGTGCGCGAAGCCCCTAGTTGCGGGATGGGCGTGCCGGCTGATCCCCGCAAGTATGACGGGTACTGAATGAGCCTTTCCCGTCGGCGACGCGGACTCTCGGCGACCTGGACTCTCGGTGACCTGGACTCGCGGCGACGTGGACTCTCGGCGACGTGGACTCGCGGTGTCCCGGACCGTGCCCGTGAGATGGAGAAGGCTCCATAGAGGAGGGGATTCCGCATGGCGATCACCGTTTACGGCGCGAGTGGATACACCGGACGGCTGGTGGCCGCCGAGCTTCGGCGCCGCGGATTTTCCGTCGTTCTGGCCGGCCGGGACGGTGACCGGCTGCGGGCGTTGGCGACGGAGCTGGCCGACACCGAGCCGGGTGACTCCGTCGACGGCCGGAAGGTCGAGATAGCGACCCGCCAGGTCGGTGTGGAAGACCCGGCAGCCCTGGCGGACGCGTTCCGCGGCAGCGATGTCGTCGTCAACGTGGCGGGCCCGTTCGCGCTGGTGGGTGAACCGGTGGTCCGGGCCGCCATCGAGGCGGGTGTGCACTATCTCGACACGACCGCCGAGCAGCTGTTCGTGAAGAAGGTCTTCGACGAGTTCTCCGGTCCCGCGCAGAACGCCGGGGTGGCCGTCGTCCCGTCCGTCGGTTTCGACATCGTACCCGGCGATCTGCTGGCGAACGTGGTCGGCTCCCGGGTCGAGCAGGCGACCGATCTCCTCGTGGCCTACGACGTGCACGACTGGGACATGAGCAGGGGAACCGTCCGGTCGGCCTTCGGTGCGCTGACCAGCGGCACCTTCGTCTACAGCGACGGCGGATGGCGGCCCGGCGACGGCACGACGCCGTACGAGGCGGTGACGTTCCCGGGGAACGTGGAGCCGACGCCGGTCATCAGCTGGGCGGGCCCGGAAGTCATCACCGTTCCCCGGCACGTGCCGACCGACCGGCTGTCGGTCGTCATCAACGCCAGCATCGTCACGCCGGAGTTCGCGCAGCTGCTCCAGCTGCCCGCCGAGACCGTCGCGACCATCATCGACAACCTTGCCGAGGGCCCGGACGACACCCGCCGCGCTGCGGCCAGGTTCACCATCGTCGCGGAGGCCACCGGTGCCGACGGGCGCCGTGCCCGCGGTGTCCTGCATGCCAGCGACATCTACGGGTCGACCGCGGTGATCGTGGCGGAGGCTGTCCGTCGGCTGCTCGCCCAGCCGCCCCGCGCCGGTGTGCTCAGCCCCGCCCAGGCGTTCGACGCCGCGAGCTTCCTCGACTTCCTCGTTCCGCATGGCTACTCCTGGGACGTCCAGACGCCGGCGGACGCGCCCGCCGCGCAGTAGGCGGCATCGGCCGCGGATCCGGGTGGGGAAG
Organism: Frankia sp. R43; assembly: GCF_001306465.1. Lineage (NCBI taxonomy): Bacteria > Bacillati > Actinomycetota > Actinomycetes > Frankiales > Frankiaceae > Frankia > Frankia sp. R43. Next base: position 451,428 of record NZ_LFCW01000007.1, on the reverse strand, counting down.
AACGACCGCCGCCCGGATCCGCGGCCCCGAAGCCGAGCCTTTTCCGTCGTCGACTCGAACCTGCGGTGTCCCTGACCATGCGCCGTGAGATGGAAAAGGCTCATTGAGCCTTTTCCATCTCACGTCTGCCGGGTGCTGTCACGGCGGCTCGGACACGTCGACGGAAAAGGCTGGTCGGTCACAGTCGCTCGAAAGGAATTCGCAACCCATGACGGAAAAGCAGGAGTCCGGGGCGGCGGTGCGAGCCGTCGACGGGCCGGCGCGCGAGCCGGCCGCCGGGAGCTCCGCACCCCCGAGGCCGGCGCCATCACATTCGGTGCACACGAATTCGACGTCCTCGAACTCGACGTCCTCGAACCCGGCGTCGTTCGTCTGGACGTCCGTGCACACGATCGCGTTGACGCTGTTGTGCGTCGCGGCAATGCTCGAAACCCTAGACATCACGATCGTGAACGTCGCGCTGCCCAGCATTCAGGACGACCTCGGCTTCTCCCAGGGCGACCTGCCGTGGGTGGTGAACGCCTACACGGTGGCGTTCGGTGGTTTCCTGCTGCTCGGCGGCCGGACCGGTGACGTGTTCGGTCAGCGGAGGATATTCGTCGGGGGAATCGCCCTGTTCCTGGTCGCCTCGCTCGCCGCGGGCCTGTCGCAGGACGCGGGCAGCCTCGTCGCCACCCGGGCGCTGCAGGGCCTGGCCGGAGCGTTCAGCATCCCGATGACGCTGGCGATGATCGCGTCGATCTTCCCGGCGGGCCCGGCCCGCAACAAGGCGCTGGCGGTCTGGGGTACCGCCGCCGGCGTGAGCAGCGCCCTGGGTGTGGTGCTGGGCGGCGTGCTCGTCAACGGGCCCGGCTGGCGGTGGATCTTCCTGTTGAACGTCCCGATCTGCGCGCTCATCCTGGCCGGTGCCAGCCGGTACCTGCCCGCGGACCGCACGACCCGGGCGCACCGCTTCGACGTCGTCGGCGCGCTGGTCTCCACCGGCGGCACCGCGCTGCTGATCTACGCGGTGCTGCAGGCCAGCGAGCACGAATGGGGGTCCGGGCGGACGCTCGGCCTGCTCGCCGGCGCCGTCGTGCTCCTCGCCTACTTCGTCGTCCACGAGCTGTTCGTCGCGGCCGAGCCGCTGATGACGTTCTCGCTGTTCCGTAACCGTTCGGTGTCCGGCGCGAACGCGGTCCAGGCGCTCGTCGCGGTCGCGCTGTGGGCGATGCTGTTCTTCGTCACTCTGTACGCGCAGGAGGTACTGCACTACTCCCCGCTGAAGACCGGCCTGGCCTACCTGCCGCTCGCCGTGACCCTGCTGGTCGCCGCGCCGGTCGGCCCACTGCTCGTGCCGAAGATCGGCATCCGCGCCGTCGTCGCCATCGGCTGCGCGATCGTCGCCGGCGGTCTGCTGTTGTTCACCGGGATCTCGCCGGACGGCGGTCTGGGCACGAACATCATCCTGCCGTCGGTGGTGGTCAGCCTCGGGTTCGCGATCCTTTTCGTCCCGATCAACATCGCGGCGGTGACGGGCGTGCCGGCGGAGAGCACGGGCATCGCCGCGGCGCTGCTCAACGTCAGCCGCTATGTCGGGGGATCGCTCGGCTTCGCGGTCATCGCGACGCTCGCCGAGAGCCGGACGGCCGACGCGGCCCGCGCCGGCGGCCGCGCTCACCGAGGGGTTCAAGCTCGGCTTCGTCATCACCGCGGTGACCATGGTCGTCGGGGTGCTGGCCGCGCTGTTGCTCTTCCGGGAGGACGGCCGAGGCGAGAAGGTGGACCTCGCCGCGGTGCAGTCCGCCGCGATCGAGGGCGGCTGACCGCCCCCCGGGGCTGACGCCCCGGGGCGGGCCGGGCCACGGACAGCCCCTCCAGATGGGGCAGGGCAGGTTCGTGGTCGGCCCGACCCGGGGGCGGGACCCGGGGGCGGGAGCGAGAGCGGTCAGCCGGCGAGCCGGACGAGGCCCATGCGCCGGTCGCCGACCAGAATCGCCCGCTGTGTGTCCTGCAGCGAGCGGCACGGCTCGAGGCCCAGCTCGTCGCGCAGCCGGGTGCGGGCCGTCCGGTAGACGTCGAGTGCGTCGGCGACCCGCTCGGCCCGGTACAGCGCGACCATCAGATGGCGGTAGAACGGTTCGTGCAGCGGGTGTTCGGTGATGAGCGAGTACAGCCTGGGCACGAGCCGGCGGTGGCGGCCGAGTTCGAGCTCCGCCTCCAGGTTCGCCTCCAGGCAGCCCAGCCGCTGTTCGGCGAGCCAGGTGTCGTACCAGACGATCATCGGGCTGGCGGGCGGCCGGCCGAGCAGCTGGCCCCGCCACAGCCCGAGCGCACGGTCGAAGCAGGCCACGGCCTCCGCGTACTTCTTCAGCCGCACGTGCTCGTGTCCGCGCGCGGCCAGGTCCAGGAAGTCGTGGGCGTCGAGGGTGTCGTCGCCCAGGTCCAGCAGGTAGCCCGGGGAGCGGGTCACGATCGGGCTGTCCGTCCGGTCCGGCCGGGCCAGGAACTTGCGCAGGTTCGACACCATCACGTGGATTCCGGCATTCGCGCTCCGCGGTGCGGCCGCACCCCAGATCTCGCTGATGAGCTGGTCGGCCGACACCACTTCGTTCGGGCGGACCAGGAGGGTGGCGAGCAGGGTCTCCATCTTGGGGGCGCTGATGAAGCAGGTGCCATCCTCCTTCGTCACCCGAAGAGGCCCGAGGATTTCGTATCTCATCGTTGTCCCATCGTGTCTCGTGGGGCGGTGTCTGCGGGCACGACTCGGTGTCCGGGCTCGCATGACGGCTCGGCGGATGAAGTAGGACGCTGGTTTTTCTGGGGAATTCTCCGGGTGTTCGGGTCCGGGGAGCCGGAGGAACCCGGGATCCGGGGCGCGTCGAACTGCGGCGCGTCGCTCCGTCAATAATCACCGGAGAATTGCTTCCGAGGTACCCCTGAAACCCCCCTAGGTGACCCCTGTGCGGCTATTTCTGCGATAGTGTTACGCGAAAATGTCCGAACTCTTTCCGGCTCGCGGTGATCTTTGAGCCTTTTCAAAGTCGATTTTCCTAAAGGCCCTCACTGGAGAGGACGAGGACGGCCTGGGCGAAGATGCCGACGCGGCGTGGGCAGCCGCGGAAACGGTCGAATATGTGCCAGTTCTTGAGGACCGCGAATCCTCGTTCGCCTTGCGAGCGGGTGGTGGCGTGGGTCCAGTTGGTCTCTTTGTCGCGGTCGGGGAGTTCCCTGTTCTTGGGTTTCTTGACCGGGACGAGGAGGCGGTCACCCTCGCCGCCGACGTAGCCCTTGTCCGCGTAGAGGTAGAGCCCCGAGCGGTCGATCAGATGGAGGACGTCGTGCATCCGGGCCGCGGTGAGGTCGTGGACGGAGCCGGGAAGTCCTTCGGAGATCCAGAGCAGCCGACCGTAGGGGTCGGTGAGGCCCTGCAGGTTGATGCCGTGGTACTTGTGCTTGCCCGAGTAGTACAGCTTGTTGTGCGCACGGACACGGTTGGTACGCACGACGGTGCCGTCGAGGATGAGGAAGTTGCTCTGGGTCCACGCGAAGGTCCAGACCGCGGCGAGCAGGGTCCGGCCGTGGGTGGCGAGCAGGCCGACGGCCTCGCGGATGTAGTTGTGGACGGTGCCGACGCTGACCTGGAAGCCCTCGGCGAGGTGCTCGTAGCGTTCACCCTTGCGGAGGTGGGCGAGCACCAGGAGTGCCTGCTCGCGTGGGGGCAGCTTGCGCCAGGTCCGGCGCTGGGCGCGGTCCTCGGCCAGCAGTCCCGTGAGGAAGGTCAGGGTCGACTCGGGCAGGTCGACGACACCGGGGTAGGTTAGCAACGGAAGTCCTCGGTCAAGGGCACAGTGGAGTAGGAACCCTGTGATCTACCGGGGACTTCTCTATTTACGGCATCCCTCCGCCCGCCGCCCGACCAACTATTGCCGTCGCCAGATGATGGAACGGCCCGAGCCGGTTCCCGTTCAATTCGTCAATTGGTGACCCTTAACCGCCGGGAGAATCAGACAAACCAAGATTGAAAAGGCTCTTTGATGTCGCAGGTTCGCGTCGACGACGGAAATGCTCTTGGGTGGTGACCGATGTCACGTGGTGTCGGCCGCGGTTGGATTGCGTATCGCGGAATATCGACGGTCACCGGCTAGTCGAGATCTTCGCGGGCGAACTGCATGAAAGTGGACCGCAGGTCGGCGCGGCCTTTCGCGCCGAGTTTGCGGTAAACCCGGGTCAGATGCTGCTCGACGGTACTCGCGGTGATGTGCAGGATTCTGGCGATCTCCCGGTTGGTACCGCCCAGCGCTGCCTGCACCGCGACCTGGTGCTCGGCCGCGGTGAGTGGGTCGACCTCCGCGCTGGGAGAGGAGATCCGCAGCCGCAGCAGTGCGACCGTCGCCCGCTGCATGTCGTCGGAACAGACCAGGCGGGCCAGCCGCAGGCACTCGGTGGCGAAGAGCCGATCGTGGTCGAGGGTCTCCTCGACCGCCCGACACAGCACGGCGAACGCCCATGGCCCGGGCGGGCGGTGCGCGGCGACCAGATGCGCGGCGACGGTGTGCGCAGCTGCGCCGTCGACCTGCAGCAGGCGGGCCGCCTGCTGGTACAGATGCGACCGTTCGCCCGGGGACATCTCGGCGAGCACCGCGGCCCGGGCGGCCGGGTGGCGGAACCGGCCGGTGCCCAGCGGACCGGCGCGCTCGAGCAGGCCGGCGCGTTCCAGCAGGTCCAGGGCCCGCTCGACCGTCGGCTCGTCCGCGTCGACGAGCTGGCGTAGCGAGGCGGACGAGCCGGACTCGGCGAGGATCGCCAGCCCGCGCGCGACCTGGAGCAGGTCGGGCCCGCCGCGGTGAAGGCAGGTCAGGTATGCCTGGCCGAAGGCCGTGCCGGCGACGGGTTCGGCTGGCTCCGCGGGTTCGGCGGGTTCTCCCGGTGCGGCGGGTCCGGCCGGACCGGTGGGTTCGGCGAGTCCGGCGAGTCCGGCGGGTTGCCTGGCCACGGCGGCGGCGTCCTCGGTCAGGGCCCGCAGCAGCAGCGGGTTCCCACCGCTCACGTGGTGCCAGCGGGTGGTCGTGACCGTGCCGACGGGCAGTCGGAGCCGGGTGTCGAGCAGCTCGGCCACCCCCCGCGGCGACAGCGGGGAGACCTGGATCCGGTGACAGTGGGGCTGGCGCAAAAGATCGGTGTGCCAGGAGGCTCGCGAAGCATCCGTCCCGACATGTCCGATGTTCTCGCTCACGACGATCAGAACCCGTGACGCCCGCACCCGGCCGCCGAAGTACGCCAGGCAGCGCAACGACTCCACGTCGGCGAAATGCAGGTCGTCGACACCGATGACGACCGGGACCCGGCGCGCGAGTGTGTCGATCGCCGACCACAGGTCGTGCACGGCGCTGGTCGACAGCTGGTCGGTGGGAGTCGTACCGGTGTCGGTGGGGGCTGCGGAGGCAGCCTCGGCGTCGGTGACCCGAGGCCAGGCGAGATCGTCCTCGGGGCCGAACTGTGGCGGTGTGCGGAACAACTGGCGCACGAGGGCCAGCGGTTCGTCGCGTTCCGCGGGGGTGGCGAGCGCGGTCAGAACCACCGCACCCGTCGCCGCCGCATCGTCGACCAGGGCGTTCAACAGCTCGGTCTTGCCGGTCGAAACCGCCCCGCTGAGCACCACGACGCTGCCGTCCCCGAGCCTGCCGCGGGCCAGCAGCCGGGTGAACACCGAGATCTCCGCGGCCCGTTCGACCAGGCCGTGGGGACGCCGCGCCGCCTTCCCACCTGTGGGTCCCGCTCCGGCCGCCAACGCGCTAGCGGGCCATCGCCCGTATGGCGGACTCGGCGGGCCGGGGGACCGCGGCGAGCAGCTCCCGGGTGTACGGGTGCGCCGGCTGTGCGAAGACCTGCCGGAGCTCACCGGACTCGACGATCCCGCCGTGGCGCATCACCAGGAGCCGGTCGCCGACCTGGTGGATCACCGCCAGGTCATGGGAGATGAACAGCATCGCCACCCCGAGGTCACGTTGCAGGTCGGCGAGCAGGTCGAGGATCTGGGCCTGGATCGACACGTCCAGGGCGGACACCGGCTCGTCACAGACGAGCAGCGCCGGCTCCGGAGCCAGCGCCCGCGCGATCGCCACCCGCTGGCGCTGTCCGCCGGAGAGGTCCCGCGGCCGCCGTCCCAGCAGGTTCGCGCCGAGGCCCACGTGGTCGAGCAGGACGGCGACCCGGTCACGCCGTGCCTGCCGCCCGCCCCGGCGGGGGCTGCCCGCCACCGCCTCCCCGATGATCCGCTCGACGGTGTACCGGGGATCGAAGGAGCTCAGTGGATCCTGCTGGACGGCCTGTACACGGCGGCGATGCGGCCGGCGGTCGCGCTCGAGCACCCCGTCCCCGTTCCACGGGGCACCGGCGAAGCGGACCGTGCCGGCGTCCGGTGTGAGCAGGCCCAGCACGATGCGGGCCACCGTCGTCTTCCCCGACCCGGACTCGCCGACGACGCCGAGCGTCTCGCCGGCGCGCAGCTGGAACGACACGTCGTCGACGGCGTGCTGCCAGGCCCCGCCGGGCCCGCGGAACCGCTTGGAGAGCCCGTCGACGTCGAGGAGAACCTCGCCGCGGGCGACTTCTGTGGGCATGCCCGCGGCGGGCACGCTCCCGGTTGGCATGTGTGCGAGCGGTGGTGGTTCGGCGACGGCCAGGACGGCCGGGCCGACGGGTTCGGCAGATCCGGCAGATCCGGCCGACCCGAACGGGCCCGACGGGTCGGCCGGGTGGGACGGACGGAACGGGTCAGATCGGGCCGATGGGCCGGGGGTCGGCGCGGGGTGCCAGCACAGGACGCTGTGCCCGGGGTCGGCCTCGGCCGGGGGCGGGAGCTCCGTCCGGCAGCGTTCGTCCGCCAGCCGGCAGCGGGCCGCGTACGGGCAGCCGTCCGGGCCGGCCCCGGGCTGGCGGGGCACCGGGACCGCCAGCCGGCTCCGCCTGGTGTGCAGGTCCCTGGTGTGGAACGTGGGGACGGCCGCGAGCAGCGCCCGGGTGTAGGGATGCCGCGGGTCGCGCAGCACCTGTTCCGCTGGTCCGCCCTCGACGATCAGCCCCCCGTACATGACGGCGATCCGGTCGGCGATGCCGGCCACGACGGCGAGGTCGTGACTGATCAGCAGGAGTGCCAGGCCCTCCTGCCGGAGCCGTCGCAGCAGATCGAGCACCTGGGCCTGCACGGTCACGTCCAGGGCGGTGGTCGGTTCGTCGGCGAGCAGCAGCCGCGGTCCGGCCGCGACCGCGGACGCGATCAGCGCCCGCTGCCGCAGCCCGCCGGAGAGCTGGTGGGGGTACTGGCGGGCGCGCCGGGCCGGATCCGGCACGCCGACGTCGGCCAGCGTGTCCCTGACCCGGCCGGCGACCTCGCCCCGAGCGGCGAGCCGGTGGACGCGCAACGGCTCGGCGACCTCCGCGCCCACCGTCCGCAGCGGGTCCAGGGACACCAGCGCGTCCTGCAGCACCAGCCCGATGTGCCGTCCGCGCACCGCCCGCCAGCGTGCCTCGGTGAGCGCGGTCAGGTCGGTGCCGTCGAAGGACAGCCGGCGGGCGCGCACCGTCGAACGCCCACCGGTCAGACCGATCAGTGTGCGGGCGGTGACGCTCTTCCCGGACCCGGACTCGCCCACGATCGCCAGGCACTCGCCGCGGTCGAGGGTGAACGACACGTCGCGCACCGCGTGCACCCGCTCGCCACCCACCTGGAACGTCACGTCGAGCCCGTCGACGACGAGCAGCGGCCCGTCCTCCGGCCCGCCGGCCGGCCCGCCCGCAACCGCGCTCACCGGCCCGGTCATCGGCCCGCCCGCCAGTCGACCCGTCCGGCGAAACGGGCCTGCGCGTACCGGCCGACGACCGTCACGGCGATCACGGTTCCGGTGATCGCCGCACCCGGGAACACCCCCGTCCACCAGGCGGTCTGGAGGAAGTCGCGACCCTCGGACAGCATCAGGCCCCACTCCGGGCTCGGCGGGCTCGACCCGAGGCCGAGGAAGCTCAACGCGGAGGCGTACATGAGCGCGGTACCGAACCCGACCGTGGCCAGGACCAGCACCGGGCCGAGCGCGTTGGGCAGGACATGGCGGGCGACCACCACACCACGGCGCAGGCCGAGCCCGACCGCGGCCTCGACATAGCCGGAGCGCAGCACCAGCATCGCCTCGGTGCGCACCAGCCGCCCGTACACCGGAATGAGGGCGATCGCGATCGCGATCACGGTGTTCGCCGTTCCGGCGCCGAGCACGGCGACCACCAGCAGCGCGAGCAGCACCGGGGGCAGCGCGAGCGTGACGTCCGTCAGCCAGGTGAGGATCCGCTCCATCCCGCGCCCGCCGAGCGCTGTGGCCAGGCCCAGCACCACACCACCGGCGACGGCGAGGCCGATCGCGGCGAGGCCGAGCAGCAGCGACGTGCGGGCACCGTAGACGACGCGGGTGAACACGTCGCGGCCGAGCTGGTCGGTGCCGAACCAGTGGCCTGCGCCCGGCCCGGCCAGCGCGTGCACGGGGTCGATGTCGGTTGGCGCGGCGTCGGTCAGCAGCCCCGGCGCGGCCGCGACGAAGGCAGCCAGCGCCAGTACCGCCGCCGCGACGACGACACCCGGCCGGGGGACCGACCAGTCGCGTGGACCCGGACGCCGGGCGCCGCCCGTGAGCACGGTGTCGATGCCCGCCCCGGTGCCCGCCCCGGTGTCTATGCCCGCCGCGGGGCTGCCGCCGGCCTCGGGGCCGCTACCGGTCTCGGGGCTGTCGCCGGTCCCGGTGTCGATGTCCGTCCGGGTGTCGGTGTTCGTCACAGAGCTGCCGCCGTCCGTAGCCGTGGGTCGAGCGCCAGCTGCACCAGGTCCACCAGGATGAACACGACGGCCACCACCGTGGCGGTCAGCAGGACCACGCCCAGCACGACCGGCATGTCCCGGCTGGCGACCGCCTGCAGCACCAGCGAACCGAGGCCGGGGCGACCGAAGACGGTCTCCACCAGCACCGCGCCGCCCAGCAGCGAACCCGTCACCCAGCCGGTCAGCGTGAGCAGCGGGGCCGCCGCGTGCCGGACCGCGTGCCGCAGCCGCACCCCGATCCGGCTGCGGCCCCGGGCCCGGGCAGCGACGACGAACGGCTGTTCCAGCGCCGTCTCGATGCCCTCCCGCAGCACCTGTGCCAGCACCCCGGCGACGGGCAGCGCGAGGGTGACCGCCGGCAGCACCAGCGCCCTGAGGTCCTGCGCACCCGCCACCGGGAAGAGGTTCAGGCGGAACGAGAACACTGTCAGCAGCACGATCCCCAGCCAGAACTGCGGGGTGGACAGCGCCACCAGCTCCAGCAGCGTGACCACGGCGCGCAGTGCCGAGCGGCGGCCTGCCGTGACCACCGCGGAGACCACCGCGATGACCACGGCGAGGGTGACGCTCGCCGCGACGAGCTGCACCGTCGGCCACAGCTGCTCCCCGATGAGCGTGGTGACCGGCTGCTGGAGCTGGTAGGACCGGCCCAGGTCGCCCGTCACCAGATCACCGAGGTAGTGCAGGTAGCGCACCGGTACCGGCTCGTCGAACCCGAAGTCGGCCCTGATCTGCTCGCGGACCTGTGGGGACGCCGTCGTGGCCGGCCCCAGCATGACCGCCACCGGGTCCCCGGGCAGCAGCTGCAACGCGGCGAACGCGAGGGTCGCCGCGCCGAGGACGACCGCGCCCGCGCGGGCGAGCCGCCGCCCGACCGCGCGCAGCACGATCCACCCCCGTGGCCGTGTCCGAACGGGTTCGACGGCCTTCACTTTCGGTCGCGCCAGGCGTCGTAGAACTGCGGCCAGGCGTTCGTGTCGAAGGCGATCCCGTGGACGTGCCTGCCGGCCGCGAGGATGGACGACGGTGTGTAGACGGGCACGACCGCGCCGATCTTGACCACCCGCTGCTGGGTGCGCGCGTAGACGTCGTCACGGACCTTCTCGTCGAAGGTGCCCGCACCGGTCGTCGTCCAGGTGTCCACCTCGGGGTCCTTCACGAACGCGGCGTTCTGGCCGCCGCCGGCCAGAGTGCTGGCCGAGTGGAAGAACAGCCGCAGCACGTCCGGCTCGAACCGGGCCCAGCTGAAGTCCAGGACGGCGTACTTGCCGGCGTACGCCTCCTTCAGGTACGTGCCGGCGTCGAGGGACGGGCGGGTGAGCTCGATGCCGATCTTCTTGAGGTCCTCCTGGAACGCCTGGCCGAGGACGTCACGCTGTTCGCGGACGGTGGCCGGGATGATCGGCCAGGCGACGGTGAGCCGGTGGCCGTCACGGGTGCGGTAGCCGTCGGCGTCACGGCCCGTCCAGCCGGCCTCGTCGAGCAGCTGGTTGGCCTTGGCCGGGTCGTAGGGCCAGCTGTTCTCCAGGCCCTTGTCGTAGGAGGGCGTGACCGCGGTGAGCGGGCTCCAGGAACGCTTGTACTGGCCGAAGTAGACGGTCTTCACGTCCTGGTCGATGTTCAGGCCACGCTGGAAGGCGACGCGCACCCGCTCGTCGGTGAACGGTGCCAGCGTGGTGTTCAGGTAGAGGCTGTACGGCGAGCCGGCCGCGTCGCGGCGCAGCACCTGCAGGCGCCCGTTCGCCTCGACCGCGGCCACGTTCGCCGGCGGCACCGCACCGGCGACGTCGATCTGGCCGCTGGTCAGCGAGCCGATCCGGGTGGAGTTCTCCTTGAGAACGCGGATCGTCAACGTGTCCAGGTAGGCGGCGCCGGTGTGCTTCGCGGTCGCCGGCGCCCAGTTGTACGCCGGGTTCTTCGTCAGGACGATGCTCTGGCCCTTGGTGTAGCCGGTGAAGGTGAACGGCCCCGTGCCGACCGCCACCGGGCCACCGCCGCACAGCTTGTCGGCGTCGGCGGCGAGCGTCTTCGGCGAGTAGAAACCGAGATAGGCGGTGCTGGCCGCCTGCAGGAACGGCGCGAAGGGCTGGGCGAAGTTCACCCGGGCGGTGAACTGGTCGACGACGTCGGTGCCGGTGTAGCTGCCGAGCAGGCTCGCGGCGTACCGCGACTTCGTCGTGGGCGCCTTGATGTGGTCGAAGTTCGCCTTCACGGCGGCGGCGTCGAAGCGGGTGCCGTCGGTGAACGTGACGTCCTGGCGGAGCTTGAAGGTGTAGCTCTTCAGGTCTGGCGAGGTCTCCCAGGAGCTCGCCAGCCACGGGTGGAACGTGCCGGACTCGTCCTCCGCGACGAGCGAGTCGAACACGTTGCGCTGGATGGCCGCGGTGATGTCCTGCGGGCTGACGTGGATGTCGAAGCAGGTCGGCTCGGTGTCGATCGCGTAGGTGACCGACCCGCCCGCGACCGGTTTCTCGGTGCCGCCGGTGCCTGCGCCGGCGGCGCCCGGAGCGGGGTCGTCGTCGGAGCCGCAGGCGGTGAGCAGGAGTCCCGCGGCGAGCGTCGCCGCCACCGCGAGTCGTAGGGGCCGTGCCACTGGACGTCCGGGTCTGGGGAAGCGCATCGATGAACTCCGGGGGTGTTGGGACGGCTTTCGTCAGGAAGGGGAGGAGGCCCCGACGCCGAGCCGGGCGAGGAGCTCGGCGCGCAGCTCGACGAACGCCGGGTCGGTCACGGCGCGCGGCCGTGGCAGCGTGACGTCCACGCTGTGCGAGATCACGCCGTCCTCCATGACCAGCGCCCGGTCGGCGAGCAGCAACGCCTCCTCGACGTCGTGCGTGACCAGCAGGATCGCCGGGCGGTGCCGCTGCCACAGCTGCTCGACCAGGCCCTGCACGCGGATCCGGGTCAGGGCGTCGAGCGCGCCGAACGGCTCGTCGAGCAGCATCAGCTCGGGGTCACGCACGAGCGCCCGGGCCAGCGACGCACGCTGCGCCTCGCCGCCGGAGAGCGTCTTGGGCCAGGCGTCGGCACGGTCGGCCAGCCCCACCTCCGTCAGTGCCGCGAGCGCGCGGGCCCGGTCCGGCCGGCCGGGCAGGCCGAGAACGACGTTGCGCCACACCCGTTTCCACGGCAGCAGCCGCGGCGACTGGAAGGCCACCGCGCGCCGGGACGCGATCTGGACCTCGCCGCTGATCTCGTTGTCCAGGTCGGCGAGGATCCGCAGCAGGGTGCTCTTGCCACAGCCGCTGCGGCCGAGCAGGCAGACGAACTGCCCGGCCGGGACGGACAGGCTGAGGTCGTCGATGACCGTGGTGTCGCCGAAGGAGCGGCGCAGGTTGCGGACGATGACCGCGGGTGGGGCTTCGGTGCCCCCGCCGGCGGTGGTCAAGCTCCGCTGAAGGCCGGTCGCCATGACAGCAGCAGCCTTTCGAGTAGTCGGACGACGGCGTCGACGGCGAGCCCGAGCAGGGCGTAGACCACGAGGCAGACGACGATGATGTCGGTGCGCTGGAACTCCTGGGCCCGGTTCATCAGGTGCCCCAGGCCCCGGTTGGCGTTGATCTGCTCGGCGAAGATGAGCGCAAGCCACGCGATCCCGAGCGAGAACCGCAGGCCCACCAGGACGTTCGGCAGCGCCCCCGGCAGGATGACGTGCCGGATCAGCCCCGCCCGGCCGAGCCCCACCGTGCGCGCGGCCTCGACGAGGGTCGCGTCGACGTTCCGGATGCCGGCATAGGTGTTGAGGTACAGCGGGAACGCGACGCCGAAGGCGACGAGGGCGGTTTTCGGCCGTTCCCCGATGCCGAACCAGATGATGAAAAGCGGGATGAGGCCCACGAAGGGAACAGTGCGGATCATTTGGACCGCGGCGTCTATGAGGTCTTCACCGAGCCGGAACAGCCCGGCCAGGAGTGCCAGCGTGATGCCGATGAATCCGCCCAGCAGCAGGCCGCTTCCGGCGCGCCGCAGTGACACCAGGATGGCCCGGGGGAGCTCACCGCTGCCCATCAGGTCGGCGAACGTCGTGACCACCGTCCACGGCGAGGCGAGAAGCTCGGTGGAAGCGCTTCCGGTCCACACCGCGATCTGCCACGCCGCCAGCAGGAACAACGGTCCCACCGGGCGCCGTGCCCAGCGGGGTAATCCCCGCCGCCGCGCACCGGCGGGCACGACGGTGGTCAGAACCGGCGCCACCTCTACCGGTGTTCCGGATGTTCCCGGTGTTCCTGGTGAGTGTGTTTTCTCCCTGTTCTCGCCGGAGGTGCTGCTCTCGCCGCCCATGCCGGCGGGAAAGGTCTGAAGGGTCACGAGTTCTCCCGTCGAGGGCGCGCGAGTCATCGCCGTGAAGAGCAGTCACGGTCGCCGGCGAGAACGGGGGAGACGGCGGCGGTGGTCGCCTCGGTGAGCCTTTTCCATCTCACGGTCCGCAGGCAGGGATGCCGCCGGTCCGAGTCGGCGATGGAAAGGCTCAGCCGTCAGCCCGGTGCCGGGGACACGCGGCGGACTTGATCCGCTGCAGGTCGATGTGACTCCGGGTGACCAGCCGAACTGATCTGTACACGGGAGCAACCGAAACATGCCCGGCAGGCTGGGTCAATGGGTCTGAATGTGTGATGGAAGTCACTTCTTCACTTTTTAGGTCGTCAAAGATGAATTACTGACAGTGCTGTACCGTGCTCGGTGGGACGCGGCCGAGATGAGGTCGATCCTGTCTGTCAGCAAAATGTCACCGGGCTGCCCGGTCCGCCCTGGTGGGCTGCCCGTCCCGGCCTGATCCCTGACCCCGGAGCGTTGTGCGATGGTGCGCGTGTTCAGACTGCTCGGATCCCGGCTGCGGGTCGGCGTCGCGGCCCTGGTGGCCGTCGTGGCCGTGGTGGCGGTCACCGCCTGCGGGTCGGACTCCGACGACGCCCCGGCGGCCACCACGGCCACCGGGCGGCCCGACCTCTCAGGTGTGACGCTGCGGGTCGCCGACCAGGTCGGCCAGCTGAAGGCACTGCTCGAGGCCTCGGGCGTCCTCGCGGACGTCCCGTACAAGATCGAGTGGTCGGACTTCTCCGCCGCCGCCCCGCTGCTGCAGGCGCTGCGCGCCGGCGCGGCCGACATCGGGCAGGCCGGTGACGCGCCCATCCTCAACGCGCTCGGTGCCGGCGCGCCGCTGAAGGTCGTCGGGGCGGCCCGAACCTCCCCGAAGGGCGTCGCGATCCTCGTTCCCAAGGACTCGCCGATCCGTACCGTCGCCGACCTGCGTGGAAAGACGGTGTCCCCGTCGACCGAGGGCAGCATCGGGCACTACCTGCTGCTCGGCGCGCTCAAGGAGGCCGGGCTGACCCCCGACGACCTGACGATCTCGTTCCTGGCCCCGCCGGCTCGTTCCTGGCCCCGCCGGCCGCGTCGGCTGCCTTTGACGCTCACCAGATCGACGCCTGGGCGACCTGGGATCCCTACGTCGCGCTCGCCGAACGCAAGGGCGCCCGCATCGTCCGCGACGGCGAGGGGATCAACAGCGGCCTGGGCTTCGTCGTCGCCACCGAGGACGCGGTCGAGGACGCGGGGACCAAGGCGGCGATCGCCGACTTCCTGACCCGGCAGCGCAACGCGTTCATCTGGTCGAACCAGCACCAGGGCGAGTTCTCGAAGATCTTCGCGTCGCTGACGAAACTGCCCGAGCCGGTGGCCCTCGACGTGCTCAGGCGCCGCCAGTGGAGCGCGCCCCCGATCGACGACCAGATCGTCAGCCAGTTCCAGAAGTCCGCCGACGTCTACGCCGAGGCCGGTGTGCTCGAGAAGAAGCTCGACGTGAAGCCCTTCTTCGTCCGCTCCCTGACCTCCTGACGAGGGTCGCCGACGGGGCCGCCCGCCGGGCCCGCATGCGAGGTTGGTCATCGCGGCGAAGCGGTGCGGCCTCTCGTGGCCTCACGGAGACTGCGTTCCTGACTGGGCGGAGGGCGTGGCACCCTCGTCCGCGGCCTCAGCCGTCGTATCGCCGAGAAGCGGGCGCAACCACTGGGCAGCGGGATCGGAGTCGATGAGCAGAGCCTTGGTCAGCAACGTCATCGGAACCGCGAGCAGCGCCCCGAGCGGGCCGAGAACGAGCGTCCAGAAGACCACCGAGAAGAAGGTCAGCGTCGCGGACAGACTCACCACGTTCCCGACGACCTTCGGCTGGATGAACGACTGCACGACCATGTTGATCGATGAATAGACCGCCACGACCCAGAGCATGCGGGCGACCCCGCCCTCGAGCAGGCCGAGCAGCGCAGGTGGGAGCAGGCCCACCAGGAACCCGATGTTGGGGATGTAGTTGGTGATGAACGACAGCAGCCCCCACAGCAGCGGCAGCGGAATCGCCAGCCAGTGCAGCGCAAGCACATCGAGCGCCGCGACGACCAGCCCGAAGAGCGAGGAAACGGCAAGATAGCGGCGTGTGTTGCGGGCGAACGCCCGCAACGCGTTCACCAGGAGCGGCCGCGACTCGGCGGCCATGTCGAGCCGGCGCGCAAGCTGATCGCCGTCGATCGCCAGGAAGAAGACCAGAGCGACGAGGAACATCAGATTCGACCCCGCCGAGGTCAGCCCGGAAAGAATGTTCTGCAGCAGGCCGGACAGTTTGGACAGGTCGAGCCGGCCGACCGTCGTGCTGGCCTGCTCCGGCGTGACGCCGAGATCCTCCAGCCGTCGGGCCGCCTGGTTGAGCAGCTTGTCGAACTGTGTGGCGTAGTCCGGCAGCAGCGTGACAAGTCGGGCGGCCGCCGCGACCAGGGCGACCACCAGACCGGCCATGATCGTATAGATAGTCGTCATCGTCACGGCGATGCCGACCCACCCGGGTGCGCCGCGGCGGCGTAGGCGCGCCTGCAGCGGATGGCACGTGACGACGAGGACCAACGCCAGGAATGCCGCGGCCAGAGTGTCCCGGAAGGCCCGCATCCCGGCTATGGCAACGGTCGACGAAGCCAGTCCCAGCAGAATAGCCGTCGAACGCGTCAACGATCCTTTTGGGGTATTGACTGACGACATCGGCACCGTATTCCGACCCTTCTGCACTCGCGCATGCCGAGAGGCATCGACGCGATGCCGATGAGCTCTACCAGTGGAGGGCGACGGATGTCGCGATGCCGCTGACCAGGAAATGTACCCCACTCATCGAGGGAGGAAGAACGGCATATCCCGTCCATGTCGACGCATTGATCGCGGTACGGCGGTGGGGCCGAGGCGCGACGCCGACCTCGTCGTGCAAACGTCGGCCGAGTACGACGTCGACGTGCTCGCACTGTCTGTCGAGACGGCGGACGAATCGAACCATCACGACGGTTGAGATGCCTCCGCCTGGGGTCCGCCGGCAGCTGACGTTCCGGGATCCGCCAGGGCGGACCCGCTCGAACGAACGTTTCAATCCTGAGTCCACGACAGGCTGCTGGCCCCGTAGGCCTGCTCGCCCCTACGCCCTGAGCGCCGTGCTGGTGCGGGCCCGGGCCCGGTGCCATTCGTCGCTGGTCGCGGCCACGACGCCCGCGACCGTGGTGACCGCGTCGACGCCGGAGACGGTGTGCCCGGCGCTGCCCGCGGGCTGACCTGCGCCACCTGGGGGTACGACCATGCTGGCGGTGACCCCGTTGGGCGCGGTGCTCAGGGTGATGTCGTCGAGGCTGGCGCTGACGACGGCGGCACGCCATTTCGGGTCCGCGCCGCTTTCCCGAGTGGCGATGAACTTCGTGCCCATGTAGCCGAGGTCGTAGCCGAGCGTGACAGCTGCCCAGAGTGCCGTGCCGTCGCTGATACCGCCGGCGAGAACCAGCGGTCCGTCATAGAACCGGCGAACGGCGCGGGCGAAGGCGAACGGGTTGGCCCAGCCGGTGTGACCGCCCGCCCCGGCGCTGAGCAACACGAGACCGTCGGCGCCCGCGTCCACCGCCTTGTGTGCGTGCGCGAGCGAGGCGACGTCCGCGAGGACGCGACAGCCCGCGCGGTGAAGCGGGTCGATCACCGGAACCGGGTTTCCGACACTGGTGATGACCAGCTCGACGGAACGGCGCGCAATCGTCTGGAGGTCGTCGTCGAGGCGTTTGTTCGCCCGGTGCACGATCAGGTTGGCGGCGACCGGGCCAGGCGTGGGAACGCTGGCGGCATCGTCCGCGGTTGTTCCCGTGGTACGAACAGCAGCCGCGATCTCGTCGAGCCACTCGTCGAGCTCGGCGTTCGAACCGCAGTTGCTGGTCGGGAACGCCCCGACGATTCCGGCGGAACAGGCGGCGGCCACGAGGGCCGGGGTCGACACCCTGGTCATCGGCGCGGCGATCAGCGGCAGCACCAGCCGGTCGGCCGGGAGCGGCCAGCCGATCGGCACCTCGTCGTTCTGTCCCATGACGTCTCGCTCTCCCCTTTTGTGTGCCGCATCGGACTGATCACGTTCGCTGCCTGCCTGCCTGCGGCGGCTTGACCGTGTGATGCAGACCGCACTATAACGACCATAGACCTATAACGAGCATAGACGTCCCGAGGTTGGACGGCACGTGACCAACGGGGCCCGTGACGACAGATCGGGGAGTTGTGGGAGACACACGGAGTCGCCTGGGCACTGTCCGCCTGCCGGCTGTGCATCCGTTCGTGGGTGCCGACGTGCGGACGATGCTCGACGAACGGGCGCGGCGCCGGCGGGACCATCCGTTTCTGCTGTGGGAGCCGGCTCCCGGGGACGGGCCACGGCGTTCCTGGAGCTACGGCGAGTTCCACCGTGATGTGGAGGCCACCGCCGCCGGGCTCGCCGCCCGTGGCGTGACCGCAGGTGACACGTTGATCATCCATCTGGACAACAGCCCGGCCTTCCTGCACCTGTGGTTCGCGTGCGCGTGGCTCGGCGCGGTCGCGGTCGACGTCAACACCCGGTATGCCGAGGACGAGCTCGCCCATGCGATCGCGCTCACCGGGGCCGTCGCGATCGTGACCGATCCGCGGCTGGGTGCTGCGGGCACCGCCGCCGCGGCAGGACTGAGGTGGGTGGCTCGGCTGGACCCGGAGACGGGGACCGTGCCCGAGCTCTTCGCCGACCCGGCCACCGTGGCGCCGCGCCGGGCGCCCGACCCGAGCGCGCCGCTGTGCGTCCAGCTGACCTCGGGGACGACCTCGCGACCGAAGGCCGTGCTCTATACCCACGCCAACGCGCTGTGGGCGGCGAAGGTCGGCGCGGCGCACTGGCGGCTGTCACCGGACGACGCTGCGGCAGTGGGCACTCGAACGCCTTGACCCGCCGGCAGCGGAATGAGGCGTCCCCGAAGTGGGCAGGCAGCGCCGTCACGGCGGGCCGCCCGGCGGGGGGAGGGATCCGCGGATCTGATCAGCCAGCGCGATCCGGGCTCGGACTCCCTGGTCTCCCTGGTCTCGCTCGCTCGATCGCGGCTTCGACGCCGGCGACCAGGAGTTCGATCATGATCCGCAGCTGGACGTCGAGGTCGTAGGTGCCCATGAGCACGGCGTCGGGGCCGAGTTCGGGCCGGAGGAGCTCGGGCCGGACCCGGTAGGTCAGGCCCGATCCGCCGGCCACCGGTTCCATGGTCCGCGCGGTGCGAACCGCGGCCTCGGCACGGGCATAGCCGAGGACCTGCAGGAGGAGGACCTTCGCGTAGGTTCCGGCATCCTCGTCGGTCAGCCCGGCCTGACGCATGATCGCGAGCGCCTCGCCCGACCACTGGGTGACAGCATGCGAGGTCGCGGTCGGCAGCAGATCCAGTACATGCGGATGCGCGAGCAGTTGTTCGCGCACGGCTGTGATGAACAGCCGTAGCCGTCGGTCCCAGGTCTGATCCGGGTCGGTGTTCAGCATCGTGTTCGAAAGGACGCGTTCGACGACCTGGTCGAGCAGTGCGGCTTTCGATCCGACATGCCAGTAGATGGTCGGCGCGCTCACGCCCAGCTGCTCGCCGAGCCGGCGGATCGTGAAACCGGCGACCCCGTCGGCGTCGATCAGGGCGAGTGCCGCCGTCACCACCGCGTCCGCGTCCAGCCCGACCGGCAGGTGCGACGTCGCCAGGCGCCGTGCGGCAGCGGCTCGGCGGTCAGGCACAACGTGACTGTAACGGTCCATGTCCTGACCACGGTGGCGACCATGGTGGAAGATCCAGCGTCGTTCCGGCCCGGTTGGCCGTCGGTGCGCCGTGCGGGTCAGCCCGTGGCGCGGGAGGTGCCGAACATCGTGTCGAGGGTGACGGGCTCCAGCTGGCGCTGTTCGATCAGTTCCTGGACCTGGTCGAACAGGCCGGTGATGGTGGGATGGTTCGCGTGGCCGAGCATGATCGTTCCAGGCTGGAGATAGCGCCGGGCCTCGTTCATCAGCTGCTCCGGGGTCAGCACGGCGGAGTCACCGAAGGAGCCGTTCCAGATCATGATGTTCGTGTAGCCGATCTCGGCGACGACGCCGTCCACGTGACTGTTGTGGGATCCATAGGGCGGCCGGAACCAGGGCCGGCTGGTGATGCCGAAGGTCCGCTGGATCCATTCCTCGTTCCGCTCGACGTCCGCCCGGATGTCCGCGTCCGCCCGGCCACGGGCGAGCAGGTTGCGGTGCGTCCAGGTGTGGTTGCCGATCTGTACCTGGCCGGCCTCGATGAGGGGCCGCAGGGCGGCGGCATGCCGGCCCCAGATCGCCTCGTAGCAGCCGTTCGGCTGAAAGGTGATCGGGATCCCGCTGCGTTGCGCGAAGGCTACGTAGGCGGCGACCACCTCGGGTGCGTAACCGTCGTCGATGGTCAGGGCGATCCGTCGGGTCTGGCCCGGCGCCTGGAAGACGACCTTCGGGGGGCCGGGGTGTGGCGGTGGGATCGGTGGCAGCGCCGGGCCGGACGACATGCTCACCGAGCCCACGGTGGCGCCCTGGTCAGCGGGCCCGCTGGCGCCGGCGGCCAGCGGCGCCGGATGCTGCGCCGGCTGACCGGTCGGCCTGGTCGGACCGCCGGTCGGCGGTGTCCGTTGCTGCGTCGGCTGCCCGGGCGGAATGGATCCGGACGAACATCCGACGAGGAACTGGGCGGCACCGATGCTCAGCAGCGACAGCAGCGTTCTGCGCTCCACGCCGCGACATTAGCAACGATCACGGCCACTCCACTCGTTAGCCGACCAGGTCGGCATCAAGGGGACGGATTTCGGGCCCGGCCGGGCCGATTTGTCGGCGACGGACCGGGGTGGACGGATCCGGGTGGCCTGGCTGGCCCGCGTGACTGGGGGGCGGATGGGGCCCGGCGCGGTGCGGCGGCGGCGGTTGGCGTCGTGACCCGGCCGCGACCCCGCTGCGAGGCGGCACTCCGCGGCGCAGGCCGGCCACGTCCTTGGCATCTCGCGGCCTTCTGAAACGTGACGCCGGTCACGGGCCGTTTGGTGATCTGCCTGTAGGTGACGGGGAAATGCGGAAAGTCAGCGATCGGGACCGTATCCGGTGACGCTGGGTGCTTGCCTTCGGTTCAAGATCCGGTCTAATGTTGTGCTCGTTCCGGTCGGAAGCACGAGTCCACCGGAGCGCTAACACCGGGCCGACGCCGAGTTCTGCCCACGGTTCCGGTGCATATCCTCTCTCATTTTCGCGGGGCAGAAACGGAGAACCCTGCCGGGGTTCTTCCGGGCGGGTGCGAAGAAGCATCGCCGCTGCGAGCCAGGCTTTTCGGCCAGTGTGCTCGCGTGCCCATTTCGGGCTTCCGTAGGTGTCGTGGGAAAGTATTTTTCTTGTCGATCCGACGCACAGTCAAGAGCAGCCTGCGTAACCGTCTCGCCGCCGTCACCATGGTGGGAGCCGTCACCACCGGTGTCGGGATTATGGCTGCCTCTCCGGCGAGCGCCGCCTCCGACTCGTCCATCGCCCTGGCCGCCAAGAGCGCGGGCCTGTCCGGCTGCCGTGGCGTGCCGACGTCCACCTGGGTCGCCATCGCGCTGGCCGAGTCCGGCGGCAACCCGAGCGCCCGGCTCGCCACCAGCATCGAGGACTCCCGGGGCCTCTGGCAGATCAACACCTGGGCGCACCCCTGGACCAAGGGCATCAACCTGTACGACACCCACGCCAACGCGGCCGCGGCGAAGAAGGTCTGTTCCATGCAGGGCCCGACCGCCTGGTCGACCTACAGCAACGGCGCCTACCTGAAGTACCTCGGCCGCGGCCACGCCGCCGGCTGACCCGGCTGAGCTGAAGCAGGACCGCGCCCGTACGCCGACGCACGGCTGACACGGCGCGGAAGCTCGGACCCACGGAGGGCCTCCCCCAGTCGGGAGGCCTTCCGTCGTTTTCAGGGTTCACGGTGGGCCTGCCGGGCTCAACGTGGTCGGTGCTCGGCGGCCGGCGGCCACGAGCAACACGGTGCCCGCTCCGGCGGTGACCAGGCCGGCCACGGCGGTGGTCCGGATCTCGTCGCGCAGCGGCACGGTCAGCTGGTCGAGGACGGCCGTCGCGGCCTTCCTGAGCCTGTGGTCCCCGATGCCGTCGGTGACCGTGCCCGGGAGCCATACCGCCAGCGCCGCCCCGAGGGCGGCCATCGCGGCGGCAACGCCGAGGCCGACGATGACGAGCATGCGTCTGCGGTCGACGGCGGTCAGGACGGCGCCGGTGATCGTGGCGAGTGCGAGCGGTGGGAGCCAGAACGCGGCGCGGGTCAGCCAGCGGGCCGCCTGCCTGGCCCGGCCGATGTCGCCGACGGTCGCGACGGGCATGGTGACGGTCAGGGCGTCCAGCTGTTCCGGCGCGACGCCCAGGTCGGCGAGCTGGTGTGCCAGGGCGACGACGACCGGATTCAGCTCGATCGTCAGCAGGCCGTGGCTGTCCACGGCGACGACGCTGCCTGGCCGGCTGCGCAGGACCGCGACGAGCTGTTGGTGCGCGGTCCGGTTGGCGGCGGTCCAGATCGCGCTGAACGCGTCGCTGCGGACGAAGTCGAGCGTGATCCGGTAGGTCGCCTTTTCGACGCCGGCGGAAATCGGCCCGGAGAGGATGTCGGCGAGCGGGCCCGGCATGTCGTTCTGGGCGTCTGGGGAAAGACGTTTGCTGACGGCCTGCGCCACCTGTGTCGCCACCGCATCCTGGAGCGTGGGATTGCCGGCCAGTGGCGCGACGGTGCCGAGGTAGCGGTCGGTGTCGAGGATCTCGCCACGCAGCCAGCGGGCACTGACGGATGCCACGCAGAGGAGGCAGCCGAGGGTGCAGAGCGCGATCGTGGCGATCTGTCGGCGACGCCCCGGGCGGTTCGGTGGCTCGTCAGTCGGCGGCTTGTCAGTCCGCGGCTCGTCAGTCCGCAACGGTCGCGGGGCGTTCGATCGCGACCGCGGGCAGCTTTCGGGCGAGCGGAGCCGGCAGCCACCAGGCCCACCTGCCGAGAACCTGCATGACCGCCGGGACGATGAGGCAACGGATGACCAGTGCGTCCAGCAGGATCGCGACGGCGAGGCCGAGCCCGAACTGCTGGAGCATCCGCTCGGGGCTCAGCACGAAGGCGGCGAAGACCACGATCATGATTGCCGCCGCCGCGGTGATCACCTTGCCGGTCGAGGCCAGCCCTTCGCGTACCGAATGAGAGTGGTCCGACGTCTGGATCCATTCCTCGTGTATGCGGGAGATCAGGAAGACCTCGTAGTCCATGGACAGCCCGAACACGATCGCGAAGATCAGTGCCGGGATGAACGCCTCGACCGGCCCTGGCTGTGCGCCGAACCACCCGTGCTGGAAGACCAGCGTGATCACGCCGAGCGCGGCGGAGATCGACAGCAGGTTCAGGATGGCCGCCTTGACGGGGATCCAGATGGATCGGAAGACGAGCAGGAGCAGGAGCGAGGAGAGGCCGACGACGACCGCGACGAACAGTGGCAGCCGGGCCGCGAGCGTCGCGGAGACGTCCTGGGAGGCGGCGGTGGCGCCGCCCACGAGGACCTCGGCGCCGGTCTCGTGTTCCAGCGGCGGCGCGACGTCGTCGCGCAGGTGGTGCACGAGATCGACGGTGCCTTCGGCCTGCGGTGATGTGGTCGGGTAGACGAAGATGGTGGACAGGGCGCCGTCCTCGGAGGGCAGGGCCGGGCTCGCCGCGGCGATCCCCGGGGTCCTCGCGAGCTCCGCCTGGACGGTCTTCCCGGCCTCGGCGCCGCCCTTGACCAGGATGATCAGCGGGCCGTTGAAGCCGGGGCCGAAACCGTCGGTGAGCAGGTCGTAGGCCCGGCGCGAGGTGGTCTCCTCGGGGTCGTTGCCGGAGTCGGCGAAGCCCAGCCGCATGCCCAGCGCCGGCGCGGACAGCGCCAGCAGAACGATCAGGCCGACCAGAAGCGTCGGGACGGGACGGCGCTGCACAGCCCCGGCGACGGCCCGCCAGCGGTTGCCTTCGGTCCTGCCCTTCGCGGTGGCCCTGGCCTGCTGCCTCATGACATGACGCTGGAGGCGACCTCCGAACAGCGCCAGCAGCGCGGGCAACAGGACGAGGGATGCGGCCATGGTGATCGCGACGGTGATGGCCACGGCGAGGGCGATGCCCTGCAGGGAACCCAGACCCAGGGCCACCAGGCCGAGCAGGGCGACGATGACGGTGCATCCGGCGAAGAAGACCGTGCGCCCGGCGGAGTCCAGAGCCCTGCGGCCGGCCTCGGCGGGATCGGCGCCGCCGAGTAGCTCGTGCCGGTACCGGTAGAAGATCAAAAGGGCGTAGTCGACCCCGACACCGAGCCCGACGAGCATCAGGATCGGCGGGGTGAAGTCGGCGATGGTGAAGATGTGCGAGGCCAGCGCGATCAGGCCGATGGCACCGCCGACCGCGAACAGCGCGGTGACCAACGGCACGGAGGCGGCCAGCGCGGAGCCGAAGAGCAGGACGAGAATGACCAGGGCGGCCACGATGCCGGCGAGCTCGGCGGTCGGGCCTGGCTTTTCCTCCGCGTTGCGCGCGGCCTCACCGCCGACCTCGACCTGGAGCTGGTCCGTCCCGATGCGCTGGGCGACCTCGATGATTTCGGCGACGGCCGCCCGGGGGACGTCCTCGGTCCTGCCGGTCAGGGTGACGGTTGCATAGGCGATCGTGCCGTCCTCGGACACTGCGGAGGCATCGGTGAACGGGTCGCGCACGTCGGCGACCCCGGCCATCGGCCTCACCTCGGCCAGCATCGGCTCGATCGTTTCGCGGGCGCTCTCGACGCCCGCGGCGCTCCGGAAGACGATCTCGATGCTGTCGCCGGCCTGGTCACTGCCGTGCTCCCTGAACAGGTCGGTCGCCACCTGGGAGTCGGTGCCGGGCAGGGAGAAGTCGTTGCGGTAGGCGGATCCGGCAGCCATGGAGCCGACGGCGATGGCGGCCACGATGGCCACCCAGGCGACGATCGCCATCCAGCGGTGGCGCCCGGCCCAGCCGGCCAGTGCGCCGAACCGGCCCAGGTGCGAGGAATCGGACGTCTCCCTCGAATCCGAGTGGATGTCGCCACTGGTCGAGGCGGGAATGGGGGGCGAGGGCATGCATTCGAGCGTGCCCTCGGGACCGGGCCGTGGGCGTCGGCCCACGGCTGACAGTACTGACAGCAGATGTACACCAGCGGAAGTACGAGAATTCGCGCGCCTACACCGGCGGATGTACGTGTGGAAAAGCGCTCATCTCAAATCGGCATGCTGACCACGGAAGGGGAGTATTCCGGTCGCCTTCCTGTCATTGGCAGAATGCTGGTGTGCCCCACCCCGACCTGAGCCGTTTCCGTGAGCCCGGCGTCGGCGTCCCGCACGTCGAGGCGGCGCTGGCCCTGGTCGTGCTGGTGCTGGTGGGCGTGGCCGAAGGGCAGCGACTGGGGCCGAACGGGCAGGCATCCGCCGCGTCGGTCTCCGCCTGGCTGATCGCCGTGGCGGTGTGCGGGGCGCTGCTGCTGCGCCGCCGGTACCCGGTGGCGGTGGGCTGGTGCACGGTGCTCGGTACCGGCGCGTACTACCTGGTGAGCACCGTCGACGGCCCGCTCGTGCTGGTGCCGGTCGCGGTGCTGTACGCCCTCGCGTCCCAGGGGCGCCTGCGGGCCTGCGTCGCCATGGCGGTGGTGATGGTGATCGGCGTCAGCGCGGGAGCCCTGGCCGGAACCGGCGACATCAGCGGCACGGCCGTCTTCATGCTCACCGGCTGGCTGGTCGCCGTCGTGGCCCTGGGCGCCATGCGGCACGGCAGGCTCGCCTACGCCGAGGAGCATGCCCGGTGGAGTGCCGCGCAGGAGCGGCTGCGCATCGCGCGTGAGCTGCACGACGTGGTCGGGCACACCATGTCGATGATCAACGTGCAGGCCTCCGCCGCCCTGCACCGGCTGACGAAGGACCCGAGCCAGGCGGAGACGGCGTTGGCCGCCATCAAGGAAGGCAGCAAGGAGGGCCTGCGGGAGCTGCGCGCCACCCTCGGCATGCTGCGCCAGGTCGACGAGGAGGCCCCCACCGCGCCCACGCCGGGCCTGGCCGGGATCAACGACCTGATCGCCTCGGCCACCCGGGCGGGCCTGGACGTGCGCGTCGACGAGCGTGGAGCCGGGCCGTCGCCGCCCGCCGCGGTGGACCTCGCCGCCTACCGCATCGTCCAGGAGTCACTGACGAACGCCGCCCGGCACAGCGGCGCCCGGCACGTGACCATCCGGATCCACCGCGATGACCGGCAGCTGACGATCGGCATCGAGGACGACGGCCGGGGCCCGGCTCCCGCCGGCAACGCGGGCGGTACGGGCATCGCCGGCATGACGGAACGGGCCCGCGCGCTGGGCGGCATGCTGAGCGCGCGGCCTGGGCCTGCGGGCGGCTTCGTCGTGCGTGCCCGGCTACCGTTCACAGTCCCTGACAAGCCGATGGACGATTGGGGTGCCGATGATCAGGATCCTGCTGGCGGATGACCAGCGACTCGTCCGGGCCGGCATCCGCTCGATCCTCGACGACGAGGACGACCTCGAGGTGGTCGCCGAGGCAGCCGACGGGCAGGCCGCCGTCCGCGGCTGCCGTGAGCTGCGGCCCGACGTGGTCCTGATGGACATCCGCATGCCGGGCATGGACGGGCTGGAGGCTGCCCGGCTCATCGCCGAGGACAGCGAGCTGTCGACCGTGAAGGTGGTCATGCTGACGACCTTCGACCTCGACGACCACGTCTACGGGGCGTTGCGTGCCGGCGCGACGGGCTTCCTGGTCAAGGACACCGAACCGGCCGAGCTCCTGCACGCCGTGCGGGTGGCCAGGCGGGGTGATGCGCTGATCAGCCCGTCCGTCACCCGTCGGCTCATCGCCGAGTTCGCGGGCCGGGAGAAGGCCCGGGAGCCCGATGCCCGGCTCGACGTTCTCACCGGCCGCGAACGTGAGGTCATGCGGCTGGTCGCCGCGGGCCGCACCAACGACGAGATCGCCGCGCGCCTGGTGATCTCCCCCCTGACGGCGAAGACCCACGTCAGCCGCATCATGGCGAAACTGGGTGCCCGGGACAGATCCCAGGTCGTGGTCATGGCGTACGAGTACGGAATGGTCAGCCCCGGCCGGCCTGCGGGCCAGACGTCCTGAATCGGAAACAGGTCAGGTGCCGGAGTAGGGCAGCCGCATGCCGATGGTGTGCGCGTCGCGCGCGGCGGCCAGATCAAGCCGCCGGGCTTCGTCCTCGTGCCCGGCGCGGCGTAGCGCCTGGGCGAGCCGCCGCCGGGTACGGATCACGAACGGCACCCCACCGGTCTTCTCGGCAAGCAGCAGCGACGACCGCAGGTCGGCGACGCCTTCGTCCACCCGGCCCAGCGCCAGCGCGAGGCCGCCCCGGTACAGGGCGGCCGGGCCCATGCAGGTCAGGCCGAGCACAAAGGTCACCAGCGACTCGCCGTACCCCGCGATGCGGTCCGCGAGGCCGGTCGCCCACTCGGCCATGTCCGGGACGGCGTCGACCAGCTGCGCCACGATCTCGGCGAGAAGCACGACGTAGACCGGTTCCATGGCACCAGGCGCGACGTCGGCCAGGTCCGGCCGGACGAGGCGGCGGACCTCACGTGCCGCCGCCTCGGGGCGCCCGGTGTCCGCGAGCGCGAGGGCGCGGATCAGCGCCCACTCGGCGATCACCTGTTCCTCCATGTCCTCCACCTGCGGGAGGAAGTCGCCCAAGGTGGCGCGGTCCCAGGCGGTGATGCCGTGGATGGTGGCGGCGGACTGGGTGAGCGCGTTGATCGCCCCGGGCGTCACACCCGGCAGCGGCCCGCCCAGAACCGCCGCGACCTCGGCGGCCTGGTCGTACCGCCCCGCGTAGAGGTGGTGCATCGCCTGCCAGCAGTGGTCCAGCAGGTCGAAGTCAGGGTCGCGCACCTGGCGCAGCCGCCGGCTGAAGGCGGCGGACTCGCCCTCGGCGGCTTCGACCTCGCCCAGCTCCCACAGGACGGCCCGACGCAGGTGCCGGGCCACCAGCTCGCCGCTCGGCGGGCCCTCGACCGTCGCCAGCAGCGTGTCGGCGATCGCCAGCCGAAGGCCGGTGTGCGCCGGTGTCCAGGCCGCGAGCGCCCGGGCGATCAGCAGGCCGGCGGGTTCCTCGGCCGCCCCGGGCCGGGTCGTGCGCTGCTCGGCGAGCACCTCGGCGGCCCGCCCGATGAGCCGGCTCGCCGCCGCCGGCTCGCCATAGCACGCCCGGACGGCCGCCGAGGTGAGCAGCCGGAGGCGGAGGTCCCCTTCGGCCGCGGGCAGTGCCGCCGCCGCGGCGTCCAGATCGGCGATCAGGCCCGGCACCGGGACGTAGAACAGCGAGCTGTAGCCGCCGACCGCGTCGCCGGCGCGGGTCAGCGTCGCGAGTCCCGCGCGGACGGTGTCGCCGTGCGCGGTGGCGATTCTGGCGGCCTCGGTGAGCACCTGCTGTGCCTGCGCGAAGGCGGCGGACCGCCGTAGCGCCTCACCGCGGATCACCATCAGGTCGACCCGCAGGTCAGGACGGTCCCCGGGAACGAGGTCCAAACCGTGGCCGGCGAGGGTCGCCGCGTCCTCGAACGCGAACTGCGCGAGCGCGGCCCTTGCCGCGACCGCCTGTGCCTGGGCGGCGCGCAGGTCGGGATGTCCGGCCGCGGCCACGCGAAGATGGTGCGCGAGCACCGCGGCAGGTACCGACGCGCCCTGGTGGGCGACCAGGGCGTCGGCGACGAGGCCGGCCAGCCGGGCCCGCTCGGCGGTGCCCATCCCGACCAGCACGGCCTCCCGGACGATGTCGTGGGTGAACCTCAGCCGTCCCGGAGCGGGCACGTCGGCCAGCCCGGCGGCGACGGCGATGTCCACCGCGTCGAGCGCGCCGGCCTGGGACAGCCCGGCGGCGGCTGTCACCACCGGCAGCGCCGCCTCGCGGCCGGCCACCGCGGCGGCGGCGAGCAGGCTCGTCAGGCCGGTGGGCATCGCGGCCAGCCGCGCGAGCACGGTGTCGCGCACCCCGGTCGGCAGCGTGCCGGCCGCTGCGGCCTGGTCAACAACCGTGGCCTGGTCAACAACCGTGGCCTGGCCGCCCGCCGTGGCCTGGCCGTCCGCCGTGGCCTGGCCGGCAGAGGTGGTCGCCGCCAGCCGGGCGAGCTCGACGACGAAGAAGGGATTGCCGGCGGTGCGGCGGCGGACGGCTGCGGCCTGCTCGGGGGTGGGCGCCATGCCGCTCACGGCGCCGAACAGGCGGCCGACGTCCGTCGGTGGGAGCCCGGCCAACTCCACCCTGGTCAGGGCGGGGTGACGGGCGAGCACGCCGAGCAGCCGGCGCAGCGGCTCGCCGTCCTGGCCGCCCCCGGCGGGGTCGCCGGGGGCGGCCGTCCCGCCGCGCCCCGGACGGAAGCTGCAGACCAGCAGCACCGGGACGTCCGTCAGCTCGCCGGCGAGGATCTCCAGCATCGCGGTCGAAGCCGGGTCGGCCCAGTGCAGATCCTCGAGCAGCGCCAGCACCGGACCGGCAGAGGCGAGCTCGGCCAGATGGCGGCCGATCGCCAGCGCCACCTCGAACCGGACCGGACCGTCACCGTCCCGGACCGCCCCGAAGGCGCCCACCACCTCCGCGGGCAGGCCTCGCAGCAGCTGCCGCCATGGCCAGTAGGCCGGGGCGCCGGAGACCTGCGTGCAGCGGCCCCAACGGGTCTGCGCCGGTACCCGCCGGGCGAGTTCCTCCAGCAGCCTGGTCTTGCCGATGCCTGCCTCGCCGGACAGCAGGGCCACGCCGGTCGCCTGCTCGGTGGCGGTCCGCTCCCACGCCTGTTCGAGGGCGGCGAGCTCCCGGTCTCGGCCAAGCAACGGCAGCCGCCCGCCGGCGGCCCCGGCGGTGGCAGGCGCGGGGGCAGGCGCGGCGAGCGTGGGGGCGGTCAGGGCCGCGGCGGCGAGGACGCCGGTGTGGGGGGCGCCGGTGTGGGGGACCCCGGGCCGCGCCAGCCCGGCGTCGTGGCGCAGGATCGCGGTCTCCAGCTCCCGGAGCTCCGGCCCCGGTTCGAGGCCCAGATCATCCGCCAGGGTCTGCCGTGCCTGACGAAGAACGGTGAGCGCGTCGGCCTGCCGGCCACCGCGGTACAGCGCGGTGGCGAGCTGGGCGTGAAGCCTCTCCTGCAGCGGGTGCTGGCTGGTCAGGACGCGCAGCTCACCGATCACCGCATCGTGTTCGCCCAGGTCGAGCCGGACGGCGAGGAGGTCCGCGCGGACGGCCATCTGGTCCTCCGCCAGCTTCACCCGTGCCGCTTCGGCCGCCGGGTGGTCCGCCAGGTCGGCGAACGGCTCACCCCGCCAGAGGGCGAGCGCACGATCCAGATGAGCGCGGGCACCGACCGGGTCCCCGTCGTCGAGCGCCCGCCTGGCGAGTGCCCGTAACTCGTCGAGGCGCCCGGTGTCGAGATCTGCGGGGGAGACCGCGAGGGCGTAGCCGGAGCCTCGGGTGACGAGCAGCCGGTACGGCGGGCTGGCCCCCGGCTCCAGGATCCGGCGCAGCACGGACAGATGCCCCTGCAGTGTGGACCGCGCGGCGGGTGGCGGTTCGCCCTGCCACAGCTCGTCGGCCAGTGCGTCCGCGGTGACGGTGACGCCGGGCCGCAGCAACAGGAGGGTGATCAGCTCCCGGCGCCGCCGCGGGCCGAGCTCCAGCGGGGAGCCGTCGCCGTCGCCGTCGCCAGCGGTGGCCGTGGCGGTGGTGGCTGTGGTGGCTGTGGCCGTGGTCGGCCCGAGTACGCCGAACCGCACCGGAGAGGAGCTGCTCACCGCTGCGATCGACCCCCGAATCGTCGCCGGCCGCCGAGCCCAGCCGGACGCAAGGCGCACGCAAGGCTTTCACCGCCGAACGGCCAGCGTAGTCGGCAACAGTCGTCCGTGGCGATGGGCGCGGCACGCGGCCGCCCCGATCCCAGGTCCCGGTCATGAAGGAGGAGCAATGTCCACTGTGGAGTCACAGCCGCTCGGCGGCGCGCCGCGGGTACCGCGCTCGGCGCGGCAACCGCAGGCCCCCGCGCCGGCGACGTCGGATGACACGACGCTGCGCCGGGTCCTGCTCGGTGCCGGCGGTGTCCTGTTCGCGCTGGGAAACCTGCTGCACCCGCTCGAGCACAACGAGGCGGCCGAACAGGCGGCCACCTGGTCCGCCGCCCACCTGCTCTTCGGAATCGGCGGTGTGCTGATCGCCGCCGGGCTGCCGCTGCTGGCGGGCCGCCTCGGGCCTGGCCGACTGGCCCGGGCCGCCTACGCGCTGGTCTGGATCGGGTTCGTGACGATGCCCGCGAACGCCTACATCGAAATGTTCGTCGCACCGAACATCGACCACCACACCCTGCACGAGATCGAGTCCGACATGACGCTGGTCGCCCTGCCGGTCGCGTTCGCGTTCATCATCGGAGTTCCGCTGCTCGGCATCGTCGGCTGGCGGGCCGGCGGGCTGTCCAGGCCGGTGGCCGCGGGTCTCGTCCTCGCCGGTGTGACGCTCCTGTTCGGGCAGGGCCTGCCCGTGAAGGAAGGCTACTGGATCATCCCGGCCACCGTCGTCGCCGGCCTGGCGCTGGCGGCGACCACCCTGCCGTGGAGCGACAGCAGGCAGCCGCGACGAGGCGGGAGCTGAACGAGTGCGCCCGTTCCACACCACCTCCGGCACCGCCGGGGGTGGCCCGCGGACGGCCCCGGCGGGCAGGCCGGCGCCCGTCCCGCTCGCCACCGCGGCGACGACCGGCGGCTCCTACGGCCTGCTCCGGGTACGGCTGCTGCCCGCCGACGAAGCGCCGTACCTGATCCACCACGGCGAGGACCGGTCGTTCGTCGTCCTGGACGGACGGATGCGGGTGGAGGCCGCCTCACGCCACTTCACCGCCGCCACCGGAGACCTCGTCTTCGTCCCCCGCGACCGGCCGCACCGGTGCCTGGCCCTGGACGGGCCGGCCGACGTGCTCATGCTGTTCACGCCGGGTGGGGCCGAAGGGCTCTACCTCGCACTCTGGCCGCCGGGGCACGACGCCGACCTCATCGCGCCGCTGTCGGCCGAGTACAACGTCGACGTGCTCGTCCAGTCCGGCGAGGCACCGGACGAACCAGGCTCGGGTTGAGCCCGGCCGCGGTCACCGCGCGGCGGTGGCGTCACGGTGGGGGCGTCACGGTGCGCCGGGGCAGATCGGGCTCTGGGGGGCGACCTCGAAGCCCCTTCCCGCCTGGTTGACGACGACGAACGTGTAGCAGGCCGGTGGCCGGCCGAAACCGGCGGTCAGGTCCACCGGCGCGGAGAGCAGGCCGCCGCCGTCGTAGGCGTCGAACGA
Organism: Frankia sp. R43; assembly: GCF_001306465.1. Taxonomy (NCBI): domain Bacteria; kingdom Bacillati; phylum Actinomycetota; class Actinomycetes; order Frankiales; family Frankiaceae; genus Frankia; species Frankia sp. R43. The sequence continues at coordinate 419,894 of NZ_LFCW01000007.1, read as the reverse complement.
CCGTAACGCCGTCAGCAGGCCCTCCCTGGTGGGGCATGCGCCAGCCGCTTCGAGGCCCTGCACCAGGAGATCCGTGGTGATGTAGGCGTCGAGGGCGTTCTTCGTGTCGGGCGACTGGCCGGGCGCGTACCGCGCCATCGCGTCGAGGTACGGCTGGTGGACGGGAGACGACACCTCCAGCGGCACCACGGACGTGTAGTAGGCGGCCCCGCTGATCTGCGTGCCGTAGGCGTCCACCAGTCCCTGGTCGAGCCCCGCGGCGGAGACGGCGGCCCGCAGAGGGATGCCGGCCTGCCGGGCCGCGGCGTAGATCTCGGCGAAGGCTCCGCCGGGCAGCGCACTGACGAGGACGTCCGCTCCGGTGGCGGCGATCTGCTGCGCGAGCCGGGCCGGGGAGCTGGCGCCCTGGGTGTAGTCCAGCGTCGCGACGACCGGCACGCCTCCGGCCGCCAGCGATTCGGTGATCCGTGCGCCGCCCTGGACCGACGCCTCGAACAGGCCCGCGATGACCACGACGGCCGAATCGCCGCCGACGGCGCGGGCATACCGGGCCAGGGTGTCGCGCGTCCGGGTGTCCGGGGGAGCGATGTTCGCGTAGCTGATCATGTTGGGATGCTGCGACCAGGCGGCCTCCTGGGCCACGCCGGCCACCGGCACGCCCTGGTCGTCGAGGTACTGGGCCGACTCACCGACCACGCTGGAGCCTTCCAGCAGGGCGAGGACACCGGCGCCCCCGACGAGGTCGCGGGCGCCGGAGATGTTCAGGGCGCCGTTCGACTCGTCGTCCCGCCAGCTGTAGACGATCTTCCGGCCGTGAACGCCGCCCCCTTCGTTCACCTCGCCGAGGCGGGCCTCGATGCCGCTGCGCATCCCCTGCCAGATCTCCGCGGCCGGGCCGGTGTCGGACAGCAACAGCCCGAGCCTGATCTCGGTCGCACTGACGCCCGGCGACGTGCACGCCGACCGGCCGAGGCCGGACCCGCCGGTGTCGGAGGCCGCGCACGCCCCCGCCAAGGCCAGTGCGGCCAGCGCCGCCAGCGCAGGCGGCCGGGGTAAACGATCGCGCCGAATGATGCCCAACATCGATCTCCCACGCCGGATCCGGGTCCGGTGTGATCCCGCCAGACCGGATATCAATTGAGCAAGCATGGAGGCGACGGGACCGCAGTGCCCCTGGGAGCTTGTCCAGATAACGCGGAGGAACTCTGTGACCGATACCAAAAGCGCCAGGATCTACTTCGGCGGAGTGCCGGTGGACCGGCATCTGTCGGTGCGGATCCGCGAGCTGGCCGCGTCCGTCGTCACGGAGCTGTCCGCGCAGCTTTCCGCCTACGCGTCGCTGCCGGAGGAGGAGCTGCGCGGTGACATCACCCAGACGACCCGGACCTGCATCCGGCTGTTCACGCACATGCTCCGCACCGGCGAACCACCCGCCCACGGACAGCTGAGGGAGTTACGGGAATCCGCCGGCCAGCGTGCCGACGAGGGCGTTCCGCTGGAAGCACTGATCGACGCCTACCACCTTGGTGCCGAGGTGTGCGTGGACCGGGTCATCGCCACGGTCGAGCCCGGCGATCTCCCCGCGATCCTGACCGTCCAGCGCCTGCTCCTGCGATACCTCCGGACCATCATCTCCGAGGTCTCCGCCGGCTACCTCGAAGCCCGACTGGCCGCCATTCATGAGGAACAGGACGCGCGCCGGGCGATGCTTTCCGCGCTGCTCACCGCCTCGCCGGCCGAGATAGCCGCCCGGCGGGCGGCGGTCAGGCTGCCGGCGAGCTACGCGGTGATCAGCCTGGAGATCGCCCCGCACCCCGACGAGCTCAACCCCGCGGTCGACGCGCTCGTCGCCGCGCGCCGCAAGCTGCGCCGGATCCGGACGGAACTGGAAGGCGGCGCACCGGCCGTCGTGCTCCACGGGCTGTCGCCCGACGGCGGGCTCGTCCTGGTGCCCCTCGACGACGCGGTCGGCGCGCGGCCCACGGAGAACCTGGCCGAGCGCAGCTGGGGCGCGCTGTCGTCGCTCGTCGGCCAGCTCGGCCGCGCCGCCCGGGCGGAGATCACCGGCGGTGTCGTGCCGGCCCGGCCGGACGCCGTCGCGCCCGCCGCCCGGCTGGCCACCGAGATCTGCCAGATCGCCCGGGTGTCCGGCCGTCCCGCCGGGATCTACCAGCTGGGCGACGTCGCCTTCGACTACCAGCTCACCAGGCCGGGGCCCGCGCGTGACTATCTGGCGTCACGGCTGCAGCCGCTGGCGAACCGGCCGGACCTGCTGGAAACCCTGCGGGTCTTCCTCGCCTGCGGGCTTGACCGCCGCCGGGCCGCGGGACGTCTGCACGTCCATCCGAACACCGTCGACTACCGGGTGCGGAAGGCGTCCGCACTGACCGGTCTCGATCCCACCAGCAGCGGTGACCTGCCGATGATCCACGCGGCCTTCACCGCCCACGCGGCGGACGCTGGTGGTCTCAACTGAGTGCCCTCCTGCGAGCCGCTGCCGCCGCTGCCGCTGCTGCCGCTGCCGCTGCCGCTGCCAAGCAAGAATGATGGTCTTCTGGGTTTCTGACAGCTCTGGTCAGCTTTCGGCGGGGGAGCTTCTGTTCCGTTCGCGTCCTAAAGGGCTCCGCGTTTCTCTTTCCTCGGATCTCTTGAAATCCATTTCTTCGCCGGTTTTCAAGCCTCCGTGGGGTGGTTTTAGGAGGAGACACGAAGAGGTCTTTAGTCGTCGTGACGGCGCACCTCGCCGGGTGCCGGTGGGGGTGGGATCTCGTCCGTCCAAGGCGCTGTGGGCGCCGCGGCAAGCCCTGAAACCGCTGGTCGCGGGGGGTGTTCGGGTCTCGCTGGCCGCGGTGACGCGGTGCCGGGCCGGCGGTGGTCGGGTGCGCGGGCCGCCCACGGCGGCGATTCGCCCGTGATGACCGATCACGCGTGCCCATCATTCATACGGCGAAGGGAAACGATTCGGGTTTCAGACACCTCTGTCACTTTGCCGAGGCGGGCCGGGGGCGCGTCCGACCATGGGTCTGGACGGCCCGGCCGCCCTGGACGTCCGTGACCACGGCCGGAACCGATCGGAACCCGCGACCGCGCCGGCTCCCCGGCCGCTGCCGCGCGCGAGGGAGGATCATGGTCGTCGGCAGGCCCGTCGCGGAATCCCGGGCATCGGGCCTCTACCGACGCCGCTGCTCCTCGGCAAGAAGTGTGGATTTCGGCTGCGAAAACGACCAGAATCCTCACTTCTTGCGGATCGTCAAGCCGCCTTCTGTGCTCTTTGTTCGTCTGGTTCGCACCCCTGGCGCCGCGCCGCGTGGCGCGGCGCGGCGCGGGCCGGCGCGGACCGCCGAGTCAATATCGGTGAACTTCCGTTTGTATTCGCCTGCTGGATGCTCTCCACGGCCAGCGGATAGCGCGAGCCGGATGGGCGCCGTGCGAACGAGGGTACCTTTGTTATGGATGACAAATCGCCGTCCGTAGGTCTGGGGCGGCGCACGGTCGTTTTCGGCCCCGCGCATCCATAGGATTACGGCCAGTCCAAAAGTGCTGGGCAGCGGACTCGTCGACAGCCGGACGGAGAACAGAGCTCCGCCTATTTCTGCCGACTCGTCGCGCTTCCCCGAAGCTCGAGGAGTACATGGTCGTGGCTGGAAACGAAAGCGTCGACCCGTGGTGGCCGGAATTCCGCGGCCCCGCGGATCTCGCGGTGATCGAAGAGGTACCGCTGGCGGAGCGGGGCCTGCCGGCCAGTACCCATGCCCTGCTGCGGCACGCCGCACAGACCTGGCCGAGCCGCCCGGCCGTCTCGCTGCTGCCGTCGGGAGAAAAATGGGATCGGCCCGTCGTCTGGACGTTCGCTGATCTGCGCGACCGCGTCAACCAGGTCGCCAACGTCCTGACCCGGCTGGGGGTGGGTCGCCGAGATGCCGTGGCGATCCTCGCGCCCAACAACGGCCTCGTCCTGGCCGCCCTGCTCGCCGCCCAGACCGTCGGAATCGCCGCGCCGCTCAACCCCGGCCTGGCCCACGCCCAGATCGTGGGTCTTCTCCGCCTGTCCGGGGCTCGGGTGCTGGTCACCGCGGGGCCGGAACTCGACCCGCAGGTGTGGGCGACCGCGGTGCGGCTCGCGGCCGGCGCCGGGCTGCGAGTGGTGCTGGCGGTGCGCCCGGACGGCGCCACCGGAATCCCACCGGCGCTCGACGGACCCGTCCCGGCGCTCGACAGAGAGGTCCCGGCCCTCGACGGAGAGGTTCCAGCCCTCGACGGACCCGTCGCGGCGCTCGACGGACCCGTCGTGGGAACCGGCGCGGCGGCCCGGGTGGCCTACCTCGACGAGCTCATGGCCGCCGAGCCGGCGGACGCGCTCACCGCGCCGGACCGGCCGCGGCCGGGCGACATCGCCAGCTACTTCCACACCGGTGGGACGACCGGGTCGCCCAAGCTCGCCGCGCACACCCACGCCAACGAGGTCGTCAACGCCTGGCAGATCGCGGTGGGCGTCCGGCTCGCCGACGACGTCGCGGCGCTCGCCGGGCTACCGCTGTTCCACGTCAATGCCGTCGTCCTCACCTGCCTGGCGCCGCTGTACCGCGGCCAGCACGTCGTCTGGGCCGGCCCGCTCGGCTACCGCGACCCGTCCCTCTACGGGGTGTTCTGGAAGATCGTCGAGCGGTACCGGGTCGCGGCGATGTCCGCGGTGCCGACGGTCTACTCGGTCCTCGCCGCCTGCCCGGTCGACGCCGACATCTCCACCCTGGTCCTGCCCGTCGTGGGCGCGGCACCCCTGCCCGAGGAGATCCGCCGCGGGTTCGCCGACCGCACCGGGGGCCTGCAGCTGTGCGAGGGCTACGGGCTCACCGAGGCCACCTGCGCCTCCGCCCGGAACCTGCCCGGCCATCTCCGTCCCGGCACGGTCGGCCAGCGCCTGCCCTACCAGCGCATCAGGGCGGTGCGCATCGAGGCGGACGGCACCTGGACCGACCTGCCGGCAGGTGAGACCGGCGCCCTCGTCATCGCCGGGCCCAACGTGTTCCCGGGCTATCTCCGCCCGGGCTCCGACGAACCCGGTTCCGAACCCAGTTCCGATCCCGATCCCGATCCCGAGCCGGAGCCGGAGCCGGAACCGGCCGGCAGGATCGCCGACGACTGGCTCGACACCGGCGACCTGGGCAGTGTCGGCCCCGACGGCTTCGTCCGCCTCGTCGGCCGGGCCAAGGACCTGATCATCCGAGGTGGGCACAACATCGACCCGACGTCGATCGAGGACGTCCTGCTGCGCCACCCGGACGTCACCGCCGCGGCGGCGGTCGGCCGGCCCGACGCGCACTCCGGCGAGGTGCCCGTCGCCTATGTCGCCGTGCGGGCGGGCGCGACCGTGGCCGCACAGGACCTGCTGGACTGGGCAGCGGCGAGAATCCCCGAGCGGGCCGCCGTGCCGAAGGCCGTCCACCTCGTCGACAGCATCCCGATGACGCTCGTCGGCAAGATGTTCAAGGTGCCGCTGCGCGAGGACGCGGCTCGCCGCGCCGCCGGTGCCGCCCTGGAGGATGCCGGCCTCGCCGAGGCGGCGGCGACCCTCACCGTCCACACCGAAGGCGGTGGGCCCGTCCTCACAGTCACCGAACCCGCCGACGAGAGGTCAGCAGCCCGCATTTCCGCCGAGCTCGGCCGCTTCGCCACCGCATGGCGCTTCCGCCCAGCCACCCGCGTGGTCGGCCCCACCACCGCCACCGGTCGGTGATTTCTGCTGCGACCGTTACCTTCTTGGCCTGCTGGGTCAGGTGCTGAAAGAGCGCGCACCATGATCGAGAGAATCGAGTCCTCCGCCCGCCGGTGAGTGGGGCGACCGAGCCCTGAGGGCTCGAACCTCAGCCCACCTTGTTCGAACATGGCCGGTGGCTGGTACGCCACAGCGGCGATCGCTGCTCCGCCACCGTCGGCCTGGCACCGCGCGCCACGGACTGGGCACCGCTTGCCGTGAGCCGCAATCGTAAGGTAGTTCGCTGTATGAATTCAGGTTGCCGGCATTTTCGCCGTGCCTGCGCCAGGAGCGGCGATATCAATCCGAAGGGCAAGAAATGTCCATACCAGAGGTTGTGTTCGGCTTCGGCGCGCACAGTGGCGTCGACGATGCGCCAGCACTGCTACAGGCCGCCCAACAGGCCGATCGCGACGGCCTCGACCTCTTCTCCCTGTCGGACCATCCGTATCTCGGCGCCCGCCTGGACGCCTACGCCGCCATCGGCTTCATCCTCGGGAACACACAGCGCATCGCCGGGTTCGCCAACGTCAGCAACCTGCCGAGCCGGCCCGCCCCGCTGCTTGCGCGAGCGGTGACCTCCCTGTCGACGCTCTCCGGTGGCCGGGTCGTGTTGGGCCTCGGTGCGGGTGGCCGGTGGGATCGGATCGCCGACCTCGGCGTGCCGCGGCTGGCCGCCAGCCAGGCGGTCGACGCCTTCGAGGAGGCGATCGTCCTGGTCAGGAAGCTTTCCGGTGGCGGGCCACCGGTCACGCACCGGGGCCGCTACTACCAGGTGAACGACATCGAGCCGGCCCCGGTGGCGGCGCCGCCGGTGTGGACGGGATCGGTCGGCCCGAAATCCCTGGCCGCCACCGGCCGGGTCGCCGACGGCTGGATCCCCGGCCACGCGGCCGACTGGCGTAGCGAACGATACCGCCAGTCACGTCCGGTCATCGACGAGGCCGCCGCCGCCGTGGGGCCGCGACCCGCGTGACATCCGCACCGTCTACAACCTCCCAGGACGCATCACCGACCAGCCGCTGCCCGCCACCCGTGACGGTGACGGCCGGTGGATCGGCGGCTCGGTGGGCCAGTGGGTCGAGGAACTGACCGCGGCCGTGCAGGAGCACGACGCCGCCGGTTTCATCACCTTCTCCCCGGACGGCGGAGCCCAGGACGCCACCGGCATCGGCCGCTGGGCCAATGAGATCGTTCCGGCCGTGCGGGCTGCGATCGTCCAGGGCGAACGCAGCCGACCGAACCGGTAGGCCGGCCCTCGGCGTGCTGCTCAGCCCCGCGACCTGACCTGGGCACCACCGGGCTCCCCGCCGCCGTCCCCGGAAATCAGGCAACGGGTGGACCGGATGGCGAACAGGTGAATATAGATCGAAGTCGGTGTCGGGGAATCGGCGACAAAATGCGTCGGGAAGTACTGTGGCGTGGACAGCAGCTCGGGCAAGAAATGAAAGGACAGCAATGAGGCGCGTCTTCACGTCATTTCGGCTGGTTGCCCTGTTCGTGGCCGCTTTTGTCGGCATGGTGCTCGCTCCCGGAGCGGCATTGGCAGCCGGTCCGACGTCGTTCTCCGTCGTCGCGGACGACTGCCTGTTCGGCTATACAAAGGGCGAACTCACCTGGCGCACCCTCGGTACGCCCGGCGTGCCGGTCGTGGACGTCGCGGGATCGGTTTACGACATGCGCAACAACGTGTGCCTGCCCATCCGCGACGACGGGCTGCGTACCACCGCGTTCTTCACCGCCTACAGCGGCACCGTGGCGGTGGACCGGGCGGCACGGCAGGTGGACAACGGGGAGCGTGCGTTCGCGTTCACGCTCCAGCCCGGTCTCGTCGTGGGCACCATCGACCATGTGACCATCCGGGTCTGCCGGACCGTTGTCCCCGGCGCGGTGGCTCCGTCCACCAGCTACTGCGGCGCGCCGCAGACCTTCTACGCCCCGACCCGATAGTCGACGCGGTGCCGGCGGGCGGGTTCGTGACCCGCCCGCCGGTGGCCTGATGCGTCCCGTGGAGCGGGCGTTCACGACCAGCGCTGTGACCAGGTCAGGAGGGGCACTCCAGGCCGAACTCGGTCAGGACGGCGGCGGGCACGCCTTCGTCGCAGCCAACCTCGGCGGAGCCGTAGCTGACGAGCCGCCAGGCATCGCCGGTTCGGTGCAGCACTGCTCGGGCACCACCGGCGGAAGGGGAGTAGGCACTCGCGTAGGCCCAGGTGGAGTCGATCGAGGAGATCTTGATGTTCTGAACGACCACATCCCTGGCAACCGTCGGCTCACTCTTCACGGCGGCGGTGATCGCGTCGACCGGCGACGGGGACGGCGTGCGGTGCGACGGCGATGCGGTGACGACGGGTGTCGGGGACGCCGTGGCAGGCTGAGCCGGGGATGCGGAGATGGCGGGTGCCGGAGACCCGGCGACACCGGTGCTGACCGGCGCGGACACGGTTTCATCCTGGTCACTGCCATTGCATCCGCCCAGGCCGACGGTCAGGCTGACGACCGCCGCGACCACCACCGCGGGCCTGGCCATCGCCGCCATGCGTTTACGTGTCACCTAAAACCCCCTCGAAAAGCACGGTCGGCGGAGGTTAACAACCGATGATCGGCCATGGGGGAAAGAGTCGGATGTCGGTCACCGCCACGCCGGCGAACGCGAGCCCATATTGATGGGACCTGTCAGAAAGCGGATCGGCGCGCTGCGGGAGGAAGCCGGACTGGTAAACGATGACGACGAACTGGGCACGGTCGCGTGCCTGGAGCATTTTCCTGGCACGGCTGACGTTTCATGACAAAGCTGACGTGTGTCCCGGCCGTGGCCGGGCTGATGGAGACCGCCTGAGGCCCTGGATGGGGGCGACCACGGACTGTCCGTGGCCGCCCCGGGTACTACGAGATCTTCGCGATGGCGCCGCAGGAGAGAGCCGGCGCGCTCCACTTGCCGTCCTTGAGGTGGGCGAGCGTGCCGCAGGGTGACGCGGCGACATGGTTCAGCGGCCAGCGGGTCTCCGGCACCGCCCCGGCGACGTAGTTGGTGTAGTCGCCGTTGAGGGTCTTCAGCAGCGCGTCGACGGTCAGGTCACGCCCGACCTTCTGCAGGGCCGTGACGAGCATGTCGGCCGCCCAGTAGCCGGCCATCGCGGGCAGGCTGTCCGGCAGGTCCGGGGCGTAGGCCTTGAAGTCCGCCATCATCTGCTTGATGCCGGGGACGTCCGTGGACAGTCCGGGCTGCCACTGCATGACCGCGTAGGTGTCCGCGAGCTCCTTCGCCCCGGCCAGGCGCGGGTCGTAGAAGGGGGTGAGCAGGATTCCGTCGTACCCTGCCGCGCGGAGGGCACCGAGCAGCTTCACGGCGTCACCGACCGGCGTGACCATGAACACCGCCGCCGGCGGCGCGCCCTGGTCGGCGGTCATGACCGCCTGGACGATCGGAGTCGGGTCGGAAAGGCCGGAGACGGGGATCGGTGTCTTCTCGTAGACGACGTTGAATCCGGCGGCCTGGAATCCCTGGGACACGGTGATGTTGCCCTGGCGGGCGGCGTCGTTGTCGATGCCGATCATCGCGATGCTCTTCGGGGATCCCGCCGGGATGAGGGCGTTCACCATCGCGGGCGGCCCGGTGTTCACCGAGACCCGCTGCTCGGCGGTGGGCGTCTGGCACCCGACGATGCTGAAGCCGATGGCGTTTCCGCAGAAGCCGCTTTCGGTTCCCCAGCCGAAGAAGGGCGTGACGTCCTTGCAGAACGTGTCGATGTAGCTGGAGGTCGTGGTGAGCACCGGGGCCGCGGCGAAGACCTCATCCCGCGACACGAGGGCGGTGGCCTGGGCGGAGTTGCGCGCCGGATCCGAGCCGTCGTCGCGCACGCCGACGTAGTCGATCGTGCGGCCGGCGATCCCGCCCTCGGCGTTGGCGCGGGCGAACCGCGCCTTCGCGCCCGCGTCGGCGTCACCGAACGCGATGCCGCTGGGGCTTGTCACCGTCGCCAGTCCACCGATCTTGATGGACGTGTCGGTGACACCGCGAGTGGGGTTCGAGGCCTTGCCCTGGCAGTCCAGCGAGGCCGCGTCGACGGTGACGTCGGTCTGGTTCCAGCCGTGGTCCGCACCGAGCTTGAGCAGGGCCGGATCCACCGCGGCGGTGTCGTTGGCGCTGTCCCCGCCGCCGCATCCGGCGATTCCGACAACGCCTGCCACAGTCAGGATCAGAACCGATTTCCTGAATAACCTTCGCACCTGGTTTCCTCTCTTCTGTGAAACCGGACATCGTGTGTCAGGGCCCTGCCCGTCGAGAGCGAAGGTGCCCGCGGCGCCGGTTTTCCCGGCGCGAGCCGTAATCGTCACGGGATAGCGGTCATGGGATGACCACCGAACGCAGGACGTCTCCGGTGTGCATCCTGGAGAACGCCGATTCGACGCCGTCCAGCGAGATCTCCTCGGTGACGAAGGCGTCCAGGTCGAGCCGGCCCTGAAGGTAGAGATCGATGAGCATCGGAAAATCCCGGGACGGCAGGCAGTCGCCGTACCAGGACGACTTCAGCGCACCGCCGCGACCGAACACGTCGAGCAGCGGCAGTTCGAGCGTCATCTCCGGCGTGGGCACGCCGACCAGGACGACGGTGCCCGCCAGGTCGCGGGCGTAGAAGGCCTGCCGGTAGGTTTCCGGGCGGCCGACGGCGTCGATCACGACATCGGCACCGAAGCCGTCGGTGATCTCCCGGATGGCGGCGACCGGGTCGACTTCCTTCGCGTTGACGGTGTGGGTCGCGCCGAAGCCCTTCGCCCACTCGAGCTTGCGGGGATCGGTGTCCACCGCGATGATCTTCGCCGCGCCGGCGAGGTGGGCGCCGGCAACCGCACCGTCTCCGACGCCGCCACAGCCGATCACCGCGACGCTGTCACCCCGGGTGACCCCGCCGGTGTTGACCGCCGCCCCGATACCGGCCATCACCCCACAGCCGAGGAGCCCGGCCACGGCCGGGCGTGCGGCGGGGGAGACCTTCGTGCACTGGCCGGCGTGTACCAGGGTCTTCTCGGCGAAGGCGCCGATGCCCAGGGCGGGTGACAGCGCCGTCCCGTCGGGCAGCGTCATGGGAACGGAGGCGTTGTGGGTGGCGAAGCAGTACCAGGGCCGGCCTCGCAGGCAGGCTCGGCAGGTGCCGCAGACCGCCCGCCAGTTGAGCACCACGAAATCACCGGGGGCCACGTCCGTCACGCCGGCGCCGACCGACTCGACCACTCCGGCGGCCTCGTGCCCCAGGAGAAAGGGAAAGTCGTCGTTGATGCCACCGTCGCGGTAGTGCAGATCGGTGTGACAGACCCCGCAGGCCTGTATCCTGACGACCGCCTCGCCCGGGCCGGGATCGGGCACCAGAATGGTGGTCAGTTCTACCGGCCCGCCTTTTCCGCGGGCGATCACACCACGGACTTCCTGCATCATCGGTCTCCTCGGAACCCTCAGGGTCTTTTCCTTCTCACGGCGCGGGAGCGTCAGCGGCGCCGCCGGCGCGAGTCGACGATGGAAACGGCACCCGACAGATCCGCCCCGTGCCGCCCTGCCGCCCTGTGAGACCCGCTGACGGCCGGTCCAGGAACATCTGTGCATCGCGTTGAATCACCACCTCGGGCCGGCGGATAACGGGAATGTGGAACGGGAGAAATCGGGAGGCACAGTCGTGGAAGCGTGGGAACGAGAGCGCTCGGGATGGGTGGCTGTGGCGGGGCGAGGCCCGCGCCACGGCGAGCCTCGCGGCGTGCCACGCGCTGCCCGCGCGTCGCCGTCGCTGCACCGGTCGCCGTCGCTGCACCGGTCGCCGCCCCGGCCTCCGTTGCGCGCATCGCCGTCGCTGCCTCCGTCGCGGTCGAGATCGCCCCTGACGTGCTGTGCCGGCAGGGCAGTCACTCATCACCAGCTTCCAGAGGGGACAATGACACATATGATGGATCGATGTTTCTTCTGGGGCAACGTCCAATCCGGAGATCGATCGATCGCTGTGCGTAGTGGTTTTCGGATCCGGTCGTCTGGAGGATGGTGGGATGACCGGTGCCGCCCGGACGGCTCGGTGCCGCCCGGACGGCTCGGTGGCGCTCCGCGTCCCGGGGGGCAGGAGGGGCGCGTGGCAACGGGCGGGCGCGGCCGGGGTACAGAGTGCAGGAACACTTCTTGACCCGCGGGGCCGCCCAGGGCGGGTAGGACAGTCCGGACGGTCAGGGCACAGCGCCGTGGTCAGGCAGCAGGGAGTGGCAGGCATGGGTCGCAGAGGGTGGGCCGGAGTACCGCCGGCCGACGACGCCCAGGCGCGCGAACGCATCATCGACGCCGCGATCCAGAGCGTGGCGCTACGCGGGGCGGCGGGAACCACCCTGTCCAACGTCGCCACCGACCTCGGTGTCATCCGCAAGACCGTGTACCGCTACTTCACGAGCACCGAGGAACTCTTCGCCGCCGTCTCGGACGCCGCGGCGGAACGCTTCGTGGCACAGTTCGAGGCGACTTTTCCCACGGACGTCGACGACATCGCCGATTTCGTCGTCGAGGCGATGGCGTTCATCATCGAGCGCTTTCCGGACGAGCCGCTGCTCATGCTGCTGCTCGCCGGCGGCTATCCCACCACGTTCAGTCGGCGGATGATGGCGCCCGCCCAGATCGCCCGCGTGCGCACGATCCTGGTCAACCGGCGCGTGAACTGGGCGGAGCTCGGCTACGACGATGAGATGCTCGATCAGCTCGTCGAGCACATGCTTCGGATCATGCAGTCACTGATCCTGGTCCCGCCCGACCCGCCTCGGATGGGGCGGGAGCTGCGCGACTACCTCCGTCGCTGGGTGGGTCCCGTCCTGTTCCCGGCTTCGCAGCGGGTCCCGCGTCCCGTCGGATAGCCGCCCGGGGCGCGCGGCCATTGCTGCTGAGCAAGAAACGAGGATTTCGGCTGCGACAGCAACCAAGATCCTCGCTTCTTGCGGATCGCCAGGTGACTCTGTGCCTCGGTTGCCCTGGCTGGTGTGAATTGCTCGCGCGGCGCGGTGCGGCGGCGCGGGATCCCCGGTCGGCCGCCATATGCGCGGATGCGCGCGGCCGGGTGGCTCAGAATGCCACCCGGAATCCGATGTTGCCGGCTGAGCTGTCGGGGGTGTTCGAGCTGCGCGCGGCGACGCGATACCGGTTGCAGTAGGACGAGTGACACATGTGCGAGCCGCCGCGCATGACCTTGGCGAGGCCACTGGGCGGCCCGGTCGGATTCGAACGCGGGCCGGTGGCGTGAAAGTCGGCGCTGAACCAGTCCGCGCACCATTCCCAGACATTGCCGACGACGTTGTAGAGGCCGTGGCCGTTGGGGCGGTATGCCCTGGCCGGAGCGGTGCCCAGATAACCGTCCGCCCCCGTGTTCACCGTCGGGAAGACACCCTGCCAGATGTTGCACTGGTGCCGGCCCTTCGGCGTCAGTTCATCACCCCACGGGTAACGGCGCTGCTCCAGGCCGCCGCGTGCGGCGTACTCCCACTCGGCCTCGGAGGGCAGGCGGGTGCCCGCCCAGGCGCAGTAGGCCTGCGCGTCGTTCCACGAGACGTGCACGACGGGATGGTTCTGGCGGGATGCGATGGACGAGCCAGGCCCTTCGGGGTGTTTCCAGAACGCCCCGGCCACCGCATGCCACCAGGGCACCTCGTGGACGACCGGTGAGCTCGTGGCGACCTCCTCGGAAAGGAAGCCCTCGAAGACGAAGGAGAAATCGTGACGTTCCGCGTCGGTGGCGTACCCGGTCGCCTTGACGAACGTGGCGAACTGGGCGTTGGTCACCGTCGTCGCCTCGATCGCGAAGGGGCTCAGGTCGATCTCCCGGATCGGCCCTTCGCCGTCCGCGGGGTAGCCCTCCTCGTCCTCGGTACCCATGAGGAAACGCCCACCGGGAAGTTTGATCATCCGCGTCGTGCGGGCGCCGGCTGCTCGGATGGGCGCCGCAACGCCTCCGGCGGTGCCGGGATCGCGGCCGGGGGTGCAGCAGGAAGCAGACATCGGTTTCTCTTCGTTTGCTCGTCGTCGGACCGGTAGCGGTGGCCCATCCCGTGAGGTCGGGCCGGACCACCGCCATCAGCAAGCCCTGTGCGGGCCGTCGGGCCGTCGGGCCGTCAGGCCGCGCGGTCGGCGGTGAGCTGGGCGGCGAGGGCGGGGATGCCGAGCGCCTGCTCCTGCGCCGGCGTCGCGTTGTAGAGGAGATTCACCAGCTGGCCCGGGTCGTTCGCCAGGTCGTAGTACTCACGGAACAGCACCTGCCCCGTTCCGACCTGCGCGCCGCTGGCATTGGCGTGCAGGTCGTAGTACTCGACGTACTGCCTGGTGGTGCTGACATAGGAGGCCCAGGTGGGCACACCGCCGGCAGCGGTGCCCTTCTTCCAGAACTCGGTCAGGATGTGGTCGCGGCTGGAGGAGGAGAGCAGCGAGAAGCCGTTCTGCGGGGTGTTCGGCGTGATCCCCGCGGCGTCGAGGATCGTCGGGGCGATGTCGATGTGCCCGACGATGCGGTTGTCGACCGTTCCGGAACCCAGGCCGCCGCCCGGCCAGGACACGTAGAACGGCAGCTCGTGGGCCGGCGTGTAGGGAACCGACTTGGCGACCCGGCCGTGGTCGCCCCACAGGTACCCGTTGTCGGGGACGTAGAAGACCAGCGTGTTCTCCAGCTGCCCGAGGGCCACCAGCTTGTCCCGGAAGGCCTGCACCGCGTCGTCCACGGACAGCAGCGTGCGCAGCTGCCGCTCCCGCACCGCCTGGCCGTCCGCGAGGGTGCTGGTCGAGTTCTGTACGTAGGGAGGCTTGTCGCTCTTGTCGGTCTCGTGCACCGCCGGCCGGCCGTTCCACTCCGGTACGACCGTGTCGGCGTACTGGGCGGCCGGCGTGTTGGGTCCGTGCGGGGCGTACGGAGCGACGTAGGCGAACCACGGCCGCGTGTCGGTCGCGGACCTGTCGAGGAAGCTCAGTGTCCGGTTCCTGAGGACGTTGGTGGTGTAGCCGTTGATCGTCTGGACCGTGCCGTTGACGTTGTAGGTGCCGTCGACATAGCTCGGCTTCAGCAGCGCCCATTCCTCGAAATGCGGCGGGCTGGCGTTGATGTCCCAGCCGTTGAGGTACTTGCCGAACAGCCCGGTGCGGTAGCCGGCCTGCGTCAGATAACGCTGGACGGTGGTGTTCTGGCCCAGGTTCCCGGGGTTCGCGTTGACCCGCACCCCGTGGTTGTGGGCGTAGCGACCAGAGAAGATCGACGAGCGTGAGGGCGCGCACAGCGGGGTCGTGCAGTGGGCGTTGGTGAACCGGACACCCTGCTCGGCGATCCAGTCGTAGGTCTTCTGCGTCGCCCACTGCGTCGCCTTGGGCTGGTCATCCGTGACGATGACCAGGATGTTCGGCCGGGTGGCCGCCGACGCCGCCGAGACCAGCCCCGGGATCGTCGACAGGCCGGTCGTCGCCGCCGCGGTCGCCGCCGCCAACGACCCGGCGAGAAAACCTCGACGGCTGGTCGATCCCGGCCCGCGTTCGGTGCTCTGCGGATTTCCCTCGTTCATTGTTCGCGTCCCTTCCTGGGATGCTCGGGCCCGTCGGCCGCTCCAACGGGCGGTTTCGCGCCCGCTCCAACGGGCGGTTTCGCGCCCGCTCCAACGGGCGGTTTCGCGCCCGCGCCGACTAGCGGAGGTTGATCCGGCGCAGGTCGTAGGCGGCGACGGTCCGGCCGAGCTGGGCGCCGGTCTCGTCGGTGTGGCGGAAGTGGACGCCTTCCCAGACCCGGGCGTCGATGTTGTCCTGGGTCGCCTGCCGCCACGAGCTGTAGGTCCGGGTGACTCCGGGTGCGGTGGCGCTGGTGACGGCGATCGGCCGCGCCGGGCCCGAGCCGGTGAACGCCTCCAGCACCCGCTGCGCGGCACCGGCATAGGTGGCGTGGCCACTCGGGTACTCGGGATGTGCCGGGGTCGCGATGAGCGGCGTCCAGTTCGGATCCGCGTCGGTCGTCGGGTCGCCGTCGGTGTCGGCGAAGCGGATGGCCGTGACGGGACGCCAGCGGGTGTAGACGTACTTCGCCTCGTAACCGGCGATCTGAGCGTCGATGGTCACCTGATGGAAGGTGGCGACCAGATGCGTCTGCCAGGCGAGCGGCCGCGCGCGCTCCTGCTCGACGAGCCCGCGCAGGATCGTGGTGTAGCCGGTGAGGGACGACTGCGCCCAGAACATCGCGACGTCGGTCTGCTCGGCGGTGCGGACCGTGCTGTCGACGGACCCGACGGCCCGGACCTCGGCGAGGTCACGCTGGTAGGCCGGCGAGCCGAGTGGGTCCGGTGGCCCGGGGCGGAACCGGTTCGCCGGGCCGAGCAGGAACGTCCGCCCCCTGCCCTGCCCGGATCCGACGGCGGGAGCGTAGGCCGGCGGCGTCGGCCGCCAGACGCCCGGCGCCTCCGCCGGCGGGGTGTAGGGAGCGTTCACCGAGGCGACGTCCAGCCCGTCACCGGTCCGCTCGGCGAGCAGGGCCCGGGCGGCGCGGTGGCCCGCCTCGACCCCGGCGGTCTCGTCGTTCCCGTCGGGGACGTCCGCCAGCGTGGCGGCCAGCGCCGCATCCAGCTCGGCGGTGCGGGCGGGAACCTGCGCGGCGAGCCCGTCGTGGATGGCGGTCGCGAACGCCGCCGTCGCGAAGTCCGCGTCATTCCGGCCGGGGCCGCCGTGCCCGCCGGAGCCTCCGTGTCCGCCGGGGCGGCTGGTGATGGCGCGGTCGGCGGCCAGCCAGCTGACCGCCCAGATCCGGCTGTTGGTGACCTGGGCCGGCAGGGCTGCGGCCGCGACCGTCTGCGCGGTGACGTCGTACCAGTCGAGCACGACATCCGCGCCGGGCCCGGCGCTCGTGCTCGGCGCGGCGGCGGCGCCGGTCAGGGTGGTGCTGGCGAGCGTGGCGGCGGCCAGCGTGGTGGTGAGGAGGAGGGCCCGCGAAAGCGGGCGGGTTCGGGCGCGCGACAAAGGCACGGTCGTCTCCGTGAAGGCAGGAACGAATGCGTCTTCGGGCAGCCGGCATCGAGGGCCGGAGCTGACGGGGGAGCGGCGAGGTGCGTCAGAGGCCGTGACAGGCCGCGCTCGTCACCCGTCCGAAGTCGACGTGTGGCCGACCCACGAGGAGACACGAGCGCATGCCCGGACTCTCCCATGATCCGTGCCCGCCCGACAGTAATTTCCCACTTTTTCGGTCGACATTTTGATGAATTGCTCGTGTGTGACCGGGCTGATCGGCCTCGGCTCCGGTAGCTGCGATCACACGTAGGGTGGTACGTGGAGGGCGTATCGCTCGCCGGTGGCTCGGAGGGGCAGGATCGATGGGGCGTCGGTTCAACACCGCCGGACCCTGCCTGCCTGCAGAGCACTACATGATCCCTGCGCTCTCCCGGCTGCCAGAGGCTCCCGGGCTTGTGGACCTCAAGGCGTACTTTGTCGTGCATGCGCCACGTCAGACCGGCAAGACAACCGCGCTACGCGCGCTCGCGCAGGAGCTGACGACCCAGGGCCGATACGCCGCGCTGCACTTCTCCTGTGAGGCGGCCCGCGCGGCGGGTGACGACTTCGGCGCTGCCACGCTGGGCATCCTCCAATGGATCAAAGAGGCCGCACGATGGCAGCTGCCATCGGAGCTTCGTCCGCCGCCCTGGCCCGAGGCGCCGGCCGCGGCACTTCTCGGAACTGCGCTGGGTGCGTGGGCGGAGGTCTGCCCGCGGCCGCTTGTGCTGTTTGTCGACGAGATCGACGCGCTGCGGGGCGAGTCGCTCGTCAGCGTGCTCGCCCAGCTCCGGGACGGCTACAACAAGCGGCCAGCGCCGTTTCCGTGGTCCGTCGTGCTGTGCGGCCTACGCGACGTCCGCGACTATAAAGCCGCAGCAGGTGGCGATGTGTCGCGGCTGGGAACCTCCAGCCCGTTCAACATCAAGCTGAAGTCACTACGGCTAGGCGACTTCACCGCGGGCGAGGTGACCGACCTCTACGGCCAGCACACCACCGACACCGGTCAGCGGTTCGCCCCAGGTGCGGTCGACCACGCCTACGAGCTCACCGGCGGCCAGCCGTGGCTGGTCAACGCGCTGGCTCAGGAGATTGTCGAGGAGATTGGCGTGCCGGCCTCGGAGCCGATCACCGTCGAACACCTCGACCAGGCCCGGGAACGACTGATCCTCGCCCGTGCCACCCACCTCGACTCACTCGCGGCCAGACTCGCCGAGCCCCGGGTCCGACGGATCATCGGGCCGCTGATCGCTGGCGACCCGCTTGCCCTCGACCCCTACGACGACGACCTCAGCTACGTCCGTGACCTCGGCCTCATCGCCCCCGACCCCCCGGTCAGAGCGGCGAACCCGATCTACCGCGAGGTCATCGTTCGCGCCCTTTCCGCCAGCGTCCAGGAGAGCATCACCGCGGACCCGCGTTCCTTTGTTCGTCCGGAAGGCGGCTTCGACCTCCCCAAGGTGCTCTCCGAGTTCGCCGAATGGTGGATCGAGAACGGCGAGTTTCTCACCAGCCGTGGCTACTACGACGAGGCCGCCGCCCAGCTCATCCTCATGGGCTACCTCCAGCGTGCGGTCAACGGCACCGGCGTGGTGGAGCGCGAGTACGCCGTAGGCTCTGGCCGGGTCGACCTCCACCTGCGCTGGCCTTACACCGCCCGCGACGGAACAACGCAGGTGCAGCGCGAGGGTATCGAGATCAAGGCCTGGCGCACCGGTAGATCCAACCCCCTGCAGGCCGGGCTCCGGCAACTCGATCACTATCTCGACCGCCTCCGCCTTCCCGCCGGCACCCTGGCGATCTTCGATCAGCGCCGCGGCGCTCCGGCCATTGACGAGCGCACGGCCCTCAGCACGACCACCAGCCCCGCCGGCCGCACCATCACCATCCTCAACGGCTGACACCCCGAGCGAGCACAGGGGCTGGGGCCCGTTCGGGCTGGTGGTCATCGCGGAGGACAGGCGACTGGGCCGCGACGTACATGGACCCTGAACAGATCGACGCGGTCCGGCTCCCTGGTGGTGCGCCTCACCGGTCAAGGCTGTCCCGGCCCCCGTGGTTGTCAGCCTTCTCGGTTGACTGCAGGCCAGGCAGTCGCTGGCGGGCGGGGGCTCGTGCCAGGCCCGCCCGCCGTACCGCGTGCGGGTCAGTGCGAGGGCGCGAGGCTTTTCGCGCTGTCGGCTGGCGTGGGTTGCGTGGGAGGCGCCGGGGTGGTGTGGCTTTCCGGGGCGAGCCGGATGTTGACCGCGGCGCCGACTTCGAGGCCCAGCGCACGGAACTCGTTGCGGGTCAGCGTCACGACGACGTCCTGGCTCGGCTGGCCGGTGGTGGCGACGTCGACACGGATCTCGAAGCCGATCCGGTTGACGCGGGCGATCTGCCCGCCGATGTCGCCCGCGGCCGGATCCCCGGTGTGCAGCTGCAGGTCATGCGGCCGGACGAGCCTGTCTCCGAGCTGGGTGACCGGGCCGAGGAAGCTCATCACGAAGTCGTTCGCCGGCCGGTCGTACAGGTCGTCCGGGGACCCGATCTGCTCGATCCGGCCCTCGTTGATGACCACGATCTCGTCGGCGACCTCGAGGGCCTCCTCCTGGTCGTGGGTGACGAACACGGTGCTGACGTGCACCTCGTCGTGCAGGCGGCGCAGCCAGTCACGCAGCTCCCGGCGGACCTTGGCGTCGAGCGCGCCGAACGGCTCGTCGAGCAGCAGCACCGTTGGCTCGATGGCCAGCGCGCGGGCCAGGGCCATCCGCTGGCGCTGACCGCCGGACAGCTGCGAGGGCAGCCGCTCGGCGAACTGCTCCAGGTGCACGAGGGCGAGCAGCTCGTCCACCCGTGAGCGGATCTCGGCCTTCGGCCGTTTGCGGATCTCCAGGCCGAAGGCCACATTGCGCCGCACCGACAGGTGCTTGAACGCGGCGTAGTGCTGGAAGACGAAACCGACGTTGCGTTTCTGCGGCGGCAGGTTCGTCGCGTCGACGCCTTCGATCACGACCCGTCCGGTGTCGGCCTGTTCCAGGCCGCCGATGATGCGCAGCAGCGTGGACTTGCCGCCGCCGGACGGGCCGAGCAGTGCCGTGAGCTGGCCGGTCGGAATGCTCACGGAAACGTCGTCGAGCGCCACGAAGTCGCCGAAGCGCTTGTTGACATTGGTGATCTCGATGCTCACCGCTTTTCCTTCGGATCCTTCGGACGAATGAGGGACACGACGACGATGCAGGCCACCGCGACGAGTGCGAGCAGGAAGGCGGTGGCGTAGGCACCGCCCCGGTCGAAGTTCAGGTACTTCTCCTCGACGACGAGGGTGGCGGTGCGGGTGTCGCCGGAGACGTTGCCGGAGACGACCTTGACCGCACCGAACTCGCCGAGGGCACGGGCCAGGCTCAGCACGACGCCGTAGACCACGCCCCATTTGATGGCCGGCAGGGTGATGCGGCGGAACGTCTGGACGGCGTTCGCGCCGAGGCTGCGGGCGGCCTGTTCCTGGTCGTCCCCGATCTCCTCGAGGACGGGGACCACCTCCCGGATCATCAGCGGCAGGGCGATGAAGGTGGTGGCCAGGATCATGCCCGGGGTGGCGAAGATGACCTGGAGACCGGCGTCCTCGAGGGTCGGCCCGAACCAGCCGTCCCGGCCGCCGTAGACCAGGATCAGCGCGAGCCCGACCACGATCGGCGACACCGACAGCGGGACGTCCAGCAGGGCGTTGAGCAGACGCTTGCCCGGGAACCGGTAGCGGACCAGGAGGAAGGAGATGCCCACCCCGAACACCGTGTTGATGATCACCGAGGTGATCGCGATGGTGAGGGTGAGCCGCAGCGCGTGGACGGTGTCGGGGTCGTCCAGAATGGCGCTCAGGTCGTCGAACCCGTCCTTGAACGTGTTCTGCGCGACGAGGTAGAGCGGCCACGCCACCAGCAGGAACAGATAGGCGATCACGACCAGCCGCAGCGCGTACCGGCCCACCGGTGGCCGGTCGCGCCGCCGGGCCCGGTCGGGCCGCGGCGTCTGCTCGGCGGGGTGGTCGGCGGTCGCCTCGATCGTGGGTGTGTCAGCCACGGCGCACCATCCTCCGTTGCAGGACGTCCACCGCGACGATCACGACGAACGAGATCGCCAGCAGGACGACCGCGACCGCCGCCGCGTTCTCGGGATTGTCGTTCTCGATGCTGCTGAGAATGCGCACCGACGCCACCTCGGTATGCATCGGCAGGTTGCCGGACAACAGCACCAGTGAGCCGTATTCGCTGACGCCGCGGGCGAACGACAGCGCGGCTCCGGCCGCGATGGCCGGGGTCAGGCCCGGCAGGATGATCCGCCGGAAGATGGTGAACCGCCGCGCGCCCAGCGAGGCCGCCGCCTCCTCGGCCTCCCGGTCGAGCTCGGCCAGCACCGGCTGCACGGTGCGGACGACGAACGGCAGCGTGACGAACAGGAAGGCCAGGAAAACCGCGGTGCGGGTGTTGGCGATGTTCACACCCAGCGGGCTCTTCGGGCCGTAGAGGGAAAGCAGCACCAGCCCGGCGACGATTGTCGGCAGGGCGAACGGGATGTCGATGAGGATTTCCAGGACACGCTTGCCGGTGAACCTGTCCCGCACCAGCACCCAGGCGATCGCGGTGCCCATCACGATGTTGACCAGCGTGACGAGGAGTGCGGTCCCGACGGTGAGCTCGATGGCGGCGGCGGTCTGCTCCTGGGTGACCGTGCGCCAGAACTGGCTCCAGCCACCTTCCGACGCCGTCACCGCGACCGCCGCCAGCGGGATGAGAACGAGCAGGCTGAACCACAGCATCGCCACACCGAGGCCCACACCGGACACCCGGGTCAGCGGCAGCCCGCCGGGCGCCGACCCGCGGTCTCCCGCGGATCGGCGCCCGGTGACGGTTGTCGTTGTCACAGTGCTACTTGGCCTTGCCCGAGGCGGCGATCACCTTGACCACGATGCCGGTGTCCTCGGCGAAGAACTTCTTCGACAGGGCCGACCAGCTCTCGAAGTCGTCCTTGACGGTGAGCAGCTTCTTCGGCGTCGGGAACGGGTTCTTCGGATCGAGCGCGCCTTCGACCTCGTCGACCTTGACTCCGTCGATGACCGGGCGGAAGCCCTTGAGCGCGAACTGGCGCTGGCCCTCCGGGCTCAGCACGAAGTCGTACCACTCCTTGGCCTTCGGGTCGGCCTTGGTGAGGACGGCGCCGGGGTTCTCGATGAGGATGGTGGTGTCCGGGACGACCCAGTCGAGCTCCTCGCCGCTCTGGCGGGCCAGGATGGCCTCGTTCTCGTAGGCGAGCAGCACGTCGCCGGTGCCGCCCAGGAAGGCGGTGGTGGCGTCACGGCCGCTGCTCGGCAGCGAGACCACGTTCGCGAAGAGCTTGGTCAGGTACTCCTCGGCCTGGGCGTCGGTTCCGCCGTTCGCGGAGATGTGCCCCCAGGCGGCCAGCGCGTTCCACCGGGCGGATCCGGAGGAGGCCGGGTTGGGGGTGACGATGCCGATGCCCGGCTTGATCAGGTCATCCCAGCCCTTGATGTTCTTCGGGTTGCCCTTGCGCACCGCGAGCACGACGACCGACGACGACACGATGCCCTTGGTGGGGCCGTCGTCCCAGGTGTCGGCGACGAGCCCGGCGTCCACCAGCCGGGTGACGTCACTGGCGACGGAGAAGTGGACGTAGTCGGCCTTCAGGCCCGACACCACCGCGCGGCTCTGGTCGCCGGAGGCGCCGTAGGACGTCTCGAACTTGACGCCCTTGCCGGCCTCGGTCTTGTTCCACTCGGTGGCGATGGCCTTGTTCGCCGCCTCCGGCACCGCGAAGCCGACGATGTGCAGCGTCGTGGACGAGCCCGAGCCGCCGCCGCTGCCTGCTTCGTCGTCATCGCCTCCTCCGCAGGCGGAGATCGCCAGGCTGGCGACTAGGGCCAGAGCCGCCACCGCTCTGAACCGGTTCTTCATGGGAAACCTGGCCTCCTCTGGCGCCTGCTGTGGCACCTGTCTGCGCGCGTGCGAATCTCCGAGCCCGCGGCTCGGAAGAAACTGGATCTTGATGGTGTGGGTGGACACGTGGAGCTGTCCGTAGGGCCGTGTTGCCGTGGCCCGTGATGGAGGAGCGACAGGCGAGATGACGGTGCCGCGCAGGTGCACCTCGGGGTGTTCCTGCGTGACAGATCGGCTCGCCTGTGCTGACCAGGACTACATATCCCACTTAATCGACCGACTTGCAAGAGTTGGTTGGTAGGGATGTGAAGCCAGGTCTCCAGTGGTGGTGAGCCGAACGCGATGAGTGACACAACTCCGCCATTTGGTCGGACGATGTTGTGTTTGGTGGTCATTAGACCACTACGGTGGCGATCTGGCCCGTTCGGGTGGCCCTGGCGTCGGGTGCCTGGTGTTCGGTGCTCCGGTTGAGCTAGAGGGAGACCTTGTCGGCCAGCACGTCGGCGAGGGTGGCTCGATCGAGAACGTCGTGGATGGCGGCGTCCACGGCCAGCCAGACCCGGCTGAGCCCGCGGGCGGCCCCGCCGTAGGTGGCCCGCTCGGCCGGCTCGCCGCGGACGCTCGTCAGGGCTCCGCCGGTGGCCCGCAGGATGTCACCCACGGTGATGCTGTCGGTCGGGCGGGCCAGGCTGTATCCACCGTCGACTCCCCGTCGGTTGAACAGCAGCCCGGCTCGACGTAGATCCAGCAGGATCGCCTGTAGGTAGGCGAGTGAGATCTCCTCGCGTGCGGCGAGTGCGGGGGCGGCGACCCGGTCCGGGTGCGCGACGGCGAGGGCCAGCATCGCCCTGATGGCGTACTCGGCGCGAGCGGAGATGTACACGGCTGTACTCCTCGCGTGGGTTGTTCATGATCACCGATGATCAGGCTGGCATGGCTGCCAGCCTTGTCTACTTATTCGATGCATATACTAAATATTGCTGACCTGTCGGTGTCCTGCCTGTCAACCCGCAGGTTGCTGCAGTCCTGTGGCGGCCAGGGGCCCGTGACCTCCCGGACCTTGTCGTCGACGGTGTCGGCCCGGTGTGCACGGGTATGGCCCATCGGTGCCGGTGTGGACGGCTCGCGGCCCGTCGATGGCGGCGGCGGCCTGCAATCTTGACAAATCCGATCGAGATAGCGGAATATTTTCCGACCCGGTCCCCGGCCGACCGACCAAGGAGATCAGGCCATGACTCTCACAGCTGACACAGGCACCGGCGCAGGCACGGACACCGCGGGCCAGGAGCAGGCCGCGGCCGTGACCGCGGTGGCCGAGCCGCTGTTCGAGATCGTCCCGCTCTCGGGCAACATCGGCGCCGAGATCCGGGGCCTCGACGTCCGCACGCTCGACGAGCGGGAGGTCGCCGCGGTGCGGGCGGCCTGGCTGCACTACAAGGTCGTGTTCTTCCCGGGCCAGCACCTGACACCGGCGGAGCACCTCGCGTTCGCGCGGCGCTTCGGCGAGCCGACCGAGGGCCACCCGGTCATCCCCGGTCTGGACGGGCAGCCCGAGGTGTTCGAGATCGACTACAGCAAGGCCAGGGAGCTGGCCGCGGCCTACGGCAGGGTCGGCACCGTCTCGCGCGGACTGGACTGGCACACCGACGTCACGTTCGTGAAGCGCCCGCCGCTCGGCTCGATCCTGCGAGCGGTGGTGGTGCCCCCGGCCGGCGGCGACACGCTGTTCAGCAACCAGGAAGCCGCCTTCGCCGCCCTCAGCCCCGCGCTGCAGGAGTTCCTGGGCACGCTGACCGCCGTGCACAACGGCGAGGCCCAGTTCAAGGGCATCCTCGACCTTGTCGGTGAAGGGCGCTGGGAAGGCGAGACCTTCGTCAGGCTCGAGCCGGCCACGCACCCCGTCGTGCGCACGCATCCGGAGACCGGGAAGAAGTCGCTGTTCGTGAACCCCGGCTTCACCTCGCACATCGCCGAGCTCGACCGCGCCGAGAGCGATGCCCTGCTCGCGTTCCTCTACCAGCACTCGGTGCGTCCGGAGTTCACGGTGCGCTACCACTGGCAGGAGGGGACCATCGGCTTCTGGGACAACCGCGCGACCCAGCACGCCGTCGCCGGCGACTTCGGCGACGCGCACCGCGTGATCCAGCGCGTCACGCTGCGCGGCGACGAACCTCGTTGATCCCCGCGCAACGATGCTGGCCGGGCGAGATGCCGGGCGAGATGCCGGGCGGCAGCGGGCGGACCCGGCGGGTCAACAGCAACCGGCGGGTCAACAGCGACTAGTCGTTCCGCGCGACGTCCTCGTCGCCGGCCCTGCGGTCGGGGAACGTGGTCTCGATGTCCAGCCCGCCGGTCGGCCGGGCCGTCGCGACCAGGGTCGCTCCGTGCGCGTCGGCGACGGCCCGCACGATCGCGAGGCCCAGGCCGTGCCCGTCGCCGTGCCGGATCCGCCGGCCGTCCAGCTGCTGGAACGGCTCGAAGAGCCGGCCCACCTCCGTCGGCGGCACGACCGGCCCCGAGTTGCGGACGATCAGGCGGGCCCCGCCCGCGGTGGTGGACGTCCTCACCTCGACGAGGCCGCCCGGCCGGTTGTGGCGGATCGCGTTGTCGACGAGGTTCGCCAGCAGGCTCTCCACGAGCCTCGGGTCGCCCGAGAGCAGGGCCGAGCCCAGGGACGCGGTGACCGTCAGCTCGGCGGGCCGGATCGCCGGCCGGCGGGAGAGCACCTGCCGGGCGAGGTCGGCCAGGTCGAACGACTCCGGCCGCTCCACGCCCTGCTGACCGCTGGCCAGGGTGAGCAGCGAGCCGATCAGCTGCTCCTGGACGGTGCCCAGCCCCAGCACCTCCTCGCAGGTGGCGCGCAGCGAGTCGACGGTCGTGCCGGGGTCGGCGAGGGCGACCTGGAGCACGGTGCGTTGCGCTGCCAGCGGCGTGCGCAACTCGTGCGACGCGTGGGCGACGAAGCGCCGCTGTGACGCGAACGAGGCCTCCAGGCGTGCGAAGAGGTCGTCGAGGGTCGCGGCGAGCTCCGCGAACTCGTCGGTGCGGCCGGTGGGCCCCAGCCGGCGATGCAGGTTGCTCGCCGAGATGTCCCGTGCGGCCGTGGTGATCGCGCGCAGGGGCCGCAGGAACCGGGCCGACACCAGCCAGCCCACCCCGATGGAGGCCACCGCCAGCACGATCATGATCACCAGCCAGATGAGGAACGGGAACTGCGTCGTCGTGTCCGGCCGGGCCGCGGGCCCGCCCACGGCCGGCTCACCCGCCGCGGGCGCGGGCACCGACACCCTCGTCCCGACCAGCGCCGCGGTCAGCAACGTCGCCCCGGACACGAAGAAGGGGACGGCGTAGAGCAGCATCAGCTGTGTCCGCAGCCGCTGTGTCCGTATCAACGGTGTCCGCAGCCGCCGGCGCCGGGGCATCAGGGCTCGCCGATCCGGTAGCCGCCCTCGCGCACCGTGTGGACCACGGGCGGATCACCGAGTTTCGCCCGCAGCCGGCGGACCGTCGTCTTCACCGCCGTCGTGAACGGGTCCGCCGCCTCGTCCCACACCCGTTCCAGCAGCTCCTCGGCAGGCACCGGACGTCCCGCCGCGGCGAGCAGGCACTCCAGCAGCGCGAGCTCCTTGGGGCTGAGGTCGAGGCGCCGCCCTGCCCGCGACGCGACCCGCCGGCCCGGGTCGAGGGTCAGATCCCCGTGTTCCAGCACCGGCGGAACCAGGGCGGTCGGCCGGCGGGCCAGCGCGCGGACCCGGGCGACCAGCTCCGCGATGTCGAACGGCTTCGTCAGGTAGTCGTCCGCACCCAGACCGAGCCCGTCGACCCGGTCCCGGACCGTGCTCGACGCGGTCAGCATGAGGACCCGGCTGGCCGGGCACGTGACGACGATCCGCCGACACACGTCATCGCCGTGCGTACCGGGAAGGTCGCGGTCGAGCACCACCACGTCGTACCGAGTGGACGCGAGGCGCGCCAGCGCGTCGTCGCCGTCGGGCGCGACGTCGACCGCCATCCCCTCACGCCGCAGCCCGCTCTGGACCGCACGGGCCAGGATCTCGAAGTCCTCCACCACCAGGACGCGCATCGCACCACCATCCCAGGCGGGCGGTGTCAGCCCGGTGTCGTCCGACGGCACCGGCCTGACACCGCGGGGTGGTTAGAACTCCCTCTATGATCAACGTGAACGGCCTACGGAAACGGTTCGGTGCCCTCACCGCGCTCGACGGGATGACCTTCACCGTCCCGGCGGGGCAGGTCACCGGCTTCGTCGGGCCCAACGGCGCAGGCAAATCGACCACGATGCGGGTCATCCTCGGCCTCGACACCGCCGACTCCGGCGAGGCCCTCATCGGCGGGCGCCCGTACCGCGAGCTGCGCAACCCGCTGCGGCACGTCGGCGCGCTCCTCGACGCCTCCGCCGTCGGCCCCAGCCGCACCGCTCGCAACCACCTGCTGTGGCTCGCCCACTCCCAGGGGCTCGGCGCGCGCCGCGTCGACGAGGTTCTCCAGGAGGCGGGGCTGACATCCGTCGCCCGTCGCCGGGTCGGCGGATTCTCCCTCGGTATGCGGCAGCGGCTCGGCATCGCCGCCGCGCTGATCGGCGACCCGCCCGCGCTCATGCTCGACGAGCCGTTCAACGGCATGGACCCCGAAGGAATCATCTGGATGCGCCGCTTCACCCGGTCACTCGCCGACGCCGGGCGTGCGGTCCTGGTCTCCAGCCATCTGATGAACGAGCTGGAGGACATCGCCGACCGGGTGGTCGTCGTCGGCCGCGGCAGGGTGTTCGCGGACGCCGGCGTCGCGGAGCTGCTGGCCGCGGTGTCGGACGGCCGGGTCACGGTGCGGACGACCGCGGGCGGCCCGGCGGCTGCGGTCCTGGAGGCGGCGGTCCTGGCGGCGGGCGGCGGCTCCGTCACGCCGGCCGGGGCGGACGCCCTCGTGGTGACCGGTCTGTCGGCCGAGGAGATCGCCGGTCTGCTCGGCCGGCACGGCGTGCCGTTCTCCGAGCTCACCGCCCACCGGGCGACGCTGGAGGACGCCTACTTGAACCTCACCCGCGACGCGGTCGAGTACCGGGCCACCGTGGCGGGGGAGGGGCGGTGAACGGCTTCGCGAACACGCTGCGCGCCGAGTGGACGAAGTTCCGGTCCGTCCGTGGCTGGGTGCTCGCCACCGTCGCCGCCGCCGGGCTCATCGTGGCGCTCGGGGTGATGCCCGGGATGGAGGGGACGTGTGGAAAACACGGCCCCGGTGCTGCCGGGTGCGAGCTTCCGCTGGGTCCCGGTGGTGAGGAGGTGACGGACAGCTTCACGTTCCTTCACCAGGCACTCGCCGGGGACGGCAGCATCACCGTCCGGGTGACCGGCATGACCGGCATCCTCCCCGGTGGCGGCCCGAACGGCCGCGATGACACGGGGGACCCGAACAGCGGGAACGGCGCCGGGGACCCGGACAGCCCCAGCGGCCGAGGCGGCGCGGACGGGCCGAGGCACGGGGTCGCGCCGTGGGCCAAGGCCGGCCTGATCGTCAAGGCGGACACCGGCCAGGGATCGACCTACGCCGCGGTCATGATGACCGGTGCCCACGGCGCCCGGATGCAGTACGACTACACCCACGACCTCGCCGGCGGGCCGGATGCCGCCACCTCTGACCATCCGCGCTGGCTGCGGCTGAGCCGGGCCGGGGACACCGTCACGGGTGCCGAGTCGGCCGACGGCGTCCGGTGGGCCACCATCGGCACCGCCCGGCTGCCCGGCCTGCCGGCGACCGCCCAGGTGGGGCTGTTCGTCACGTCGCCGCAGTACACCGAGGCGGTGCGCGCGGGGCTGGCGTCCGGTGCCATGGGCGGGCCGAGCCAGGCGACGGGAACCTTCGACCACCTCTCGACCGGGGACGGCTGGACCGGCACCGCCTGGCAGCCGGACGTCATCGGTGCCGCCGGCGACCCTGGCGGTGCCGGCGACCCTGGCGGTGCCGGTGGCCCCGGTGGCCCCGGTGGCCCCGGCGACGGGCCGACGAGCGGCGCCGAGGGCTTCGAACGCGACGGCGACACCCTGCGCCTGAGAGGCTCCGGCGACATCGCCCCCGCCGTCGCGGGTGCGGCAGGGCTCGGCGTGTCGATCAGCCAGACCCTGGTCGGCACGTTCGTCGGGCTGATCGTGGCGGTTGTCGTGGGCTGCGTCTTCGTCACCGCCGAGTACCGCCGCGGGCTGCTGCGGACGACGTTCCTGGCCAGTCCCGGCCGTGGGCGGGTGCTGGCCGCGAAGGCGGCTGTCGTCAGCGGGGCCATGTTCGTCACGGGCCTCGCCGCCGCCGCGGCCGTCGTCACCCTCGGACAGCGGGTGCTGCGGGGCAACGGCGTGTACGTCCACCCGGTGCCGACGCTGACGGAGCTGCGCGTCGTGGCCGGCACCGCCGCGCTGCTCGCCCTCGCCGCGGTCCTGGCGCTCGGCCTCGGCACGCTGCTGCGGCGCGGAGTCACGGCCATCACGGCGGCGGTGGTCCTCGTCGTGCTGCCGTACCTGCTCGCCGTGACGGTCCTGCCCATCGACGCGGCGCGGTGGCTGCTGCGGGTCACCCCGGCCGCGGGGTTCGCGCTGCAGCAGTCGGCACCCGAGTACCCGCAGGTCGCGAACCTCTACACGCCGGCGGACGGGTACTTCCCACTCGCGCCGTGGGCGGGTCTGGCGGTTCTCGCCGGATGGGCGGCGGTGGCACTCGCCGTGGCCGCGGTCGCGCTGCGCCGGCGGGACGCATGAGGTACGCGCTGCGCGCCGAGTGGACCAAGGCGTGCACATCACCCGGCCTGCCCGCGCTGCTCGTCACGATGGTCGTGAGCATGGTCGCGCTCAGCGCGGCGGTGGCCGCGGCCACCGACCCGCTGCCCGGCACGGACCTGCCGAAGCTGGGCCTCACCGGGGTGCTGCTCGGCCAGGCAGTGGTGGCGGTCTTCGGGGTGCTGGTGATGGGCGACGAGTACGCCACCGGCCTGGTCACGGTGACGTTGACGGCGGTTCCCCGGCGCAGCTGTGTGCTGGCCGCCAAGGCGGTGGTCGTCGCCGGCGTGCTGGCAGCCACGGCGACCATCGCGGTGGCCGGTTGCGTCCTGGCGGCCCGGCTGGCACTGCCCGCGGACGCCGTCGCGGTGCGCCCGGCCGTCGGCTCGGTGCTCTACCTGGTCCTCATCGGCCTGCTGAGCCTCGGCATCGTGACCTGCGTCCGCAGCTCCGCCGCCGGGGTGGGCTCCGTCCTCGCGCTCCTGTACGTGCTGCCGATCGTCACCGCCGCGGTGGCCGACCCGGCCTGGCAACGGCACCTGCGCCAGATCGGCCCGGCGAGCGCCGGGCTCGCGGTGCAGGCGACCGGCGGCGACCTCGAAATCGGCCCCTGGACGGGCCTCGGCGTCCTGGCCCTGTGGGCCACCGGCGCGCTGCTCGCCGGCGCGGCCCTGCTGGAACGCCGGGACGCCTGACCGCCGGCGGCCCGAGGCTTCTTCGGGTCGCCGGCCATCCCGACCGAGGCGTCAGTCGCGCGCGTCGTCCGGGTAGCGCACGGTCACGCCGCCACCGCTCGAACCGACATCGATCCGGCTCGGGCTGGACGGATCATGGCGAACCTGGCTGGTGCGCACCGATCCACCGCTCGACGAGGCGCGGATGTTGTACGGCTCGCCGGTGTCGGGCACCACCACGGTGACCCCGCCGCCCGACGACCGCACCACCGCGTCGCTCGGGGCCGAGGCGAAGGTGAGGCGCACACCGCCGCCGCTCGACGACACGTCGACCATCTCGGAGCGCAGGCGCTGGCCGGTGATCCCGCCGCCACTGGAGCGTAGGCGCAACGGCCCGCCCACGTCGTCGACCCGCACCCCGCCACCGGACGACGACACGTCGATCGCGCTGTCGATCCCCTCGACACGTACCCCACCACCCGAGCCGCGGACGTGGACCGCGACGTCGGCGGGCACCCGGATCGTGTAGTCGACGCCGCACCACTGGCTGAGGAAAGGGCGACACGAGGCCTGGACCACGAGCTTCTCACCGTCGACCCACGACTCGTTCGTCGGCTTCCGCAGGCCGTAGGTGACCTTCGCCTCGACCACGATCTCGTCGGCGTCGGTTGCCACGATGCGCGTGCTTCCCGCGCCGTTGTGCACGTCGAGCGAGCGGACATCCTGAGTGAACACGCCACGCGTGCTCGAGCGGTCGAAGGCCCACAGCTGCATGTACGAGACGGCGCCGTAGACGAGCGTCGTGACGGCGACGACGCTGCCGAACGCGATCCAGGCCGCGCGTGCACCGGAGCGATGCGGAGGCCGCGGCGCCGGCCCTGGTCGTGTTTCTGTGATCACGGGGCCCCCAGCCACTGGAGTACGGCGAGCACACGGCGATGGTCGTGGTCGGTGGGTGCGAGGTCGAGCTTCGCGAAGATGCCGCGAACGTGCTTCTCGACCGCACCGTCGCTGACGACGAGGTGATGAGCGATGGCGCTGTTGGTGCGGCCCTCGGCCATGAGCTGCAGTACCTCGCGCTCGCGGGCGGTGAGCCGGTCGAGCGGATCGCGGCGGCGGCTGCGCGCCAGGAGCTGCGCGACGACCTCGGGGTCGAGGACCGTGTCGCCGTCACCGACCCGCCGCACCGCTTCGACGAAGTCGCCCACATCGGCCACCCGATCCTTCAGGAGGTAGCCGAGCTTCCCGTTGTCGCCCGTGAGCAGGTCGGTGGCGTAGCGCTCCTCGACATACTGCGACAGGACGAGGATGCCCACGCCGGGCCAGCGGCGACGGACCTCGATCGCGGCGCGAACCCCTTCGTCGGCGAACGTCGGCGGCATGCGCACGTCGACGATGGCCAGATCGGGGGCGTGCCGCTCGACCGCCTCGACCAGCTGCGCGGCGTCCCCCACCGCCGCGATCACGTCTTCGCCGGAGTCTGCCAGCAGCCGGATGAGACCGGCGCGCAGCAGCACCGAGTCCTCGGCGATCACGATCCGCATGGCAGCTCGACGAGAACCGAGGTCGGCCCGCCTGGCGGGCTCAGCACCTGCATCCATCCGCCGAGCCCGCGCACCCGTTCGTCGAGGCCCTGCAGGCCGGTTCCCCCGGCCAGGGTGGCGCCACCGCGGCCGTTGTCGCTGATGTCGATCACGAGCAGGTCGCCGCGCCGGGCTATGGAAACCTTCGCCGCCGAGGCCTGCGAGTGTTTCGTGACGTTGGTGAGCGCTTCGGCGACGATGAAGTACGCCGCGCTCTCGACGGTGGAAGGTGGTCGGGGGTCGACCGTGATGTCGAGTTGAACGGGGATCGGGCAGCGCGCCACCACCGCGGACAGTGCCGCGTCGAGGCCGCGGTCCTCGAGGATCGCCGGGTGGAAGCCCCGGACGAGATCACGCAGCTCGGCCAGCGCGGCCTTGGCTTCCTGGTGTGCGTTGGTGACGAGCTGGCGGGCGCGTTCGGGGTCCCGGTCGAACTTCTCCCGGACCATGCCGAGGTCCATCGCCAGCGCGACGAGCCGTTGCTGCGCCCCGTCGTGCAGGTCACGCTCGATGCGTCGCCGTTCGGCCTCGGCGCTGTCAACCGCGGCGGACCGCCCGGCCTCGGCCGAGGTGCGGCTGGCCTCGAGCCGCGTGACCTGCTCGCGCAGCTCGGTTTCGGGCGAGGGACCGAGGAGCGCGCGAACGATCAGACCACTGGCCGTCGTGAGGGCGACGGTTGCCCAGGGCGCGGCGACGATCAGCCCGACGGCCCCGGTGATGCTGCCGGCGAGCGCACCACTGACGCCGGACAGCTCGAACAGGCCGAACTCGGCGCTGTCACCCGGCAGCGCACCGAGGTAGAGCGGCAGGATCAACAGCGCGAAGGATCCGCTCCACACCGTGGTCAGCACCGCGAACCTGATCACTCCGACTGGCATCAGCAACAGGCAGTAGGCGATCTCGCGCCAGCGGCTGCCGGACCTGGACCGCTGACCGAGGCGACTCAACCAGTTACGACTGGTGAACGGCGCGTGCGGTGACGGTAGGTGTATGTCGAGCAGGGCGGAGGCCCGCGACCGCTCCAGTGTCCCGATGATGTTGGCGCTGACGAACAGCAACCAGGCGAACGGCAGCGCTACCGGAAAAATGATCAACAGCGAGGCGGAGACCGCCAGAAGCGTGACCACAAGGACGAACGAGACCGTGCCGATGAACAGGTCGAGCACGCCGTGCACGACGCCGTACCACGTACGCACCGTTCGCCACGGCGAGAGCAGCTTCCTGACCATGTGCTCACCGTAGGGAAAACGCTCACCAGGACGCCATCCCGCCTGCCGCCGTCGTGAGAGTAGGGATTTCCCTACTCGCGGATGCCGGTCCGGCCCGGTCCGGCCCGGCCCGGTCCGCCCCGCCCGGTCCGCCCCGCCCGGTCCCGTGACGGGAGGCGGTGCGACGTAGGCTGATCAGCCATGTCGGCGCAACCACTGCAGGAACTTGTCGAGCCAGGCTGGGCCCAGGCCCTCGAACCGGTGGCCGACCAGATCGCGGCCATGGGTGACTTCCTACGCGCCGAGATCGCCGCGGGCCGCACCTACCTGCCGGCCGGACCACATGTGCTGCGGGCCTTCCAGCAGCCGTTCGACGAGGTGCGGGTGCTGATCGTCGGCCAGGATCCCTACCCGACACCGGGGATGGCCATCGGCTACAGCTTCGCGGTGTCCCCCGAGGTGCGCAGGCTCCCCGGCAGCCTGCAGAACATCTTCCAGGAGCTGAGCGCGGATCTCGATCTGCCCAGGCCCGCGGGCGGCGACCTGACGCCCTGGACGAGTCAGGGCGTCCTGCTGCTGAACAGGGCGCTGACGACCGCGCCGCGCCAGCCCGGCTCGCACCGGGGCAAGGGCTGGGAGCAGGTCACCGAGCAGGCGATCCGGGCGCTGGCCGGGCGGGGCAAGCCGCTGGTCGCGATCCTGTGGGGCCAGGACGCACGTAGCCTGCGGCCGTTCCTGGACGGTGCGGCGGTGATCGAGTCCACGCACCCGTCGCCCCGCTCGGCGGACCGTGGCTTCTTCGGGTCCCGGCCGTTCAGCCGGGCCAACGACCTGCTGCTCCGGCAGGGCGCGCAGCCCGTCGACTGGCGCCTTCCGTAGTCCTGGTAGCCCTGGCCTGCCTCGGTGGATCCGAGGCAGGCCAGGCCAGGGCGTCAGGTCACGTGCCGGGCCAGGGCGCGTGCCAGATCAGCAGGTGGTCGTGGCGAGCAGGTCGAGCGAGACGGCTTCCGCCATCTTCTGGTAGCCGGCCAGGCTCGGGTGCAGGTTGTCCGGCGAGGCGTAGGCGGGCAGCAGCTGGGACGGCTTCGCCGGGTCGCGCACGGCGGCGTCGAAGTCGACCACGCCGTCCGCCAGGGTCTGGGTCCGGACCCAGGTGTTGATCTGCTGCCGGTAGTTCTCGCTGTTCGGCGCGAGGAACGTGCCGTCGACGATGGCGTTGGCCGCGGGCGTGATCGTGCCCAGCCAGATCTTGAGGCCGGCGGCGTGCGCCTTTGTGATCAGCTCGGTGTAGGCGTCCGTGATCTGCTGTGGGGTGACACCGTTGCCGAGCCCGAGGTCGTTGATGCCCTCCAGGACCAGGACTCCGGCGACACCGGGAATGTCCAGCGCGTCCGCCTGGAAACGGGACAGGCCGCTGGGCCCGGCGAAGGAGATCAGGGTGCCGAGGAGCTGGTTGGAGCCGATTCCGGCGTTGACGACGGAGACGGCCAGGCCGGCCGCGTTCACCCGGCGCTGCAGATAGTCGGGGTAACGGCCGTTCTTGTCGGCCACGCTCTTGTCCGCCGGAATGCTCACCGGGCTTCCGCCGACGAAGCCGTCCGTGATGGAGTCACCGAACGCCACGACCGACCGGGCGCTGGCCTGCACGTCGAGCCCACTGACGTAGAACCAGCTCAGCGTCTTCTCGGTGAAACGCGAGTCGCTGGTCTGGGTGGTGAGGTCACCGACGCCGGCCCTCGTGTAGTAGGAGGTCGCGTTCGCGTTCCAGTGCCGGTTCGGCGGGCTGGTGGTGGCCGGCAGGTACATGCTGATCGTCAGCGGCGCGAACGTCTCGACCGCCAACGCGACCGGGTCACTGACGATCTCCTGGCCGGCGGGCACGGTCACGGAGGCCGAGCCACCGAACGTGACCTCCACCGGAGTCCCGATCGCGGCGCCGCTGCGCTGCCGCGCGGCCGTCACGTGGGCGAAGGTCAACGGGCTGGTGCCGAACCGGTTGCTCAGGTGGATCCGCGCCGATGACCCGCTCAGGTGCGGTGTGATCACCGTCCGCAGGGTCTGCCTGGTCAGCCGCTCGGGAATGATCCCGAGGGACGGGTCGACGAACGACGAGGCGTCGGTGGGGCTGGCGGCCCAGCTGGCCACCCACTGCTCGGCCCCGCAGGTGCCGGTGGGGGCAGCGGAGACCGACGTGGCGCCGGCACCGGGGGCTGCGAGTCCGGTACCTGCCAGTCCGGTACCCGCCACGGCTAATCCGAGGGCCGCCACGACGATGGCGGCCTTTCGTGACCTCATGCGCATGCTCACTGTCTCCTTCTCACGCCTGCCGTCTGATGGTCGAAGGCTGTTTGATGGCCGCGAGTCGTGCCCGGAGCGCAATGGCGAGTGGGCCGAACGACCATGCCAACGGCCGGGGATGTCCCGTTTCGTCATCTCCGTGCCCGGCATGGAAGCTATTACCGCCGAAATTTCCTCGTCAATGCCAGCTACCCGTTGGTGCCTGAATTCTTGCGTGCATGGCGGAGCTTGCCCCATGTCTTCTTCGGTGCGAACGGGCGGTGGCGCGTCCCATCGGGAAGAAAAGTGGGACGTGGGCATCCGGAAAGTCTCACAATTAAATCGAGCCTCGGTCATCTCGATTTCGACCGCGGTCAATATGGAGGGACATCGAGCGACATGGTGGGATAGGGTGGTCCCGGACTTCGAGTGATCACGTTGGATGCCGGTCGTCATGCGCGGTGGCGCATCGGTTACTAGTCTCGCGCCCGTGGGATGGCCGGCGGCGGGTGCGGTGCTGGGCGGGGAGCGCGATGCGCTGCGGCTGCCGTCCGTCCTGGCCAGTGCTGACGTCGCCGAACGATGGGTGTGCCGGCTCGCGGTGGAGTCCGGCCTGGCTGCCGACGACTGCGAGTGGCTGGCGCTGGCGGTGCGCGAGGCCGTGGTCAACGCGGTGATCCACGGGAATCGCCTCGATCCGGACCTGCCGGTTCGTCTGCTCCTCGACCGCGCCGAACGCCAGATCACTGTGACTGTCAGCGACCAGGGCCCGGGTTTCACCCCTCGCGTGGCGAGCGATCGCGAGGTGAACCTCACGCCTTCGGGTCGGGGGCTGATCCTCATCGCCCACGGCGTCGATGCCCTGGATGTCATTCGCCGCGCCGATCCGCCGGGATGCGACGTCGTCCTGGTGAAACATCTACCGGAAGGGCAGCCCCGATACCCATGAAGATCAACCGTCGCCAGCAGAACGGCGTCACGATCCTCGACCTGTCCGGAACGATCACTGTCGGGGAGGGGGACATCGAGCTTCGTGAGGCCGTCAACGACGAGATGGAAAACGGCACCCGCAATCTCCTGCTCAACTGCGCCAGCGTGACCACGATCGACAGCGCCGGTGTCGGCGGGCTCGTCAGCTCGTACACCACGGCCCAGAAGCGCGGTGGGAACCTCAAACTGCTCAACCTCTCCCAGCGGGCCAATAATCTTCTGGTCATCACAAAGCTGATGAGCGTGTTCGAAATCCACGACGACGAGAAAGAGGCGGTCGCCAGCTTCTGAGCCTGGTGGGTCTGCTGCCTCGGACTTTGGTTGCCGCAGAGCAAGAGTTGAGGATTTCGGTTGTTCCGACAGCCGAAATCCTCCACTCTCGGTGGTTGTCAAACGGCTCGGCGCCCCTTTTGTCTCTCTTGAGCTGTGTTGCCGGTGCGGCGCGACGGTGCCGGACCGTCAGCGGCGGCGGGTGGCGAAGTGGTGGGCCATGGCCTCGAGCAGGCGGGTGTCGAACCGCAGGTCGGCGCAGGCCCCGACGGCCTCGGCGAGGTGGTGGTGCACGAGCCGTTCCGCCTCCGCCCGGCCGAAGGCGCGCACCGCGTTGACCTTGCCGGTGTCGTGGCCGGTGTCCTTGCCGAGCAGGTCGTCGGTGGCGGTGAGGTCGAGCAGGTCGTCGCGGATCTGGAAGACGATGCCGGCGTGACGGGCGTACCGCTCGACCAGGCTGATCTCCCGATCCGGCCGGCCCAGGAGCATCATCAGCGGGACCAGCGCCGCCTCGATCGACGTCGAGCTCTTCAGCCGGTACATCTCCAGGATGTCCGCGCCGGTGACCGGGCCGTCGTCGGCCCGGCGGGCGAGATGCAGATCCAGGTTCTGGCCGCGGCACAGGCGCTCGGGGCCGAGGGTGGAGCCGGCGTAGGCGACGACCTCGACGACCCGCACCGGCGGGAAGTGCTCGTGCAGGCGGGCGAGCTGACCGAACCCCGAGGAGATCATCGACACGGCGGCGAGCTGCACGCTGCCCTCGTCGAAGACCCGGTGCGCGGTGGGCCGTCCGCGCCGGGTCGTCGCGTCGTCCTGGGCGGGCAGATCGTCGAGCAGGAGGCTGGCGGTGTGGAACAGCTCCGACGCCGCCAGGAGAGGCTCGATGGCGCGGGTCGGCACCCGCAGCCCCTCCGCCAGCATGAGGGTGAGCACAGGGCGCAGCCGCTTGGCGTGCCCGCCGAGTGCGTAGGCCCGGATGGCGTCCAGGTCGTGGGCCGGCGCCTCGGCGGGCTGGTTGGCGCTGTGCACGATGTGGTTGATGTGGCCCAGCCGGTCGGCGGTGAAGGTGCGGACATCGACAGCGCCGGGATCCCGCCGGCTCAGGATCTGCTCGCTGCGCAGCCGCAACCGGGTGTCGCTCGTCTCCAGCGCACGCACGGCGCAGGCCCGCAGCCCGGTCGCGGTGCGCAGGAACCGGGCGATCTCGGCGCTGACGTCATAGCGGCGCAGGAGCCGGGCGGCTCGAGCCGGATCGGCGGCGAAATGCTCGGCGAACTTGCCTGCGCCGAAATGCTCGAGCGCGTCGCAGACCGCCGGGTCGTCCTGGAACACCTCGGCGGCGACATAGGCCCGGTAGGCGAACAGGTCGTACAGCGGATCGGTGTCGGTCACCTCCGGCGGCGCGGTGAACGGGGTCAGCCGGCCGGCCGCCGTGTCCTGTTCGACGTCCCGCAGGTCGTCGCTGAACTGGCTGAGGAACTTCAGGAGCAGGGCCCGGGTGTAGAAACCGTCCGGCAGCTCGCGGCGGCCCAGAATGTTCGCCACGATCCGGCTCATGCCAGCCTTGATGAAGATGTCCGGATACAGGACGCGTATCCCCTGGGCCCGGACGTCGTCCGCCGTGCGGGCGGCGTCGCGGTCCTGGGCCAGATACATGGCCTGGGCGGCCCGGTAGAGATTCCGGTGTCGGTCGAAGGGATAGTGCGTACGCATCAGGTCGTAGAGGCCGCACAGTTCCTCAGCGAGCGGATGGTCGGGCAGGGTGGCGCTGTCGACGTCCTCCCCGGTGGCCAGGGCATGGGTCAGCAACTGGTGGTAGCGCTCGCGGTCGGGCGATGGGAGCCGGTCGTGCGGCACGTCGTGGAACGAGTCGTCGACGATCGCGTACGCCGCACCGTAGGCGTAGCCGGCGGCCAGCAGCCGGGTCAGGTGGGCGACGCGGACGGGCTGGTCCGCGTCCAGGGTGTCGTAGGCGCCGATGGCCAGCACCCCGGCGAGCGTCCGCACCACCTTGCCCATCGCCCCGGCCGCGACGACATCCTCGGGCAGCGCGTGGTGCAGCCGGTTCAGCCGTTCGGTGAGCCAGTCGACCTCCGGGACCCGGTCGAGCTCGGGCAGGTGGCGCACGAGTGACCGGGCCACGCCGTGAACTCCATGCCGCTCGTCGATGTCCGCGACGATGCGGCGCGCGCTGGGCAGGCGGACCTGCGTCCCGTTGACGATGCGCGCCATGACCTCGGGGGAGGGCACCTCGGCGAGGTT
Organism: Frankia sp. R43; assembly: GCF_001306465.1. Classification (NCBI taxonomy): domain Bacteria; kingdom Bacillati; phylum Actinomycetota; class Actinomycetes; order Frankiales; family Frankiaceae; genus Frankia; species Frankia sp. R43. The sequence continues at coordinate 381,158 of NZ_LFCW01000007.1, read as the reverse complement.
GTAGACGGCGAAGTAGTTCACCTCGTGGGTCAGCCGCTCCCGTCCGTCGGCGCGCCGGCGCGCGGACGGCCGCGTCGACCACCATTCCGGCACCAGTGCCTGCGGTGCGCGGGCGAGGTGGTGGTGGCGGCGGTGGCGGTCGGCGACGCGTTCCAGCTCACGGGTGCAGGCGTTCACATGTTCGGCGACCCGGTCCGGGTTGCGATCACGCCAGCGGTAGTAGTCGTCCAGAGTCCGGCGGACCCCGGTGTCCAGCCGCGGCGCCACCAGGTCGTCCGGGCCGAACAGGTACGGCGCGACGATCCCCGGCGACGCCCCGCCCGACCGGGCCGCCGCCGGTTCCGGCCTCGGTCGCGGTGCCGGTTCCGCCTGTTTGTCCACACAGCCCATGCTGGGGACCTCGCCGCCTCCGGTCCCCGGTTTACCGAACCTGGCGGCCGTCACCCGCGGCGACCGTCGCGAAGCCCGGGTTCATGCCGGGCCGGGTCAGCCGGTGAGGACGTAGCCCTGCGCGCCCTCGACGGTCTGGCCTTCGCAGGCGGCGTCCGGGGAGACGAAGTGCTCGCCGGCGGACGTCCGGCAGCGGATGATCACCCTCGTGGCCGGGGTCGCCGGCTGGGCGTTGAGGACCCAGCCGAGGACGCCGACGACCTGCTGTCCCTCGCAGTTCGCGCTGCCCGAGGTGAACGAGTCACTGCCGATCAGGCAGGCGTAGAGCGGGTAGGTGCCAGGCACGTCACCGGACTGGTAGATGGATCCGAGCGTGCTCTCGGCCCAGTAGCCGGCTGGGGCGGGCCCGGTCAGCACGGTGTGATCCGCGCCGTTGTAGTAGCGGACGAGGGCGACCGTCGCCGGGGCCGGAGCCGCGGTGGGAGCGGGGTCGGGCGATGGAACCGTGGTGGCGGTCGGTGCCGCGCCGGCCTGGTCCGTCGCGGTGGCCGATCCGGGGGACTCCGCCGGAGCGATCGCGGTCTCGGTACCTGCCGGCGACGCGGCCGCGTCGGACGTCGTCGCTGTCGGTGGGGTGGCCGTCCCGGGCTGTGGCGGGCTGAGGGCGGCACTCTCCGCCTGCTGGTCCGCGCCGTCGCGGTTCGCGGCGATCGTGCCGGCGGCGATCGCGCCGGCGACGAGTACCGCGGCCAGGGCGGCCCCGGCGGTGATGGCGGGCCGGCGGGCTCGGCGCCGGCCGGCCGGCTGACCGGGATCGACCTGGGTCGGGTCCAGCGGTCCGGCGGCTGGGTCAGCGGCCTCCACACCGGTGCGCGCCATCGCCGGGACGCCATCGGCGGACCAGCGCGGCGGCATGGGCGAGGACGTCCGTACGGGCGCGGGCGGCTGCGGTGGTGGGCCGGGCAGCGGCGATGTGCGGAGCAGCGCGGATGTGGCCGGCGACCAGAGCCGGTCCACGGTGTGCTGGGTGAGGTCCTCCGCCGCCGCGAGGCTGGTGATCTCGGCGCCGAGGATCGCGGTGAGTGCCTCGTCCGCGCTGGGCCGGCGGGACGGATCCTTGTCGAGCGCGCGGGTGAGCAGCCCGAGGAGACGAGTCGGCACACCCGTCAGGTCGGGGGAGTCCCGCAGCATCCTGATGGCCGTCGCGGCGGGTGCCTCGGCGGGGAACGGATGCCGGCCGCGTGCCGCGTAGACCAGGCACATGGCCCAGGCGAAGATGTCCGCCGCGGGCCCGGCCCGCTCGCCCAGCAGCTGCTCGGGAGCCATCCAGGCGACGGTGCCGAGAACCGCACCGGTGCCGGTGTGGGCGGTGCCGTCGAGCGCCCGCGCGATGCCGAAATCGATGATCTTGGGTCCGGTCGGGCCAAGCAGGATGTTCGACGGTTTGAGGTCACGATGCACCAGGCCGGCGGAATGGGCCGAGAGCAGGGCGGCCGCCAGGCCGCTGCCGATGGCGACGAGCCGGGCCTCCGCCAGGCTGCCATGGGCGCCGATCTCGGCGGCGAGGCTCACCCCCGGGACGTACTCCATCGCCAGCCACGGGGACGCGGCATCGACGTCGGCATCCAGGAACTCGGCGACGAACGGGCCGCGCAGCCGGCGGACGGCGGTGACCTCGCGCCGGAACCGCTCGCGGAGCTCGGCGTCGCTGACCAGGTCGGGCCGGATCACCTTGACCGCCGCGGTTCGCCCGCCCGCGTCGCGCCCCAGGTAGACGGTCCCCATGCCGCCGGAGCCGAGCCGTGCCTCGAGCCGGTACCGCCCGACGACAGCTGGGTCGGAAGCGACGAGCGCCGCCAGCATCCGGGCTCCTCACGCGACGGACAATCAGGGCGTCCCGCAGCCTAACCGCCTGATTTCGCCGCGCCCGATGGTGGCGGCCCCCGCACCCGCCGGTGCCGGCCTCAGATGAGGGCGACCAGGCGGCCGGTGACTCTGTTGGCAGCCAGGTCGGCGAGCCCCTGGGGGATGTCGTCGAAGGTGATCTCGGTGAGGGTGGGGTCGAGGTCGCCGGAGGCGACGTACGTGTAGAGCTCGGCGATGTCGGCCTTGGTGCCGCCCCGCGAGGCGATCAGCCGCGCCTTGCGGCCGACCATCACGCCCAGCGGGATCAGTGCCTCGCTGACGCCGAGGCCGACCTGGACGACGGTTCCGTCGAAGCGGACCGCCCGCAGCGCGCCGGCCGTCGTCGAGCCGAAGCCGGCATAGTCGACGACGAGATCGAAGTCCTGGTCCTCCCACTGGGCGACATCGGTGACGAGCTGGGTGACCCCGAGCCGCTCGGCAAGCGGCCAGACATCCCGCTTCGGTTCCGCGACATGGACGTCCATGCCGTTCAGGACGGCGATCCGGGCGGCTATCTGGCCGAGGCCCCCCAGACCGATCACTCCGACCTTCATACCGGCCTTCGCCTCACCGCGACGCATGAGAGCGTGGTACGACGTCATGCCGGCGTCGGTCATCATGGCGCCGTGGGCCCAGCCGACCTCGTCCGGGATCGCGACGAGGTCGTCCGCTGGCGACACCTGCTTCGTGGCGAAGCCGCCGTCGTAGTGGAAGCCCGGGCACCGGCTGGTGTTCGTCGGGCAGACCGAGGCCCGATCGCCGACCTTCCAGTCGCCCACGTCGGAGCCCACAGCGCTGACGACACCGGCCAGCTCGTGACCGATGATCGTCCCGAGCAGCCAGTCGGCGCCGTGGCTTTCGATCTCCATGACGTCGGAGTGGCAGAGCCCGGATCCCCTCACGTCGAGGACGACCTCATCCGGGCCGGGCTCGGGATCCGCCTTCTCGACCAGTGCCAGTGGCTTGCCGAACTCCACGAGCTGCCATCCCCTCACGGGCGCCTTATCCTCTCTCGCTCCCTCGTCGGGCGTTCACGCGCGGTCTCGCTGGCCGTTGCCGATGGGCCGAAGGCGACCATCGGCAACGGCCCGACCCACCGCATCCCTCGCTGACCGGTCCGGACTGGGCTTACCCGCTCCGACCGGGTCTACCGGCCCGTGGTGGTTCCGGCGACGGCGGCGCGGGCGCGCTGGCGGAACTGCTCGAGCTTGTCCTGCGGCTGGATGATCTGATGGCTGCGCGGCTGGACGCTGATGTCGTGCCCCTCGGCCGCCCGGCGCAGCGCGCCGACGGTCGCGTCCTCCTTCCTGATATGCGCGAACGGGTCGAACGAGTACCAGCGCATCGCGTTCTCGTACGTCATCCTGTTGATCTCTTCGGCCGGGACGTTCCACTTCTGGAAATCGGCCCACAGCCCCTCGGGGGCGGTCGGCCAGGCCGAGTCGCTGTGCGGGTAGTCGCACTCCCAGGCGATGTTGTCGATGCCGATCTCGTGCCGCAGCCCGACCCCCAGCGAGTCGGCGATGAAGCAGGTCAGGAAATGCTCACGGAAGACCTCCGACGGCTTCTTGCCGCCGAAGTCCTGCATGGTCCAGGTGGCGTGGGTCTCGAACGTCCTGTCGGCCCGCTCCAGGAAGTACGGGATCCAGCCGGTGCCGCCCTCGGACAGTGCGATCCGCAGCCCCGGAAAGTCCTTGAGGACCCGGGACCACAGAAGGTCCGCCGCGGCCGAGACGATGTTCATCGGCTGCAGAGTAATCATGACGTCGGGCGGTGAGTCGACCGCCGGCACGGCGATCCGCCCGGACGAGCCGATGTGGATCGACAGCACCGTGTTCGTGTCGCACAGCGCCTCCCACAGCGGGTTCCAGAACTCGTCGTGAAAGCTCGGCATGCCCATGACGGCGGGGTTCTCGCTGAACGTCAGCGAGTGGACGCCGCGCGCGGCGTTGCGGCGGACCTCGGCCGCGCACAGCTGGGCGTCCCAGATCACCGGGATCGTCATCGGGATGAACCGGCCCGGATAGGCGGCGCACCAGTCCTCGACGTGCCAGTCGTTGTAGGCCCGCACCAGCGCCAGCGAGAAGTCGACGTCCTCGGTGACGAACAGCCGGCCGGCGAAGCCCGGGAACGACGGGAAGTTCATCTGGGCCAGCAGGCCGCCAGCGTTCATGTCCTTCACTCGTTCGTGCACGTCGTAGCAGCCGGGGCGGATTTCGTCGAGGCCCTGCGGCTCGAGGCCGTACTCCTCCTTGGGCCGGCCGGCGATCGCGTTGAGCGCGGCGTTCGGGATCACCGTGTCACGGAACTTCCAGACGTCGGTCCCGTCGTCGCGGTGCACCAGCTGGGGCGCGTCGTCCTCGTACTTCTTCGGAAGCCGGCCGACGAACATGTCCGGCGGCTCTATGACGTGGTCGTCGACACTGACCAGAATCATGTCGTCGAGATTCATGGCACTGTCCTCCTCGGCTTCTCGTGTTCGAACGAGACCCGCATGAGCCGCATCTTCGGGGTCGGATTCATCTGCAGGGTCTCGGACATCTTCAGCTCACCGGCGGCCGAGGCGGCCTTCACCCGATCGAGGATCACCTCCGGATCGCCCTCGATCACGTACTGCGCGATGTACGGGCCGTCGTCGCCGACCGGCTCAAGCCGCCGGCCCGAGAGATAGCCCTCGAACGCGACCATCTCCGGGACGTGCACCTCGTCGTACCAGCGGTTGAACTCGGCTAATGTCTCCGGATCCCGGTTCACCGGACTCGACTCCACGTGCAGGATCCAGCGGGGGAGTTGCTCGGTCGCCACGATCTCCTCGTTTCTCGGCTCGGCTGCGGACACGGGTGCGGTTGCAGGCGCGGTCGAATGCGTCAGGTGCGGGGGATCCAGCCGCCGTCGATGTTGAGGGTGTGACCGGTCACCCAGTCGCTGCCGGGGCCGACGAGGTAGAGGAGGCCGGGGACCAGCTCCTCGGGGTCGCCGAACGGGAACGGGATCGACTTCTCGATCACCGCCCGCACTGCCGGCGGTGCGACGATCGCGCCGGCCTCGGTGTTGACGTAGCCCGGCGCGATGGCGTTCACCCGGATGCCGAACGGCGCGAGCTCACGGGCCAACGACAGGGTCATGCTGACCACGCCCAGCTTGGAGATGCCGTAGGCGTTCGCCCCCATGAACGCACCGCCCGACGACTGGTTCACGATCTTCCCGTAGCCCCGTTCCTTCATGTGGGGCAGCACCGCGCGGACGCACAGCAGCGGGCCGGTGAGGTTCACCGCCATCGTGCGCTCCCACAGGTCCAGCGGCATCGTGGTGAGCGTTCCCCGGCCGACGACCTCGGCCATCAGCGCCGCGTTGTTCACCAGGATGTCCACGGACCCGAAGCGCTCCGCCGCCGCGGCCGCCATGGCGTTCACGCTCGCCTCGTCGGCGACGTCGGCCCGCACCGCGAACGCCCGATGCCCGGCCGCGGCCAGTTCCTTCGCGGCCGTCTCGGCGCTGTCGAGATTGATGTCGGCCAGGACCACGGCGGCACCGGCCTCGGCCAGCCCCTTCGCGTAGGCCTTGCCGATACCACCAGCCGCGCCGGTGACGATCGCGACCTTTCCCTGCAATGTGGCGCCCTCTGACATGGTGAATCCTCCTCACAGGCCAGTGGCGGGAGAGTTTCGGACGGCGGCACCGTCTTCAGCGAGCCTTTTCCGTCTCACGTTTGTCGAGCGCTGTGGCCACCCGCCCGGAGTAGACGATGGAAAAGGCTCAGTCGTCGCCCTTTCCCAGCAGCATCGGGAAGGAGCCGATGGACCGGACACCCGGCGTGAAATCGAGTCGGGCTCCCGGCCTGATCCGGTAGTGCGGGATACGTGCATGCCATTCACGGAGCACGACGCGCAGCTCCATGCGGGCCAGATGGGAGCCGAGGCAGCGGTGTACCCCGCCACCGAAGGCGATGTGGCGGTTGGTCGTGCGGTCGAACCGGACCTCGCCGGCGTCGGCGAGCTCCTCCTCGTCGAGATTCGCCGAGCCGAGGTACACGTAGACCTCGTCGCCCCGGTGCACCGGGCAGCCGACGAGATCGGTGTCAGCCATGGCGACCCGGGAGACGAGCATGACCGGGGATTCCCAGCGCAGCAACTCCTCGACGACCTTGTCGATGTTGCCGGGGTCGGCGACGACCTCGGCGCGGCGCTCGGGGTTCTCCGCGAGGTAGGCCATGAACGTGTCGAGCGACGCGGAGACGGTGTCGAGGCCGGCGGTCAGGAACAGGAAGCAGATGTCGAGGAGCTCCTCGCGGGTCAGCGTCTCCCCGTCGATCTCGGTCGAGATCAGATGGCTCAGGAGGTCGTCCCGGGGTTCCCGCTCCCGCTCGTCGAGCACCTCGTCGTAGTAGGCGTAGATCTCCTGCGCGGTCCTCGCCTTGAGCGCGGCGACGTCCGGATGGTTCACCGGCAGGCCGAGCAGCACGGCCGGGCGGACGATGCCGTCCTTGAGCCGGAGGAACGTCGGGAGGTCGTCGAGCGGCAGCCCCAGCAGGGTGAGGAAGATCTGGGACGGCAGCGGAATCGAGAACTGCCGGGAGAAGTCGATCTCCTCGGCGCCGGCGAAACCGTCGATGAGGTCGTGGACGAGTTTCCGGACCGGCTCCTCCCACCGTTCGATCGCCTGCGGGGTGAAGATCGGATTGATGAGCTTGCGGTACTTGCGCTGCTCAGGCGGGTCGTACTCGATCGGGATGAGTGGCCGCACATTGCCGAGGCGGCCGGCATGCGCCGCGGAGGAGTAGACCTCCGGATACCTGAAGATCTCGTCGACCGCCTGCCGCCCGGAGGCGATGACCGCCGAGCCGAACATGCCGACCGTCCGTCGGGCCCGACCGGCGTCCCGCAGAGCCTGGTACGTCGGCTTCGGATCCCTCGCGACGTCGATGGTCATCAGTTCGACGATGCTTCCGCCACAGGCGCCACCCGAGGCCGCCGCGACGCCGACGGTGCCGCCTTCGACGGACCCACCGTCGCGGGCTAAGTCGTCAACCATTCTCCGCTCCTTGTCCGTCAGACCGATCGGCCTGGTGGGCCTGTGGCCCGGTGGGGCCGAAGAATCCCGGCGGCGTGATGCCGGCCGCCGTCGGACGGAAGAATATAGTTGACCCAGTCGTCTGTCTACGCGATGGCGGGAGCGCGCGGAAGCGCCCCGGCTGCCGACAGCCGGGGCGCAGGGCGCGCAGGGCGCAGGGGTGAGTGGAGCTGGAGCAGGCTCAGGCGGAACGGGGGACCGGTACCGGCTTCGCCCGAGCGACGGTCGCGGCGTACAGGAACAGCCCGGCCGTGGTGAGCACGAAACCGGCCCAGACCGTGGAGAGGGTTCCCCAGCCGGCGTCGAGGGCTACCGCGCCGCCGATCGCGCCGAGCGAGTTGGCCAGGTTGAGGGCGGCCAGGTTGAGCGCACCCATCAGCGTCGGGGCATCCGGCGCGAAGCTGGTCAGCCGGACCTGGACGGTGGGGATCGCGGCCATCATGGTGGCGCCGACGCCGAACAGGCATGGCAGCAGGACGACCAGGTCGTCGCCGGCCACGCCGATCAGGGTCAGGAAGACCAGGACACCGCCGTAGCCCCAGAGCAGGCCGCGGTTCTCGTAACGGTCCGCGATGCGTCCGCCGAGGTTGTTGCCGACGGCCATGCCGAGACCGAAGATCGCCAGTGCGACCGGGATGAGGGAATCGTCGCGTCGCGCCGCGTCGGTGACGAACGGGCCGATGAACGTGTAGACCGCGAAGATGCTGGAGATACCCAGCGCCGCGACGGTGACCATCAGCCAGACGTTGAGGCGGCGCAGGCCGGCCAGCTCGTCCGCGACGGAGCCGCCGCGCAGGTCGTCCGTGCGGGGCAGCCAGGCGACCAGGGCGGTGCCGGCGAGCAGGCCGACGGCGACCACCGCCCAGTACAGGGCCCGCCAGCCGGCGTGCTGGCCGACGAGGGTGCCCAGCGGCGACCCGGCGATGGTGGCGACGGTGAGCCCGCCCATCACGGTCGCGAACGCTTTGCCGCCGCGGCCCGGGCCGTACACGTAGGCGGCGACGACCGCCCCGGCACCGAAGAACGCACCCTGCACGCTGCCGGCGACGAACCGGAAGAGGACGAGCAGCGCGATGTTCGGTGCGACCGCGGAAAGCCCGTTACCGACCAGGAAAAGCGCGATCAGGCCGAGCAGGAGAGTGCGCCGGTTGGCCCGGGCGGCGAGCAGGGTGATCAGCGGCGAACCGATGATCACCCCGACGGCGTAGGCGGTGATCGCATAGGTCGCGGCCGGAATCGACACGTCCAGGTCGGCGGCGAACAACTGGATGACGCCATTGCTGCCGAACTCGCCGGTGCCGATCGCGAAGGTGCCCAGCGCCAGCGCGAACAATGCCAGCCTCGGATTGCCGACGGATGGGCTCTCGGGGGTGCGCCGATTCTCCTCGGCAGTGCACTGAGCTTCGTAGGCGCGTTGATGCATGGGATCGGGCTCGGCGGGCGCGTCAGCGCGCGGCGGCGCGTCTGATGAGGTCGGCCGTCGCGGCGGGCTGCGCGATCATCGCGACGTGCGAGGCACCGACCTCGACGGTGCGCGCACCGGCCCGCTGGGCCATGAACCGCTGCGCCGCGGCGGGCAGCACCCTGTCGTCGCGGGCGACGAGGTACCAGGAGGGAATGCTCCGCCAGGCCGGGGCGCCGGACGGCTCCTGCAGCGTGCGTAGGTCACCGGGCCGCTGGCCGGCCCACATCAGGTCGGTGGTCGCCTTCGGCACGTCGCCGGCGAACACGTCCCGGAAGACCTCCTTCCTGATGTACCCGTCGACGCCGTCACCGTGGGGACGGAAGTCCAGTGCGGACTCGTCGAGCCGGCTCCCGGGGTACTTCGTCTGCAGGCCCAGCAGCGTCTCGCCCTGGTCGGGGGCGAACGCGGCCACGTAGACCAGCGCTTTCACGTTCGCGTTGCCGGTCGCGGCGTTCGTGGCGAGGATCCCGCCGTAGGAGTGCGCGGCGACGACGAGCGGGCCCCCGAGGGTGGCCAGGATGCTGGCCAGGTAGGCGGAGTCGGTGGCCACGCCGCGCAGCGGGTTCGGCGGGGCGATGACCGGGTAGCCGTCGCGGATCAGCCGGGTGGCGACATCGTTCCAGCCGGAGGCGTCGGCGAACGCGCCGTGTACGAGGACCACGGTGGGCTTCTGCCCGCCGTCGCCGCGGGTGTGGGCCTGCGCGGCGGGCGCTGCGAGTGCCGAGCTGGCAGTGAGGACCGAGCCGGCCGCGAATGCGGAGCCGGTCGCGACAGCGGCCGATCCGGCCAGCAGCGTCCGGCGAGTTGCCGTCGTCAATGAAGATCCTTCAATCTGGAACCGTCGATGTATGTCGATCTCGACCGCGTCCGCTTTGCCTGGTCGCGACCGACGGCCAGCCTAGGGCGGGATACTTGACGGGCACTGAACAGGCTCGGGTGTTTTTTGGCGCGGGTATGAGCGGGGCTGTCAACTTCTCATCAAGTGCATTGACCTAGTCTGCTTCAATGAAGGCGAACAAGAGTGCGGCGGCCGTCAAGTGGGGCCTTTGGAGTCATGTCATCTCCTATGTCGTGGTTGTTCTGGCGCAGGTCGTTCTGTGGGCGCTTCTAACCCCCGACATCTTTTTCTGGCCGCTTTGGTCGATCGTGGCCTGGGGAATCGGGCTGGGATTTCACATCTGGGCCGTGCGCTCTCGGTTGCTGCCTGGCAGGACCTGAGGACCGTGGTCGCCGGAACGACCAGAATCCTCAGATCCTCGGATCCTCAGGCTGCCGCCGCTGCCGAGTAGGACCTGGGGTCCGCGGTGTCGATCAGGTTCCGGCTGGCGTCCGCGGCAGGCCGGCGAGCAGTTCGTCGGCGCGGCGGGCGAACAGGTGGGCCTCGCGTTCGACGGCCAGCGCGCGAGCACGCTCGGCGATGGCCCGGACGTCGGCCGCGGGCTCGTCGCATGCCTGCATCAGCTGTGCTCGCACCAGCAGGATCAGGCTCTCGGGGTAGCGCTGGCCGTAGGCGTCGAGAACCTGCTCGGCCCGGTCGAGGGCGGTGGTGGTCTCGGCCAGCAGCCCGGCCGCCAGCCACATCTCGGCGAGCAGCCCGTACCAGGTGGCCAGGCCCGAGCGCGGAGGGTCGAGCAGCGCCGCGTCGATGATCCGCTGTGCCTCGCGTGCCTCGCTCGCCGCGCTGACCGGGTCATGGCCGGTCACGGCCCGCGCCCAGCAGCGAGCCAGCCGCTGGTAGCTGCCGAGGAAGAGGTAGGAGAACTCCGGGTCCACCGCGATTCCCCGCTCCGCCGCGCGCAGTGCCCAGGGCGGGTCGCCGGCAAGCGCCGCCGCGGTGACGGCGAAGGCGGCCCAGACCGTGATCGCGTAGGGGTCGTCGCCCGCGGCGGACTCCAGTCTGTCGAACAGGTGCCGTGCCTGCTCGACGTCCCCGTGCAGCGCGGTGTTCAGCGCGAACATCACCGGCGAGAGCAGCTGCAGGTCGTGCCGGAGCGGATCCTCCTCGCGCTGCGGCGAAGCGGCGCCGTCGGCGGCGGCGCAACCGGCGGCCGCGCCGTCGGCAGCGGCACCGTCGGCAGCGGCACCGTCGGACCTGGTCGAGCTGGACTGGCCCAGGTACCGCACCGCCTCGCCGATGTTGCCCACGTCCCACTGGTGGATGCCCCACGCGTGCCGACCGTAGGCGCGGATCACGGGGTCGGCGGACATCTCGCCCTCCTCGAGCAGCTGGCGGGCCAGCCGGCCGCCGCGGTCGAGCTGGATGCCCTGCGAGTTCGCGGCCCATCGGGAGAAGAGGAAGTCGGCCGCCTCCCGCTCCCGGCCGAGCAGGCGTGCCAGGTACTCGGCGCGCTCCAGCAGGTCCGCCGCGGAGCCGACGTACCCGGACTGCATCCCCACCGCCGCGGTGAGCTGCGACAGCGCGGACAGTTCCAGCTCCGCCAGACTCGCCGTCCGCGCCACCCGGGCGGCTGACACCAGCTGTCGCGCCGCGGCGTCGAACGCGGACTTGGCCGCGGCGCGTCGGCCGGCGCGTTCCAGCGCGTCGGCGGTACGCGCCGGGTCGGCGAGCGGGCCGGCGGCCCACAGGTGATGGGCGAGCCGTTCGGCGATGGACTCGCTGTCCGCGCCGGAGCATTCCAACGCGTCGGCGATGCGCAGGTGCAGCCGGGTGGCGCGCGGCGGGGTCGTCGTCCGGACGACCGACTCGCGGACCAGGTCGTGGGCGAAGCGGTACGAGAACGGGTCCGCGGGCTGGTGTTCGAGCAGGCCGAGTGCCTCCAGGGGTTCGAGCCGGTCGATGCAGGTCTGGACGTCGAGGTCGGCCGCGCGGGTGAGCAGGCCGAGGTCGACGTCCCGCCCGATCAGCGCGGCGAGCTGCAGCAGGTCCCGGGTGTCGGTGTCGAGGCCGGCCATCCGGTCACGGACGATGTCGCGGACACTGGACGGCACGGCGGCCCGGGCCGCGGCCTCCTCGGTGAGATCCCCGCCGTCGGCGAGCAGCCGGGACAGTTCCCGGACGAAGAACGGGTTGCCCGCGGTACGGGTGTGGATGCTGTGGGTGACATCGGTGCCCGGGGTCTGGCCGGTCTCGATCCGGACGAGCTCGGCGACCTCGGCCGGATTGAACGGGCCGAGGCGGATGCGGCGGTGCTGGGGGAGTCGGCTGGCCGCGGCCAGCAACCGGGCCAGCTCGGAGCCGGGTACGGGCGCGCGGTCCCGCAGCGCCCCCAGGATCGCGCTGCCGTGCGGCATCCGGGCGGCGAGGTGGCTGAACATCTGAAGCGAGGCGAGGTCGGCCCACTGCAGGTCGTCGACGACGATCACCACCGGCCGCCGCGCCGCGGCCTGGCTGACGAGCGCGACAGCTCGCTCGAACAGCCGGAACTGGGCGCCGCTGTTGGGCAGCACCACGGTGTCCGACATGGTCGGCGCATCAGGTGGGAACGTTGCATCCGGTGCGAACGGTGCATCAGGTGAGTACGGTGCGTCCGGTGGGAGCGGCACCGCGGGGCTGGCACTGCGGCGTTCCACCAGACGGCCCAGCTCGCTCGCCAGCCATTCGTCCCGCGCCGTGGGGGGCAGCTCGCCGAGCAGTGTGCCGACCGCCTGTACCCACGGCCACATGGAGGGCGTCCCGTCGCCTTCGAGGCAGCGGCCCCAGACGACGAGCGCACCACGCCGACTCGCCTCGGAGCTGCCGTGCTCCAGCAGACAGGTCTTGCCCGCGCCCGGCTCACCTTCGACGAGGACGAGCCCCGCGTCCCCGGTGAACGCCGAGTCGACCGCGTGGCGCAGCACCGTGAGTTCCTCGGCGCGACCGATCAGGCTGTCGGAGGACGGCGTCCCGGGTGCTCCGATGACAGCCGGCCGTGGCTGCTCGACGAATGCCGGCACGGTGCGGCCGACCAGTGCGGGCGGCTCGGCCGATGCCGGCGTCGCCGAATCCGTCGCCGCTTGCGGTGCCGTCGGTGCCGTCGGTGCCGCATCCGCTGCCGATGGATGTGCTGCCGCCGCTCGGCCCGCCCCCGGCCCCGCCGCCCCCGCGGGACCGTCGGTGCCTGCGCCGCTTGCGGTGCCTGCGCTGGTGGCGGCGGCGACCGGCAGCGGCTGGCCTAGGACCTCCAGCTGCGCGGCCCGCAAGGCCGGTCCCGGATCGATGCCGAGATCCTCGGCGAGCCGGGACCGGACCGTCTCGAACACCGACAGTGCCGCCGCCTGCTGGCCGGCGGCAGCCAGCGCACGGATGAGACTCGCCTGGACGGGTTCGTGCAGTGGCGCCATCCCCGCCGCCAGCCGCAGCGGCGGCAGGACCCGCGCGGGCTGGTCGCGGGCCACCGCGAGCTCGGCCGCCGCCACGCACGCGTCGAAGAACTCGCCGTCCAGCGCCGCGAACACGGGCATGGCGCCCGAACCGTGCGCCAGCCCGCCACCCGCGGGGCCGTGCCAGAGCGCCAGCGCCTCCAGGTAGCGGTCGAGCGCCACGTCGTGGTGCTGCTGGGCGAGGCCTGCCCGCGCCGTCTCGACGAGCTCCCGGAACGCGGCGGCGTCCAGGATGCCGGGGCCGGCCGCGAACAGGTAGCCGCCACCGTGGCGCAGCAGGTACGACCCGGCTCCGCGGGTGGGCAGCGCGGGTTCCAGCAGGCGCCGCAGCGTACCGACGTACTTCTGGAGGATGTTCACGGCCGAGGCCGGGATGTCGTCGCCCCAGATCAGGTCGATCAGCTCACTGGTGCTGATCGGCCGGCCGGCGCGGACGAGGAGCAGCGCGAGCAGGTACGCCTGCTGCCGGGGGCCGGCGTCCAGCTCGACGCCACCGCGCCAGATCCGCAGCGGGCCGAGGATCTGAAGACACAGCTGCCCACCGGAGGACGGCCGTACTGCCACGCGGAGTTCCCATTCCCGAAGGGATGAACGCCGCGACCGGCGTCCTCCATGAAATCCTAATATTCTGCGGACGAGGTCCGGGCAATTACGCCACGGCGTCGGATTGCGGGCTGGCCGGCGCGGGATGCGGGGCAGGCAGCGGATACGAGTCGTCGGGTGCCTCGTGGAGGCCGTGCCGGGCGTAGAAACGCCGCAGCGGCGCGGGCGCCCACCAGTTCGTGTTGCCGAGCAGGCGCATGGTGGCGGGTACGAGCAGTGCCCGGACGATCGTCGCGTCCACCACGATGGCGATGATCATCGCCACGCCGATCAGCTTGATGAACGTGATGCCGGAGATCGAGAACAGTCCGATCACGACCAGGATGAGGATCGCGGCACTGGTGATGATCCGCCCGCTGCGCTGCAGCCCGATCGCGACCGCGGTCGTGTTGTCACCGGTGCGGTCATATGCCTCGCGGATCCGGGACATCAGGAACACCTCGTAGTCCGTCGACAGCCCGAACACGATGGCCAGCACGAGAATCGGCTGGGTGGCCTCGAGCGTCCCGGTGGAGGTGAAGTCCAGCAGGCCCGACAGATGGCCGTCCTGGAAGATCAGCACCAGCGCGCCGAACGAGGCGCCGAGCGACAGGACGTTCATCACGATCGCCTTGATCGGCAGAACGACCGAGCCGAACGCGAGGAACAGCAGGACGAACGTCGCGCCGACGATGATCAGTGCCATCCACGGCAGCAGGTGCCCGGTCGTGTGCAGCTGGTCGGCCAGCTCCGCCGTGAAACCGCCCACCAGCACCGAGCCACCGGGCGGCACCGGGACGTCCCGGATGCGGCTCACCAGGTCCCGGGCCTGCGCGGAGATCGGGTCACCCGCGTAGTTCACGGTGACCCGGGCGACTTCACCGGACGTCGCGGTGACCGCGGCCGCGGTGACCCCGTCGACGTCGCTGACCGTGGCGACGTAGCGCTCCAGCGCGGCCTGGTCGGGGGACGTCACGATCGCCTCGATCGGCAGCTGGCTGTTCTGGACGAACTCCCGGTCGGACGTCTCGGAGACCACGCGGCTCTCGGTGCCCGCCGGGAGCACCCGCGGGTCGATGCCGCCGAACTCGACCCGCAGGAACGGCGAGCCGGCCAGCAGCAGGACCGCGAGCACGCCGGCCGCGTACAGAACCGGTCGGCGCATGATGCTGTGCGCGAGCCGATACCAGAACCCGTGCTCGACCTCGCCCACCGCGGAATTCGGCCCCGCGGCGTGGGACGGGCCCTCCGGAGACGGGCCCTCCGTGGGAGACGAGCGTGCCGGGCGCCGTCTGCGCAGCACGGCGAGCGCGTCCACCCGGGAGCCGAGGACGCCGAGCAGCGCCGGCAGCACGGTCAGTGCCCCCAGCATCGCGACCACGACGGCGGCCAGGCCGCCGAACCCCATCGAGCGCAGGAACGACATCGGGAAGATCAGCAGCCCGGCCAGCGACACCGCGACGGTGACGCCGGAGACCGCGACAGTGTGGCCGGCGGTGGCCACAGTACGGACGACCGCGTCCTCGACATTCAGCCCACGGGCGATCTCCTCCCGGAACCGGCTGACCATGAAAAGGCCGTAGTCGATCGCCAGACCCAGCCCGAGAATCGTCACCAGGTTCACGGAGAAGACCGAGACCTCGGTCAGATGGCTCAGCCCGCGCAGTGCGGTGAACGCCCCGAGAATGGCCAGGCCGCCGATCACGAGCGGCAGGCCCGCCGCGACGGCACCGCCGAAGACGACCACCATCAGCACGAGGAGCACCGGAATGGAGAGCATCTCGGCCCGGGCGATGTCCGCCGCCACCCGCTCCCCGATGTCGCGGTTGACCGCCGTGATCCCGCCGAGCTGGGTCTGCAGGCCGGGCGCGGCCAGGTCGTCCTCGATCTCCTCCAGCCGGTCGATGCGCTGCTGCTCGTCGCCGGCCAGCGTCAGGACCGCGTAGGTCGCCCGCCGGTCGTGGCTGACCAGAGCCGGGCTGTGCACGCCCCAGTAGGTGATCGTCCTGGTGACGGCGTCACGGGGGAGCGCGTCCAGCTTCTCGGTCACGGCCTGCTGGTACGCCGGGTCGTCGACCGTCATGCTCGTGCTGCGGTAGAGCACGACGAGGTCGTTGCCGGTCCGCCCGAGTGCGGCCTCGGCGCGTTCGACGGCCCGGGAGCTCTCACTGGCCGGGTCGTCGAAGCCGCTCGTGGTCAGCTCGCCGAACACCTGGGTGCCCCAGACACCGCCGAACACGAAGAATGCCCCGGCCAGGCCGAGCACCCACCACCGGCGACGGAACACCGTCCGCCCCAGCCGCTCGAACATCACTGCTCCCTCGGGCATTCCGCATGGCACATAGCCCATGGCCGATGGCCGGCTACCTGTCGTTTGTGGCTCGTGACCGCGATTGCGGAGCGCGAAAACCCTCGCCCGGTCCTCCCTGGTGCGCCGTTCGGCCACTGACTATTGGCCGTCGGCCGACTCCGGCCGCCGCGGAGCCGTTGGCAGGATGGATCCGCGGCAACGAACCACCACCCGGGTGCGCCCGCTTGCTTCGGGCCACATTAGGGACCCGCTCTTGACGGGAAGTGGACGTCCAGTGGATGAGGTCTTTTCCGTCGCCGACGCGGACTCACGGATCCCTGGCCGTGGCCGGTGAGAGGGGAAAAGGCTCACATGCCGCCGGCGACCGATCCGGCGGATTCCGAACCGGGGAGCGTGCGGTGGCCACGGAGAGCGGACCGCGGCGGCGGCGCCTGGCGTGCGGCGCGAGGCCCGGTCGCGGGAACAGTGGTACTACACACATCGTCAACTAACCGGTGGTGTACTCGGCCCTCACACCACCGATCAGGGGAGCCCGAAGAGCATGCCGCAGCCCACTGTCGTCCTCGTCCACGGTGCGTTCGCCGACGCGTCCAGCTTCGCCCGGGTGGTACCCGAGCTGCTCGCCGACGGCCTGCGCGTGGTGGCACCGGCAGTGCCGAACCGCTCGCTGGTCGGTGACGCCGAGTACGTCGGGTCGGTCCTCGCGGCGATCGACGGCCCCGTGGTCCTCGTCGGCCACTCGTACGGCTGCGCGGTGGCCACCGTGGCCGGAGCGGCCCCGAACGTTCAGGCGCTGGTCTATCTCGCCGGTTTCGTCCCCGCGCAGGGTGAGGACCTCGGCGAGCTCCAGGGCCGATTCCCCGACTCCGACCTGGGCCCGGCGCTGATCGCCACACCGTTTCCCGGTGGCGTCGATCTGACGGTCGACGTCGAGCGGTTCCCGGCGGTCTTCGCGCACGACGTCGATCCGGCCGCCGCCGCGGTGCTCGCCGTGTCGCAGCGGCCGCTGTCCGCGGCGGCCTTCGGAGAGAAGGCGCCCGCGGCCGGTTGGCAGACCACCCCGGCGTGGGGGCTCGTCGCCACCGCGGACCACACCATCAACCCGGAGGTACAGCGTTTCGGTTACCAGCGGGCGGGAGCCGACACGATCGAGGTCGACTCCTCGCACCTGGTGATGTTCTCGCATCCGGCCGAGGTGGCCGACCTGATCAGGAAGGCCGTGGCGGCGGTGCCCGCCTGATCCGACGGCGGGTCGCCGCGCCCCGCGCGGCGCGGCGACCCGCCGACCGGACGTGCGTTCCCACCCGGCGTGGCCCCGGCCGGCCAGCTGGCGGCGGGCTGGTCGGGCTGGCCGGGCTGGTGGCGGTCAGAGCGGTCAGGAGCCGCCCGCGACCGAACGGTGGACGACCTCGAACTCCAGCAGGGACGCGCCGGAGGCCACGGGACGGGCACGCTCTCCGGCGTGTGCCTCCATGGCCGGGCCCTTGAGCCACGCCTGGAAGGACTCCTCGCTGTCCCAGTGCGTCACGACGAAGTACCGGTTGTCGCCGGCCACCGGGCGCAGCAGCTCGAACGACTCGAAGCCGGGCTGGCCGTCCACGGCGTGCAGCCGGTTGGCGAACCGCTTCTCCAGCTCGGGGCCGGCGCCCTCGGGAACCTCGATGGCATTGATCTTCACGACGCTCACGCCGTTCAGCGTATGACCAACCGGAGGCCGGGCGGAAGGACAGCAGCCATCCGGGCGGGTGACGAGGGCCGCGTGTGGTCGGAGCAGGGCGGGCGGCGGTTTCCGTGTCGCACGTGCCTTTGTGGCCCCAGACACACGTCAGGCTGAGCCACTGGCATCTCTTTCGGCGCGCCTGGTCGCAAAGGGGAACGCGGGCGCCTCCGGACTGGGCAGCCCGAACGGTGCGCTGGCGCGTGGTTGATTCCCGCCAGGGGGATGATGTGTACGATTTATCGCGGCATCCTGCTCCCTGGCCCGAGGAGGAGCGACCGGCGTGTCGGGACCGCGTGAGAACCTTGTGGTCAACTTTCGTGCGCATGAGCTGAACACCGGCAGCGCGGCGGGCGCCCGGGCTGACTTCGAGCAGATGGTCGCCCAGCTGGTGGACGTCTTTTACCCCGGTGCCCGGCAGGTGAGTGCCAACCCGGGGGACGGCGGCATCGACGTCTTCCACGGCCGGCTCGACGGCCGGATCATCGTCTGGCAGTCCAAATACTTCATGCCGCAGGTGGTGCGGTCGCATCGCGACCAGATCAGGGAATCATTTGCTTCCGCGCAGAAAGATGCTCGCGCGCACGGCTATGTGATCGACGAGTGGATACTGTGCGTCCCCAGCTCCATGGATCATCCGACTACGCTGTGGTGGGATGGATGGCGCCGCGCGCAGGAGGCCGAGACGTCGACCAGGATCGATATCTGGGACGAGACCGGTCTGCGGAGCAGGCTCGCCCAGCCCGCGGCGGGAGCGGTGCTCGCGGCGTACTACCCGGCGCACACCAGGTCACGCACATCGCCTCCGGGCGCGGAGGCAGGAGAAGGCATCCCGGCTTCCGGCCGCGGGGCTTGCGACGCGCCGGAGCCCCGCTCGCGACGGGCCCCTTCTCGGCCGACCGGCGCCCACGCGCCGGCGAGACAGCTCGGATCGCCGGATGCGACTGCCTTCTCCAGGGCGACCCGCAGGAGTCGCGGGGCGACGGCTGGGTGCTGCGAACGGGCGCGGCGATGGTGATGTCCGCACGGCCCGGCCCGGCCTGGTTCCGTCAGGTGCTGATCCGCCGGCACGATCCGCAGGCGGACGAGCAGGCCGCGGCGATCGAGACCCAGCTGCGCCTGCTCGACCGGATCGGCGGCCGTAACGGCCTGCCGCGGAAGGCCGCGGGCCGGGTGGGTCCAGGCGAGGCCGCGGTCGTCTCGGCTCGGCCGGCTGGCCGGACCTGGCGGGACGTGTTCGGCCCGGTGGCTCCGGCCCGAGCGCGGCCGCTGGACCGGGTGACCGCCGCCGCGCTTCTCGCTGTCGCCGCGGCGGCGGCGGACGTCCTGACCAGGCTGCACGACACGGGGCACAGCCACCGCGCGCTCACTCCGGACGCGGTGGTGCTCCCCGGCCCCGGGGGTGGCGCCGCGCTGCGTGACCTCGGACTGGCCGCCGTCGCGCGCCAGCCGGATGAGGGCCCTGCCGAGTACCGTTCGCCAGAGCAGGAGCGGCTCGGGCTCCACGGAGCCGAGGTCGGTTTCCGCACCGACGCCTGTCGCCTCGCCGCCATGACGTACCACTGCCTGACCGGACGACCTCCGGCTCTCGGGAGTCCGCTGCCGTTGCGCGCCTTCGGTCTCGACCTGCCAGACGACCTGGAGGAGCTCCTGAGCGCGGCGCTGGATCCGGATCCGGGCCGGCGGCCCGCTCTTCCGGGCCCGTTCGTCACGGCGTTGCGGGCCGGTTCCGACCACCTCGGCCGGGTCGGGCGCTGATGGCGACCGGTGCGGTCACCCTGCCCGGAGGGATCGCCGTCGTGCCGAGCGCGCGAATGGTCGAGAAGATGGCGAGCGCCCGGGTCCGGGGCGATGACGACCTCGATCCGGAGGGTTTCGTCGACCAGCTCCGAAGAATGTCCTCCGGCGTACCTGCCCGGTTGGACGCGAAAACCGGGCAGGCCGCAGCCACGCTGCGGCTGTACACCGATACCCATATCGCTTTGCTGCGCCCCACGAACCGCAACGACGGTTATTTTCTGAATCATGTCGGCCGGTGGTCGTTCCAGGACCACCGAAGCCTCGCCCAGGGTTTCCTGAGTGTCCGCTGCCCGCGATGGACCGTTCATTCACAGGTCAGGAACATCCCGGCGGGCAGCAGCAGCCATATCGGGGTGCTGGCCGATGCCTGGACGACGCTTCGGGCGTCCGGCCCGCCGGCCGGCCGGATACCCGGGCGGCACCAGGAATACCTCGACACGGTCGAACGCATAGTCCTGCGGACCAGGGATCTCGAACGGGACCGGCTCGCCGTCACGCCGGTTCTCTACCGCGCCCGCCGGGCGACCCGGGAACAGCGCTTCTCCGCCCGCGGGGTCTACGAGTTCCGGCTGGTCGAGAGATGTCAGATCACCGAAGGGACGCAGGTTCAGGTCAACGGCGACCGAGGCCTGCGCGGTGTGGTTCTGCGGAGCGAGAACCTGGACATGACGATCCGGTTCGACGATGTTCCGGACTTCGCCCGCATCCCGGCACAGGGTGCGCTGACGGTGCTGCCGAGCGACGTCGTCTACCGGGCTCAGCTGGGGGCGGTGGCGGCCCTGCGCGACGGCGAGGCGGTCAGCCCCCGTCTGCTGGCGACGCTGGCCGAGCACCGTATCCAGCGCTCCGCCCCGCCGGACCGGTCGGCGGTCCCGGGCCGTGACCTGGAGCGCAGCCAGCTTGACGCGTTCCAGCGTGCACGGGGCGAGCCCGATCTGCTGCTCGTGCTGGGACCCCCGGGAACCGGGAAGACCTGGACGATCACCGAGATGGCCATCGCCGAGGCGGCGGCCGGCCGGCCGGGCGAGGGCCGGGCCCGCCGTGTCCTGGTCACGTCACAGAGCAACCGGGCCGTGGACAACGTCCTGCGGGGCCTGGCCGGCCAGCTGCGGTGCGTTCGCGTCGGCAACCCGGAGGCGCTGACCGGGCCGGCGCGCGAACTCACCGCCGAGGTCCAGGTGGAGGCGCTGAAGGATGACGTCCTGCGCAACACCGAGCCGATCACGTCGGCCCTGGCACCGTTCGCCGACGTCGGCGCCACCCAGGACGACGCCGGAGCCCGGCTTGGGCTGCTGGGCGCGCACCTCGCCGAGGCGCGGCAGGCAGACCGGGACGTCCGGGCCCGGGACGCCGAGCTGGACGACATCACCCGGCGGCTTCGGGCGCCGCTCGAACCGGAGATCGCCCAGGCCCAGGCCGAGATCGATCGGCTGGACGTGGCGACGGAGCGGCAGCGGGATCGTCACGCCTGGGCCCGGGACCGGTACGAGAAGGCAGCGGCTCGGCGCGTGCCCAGATGGTGGGCGGGGATCCGGCGTCGCGGCCTCGACCGGCGCGACCGGGCGGTGCGGGCTGCCGCCGACCGGGTCGACGCCGCGGAGCAGGAACTCGCCACGGCTCGGGCGTGGCATGGCGGCCTGCTGGAACAGGTCGCACTGCTCGTGACCCAGGACAGCGTCGGCGGGCGGCTCCTGGCGGAACGGGAGCACGCGTGGGGCCGCCGTGAGCGGGCGCTCACCCACACCGCGCGGACCGCGGAGCCGCTGTACGCCGAGCTTGAGCTGGCCGGGTGCGGCCTCACCCGTCCGGACGGTGAGACCGACGACGTCGCGGGGTGGGAGCAGCGGGAGCGGAAGCTGCTCGACGCGGTCGGTCTCGCCCGCACCCGTGCGTCCCTGCTGGACGACTGGCGTGGCCGGATCCCCAGCGCGGACGAGGAGCTCAAGCACGAACTGGTCGGCTACGCCGATGTCATCGCCGCGACCTGTATCGGGGTCTCGACGAAGAAGCTGCTCAGTGGGCTGGACTTCGATCTCGCCATCGTCGACGAGGCGGGCCAGATCGCCCTGCCCGACCTGCTGGTGCCGCTCGTCCGGGCCCGCCGCGCGGTGCTCGTCGGCGATCACAAACAGCTGCCGCCCTATCTGGACAACGACGTCGCCCAGTGGTCGCGGGAGCTCGTCCCGGGAACGGAGATCTCCGCCTCGGCCGTGGCCGAGACCCGGGACATCGTCGGGCGCAGCGAGTTCGAGCGGCTCTTCGAGCGGATCGGGGCGGAACACGGGGTGACGTTGACGACGCAGCGCCGAATGCCGGAAACGGTCGCGACGTTCATCTCGAACGCCTTCTACGGCGGGGTGCTCGCCACGGTCCATCCCGGTTCCGGGCCCGACCCGCTGTTCACCAGCCCGCTGGCGTTCGTCGACACCTCCGATCAGCCGCCGGCACGGCGCGCCGAAAGCCGTGCCGGCGCGAACGGGGGAATCAGCAACCGGCTGGAGGCGGACCTCATCGCGGCGCTGCTCGCCAGCTACGGCGGCCACCATCGTGACTGGGCGGTGATCGTCCCCTATCGGGAGCAGGTCCAGCTCCTGCGGCAGACGCTCGTCCGCCGGCTGGGTGGCCCCGTGAGCGTCGAGGACAACATCGGCACGGTGGACGCCTTCCAGGGCAACGAACGCGACCTGATCATCTATGGCTTCACGCGAAGCAACCGCAACGGCACGGTCGGATTCCTCAGCGAGCTACGCCGCCTCAACGTCGCGATGACCCGTACTCGCAGGCAGCTCGTGCTCGTCGGCGATCTCGAAACCCTCGGGAGATCTCAGGACGATGGCTTCCGTGCCCTCATCGGCGAGCTGCGGGTCACCCTGTCGAGGGTGGGCGACCTGCGTGGTTCCCGGGAGATCGAGATGTGGCTGCATGACGCCGCCGGGCGCACGCGGTGAGCCGCCCGTCCACCGGCGCGTCGGCCCGCACACCCGGCGCCCGCACCCCCGGCGCGGGCGGAGCCGGCCTGGGCGGAGCCGGCCTGGGTGGAGCCGGCTTGGGCGGAGCCGGTGAGTGGCTGGTGTTCCCCGACTACCGGGCCCTCGAGCTGGTCATGGCGATGCCGGAGATCCGCCCGCTGCGTGTCTTCTCGGTGCGCTGGCCGCTGTGGCAGGTCGAGGCACAGGCGACCTTCGAGGACAGCCAGCCCTTCGACGTCGTCGACCACTTTCTGCTGCGAGGCATCGTCGACGGCCTGCTGCGCACGACGGACGAGCTTGCCCGTTTCTTCGGGCTGTCCCGGTCGCTCGTGACCCGAGGGGTCGAACATCTCGTTCACATCGGCCATCTCGTGGCGGACGGCCCGGAGCCGGGTGTTCTGCGGCCCACGGAGCTGGGCAGCGCCTCGGTCCGGGACGGGGTGCGCTACGTCCTGAAGGAGAGCCGTCAGCTGCTGATGTTCGACGCCTTCACCCATCGCCCGTTCCCGCGGGTCCACTACGACTCGGCGGTGCGCGTCGTCACGGACGCGGAACCGAAGGCGGGAGACCGGCGTGCCTGGTTCAGGCCGCTGACCTCCGTACGCCCGTTCGAGTTCGACGCGGTGTGGGCGTTGGGGTCACGGCCGGACCGGGAGCGGTTCAACGTGCCGAGCAGGTTGCGGAACCTGCATCCGGTCGGCGCCGCGGCGGCCTGGCTGCCGGCCCACCTCGTCCTCGTGGAAGGTGGCGCGGTGCTGGCCTTCACCCAGGCGGCCCAGGAGCGCGACCGGTTCGTCGAGGAGCTGTGTGGCCAGACGCCCCAGGTCGTGCACACCCTCCTGGGCGAGAGTGGCGTCGACGCACGCCAGACCTGGGTGGAATGGCTACGGGCCCACGGTCTGGGGCAGGGCGTACTGGCCGAACTGCCGAACGGCGTCTGGCGGGCGACGCTCCCAGCCCACATGTTCGGCCGGCCGCCCCTGCAGCCTCTGCACCGGCTCGGCTCCTTCCAGGTGAAGGACACCCGTTTCCTGCAGCTGTGGTGCGACGACGAGCAGACGCGGGCTGACGCGGTGCGCCGCCGTGCCCTGGCGATCGCCCGCCGGTACGGGATCACCCGCACGGAGTTCGACGACTCGGTCGCCGCCGTGGCGAACCTGCTGGAGGTACTGGTTCCCACCTTCGACGAGCTGCTCGAACATGCCGCGGAGTCGGGCGCCACCGCACAGCTGCGGTCATTGGAGGCCCTGCGGTAGACGCGTCGGCGCCCGCCGGGCGGCCGGCAGGTCAGACCGTTGTCGGTGGCGGGACCCGGTGGCCCGGGCCTGGTCGGGCCTCGGTGGTGGCGTTGCGCAGGTAGGTCAGCACGGCGAGAACACGCAGGTTGAGATGACCCGGGTCGTCCGCGCCGCGCAGCTGCAGCTTCGCGGTGATCGCCGAGAGGTGCTTCTCCACGGTGGCGACGCTGCATCCGAGGGCGGCGGCGACGCCACGGTTCGCTCGCCCTTCGGCGACGAGGGACAGGACCCGCTGCTCGTGGGGGGTGAGCCGGTCGAGAGGGTTGTCGCGGCGGCGGCGGTCCAGCAGCCGGCGGACCACCGCGGGATCGATGACGATGCCACCCTGATGTACCTGCTCCAGGGCGTCGACCAGGCCTGAGAGCGTCGCGACCCGGGCTTTCAGGAGATAGCCGATCGCCTGGGTGTCGTCCTGCAGGCCCAGCAGGCGTTCGGCGTAGACCGCCTCGGCGTGTTCGGACAGGACAAGCAGGCCGATGCCCGGATGCGCGGCGCGGATCTGCTCCGCGGCACGGATTCCCTCGTCGGTGAGCGTGGGCGGCAGGTGGATGTCGAGCACCACCACGTCCGGCCGGTACCGGTCGACGGTCTGGCGAACCTCCGGCAGGCTGCCCGCGAGACCGACGACGTCGACTCCGCGTTGCCGCAGGGCCGTGCTGAGGGTGTCGAGAAGCAGCCCGTTGTCCTCGGCGATCACGACGCGCACGGTTTCTCCAATGGGTACGGCTTTTCCGGGGGGTACGGCTTTTCGAGGGGGAGTCGAACGCGCACCCGGGTGCCTGCTCCGGCCGGGCTGTCCATCTGGACGTCCCCGTCGACGGTCGCCACCCGATCCTGCAGATTGCGCAGACCTGAGCCGCCCCCGGGACGGGCGCCGCCGCGGCCGTCGTCCGCGATGATCAGGCACAGGGATCCGTCCAGGCCGTCCACAGTGACCTGGACCTCCGCGTGCGTGGCCTGCGCGTGCTTCCCAACGTTCGTCAGCGCCTCGGCGATGACGAAGTACGCGTTGACCTCGATGTTGCGGTTCCACCGGTCGGGGGGGATCCGCGCGGTGACGGGCAGCGGTGCCTGGTCGACCAGCGCCTCCACGGCAGCGGCGAGCCCGCGCTCGACGAGGATGCTCGGGTAGATGCCCTGCGCGAGGTCACGTAGCTGGGTGACCGCGGTCGAGGTCTGCCGGTGTGCCCTGGTCACCAGTTCGGTGGCCAGGCTCGTCGCCGGGCAGCGGGTGTCCGCCCTGGACAGCGCGTGGTGGGCGCTGTCGAGCAGGACGAGCCCGGCGAGCAACTGCTGTTGCGCACCGTCATGGAGGTCACGTTGTATTCGGCGGCGTTCGTCGAACGCCGCCTGCGAGAGCCGCCGGCGAGAAGCGCGGATCTGCGTGATCTGTGCCTGCACACTGGCATGCAGGCGGGCGTTGTCCAGCGCCAGGCCGGCGGCGGCCAGGACGGCGTCGAGCAGCGGCCGTTGCCGGGCGAGCGCGGGATCGTGCGTGAGGATGGCCAGATCCTGGCCGCGCCGGTGCACGACGGTGCGGTGCCGATGCCCGTCGGTGGAGACGCAGGTGGGCGGCGGGAGCGGCCGGCCGGTGATGTCCACCCAGCCGGGTGCGTCCGGGAGCCGGTAGGCGACTTCGAGTGTGGGGTCGCCGAGAACGTCGGCCATGGCGTCCCGCAGCCGGCGCGGGTCCGGATCCCGCTCCAGCTCGACGATGAGGCGGGCGACGCGGCCACGTGCCACCAGCACTCGCCCGAGGCCGACCAGTGCCGCCGCCGGCAGTGTGGCAGCGGCGAGGGCGGCCACGCCGACAAGACCGAGCCGCAGTTCGGGTGAGCCGTCGACCAGGCTGGTGATGCCGCTGCCGACAGCGAAGGCCGTGCCCAGCAGCAGCACGATCCACAGCGCGGCGGTCATCCGGCGCAACGGCCTGCTGGCGCGGGCCCACCGCACGGCGAGCCGCGCCGCGACCGCCGATGCCAGGACGCAGTAGGTCAGGCTCGACGCCCGTGCGAGCGGTGAGTTGCGCGGTCCGTCCTCCAGCCAGGGCCTGCCGGCGTGGTCGACCAGGTAGCACGCGACCTGGGTGCCCACGCAGGCGGCGTAGGAGAGGCCGACGAGGATCCGGTCGAGGCGGCCATGGAGCTGGCCGGTCGGCAGCGCGAGCGCCAAATGGGCGATCAGCCCCGCGTAGAGGTAGGCGAGACAGGCACCTACCGCCAACACGGCCGGGTTCTCGCTGTAGGTGAGGTCCCCGAGGAACATGCTGAGGCCGCTGGCGACCAGGAGCCGGGCGACTGCCGGCGTGACGGTGGGCCTGCGGGCGAGCAGGCCGGCCAACAGCAGTGAGAGGCCGCCGGCGCGCAGCGGCAGGCTGGCCACCCCGGGGGAGCCGGACAGCGCGAGCATGGTCGCGAGCAGCAGCGCGGCGCCGAGCGGGGCGACAGCCCGGCGCCACCGTGCCCGGACGGGACCCGGCCGTGGCATCAGCTCGCTCATCGGCGGCTCCGCGCCCAGAACTGGGCCGATCCCGGAGCACGCCGTCATCCTGCCACCCCTACGACCGCCTAGAAGGTTCCCCTCCCGAGAGGGCCCGGAGATCCGGGATGTTGCCCAGTGTGATCGATCGCAGACTTGCTGTCGTCGGTTGATCGCAGTCAAGGAGAGGACATCTTATGATCTTGATCAGGGCTTCCCGGCTCCGCCGGTGCGTGCTGGCCGCCGTCGGTGTGCCGCTGCTGGCGGCGGCTCTCACGTTCGCGGGCTCGTCACCCGCGCTCGCCAGGCCGATCGGCGAATGCACACCGCTGCAATCGTTCCAGGCGGACCTCGGCTCGGGTGAGGACGACCTCCGCGGCAACTCCGAGGTGATCATCTCCCTGGTCACGAGGTCCCGTGGCGGTGTCGACCTCGCGCACATTACCGGCGGTGTCCCCAGCTACGAGCACCGCCTGATCACGCTCGACTACGGCAGCCCGACGATCCCCGTCGACTCCTGCGACGTGGCCGGCGTCACCGTGCGCATGATCTCTCACAACGGCGTTTTCGAGACCACCGACAACTGGGATCTCGACCGGTTCACCCTGAAGGGATTCGACGGCCCATCGTTCTGGGGGTTCCCGCTCGGCAGAACAGGCCTGTCGATCTCGGATCAGTCGTTCCCCCTGCTGCACCGGTTCACCGGGCATGATCCCCTCTGGCAGTTCCTCGACTAGGAACCCGACTCAATCCATGCACCCGACCGAGTTCCCAGGCCCGGCCCCGGACCACGGCCGGGCAGATGGGGGCTCCGCCCCGCTCCCGCAGCCGCCGCGAGGATTCGGTGGCCCGACAACGGAGACGTCACGGGCGGTCGGGTGCGGTCCGGGTGGTGGTGGCGGCGGTGGTGGATGCCGGTGCGATGAGGGCCGCCGCTGCCATGTCGAACAGGTCGGCGACGTAGATCTCGTAGGAGACGTCGGCACCGGTGCCCGGGTACGGATTCTCCGGTCCTTCCGGAATCTCGGCGGCCTCCGTGCTCTCCGCGGGGAGCTGGCCGTACTCGGCGAGAGCGGTGAGGCACAGGCGGACGAGGTGGGACAGCCGTAGCGGTCGCAGCGGTTCGGGAACCCCCGACAGCAGCCCCAGAATCGTCAGGGACACCTCGTGCCCGACCGCTCCCGCCGGCCTGCCGCCGGCCCACCACGGGTGGACTCGCGGCGGATGGGCACTGAACCGGCTGAGGAAGCCGACGTACCAGCTGTCCGGCCGGCGCGCCTCCTCGGCGAGCGGGCGCATCAGGACGTCGAAAAGCTCCCGGACGATCAGCTCCCCGGCAGCCAGCTCCCCGGCAGTCGGCCCGTCCGCGGTCGGCTCCCCGGCGGCCTGGTTCCGGCCGCGGGACCGGGCCGCGGCCAGCAGCTCGGCTCGGCGCCGGTCGAGCGGCGGCACGCGGTAGGCGACGATCGCGGCGAGCAGGCCCCGCTCACCGCCGAAGTGGTACTGCACGGCGTTGTTGTTGCCGTTGCCGGCGGCCCGGCAGATGTGCCGCAGCGACACCGCCTCCAGTCCCTGCTCCGCGTAGAGCCGCTCCGCCGCGAGCAGGAGCCGCAGCCGTGCGTCCTCGGCCCGCGGCGCGGCGGCCGTCCGGGGCCCGGCCTCCACCGAGGGCGGTGACAGGGGGAGCGAGGTCGGTGGTGAGGGGACCGCCGTCGGCCCTGCCGGCGTGGCCGGGGGCAGAGCCGACGGCGATGTCGGCGGCACGGCTACCGGCCTTCGACCCGCTCGGCGTCGCCCTGCTCAGAGCCGTCCTGCTGCTCCGCGTCGACCTGCTGCTCCGCGTCGCCCTGCTCGGCCTCGTCGTCGGCGACACCGAGCTCGGCCAGCAGGCGGGCCCGCAGGGCGGCGAACTCGGGGTTGGCGCGGGTGCGCACGTCCCCGAGCCGGACCGGTTCGTCCAGCGACAGGCGGCCGTCGGTGAGGACGGCGACCCGGTCGGCGAGCAGGATCGCCTCGTCGACGTCGTGCGTCACCAGCAGCACGGCCGGCCGGTGGCGCCGGCACAGGTCGCGCAACAGGCTGTGCATCCGGATGCGGGTGAGCGCGTCGAGCGCGCCGAACGGCTCGTCGAGCAGCAGCAGGCCGGGGGAGCGGACCAGGGCCCGGGCCAGCGCCGCCCGCTGGGCCTCGCCGCCGGACAGCGTCGCCGGCCAGGCCCGCTCCTTGCCGCCGAGGCCGACCTCGGCCAGCGCCGCGGTGGCCTGGGCGCGTGCGTCACGGGCCCGCAGACCCAGGACCACGTTGTCCAGCACCCGGGCCCACGGCAGCAGCCGCGGGTCCTGGAAGACGACGGCGCCCCGCTCGGGGACGGTCGCCTGCCCGGTGGCTTCCGTGTCGAGACCGGCGAGGATGCGCAGCAGGGTGCTCTTGCCCGAGCCGGACCGGCCGAGCAGCGCGACGAACTCACCCGCCGCGATGTCCAGATCGACGCCGGCCAGCACCTGCCTGCCGGCGAACTCGCGCCGCACCCCGCGGACCCACACCGCGGGCTCGGACGTACCGCCGGCCGCCTGCGACCAGGAGCGCGGCGTGACGTCGGTGAGAGCAGGGCCGGCGTCGGGGGTCGCAACTGCTGTGGTGGTCACGTCGCCTCCAGACCGCGGCGCCAGGCCAGCGCGCGGCGTTCGAGCAGCCGGACAAGGGCGTCGGAGAGCAGGCCGAGGACGCCGTAGACCGCGAGACCGACGACGATGACGTCGGTCTGGCCGAACGTGCGCGCCTGGTCCATGAGGTAGCCGATCCCGCTGGAGGCGTTGATCTGCTCGCTCACCACGAGGATGAGCCAGGAGATCGTGAACGCGAACCGCAGGCCGACGAGGAACCCGGGCAGCGCGCCGGGCAGGACCACCCGGCGGATCAGTCCGAGGCGGCCGAGCCGGACGGTGCGGGCCAGCTCCACGAACCGGCTGTCCACGCCGCGGATCGCCGCGAAGGTGTTGATGTACACCGGGAACGCGGTGCCGAGCGCGACCAGGAACACCTTCACCTGCTCGCCGATGCCGAACCAGACGATCGCCAGCGGCACCAGGCCGAGGATGGGAACCGCCCGCAGGATCTGCACGGGTGCGTCCACCAGGTCCTCGCCGAGCTGGAACAGCCCGGACACCAGGGCGAGCACCACGGCGACACCCACCCCGAGCGCGAGCCCGAGCGCGACCCGGCGCAGGGAGATCACCAGGTTCTCGCCCAGGGTGCCGTCCGCCGCCAGGTCGTAGCCGGTGTGCAGCACCGTCCACGGCCCGGCGAGGATGTCGGCCTGGATCAGGCCGGTCGACGAGCCGATCTGCCAGAAGGCGACCAGGAGCACCGGCCCGAGCATCCGGCGCAGCCATTTCGGTACCGGCCTGCGGCGGGCGCGGTCCGGGTCGGCGAGCGCGAGCGCGACCCGGCCCGGCCCCGCCGCACCGGGAGCCGGAGCGGCGACGACCACCCCGGACGTCGCCACAGCGTCACCGGCTCCGCCGGCTGTGGCTCCGCCGGCTGTGGCCCGGCCGGTCCCTGTCCCGGCGGCCTCGGTCCCGGTCCCGGCCTCGGCGTTGCCGCCGCGGCCACCGAGGACGAGCGAGGTGCTCACGCGAAGGACTCGCCTTCGCGCGACTCGGACGGGCTGCCGTCCACACCGACCGGGACGTCGCCGGCGATCGTGATCCGGTGCATCACCCGGTCGAAGCCGAGGTGGCCGTAGTCGGTCGGGACCAGGTGGGCGGTGGCACGGTTGTCCCAGAAGGCGATGCTGTCGGGCTGCCACCGGAACCGGACGGTGAACGCCGGTGTCGCCAGGTGGCTGAACAGAAGGTCGAGGACCCGCTGGCTTTCGGTGTTGGAAAGCTCGACGATCCGCTGGGTGAAGTTCGGGCTGACGAATAGGACCCGCTCGCCGGTCTCCGGATGAACGCGCACCACCGGGTGCACCGTCTCGTAGGACGTCCTGGTGAACATTTTCTGCAGTTTGCTGCCGTCACCACGCTCCAGAATGATCTGGTTGACGTGCACCGCGTGCAGACCGTCGATGAGGTCCCGGATCGGCTTCGACAGCGTCTCGTAGGCGACGGCCAGGTTCGTCCACTGTGTGTCGCCACCGTAGGGCGGGATGACCACGCCGCGCAGGATGGAGCCCATCGGCGGGTTGTGCACGAACGTCACGTCGGTGTGCCACAGGCTGCGGACCTGGTATTCGGACGAGACGTCCGCGTAGGCCCGGGAGTCCAGCGGGAAGACCTCCGGGTGGCCTTCGAGTGTCGGCAGGGTCGGGTGCCCCGGGGTGACCTGGCCGAAGAGCCGGCCGAAGGCGATCTGCTGGGCGGGGGTGATGTGCTGGTCGCGGAAGAACACCACCTTCCACTTCAGCAGGGCGGCCCGGACCTCGGCGACGACCTGGGGCTCGATCGGCCCGGTCAGGTCGATTCCGAAGATCTCGGCGCCGATGTAGCCGGACATCGGTCGGATGTCCAGGCCGACCTCCGACGGGGATTCGTCCACGTTCGCGGTTTCGCTGATGATGGTCACTTCTGGGCCTCCTTGACCGCCGAGTTGTAACGGGCGTCGAAAACCTTCGAGATGTCGACCTTCTTGGGCAGGACGCCGCTGCTGTAGAAGAGGTCGGCGAGCTTCTGCGCGCCGCCGATGCTGGTCGCGTCGATCGGGACGAAGGTCGAGGGAACACCCGTTCCCACCAGCACCTTCGCCGTGCTGACCGGTACCTTCAGCTGCTCCACGTAGTACTTGTCGATGTATTCCTCGGTGTGGCTGTCACGCCAGTCGACGGCCTTCACCCAGCGCTGGATGAAATCACCGAGCGCGGCCTGTTTCGCCGGGTCGGACAGCACCTTGCGGGTGGTGATCAGGTACTGCACCATCGGCGAGGCGTCGGCGCCGTCGATCTTGTGCGCGGTCGGGTTGGCCTGCAGGTAGGCCGTGGAGAGCGGCTCGACCGTCACGCCGGCGTCGGCATCGCCGCGGGCCAGCGCGGCCGAGATGTCGGTGATCGCCAGATTGACGATGCTGACGTCCTTCTGCTCCAGGCCCACGGAGTCCAGCGACCGCAGCAGGTAGGCCTGCAGGATTGTCCCGGTGGTGATCGCGACCTTCTTGCCCTTCAGGTCCGCGACCGAGCGGATGGGGCTGCCGGGCTTGGTGGTGAGGGCCAGCTGCCCGGGCGGGTTGTTCCAGGCGGCGATCACCGCGAGGTCCTGCCCGGAGGCCGCGGCGATCACCGGCGGCGTGTCGGCGACGACGCCGATGTCCACCGCGCTCGCCCGGAACGCCTCCAGCAGCAGCGGTCCGGAGGCGAACGTCGACCAGTCGACCTTGTACGGCGTGCCGGTGCTCTGCCCGGCCAGGTCGAGGGTGGCCTTGAGCTGGTTCTGGTCGCCGACGCGCAGCGTGGTGTCGGCCGGGATCGTGGTCGGGTAGCTGGTCACGGCCGTCGTCGGTGCGCCCGCCGAGCTGGCTGAGTCGGCGTCCGAGCCGCAGGCGGCCAGCGCGAGGACGGCGAAAAAGGTGGACATCACTGTCAGAACCGCAGCGCGGCGTGGCCGGCCTCGGCCAGCCCGGAGGGCAGGCGGGAACACGGGACTCCTCGTGAACGTGGATGGCCGCGCGCGGCGCCCTGCGCGACGGAGAAGGGAGAAGGGCGGGGAGTGGCGGCCCCGAGGGGGCCGGGCTGGCGCCGTGACCTGCTCACTGAAGCATTTAAGTCAGCTGTTTGTCAACTTAGTTGGTGGAAAAGCTGTACTTGGCGAGCGGTCCGCGTCCGCGTCAGACTCCGCCGGTCGCCGGTCGCCGGTCGCCGGTCGCCGGTCGCCGGTCGCCGGTCGCCGGT
The DNA here is from genome assembly GCF_001306465.1 of Frankia sp. R43. NCBI lineage: Bacteria > Bacillati > Actinomycetota > Actinomycetes > Frankiales > Frankiaceae > Frankia > Frankia sp. R43. The sequence goes on along the minus strand of NZ_LFCW01000007.1, from coordinate 348,972 downwards.
CGCCGGTCGCCGGTCGCCGGTCGCCGGTCGCCGGTCGCCGGTCGCCGGTCGAGCGGTGAGCGGTGAGCGGTGAGCGTGTCCGCGGTCTGTCGGTCGCCGTCGACGGGTAGGCCTGTCGTGGCGGGTGCCGGCCGCGCTGCGGCCGGACGTCGTCCGACGACCAGGGAGGCACGGGAGATGAAGATCGCTGTCATCGGCGGCACCGGGCTCATCGGTTCCCAGGTGGTCCGGATGCTGACGGCGGGTGGGCACGATGTGAGGCCGCTCTCGCGGTCCACCGGCGTGGATCTGGCCACCGGGCAGGGCCTGCCCGAGGCGTTGGAAGGCGCCGACGTCGCGGTGAACCTGACCAACTCGCCGACGTTCGACGATGCCTCGCCCGCGTTCTTCCGGCGGACGATGGACACCATGCTGACGGCCGCCGAGGCGGGCGGCGTCGGCCACGCGGCCATCCTGTCGATCGTCGGCGTCGACCAGGTGCCGGAGGTGGCCCACTACCGCGCGAAGGTGCTACAGGAGGACATCCTCAAGGCGGGGCCCGTCCCGTACTCCATCGTCCGCGCCACGCAGTTCTTCGAGTTCGTCGACACGGTGCTGTCCTGGACCGCGGACGAAAGCGTCGTGCGGCTGCCGGCCACGCCCGTGCAGCCCATCGCCGCGGCGGACGTCGCCGATGCGGTGGCCGACGTCTGTGTCGGTGCTCCGTTGCGGGGCACTCGCGACATCGCCGGCCCCGAGGTCTTCGCGCTTGACGAGCTCGGCCGGATCACCCTGGCGGCGCACGGTGACCACCGCGCGGTCATCACCGATGACCGCGCGGGCCTGTTCTCCGCGGTGCCGGGGGACGCCCTCATCGCTGGGGAGGGTGCCGTCCTCGCGAAGACCACCTACCGCGAGTGGCTTGAGCACCGAGCCGGGTGCTGAGTCCGGTGCTGAGCCCGGTGTGCAGCCCCTACTTCCGCAGGACGATCGGAAGCTTCTCCCAGCCGCGCACCGTCGAGGTGCTCGCGAGCCTGGCGCCGTCCCAGTCGACGTCCCACCCCTTCGGGAAACGCTTCACCAGCTCCTCGAGAACGATGCGTCCCTCCATGCGGGCGAGATTCGCGCCGAGGCAGTAGTGCAGGCCGTAGCCGAAGCTGCGCTGCTGCGTGACGTCACGGTGGATGTCGAGGTCGTCGGCGTTGTCGAACTTGGTCTCGTCGCGCCCGGCGGATCCGACGATGAACAGGGCGGTGCTTCCTTCGGGAATGGTCTGGCCGTGGAACTCCACGTCCTTCGTCACGTACCGCCCCACGGCGTGGCCGACCGGCTCCAGGCGGAGGACCTCCTCCACCGCCTTGCCGGCCAGCGACGGGTCGGCGACGACCTCCTGGTACTGGGCGTGGTTCCTCTCCTCGCCGAAGATCTTGCCGATCCATCCCATGAGCTGGCCGGTGGTCTCGTTCCCCGCACCGGCGATGACGGCGCAGTAGACCAGGATCTCGTCGCGGGTGAGCTTTCGGGTGGTGCCGTCGTGGTCCTCGAACTCCACGTTGAGGAGTTTGGTCATGATGTCGTCGGCGGGGTTGGCGATGCGCCAGTCGATGTAGCTTTCGAAGATGTCGGTGGAGATCTGCGACGCCTCCGCGTCCAGCTTGCCGCCCTCCTCGGTCTTGAGGTGGGCGACGGTCTGGTCACGGACCGACTGCTGCATCTCCTCGGGAATCCCGACGAGCATGCCGATGACGCGCATCGGCACCTTGTCCGAGAGAATGTCGATGACATCGAAGCCGTCGCCGCCCTGCACCGGGTCGAGCCGGCCGGCGACATATTCACGGATCTTCGGTTCCAGGGCCTTGACGGCGCCCGGCGAGAACAGGCGTGAGACCAGGCGGCGGTGGATGCCGTGGCTCGGCGGGTCCTCGAAGATCACACTGCCCGGGGGCATCTCGATGCCTGACTTGATGAACTCGTAGATGTTGCCGCGGGCGTTGCTGAAATGCTCGACATCAGGCAGGCCGCGGTCGACGTCGTCCCAACGCGCGAAGGCGTAGAAGTCGTGCTCCTCGTTGTAGTAGACCGGGGCCTCGTTACGCAGGCGCTGGTAGACGGGGTACGGGTCCACCCAGATGTCGTGGCGGAACGGGTCCCAGTAGAGGTCGGTGGCGGTCATGCGTCGTCTCATTCCTTTACCGGGGTGGTGTTGGCGGCGAGCCAGTTCTCGATCCAGGCGCGGGTCTCGTCGTGCCCGTCGGTCAGACCGATCAGACGGTCGTGCGCCTCGAGCTGCGCCAGGCCGGTGGTGAGCAGGAGGATGACCACCGGCGGTATGTGGTCGGCAGCGAGCGACTCGTGGGCGAGGGCGGCGCGTGCGAACTCGAGCTGGGCGGCGCGGAAACGTCGCGCGTAGGTCGCGATCTCGAGTCGCAGCGCGGGGTGACGCTGGGCCAGAGCGACGAACTCCACCATGACTCTGCTGGCACCGGCGTCGGAGTTGACCTTCCAGAACCTGCGTAGCGATGCCTCGCCGTCAGTGATTTCGGCCAGGCGTGCGAGGTTTTCCTCGGCCCCGCGCCGGAACGCCTCGATGAAGAGATCCTCCATCGACGCGAAGTAGTAGTGGACGAGCTGGTACTTGACGCCGGCGACCTCTCCGATGCGCCGTGTCGTGATGCTGCCATACCCCTCTCGGGCCAGGAGCTGGATCGTGGCATCGACAATCCGGTCACGTGTCTCGTGTGCGCGGGAGCCCCGCGCCCGGATCTCTTGCCCCGCCCCGCTCATGGACGTACTTTTACACGCGTCAAAACTCGGTGTCCAGTAGGGAGAAACGCATGGCTCGGGTCGCAGTCGTCACAGGCGCCGCCGAGGGCATCGGCGCTGGGATCGCCACCCGGCTGGTGGCGGACGGTCACCAGGTCGCGATGCTCGACTGGCAGGGGGACAAGGTCGAGAAGCTCGCCGCCGAGCTCACCGGGGCCGGTGGCACCGCCCTCCCGCTTACCGTCGACGTCTCCGACCGTGCCTCGATCGAGGCCGCCTACGCGACGGTCAGGGAGAGGTTCGGGCCGATCCACATCGTCGTCGCGAACGCCGGCATCTCGAACATGGTCCCGTTCGTGCAGCTCGACCAGCAGACCTGGGACAGGATGATCGCGGTGAACCTCACCGGCGCCTTCCACACGATCCAGGCCGCGGTGACGGACATGATCGAGGCGAAGTACGGCCGGGTCGTCACGATCTCGTCCTCGAGCGCGCAGTCGGGCGCGCCGGCGATGGCCCACTACGTCTCGAGCAAGGGTGGGGTCATCGGCCTCACCAAGGCGCTGGCCCGGGAGCTCGCCGAGCACCGCATCACCGTCAACACGATTCCGCCGACGCTTGTCGACACCCCGATGTCGCACCGCGAGGCGGGTCAGGCCGGCGGCGCGGAACAGTTCCTCGCGGCGGTCAGCAACATGGTCCCGCTCGGCCGGGCCGGCACGCCCGCCGACATCGCCGGCGCCGTCTCGTTCCTCGTCTCCGACGACGCGGCCTACATCACCGGCCAGATCATCGGCGTCAACGGTGGCATGTACATCTAGTACGCCGCCTCAGCGCCTGTGGCGATCACTCGCCTCCCGTGGCCGAGTCCGTCCAGAGAACCGAGGATCTGGATTGTTCTGGAGCGTGTAGCAGGCTAATGCGGGCAATTGCGGCACGGAGTCGCTTGACAATCCGCAAGAAGGGAGGATTCCGGTTGCTGTAGCAGCCAGAATCCTCACTTCTTGCTCGGCGACAACCGTCGCGGTGGCGGCGACGCCGGCGGCGGCGGAGGGAGATATGGTGCCGCAGCCTGGCAGCCTGTGACCAGGTCCAGCCCGATTTCCCGGGATCACTCTGTGGAACAATCTGGATGCATCGGCCGTTGTCTCCCGTGCTTGCCAGAGTCCACGGTGACGATGCAGGTCGGGCTGCAGATGAGGCGCCACGGTGGCGCCTCGGGCGCGAGGCCAGGATTGCGGGGGCATCGTGGTCGTCGAGAAGGTGCGCTGGTCGCGCCGCGGTAGGAGCCACTGTGGGAAGGGCGGCCGGGCATGTCCGGCCGGCTGATTCCGGGTCGGGCGGGGGGCCGGTCCAGCGCCGGTGGCGTTCTCGGCGGCGTCCGGGCCTACCGCCTGGTCTCCGCACCTCGGCCGCCTGAGGATCCGCAGGTTCGCGATCCGGCCCCCGCGCAGCTTTTCGCCGCGGTGACCTCCATGCACGCCACATTCCAGAGCCTGACCACGTCCGGGGCCGACGCCGTCGACGTCGACGTCGACGCCATCGACGGCCCCGATGACCCCGCCGGCCTGGACGAGTTCGCCGGTTCCGATGAGTTCGGTGCCGGTGCCGGTGCCGGTGCCGGTGCAGGTATGCCGGGGGCGCGCAGCCCGCTGTTCTTCGCCGCGTGGTTACGCCTGCCGGAGAAGCCGACGGAACCGATGGTGCGCACGGCGCAGGCCGCCAGGCCTGGTCAGGAACGGTTCGTCTTTCTGCTGGGAGGCCGGCCGTTCCTGCCGGGAGCGGCACCCGGCCCGGCCCGGGTGGACGGCACCCGCGGGCTGCTCTTCCCGCCGGGCGCGAGCGGCGTCGAGGCCGCCGGCGGCGAGGTCGACCGGCTGTTCGCCGAGTTCCCGGTGTGGCTGCCCTGCCTGGGGGCACCCGACGCCCTCTGGTCACTGCCCGACGAGGAGATCTGGCAGCATCGCCGCGGCTCGTTCGACGAACATGCCGCACATCTCGCCCACCCGTTCGCCTGGATGGTGCTCGCGCGGCCACGGCCCGCCGACCTCGTCCAGGCGGACAAGGACCGGCTCGAGATCGGCATCCCCATGCTGCGCGAGGCGGCGCAGGGCTCCCGGTGGGCGGAGCTGGAACGCGCCGAGGCCCGCTACCGCGAGCTCGCCCGCTACGGCGGTGCGGGGATGTGGGACGTCCGGGTGCTGGTCGGGTCCGACACAGCCGCGGGTGCGGGGGCCGCCGCGTCACTGTTGTGCGGTGCCGCGGAGCTCGGTGGCCTGCCGTACACCCTGGTGCCCTCGGGCCGTCCCGGCAGCCTGGCCGAGGCCGCCGCCGAGCCACCGGGGCATGACACACCGCCGTACGCCGCACAGGGCGGCTGGCAGCCCGGCCCGCCGGACCCGTTCGATCTCGCGGACATCTTCGTCCCCACCGCACCGTTCGCCGCCTCCAGCGAGCTGCTCGCCGCGCTCGCCCGCCCGCCGGCCCGCGAGCTCCCGGGCGTCCGGCTGCTCACACCGCACCGGTTCGACGTCACCCGCGACCGCACCGACGACGACGGCTTCCCGATCGGCACGGTCCTCGACCCGGCCTACGCCGACGCCGGCACGTTCGTCGTGACCCGCCCGACGCTGAACCGGCATGCCTTCCTCTGTGGCGCGACGGGCTCGGGCAAGTCCCAGACCGCCCGCACGCTGCTGACCGAGCTGTCCGCTCCCGAGCGGCCCGGCGACCGGGTGCCGTGGCTGGTCATCGAGCCGGCGAAGGCCGAATACGCGCGGATGGCCGGCCGGATCCGCGCCGACGACACGGTGACCGTCCTGCGCCCCGGGGTGCCGGACGATCCGCCGGGCTGCCTGAACCCGCTCGAACCCGAGCCCGGCTACCCGCTGCAGAGCCACGCCGACCTGGTCCGTGAGCTGTTCCTGGCCGCGTTCAACGCCGACAACCCGGTGCCGCAGATCCTTTCGATCGCCCTCGCCGAGGTCTACGCGAACACCGGCTGGGACATGGTCACCGGCGAGCCGCGCCCCGGGCGGCGCCCGAAGCTGTTCGTCGACGAGGTGCCCCGCGACGTCCGTGCCCGCTACCCGACCCTCGGTGAGCTGCGGGTCGTCGCGCAGCGGGTCGTCGACGACATCGGCTACGGCCGGGAGGTCCGCGACAACGTCCGCGGCCTGGTCGACGTGCGCCTGCGGGGGCTGCGTGAGGGCACGCCGGGCCGCTTCTTCGAAGGCGGGCATCCACTGGACGTCGGTGCGCTGCTGCGCGGCAACGTCGTGCTGGAGCTGGACCGCGTCACCAGCGACCAGGACAAGGCGTTCCTCATGGGCGTCGTCCTGATCCGCATCGTCGAGTACCTGCGGACGAACCCGCCGGCGCCGGGCGACGACCGGCTCCGGCACGTCCTGGTGATCGAGGAGGCGCACCGGCTGCTGCGCCGCGACGCCGACGGCCCGGCCGGCAACGCGGTCGAGCTGTTCGCCGGCCTGCTCGCCGAGATCCGCGCCTACGGCGAAGGCGTCGTGGTCGTCGAGCAGATCCCCTCGAAGATCATTCCGGATGTCCTGAAGAACACGGCGCTGAAGGTGATGCACCGGCTGCCTGCCGCCGACGACCGGGCCAGCGTCGGGGCGACCATGAACCTGCGCGAGGAACAGTCCGAGCATGTGGTCGCGCTGCCGCCCGGCCAGGCGGCGGTCGCTCTGGACGGCATGGACCGGCCGCTGCTGGTGCGGATGGGCCACGGGGAGCGGTCGGAGTCCACCGAACGGGCGAGCCACCTGCCACCGCTGCGGGCGGCACGCAGCGACCTGTGCCCACCGGACTGCCGGACGGCCCCCTGCACACTGCGCGCGATGAACGAGGCCCGGCACGACTCGACGTCCCCGCTGCTCGTCCTGTGGGTGGAGGCGGTCGTCGCCGCGACCGTCGCCGGGGTGCATCCGGTCGACCCGGCCCCGGCACTGTCGGAGTGGCTGCTGCGGCTGCCGCCGCGCCAGCGTGACTGCGCGTTGGCCCATGCGGTCGAACGGGCCGTCGACGCCCGCCGCCCGCTGCTGCGCCGCTGGCTCGACCCCGCCGACCTCGCCGACCACATCCTGGCCGACCTCACCGCCCGGCTGGGCCTGCGCCCACCCCCCACCGAGGACCATCGCCGCTTCCAGGCTGGCGTCTACCGGTGGCACGACGTCCGAGGCCATCTGGACGCCGCCGTCGCACAGGCCGAGCCTGGATCCCCCGGGGGCCCGCATCCACACACCGAGCGGTGGGCTCGGCGTGGGCTGATCCTCGACGGCGCGGACGTCGTCGAACAGATGCGTGTCTTCCGGGAGCATCCGGCGAATGCCACCGGCAGCCACCGGGTGGCGGTCGGTGATCCCGACGCGAGCGGGCTCACGGCGGCGCAGGTCGAGGTGGCCGGCGCGGCCGGCAGGCTGTACCTGCGCCGGGCCTTCGCCCGCGCCTGCGTCGGCAAGCTCGACCCGATCGTCCGGCTCTTCGAGAAACCGCCGGCTGGCCGCGGGCGAAAGAGCCCGCAGGCGGAGGCGGTGACATGAGTGTCGAAGGCGTCGGTGACCTGGCTGGCCTCGGTGACTCGGCGGGCCTCGTCGAGGAAGGGTGGGCTGGTCCGGAGGGCGATTTCGGCACCGACGAGGATTCCGTCGGGCCGGAGGAGAGCGATTCGCAGGCGCTAGCCGACCTGCTCGCCGGGGATTCCCGCGACCTGAACGTTCCGCCGGAGGACACCGAGTCCCCGGCAGCTGGGACCGACGCGGGCACCACCGAGGCATTCATCGACGCTCAGCCCACCGAGGCATCGCAGCTCACCGAGACGCGGCAGCCCACCGAGACGCCGCAGCGGACGGAGACGCGGCACCTCACCGAAGGACCGCCCACCGGGGTGCACGGCGGCGAGACGGAGGCCACCGACACACCGCAGGACGGCGAGTACGACGAATCCGTCGATGGTGAGGCCGACAGCTCTGTCGTCATGAGCGACTCCGAGGCGTTGGCCGAGTCGATCGCCGGCGATGCGCGCGGATTCCTCGACGACCCGGACGACCCGGGAGCGGATGGCCCGGGAGCGGATGGCCCGATCTCCGCTGATACCGCCACCTCCACCGGCGTCGGCGAGATCGACGACGTGGCGACGCCCGAGAGTGATTCCGACGACGCCCCGGTACCTGAGGCAACCCAGACCGAGGAACCCGCCGAGCCGACCGACGGACCCACCGAAACGCGCACCGGCGAGACCCTCGACAACGCAGCCGACAACCAAGCCGCCATGAGCGACTCCGAGGCGCTGGCCGAGTCGATCGCCGGCGATGCACGCGCATTCCTCGACAGCCCGGACGACCCGGCGTCGGAAATTGCGATCGACGGTCGCACCGCAGCAAGGGAGCGGAATACCAACGAAGGTACGGCGGAGAATAAGTCGACGGCCGACAGCGATGTGGCGAAGGCCACCGCGAGTGAGGCGACGCTGGCCGAAACAAGTCCGCGTGAGGCGGAGCCTGGCATCGCGCCCGACGGCGGGCAAGATGGCGGAGAGCCGGCGCGGCAAGCTGCGGAGACAGCCGAAGCCGACCTGGTCTTCGATGTGGTGACTGAGGCACAGCCTCCATCGGCCGAGCGGGAGGCCGCTGAACCTGTGCCGGGGCCGGAGGCCTCAGGTCCGCACGCTGAGCCCGAGGTCTCCAGCCCGGTGGCAGAGCCGGAGCTTCCAGCGGAACTGGCCGCCCACGAGGTTCCCGACCCGCGATCGGTCCAGCAGGAGATACCGGACGTCGTCCGGGAGGGTGAAGCCATCAACCCGAGACCGATCCAGGAGGTACCTACTGCCGCCCCGTTGGAGAAAGCGGATGCGGAGGTGCAGAAGCCAGAGACTTCAGACGGGTTGGTGCCAGAGCCGACCGAAGCCGACAGCAACTCGCGTACAGAGACAGCGCGTGATCTCGCGGGTAAGTATATTGAAGGCGAGTTGACCCGCGATCCGGCTTCGCAGTGGTATCACGAACACCTGAGTAACGAGGAACTTCTGGATTCGATCAACAATGCTCCGGAGGGGGACGGAATTCTGGTGTCCCGGGGTGGGATTGTCCTTGGGGGGCATCATCGCCTGGACGAGTTGATGGCAAGGGTGAATGACGGTCGAATTGATCCAGATACTCGGATTAACGTCGAGATATTTTGATTGGAAGTGACTGAATAATGCCGAGGGTTCGACCGACAGATCCTGACTTTCGAATCTGTCGAATTAGTTTTGAAGAGCTGCTTGTGGCTCAGGCGGACGCGGAGGCGCAGGGATGGGCAACGCGTTGGACTTCGGTGCAGGCGCTTCGCAGCCAGGTCAAGGAAGAAGATGTTCTCCTTCACCCGATCCTTCGAGAGGAGCGAGGCGGAGCCGTCCGAGCGTATCGCTGCCTTGCCCTGTTCTCGGCCGTTGGGGCGGATGGATCTGGTGGGGTTACCACAATAGATCTTGGGCCGGCGAGGTTTGAGTCGTTCGAACGGATTGATCGCGACGTGGATGTCCGGGAGGCGCTTGTCCGCGTGTTTTCTCTGGCGTCAGCCGGAATCTCAATGGTAGCCAAGGGGTAGTGGACTGGATAAATTTTCGTCGGAAATTTGGGTGGATGGGCGATGCCGCTGTCTGGTCCCTTTGGCCTGGTGCCCTCCCTCCAGCTCTGTGAGGTGGGGCCATCCCGGTCGGTTTTCGTACGGTTGGCTGGAATCGGAGAGTAGCGCCATGTCGATGTCGGAGATTTCATCTGCAGTCGGGCCGAGAAATCGTCCTCGGTCGGTGGCCGAACTGGTGGCGGCCGAGGAGGCCGGTGTGCCACTGGCGTTCCGATACTTCTGGGGGCATCGGCGACCGGCGGGCGGTGGGATCGGGCCGGGTTGTCTGAGCCAGTGGTGGGCGGTCGAGTTCACCGTGGAGGGCAGCCGGTACGCCAGCGCCGAGCATTTCATGATGGAACGCAAGGCCAGGCTGTTCGGGGACGACGAGACGGCGGAGGAGATCCTGGCCGCGCCGGACCCGGGGCGCGCGAAGGCGCTCGGCCGTCGTGTCCGCGGATATGACGATGCCCGTTGGGAGCGGCACCGCCACGACGTCGTCGTCGCCGGCAACACGGCCAAGTTTGGCCAGCACGACGGCCTTCGCGGGTACCTCCTGAGTACCGGGTCCGACATCCTCGTCGAGGCCAGCCCGCTTGACGCGATCTGGGGTATCGGCCTGGCCGCCTCCGATGAGCGGGCCGGTCGCCCGGCGCAGTGGCCCGGCCTGAACCTGCTCGGCTTCGCACTGATGGACGTCCGCGCCGCCCTCGCGAACACGGGCCGGCCAGCCGTCACCCGGCAGCCCGGGCGCTGAGGGAGACCGGGCCGGTGAGCTCCCGCCACGCGCTGGTCGAGACGGTCGAGGACGCCGAGGCACTGCAGGCCGAGCTGCGGCGGCTGGTGGAGGCCGACGTGCCCGGGCCGGAGCAGGCCGCGACGGTGGCCGGGTTCGACGTCGCGTACGACACCGACACGGATCTGCTCGCGGGAGCGGTGGTGGTCCTCGCCGCGCCGCGCTGGGAGCTGATCGCCTCGGCGACGGCAGCGGGCCGGGCGACGTTTCCCTACGTTCCGGGGCTGCTGTCGTTCCGGGAGCTGCCGCCGTTGCTCGAGGCGTGGGAGGCGGTCCTGCCTCAGCTGGCGGCGCCGCCGGACCTGCTGGTGTGTGACGGGCATGGCATCGCGCACCCGCGGCGGTTCGGTCTGGCCTGCCATCTCGGCGTGACCGTGGGTCTGCCGACGATCGGCGTGGCGAAGACCCCGTTCGTGGGCGAGCACTCCGCCCCCGGGCCGCGCCGGGGCGAACGGGCGCCGATCATCCTTGACGGCGAGGCGGTGGGCGCCGCGCTGCGGACACAGGACGGTGTGCGGGAGGTGTACCTCTCGGTCGGTCATCGGACCAATCTCGACTCCGCCTGCCGGTGGGTGCTCGACCTGTGCCCCCGCTACCGGCTGCCGGAGACGACCCGTGCGGCGGACCAGCTCAGCCGCACGGCACTCGCCGAAGCCCGCCTCACGGTCTGATCAGCCCGGCCCAGCTCGGCCCAGCTTGGCTCGGCCCAGCCCAACCGGCCGGCCTGAGACCGTCAGGCGGATGGTGCCGCCCGGGGGGACTGTCAGCGCGAGAGTCTGCGACGCCTTTTCTGGAACGGGGTAGTCACGCGCATCCTCGACGTTGAAAAGATATTGCTTGCCGTCAAATATTTCGCGGGGGCGGGGATGTGTTTCGCGGATTGATCGTGGCGTGGTCGCATGGCAGGAAATTGTCGGGATGTTTTCTCTTGCGTCGGCCAGAATGTCAATGATACCCAGAAGGCAGCCGGGAATGAATCCTGTCATCGGAGGTGGCGCGTGACGGCGCTCGTACCTGGCAAGGCCGGCGAACTCGCGCAGATGCGGCGGCGCGAGCTGGCCCAGCGGCTGCTGACGCAGAGCGTGGACAGGTTCCAGTGGGGATGGGAGTTCGTCCCCGCCGAGCGGCCGGCGCCGGATCCGCTCGGCCGGCCGGTGCTGGCGCCCGAGCATTTCGGGGGCGCGGCAGACGCGGCGGCGCTGGGCGCGACGGCCAGGGCGTGCGCGGTCGGCGGTGTCGTCCTGGGCGGCGCGCTGGGTGTCCTCGGCCTGGCGACGGGGGCGTCGCTGGCCGTCCCGGCGTTCGCCACGGCCGGTGTGGCCGTCGCCGGTGGTGGGCTGACGTCGATGTACGCGCGCTGGCGTGAAGGCGTCGGGCGCGAGCGGGAAGCCGCGTGGATGGACGCGCACGACCAGCAGCGCCACGGCGGCTCCGCCGAGGCCGAATCCCGGGATCAGTGGCGCCCGGTGCAGGGACCTCCCGATGCGACCCGGGTGGATGTCGTCTGCGGCACCTGGGATGGCTGGGCGGCGATGATCGCGACAACCGCGGGTTCGCTGATGCGCGCTGACCGCAGCGTGGTCGTGCTCGACCTCACCAGTCACGAGGTCGCCGAGGATCTGATCCAGCTGGTGTACAGCACCGGGCAACCGGTGCCGTACGGCCGGTTCCCGACCGACCTCAGCCTGGTCGACCTGTTCCAGGAGCTCAGCCCGGAGGCTGTCGGCCGGGTGATCGCCGACGCGTTCGCCGTGCTGCCGGGTCGCAGCGGCGCCGCCGAGATCCGCCGGCGCGACGAGGCGATCGTGCGGACCGTCGCCCGCCTCATCGAACCGCCCTGGACGTTCCGCCGGCTCGCCGCGGGCGTGCGGGTGCTGCAGCGGCTCAGCGAGACGAGTGCCGGCAGCGGCCAGGCCGGCGGTGTGCTGAGCCTGCGCGAGCAGAAGGACCTCATGAAGGTGAGCCACGAGTTCGGCCGGACGCCGCAGGAGAGCACCGAGCTGACCTATCTCGTCGACACCTTCGAGATGCTGGCCGGCAACGACGATCGGCGGCACGTCGACCGCGCGGCACCCGACGACGCGGCACCCGAGGAGGCAGTGCCGGACGGCACGGCGCCGGACGGTGCCGACGAGTCCGTCGCGAGCCCGGGTCGCGGGCTGTGGCGGCCCGGGCTGACGGTGCTCGCCGCTCCCACCTTCAACAATGATCAGGGTGCTTCGGCGCGCATCCTGCTGTACCGCTTCATGGAGGATCTGCGCCACGGCGAGCCGCACCGCAGTGATGACCTGATCGTCGTCGCCGGTGTCGACCGGCTGGGCCGGGACGTGCTCGACGAGTTCAGCCAGCATGCCCGCAATGCCCGGGTCCGGACGATGTTCCTGCACCAGCATGTCCCGGCGCGCGAGGACGCGCAGCGGATGCTGAACACGTCGGGCAGCGTCACGCTGCTGATGCGCACCCACAACGCCCTCGAGGCGCAGGCCGCGGTGGAGCTGGTCGGTGCCGAGTACCGCTTCGTGCTCAGCCAGGAGACGCAGAGCACCAGCGAGTCCCTCGGCTGGAGCCGCGACGAGACCACCGGCGCCGCCACCAGCACCTCGACGGACAGTTCGCACGGCTGGAACATCCAGGTAGGGGTGCGGCGGGGTGAGCGCCTGCCGGTGTTCAACCGCAGCCGGAACGGGTCGCGGGGCACGGCCCGGACCGTCCAGTGGTCACGCTCGCGCGGCCAGTCGGGGTCGACGGAGAAGGCCACCTCGTCGGCCACGAGCCGGGTGTTCGAGCCGGCGGTGGAGCCGGTCGAGGTCGAGACCCTGCCGGAGACCGCGTTCATCGTCCTCAACAAGGTCCACTTCCGGCAGCCGGTGCTGGGCGACTGCGACCCGGGACTCTGCCAGCATCCACTGGCCACCGTTGCCCTGCGCAAGGCCACGGGCTAGCGCGACCCGCCGGCCGCCTGGTGGACCACTCACCCGAGGACGAGGAGGGCCACCAGGCCGCAGGGCACCGCGATCAGGGCGAACACCGCCACGACGTGGAGGCCCAGCAGCACCCTGCGCTGCCGGCGCACATGCGCCGGAACCGGTTCGCCGGCAGGCGCGGGCGCCGGGGCGGGGGCAGGAGCGGGACCGGGACCGGGTTGAGCGGCGGGCGCCGCGCGGCGGAACGTCCTCATCGTTCAAGACCCGCGTAGTGCGCCCGGTGCGTCGGATCCCGCAGCGCGGGATGCCGGCTGGACTGTCGCGCCTTCTGCTGCCGGATGATCAGGCGCCGGAACCCGCGTGCGCTCGCGCCCAGCATCCACAGCACCGGTTCGGCCGCGGCGATGCGTTCGGCCGGGTTCACCGTCCCGTTCCGGCCGCGTAGACAGTCCGCGGCGCTCAGCGCCCAGTAGCGGGTCTCGGTGAACTCCTTCGACGGTTCCTGGCCGAGCTCCGGCAGCCGTGCGGGCTGGTTGAGCCAGTAGCGCACGAGGCCGTCCTGCTGCTCCGGGGTGAGCTCTGGCAGGCGTAGGACCGATGGGAGCCCGCGCAGCCAGTCGGTCTTGCTGACCACCACGGCGAGCCGCAGGGCGAGGCGGCCACCCCGCCGAGGCAGCGACCGGTCCGCGTGCAGCACCCGGATCAGCCGCCGCATCGTGTCGTAGGTCGGCTCGGCCGCGGGGTGGGCCGCCGCGTTCGCCGCCGCCTGCTGTTTCGGGGTGAGCTGGTCGAGCAGCGCCGGCTGCGCCGACGGGTCGACGACGAGCAGCGCGTTGTGGGTCCGCTCCAGGTAACGGTGCGTGGTGCGCAGGGTCTGCTGGTCGGTGTAGAGGTCGCCGTCCGGGTCGAAGAAGAACACGATGCGCCGGGGCCCGCGGGGAATGCCGACGGTGACGACGAGCGCCCGGGGATTCGGGGTGGCGGTCGACTCCAGCCACCCGCCGTCCGCGACCATCTGCATGCTGCGCCGGTACCAGGTCTCGTCCGGCCGGAACGCGAACGACAAGGTGAGATCGCGCTGGTATGCGAGGTCCTGCAGGCCGGCCAGGGCGGCGACCAGCATGGTGGTCTTGCCGGACGCAGGTGGGCCGATCAGCGCGATGTGGACGATCGGCAGGTGCCCGACCCCGTCGGGCAGCCGGCCTTCGCACGAGCCGCAGTAGCTGGCGAGGCGGCCGCGCCGGCCGGGCGCCCAGGTCCGCAGCCGCGTCCCGCAGGCGCACACCCGGTACAGCAGGCCGCCGCGGCCCGGCCGCAGGTCGTCGTGCCGGCGGCGGCAGTGCGTGTTGGGGCACTCGTAGAACGGCCGGCCCAGTGGGCGGGCGCAGTCCGGGTACGGGCAGTCGGCCCCCAGCTCGCCGAGGCGGCGGAACATCGCCAGGGTCGGCCTGGCCGGGCGTGTCTCGCGGAGCAGCCAACGCGCCGCCTCCGCGAACCGTAACGCCGCATCCGCCAACCGCAGCACCGCGATCGTGGTGATGACAAGCGTTCTGTGCACGGCGAACGCCGTCCGGGCGAGCCCCCCGGCCACGGCGACGCCGATCGCCGTCCCCGCCCTCCACATGCGCCAGCAGCGCCGCGCCGACGCGCTCTGCCCCAGGAACGGGCCGGGCCAGCGGGCCGGACCGGCCGCGGCGAACTCCGGTCCGGCGGTGCGCAGCGCCTCGGCCAGGGCATCCCCGATCGCGCCGAGGTCGACGATCGCCTGGCCGGCCGGGGTGAAGTACCCGGGGTAGGCGGCCTCGTCGCCGGCCGGGCGCAGCACCGGCGGACCGGCGGCCAGCGTGCGGGCCGGCAGTGCGAGCAACCGTGCGCCGAGCTGACCGAACGCGATCGCCGCACCGGCGCCGAACAGCGCCGCCCCGCGTGCGTATCCACCGGGCCGCAGAGCCTTCACCACAGCTCTGCGTCGCACCCGTCCCCAGCCCTCGGCACCCGGCGGCAGGGGTGCCGGCACCGGGCCCGCGGCCGGGGACCGCGCGCTGCCGGGCGCCGGATCACCGGGCGGTGACGCCAGCGGCACGCCGGCGCCCGCAGCCACGGCGGCGAGGCGCTGGGCGGCGTCGGCGTCGGCGAACGACGCGCTGGCAGCCGCGAGCACATCGGGTCTCCCAGCGGCCCACACCCGCGCGGCAACCTCCCCCCAGGACACGTCCGCCCAGTGCTCGTCCGGCCACTGCTCGTCCGCCCGGTGCTCGTCCGCCCGGGCGCCGTCGGTACCGGCCGGAGCACCGACGTCCCGCGGCGCGGTGCCGCCGCCGGTGCTGCCGCCGCCGGCTCCGGGCTCAGGGCCGGTCCCGCCGTGCAGGCGATGAGTCTCGAACCGGACGCCGAACGGGATGGCCGCGGGGTCGAGGCCGGCGCCCACCGGCACGCCCACCAGCACGTGGCGGGACTGCTCCGGATGCCCCACCGGGACACTGAAGGTCATCGCCAGGGCCGATGCCCGCGGCAGCGAGCCGGTGACCAGCCGGATCGTTCGCACCGTGGCCGCCGGCCCCTGCTCCACCAGGACGATCCGCACGGCACCGCCGCCGCGCGTGGCGCCGCGCACACTCGCCAGGAGGGCTGCCAGCCGACCGTCGCCGTACAGTTCCTGCGCCCGGGCGATCGCTTCGTGCCAGGGCATCGGCGAGTCGACCACGAGACGCTCGACAGCTGGAAGATCACCGTCGGCTGGCCGGTCGGCCCAGCCCGGCCACCACCACAGGTCGGCGGGAAGCAGGCCGCCGAGATCACGGTCCGGCTCGGTGAGCAGCAACGCGTGCTGAAAGACGTTTCCCGGGCGGCCGGCGAAGTCGACGCCGGTGCCGACGGTCCGGCAGATCACCGCGGCACCGTCCGCCAGCAGCGAGTAGCTCAGGCTCAGCCCGGCCCCGCGCTGCCCGGCGGAGGCCCAGGGCCCCTGCGCTGAACCGGCCTCGGATCCGGGTAAGGGTCCGAAGCCGGACTCGCCGCCGCGCCGCTGCGGTCCGCTGGGCTGCTGCGGTCCGGTGCGGCGCGCGTCCACGGCGAGCTCGGACGTCAGCAGACCGACGATCTGCTGACGTCTCCCGTCGCCGAGCCCCGGCGTGTACGCGGTGACCTGCCAGCCGGGCCGGTCCGGTGCCGCCGCCGACGTGCGATGAAGCTGGTGGATGGTCAACGGACGTCTGCCTCCGCACCCCGTGGCTGCCCTCCGTGCTCAGCATGGCAGACCTCAATGCCCTGGGGCGCAGTACTTTCAGGCCATCGCGCCGGACCGCCGCAGCAGACGCAGGACCTGGGACTGCTGGTGGGGCAGCAGCGCGGGTTCGGCCGCGTCCAGGGCACGCCGCAGCAGGCCGTCAGCTCCTTCGTCGTCGCCGCGTGCGCGGATGACCTCGGCCGCGTGCCACAGCACCGGGCCGCTGTCCGGTGCCTCGCGCAGCGCCACGGAGGACTCGTTCGCGGCCTCGGCCACCTGCCCTCGCCGCGCCAGGGCCACCGCCCGGGCCGCGCGCATCGACGGCTGGGCCACGACCTGCGCCGCCGACCGGGCGAGACGCTCGAAGTCCTGCATCGCGGCGGCGTCGTCACCCAGCTCCACCCGCAGGCGCGCCCGCCCGGCCAGCGCGGCCCCGGAGTCCGGCGCGAACGTCAGGACGGCCGAGAAGATGGCCGCCGCCGCCCACGGCTGGCCTGTGCGCCACAGCGCGTGCGCGAGCGCGGCCTGCACCTCGGCGTCACCCGGCAGCCGTTCGCTGGCGGCCTGGAGGTCCTCGATCGCCCGGGTGGTCTGGCCGGACTCGAGCAGCACCCGGCCCAGGGCGGCGAGCATCCGCCCGGCGGACTCGGTGTCCGACAGCGACTCGTAGATCTCCGCGGCCTCCCGGTAGCAGGCCTCGGCGTCCTGCCAGCGCCCCTGCATCTCGCACATCTGCGCGCGCAGCGTCTGCGCGCCGGCCCGGGTGAGGGAGCGCCCCGGGTCGCGGCGCAGGGCCTCCTCCACGTGGGTGCGGGCCGTCGGCAGGTCGTGGTCCGCGAAGCTCACCTGGGCCGCGCGAAGATGGTCGTCCGCATTCGCCTCGGCGGCGGTTCCGCTGACGGCCCATTCGGGGAAGCCACGCTGGAGCGGCTCGATGAGCCGGTCGTCGAAGAGCTCGAAACGACGCGAGCCCGACCGGTGCTCGCAGCGCAGGACGTAGCGTGCCGTCAGCGACTCCAACACGGCGGTCGGCAGACCGGCCGTGGTGGTGAGCCCCTCGTCCGCGACACCGCGCCGACCGCGTTCGGTCACGAACGTACGGGTGAGCCAGGCCCGCAGCTCACCCTCGTCGAGATCGTGCTCGCGTGCCACCGTGACCAGCACCAGGGTCAGGTACTCGGCCAGCACCGCGGTGACGTTCCCGGCCGGGCCGAGACGGGACGTGATGACGGCATCCGCGCCGGGACGGGCCCGCCACATCGCGGTCGCCACCAGCTGCAGGAACACCGGCTGGACGGCGTCCGCCACCAGCAGCGACTCGGCGCCGGTCGCGTCGACGAACCGGCTGGTGGCCAGGTCGTCCACACAGGCCTCGGCCGCGCCGGAGGCGAAGTGCGTACCGGTCGCACGCAGTGGCTCGACGAGTGCGGCCTGGGCGGAGCGTGGCTCCAGCGCGGCGACGGGCACCTCGGCGACCGACGGGGTGGCGGGGCCGCCGCCGGAGCCGGCCAGCAGAAGCCGCAGGTAGGGCTCGAGCGCGGCACGGTGATCGGAACGGACCACCAGCAGGATACGCAGCGTCGGCAGCGCGGTCGCCGCCTGCGCGAGCAGGTCGAAACACTGCTCGCGTAGCTGGTCCAGTTGGGCCGATCGGGCCGCGAAAAGCTCCTCGACTTGGTCGATCGCCACCAGGATCGGCCGGGTCGGGCTGTGCGGCCGGCGCCGGGCGGGGTGGTCACGGATCGCGTCGAGCAGCGTCGGCGTGTCGGCCGGGTAGGACCAGCACCGCAGGAGGGCCTGAACGAACGGATTGCCTGTACCGAAGGAGGCCTGGGTGCCCGCGGGCCCATCCTCCTCCTTGGAGGACTGCCCGGCGGCCGGCCCCGAGAGCCGTGCCACCGGCAGGACGTCGGCGTCCGTCGACGGTGCGCTCGGCAGCACGCCCGCCCGCAGCAGCGAGGTCTTGCCCACACCGGTCAGCCCGTGCGCGACCACCACACGGCAGCGCAGCCACTCGGCCAGCAGCGCGTGGGCGGCGGCATCCCGGCCGAAGAACAGCTCGGCGTTCTCCTCGGTGAACGGGCGGAGGCCGACGTACGGGCTGGTCGCCTCGGCCTCGATCACCGTTCTGCTCCGCCCAGGGCCGGGCGCGTCGAGAGCGGACCCGTCCGCACCGGGGGGGCCGAGACGTCGAGTAGTGATTTGGTGTCCCTGGTTGGGAGTTCGTCGAAAATTACTGGACGGTATGCCTTCAACGGAACCGGAAGCCTTTCGGCGTTGACGCGACCGGGCCCGAGAATCGTATCCGCCGGCCATGGCCCCACCTCCGGTGGCACACGGTTCTGGACCGCCCAAGATTTTCCGTCAGATTTTACGGCCAATGCGGGCCGACCGCGGCAAAGTAACAGGAATTTTGCGAGACCGGTGCTCTTCGTGTGGCCGCCTCGCCGGCGGAGGGTGGTGGGGCGCCGGCGATGGCTCCGTGGGCATGCCTGCCCGTGCGGGGCTCCGGTCGGTGCCGGGGCGCACTGCCCGGCCGGCAGGCGAGGTGCGCGGTGCGCGGTACGAGGTGCACGGTGCACGGTGCACGGTGCGCGAGAGTGGTATCCGCGGTGTCCGTGGCGCGACGCGCGGGCGGGGTGGGCGCCGACTCCACGGTCGAAATCGCGAAACTGCAGGTCACGAGTTATGGGCGGGTTGGTTGGCGGATGTGTCGGTGGGCTGGCCGCGGAACCTGCTTCAGAAAACGCCGACAATACAGGGGCATCCCGGTGCAGGTTCGCGGCGCCCTCGCGAGAGTGGGTGCCACAACTCGTGTCACAATCCGGACTTGTGTCGTCCTCGCTCGCCCGAGTCCGCGCGAGTGGCTAACGTGCAATGGCAAGTGTGTCGACGCGAGTGTTACGATCAGTGGAACGGTATGATTACGCGGCGCGCCGACGACGCGTGCACTCCGCGCCGTCGGACGCTGCACTACCGTCGGTTGGTCCGTGCCGTCGCGCCGATGTCCGTACTTGACGAGCGGCGGGGGTTGTTATCGTGGCTTCGGTGGTGGAGTTCGATCCGGTGAGCGGCCCGGGTCGGGGGGTTCCGACGATCTGGGGTGGAGTGCCCCAACGGAACAAGAACTTCACCGGGCGGGAAAGCCAACTGACCGAACTGCGTCGTCGGATCGCCTCCGACGAGGGCGAGGTCACGGCGGTCCTCCCGCATGCCCTGCAGGGGCTGGGCGGTGTCGGGAAGACGCACCTCGCCATCGAGTACGCGTACCGCTATCAGGCGCATTATGACCTGATCTGGTGGATTCCCGCGGACCAGCCGGTCCTGGTCCGATCCACGCTGGCGTCACTGGCGCCGCGGCTGGGCCTGTCGGAGGGCGGCCTGCTGCGGATCGACGACTCGGTGGCCGCCGTCCTCGAGGCGCTGCGCCGTGGGACGCCCTACCGCCGCTGGTTGTTGATCTTCGACAACGCCGACCAGCCTGAGCTGATTCGCGGCCTGATGCCGCACGGTCCGGGCCATGTCCTGGTCACCTCGCGCAACCGTCGGTGGCAGAGCATCGTCGACACGATCGAGGTGGATGTCTTCGACCGGCGGGAGAGCCTGGAGTTCCTGCACCGCCGCGTGCCGGGTATCGCCAAGGTCGACGCCAACAGCCTGGCCGAGGCGCTGGGGGACCTTCCGCTGGCGCTCGAGCAGGCCGGAGCGCTGCAGTTCGAAACCGGTATGGACGTGCGTGAGTACCTTCAGCTGCTGAAGGACGCCTCCAGCAAGCTACTCGCCGAAAACCCGCCCGCCGACTACTCCCGGCCGGTGGCAGCCGCGTGGAGTCTTTCCGTGGCACAGCTGCGGGAGCAGGCTCCTTTTGCGCTCGAGCTGCTCCGCCGATGTGCATTCTTCGGCCCGGAGCCGATCTCGCTGGAAATGTTGGACCGCGGAAAGTACACCCTGGACTCGGATTTCGGTCTGTCCATGCAGGACCGGCTGATGGTGAGCCGCGCGATGCGGGAGCTCGGCCGCTACGCGCTCGCCCGGATCGACAACAGCCGCAAGACGGTGCAGGTACACCGGCTGGTCCAGATGCTCATTCGGGACGAGCTGCTGCCCGAGGAACAGGAACGGATGCGGGACGAGGTCCACGCCCTGCTCGTCGCCGCGGACCCGGGGGATTCCGAGACGCAGAACCGGGCCGGCTTCGAGAACCTTCTCCCGCACATCGTGCCGTCCGGTGTGTACGCGTCCACAGCGGTCCGGGCGCGTCAGCTCATCGAACACCTCATCGGCTATCTGTACAACGCCGGTGACCTCACGACGGCGTTGAGCGAGGCGGACCGCGCCCTGGACCGTTGGCGGGCGGATTCCGGTGATCGTGACCCGGATGTTCTCGTCCTCCAGGGAATCAAGGCGAACGTCCTCTGGGCCCTGGGCAGGTACCGGGAGGCCTATGAGCTCCGGCGCGGCACCCTCGACGCGATCACGGAGGTCCTCGGTGCGGACCACGAGGAAACCCTCATCATTCTGAACGGCCACGGCGCGGACCTGCGGGCCCGCGGTGAATTCCGGGCCGCGCTCGAGCTGGACGAGGACGCGCTGCCCCGCCATGAGCGGGTCTTCGGCCGGGACAACGCTCAGACCCATCACGTCGTGAACAATCTCGCGCTCGACTGCAGCCTCAACAGCGCTTATAAGCGGGCATTCGAGCTCGACCAGGACAACCTCACCAACCGGCGGGACATGTGGGGCGGTGACATCAATCCCTGGGTCGCCGCCTCGCTCGCCGCCGTCGCCCGCGACCAGCGGCAGGAGGGTCACTACCTGAAGGCGCGGGAGTCGGCCGAGTACGCCTACCGGGTGTTCGAGGAACTCGTGAACAGGCGGGAGCTCGCGGTCGACCACCCCTTCGTGCTCGCGCAGGCCAAGGATCTCTCGGTGGCCCGGCGCAAGGCCGGGTTCTTCCGCGAGGCGCTGGAGCTCGCCGAGCAGGTGTACGAGCGCTACACGTCGAGCCGCCAGTTCGGCAACGAGCACCCCGACGCCCTGGCCGCCGCGATCAACCTGGGTAACGCCCAGCGGGTGGCCGGCGATCCGAACGAGGCCGCGGAGCGCATCGAGAAGACCGTGAACCGGTACCGGGACATCTTCGGGGCTGACCATCCATACACCTACGGCTGCCACCTGAACCTGGCGCTGGTCCATCGCCAGCTCGGCCGGGTCGACGAGGCGGAGCGCCTGCTGAAGGACGCGCTGGCGGGGCTCGAGGGCAGGGTCGGCGCCGACCACCACTTCACCCTCACCTGCCTGGCGAACCTGGCGACCGCCAGGTCCGCGCAGGGGCTGGTGGCGGAGGCGTTGGAGATCGGTGAGAAGGCGCTCGCCCGCTTCGGTGAGCTCCTTGGCCCCGATCACCCGCATGCGCTGGTGTGCGCGACGAACGTGGCCCTGGACCTCTCCCAGACCGCCGGTCGGGAGGAGGAAGGCCGCAGGCTCGCGACGGAGACCTCGCAGCGTTATCGCCGGGTGCTCGGTCCGGACCATCCCGATGTGCAGGCAGGCGAGCGGGGCGAGCGCCTCGACTTCGACTTCGAGCCGCCGCCGCTGTAGGAACGTCGCGGTAGGGCATCGCCGCGCTGTCAGCGGGTGGTCTGCGACATCCAGGCTGCGAGTGCGTCGGGGTCGACCTGGTCGCTGCTGAGTTCCTGTACCTGCCGGCGCAGGTGCAGGACCACCTCGGGGCGTGCGGTCAGGACGTCGGCCCCGGGCTCGCCGCTGCCGCGTCGGCAGAGGACGAGCCCGGCCCAGGCGTCGAGCCGGTCGGGCTCGCGGGCCAGTTCCTCCTTGTAGCCGTCGGCCGCGGACCTGACGTCGCCGAAGGCGAGAGCCTGGTCCGCAGCCGTCACGGAGCCGTCGAGGACATGGGGAACGCCCTGCCGAGCGGCCTCGAAACGCTTCGGGTCCGTCAGACGCAGCAGGGTGAGGGCGAGCCGCTGGTTGTACACGAGCCCGCGGTGGCCTGGAAGGGGGCGGGAGCCCGCCTCGCCCGGTGGTGCGATGTCCTTGTCCATCCAGGCCCGCGCCAGCGCGGTGATCCACGTTGGCGCGGGTTGCAGGTTCCGTAGCCGCCAGGTGATCCAGGCATCGGCCGTGGTCAGCTCCGCCAGCGCCTGGGGGCCGGTGGGGACGGCGGCCTGCCGATGCCGTGCGACGACGCTGCGCATGCCGTCGAGGAAGCGCAGGCCCAGCGGAGTCATCGCGCCCGAGAGCCGCAGCGTGCTCAGCGCCCGCCACACCTCCTCTCGCCACCGGGCGAACTCAAAATGCGCGTACTCGCCGCCGTCCTGGTGAAGCCGCCGGAAATCCCAGAACGTGGTCAGGCCGAGGTAGGCGTAGGCACCCTGAAGAAGGCCGGCGACCGGCCGCGGGTCGCTGCGCCACGGAGCGTAGTAAAGACGGTCGTGAGCGGTATCGGTCAACGCAACGAGGTCGATCAGCGCGGAGAGCTTCGTGTGCTGGAACTCGTGCACCAGGCCGGCCGCGAAGGAGACGCCGTCCTTGGGAAGGGTCAGCGCCACGGCGCCGAACGCCTCCCCGGACGATGCGCTCAGCTCCGCCGCCCGCTCCGTCGAACGCAGTGGGTAGACCCAGCCCAGCCCGGCCGCCACCGCTGCGGCTGCCGAAAGATCGTAATGGCAGAGAATGCGCCAGCCCTCGTCGAGGCGGTGCTGCCAGGTATCGATCTCCTCATCCGCGACGCCGGGTGACATCGGGAGATCCAGCAGCGTGCGCGCGGGATCCGTGTCGTCCAGCGCAAGCTCGATCTCCTGGCCCCACCTCGAACTCGACAGGGTGCGCAGTGGGAGCCATTGACGCGCCAGGTCTCCTCGCCCGAAGCCGGCAGCCGCGATCACATTCACTCGCAGGGTCGTCTGCGGGTCGGCGGCGGCGTGAACTGTCACTGCTCCGCCCTGGACTCGAGCGACGGCCCACCCTGGGTTTCCGGTCCGGATACGGCCCAGCGAAGGCACGACGAGGTCGCCACCCCGCAGGAAAACCCTGATCTCCGCGTCCAGGCCGGTCCGCAGGGCGGCCGCGACCGCGAAGGCCGCGAGCATGTTCAGATCCTCCGCGAGTGGCACAGCCGGCCTGACGGTGCCGCGGATCCGGCGCATGCAGTGCATCGCCCACAGGCCGAGCCCAGGCGTGAGCAGGAGGCTCTCGACCGGGCCGGGATCCTGACGTTGGGCGGTGGACAACACGCGGAAGGCCTCGGCGAGCCCGCTGCGGGCGAAGTCGTCCGGAGCCTGCTGCGCGGCGTCCTCCAGCACCGCGCGCAGCGCGAGCAGCCGCTTGCTGAGCTGGGTTCGCCGGAGATAGCGGACGAGATCAGCGTGGCCGCCACCGGAGGCCAGTTCATCGAAATCGGCCAGTGCGAGCCGATGAAAGCCCACGTTCACTTCGAGCGCCGCACCTTGTCGATATCCGGTTGGATCCGCCGGTGGATCCGGTTTATCAGAGCAAGCAGATCCGGACAGTACACGGATCGGTTCTGGAAGCCGCTGCCGGCCCGGTAACGATGGGGGTAGTACCCGCCACCGCAGACCCGATGAACCGGGCAGGCGGCACAGTCGGCACCGAGCGCCGCGGCACCGATCTGACGGGCCAGGATGCCGGGATGGTGGAACGCCTCGTCGAAGTCGTCCCGCAGGACGGTGAGCCCGGTGGCCGCTGCCCCGGGGTAGGCCGACTTGAGCGCGTCGACCTGTTCGACCGTGCCATCCGTCTCGATGACGAGAACACTCGACGGGGAAAGCCCCACCGTCTCCACCTGGCTGTCTCCACCGAGAAGAAGAACGATGATCTCCAGGAACAGGCGGATGTCGGTCTCGTCCTCGGGCGCGGAGTACCAGCGCTCGAAGAGGGCGCCGAGCCAGTCGCCGTAGGGCGCCAGCCTTTCGTCCTCATCCCGGCCGGGCGGTCGGGATGTCCAGTTCCCGTGGGGAAGGAGGAAGTCCATCGCCGGAGGTTGCCAGGCCAGCAGGTTCTCGTAGACCGTGACCGGATCACTGTGCAGGTCCACCACGCACAGCAGGCCTGACAGCAGTGGCCGGAACCGTTCGGAGGTGAGCAGGCGCAGACCTGCCTCGACGCTGGCGTGGCTCCCACCGCCGTCGTGACGGACCCGCCGCCGGTCATTGTCTGCCGGGCCGCCGTCCACGCTCACGCCGATCTTCATCTCGACGTCCGCGCACAGCTCCAGGAAGGAAGGTGTCAGAAGTGTGCCGTTTGTCTGAACCGTGAGCTCGACGGCCGTGTCGGGGGCGACCGCGGAACGGATCTGCCGGGCCACGTGATCGAGGAAGGCGGCGCCCGCCAGCAGGGGCTCACCGCCATGGAGGATTACCTCCACCCGGGTGAGCTGGTGGCGTGCCGCGTGCGCCGCGATCCTGCCGGCCGTGGCCGCCACGACCTCCCGGCTCATCGTCACCGGCTGCCGACGCCAGCTCTGGTCCGCCAGGTGATACACGTAGCAGTAGGTGCAGGAGAGATTGCACCTGCTGTTCACCTTGAGGACGAACTGGCGAAAGGGCACCGGCTGCCATCCTCGGCCGGTCAGCCGTGTGAGCGTGAGCTCGTCGCCCGGCCATTCGCCCGCGCGCCCGCCGACACCCTGGGCGGAGGTGGTATTCAATTCGCTTGCACCATCCGGTCTGGCGAGGATCAGGCAGAGGATGTAAACCCGGCCGTGGCCGAACCCAGCCTCGTGGCCTCCCGTGCCAGCCGGTGCCGCACCTGCCGCAGGATCCTGTTCTCGTGGCCGGCCAGCTCGTCGAGGTAGCAACCTCCGACATCAGGCAGGAGCGTCTCGATCTCGGGCGACGATCGGTCCATCTGGTACCGCCTCCTCCACCTTGGATCCTCCAATCTAGTCGGTTAGGGCGGCAGGCGCCGCTACCGCGCATGAATCCGTCGTCACCGCGCCGTACCCGCAGCTTGTGGGCTGGCGGCGATCCCATCGTTTGCTGGTTTTGTCTGCCTCTTCGCTGTATTTGCGTCCGCCGGGCTCGAGCCAGCCGTTTCTTGCGAACTCCGGGGGCGCGCCAACATCCTCCGCACGTGTGCGGAGGACGTCGTAGAATCTGTTGCCACCCCCCTCGGGGCGGTCAACTCGGCTCAGGCAGACCGATCTGGGCCTGTGTACGCAGTGCGGTGGCCCGACACCGCGGGAGAGGGGCCAATCGATGCCGGGCAAGAGCGTCGGTCGGCAGGGCGTCCTGCATGCACCCGGAGCGGCACCAATGCCCGTGCGGCCTGGTCACCCGGGCAGCCACGACGGGCCGGGAAACACTGGTGCCCGCAGGAGTGCCTGAGGAGGAGGAACCCGAGGCCTGGCCGCTTTACTTCTTCCTCAGCTATGCGCGGGCGGACGGCGGCGACGGGCCCTATCTCGAGCGGTTCCACCAGGATCTCAGGGCCGAGGTGCGCCTTCGGGTCGGGGCCTCGGACGCCAGCACGGTGGGGTTCTTCGACCGGCGTTCGATCGAGCCGGGCCAGGACTGGTCGGCGGAGCTCGGTGCGGCTCTCGCGCGATGCCGCACCTTCGTCGCGATGTGTTCTCCGACGTTCTTCGCGAGTGTGTACTGCGGCCGTGAATGGACGGTGTTCGACGGGCGCCTTCGCGCCGCGGCTGCTGGTGGGCAGGGCAGCCCCGCCGTACTGCTACCGGTCATCTGGACGCCCTTGCGTGATCCGCCCAAAGTGTTCCTCCGGTTGCAGTATGATCACCAGGAGTTGGGAACGACGTACGCGCAGAGGGGTCTTCGGTACCTTCTGCAGCTGGATCGCAACCATGACATGTACCAGGAGTTCCTGGTGGCGCTGGCTACCCGAATCGTCCGGCTCGCCCACGAGTCACCGTTACCCCCGCATCCGGAAGCCATCGACTTCGACCAGGTTCCCAACATGTTCCAGGTCCGGCCTCTGGCGGGCGACGGCGGGGCACCTTCCGGGGCATCGAAGGAGATTGGGCCATCGGGGTCGCCGGGATCCGCTGAGCCGCAGCAGCCTCCAGCCGATCCGGAGCCGAAGCGGGAGCTGACGCCGGATCCGCACCAGGAGCCGCACCGACATCGGCACCGGCAGCCGCAACCGCGTCCGGAGACGCAGGGGGGTGGCCCCAGCCGCGTCACCTTCGTTCTGGCCTCCACCTCGCGCGATGAGATCGCCGTGCTGCGGGAGCACCTGGACTTCTACGGAAGTGATTTCGACGAATGGACGCCCTACCGCCCGCTGCACGACGACCGGGTGTGTGTGCTGGCTCAGATGGTCGCCGCGCGGCAGGGGATGACCTCGGCGGTGACCCGGTTGGACGACGGCGTGGCGGATCTGCTGGAGCGCTCCACGGCCCGCAATGAGATCGTGATTCTACTGGTCGACATGTGGGCGGCCAAGCTTGACGAAATCCGCCTTGCGCTGACCAAATACGACCGGCGCAACGAGCCGACGTCGGGCGTGCTGGTCCCCTTTAATCCCGACGATCTCGAGACGCATGAGAACCTTCAGCACCTGAAGGAGACGCTGGCGAGCGCGCTTCGGAACAACGTGATGCGGCGGGACAGGTTGTTTCGCGAGGAGATTCGTTCCCGGGAGGAGTTCGATCGGGCCCTGATCCAGATCATCGTCGACTCCCAGGCACGGATCTTCGAGCACAGGCGGATCTTCAGAGCGCCGAAGACCGCACGTGGCCTACCGCGTCTGGCCGGGCCGTGATGAGGGTGTCCGAAGAGGGGGTCTCCGAAGAACAGGTGCCCGCGGAGGCGTCCGGTACGGTCGTCACCTTCTACTCGTACAAGGGGGGTACGGGGCGCTCCATGGCTCTTGCCAACACCGCCTGGCTGTTGGCAAGCAGCGGATCCCGCGTCCTCGTCGTGGACTGGGATCTCGAAGCACCTGGGCTGCACCGCTACTTCCATCCGTTTCTGCATGATCCCGATCTTCGTTCCACCCGCGGCGTCATGGACATGATCTGGGATTTCGCGATCGCGGTCATGTCACCGCAGGGGCCGGGAGAGGAGGAATGGTTCGCGAGGTCCACCGAGGTCATGCAGTATGCGGTGTCGCTGACCTGGCCCTTCGCCTCGGGCGGAACCATCGACTTCGTCTGTTCGGGCCGCCACGATGCCGCCTACGCGCAGCGGGTCAACACCTTCGACTGGAACACCTTCTACGAGCAGCAGGGAGGGGGTGATTTCATTGACGCGCTGCGGGCCGACATGCGCTCGTCCTACGACTGGATTCTCATCGACAGCAGGACGGGTCTGAGCGACACCGCGGGAATCTGCACGGTGCAGCTACCCGACGTCGTGGTGAACTGTTTCACCCTGAGTAGCCAGAGCATCGATGGCGCCGTATCGGTCGCGCGTTCCATCGACGCGCAGGGGGACGGCCGGACCATCCGCCTGCTCCCGGTTCTCATGCGGGCGGACGACGGTGAGCAGCGCCGGCTGGAGCTGGGGCGTGACGTGGCGCGGGCCGCGTTCAACTCCTTTCTCCGGGATATGGACGACCTGGAGAAGGAACGGTACTGGGGTGACGTGGAAGTGCCATACAAGCCGTATTACGCCTATGAGGAGATACTGGCCGTCTTCGGTGACCGGCCCCGTCAGGAGGGCACCCTGCTCGCCGCCTACGAGCGGCTGACCTCGCATCTCACCCACGGGGTGGTGAGCGAACTGCCCCCGCAGGACGAGTTGCGGCGACGCGAGACTCTGGAGGTCTTCGAGCGCGCCCGGGTGACGATTCCCACCGAGGTTGTGCTCAGTTACTCGTCCGCCGACCGTCCGTGGGCGGACTGGGCCGCTGCCGAGCTCGAGGAGGCGGGCTTCCGCGTCATCGCGGATCCGATCGACTCGACCACCAAGGTCACCGGCGGCCCGCTGGAGGGGGCGGTCGGGCGCCGCCGCCTGGTGGCGATCTTCTCCCGGACCTATCTGCAGCTGCCCGCGGCGCTCGAGCGGTGGCGGCGCATGGTCGTGCTCGATCCCGACGGTGCACAGCGCCTGCTCGTACCGGTGCGGGTTGAGGAGATCCGGCTGTCGCCGGAGATCGCGGGCCGGGATGTGGCTGACCTCGTCGGCCTCGACGGCGCACGCGCGCGCCGAGCGCTTGCGGCGGCGGCGGGCAAGCCGTCGCAACCGGCACCGGCGACCAACCTGACGTCCAGGTTCGGGGAGGAGGTCCGCTTTCCCGGGGCGCCGCCGCGCGTCTGGGAGGGAGTGCCGGTGCGTAACCCGGCCTTTGTCGGCCGCGAGGAACTGCTCGCGAGCCTGCGTGACAGTTTCCTCGGTCTGGACGGGCCGCCGGTGCACTGCCAGGTGCTGCAGGGGCTCGGCGGAGTCGGAAAGACCCAGCTGGCGGCCGAGTACGTCTTCCGGTTCGGTGCCAGCTACGACCTCGTCTACTGGTTCGGGTGTGACCAGATGGCGCTCGTCCGCACTGGGCTGAACCGCCTGGCCGTCGATCTGGGCCTGACCGCCCGGAACGGTCGGGAGGGCGGCGCGGATGTCGTCGACGCGCTTCGCCGCGGAGTGCCCTACCGGCGGTGGCTGTTGGTCTTCGACAACGCCGAGGTCCCGGGCGAGATCCTTCCGCTGATTCCGCCCGGGCCCGGCCATGTGATCGTCACCTCGCGCAGCCGCGACTGGGGCCAGCAGTCTCTGCTGGAGATAGACCTGTTCAGCCGTCGGGAAAGCATCGGCCTGCTGCTGCTGCGTGCTCCCGGGCTGACGGAGGAGACCGCGACTCGGCTCGCCGAAGCGCTGGGAGACCTGCCGTTGGCTCTTGATCACGCTGGGGCGTGGCATTCCAGGACCGGCATGCCGGCTGAGCGGTACCTGCAGCTCCTTGAGGACAGCCCTGGGCCGTTGCTGTTGGACGAGGGGGCCCCTGTCTATCCGCCGCGGGTCTTCCGCACGTGGTTGCTGTCGATGCAGGGCCTGCGTGACCGGGCACCCACGGCGGCGCGGCTGGCACAGCTCTGCGCCTTCTTCGGCCCCGAACCGATCAGCCTCGATCTTTTCGCAAGCGTCGGGCTCGCGGTTCTGGCGGATGCCGACGACCAGCGCTTCCGTGACGACATCATGCTGGGGGAGGCCGTCCGGCAGCTGGTCGACCACGCGCTTGCGAGGCTCGATCCGCAGCGGCGGACCCTGGTGATGCACCGCCTCGTTCAGACGGTCATCCGGGAGGATCTCGCATCCGAGCAACGAACGCTGACCCGTGCACGGGTACATGCGCTCCTCGGCGCAGCGGATCCCGGTAACGCCGACGACCCGGCCAACTGGCCGCGTTATGACCAGATCAGGCCGCATCTGGAGCCTTCGGGTCTGATCTCGTCCCGGGACGAGACCGCGGCCCGAGTGGTCCGCAACCAGGTCCGCTATCTCTACATGCAGCGCGACCACGGCGGTTGCCGTGATCTGGCGCAGCGGACTCTGGAGGTCTGGCGAGGCCAGTTCGGTGCGGACGACGCGCGCACGCTGGAGCTCTGCCTGGACCTGGCGGACAGCTACCGCGCGCTCGGCGAGGCCGAGCAGGCCCACGAGCTGGACCGGCGGGCGCGCGACAGCCTGGACCGTCGCTTCGGCCCGAGCGACCCGCTGGCACTGCGTGCTGCCATGGCGCTGGGCGGCGACCTGCGGGGAACAGGTAACTACCAGGAAGCCCGCGAACTCGACGAGGCCACGTATCACCGCTATCACCAGATCTCGGGCCTCGACAGCAGGGAGAAGATCAAGTCGGCGAACAACCTTGCCGTCTCCCTGCGTTTCGTAGGCGATTTCAAACATGCGCTTGTGACGGGGAAGGAGGCCTACGACAGACAGCGCAGGATGTACGGCGACGACGACATCCTGACGCTGCAGTATGCAGACAGCTATGCCCGTGATCTGCGGGAGCTCGGCCGGTACCGGGAATCAGCCGAGCTGCTGGAACAAACCTTGGGGAACAGCCGTCGCGTCCTCGGCGAAGACCACCCGGACACGCTGCGAACCATGGCCAACCACGCGGTCTCGCTGCGCTGGGTGGGGCAGCTCGGGCGTTCCCTGAGCCTCGCAGGGGAAGCTTTCGGGAAACTTCTGCAGTATGTCGGGGAGAACCAGCCGATCACGCTGGCGTCCGCGGTGGGGCTGGTGAACTCCCGATGCCTCGCGGGAGCGGCTGCGCAGGCCCGTGAGCTGGCGTCGGACACCGTTCGGCGCGCGGACGACAGGCTCGGGGTGCGCGACCTGTCCGCTCTCGCGGCTGCCAACGGCCTCGTCATCGCGACCCGGTTGTGTGGGGAGCCACGCTCCGCGCTCGACCTGGCGAACCAGACGAGGCAACGGATTCGCGAATCACTGGCGGAGAACCATCCGTTCGCGGTCGCATGCTCGGTGAATCTGGCGAACTGCCTGTTCGACCTCGGCCAGTTCGCCGCGGCGCGACAGATCGACGAGGAAGCGGTGCGGCAGCTCGGCGCCCGGCTGGGCGATGAGGCCCCGGCAGCCCTGCTGGTGTCCATCAACCTCGCTGCGGATCATCAGGCGCTGGGTGACGAGGCCGGTGCCCGCGCGCTGCGCTCGGCGGTCCTCACCGAACTCGCGACGAACTTCGAGGAAGACGACTCTCTGCTGGCAAGCCTGCGATCGAACGGTCGTGCCGACCTCTGCATCGACCCGCCGCCGCCCTGACGGCCCTGGGAGCCTGCCCGGCATCGCAGACTGCCCGTCAGCCGCACCCGCCCGACAGCTTCACCTGCCCGACGGCTTCACGCGCTCGACGCGAAGCCGGCTACTGCGCCGTCCGGGTTCAGCGCCGCGGTGCGGAGCCGGCTCAACCCGCGGGCCAGGATGGCGTTGCCGACGGCGTCGCCCGGGGCGGCCTCCAGGGAGGCGAGATCGAGATCGGTGAGGTCCGGCAACGTCGACTCGATCTCGAACGCTGCGTCGCCCATGGCCTGCTCGCTTCCATCCGTCCCGGCTTGGTGTGACAGGTGTACGCGCCGGGACCGTGGTGCCCCCGCACGTCATGTGCAGCCTACGGCCGCCCTCCGGTCGGCCCGTCGCCTGCCCGTTGATTCACCCGCGGCGGCCTGGTGTCGCGGGCCGGCGGGTGGTCGCGGATGGCGGTGTTCGCCGGTCGCGGCGATGGATCAGCGCGGTGGTGTGTGTGACGGCGGTGGGCGGGTAGGCGCAGGGAGCGGTGCGATCCGCGGTTCCTGGCGGTCTGCTCCGCGGCTCGGTCCGCTCCGAGGCTGGTGATGGGCTGCGGGGCGACTGATCGGCTGCGGGGCGGCAGCGCGGAGCCGAGTCGGGCGGGCGGCGAATCGACCCGATCAATGCAGATGTCAGCTGGATGAGCAGATGTCAGCTGGATGAGGAGTGCGTGGTGACAACACAGAAGCGTCGTCCTACGACCACCGACGCGGGGATACCTGTCGCCAGCGACGAGCATTCGCTGAGCGTGGGGGCGGACGGTCCACTGCTGCTCCAGGATCATTACCTGATCGAGCAGATGGCGAACTTCAACCGGGAGCGCATCCCGGAGCGGCAGCCGCATGCGAAGGGGGGTGGGGCGTTCGGGGTGTTCGAGGTCACGCAGGACGTCAGCGCCTTCACCCGGGCGGCGGTCTTCCAGCCCGGGACGAAGACGGACGTGCTGATCCGGTTCTCCACGGTGGCGGGGGAACGGGGCAGCCCGGACACCTGGCGTGACCCGCGTGGGTTCGCGGTGAAGTTCTACACCTCGGAAGGAAACCTGGACATCGTCGGGAACAACACGCCGGTGTTCTTCGTCCGGGATCCGATGAAGTTCCAGCACTTCATCCGGTCGCAGAAGCGCCGCCTGGACAACAACCTGCGCGACCATGACATGCAGTGGGATTTCTGGACCCTTTCGCCGGAGTCCGCCCACCAGGTGACCTGGCTGATGGGGGACCGCGGCATCCCGCGGACCTGGCGGCACATGAACGGCTACTCCAGCCACACCTACATGTGGATCAACGCGGCCGGTGAGCGGTTCTGGGTGAAGTACCACTTCAAGACCGACCAGGGAATCGACTTCCTCGTCCAGGAGGACGCCGACAGGCTGGCCGCGGCCGACGCCGACTACCACCAGCGTGACCTGTACGAGCACATCCGGGACGGGGATTTCCCGAGCTGGTCGCTCAAAATGCAGGTCATGCCGTTCGACGAGGCGAAGTCCTATCGGTTCAACCCGTTCGACCTGACCAAGGTGTGGCCGCACAAGGACTATCCGCTGCAGGAGGTCGGCCGCCTCACGCTGAACCGCAACGTGACCGACTACCACACCGAGATGGAACAGGCCGCGTTCGAGCCGAACAATCTCGTCGCCGGTACCGGCCTGTCGCCGGACAAGATGCTGCTGGCCCGCGGGTTCAGCTACGCCGACGCTCACCGCGCCCGGCTCGGAGTGAACTACAAGCAGATTCCGGTGAACACGCCGAAGGTGCCCGTCCACAGCTATGCCAAGGACGGGGCGATGCGTGTCCAGAACGCCTCCGACCCGGTCTACGCGCCGAACTCCTACGGCGGCCCGGTGGCCCAGCCGGAGCTGACCGACGACGGCGGCCACTGGTTCGCCGACGGCGAGATGGTCCGTACCGCCTACACCCTGCGCCGTGACGACGACGACTGGGGCCAGGCCGGCACCATGGTCCGTGAGGTTCTCGACGACGCGGCCCGGGCGCGGCTCGTCGACAACATCGTCGGCCACCTCCTCGACGGCGTCAGCGAGCCGGTGCTGGTGCGCGCATTCGACTACTGGCGCAACGTCGACAGGACTCTCGGCGATCGGGTCGAGGAGGGTGTGCGCGCGAAGCAGAAGGCGGTGAAGCGGCCGAGCCCGGCGCCTTCGGGCGCCCAGGCGTAGGACCCCTGGAAATCCGCCGAGCCCGGGGCCCTGTGCGTTTCCGCCCTGACGGGGGGATTCTCACCCGGTCCCGGGCGCGGCCCTTCGCGGGTGATCAGCTCGTTGCTCAGAGCGCGCTGTTGCTCAGAACGCGCCGCCGCTCGCGGCAATGGACTGGCCGGTGACCCAGCGGCCGCCGGGGGAGGCGAGGAAGGCCACGATCTCGGCGATGTCGTCGGGCGTGCCGAGCCGGCCCAGCGGTACCTCGGAGGCGATTCGTTCCAGCATGGCCGCGGGAACGTTCGCGAGCAGCGCGTCGGTACGAGTCCCGCCGGGGAGCACGCTGTTCACGGTGATCTGCCGCGGTCCGAGCTCCTTCGCCAGGACCCGCACCAGGTGCTCTACCGCGGCTTTGCTCGCGCCGTAGACGCCGGTGCCGGTTCGATGTGTTTTCGTGACCCCGGAGGAGATCACGACGACCCGGCCGTTGTCGCGCACCCGGTTGGCCGCCTCCCGCAGGAGGAAGAAGGTGGCTCGGGTGTTGAGGGCGAAGGTCTCCTCGAAATCGTCGTCCGTCGTGGCCGCGATGGGCGCGAACCGGGCCACTCCGGCGTTGCTGACCACGGTGTCCAGCCGGCCGAACCGCTGCTCGGCGCTCTCGAACAGCGCGCATGCCTGCGCATGGTCGGTGACATCGCCGCGCATCGCCACGGCGACACCGCCGGCGCGGCTGATGGCTTCGACCGTCTCGGTGGCCGCGTCACCGTTCAGGTGGTAGTTGACGACGACGGCGCTGCCGGCCGCGGCGAGGCGCTCGGCGATCGCCCGCCCGATTCCCCGCGAGCCGCCGGTTACCAGCGCCACCCTGCGTTCCGATTCCATCGGCTGCTCCAGCATTTATGATGAGTACGTCGATAGTCGAGATGCTCAACTAAAATAGTAGAGGATCTGGACCATCTGTCGCGTACCCTCGCCGCATGACATCTGCCGGGCAGCCGGATGGCCTCGCCGCCAGCCTGCTTGAGCTGCATCGGGAGATGCGGGTGATCCTCGGATCCGTCGCGCGCGGTGCCGGGCTCACCGTCCAACAGGTCGAGATGCTGTGCCTGCTCCAGCGGCGTGAGCCTTCGTTCGGCGAGCTCGCCGAACTGCTCGGCTGCGACAAGACCAACATCACCGGCATGGCGGACAGGCTGGTCCGTCGCGGCCTCGTCATCCGGCAGGCCGACTCCGAGGACCGGCGTGTCACCCGTCTGCGGCTCACCGACGATGGTCGGGCCTACGGGCTCAAGCTGCGTGCCGCGGTCACCGGTGCGGTCGGCGAGCGGTGGAGTGCCGTGCCGGCCCCGGCTCGTGACGCGCTGGTCGGGCTGCTCGTGGCCCCTGGCGGCCCGCTGTCCGGTGGCCAGGTGAGTCAGTCGGGACAGTCGGGGCCGCGCGCCACGATCTGATCCGCATCATCTCCGTCCGAGGTAACTGTGTGCCGCCCGGTGGCTCACGCATCTTCTTTATTTCTTCTATCGAGATTGACGAGAATTGTCGACCGTGCCTACGGTTGACCAGCAGCCGTCGCCCGCGGACGTGAGCGATCCGCCGCCGCCCCCGACGGGGAGGAGAACCGCGTGCCCGCAACGTGTCGCGTCGCGAGCCGGAACGATGCCATGTACCCGGAACCCACTTCGGAGCGGCCGGGCGGGCTTGCGTCGCTGGCGTTCCTGACCCCGGGGAACTACCAGGACGACGACCCGTACTCCGGTCTCGAGGCGACCCTGCAACTGTTCGAGCTCGGGGAGCGGCTCGGCTTCGACGGCGCCTGGATCCGTCAGCGGCACCTGGAGCACGGTGTGTCGTCGGCCGCGGCCTTCCTCGCCGCGGCGACCCAGCGCACCACGCGGATCGAGCTCGGCACCGCGGTGATCCCGATCGGCTACGAGAGCCCGTTCCGGCTCGCGGAGGACCTCGCGACCGTTGACGTGCTGTCCCGCGGTCGGCTGCAGCCCGGGTTCAGTGCCGGGACTCCGCCGCACGCCGAGCTGCTGGGCGATCTGGTCTTCGACGGCGACTGGCGAAGCCACGACCTGTCCTACGGCCGGATCAACCGGCTCGTCGAGGCGCTGCGTGGGGGTTATCTCGGTGACGAGGAAACCGTCATCCACTCACCGGGCAACGTGCAGCGGCCACGCCAGCAGCCGCACGCCGCGGGGCTGGCCGACCGGGTCTGGTACGGCGGTGGCAGTCTGCGGTCGGCCCGGTGGGCGGGTGAGCACAGGCTGAACCTGCTGACGGGCAACGTCATCGACGGGTTCGTCGCCGACGGTGAGGCTACGGACGACGTCGTCGCCGCGCAGCTCGCGCTGCTGGACGTCTACCGGAAGGCGGCGGGCCCCGGCGGCCCGGCCAGGATCGCCCTGGGCCGGGTCATCGTCCCGACCGACAGTGCCGACGGGGCGACCCGTGCGCGCTACCGCGACTATGCCACGAGCCGTCACGAGCGCACACTGCGTGCCCACGGCCCACGCCGGACGCTGTTCGCTCCCGATCTCATCGGTCCCGCCGAGGAGATCGTCGCCCGGTTGCAGGCTGACGCGGCGGTGGCGGCCGTACGCGAGCTGCGCGTCGAGCTGCCCTACGAGTTCGACCGAGCCGAGTACGAGCAGATCCTGCACGACGTCGTCCACCTCGTCGCGCCGGCGCTTGGCTGGCAGCCCGCCACGGAGCGCACCACGTGCCCGGCGCCCGGCCGGCTAGGCGCCGCGCGTCGGTGTCACCTCCCAGCCGGGCAGCAGTGCGGACGGATCCGTGAACGTGGTGAAGTCGGTCGTGGCGCGGAACGCGGGCAGCCGGTAGAGGGCGCGAGCGTACGACCACAGCCGCGGGAAGTCCGACAGCGGCGGCAGGACCGCCAGATCGCCGGTGCGGCCCCGGTAGCGCACCAGGGACACCCACAGCCGCACGTCGGCCTCCGTCAGCTGCCCGCCGGCCAGGTGGTCGGTGTCGGCGAGCCGCTCCTCGAGCCGTGCGAACGCGCTGAGCAGCGTGGCGCGGATGGCGGTGTCCCGAGCGGCCCGGTGCACGCCGTGGTTCACCTGCGGGCCGATCCAGGAGTCGAGCTCGGCGATCTCGGCGCGCAGGTGCTCGGGGTAGGTGTCGGTGCCGTTCGACCAGGCGCCGAACTGGGTCGCGAGGTCGAGCCCGAGCGTGACGAAGTCGTTCGAGACGACCCGGCCGGTCTGGCGGTCCCACAGGGTGGGCACGGAGACGTGGCCGTCGAAGCCCGGCTCGGTCGCCTCGTAGGCGTCGCGCAGCAGCGTGAAGCCGTTCACCGGGTCCGGGCCGTAGGCCTCCCGGAACGCCCAGCCCCGGGCGTCGCGGGTGCCGTCGACGTAGGAGACGCTGATGACGTCCTCGAGCCCGTGCAGGGCACGCTGCAGGAGGACCCGGTGCGCCCAGGGGCAGAACCAGCCGGAGTAGAGGTGGTAGCGGCCGGGTTCGGCCCGGTAGCCGCTGGAGCCGTCCGCGGTGATCCGCCCGGTGAACCGGTAGAGCGGGCGGGTGTCGGCGGGGTCGCGCCTGATCGTGTACTCGCCGTGAGCCGCCGCGTCGGTGGGCGTGGCGAACGCCGGCCCGGTGGGCTGGGTGGTTTCCGTGGGCTGGGGCATGAGGGTCCTCTTCCTCCTCCGATTCGGCTTCTGCGGGCAGTGCGTGGCGGATGGGCAGTGCGTGGCGGATGGGCGGTGCGTGGCGGATGGGTGGTCGGTCGGGTGGGCGGTCAGTAGTGGATCGGGCCGGGGGTGCCTCCGCCGGCGGCGATCGACTCTCCCGTGACGGCCGCGGCGACCGGCGAGACCAGGAACGTGACGACGGCCGCCACCTCGTCGGCCGTCACAATGCGGCCGATGGCGACGCGGTCACCGAAGGCGGCGTACTGCTCCTCGTCCAGGGAGATCGTGCCGCCGTGCTGGTCCGTCCTGGTGAACCCGGGGTGCACGGCGTTGACGGTGATGCCGCGCGGCCCGAGCTCGTCGGCGAGGGTCTTCGTCAGCGCGACGATGCCGGCGTTGCGGATCGAGCCGCCGACGATGCCGACCTGGCGGGCGGCGAGGCCGCCGATGTTGACGATCCGGCCCCAGCCCTGCTCCACCAGGTGCGGGATGACCTCCTGCGCGGCGCGCAGGTAGCCGAGCACCTTGACGTTGAAGTCGTCGGCGGCGTCCGCCGTGGCCAGCGCCCGGACGTTGCCCGGGGTGCCCGACCCGCCGACCCGGGCCGCGTTGTTCACCAGGATGTCGACGCCGCCGAGCTCGCTGACGGTGCGGGCGACCAGCTCCCGCACGGACTCGTCGCTGCCGGTGTCGGCGACGACGGGCACAACCACACCGCCGCCGGCGGCGAGCTCGGTGGCGGTCACCTTGAGCCGCTCCTCGTCGCGGGCGGCGATCACCACCTGGACGCCCTCGGCGACCAGCGCGGTCGCGATGGCACGCCCGATCCCGCGGCTCCCGCCGGTCACGATCGCGCGGCGTCCGTCAAGGCCTAGATCCATTGTCCGCTCACCTTCGATAGATGTACTCGGCGCGCGGTCGCGCCCACGATGACGAAGAAAGAGAAGCGCGAAACAGCTGTGGTTCGCCGCGAACTCCGCATTGAGCCTTTTCCTTCGTCGACTCGGAGCCGTGGCATCCCTGGCCGTGCGTTGTACAGCGTGAGACGGAAAAGGCTCACTGGCGCGGGAGAAACGACGGAAGGAGCGTCCGTTCGCCGCTGGCCGGCCGGGTCGGTGCCGTTGTCCCAGCTTCCGTTGCCTTCGGTGCCCCGGCTACCGAGGTCGGCTACCGACGCCGGCCGCCATGGCGGCCGGCGTCCGGTCTCAGGTCGACCCCGCGGCCATGGACAGTGGAATCACCATCGGAACTGGTCCCGGGCCTGGTGGCCGGCGGCCGGCGGCCGCGGCAGGGGGCGGCGGTCGGTCTCATGGCGCCAGCATAGTTCATTATCTCGATCGGTCTAGTCGTGATGTGTCAGCGCTGTCGTCGCGGTGTGTCGAAGCCTCCGGCGGGCCGGCGGGGATCGCCGTCGCCGCGAGCCGGACGGTCACAATTGAGAAACATTTCAGCAGTATTTTCTCGGGGAATTTTCGGATCGGTTGACGCGGGTTGTTTTGCGGTGCGACGCTTGCAGTCGGACCCAGCCAAGAAAACCCGCGCCACGGGAGGTCCGTGAATTCGGCGTGGCCCGGTCGCGTGATGGTGCCGTCCGCGGTGCACGCCCGCTTCGGTCGACATTCGTTTCCGGTTGCCGCGTGCCACCGGCGATGCCACCGCCCGGCGGCCGACGCGGCGGCCGGCCGGGCGCCCGAGGAGAGCGACCCGCCATGCCCCTGCATCTGCACTGGTACCTGCCGACGAGAGGCGATGACCGGGTCATCGTCAGCTCGAACGGCGAGGCGGACTTCGGCGCGGACGGAACGCGCAACCCGCGGTTCCGTCCGCCGACGATCGAGTATCTCGGTCAGATCGCCCGCGCCGCCGAACAGCTCGGGTACGAGGCCCTGCTCACCCCGACCGGGCTGTGGTGCGAGGACGCCTGGATCATCACCGCCGCACTCACCCAGGTCACCAGCCGGCTGCGGTTCCTCGTCGCCTTCCGGCCGGGGCTGATCTCGCCGACGCTCGCCGCGCACCAGGCGGCCACCTTCCAGCGGATCTCCGGCGGCCGGCTGCTGCTCAACGTCGTCACCGGCGGCGACTCGGCCGAGCAGCGCCGCCTCGGCGACCATCTCGACCACGACCAGCGCTACGCCAGGACGGACGAGTTCCTCACCGTGCTGCGCGGTGTCGCGGGCGCGAAACCGGCCTTCAGCTTCGCCGGCGAGCATTACGACATCCAGGAGGCGACCGTCAACGTCGCACCCTGGGGGCGACCGCCGATCTTCTTCGGTGGAGCGAGCCCCGCCGCCGAACGGGTGGCCGCCCGGCGGGCCGACGTCTACCTGGCCTGGGGCGAGACCCCGGCGCAGATCACGGAGCGGCTCGACCGGATGCGCTCGCTGGCCGCGGCGGCGGGCCGGGCGGACGAGCTGAGCTTCGGTATCCGCTTCCACGTCATCAGCCGGGACACCGCCGCTCAGGCGTGGGCCGAGGCCGACCGGCTGCTCGCCGGCCTCGACGACGCGCGGATCGCCGCGCACCAGGCCGTCTTCGCCGCGAGCGAGTCGGTCGGCCAGCGCCGGATGGCCGCCCTGCACGGCGGCGACCGCACGAGCCTGGAGGTGTACCCGAACGTCTGGGCCGGCTACGGGCTTGTGCGCGGCGGGGCGGGCACGGCGATCGTCGGCAGTCACGAGCAGGTGGCCGAGCGGATCGAGGAGTACCACGCGCTCGGCCTCGACCACTTCATCCTCTCCGGCCAGCCGCACCTGGAGGAGGCCTACCAGCTGGCCGAAGGCGCCGCGGCGCTGCTGCGCGCCCGTGGCCTGCTGGCGGCACCCCACGATCGGGCCGGCGGCGTGCCCGGCGGTGTCCCCGGCGGCGAAGCGCTGGCGGGAGCGGTCCGGTGACCGTCGGGCAGGGGCGGACCGCGGGGGAGCGGCAGCGGCGGCTGACGTTCGGGGCGCTGCTGCACGGATCCGGTGGCCACGTCGCGGGCTGGCGGCATCCGTTGTCGCCGCCGGGCGGGCAGCTGAACCTGGGCCACCACATCCGGGTCGCCCGCATCCTGGAGCGCGGCACCTTCGACGGGCTCTTCCTCGCGGACGTCGTCGCGATCTGGGGCCATGACCTGGATTCACTGCGCCGCACCGCGCGGGCCGACCACTTCGAGCCGCTCACCCTGCTCGCCGCGCTGTCGACGGTGACCGAACGGATCGGCCTCGTCGCCACGGCGACGACCACCTACAACGAGCCCTTCCACGTGGCCCGCAAGTTCGCCTCGCTCGACCACATCAGCGGCGGCCGGGCCGGCTGGAACGTGGTGACGTCGGTCGTCCCGCTGGAGGCGGGCAACTTCGGCCGGGACACCCACCTTGACCACACGCTCCGCTACCGGCGGGCCGAGGAGTTCGTCGACGTCGTCCGCGCACTGTGGGACAGCTTCGCCGACGGCTCGGTGGTCCGCGACCGCGCCGCGGGCCGCTACTACGACCCGGCCGGGCTGCGCCCGCCGCATCATGCGGGGGAGCATTTCACCGTCCGCGGGCCGCTGAACATCTCGCGGCCGCCGCAGGGCCACCCGGTGATCTTCCAGGCCGGCTCGTCGGAGACCGGCCGGGACTTCGCCGCCCGCCACGGCGAGGTGATCTTCACGGCGCAGGTGACGCTGGAGGGTGCCCAGGCGTTCTACGCCGACGTCAAGGCGCGGGCGGCCGCGCACGGCCGTGACCCCGACGGGGTGCTGGTGTGGCCGGTGCTCGCGCCCTACGTCGCGAGTACCGAGGCCGAGGCCCGGGCCCGGCTCGACGAGCTGCAGGAGCTGGTGCACGACGACGTCGCGCGCCGGCTGGTGCAGGACAACATCGGTGACATCGATCTGTCGGCGTATCCGCTGGACGGGCCCGTCCCGGAGGTCGGTGTCACGAACCGCAGCCGGAGCCGGCAGGACCTGCTGCTGGACCTCGCGCGCCGGGAACGGCTGACGATCCGGCAGCTCGCGCTGCGCTTCGCCGCGGTCTCGTCGGTGGTGGGCACCCCGGAGGCGGTCGCCGACCACATCGAGCGCTGGTTCCGGGCCAGGGCCGCCGACGGCTTCAACATCAGCTTCCCCTACCTGCCCGGACCGGCCGAGGACTTCGTCGACCAGGTCATTCCCGAGCTGCGTCGCCGCGGGCTGTTTCGCGCCGAGTACGAGCAGACCACGCTGCGCGGGCACCTGGGCCTGGGACGTCCCACCGGCCGACCGACGCCCGTCCCGGCGGGGGCGACCACACGATGACCGCGCGGCCGGGGCCGCGACCGCGGCCGGTGCCGGGGCCCGCGCGCCGCCGGGAGCTGCACCTGAACGCCTTCCTCAAACCGCCGGGCGAGTTCC
This sequence comes from Frankia sp. R43, assembly GCF_001306465.1. Taxonomy (NCBI): domain Bacteria; kingdom Bacillati; phylum Actinomycetota; class Actinomycetes; order Frankiales; family Frankiaceae; genus Frankia; species Frankia sp. R43. The sequence goes on along the minus strand of NZ_LFCW01000007.1, from coordinate 307,739 downwards.
TCGCCGCCTGGCGGCACCCGAACACGGCCGCGGACGCGGGTGTCAACATCCGGCATGTGATCGAGCTGGCCCGCACCGCCGAACGGGCCCGGTTCGACGCCGTCTTCTTCGCCGACCTCGTCGGGGTGCCCTTCGCCGATCAGGAGGTGCTGAGCCGGGTCTCCGTCGTCAACGACTCCTTCGAGCCGACGACCCTCATCGCCGCCCTGGCCACGGCGACCAGCCGGATCGGGCTGATCGCGACCGCGTCCACCACCTACAACGAGCCCTACCACCTGGCCCGGACGTTCGCCTCCCTCGACCACATCAGCGGTGGCCGGGTCGGCTGGAACCTGGTGACGTCCCTCAGTGACGCCGAGGCGCGCAACTTCGGCCTCGACCGGCACGTCGACCACGAGCTGCGGTACGAGCGCGCCGCCGAGTTCTTCGACGTGGTGACGGGGCTGTGGGACAGCTTCGACGACGACGCGTTCCATCACGATCAGACGTCGGGCATCTACTTCGACGAGACGAAGCTGCACCGGCTCGACCACCGCGGAAAGCACTTCGCGGTCACCGGGCCGCTCAACATCCCGCGCCCACCGCAGGGCCGCCCGGTGATCGTGCAGGCCGGTTCCTCCGACAGCGGCCGGGCGCTGGCCGCCTCGGTGGCCGACGTCGTGTTCACCCAGCATGCCGACCTGGCCGGCGCGCAGGCGTTCTATGCCGATCTGAAGGCCGCCACGCGAGCGGCCGGGCGCGATCCGGACGACGTCGTCGTCCTGCCGGGCCTCTCAACGATCGTGGGCCGCACCCTCGGCGAGGCGGAGGACAAGCTCGACCGGCTGACGTCCCTGCTGGACCCGCGGGTCGCGCTCGCGGACCTCGCCTACTGGCTGGGCGGCGTCGACCTGGCGGCCCACCCGCTGGACGGCCCGCTGCCGGACCTGCCGCCGTCGAACCAGAGCCAGTCGGCGCAGCGGGCCATCGTCGAACGCGCCCGGGCCGGCGGCCTGACCATCCGCCAGCTCGCCCAGCAACGTGCCCGCGACATCAGGACCGTGGTGGGGACACCGGAGTCGATCGCCGACCACATCCAGGAATGCTTCGAGGGCCGCGGCGCCGACGGCTTCAACGTCATCTTCCCGTATCTGCCGGACACGCTCGACGACTTCGCCACCCTGGTGATTCCCGAGCTGCGCCGCCGCGGCCTGTTCCGCACCGACTACGCCGGGCGCACCCTGCGCGAGCACCTCGGCCTGCCCCGCCCCCCGAGCCGCTGGGCGGCGCCCTGAACGACCCGGAGCTCGCTACCGCGAAACGCGCGCCCGGGCTTCGCTCCGCTGCGCTGTCCGGTTTCCGGAAAGCGTAGATGGTCAGGCCGAGCCCCGTGATTGCGTATACCGGTGGCCGCGTCCCGACGGAGGTCGACGCGCCTGACGGGCATGCCTGACGCTAGGGTGCAGCATTGATCCCTATTTGACGGGATTGGGATCGGGACTGTGGACGGGAAGGCGGCAGGGTGCGTATGGGCAGGTTCCGCCGTGTTCTCGAACCAGGCCCCGATGCGCGGGTGGGCCGGCGCGCCCGCCTGGCGGTGGCCGCACTCGGCGCGGTGATCGTGCTGGGCGGCGGTATCGGGCTGGCGGTTTCCCTGACCGGCGCCGAAAGCAGCGCCCAGTCAGCGGCGAAAACCAGGGTACTGATTCTCGGCGATTCGGTCACCCTGCAGACCGCTGGGGACTACACATGGCGTTACCGGCTGGCCGAGCACCTGAACCTCAGCGCGCCCGGCGCCGTCGACTTCGTCGGTGACCGTATCGACGTCTGGGACAACACCGCCGACAAGGCGGGTTCGAACGACTACGTCGACGCCTGGTTCGACCGGGATCATCACGCGGTCTGGGGTGACGCCACGCGGACCGAGCGCGACGCCGTCGAGGGCCTGCTGCGCGCGACCCCCGCCGACGTGATGGTCGTGGCGCTCGGCGCGAACGACCTCACCTATCTGTCGACCCCGCAGCAGGCCGCCGACGACATGCTGGCGCTGATCAACAACGCGCGCCGGGTGAACTCCGACATCGACGTCGTCGTCGCCCAGGTCCTCGACCGCTCCGACTATGTCGGCGGGCGGGACCTGCAGCCGCAGGCCACGGCCTACAACACCGTGCTCGACCAGCAGGTCGGCAACTGGCAGACCCCGACGTCGAGCGTCGTGGTCGCCCGCACCTACCAGGACTGGGACCCCTACCGGGACACCTGGGACGGCTCTCACCCCAACCCCGCCGGCGAGTACGTGATCGCCCGCGGGGTCGCCAACGCCCTGGCGCAGCTCGGGATCGGCGCGACCTTCGGCCCGCTGTACGGTGACCTGCCCTGGCCCGGCACCGGCCGCGCCGTCACCGTCGACGGGCAGCCCGGCCAGTTCGCGCTGACCTGGGCGGCGACCCCCGGCGCGACCGCCTACCTCGTCGAGCGGCGAGTCCTCTCGCGCGGCGAGCAGGAGTTCCAACGCCAGCCCGGCAGCCTGCCCGCGAAGCCCGGGACGAACACGTGGACGACCGACACCCTGCCGGCGGGCACAATCGCCGAATACCGGATCGTCCCGGTCAAGGGCACCATGACCGGTCAGCCCGGCCCGCCTGGCCGCGCCACCACCCGCTGACCCCTTCGAGGCGCCTTCCGGCCTGAGGCGCCTCCCGGACGGCTCGGCGCAGACTCGCCAGGAGGTCGCCACCGACCTCTTGACCATACACATGTCTAACTATGTATGGTGCGGCGGCCCAGCTGGGTTCAACCGTCGGTACCCGACGGAGTTCAGGAGCGGTCATGCCGGTGTCAGCGACATTCATCAGTGGGCCATCAAGAAGGTGGTCCTCCTTTTTAGGGGCAGCGCATGAGCGCCCCCTGTAGTGCCGCCTTCCGCTCGCTGGCGGAAAAGCTCGGCGGTATTTCCTGCGACCCCGACCCGGTGGTGAGCCTGCGGTCACCCGCTGATCTGGTGAACTGGACCCTGCCGGTCATCGAGATACTCATGATCGGCGGTGCGGTGCTCGCGCTCGCGCACGCCGTGCGGCTTCGCCGCCGCACCGGAAACCCGGCATATCTGGCGCTGTGGTTCGCCCCGATCGTCTACGCGCTGGTCATCGAGCCGCCGCTGTACTTCCCCGAACAGTTCGGCATCGACGATCGCATCGACCTGATCTTCGTGCACAACGTGTTCACCGTGCAGTTCATGTTCGACCGGCTGCCGCTCTACATTCTCGCGGTGTATGTCGCGGTTCCCTACCTGGCCTGCGCGCTCGTCGACCGGATCGGCGTTTTCGACCGGCGGGGGCGGCTGGTCGGCGCGATCTGCGTCGGGTTCGTCCACCAGTGCTTCTACGAGATCTTCGACCACATCGGGCCGCAGCTGCGCTGGTGGGCCTGGAATCCGCAGGCAGCCACCAACGAGCCGGCTCTCGGGTCGGTGCCGCTGTCGAGCACGGTGATCTTCGGTCTGGTGGGGCCCGCGATCCTCGCCTTCTGCTGGCGGGCGCTGATCGCCGAGCCGGCCGGACGTCGCACGCTCGCCACCCCTGGCCTGGTCGGGCGGGTGGTCGCGGTCGGTGTGCTCACCCCGGTGCTGCTGCCTGTCGCCGGTGCGCCGCTGGGCTATCTGACGACCGCGCAGAATCCCAACCATGCGCTGATGGCGGCCGTGTTCGGCGTGATGCTCGCCGCCGCCGCGGCCGTCGCGCTGCCGGCGCTGGCCCAGAGCCGGCTGCGCCCGTCACCCGCGGCTCGCGCGGGTGACGCGGCTTCCGCGGCGCCCGAGGTTCCGGCGGCGCCTGAGATTCCCGAGGCTTCCGCGGCCCCGGCGGATCGTCTCGTGAGCGGCTACGCCGTGCTGTACGGAACGATCTACCTGGCTGTGCTCGCCGTGCTGTGGCTGACCGCGCTGCCGGATCTGCTCTCCGCCCACGAGGGCGTGACCGATGACGGCACCCCGATCGGCAACCCGTACTACGCGCTGGGCTGCACCGCGGTGTGCGTCTGGGTGGTCGCGCTGGCCGCCCGGAACACCCTCGCCGCGACGCCGGCGCCCATCACCGGAAATGTTCATGAGCTTCGCGAGGAAGAGCAGGAGGCGGCCGGAAATGGTCGATCTTGAAGTCCGTCGGATTCCGTTCGCGTTCGACGAGTCCGTTCCCTTCCACTGGCAGCCGTCCGCGCCCGACGTGGCGGTCATGCTCAACGCGATCGGTGTGCTGGCGGTCGCGTTCGAGAAGCACATCGTCGCCTCCACCCGAATCGCCATTCCGCTCATCAAGGACAAGGCGGTCGCCGCCGAGGCGGAGGCGTTCCTGCGCCAGGAGGCCCAGCACGCGAACAGCCATCGCAAGCACCTGGCCGCGCTCACCCTGAGCCATCCGGGCCTGCAGGGCGTGGTCGACAAGGCGGTCGAACGGTTCGACGCGCTCTCCTTCACCTCCCTGCAGTACCAGCTCGCCTACACCGCCGCTCTCGAGGCGACGTTCACACCGACGTTCAAGCTCTTCCTCGACCACGAGTCCGAGCTTTTCCGGCCCGGCGACGAACGGGTGGCCTCACTGTTCCTCTGGCATTTCGTGGAGGAGGTCGAGCACCGCAGCTCCGCGCTGGAGATCTACGACGCCGTGGTCGGCAAGCCGTGGTACCGGACGATGGTCGCGCCGAAGGTGTTCCGGCACGTCTTCCAGACCTACTTCCAGATCATCGAGGGCTTCGTCGAATGCGTGCCGGGTGTGCGCGAGGCGATGACTCCGCCGGTCGAGAAGAAAGAAGGAGGCCGGGTCGCGCAGCTGCTGGGCAAGGCCCTGGGCGGCGGGCGCCGGTCGTCGCTCTACGACGTCGCCTCGGCCCGCGAGCTGCTCACGACGATCTACCGCCTCGGGCTTTCCCAGGCCCCGTGGCACAGCCCCGCCGGGGAGCCGCTGCCCGCCTTCGCGGGCCGTTGGCTGGACGCCTACAAGGCCGGCCGGGACGTCCAGCTCTGCTATTCGGTGGCGGGCGTTTCCGCCTGACGGTCGCGGGCGCCGCCGCGGGCGCCGACGGGGTCGAGGACCTCGTCGTTGTCGAGGACCTCGTCGTGGTCATGAAGCATGACCATGACGAGGTCCTTCCACATGGCCAGGTGCGGGTCGTGGATCGGGTCCCGCTGGTCGAACGTGTAGGTGAGGGCCAGGCCCCGCATGCTGCTGACCAGTAGCTCCCGCACCTGGGGATAGCGCGGGTGGCCGGTGTAGTCCGGCCCGAACATGGCGTCGACCCCGTCGCGCACGATCGCGCCGAGGTGCCGTTCGACCGGCCGCAGCGCCACCGCGATCTCGTCGTGGGTCCGCGCCGCCGTCCACAGCTCGAGGGCGGCCCACCAGTGCGGTTCGTGGAAGGTCGTCCACAGCAGCTCGACCATGCGGGTCAGCCGCTGCGGGCCGGCGGGGTGGGTGCGGGCGATCTGTTCGGCCGTGGCCGCGGTGCTGGCGATCCGCCGCCGGGCCAGATGCTCGGACGCGGCGACCAGCAGCGCGTCGCGGGACGGGAAGTGGTGGAGCAGCCCACCGCGTGAGATGCCCGCCCTCGCCTGGATGCGGGGCGTGGTCGCGCTGGCGTAGCCGCCCTCGATCAGGCAGTCGACCGCGGCGTCCAGGATCCGGTTGCGGCTGTCCTCGCGCTGCTCGTCGCGACGGGCGCGGTAGCTCAGCTCTGCCTCGCTGGTCAACGGTCCTCCCGTGCGGCGGCGTGCGTTCGTCGCGCCCGCTCTCCCGAGCATGCCATTCATCGTCTTCCGCCCTCCGAGGGCGTCAACGCATCGGGAGCCGTCCGCCGGGCCGCGTCCGCGTCCGGAGTCGACCGTCGTGGTCACCGTCAGGCTTGACTGTGACGCCGCCTCACCGTCAGCATTGACGGTGACGGTCGCGCGGCCAGTTCCGCCGACCCCCACCGCCACTCGTCGGCGGATCAACCCTCGACCGAGGAGCAGCACATGCCGGATGCCGTGATCGTGGAGGCCGTACGTACACCCGTCGGGAAGCGCAACGGCGGGCTCGCCGGTGTGCATCCGACGGACCTGTCCGCGCACGTGCTGCGCTCGCTGGCCGCCCGGGCCGGGATCGACCCGGTGGTCATCGACGACGTGATCTGGGGCTGTGTGTCCCAGGTCGGTGAGCAGACCCTGGACATCGCCCGCAACGCCCCGCTCGCCGCCGGCTGGCCCGAGTCGGTCACCGGCGTGACGGTGGACCGGCAGTGCGGCTCGTCCCAGCAGGCCGTCCACTTCGCCGCCGCCGGGCTGATCGCCGGCCACTACGACATCGTCGTGGCCGGCGGTGTCGAGTCGATGAGCCGGGTCCCGATGGGCAGCTCGTCGCTGGGCCAGGATCCGCTGGGCCCCGACTTCCACGCCCGCTACGGCCCGGACTCCCCGAACCAGGGGATCGGCGCCGAGATGATCGCGCAGCGGTGGGGCCTGAGCCGCACCCAGCTCGACGAGTTCTCCCTCGCCTCGCACGAGAAGGCGGCCGCGGCCCAGGACGAGGGCCGGCTCGACGCGCAGATCGCCCCGGTCACCCTCCCCGACGGCACGGTGATCAGCCGCGACGAGGGCATCCGCCGCGGCGGCACGCTGGAGACGCTGGGCGGCCTCAAGACCGTGTTCAGGCCGGAAGGCGGCGTCGTCACCGCGGGGAACAGCTCGCAGATCTCGGACGGGTCGGCGGCGCTGCTGATGACCACCAGCGAGACGGCCCGTGAGCTGGGCCTGACCCCGATCGTGCGGGTACACACCGCGGTGCTCGCCGGCGCCGACCCGGTGATCATGCTGACCGCGCCGATCCCAGCTACTCAGAAGGCGCTGCGCCGTTCCGGGCTGCGGCTGGACGAGATCGGTGCATTCGAGGTCAACGAGGCGTTCGCGCCGGTGCCGCTGGCCTGGCTGGCCGACCTCGGCGCCGACGCGAAGGCGCTCAACCCGAACGGCGGCGCGATCGCGCTCGGCCACCCGCTGGGCGGCTCCGGTGCCCGGCTCACCACCACCCTGGTGCACCACATGCGGGACAACGGGATCCGCTACGGGCTGCAGACCATGTGCGAGGGCGGCGGCCAGGCCAACGCCACCATCTTCGAGCTGCTCTGAGCCGCTTGAGCCGCGCTGAGCTGAGCCCCTTGAGCTGCGCTGAGCGCATCGAGCCGTTCCGGGCGTCTCGTCCGTCCGGCTGTACCGAAACAGCAACGTCGTGAAGTCAGAGTCTGAAGGGAACAGCAGTTGAACATCACCGACTCGGTCGCGCTGGTCACCGGCGGAGCCTCCGGTCTTGGGCTGGCGACGACGGAGAAGCTGCTGGAGGCCGGCGCCTCCGTAGTGATCATCGACCTGCCGAGCTCCGACGGCGCCGCGGTCGCGGACAAGCTGGGCGAGCGGGTGCGGTTCGCTCCCGGTGACGTCCGCAGCGAGGCGGACGTCACCGCCGCACTGGACGTCGCGGCCGAGCTCGGCACCCTGCGGGTCGCGGTCAACTGCGCCGGCACCGGCAACGGCATCAAGACCGTGGGCAAGGACGGCCCGTTCCCGCTCGACCAGTTCCAGCGGATCATCGACATCAACCTGGTCGGCACCTTCAACGTGGTCCGGCTCGCGGCGGCGCGGATGGCCGCTGCCGAGCCGCTCGGCGAGGAGCGCGGCGTCATCGTGAACACCGCCTCGGTGGCGGCGTTCGAGGGCCAGATCGGGCAGGCCGCCTACTCGGCGTCGAAGAGCGGCGTGGCCGGGATGACCCTGCCGATCGCCCGCGACCTGGCCAACCTGAAGATCCGGGTCATGACGATCGCCCCGGGCCTCTACGACACCCCGCTGCTCGCCACCCTGCCCGAGGAGGCCCGTGCCTCCCTGGGCCGCCAGGTGCCGCACCCGTCGCGGCTGGGGAACCCGGTGGAGTTCGGCGCGCTGGTCGCCCACATCGTGTCCAACCCGATGCTCAATGGCGAGGTGATCCGCCTCGACGGCGCCATCCGGATGGCGCCCCGGTAAGCGACCACCGTCACGGCGGCAACCCGGTGACGGCGGCAAGCGGCAGTCCTGCGGCTGCCTGGGCCCGGGATCTTGGAGCGTGAGCGTCAGCTGGTGGGATCGATGAGGCGGGCCTGGTAGGCCATGACGACGAGCTGGGCGCGGTCGCGGGCGCCGAGCTTGGTCATCGCCCGGTTGACGTGGGTCTTGGCCGTCGCGGGGGAGAGGAAGAGCCGTTCGGCGATCTCGTCGTTGGTCAGGCCTTCGGCGACGAGCCGCACGACCTCGGTCTCCCGGTTGGTCAGCCCGTCCAGCGTGCCCAGCGCGGGAGTGCTGGTCTGGCGGGGCCGGGCGATGTAGTCGGCGATGAGCTGGCGGGTGGCCAGCGGTGAGAGCAGTGCGTCGCCGTGCGCCACCACGCGCAGCGCGCTGACCAGCTCCTCGGGTTCGATGCCCTTGCCGAGGAAGCCGCTGGCGCCGGCGCGCAGCGCCTCGAAGACGTACTCGTCCACCTCGAAGGTGGTCAGGACCAGGATGCGGGTGCCGGCCAGCCGCGGGTCGGCGGTGATCGCTCGGGTGGCGGCGATGCCGTCCAGCTCGGGCATCCGGATGTCCATGAGCACGACGTCGGGCACGAGCTCGGTCGCCAGGCGGATGGCCTCCGCGCCGTCGGCGGCTTCACCTGCCACCTCCATGTCGGGGGCGGCGTCGATGAACACCCGGAAGCCGGCCCGCACCAGCGGCTGGTCGTCCGCGAGCAGCACCCTGATCAACGTTCGGCTCCCGCGGCTCTGACGGCGTCTGTGGTCCTGCTTGCGTCTGTGGTCCGGACGGCTTCGGCGGCTCTGACAGCTTCCGGCGCCACGACAACAGTGGACTCCACCACGGTGCGGCGGGGCTGGCGGGGGTCGTGCTCGTCGAGCGGAGGCGGAACGGGCAGCCGCGCGAGAACCGTGAACGCCCCGTCCGGGGTGTGGCCGGCGCGCAGCCGCCCGCCGAGCGCCGCCGCCCGCTCCCGCATCCCGGTGATTCCGTGCCCGGCGGTGGGGCCGGTCTCGACGATGTCCCGCTCGATCGACCCGAAGTCCGCGAGGTGGTGCGCGATCTGCCCAGCGCCGGCCCCACGCCCGGCCCCATCCCCGGCTCCAGCTCCAGCACCAGCAGTTCCAGCGCCGGAGCCGGCGTCCGCTCCGCCGCTGCGGATCTGGATGCCGAGCTCGTGCTGCCCGTAGGCGAGGCAGAGGGTGGTCGGGGTGCCGCGGGCGTGCTTGTAGGCGTTGGTCAGGGATTCCTGGACGATCCGGTAGGCAGCCAGGTCGATGAGCACCGGCAGCTCCCGGGGCTGGCCGTCGCGGTGCAGATCGAGCGGCAGGCCGGCGGCGGCGAAGCCGGAGGTCAGCTCGTCGAGGTGCTCCAGCCCTCGCACCGGGCCGGACAGGCTCGGCTCGTCCGGGTCGCGCAGCACCCGGACGAGGGAGTTCAGTTCGTCGAGCACCGTGCGCCCGGCCTGGCGGACGTGGCCGAGCGACTCCTCGGCCTTGTCGGGGTCGAGGCGCAGCACATGGGCGGCGACGGCGGACTGCACGTTGATGAGCACGACATGGTGGCCGACGACGTCATGCAGCTCGCGGGCGATGCGCAGCCGCTCCTCGGCGACCTGCCGGCGGGCCTCCTGCTCGCGACCCAGCTCGGCCCGGATGGCGCGTTCCTCCACGGCCGAGATGTAGTCGCGCCGGCCGCGAACCGAGTACCCGGCGACCGTGGACAGGCCGATCCAGGTCCACAGCGGGGCGATCTCGCTGACGTCCGGCCGGTGTAGCAGGTTCACCAGTGACAGGGCCAGACCCACGGAGAGGGCGCAGTACCAGGCCGCCGCCCCCGGACGGCGGGAGGCGAGTGCGTACAGGGCGGCGCCGACCGCGAGCGTCGGCCCCGGGGTGTGCTGGTCGGTCACCGAGCCGACGACCACCAGTGCCAGGACGACCGCCACCACGCCCACCGGCCAGCGGCGGCGGGCGAGCAGCGCCACGGCGGCGAGCGCGCTCAGCAGGAGCGAGAGCGCGGTGAACTCGCCTGCCTCGTCGTCCTGGGCGGTGAGGGTGACCAGCATCCCCAGGCCGAAGACGACCAGCGAGACCAGGAGGTCGAGGGCGGCGGGACGGGTACGGAAAAAGCCCCGCACTGCCAGCCATCCCGGCGAGAGTCCGTCAGACACCTTCTCAACTGTAGCCGGGCGCGGCCAGGTGTCGACCCACGGTGATGGTACCCCGGTGTACCGCGGCCGTGGTACACGGGCGGCTCCCGGCGCCGCGGCTGCGGTAGCGCGAAGTGTCCACGCTGGCTGGATGTGCTCACCGCCCGTCGCGACAAGGCTTGGGGCATGGCATTCCACCTACAACGCCTCGGGCGTTTCGCCTTCCGCCGCCGCGGACTGGTCATCGCCCTGTGGATCGGGGTTCTGGCGCTGACCGGGATCGGCGCGGCGACCCTGTCGGGCCCGACGTCGAACTCGTTCACGCTGCCGGGTACCGAATCCCAGCGGGCGGTGGACCTGCTGAAGGACCGGTTCCCAGCCATGCAGGCGGATGGAGCGGTCGCCCGGATCGTCTTCGCGGCACCCGACGGGCAGAAGCTCACCGACCCCGCCTGGCGGGCCGCCGTCGCCGACGTCGTCGACGACTTCACCGGCGGGGCCGACGTCGCCACGGTCACCGACCCGTACAGCAACCAGCTCTCGCAGGATGCCACGGTCGGCTACGCGCAGGTCAGCTACACCGTGGCTTCGGCTGATCTGTCCGACGAGGCGAAGGACACCCTCGAGCACGCGATCGGCACCGGCCGGGACGCGGGCCTGACGGTGGAGGCCGGCGGTGACGCGGCCGAGGAGGCCTCGCACAGCGGCGCGACCGAGCTGATCGGGCTGGCCGTCGCCGCCGTCGTCCTGGTCATCACGCTGGGCTCGCTGGTCGCCGCGGGCCTGCCGCTGCTCGTCGCGATCGTCAGCGTCGGTATCGCGATGACCGCGATCACCGCCGCGACCGGCTTCATGGAGCTGTCGTCGAACACCTCGACGCTCGCCGTGATGCTCGGCCTCGCCGTCGCGATCGACTACTCGCTGTTCATCATCTCCCGCTACCGCCAGGAGTTGGGCCGCGGTCTCGACCGTGAGCATGCCGCCGGCCGGGCCATCGGCACCGCCGGGTCGGCTGTCGTGTTCGCCGGGCTGACCGTGGCGATCGCGCTGGTCGGGCTCGCCGTCGTCAACATCCCGTTCCTGACCGAGATGGGCATCGCGGCCAGCGTCGCCGTCCTGCTCGCGGTCGCCGTCGCGCTGACCCTGGTGCCCGCAATGCTCGGCGTGGCCGGGCGACGGGTCCGGCCCCGCGCCGAGGCCGCCGCCCAGCACCGGCCGACCGACACCACCCGCAGCCGCCGCTGGGCGTCCTGGGTCACGCGCCATCCCGCGGCCGTCCTCGTCGGCACCGCCATCGGTCTCGGCGTCGTGGCGATCCCGGCGCTCGACCTGCGCCTCGCGCTGCCCGACGAGGGCACCTCGGCGCCCGACACCTCGGCCCGCAAGGCCTACGATCTCCTGTCCGCCGACTTCGGCGCCGGCTTCAACGGCCCTCTCACGATCACCATCGACACCCGGCCCGGCGGCGGCGACTCCGCTGGTGGTGCCGCCGCTGGTGGTGCCGCCGCCGCACCGGCAGCGGACCCGGCCGCGACCGCGGCTGCGGTCGCGAACAGCATCGCCGGGCTCGACGACGTCGCCAAGGTCACCCCGGCGACCGTCAACCCGGCCGGTGACACGGCGGTGTTCAGCGTCATCCCGAACTCCGGCCCGGCGGCCGAGGAGACGTCCGACCTGGTCCGTGCCATCCGTGACCTGCCGCAGCCGGCCGGCGCCGAGGTCGCGGTCACCGGTTCCACCGCGCTGGCGGTCGACATCACCGACAGCCTCTCCGACGCGCTGGTGCCGTACCTGATCGTCGTCGTCGGCCTGGCGATCATCCTGCTCTGCCTGGTCTTCCGCTCGATCCTGGTCCCGCTCACGGCGGTCGGCGGATTCCTGCTCACGGTCGTCGCCACCCTCGGCGCCACCGTCGCGGTCTTCCAGTGGGGCTGGCTGGACGGCCTGATCGGCATCGAGGGCCAGACCGGGCCGATCATGAGCCTGCTCCCGCTGCTGGTCGTCGGCCTGGTGTTCGGCCTCGCCATGGACTACCAGGTCTTCCTGGTCACCGGCATGCGTGAGCAGTACGTCCACGGCGCGCACCCGACCAGCGCGGTCATCAACGGCTTCGACCACGGAGCCAGGGTCGTCATCGCCGCGGCCATCATCATGATCAGTGTCTTCGCCGGGTTCATCCTCACCCCGGAGGCGCTGATCAAGCAGATGGGTCTCGCGCTCGCCTTCGGGGTCGCGGTGGACGCCTTCCTCGTCCGCATGACGATCATCCCGGCGGTGATGGCCCTGCTCGGCCGCTCCGCCTGGTGGCTGCCGCGCCGGCTCGACCGCGTCCTGCCCAACGTCGACGTCGAAGGCGCCAGCCTCGACGGGGCGCCGCAGCTACCCGGGCCGCGCGAGGGCACGGATGCGCCCGCCGACTCCACGCGGGAACGGGACGTGCTCGTGACCGCGGCGCCGTCGGCGCCCAGCCGGCGCCCCGAGCCCTGACCCCGGCCTCACCTCGCGGGCCCGCGCCGCGCGTAACCGTACTTCTCCCTCCCTGGCGCCGATGTCCCCGGTCGTGCCGCGGCACGACCGGGGACATCGGCGTGTGCACGGGGTTCCGACCGGCGCCGCCAAAGTGGAGGGCTCACTGCTCAGGGTGTGTATCGCCCGGGTGTGGCCTCGCTTTTCTTGCTCTTGGTAAGCAATAAATCGCCGCTGGTGTCAGATCGAAGCGGAGGGTTTTCGTCCGTAAATGTTCGCAGACATCGAATGTTCGGTATAGCCAGCTTTGCGACGTTCTGCCATAGTGGCTGCGACATTGGGTGGTCGAGTCTGCTTCGAGGGCAGGCGGCCGGCGGTCCACTGTCCCCGACGGCTGAGCTGACGCGGAAGAGGCGTTTGCGAATGGATATAGTATCCGATTTACCTGAGGCGATCTCCGGTGCCGGCTAAGCCACCGTCGGTGGCGCCACCGACGACGCCACCGTTCGCGGCCACCGGGCGATCCGCGGTGCGGCTCCCCGAGCGTTCCGCCGAATCCTCCGCCGAGCGATCAGCCGAACGATTAGCGGGGCCATCGGCTGGCCGATCCGCCGGCCCGCCGGCCGAGCCGGCGCTCGACGTCCACCCCGCCAGCGCGGCGCGTACGTCCCGCTGGCATCTGCTGTGGATCGCACTCGGATACATCACCCTGTTCGTGCTCCAGGCGCCGGGCAACCTCACCGCCGACACGAAGCTCGCCGTCGCGGTCAACCCGCAGCTGTACCTGTCGGACGCCACGCATCTGTGGAACTCGACCTCGGACTTCGGGTTCGTCCCGAACCAGGTCTCCGGCTACCTCTTCCCGATGGGGACGTTCTTCCTCTCTGGCCATCTGCTCGGCCTGCCGCCGTGGCTCACCCAGCGGCTCTGGATGGCCCTGCTGCTCACGGTCGCCACCTGGGGCGTCGTGCGCCTCGCCGACACCCTGCGGATCGGCCGGCCGGCGAGCCGGGTACTCGGCGGTCTCGGCTACACGCTCTCCCCGATGTTCCTGGGCAAGATCGGGGCGAGCTCGGTCGCGATGACCGGTGCGGCGATGCTGCCGTGGATCGTCCTACCGCTGGTGCGTGCCCTGCGGCCGGACGGTGCGGGCGGGGACGACACCGGACTCGCCGGGCCCCAGGCGCCGCCGGAACCCGCCACCGGTGGGCGGCGGCGGGGGCAGTGGAACCGGGGGCAGTGGAACCGGGGGCAGTCACAGCGGCGGAACCGACAGCCATCGGTGGCCGGCAGGCCCGTCTCGGCCGAGACCAGGCTCGCCCCGCGCCGCGCGGCCGCGTTGTCGGGCCTGGCGGTCCTGTGCATCGGCGGCGTCAACGCGAGCGTGGTGGCCGGCGTGCTGCTGTGCCCGGCGGTGTTGCTGGCCTTCGCGGGCGGCAGCCGGCGGGTGTGGGCGCTGCGGGCCTGGTGGTGCGTCGCGGTCGTGCTCGCGACGGCCTGGTGGGCGATCGGCCTGGTGGCGATGGGCAGGTTCGGGATGGACTTCATCCCGTTCACCGAGTCCGTCGCCGTCACGACGTCGACCGCCTCGGTGCCCGAGACGTTGCGCACCGCCACCGACTGGATGGCGTACCTGCGCCTGCCGACCGCCTGGCTACCGGCCGCGACCGCGCTCGTCAGCTCGCGGTACGCGATCGCCGGCTCCTACGTGATCGCGGCGCTGTCGATGTGGGGCCTCGCCCGCCGTGATCTGCCGGCGCGCAGGTTCCTGCTGGTCACGTTCGGCATCGGCACGGTGGCGATCACCGCCGGGTACTCGGGTGCCCTGGGCGGCCCGGTCTCCACCCATGTGCATGCCCTGCTCGAGGGTCCGCTGAGTCCGCTACGCAACGTGTTCAAGTTCATGTCGGTGACGCACCTGCCGATGGCTCTCGGGCTGACCCATGCGCTCGGGATCGTCGTGGGCCGCCTCGCACGCAGGGCCGGGAACACCGGCACCGCGCTGACCGGCACCGGGCCGACCGGGGTCACGGCGCTGGAGCCGATGGAGCACACGGTGCAGCTGCGGCGGCCGACCGCCGCCGACGGCCTGCCCCCGGCAGCGCGTGCGCGGCGGCACCGGCGGGGCGACGACCGGCGGGGTGACGACAAGTGTGCTCACGGCCGGGGCGACTGGCGACGGGTGACTGCGCGCGGCGTCGTGGTCCTGTCCGTCGTCGCGCTGATCGCCGGGATGCTTCCCGTTCTCGAGGGCAAGGTCCTGCAGCCCGGCGCGTTCGAGGAGGTCCCCGGGTACTGGACGGAGGCCGTCGACTGGCTGGAGGCGAACCCCGACGGCGGGCGCACCCTGCTGCTGCCGGGCACACCGTTCGCCGAATACGACTGGGGGCGTCCGCTCGACGAGCCGATGCGGTGGCTCACCACGACGCCGTGGGCCGAGCGCAGCCTCATCCCGCTCGGCAGCGTCGGTAACACCCGCTGGCTGGACGGCGTCGAGAACGCCCTGTCCGACGACGGCACCGGCCTCGCCGCCGCGCTCGTTCGCGCCGGCGTGGGGCAGGTCCTGATCCGCAACAACCTGGACGACGACGACTGGGACATCCCGCCGTCCACGGACGAGGTCCACCGGGCGCTGGAACGCAGCGGCCTGCAGCGTGTCGCGACCTTCGGGCCCCAGGTCCCGGGTCGGCTGTCGTCACGGGAACGGGCGCTGCCGAAGAACCGGCAGCGCACCCCCGACCCCGCGCCCGCGCTGGAGGTGTGGACGGTGCCCGGCGGTGCCCGGACGGTCGAGGCGTACCCGGCCGCGAACGCTCTGGTGGTGTCCGGCGGCCCCGAGGCGACGGTGCAGCTCGCCGCGCACGGCCTGCTCCCCACCGACCGCGCCACGGTCCTCGCCCAGGATCTCGGTGATCCCGCCGACGTCACGGCGAACAGGGGCACGGTCGCCGCGTTGGCGGATGTCACCTCGCCGAGCGACGTCCTGACCCCGACGACCGGGCTCGCCGTCACCGACACGTTCGGCCGGCGCGACTACAGCTTCGGTGTCGTCCACAGCTCCGCCTCCTATCTCCTCGGCCCGACGGAGGACGCCGCGGGCAGAGGCGAGCTGTCGAAGGAGTGGACGGACCGGCCGGCCGCCGGTCACCAGACGACGTCCGCCTATGCCGGCGGGAAGTCGGTGACGGCGTCGTCGTACGGCTTCCTGCTGCGGGCCGCGCCCGAGTTCGGGCCGGCGAGCGCCGTCGACGGCCTGGCGTACACCTCGTGGATGGCCCGCCCCGACCCGGCCACCGGCTCGGAGGGCGCCTGGCTCAGGGCCGACGTCGGCACGCCGGTGACCGTGCCCTACCTGGAGATCAGGCTTCTCGTCGACATCGCCAAGCGGCCGGTGCCGCGGGTGATCAGGGTGACCACGGCGGGCGGCTCGGTCGACACTCCGGTGGCCGCGACCGAGGACGCGCAGCGGCTGACGGTGCCCGCGGGGGAGAGCTCCTGGTACCAGGTCACGCTCGTCGACGTCGTCGGCGGTGACCAGGAGCGGATGGGCGCCGGGATCGCCGAGCTGACGGTGCCCGGGCAGACCTTCGAGCGCTACGCCCAGGTGCCGTCCGACGCGACCGGGCTCTTCACGGGGGAGGCCACCGGACCGGTGCTGTTCGCCTTCGACCGGGAACGGGCGGACATCACCCAGCCGTTCAGCGCCTCGGAAGAACTCGCGATCTCACGCAGGTTCGACACGCCGCGCCCGATGCGGTTCACCCTCACGGCCACCGCGACGGCCGTGCCGCCCAAGGAGGGGACGCCACGGGTAGCCGAAGCGCCCGCAGTCCTCGACTGTGTGCGGGGACCCACGATCGTCATCGACGGCACCTCCTACCGGATGCGGGTCGAGGGAAGCACCACCGACTTCGCCTCCGGGCAACCGATGCGCGCGACCCTGTGCACACCGGACGGCACGGTCGCGCTGGCCGCGGGGACGCACCAGCTGACTGTCGTGCGGGACGAATCCGCGCTGCTCGTCGACACGATCTCGCTGGTCGGCGCCACCGCGCAGACCGGCACCTCCGCGCAGACCGGCACCTCCGCGCAGACCGGCACCTCCGCGCAGACCGGCACCTCCGCGCAGACCGGCACCGTCGCTCAGTCCGGCGCCTCTGCTCAAACGGGCGCCTCCGCGCAGACTGCCGTCGCCGAGGAGGCGGCTGCGCCGCGGCAGACCACCGTCGGGGAATGGACGGCGGAGCGGCGAAGGGTCGAGATCGTTGCGGGGGCGCGGGCGTTCCTCGCCGTGCACGAGAACGCGAGCCGCTCCTGGACGGCGACCCTCAACGGTGAGCCGCTGACACCGGTGCGCCTGGACGGCTGGCAGCAGGGCTGGATCGTGCCGGCGGGTGCCGGCGGCACGGTGGAGATCGAGAACAGGCCCGGCCTTCGCTATCGGACCGGCCTTGCCGTCGGACTCGTGCTGGCACTGCTGCTGGTGGCACTGGTGCTGGTGCCCGGCCGCATCCGGCTACGCCGATCGTCGGACCCGGATGACTACCCCTGGTTCCCGGACCCGCGGCGGTCGACGTTGCTGCGGGCGGGCGCCAGGCTGCCCCGGTGGTGGGTCACGACAACCGCGGCCACGCTCGCCGTGCTGCTGGTGGCCGGTCCGGTCGCCCTGGCGGTACCGCTGTGTGCCGTCGCGGCGAAACGATGGCCCCAGGCGCTGCCATGGGTCGCCGCGGCCGGAGTGGTCGCCGCCGGCGTCGTCATGCTCGTCACCCCGGACGTGGCACCCAGGACAGGCGAAGGCGCGTTCAGCGGATGGGCGCAGGCGGCCGGTGCCATCGCCTTCGCGGCGACCGTGGCCGCGCTTTCGATTCCTCGGCGGAGCCGGCGGGGGGCCGGACGGTGACCGGCCGAGCTACGGCCCGGGGGGTCGCCCACCGCCCGCTCAGCCTGCCAGAGCAGGTGCTGCTGGCGTCGGAGCAGAGCGAGATGCCGATCATCATCGCGCTGTTCGGCCGGACCGACGGGCATGTCGACGCCGGTTGCCTGGCGGCGGCGACGCTGCCGGTGTTCGCACGGCACCCGGCGGCCAGGTCCGAGCTGCCCGGCCGATCAGGGGGTGGTGGCTGGCGCATCCTCCCCGATCCGCGCCGCGCGTCGGTGGCCGAGGCCGCCGTCGCCAGTCCGCGCCACGCCTGGTACGCCCTGCGCCAGCACATGCTGGCGGGAATCGACCTGGGCCGCGCGCCGCTGGTGCGGCTGCTGGTGGTGCACCATCCGGACGGCGACTGGATCGGCATCGTCGGGCACCACCTGGCGATAGACGGCCGCGGCCTGCTCGTCCTGCTGACCGAGACCATGGCGGCCTACCAGCCGCCGCCGGCCCGCGCACTGGTCCGGGCCGACACATCCAACGCGTTCCATGGCGGTGCGGGGCGCGTGCCGGGACCAGGTGGCGCGCCGCGATCAGGCGGCGTGCCGCGAACGGGAGGCGTGCCGCGAACGGGAGGCGCGGCCCCGCCGGACGGCCCGGCCGTCGGCCCGTGCCGGGCGGCCCGAACGGGAACCGTCCGATGGCCGGCTCACGACTCACGCTTCCTCCGCCCGGCGGGGGCATCGGACATCGGCGGATTCGCGTTCGTGCCCCAGGTGATCCCCGCGCCGCGCGCGGCGAGACTGCCGGACGGACGACGGCCCACCGTCAACGACGTGCTGGTCGCCGCGGCCCACCTCGCCGCCGACCGCTGGAACGCCAGCCGCGGGCGGGCCAGCGGAACCCTGCGGGTCCGGGTCCCGGTCCGGGCGGCGGCATCCGGTGACCTGGACGGTCTGTCCTCCGGATTCGCCATCATCGCGAGCAGCCCGGTCGAACGCGATGTGCCGTCGCGGCTGCTCGGGACCGTCGTCGACGGGACGGCGGCCGCGAAGGCGACGTCGTCAGGCACGCCGGGCCCGGCCGCGCCGGCAGGTCCGGCCGCGCCGGCAGGGCCGGCAGGGCCGCGCCGTCCGGCAGCGGCGCGAGGGCTGGGGGTGGCGCGAGAGCTGGCGCAGCGGTGCCTGACCGCGATGCCGGGGCGGCTGCGAACGGGATTGCTGCGGTTCGCCGTCGCGTTGGCGCGGCCCGCGCTCATGCCGACTGTCGCGGTGAGCAACATCGGCCATGTGTCGACCAGCCTCACGGTCGGCCCGGGCGGCCCGCGGCTGCTGGACCTGCACCTCACCGCCCCGGCGAGGATGCCGCAGGGTCTTGCCATCCATGTCGTCCGGATGGCCGGACAGGTGCATCTGACGTTCTGCTACGCCCGTGGGCTGTTCAGCCATGACTCGGCTCGCGAGTTCGTCGGCCTGTTCCGCATCGCCGTGGCCGAGCTCGCGGATTCGGCTGATCCGGCTGATCCGGCTGATCCCGCCGATGCGGCGGATCCGGCCCCGGCAGCTGTGACGGCTGATGCCGGTGGGTGACGTGCCGCGCGGTGGGGTGCTGGCCACGGTGATCAGGCGGGATGTCGTCACCGAGATGCTGCGCGGGCCGATGCTGCTGGCAGCGGCCGGGATCGTCGCCAACGCCCTCAACCTCGTCATGAACCTGACGCTGGCGAGGATCATGGATCCGTCCGGATACGGCGCCGTCGTCGTCCAGACGAACGTCTACATGGTTCTCGCCGTGGTCGGCACCGCCGTGCTGAGCGCTGTCGTGCACCGCGACCTGGTCCAGACCGACGGCACCCGGCACGAGCGCAGGCAGTGGATCCGGCGGCTGCGTGCCATGACGTTCCTCGCCGCGCTGGTGGCCGCGCTGGCGTCGCTCGCGCTGTGCAGACCGGTCGCGGCCCTGCTGGCCTACCCGCATCCGATCGCGATCGCGGAGGCGGCAAGCGCCGCGGCCCTGTGGGTGGGCGTGTGCATCGAGCGCGGGCTGCTCCAGGCCAGGCGCAACTATCCCGGCCTCGCCCGGAACGTGATCTTCGAGACGGTTCTGCGGGTGACCTGCATCGTCGCCGCGGCCCAGACCGGGCTCGGGGTGAACGGCGCCGGCCTCGGTCTGCTGGTCGGCGCCGTGGTCGGTGCCGCGGCCGCCCGCCGGACGGTGGCCCGCACGCCCCGGGACGTCCCGCCGCTCCCGCCGCTCCCGCCGGCCGACCATCCGCCCGCCGCGGCGACGGCGTCCCCGGCACCGCGGCGGCGGACCCGGGACGCGCTGATCGCGGACACCTCCGTGGCGCTGGCGACCCTGGTGCCGCTCGCCCTGCTGCAGAACATCGACGTCGTGGTCGTCGGCTGGCTCAACCCGGACGCGGTGGGCGGCTACGCGGCGATCTCCACCGCCTGCAAGGTGCCGGTGTTCCTCGGGCTGGCGGTGGCGAGCTACCTGCTCGCGGAGGCGGCCAGGCGGCACCGGGAGGGCCGGCCCGCGCACCGGGCACTGGCGATGGCGATGGCTGTCGTCGTCACGCCGGGACTGGGACTGGCCGCCGTCGGCGCGGTCGCGGGCCGTCAGTTCATGTCGGTGCTCTTCGGGCCGGATCTGGCGGTGGCCGCGCCGTCGTTGTGGGTGCTCGCCGTCGCGACCACCTTCCTTTCGGTCACTCTGCTGTTCGCGACATACCTGTTGGGAGCCGGCAACCGGAAGATCGTCTGGGTGCTCGCGGTGTGTACCCCGCTGGCCGCGGCATCCCTCGTTCTGGCCGGCGGGGACATCATGAAAACGGCCGTGGCACTGCTCGGATGCCAGGCGTTGACCGCGGCCGCGGCCGGCGCGCTGGTGTTCCGGCGGCGCGGCGCACGGCCGGCAGCCCGTCCAGTGCCCGTGCCCGGCATGATGCCCGCACCGGATCCGTCCAGGCAGGCCACCAGACATGCGGCCGCTACCTTCGGCGACGATGCGAACGCCGGCCTGGCCAGGTGATCGAGCATCGCCGATTTCTTGTCGTGCCGACGCGGACAGTTCCCCGTCATGTCACCGTGCCCGGGCGAGGCGGCTGGGGGCGGCGCAGGCGGTTCCACCACAGGGAGAGGGCGAGGGCCGCGGCGACGAGGAGGCCACCGATGCCGGCGAACCAGGAGGCGATGTCGCGGTGCTCGTGCGTCACGGTGATGGTGCGGGGCAGGTCGGTAAGGGCGTCCTGCAGCTCGTTCGCGTTCTGCGCGCGGTAGTAGGTGCCGCCGGTGGTGCTCGCGACCTGCTTCAGCGCGTCCTCGTCGATGGCCCGCGGGTCGCGTTCGCCGTTGCGGCCGCCGCCGAAGCCACCACCTCCGCCACCGAAGCCGCCGCCCCCGCCGAACCCGCCGCCGAATCCGAAGGCGTCGTCCCCGATCTGCGAGCTGTCGCAGACCATCGGCGCCGGTGTCGTCGTCCCGAAGCCGATCGTGTAGACCCGCAGGCGGCGGGCGGCGGCTTCCCCCGCGGCGGTCTGCGGGTCGACGCCCACGGTGTTGGCGCCGTCGGTGAGTACCACGATGACGTCCGCCGCGTACTCCCCGCCGACGCCGCCGGCCGGGACGTCCGCCCCGGTCGGGGGGACCGACGGGTCGACCTCGGCGATGGCGTCGATGGAGGTGAGGATTCCCTGGCCGATGGCGGTGCCGCGGGACGTCGTCAGGCTCTTCAGCGCGTCCAGCAGCTTGTCGGTGTCGTCGGTCGGCGGGACGAGCAGGCCGGCGGTGCCGGCGAAGGTGACCAGGCCGATGCGGGAGCCGCCCGGCTGGGCCCGGATGAAGTCGGTGGCCGCCTTCTCGGCGGCGGTGAGGCGGTTCGGGGACACGTCGGTGGAGCACATCGAGCCCGAGACGTCCAGCGCTAGCAGGATCGTCGTCGAGTTCGCCGCGATCGGGACGCTCGCCTGCGGGCGGGCGGCGCCGACGCCGAGCGTGGCCAGCCCGAGCACGAACAGGGCGACGGGGATGTGCCGCTGCCACCGTTTCCGGCCGGGCAGCGCCACCCGCAGCAGCGCGACGGACGTCACCCGGATGGCGGCCCGCCGCCGGCGGCGCCGGGCCAGCCAGGTGACGGCGGTCAGCAGCGGGACGACGAGCAGCGTCGCCAGCGCCCAGGGCCAGGTGAGGGACATCAGGCGACCCTTCCCGTGCGCAGGATCGTGGGGACCGCGCCGGCTGCCAGCAGCAGGACCGCGAAGGCGGTGAACGCCCCGGCCAGCGGCAGGTCCTCGTGCTGGGTGGTCCGCCGCAGGTCGATGGCCGAGGCGACGCCGTCCAGCTCGGAGGCCTGCGAGGCCGGGTGGTAGGAGCCGCCGGTCGTCTGGGCGATGGCCTTCAGCGTGTCCTCGTCCAGCGCGGTGTGCAGCCGGTAGCCGTCCACCTCGACGGTCGCGCCGGCGGTGGTGCCGACACCGACCGTCTCGACGTGCACCCCGGCGGCCTGGGCGGCCTCGGCGGCGGCCTCGGTCGCCCCCGCCGCGTCGGCGCCACCACCACCGGTGCTGCCGCCACTGCTACTGCCGCCGCTGCCGCCGCTGCCGCCGCTGCCGCCGGTGCCCGTGTTGGCGGCGGTGCCGCCGTCCTCGCCGTCGGAGAACAGCACGATGGTCGCCGAGCTCCAGTACCCCAGGTCCGGCGCGGAGCCGTCCGCGCCGAGCCGGACCGTGCGGCCCGTGATCGCCGACAGCGAGGTGAGGATCGCCTCCGCCAGCGAGGTGCCGCCGGTGACCTTCAGCCGGTCGATCGCCTCCTCGGCGGCGGCGTGGTCGGCGCTGGGCTGATGGGTGGTGA
This sequence comes from Frankia sp. R43, assembly GCF_001306465.1. Classification (NCBI taxonomy): domain Bacteria; kingdom Bacillati; phylum Actinomycetota; class Actinomycetes; order Frankiales; family Frankiaceae; genus Frankia; species Frankia sp. R43. Next base: position 285,354 of record NZ_LFCW01000007.1, on the reverse strand, counting down.
GCGCGCCGTCCTGGAACGCGACCACGCCCACGTCGACGCTGTCGGGCTGGGCGGCGACGAACGCGGCCGCCGCCTTCTTCGCCGCGTCCAGCCGGGTGGGCGTCACGTCGGTCGCGCCCATGCTGTTCGAGACGTCCACGGCGACGATCACCGTGCCCGCGGCGCGGGAGACGGGAACGGAGGCCGCCGGCCCCGCCGCCGCGAACGTGAGCACCGCGATTCCCGCGAGGCTGAGCCAGATCCCGAGCTGCGGCCCGCGGCGGCCCGCGGCGACGTCCACACCTGCCGCGGCGAGAGCGGTCCGACGCCGCCGCGCCGTCATCGTCGCGGCGACGGCGAGCGCGGCCACGACCAGCACGCCCGGAACGAGCAGCCAGGGGGCGGTGAGGCTCATGTGCGCCGCCACCGGGTGCTGGCGGCGACCCCGGCGAGGGCGGGGAGCAGGTCGCGGTCGGTGTCGATCCGGTGCAGCGGGACCCCGGCGCGGCGCATGCGGCCGGCCAGGTCCGCCTCACGTTCGGCCACCGCGTCGCGCAGCCGGGCGCGCAGCAGCGGGTCACCGGAGTCGACGAGCAGCTGCTCGCCGGTCTCGGCGTCCTCGACCAGGACGATTCCCACCTCCGGCAGGGCGTCGTCGGCGGCGTCCACGACGCGCAGGGCCACGACCTCGTGGCGGTGTGCCAGCCGCAGCAGCGGCCGATCCCAGCCGGCGGTGCCGATGAAGTCGGAGATGACGATGATCAGCGACCGGCGCCGGGCCAGGCGGGCCGCGGTGCCCAGCATCGCGGCGACGTCGGTGGTGCCCGCCTTCGGTGGTGCTGTGGCGGTGCGGGCCAGCTCGTGGCCGATGCGCAGCACCTGGCCACGGCCGGTGCCCGGTGGCACCACCCGGGTCGCGGCGCCGTCGTGGAGGACCGCGCCGACCCGGTTCCCGCCGCGCCCGAACAGCCGCGCCAGCACCAGCGCCAGCTCGGCCAGGACGTCGTGCTTCCCGCGGCCGGGGGCGCCGACGGTCATCGACGCCGTCCGGTCGAGCACGAGCCACAGGGTCAGCTCGCGGTCCTCGGTGAACTGGCGTACCTGCGGCTCGTTCAGCCGGGCGGTCGCGTTCCAGTCGATGCGGCGGGCGTCGTCGGTCTCGACATAGCCGCGCAGGCCGGCGAAGTCGAGGCCGGACCCGCGGTACGGCGTGCGGTAGGCGCCCAGCACCCGCCCGTCGAGACGGCGGACCACCTGCCATTCCAGCCGCAGCAGCAGCCGGTCGGGTGCGCCCGCCATCAGCGGGCCCGCAGCGGGACCTCGGGCATCGGCACCGCCCGCAGCACGCCGGCGATGACCGTGTCGGGGGCGACGTCGTCGGCCAGCGCCTCGTATGACAGCACGAGGCGGTGGCGCAGCACGTCGGGGACGAGCGCGTACAGGTCCTGCGGGACGGCGTAGTCCCGGCCGCGCAGGTAGGCCAGCGCCCGGGCGCCCAGCACGAGGGCGATCGACGCACGCGGGCTGGCGCCGTGGGTGACGTAGCGGTCCAGGTTGCCCAGCCCCACCGTGCTCAGCGAGCGGGTGGCGACGACGAGCCGCACCGCGTAGTCGACGATGGCCGGGTCGACGTACACGTCCTGGACCTGCGCCCGCATCCGCACCAGGTCCTCGGGGGTGAGGATCCGCTGGGTCGGCAAGGGGGGCCGCAGGGCCCGGTCGACGATGGCGTGCTCCTCCACCGGCGCCGGGTAGTGCACCAGGACCTTCATCATGAAGCGGTCGACCTGGGCCTCCGGCAGCGGATAGGTCCCCTCGGACTCGATCGGGTTCTGCGTCGCCAGGACCAGGAACGGGTCGGGGACGGGGTAGGTCTCGCGCCCGATCGTCACCTGGCGCTCCTGCATCACCTCCAGCAGCGCGCTCTGCACCTTCGCCGGGGCCCGGTTGATCTCGTCGGCGAGCAGCAGGTTGGTGAAGACCGGGCCGAGCGTCGTCTCGAACTCCCCGGTGTGCTGGCGGTAGACCCGGGTGCCGACCAGGTCGGCGGGCAGCAGGTCCGGGGTGAACTGGATCCGCTGGAACTGCCCGCCGACCGCGCTGGCCAGCGACTTCACCGCCAGCGTCTTCGCCAGCCCCGGTACGCCCTCGACCAGCAGATGGCCGCCGGCGAGCAGTCCGATCGCCATGCGCTCCAGCAGCACGTCCTGCCCGACGATCGTGCGTTTCACCTCGAACAGCACCTGCTCGAGCGGGCTGGCCGCGCCGCGGGAGGGGGCGGGTGCCGGGGTGGGCACGGGCACGGGTGCGGCCATGGGGGTGCCGCTGCCGGTGCCCCCGCCGGCCGTTCCAGCGGGCCTGCTGACGTCGGCGTCCTGTGTCATGGTCTCTGTCGATACCTTTCGTGACCTTGGTGACGTCAGATCCGCGGCCCGCGGCCGCCACCGGGCCCGGAGCCGCCACCGCCGCTGCTCAGGGCGCTGGAGATGGGCACGGCGAAACCGATGCCGGCGAACGCCTCGTCCTTGCCGGGGTCGGCGATGGAGACGACGATCCCGACGACCAGGCCGTCGGCGTCGAGCAGCGGGCCCCCGGAGCTGCCGGCGTTCACTGCGGCGTCGAACTGGATCAGCCCGGACAGCTCGCCGCTCTCCGTGGCCGTCGAGGGCGCGGTGCGATCCAGGCCCGACACGACGCCGGAGGAGACGCTGAACGTCAGCCCGAGCGGGTTGCCCAGCGCGATCACCTCGCCGCCGACCTCGACGCGGCTGCCGAGCGTGGCCGGCACGACCGGCTGCGGCAGTGTCGCCGGTGTGAGCATCGCGGTGTCGGTCTCCGGGTCGGTCGAGGCGACCGTGGCGGTGGACCGGGTCCCGTCGGAGAAGGTGAGGCTGATCGCGCCGCCGTCGGCGACGACGTGGCTGGCGGTGAGGACGCTGCCGTCGCCCGCCACGATCACCCCGGAGCCGACCGTCCCGTGCTCTGTCCGCACCACCACCACGGACGGCACGACCCGCTGGTAGACGTCCGCCACGCTGGGGGACGGGCTCGCGCTGGGGCTCGCCGACGGCGTCGGGACGGTGCCTGCCCGTGCCTGCGGGCTCCCGCCGGGCCGGGACGCGAGCACGGCGACCACCACGGCGAGCGTGACGATCGTGACGGCGGAGGCGATCAGCAGGGTGTGTATGCCGCGTAACCCGAAGGCGCGCCCGGCGGCCGCTCGGGGCTCGGGCCCGGACGTCATGGTCCTTACGCTAAGGCCCATTGCTGAGCAGCACCTGAACAACTGCTGTGTATCGGGCGGACCGCTCAGGAGGCGAGACGCGCCTGTCCGGCCCGGTCACCGTCAGGCCCCGTGCCTTCGCCTCGGCGACACCCGCCACCCCAGGCCACCTCGGGTGAGCTCAACGAGAGCCCGTGGGACGTCACCGCCATCCCGGCCGGCCTACGGTTCGACGAACGGTGAGCACGGCGCTTCCTGGGATCCGTAGGCCTCGCGGAAACGCGCATGCAGCCAGGTCGGATTGTTGATCTGGTCCCAGTCGCCGAAAGTGTGAGCCTGCGTGGCGAAGGCGATCCCGTCATGGGCCCCCCGCACGGCCCACGGCGCGAATGCGCCCCGGCCTTCAGCGGTCCAGGCGGCCAGGCGCTGACGGGTCACGGCATCCGACAGGCCGTACTCGCTGCCCCGGGAAAGCATGGAGCATTCCCGGAAACCGCCGTGCCGGGTGTGATAAGGGCTCTGATTGAACCGAGTGCGGCCCGCGGCTTCTCGCGTCCATCCACGGCGGCGAGCCCGGCTCATGACCGCTCCCAGCAGCATCCACGCCGCTGCGGCGATGATCGTCCTGGTGGCCGCCGTCGACGGCTTCGGCACCGGCATGAACATCCGGGAGGTGCTCGGCACGCAGGCCTGGCCGTGTGCCGGGGCTGTCGCCTGCGGTACTGGCCGCGTGGGCGTGGCGTTGTATTCACATTCGTGTGAATCCTGACCTGCCCACCTCGCTGCCTGCGAAGCTTTATCTCCTGGCCTACAACCTGGAGAAGGACCAGATGTACGCCAACCGGCGTCTCGGCCGGGCCCTGCGGGCTGCGGCGCTGGTCGAACTGGAGACGGACGGATGGCTCACCGACGACGGTGGGCTGGTCCGGGTGGCCGCGGACCTGCCGCCCGGGCGAGGGGAGCCGACGCCGCGGGGCGGGGCCGGGCGCGCCGATCCGCTCGTCGCCGCGGTCTACCGCCAGATCAGCGAGGCTCCCGCCCCGCGAGCCTGGGTGGACTGGATCGACCACGACCACCGCTGCGCAGTGGTCGAGACCCGTGACGACCTGGAGTCGGCGGGCTGGCTGCGGGTGGCCCGGGGGCGGGTGCTCTCCGTGATCCCGACGTCCGCGGTCGTGCTCCTCGACCGGCCTCGGGTGCGGGAGCTGAATCGCGCCGCCGGTCCGGTGCTGCGCGGTGAGGTCACCTCGCAGGCCGCCCCGGCGGACCTGGTCGCGCTGGTGGCGCTGGCGGCGGCCGCCGATGTGATCACACTGGTGAACGTCAGCCAACGCAGGGCGTTCGCCGACCGGATCGCCACGCTCACCGTCCTGGCCGGCCCCGCGGCGGCCGCGCTCGCCGGCCGACGTCCCGCGCGGGGGTGAGGATCCCCGGACGGGACGTCGGCCCGGCTCGGTCGCATCCGTCGCCGGGTGCACTGGTCGAGGCCAAGCACCAACTTCGGTGCCGATGCCCTGGTGCTCAGCCTGCGCAATGCCCCGCAAAACGTGTACTCGAAGGCCCGCAGAACTTGTACTACAGGCCCCGCAAAACATGTAGTGTTGCTGTATGCCCATGTCAGGGTACGTTCCGCGGATCGCCGACGGTCCGCTGGCGAACCTGCTCACCGAGCTGCCTGCGGTCATGGTCACGGGCCCGCGTGCGGCGGGGAAGACGACCTCGGCCAGGCGGATCGCCGGCGACGTTCTGCGGCTCGACGACCCCGCGGTCGCCGCGGCGGTCGCGGCGAATCCGGATGCGGCCCTGCGCCGGGTGAGCGAGCCGGTCCTCCTCGACGAGTGGCAGGAGGTGCCGGAGGTCCTGGGCGCGGTCAAGCGTGCGGTCGATGAAGATCCCAGACCCGGCCGGTTCCTCCTCACGGGCAGCGTCGAGGCGGAATTCACCACCCGCCAGTGGCCCGGCACGGGGCGGGTCGTCCGGCTGGTGCTGCACGGCCTGACCGAGCGGGAGATCGCCGGTGCGGTCGACCAGCCGAGCCTGCTCGAACTGCTCCTCGCCGGCGATCTCTCCCGCCTGAGCGTCTCCGGTCCGCCGCCGAGCCTGGACGACTATGTGGACCTGGCGCTGCGCAGCGGCTTTCCCCAGGCCGCCCTGCACCTGAGCGCGCGTGGGCGGCTCGCCTGGCTGGACGCCTATGTCGACCATGTCGTCACCCGCGATGTGGCCGCCGCGGGGGAGCAGCGCGACCCCGTCCGGCTGCGCCGCTATCTCGAGGTGCTGGGGCTTTCGACGGCCGGGCTTCCCGCCGACGGCACGCTCTGCCAGGCCGCCGAGATCAACCAGCGGACGGCGGACGCCTACGACCGGATCCTGGGCGCGCTGTACCTGCTCGACCTCGTTCCCGCCTGGTCGACGAACCGTCTGCACAGGCTGACCAAACGGGCGAAGCGGTATCTGACCGATCCCGCCCTCGCGCTCGCCGCAGCCCGGGTGGATGAGCAGAGCGTCCTGCGTGACGGGGATCTGCTCGGCCGGATCCTCGACACCTTCGTCGTGGCTCAGCTGCGACCGGAGGTCACGCTGCTGCACCCGCGTGCCCGGCTGCACCACATCCGCTCCCGCGACGGGCAGGAGGTCGACATCGTCATCGACCTCGGCCGGGGCCAGGTGATCGCGATCGAGATCAAGGCATCCTCGGCGCCGTCGGCCCGGGACGCCCGTCATCTCGCCTGGCTACGCGATCAGCTCGGTGCGGACTTCCGCGCGGGAGTCGTGTTCCACACCGGTCCGCTTCCCTTCGACCTCGGCGACCGGATCTGGGCCCTGCCCATCAGCGCCCTGTGGGCCGCCCGCGTCGGTTAGCCGTGGCTGGCCGTGGCCGGCTCGTTCGGGTCCTCGAAGCGTGTGAGGGCGATGTGCGGCCGGCTGCGTGAGCGGACCCCGGCTTGGGATACAGCCGATACGCAGCACGCCGAAGCCCCGGGTCCGCCGTGGTGCGGCGAACGCGGGGCGCGGGCCGGTGGGCTGCGGGGCGCTCAGCCGCAGCGGGTGACGCCGAACAGGACATCGAGGTCGAGACGGAAGCAGCAGTCGTGCACGGCACAGTGGGCCCGGGAAAAGATCAGGGCCAGTATGCGATGCCTAGTGCGTAGTTTCCCATCGGAAAGTTGTCGTGCCATTTTTCGCTGTTTCCGAAGTACCGGACGACACCAGTCCGGGGCGTCCAGAAGTAGGTGCTGAGCGCGACCAGAACGTCATTGTCGGGACCGGCGGTGTAGACCAGGATGTCGTCGCGGCCGTCACCGTTGACGTCGCCCACTCCCGGGTATGCCGGCTTGGCCGCGAAGTTGTCCTGCCACTTCGTCGTCGCGGAGAACCCACTGCCCGTCGACAGTGCTACGTACACGTCGGCCGCGGCGTCGTGGGTGAAGGTCACTATGTCGTCCCGGCCGTCACCGTTGAAATCCCCGACCGCGGGATACCCGCTGCCGCCCGCGAAACTGTCATGCCACAGCACGGCGGGATCGAACCCGTAACCGGTCGACACCGAGACATACACGTCCGCGGTGGTGCCTCGGGTGAAGAAGGCGAGATCGTCCAGGCCGTCGCCGTTGAAGTCTCCCACCTCGGGCGCTGTTCCAGTCCCGGCGGGAAACGCGTCGGCCACGGTCTGGAAGGAATCGAAACCGGTACCGGTCGACAGCGCGAACCGGACGGTGCCGGCCGCGGGGCCGACGGTGACGAAGGCCGCGACATCGGCCCGGCCGTCGCCGTTGAAGTCGCCGACCGCCGGTACGACCGCCAGGTCGTCAGCGGTCACCAGCTGCCCGGCCGGCAGGGAGTCCTGCCAGCCGGGCGAGTCGACGAACGTGGAGCCGGTACTGAGCCAGACGCGGACCACACCGGCATCGCCCTTCCGCGCGGTGATGGTCACAAGGTCGTCGAGGCCGTCTCCGTCGGCGTCGCCGACCAGCGTCAGATCGTCCGGCCCGCGCGGCGTGTCCGCCCAGCGCTCCCGCACCCCGAAGGTCTGCAACGAGCTCCACTGCGCCGGCAGGACAGTACTCAGGGCGACTTCCACGCCGTTGGTCTGCTGGTCGAAGGAAAGGATGTCGTCCCGCCCGTCACCATTGAAATCGCCACTGCGGTTCGCGAAACCGGAGACCGACGTAGACGCCGCGGCGCTGTCGGCGACGGCCCAGCTGGCCGACCACAGAACAGCGGCGACCAGCGCGATCCGGCCTGCCTGAAGCCTCATTGCCTGTTTGGACCTTTCGAGCCAGGGGGCTGATCAACGAGTCGGCCGGCTGACGTAGGCGCGGGCGACGTCGATCCCGATGACCTCGGGCCGGCCGGCGGGCTCGGGGCCCAGTGCGCGGGCCAGCGCCGGGCCCAGCGCCGTCGCGAAGAACTCGTCCGCGTGCGCCTTCGACTCCCACAGGGCGACGACACGCAGCCTGCCGTCGGGGCCCGTCCCGACATAGCGCTCCCGGAGCCCGGCGGGCTCCGCGCCCACCTGGGCGAACACGGCGTCGGCCTGCTCGACCGTCTCGAACGGCGGAATGGCGATGGTGATCCACTGCATTTCTGGTTCCTCCCGAATTCCTTGGCTCTTTTCGTCTTCCGGCCCGGGGAGGGCTGGCGACGGGAGGAACGTTAGGCGGGAGGCGGCGCTGTGACGTCCGCCGAACTACTCAGCGGGCATACTCATCCGCTGCTCATCGCGTGAGTTACGGACGACCCAGGCGGCGATCTGGCTGCGCGCGCGGAAACCGAGCTTGGTGAGTATGTGCTGGACGTGGTTCTGCGCGGTGCGCTCGGAGATGACGAGCCGTGCCGCGATCTGCCGGTTGGTCAGGCCCTCGGCGACCAGGCGGGCGACCTCCCGCTCCCGCGGGCTCAGCATTTCCTCCCCGGGATCCGGCACCAGCTCCGCGGCAGCGGGTCCGCCGACCACGGCAGACCCTCCGGCCACGGCAGACCCTCCGACTGCGACAGACCCTCCGAGCGTGGCGGATTCGCCGACCGACGCAGGCAGGTGGATGTCAGCGGGTGAGCGGGCGCCGTTGGGCGTGCCGGCATCGCCGAGGTCGGCGACCAGTGCCGAGGTCAGGCCGGTGTAGGCCGTCATGCCGAGGACCTGTGCGACGCGGTTGGCATCGCGGGCGGCCGCGACGGCCAGGTCCCGGTCGCCGGGCGCGCCGCGAGCCAGCAGCGCGGTCGCCAGGTGGTATCGCGCCTGGGCCGCGAAGCCGGGCGCACCGGCGCGGCCCGCGATCCCGGCCGCGGTGGTCAGGTCGTCGACGGCCTGGTCGAGCCGGCCGAGGGTGAGCGCGCCGCGCCCCAGCGCCAGCTCCACCGGACCCAGGTAGGAGACCCCGCCGCCGCTGGCGTGCTCGCCGCGGAACGCCTGGAGCCGCTCGAGCAGGCCGTCGAGCTCGTCGGCCCTCCCGAGCCCCGCGGTGACGAGTCCGGCGACCGTGAGCACGGCGTACACCTGGCCAGGCAGGACGAAGAACGCCGGCAGCGACCACGAGGCGGGCGGCCCGGCGAGCTCGTACGTCGCCGCGGCCGCCTCCGGCTGCCCGGCGATGAGGAACATGGCCGCCCGGGTGAGCGGGGCCATCGTCCGGAAGCGGGGCGGCGGCTCGAACGTCTGCAGCAGGACCGCCTTCGCCTCGCTGTCCGCCTCGCTGCCGGCCTCGGCCTCGGCCCCGGCCCCGGCGCTGAAGCCGCTGCCGACGCCGGTGCCGGCGCCGAGGCCGAGGTGGCAGGCGAGCGCGTAGGTGAGCGCCATGTAGGCGCCGCCGGCCGGTGCGGGTTCGATGACACGCATCCGGTCGAACCCGCGCCGCCCGGCCGCGAGCGCCTCGGCGTAGCGGCCCCGCGCCTGGGCGACGCACGCGGTGGCCCGGTCACGGTGCCAGGCACTGACCGGTCCGCCGACCTGCTCGACAGCTGCTCGCAGCCCGGCGAGCTCATCGGCTGCCGCCGGAAGCTGGCCGCTCTCGACCAGTGCCTCGATTCGCCACAGCTCGCCCCACATGGCTGTTCGGGCACTGTTCGTCCGCCGGGAGAGCGCCAGCATCTCGGTGGCCAGCGCAAGCCGTTCCTCCCGGCCCGCCGGCCCCGGGCAGGCTTCCTGCCGGGCGCGCAGCGCGGCGGTGAGCGCCTGGTCGTCACCACACCTGCGGGCGAGCGTGAGCGCCTCGGCGCTCTGGCTCGCCAGCTGGTCCTGCTCGCCGGCGTAGAACGCGAGGTGGGCACGCTGGGCCAGCAGCCGGGCGCGCAACGCCACCGTCGGGTCCTCGGACACCGCGGTCGCGGCTGCTGTGCCAGTGGCCGCTGTGGCTGTGCCCAGCCGGGCGAGGGCCTCCTCGCAGAGCTGGTGGGCGAGCGCGTTGACGTCCTGCCCCGGCGCCGCCTCGAGCACCAGCGCGGCGTCGGCGAGCAGATCGGGCCGTCCGGCCGCGCGTGCCGCGTCGGCCGCCCGGGCGGCGGCGTCCAGGCAGCCAGCCAGATCACCGGCCAGGTAGCTGGCCCGGCCGAGCGCGACCAGCAGGTGGCACCGCTCGGTGTCAGTCGTCGAGCTCTGGCCGAAGGCGAGAGCGGCCCGGTACAGTCGTGTGCCCTCCTCGTGGGCGAGGCGGCGCACCGCCTCATCGGCGGCCCGTGCCGTCCAGCCGCGGGCCACCTCGGCCTCGGCCGCGCCGTAGGGTGCGAGCTGCGCCCAGTGCCGCGCGATGTCCGCGAGGTGCTCGGCCGGATCGTCCGCGAACCGGTCCGCGAGGGCGGTGGCAACCGCGCGGTGCAGGCTGGCCGCTTCCGGGCCGGCGAGTGACGCCTCGACGGCGTCCCTGGTGAGCACGTGCACGAACTGGAACTCGCCGGCGCCGAGCCGGTCGAGCAGGCCATGCGCGACCGCCTCGTCGGCCAGCCGCAGGCACTCCTCGACGGGCTCGCCGATCACCGTGGCGACGAGCGCGATCCCGAAACGCCGGCCGGCGACGGCGGCCGCCTGCACCAGCCGGCGGCACTGTGGACCGACCCGGTCGAGCCGGGCGCCGACGGCGTCGAGCACGGTGCGCGGGGGCTGCTCCGGTCGCCAGGTGCCGTCCACCACCGCCCGCCCGATCTCCCGGACGAACAGCGGGTTCCCAGCGGTGACCTCAAGCACCAGCCGCGCCGTCGCCGACGCCGTCATCTCGGCCTCGGCCTCGTCGTCGTCGGCGTCGTCGTCGGCGTTGGCGTCGGCCTCGTCGGCGGTGGCGGTGGCGGTGGACTCGCCGTCGGACGCGGCGACCTCCGTCCCCGAGGCCGTCATACGCCGCAGCTGTTCGCTGACCTCCGCCAGGTCGAATCCCCGTAGGTCGAGACGCACGGCGGCCGGTGACCGCAGTAGATCAGGCAACACGCGGGCGAGTGCGCCGGCCGGTTCGCGGTCACGGAAGGTGGCGAGGATCAGCAGCTGCGCGTCGGCCACCTGGTCGGCAAGATGGCGCAGGACGAGCAGAGAAGGCTCGTCGGCGCGGTGGATGTCGTCGAGGACCACGGTCAGCCCACCCCGGGCCGCGATGCCACCGACTGCGTCGGCGACGCCCTCGAACACCCGGAACCTGTCCTGCGGCGACTGCGCCTCGCCGCGCCCCAGCACACCGTCGGGATCGACGCCGAGGGACCGCAGCACCTGGCGCCACGGCCAGAAGGCGGGTGCGCCCTCCGTCTCGGCGCAGCGACCCCACGCCACGGCGCACCCGCCGGCCAGGGCCATCCCGGCCAGCTCGCGCGCCAGTCGGGTCTTCCCGATTCCCGCCTCGCCCGCGCACAGCACCAGACGACCGGCGCCGCCGTCAGCCGACCTCAGCCATCCGCGCAGCGCCGCGATCTCCCGCCTGCGCCCGACGATCGCGTCGGGCGCAGGCACGCCGCGGGCTGGCACCTCGCTCGCTTCGGCACGATCATCCACCGGCTCAGTGTGCACGGCGGGCCGGCGGTTGCGGGCTGACCCGCCACGGATGGTGGCTTGGCGAGGTGGTCACGCGCGTTGGAGTCGGCCGCCGGACGGGCGGCGGGAGACGGTTCACGGCCACCGGGCGGGTGCGGGGGTGGCTCGGGCCCGAGCTGGTCCCGCGAGGGCGGATCGTCGGTCACCGTCGCCTGCCCTCGCTTCCGGTGCCTGCTTCCGGCTCCTCGGCCGGTGGCTGGCCGGTTCTGAGCGGGCCGCCCGCCACGCTGGGATACTTGGAGTGGTAGATCGAGTTCGAAGAGTAGTCATCGATTGGATGGGTGCAAGTCCGGAGGAGGGCGGCCAGCGCCGTGGGAGGGCAACCTGCAGCTCTGACAGGCCCGGTGCGAGGGCCGCTCCGGACGGCCCATCGCCGGAGCGAAATGTCCGGTCGTGGGTGAGGCGGCGGAGGCGCTCCTGCCGCTGGCGGTCGGAGCGGCGATCAGCCCGTTGCCGATCGTCGCGATGATCCTGCTGCTGGGCGCGCCGCGGGCGCGGGCGAGTGGGCCGGCCTTCGCGGTCGGCTGGCTGGTGGGGCTGTGCGCTGTCGCCGCGATCGCCCTGGCCGTCGCGGACGGCCGCGACTACAGCGCTCACAGCGGTCCCACGGCAGCGGTGCGGGTGATCAAGGGATGTCTCGGGGTGCTGTTCCTGTGGCGCGCGGCCCAGCTGTGGCGGCACCGTCCGGACGGGCGGCACCCGGCGCCCCAGCCGACCTGGATGGCGACGATCCAGAGCTTCGGCCCGCGGCGGTCGGCGAGGCTCGGCGCGCTGGTGGCGGCTGCCAACCCGAAGAACCTGTCGTTGACCGTGACCGCCGCGGCCGTGGTCGCCCAGAGCGGGGTGTCCGGGCTGACCCAGGCCGGCGCGCTCGCGGTCTATGCGCTGCTCGGCACGGTGGGCATCCTGACACCGCTGGTCGCCTACCTCGCGCTGGGCGAACGGGCGAGGGTGCCGCTCGACGAGTGGCGGCGGTGGATGGTGGCGCACAACGGGCCGGTCATGATGGTGCTGTTCCTCCTGCTCGGCGCCCTGCTGCTCGGAAAGGCGATCGGCGGTGGCCGCTGACCGGCGGGGAGCTGCCCGTGACCGGCGGGGAGCTGCCCGCCATCGGCCGCAGCTGGCGATCTCCCTGCGCGGCTATGAGCTCCGCTCCGCTGGTGGCGTGCCGTGGCACCTGGGCCGGCAATTCATGACAAGAGCGACAAAAGGCCCGCAGAATCGCCTGATAATCCGCAAGAAGTGAGGGTTTTGGTCGTTGGGGCAGCCGAAATCCTCCTTCCTTGCTTGCCGGCAATGCCAACGACAGGTGTCGGATCAGGGGCGGATCAGGGTTCGACGATGTTGAAACCGGGGTCGCCGGGGTCGAGGACGCCGAGCAGCTGCCGCAGGGTCCGCTCGTCGCCGTCGAGTGAGAGCCCGGCGCCGCGGGCGGCGTCGAGGCGGCCCGCGGCCACCGCCGCCATCGCCGCCCGGGGCAGGGTGATCGTGAGTGAGACGTCGCCTGCCCCGCCGCGCACCGCGGTGAGGACGCCGTTGGTCAGCGTCGTGCGGAAGGACGACCCGTCCGGCCCGTCGTCGGGGAACACCCAGCGGATCGCCAGGTCGAGATGCCACGCCTCGGGCCCGTTCACCTGCACCGACAGCGCGTCGAGGAACATCTCCGGTGGCAGCTGGGCAAGCAGGTCGGGGGCGCTGGTCACGGTCGGTGTGCCGAAGTTGCCGTCCCGCAGCTCCTGCGCCCCGGAAAGGTAGCAGTTGCGCCACGTGCCGTTCTCACAGCCGAACCCGAGCTGTTCGAGCACGTCCGCGAGCAGGGCCCGGCCTTCCTTGTGGTCGGGCTCGGCGAACACGACATGGTCGAGCACCTGCGCGGCCCACCGAAGGTCGCCCTCGTCGCCGCAACGGCGCGCCTTGTCGACCACGGCGTCGGCGCCGCCCATGAACTCGACGTAGCGGCGTGCCGCCTCCGCCGGGGGATGCTGCCACAACCGGGCCGGATTCCCGTCGTACCAGCCCATGTAGCGCTGGTAGACCGCCTTGACGTTGTGGCTCACCGAGCCGTAATAGCCGTGTGCATGCCAGGCACGCCGCAGGGCTGGCGGCAGCTCGACCATCTCGGCGATCTCCGCCCCGGTCCAGCCCTTGTTGATGAGCCGGACCGTCTGGTCGTGCTGGTACGCGTACAGGTCACGCTGCAGCCGAAGGAACTCGACGACGTTGTCCGCGCCCCAGGTCGGCCAGTGGTGCGACGCGAAGACGACGTCCACGCCCGAAGCGCCGCCGGCGCTGTCAGCGCCTGCGGTGAACATCTCGATGGCCTCGGTCAGGTAACGGGCCCAGGAACGCGGGTCGCGCACCAGCGCCCCGCGCAGCGTCAGCACGTTGTGCAGGGTGTGGGTGGCGTTCTCGGCGATGCACAGCGCCCGCCGTGCGGGGAGCAGGAAGTGCATCTCCGCCGGTGCCTCGGAGTTCGGCGCCAGCTGGAACACCATCCGCACCCCGTCGACGGTCAGCTCCTGGCCCGTCCGGGTGATGTCGACGGTGGGCGGGATGAGACTCACCGTCCCGGTCGAGGTCGTCTGCCCCAGCCCGGCCCCGACCCCGCCCCGGGGCCCGCGGGGCAGCGCCGCGCCGTACATGTAGCCGGCCCGGCGGGCCATCGCCGTGCCCGCGTAGACGTTCTCCGCGATCGCGTGCTCCAGGAACCCCTGCGGCGCGATCACCGGCACCCGGCCGGCGTCGACGTCCGCCTCGTCGACGACGCCCTTCACCCCGCCGAAGTGGTCGGCGTGGCTGTGCGTGTAGATCACACCGGTGACCGCCCGGTCGCCGCGCTGCGACCGGTAGAGCTTCATCGCCGCCCGCGCGGTCTCCACCGACAACAGCGGATCGATGACGACGACGCCCGTGTCGCCCTCCACGAACGTGACGTTCGACAGGTCCAGGCCCCGCACCTGGTAGATACCGGGCACGACCTCGAACAGCCCCTGGCGGGTGACCAGCGACGACTGCCGCCACAGGCTCCGGTGCACCGAGTCGGCGCCGTCACCACGCAGGAAGGACGCATAGGAGTCGTTGTCCCAGACCACCGCGCCGTGGTCGTCCTCGACCACCCCGGGGTCCAGTGCCGCGATCAGCCCCCGCTCCGCGTCGGCGAAGTCCTGCCGGTCCTCGAAGGGAAGACCCGGATCACCCATGCCGCACCTCCCAGGTCGTGCGCGCCCTGATCCTCGGTGGCGGCGCCGGGGCCGGCAACTCGACCGCCCCGGCGCCGTGGCGCTCCGGTGACCCTGGTGACCGGTGTCAGGGGCTGGTGAGGATGACGAGCTGCCGGGTGGCGCGGGTCATTGCGACATAGCGGTCGACGGCCCCCTCGATGCCGTCGCCGAACGCCGCCGGGTCGACGAGGACGACCAGGTCGAACTCGAGCCCCTTCGACAGCTCCGGTGGCAGCGACCGCACCCGCGACGTCGCCGCGAACGTCGGATCGCCGATGACGCAGGCGGTCCCGTCCGCGTTCGCGGTGAGCCAGCTGTCGACAACCGTGCCCAGCTCGGACGTCGACCCGTACACGACGGGGAGGCCGCTGCTGCGGATCGAGGTCGGCACGTTGGCGTCCGGCAGCGCCGCGCGGATGACCGGCTCGGCGGCGGCCATGACCTCCTCGGGGGTGCGGTAGTTGACGGTCAGCGACGCCAGCGTGATCCGGTCGAAGCCGGCCCGCCCGATGCGCTCCTGCCACGACTCGGTGAAGCCGTGCCGGGCCTGGGCGCGGTCCCCGACGACGGTGAAGCTGCGGGACGGGCAGCGTGCCAGCAGCATCTGCCACTGCGCGTCGGTCAGCTCCTGGGCCTCGTCCACGATGATGTGCGCGAACGGGCCGGCGAGCAGGTCCGGGTCGGCGGCCGGCAGCGCGGCGGAGTCGACGAGGGTGTCCCGGAGGTCCTGCCCGCGCAGCATCGTCATCGCACCCTCACCGTCGTCGTCGGCCGCGAGCAGGTTGTCGATGACCCTGGTCATGCGCTCCTGTTCGGCCGCGGTCGCGGCGGACTGCCGGCGCCGGCGGCGGGCTTCGGCCGGGTCACCGAGGCGGCGGCGGGCCGCGTCGAGGAACGGCAGGTCGGCGACGGTCCAGGCGCCCGCCCGCGGGCGCTGGAGCCGGCGGACCTCGTCCAGGCCCAGCCACGGCGCGCATCTGCGCAGGTAGGCGGGTACCGACCACAGGTCGGCGACCAGGTCGGCCGCCTCAAGCAGCGGCCAGGCGTTGTTCAGGGCCGTGAGCAGCTCCCGGTTGCGCAGCAGCGACCGGCGGACCAGCCCGGCGGTGGCCTCACCGCGGTCGCCGCCGTCGGCGTCCATGCCGGCGGCGGCGATGTGCTTGTCCAGCAGGATCGTGAGCAGCTCCGCCAGGACCCGGTCACGGGCCTCGTTGTGCGGGGTGCCGGGCTCCGGCGCGTCGAAGGCCTCGGCCCAGTCGTCGGGGCCGAGCCACAGCTCCGACCAGCCGGTCGTGATCGTCATCCCCTGGGTGGGGGGCTCCTCGTAGAACCGGACGGCCGCCTCGATCGCCCCCACCAGGTCCGCCGACGACTTCAGCCGGGCCACCTCCGGGTCGGCCTCGACCACCGCCGCCGCGCCTTCGGTGACCAGGTCGCGCACGGTGCAGGTCTGCACGCCCTCCTCCCCGAGGCTCGGCAGGACGTCCGCCACATAGGCCAGGTACGGCTGGTGCGGGCCGACCACCAGCACACCACCCCGGCGGGCCCCGACCCGGGCGTCGGAGTAGAGCAGATAGGCGGTGCGGTGCAGCGCGACGACGGTCTTGCCGGTGCCCGGGCCGCCGTCGACGACCAGCGCGCCGTCCGACCCGGCCCGGATGATGGCGTCCTGGTCCGCCTGGATGGTGCCGAGCACGTCGCGCATGCGGGACGTCCGGCTGCTGCCGAGGCTGGCGATGAACGCGGACTGGTCGTCGAGTGCCGCGTGCCCGTCGAAGACGTCGTCGGTGAAGATCTCGTCCCAGTAGTCGCTGATCCGGCCACGGGTCCAGCGGTAGCGGCGGCGGCTGGTCAGGCCCATCGGGTTCGCATGGGTCGCGCCGAAGAACGGCTCGGCCGCGGGGGAGCGCCAGTCGAGCAGCAGCCGGCGCCCCGCGTCGTCGGTGAGGCCGAGCCGCCCGACGTACAGGGGTTCGGGCTCGTCCGGGTGGACCATGCGGCCGAGGCACAGGTCCAGACCGAAGCGGCGCAGGGCGCGCAGGCGGGTGCTCAGCCGGTAGATCTCGATGTCCCGATCCATCGCCGCCTGGCCGAGACCACCGGGAGCCAGCCGCTCGGCGTCGAGGCGGCGGACCAGGTCGGCGATCGACTGCTCCAGGTTCGCCGCGACGGCGGCCAGATGCCGCTCGTCGTCGGCGATCAGCTCCGGCGCGGCCTTGCCGGCGAGATGGTCGGGAAGACCGAACGCGCTCGTCGTCACCGGATTCACGCGAGCGGCTCCGAACCGAGGTGGATGTCCACCCCGCGTGGCTCGTTCGTCGACAGCGACACGTGCATATCGCGACCCTCGTTTCCGCAGTTCCGGCTTCGGTCCGCGATTCTGCGGTACAACCTGGGTCTTGCGGCAAGCCCCCCGGCATGCTATAGCTTAAAAATGGCAGCAGGATGCTGCGCCGGCCCGAATCTCCGCCGGCCCGGATCTCCGCCGCCCCAACGCATCTGCTCGGCATTGCTGCCGCCCCGTCGACCCACGTTCGCTGGCCGGGTGTGCCCGCTGGCCGCTACGGGGCGCCGCGGCGGCCGGCGCGGGCGGCGAACGAGTCCAGTGCGCTGAGGACCTCGGAGGCCTGCCACATGCGGTTGCGGGTGAAGCCGGTGAACTCGGTGATGATCCCGGCCTCGGCCAGCGGCGCGATCACCCGCTGGGCGTTCTGCCGGGTGACACCCAGCTCGGCCGCCACCGCCTGGGCGTCGACGACGGGCTGGCGCAGAAGCAGGTCCGCGAGCTGCCACGCCCGGGCGTCGCGCCGGATCCTCAGCCGGTTCTCCCAGCCGGCGCGGATCGCCCGCAGCTCGCTCGCCAGCTGGCGCCCGTTCGTGATCGCGGTGACCGACGCCGTCGCGAACCTTTCGACGATCGGGGCCACGTCGCCGTCACGGTAGGCGTCGAGGGCGTCGAAGTAGGCCGCGGTGTCGGTGAGCAGGCCGGCCGAGACCGGCACCGTGACGTTGCGGGTCAGGCCATGGCGACGCAGCATCGCGTGGACGAGCGCGCGGCCGGTTCGGCCGTTCCCGTCGGGGAACGGGTGGATCGTCTCGAACTGGGCGTGCGCGACGGCCGCCTGGCTCAGGACCGGAACATCGGCCCTGTTCGCGAAGCGCAGGAGATCCGCCATCAGGGCCGGGACGTGGCAGTGGTGCGGGGGAATGAACGACGCCCCATGGGGCCCGTAGGAGTCGCCGCCGATCCAGACCTGCTCCTCGCGCCACCGGCCGCCGATGCCCGGCGCGTGGCCCGCCATCAGCGCGGCGTGCATCGCGAGGACGGCGGATTCGTCCAGGCGGTCGGCGAGGTCGAGGGCCGCCCGCATCGCGGCGACGTTGCCGACGATCTCGGCCGCATTGCGTTTCTCGGTGCTGCCGAGCTCGGCGAGGGCGATCGCCTTGGCTCCCGAGGTGAGGTTCTCGATCCTGGAGGATGAGGCGGACTCGGAGCGGAGCAGCACGGAGGCGAACGGCGCGACCTCCGCGCCGAGTTCCGCGTCGAAGCGGGCGATCTCGGCCGAGGCGTCGTCCGCCAGCGACGCCACGTGGACGGGTGGCGACGGAGCCCGGTCGGCGATCATCGGCACGACGGCGGCCCGATACGGACCCTGATGGCGTGCGCGCATCCGGGTGGAGACCAGATCATCCGGGATCTTCGAGGCCCAGTCGTGCTCCTCCCAGCCCAGGGCCGGCCAGCCGGTGCCCGCGCCCGCGCGCGTGCCGGCCTGGGCGTCTCCGGCCCGCTGGCCGCCCGATAGACCTGAAACCATGGTCGAATCTTAGCTTCAGTAATGCTGTAACTGAAACTATGGGGCGGGTGCGGGCTCGGATCCGTCGGTGGCATGCGGCCAGGCGGTGCCCGCCTTCGGACGTCCTTCCGGCTCAGCCAGAGGTGAAGCGGGTGGTGGCCGTCGACGCTCGCGCAGTTGTGATCATGAAATTAGCACATGGTTGACCATGGAAATAGCACGTAGATCATCGGTGATTTAGCGCCCGGTGGCCCGGTGGCCCGGTGGCCCGGTGGCCCGGTGAGCTGGTGGGCTGGCGGTTCGGCTTGGCGAGTCGCAAGAATGAAGGATTTTTGTCGTTCCAACGACCGAAATCCGTCACTCTTGCGGGTTACCAGGCGGACCTACGCCCCTTTCACGGTAAATCGTGGTGCTGCGCGGCGATGCGGCATCTCGATGGGTGGCCGTGGCTCTTCGAACCGCGGCCTTGGGCCGCCGCCGGAGGCCGGTGCCCGGCTCAGCTGGTGGCGGCGTGGGTGGTGCCGATCAGGGCGAGTGCCCCGGTGCCGCTGTCGTGGACGTCGACCTCGCCGATGCCGCCGTGCACGGCGGCACGGGCGACAGCGGGCCCGACCCGCACCGGCCGCAGGTAGCGGACGTGCATGTGCGCCAGCGGCCGGTTGCCGGGGTCGGCGGAGCGCGCGGCCTCCTCGACGGTCGCCGTGAGCAGGCCGCCCTGGATCGCCTTCGTGCCGTTGACCACGTAGGGGGCCACGGGCATCACGGCCTCGCCCGGCGCGGTGCGCTCACAGCCGACCCGCCGCGCGAACGGCTCGTCCAGCGGTGCCTGCCCGGCCTGGTACCTGGCCAGCGCCTTCGCGATGCTGGGCATCGTCTTCGTCGGGTCGGGTGCCGCCATGAACGTGCCGTGGCCGAAACCGACCCGTGCCCCCGCCGCCGTGGTGATGTCCATCCGGGCGACGACAACCGACGACCCGGCGCGGGCGATGCGCGCAGCGGTGCGCAGTGAGGTGGCGCCGTCGATCCCGTCGAACAGGTGGACGTCCAGTTCGAGGGTGACCACCAGCCGCGGTTCGAGGGCCTGGATGGCGAGCATGCCGAGCTGGGTGTCGACCCAGGTGGCCGCGATCGAGATCATCGGCTGGCGGCTGCCGGACGCCCACATCGTCGGAAGCACCTCGACGGTGCCGGGCAGCTCGCCCTCCACGATCTGGCCCAGGCCGAGCCCGACCTCGGCGAAGGCCGGAAGTCGTCTGCGTGTCTCCTGCGGAGTGGTCACGCGTCCGAATATGGCACGGGTGGCCAGTTCCGTGTCGCTCGCGGTGACCGTCATCGCCAGCCGGGGTGCGGGGAGCGCAGCACGGCGCGCAGCCCGGGGGAGAGGTACCGGACTAATTCATCGGCGGGCATGCTCGCGATGGGTTCGAGCCGGAGGATGTAGCGGCTGAAAATGATGCCGGCCACCTGCGCGCTGAACGCGGCTGCCCGTTGGGGGGCATCGGCGCCGCCCAGGTACTCGGCCACCCGACCGATGATCTCGCGCTCCAGTACCTCCCGGAACAGCCGGGCGAACTCTGGCTCCTGCATCAGCGCCACCGCCATGACCTCCAGCTGGCCGCCGAGGTCGGGCTCGTCCCAGGTGGTGAGGATCGTGCGCAGCACCCGCTCCGGCATGGTGGCCCGGTCACCCCGCAGTGCGCTGGACAGCAGTTCGGGCGGGTTGGCGACCAGGCCGAGCGCCGCACCGAACAGGCCCTTCTTGGAGCCGAAGAAGTAGCTGATCAGGGCGACGTCCACGCCGGCCTCGGCGGCGATCGAACGCAGCGAGACCGAGCGATATCCCTGGTCGAGGAAACGGCGGCGGGCGACCTCGAGGATCGCGGCGCGGGTGTCCGGGCTGCCGGGCCGTCGGCCGCGGCTGCCCGCGACGGGTTTATTCATCACCGTTGAAATCATGGGACGCGGTACCGCAGGTTGGCAACGTCAGAATCTCCCCACCGGAGGTCACGATGACCATCCCCACGGCGGCCCAGGAGCCGCCGACCGGCCCGCAGAACGGCCCCGTCGGCCCCGTCGGTACCAGCGGCGCAACCGGTGCAAGCGGCACCGTCGGCACCGGCGTTCGCAGCGGCGCCGCCGGAGCCACCAGCCACGCCACCCTCCCAGTGATCATGCTCGCGCTCGCCACCGTCGTCGCCGCCGTCGCGTCGCTGAACGTGGCGCTCCCGTCGATCGCGCGCGACACCCATGCCACCCAGACCCAGCTGTCCTGGATCATCGATGCCTACGCGCTGCCATTCACTGCTCTGCTGCTGCTCGGCGGGGCCATCGGCGACCGGTACGGACGCCGCCGAGCCCTGATCGCCGGCCTCGCGATCTTCGGCGCCGGCTCGGTGGCGGCGCTGGCGGTGAGCACTCCCGGCTGGCTGATCGCCCTGCGCGCGGTGCTCGGCGCCGGCGCCGCCCTGGTGATGCCGGCGACCCTGTCGACCATCACCGCGACCTTCCCCGCGGACCAGCGTCCGCGCGCCGTCGGAGCCTGGACGGGCGTCGCCGGGGCGAGCGCCCTGCTGGGAGTGCTCACCTCCGGCCTGCTCCTCGAGTTCTGGTCGTGGCGTTCCGTCTTCGGGCTGAACGTCGCGCTCGCCGTGGTCGCCCTGGCCGCGACGCTGCGGGTGATCCCCGAGTCGGCCGACCCGTCCGCCCCGCGGCTGGATCTGTTCGGCGCGCTGCTGACGGTGGTCGGCCTCGGCGTCACGGTCTACTCGGTGATCGAGGCGCCGACCGAGGGATGGACCAGCCCCCGGACGCTCGGCGGCATCGCGGGTGGGCTCGCGGTGCTGGCCGGGTTCGTGGCCTGGGAGCTTCGGGCCCGCACTCCGCTTCTCGACCCGCGCCTGTTCGGTCATCGCGCCTTCGCCGCCGGGACGCTGTCGATCACCGTGCAGTTCTTCGGCTTCTTCGGTTTCATCTTCCTGGTCCTGCAGTATCTGCAGCTCGTCCGGGGCGACAGCGCGCTGCGCGCGGCCCTGAGCCTGCTGCCGATGTCCCTGGCGATCATGTCCGGTGCCCGCGGGATGGCGCCCCGGCTGCTTCCCCGGGTGGGCGCGCGCCCGGTGATCATTCTCGGGCTCGTCCTGGTCACCACCGGTCTGCTGGTGATCTCGCGGCTGGACGGCACGAGCGCCTACTGGTCGCTGCTCGCCGGCCTGCTGCCGCTCGGCGCCGGTATGGGCCTGGCCATGACCCCCGCGACGACCGCGATCACCGAGGCGCTGCCGGCCGCGAAGCAGGGCGTCGGCTCGGCGGTGAACGATTTGGCCCGTGAGCTGGGCGGCGCGCTCGGCATCGCCGTGCTCGGCAGCGTCATGCAGTCGACCTACCGGGACCAGCTGCAGCCGGCCGGTCTGCCGGATCAGGTCGTCGAACAGGCCCGCTCCTCGCTGGCGGTCGCCTCCCGGCTGGCACCCGAGGTGGCGCGCCAGGCGCAGAGCGCGTTCGTCGACGGCATGCAGCTCGCGCTGACCTGCGCGGCCGTTGCGGCCGCCGTCGCCGCCCTCGCCGTGGCGGCCCTGCTGCGCCGCGACGGGGCCGTGGCCGCCATCCCGCACCCGGGGTCTTCTGTCCCAGCCTCGGCGTCACCGAAGTCCCCGGAGGCCGAGTCGTTCGCAATGAAGAGTTGAGCATTTCTGGTAGTTGGCGGGCATGGCACCGCACCCGGCCGGGCACCGCACCCGGCCGGGCAGACCGACCTCGGTCTCAGGCGACGGGCGACTCGAACACGATCAGCTCCGTGCCGGCGATCTCCTCGCCGTCGTCCGGCGCGGTGAACAGGCGCAGCGTGTTACCCGTCCGCTCCAGGGCGACGGGGTTGCGGGTGACGACATGGCCGGCCGAGGAGAACCTCGGGAACGGGACCTCGTGCAGGATCGCGTTGTCCGACAGGTCGCGCAGCGCGATCCCGCCCAGCTCGTAGCTGCCGCCGGTGGCGGTCGCGAGGCCGGTGACCCCGCCGCAGATCTGCTTGCCGGCCCCGGCGTAGTCGCAGTCCTGGTAGTCGAGCATGTGGTCCTCGTTCGCCTGCCGGGTCAGCTGGCGGCCGTTCGCCGACCAGGCGTACAGGGTGCGCGAGCCCCAGCTGACGCCGTGCACGATGCCGGTCTCCCGGTCCCGGACGACCCCGCCGACGTGGTCGTTCACCCGGAACGCCTCGGCGACCCGGTACGTCCGCGGGTCGAGGCGGTAGACGATCGCCTTGCTGTTCGGCCGGTACTCGGCGACCGGGACCCACACCGACGTCCCGTCGAAGTCGATGCCGCCGGGGTGGTAGACCGTGCCCTCGCCGAGGGTCACGTCCTTGAGCAGGGTGCCCTGCCGGTCCAGGACGAGTACATGCCCGACGCCCCGACCCGGCGTCCGGTCGTAGCCGTCGACGGGCGCCGGGTAGCGCACCGGAGCCTCCAGGATCTCGACGGTCGACAGGAAGATCTTGTCGCCGACGAGCGCCAGGCCCTGCGGATGGTAGGTCGGGAAGCGCAGCGAGATCTTCTGCACCTGCGTCCAGGACGTCGACCGCGTGGTGGCGGCGAACGCGACCGTGGCCGGATCGTCGCGCCGCGGCTGCTTCGCCGTCGCCGACGACGTGCTCACCACGGCACCGGCGACGGCCACCGAGGCGATCGTCGCGGCGGCACGGACGAGCCAGGAACGTTTCATGCGGATCCTCCCAGACAGGTGCACAGCCGGTTCGCGTCACCGAGCCTGCACACCTGGCCTGGCCGGACGGTTACCAGTCGGTGGCGGACGGACGTCCGGAAGAGGGAGTGTCCGCGGGCCGTAGGGGGGTGGCGGGAACGTTCGGCGGGGCGGCGAACATCGCGGCGATGTCCGCGGCGTACTTGGCCGCTATCTGGGCGCGGCGCAGCTTCGCGGTCGGCGTGAGCTCGTCGGAGTCCGGCAGCCATTCGGCCGCCAGCACGCGGAATCGGCGGACCTTCTCCGGCCGGACCAGGGTTTCGTTCGCCGCGCCGATCTGCCGGGCCAGCTCTGCGAGCAGGTCCGGATGCGCGGCCAGGTCGGCCAGGTCGGCCAGCTCGACCGGCGTGGCCGGCCGAACCGGCTCGGCCGGGTCGTGGCCCACGACGCCCTGCCCGGTGGCCCAGTGCTCGGCGGCCCAGCGCTCGGTGGCCCACTGCTCGGTGGCCTGCGCGTCCAGGATGACCAGCGCCCCCGGGCCCGGCTGGCCGTCGCCGACGACGCAGACCTGCCCGACGAGCGGCTGCGCGGCGAGCGCCATCTCGACGGCGACCGGTGAGACGTTCTCCCCGCCGGCCGTGATGAGAAGCTCCTTCTTGCGCCCCCGCAGGACGACGTAGCCATCGTCGAGGGAGGCGAGGTCGCCGGTGCGGACCCAGCCATCCCGATCGACCGTGGCGCTGGTCAGCGCGGGGTCGTCGAGGTAGCCACGGAACGCTGCCCCGGAGCGGAACAGCAGCTCACCGTCGTCGTCGAGGCGTACTTCGACACCCGGCATGGGCCGGCCGACGGTGCCGGGCCGGTACGCGAACGGGTCGACGGTGAGCATGCCGGTCGACTCGGACAGGCCATAGCCTTCGAACATCGGCACGCCCAGGCCGATCCAGCTGGCCAGCAGCGACGGGTTCGCCGGCGCGGCGCCGATCGCGCCCGTCCAGAGGTCACCGAGGCCGAGGCGGGCACGCAGCTCCCGGGCGGCCGGTCGCAGTCGGGCATGCTCGCCGGCCAGCTCGTCGGGGATCGCCTCGCCCGCGAACCCGAGCAGCGCGACCCGCTGGCCGAGCTCCAGCGCGCGCCGGTACCGGTCCGCCAGCGCCGGGTCCCCGAGGGAGCCGACCCAGGCCCGCAGCTCGCCCAGGAACCGCTCCCACAGGTAGGGCGGGGCGAAGAACAGCTGTGGCGGCCGGTCCGGGAGCACCGAGGCGACGTCGGCCGGGTTGGGGCAGACGACATCCTCCAGCCCGGCGTAGACGTGGCAGTACTGGGCGTAGAAGCGGGTGGCGATGTGGGCGAGCGGCAGGTAGCTGATCCAGCGGGCACCGGTCAGGTCTCGGTCGAGCCGGCGGCGGTAGCTCTCGCACTGCCACAGCACCGCCCGCTGGTCGAGCAGTACGCCTTTGGGGAGCCCGGTCGTGCCGGAGGTGTAGATGACGGTGGCGAGATCCTCGGGCCGGGCCAGCGCCGCCCGCCCGGCGAGGTTCACCGGCTCGGCTTCGAGCAGGTCCGTCCAGCTCAGCACGCCATCGGGCAGCACACCGTCACGCGGCATACCGTCACGCGGCATACCGTCACGCGGCACGCTGTCACGCAGCACGCCACCGGGTGGCGGGCCTTCGGTCGGCGTGCCGCTGGCCGGCGTGCCGCCGCCCAGGTCACCGACCGGGTCGCCGCCCGGGGCGTCGGCCGGGTCGCCGGTGCCGGGGCGCAGCACGATGACGTGCCGCAGCCCCGGTAACGCATGGCGGACGGCCAGGACCCTGTCGAGGAGCACACGATCCGCCACGACGACGACGCTCGCGCCCGCGTGCGCGACGAGGTGGCGGATCCGCTCGGGCGGCGACGAGTTGTAGATCGAGATCGGGCATCCGCCGAGCAGGAGCACGGCCGAGTCCAGCACGTGGAACTCGGGGCCCGGGTGGGTCAGGAGCACCGCCCGGTCACCGCGGCGGAACCCGAGCCGTTCCAGCGCTCCCGCGATCCGGGCGACCTGCGCGCCGTACTCCCGCCACGACCAGGCGCGCCAGCTGTCCCCGTCCCGCCAGTGCACGCTGGCCTCGTCGGGCCGAGTCCGGCACTGCCGCGCGAGTAGTCCGGGCACGGTGAGCCCGGCGACCGCGGCCTGGATGTCCGCCGCCTCGGCCGCCGTCTGAGCCCCTGTCTCCGCTGACCCGGCTGCCATCGTCGACCTGTCCGACCTGTCCTCCGCCGCCGACCTGTTCAACGTCGTGGCTACGAGTCCGCCGGGAAGACCCGGGGGCCGGGGCGGAAGGTGATCGGCACCGACAGCGGTGCCCGGTTGAAGGTCGAGTGGTAGTGGACGTCCGCGCCTGGCTGCAGCCGGATGTCATGCAGCCGGCGGACGATCTCCTCGTACGCGATGCGCAGGTTCATCCGGGCGAGGTTGGAGCCGGCGCAGCGGTGCGGCCCGGCGCCGAACGCGATGTGCCGGTTCTGTTCCCGGGTGACGTCGAACTCGTCGGGGTTGGTGAACTCGCCCTCGTCCCGGTTGGCGGACGCCCAGTAGATGAGCACCTGCTCACCTGCCTTGATCTGCCTGCCGCCGAGCTCGGTGTCGTTCCTGGCGGTGCGGCCGATGCAGATGAAGGACCCGTCGAGGCGCAGGAGCTCCTCCATCGCCTTGGGGATCAGCTCCGGCTGCTCGCGCAGCAGGGCCGGGATCTCCGGGTGCGCGCAGAAGCGCAGCAGCGAGGCGCCGAGCACGCCCGCGGTCGTCTCCAGGCCGCCGAGAATGAGCAGGTGGATGGTGCCGATCGCCTCCTCGAGGGTGATCGGCCGGCCCTCGATCTCCGCGTTCATCACCGCGTCCACGACGTCGTCGCGCGGGCCGGACCGCCGCCGTTCCTCGAGGAAGTCCTTGATCCAGAGGGCCAGCTTTCCGTGCGACTCGCGGGATTCCGGCAGGTGCGGTGACGAGGCGAGCGTCGCCAGCCGGTTGACCTCCTCGAGGTCCTCGGCGGGTGCGTGCAGGGCCAGGTCGAAGAAGGCCATGCCGGGCAGCGGCCGGGCGAAGGCCTCCATGAACTCGCATTCACCGGCCTCGATGAATCCGTCGATGAGGCGGTTCACGAGATCGCGGGTCGCTGATTCCCAGGCGGCGACGGTCGCCGGGCGGAAGTGAATGTTGATCAGTTTCTTGAAGGTGCGCTGCAGCGGCGGGTCGATCGTGACCGGGAGGACCTTTCGCTGCTCACCCTGACGTGGCACCGTGATGCCCAGCTCGGAGCTGAAGGTCTGCCAGTCCTGGGCGACCTTCAGAACGTCCTCGTAGGCGCTCGCGACCCAGAATCCTCCGTGCTGATCGCTGTGGGCGACCGGGCACTTTGAGCGAGCCAGCGCTAACGCGGGATGCAGGTCGCGGGCGAGCTCGGGGGAGAGGTGATCGAAATGCTGTTCGACCCACTCCGCGTCAATGGCCCCCGTGGTGGGGGTCGTCGTATCGGTCATTTCCTTGGCTCCTGTGCGCCCGATTGGTCGGTTCACTCAGGATAACAATAAGTTAGTGTTCGTTTATCTTTTGGTGCCCTGAGCTGGGCAGATCTGTGCTGGGGGTGCCGGGTGGGCGGCCGGGTCACTGCTCGTTCCAGGTGTCCCAGCCGCCCAATCCGTCGACGAGTCGTCAGATCCGGTAGAGCTTGGCGGCGTTTCCGCCCATGACCTTCTCCTGCGTCTCCGGGCGCAGGGTCAGAATCTTCTCGCTGACCAGACCGATGGGGTCCGGGTGCAGGCAGGTCGGGTGCGGGAAGTCCGTCTCGAACATGATGGTGTCCTCGCCGACCTGGTCGATGAGGTGCTGCAGGTCGCCGCGGCCGGTCTCGAACCAGAACGTGGCGTACCAGTTGTCGCGGAAGTACTCCGAGGGCAGCTTGTTCAGCTTCTCCGCGTGCTTGGGGGCGTTCTCCGCAAGCTCGTAGTCCATCGCCTCGAGCATGAACGGGATCCAGCCGATGCCGCTCTCGACGGAGACCATCTTCAGGTTGGGGTGCCGGTCGAACATGCCGGAGTAGGCGCTGTTGAGCAGCACCCGGGAGTTGTTCTGGAACAGCGAGGCGCCGCCGATGGCGGGTTTCACGTAGTTGTCCTGGCTGGGCCAGTAGGTGGTGCCGAAGTACGACAGCGAGGTCTGGCTGGCGCCGATGTGGAAGTGCACCGGCAGCTTCAGCCCGGCGCAGACCTCCCAGAACGGGTCCCAGTCGGGGTGGCCGAGGTCGGGGGAGCCGGAGTCCTGCGGGTCGGCGGTCATGTTGACCCCGCGGTAGCCCAGCGCGGCGCAGCGCTCGGCCTCGCGGACGCAGGCCGCGATGTCCCATGCCGGCATGATCGGCATGGGGAGCAGCCGGTTGCCGGACTCGGCCTGCACCTCGGCCATCGCGTCGTTGTACAGCTCGACGCACAGCCGGAGAAGTACCTCGTCCTTGACCGAGTTGCGCAGGTTCTGGCCGCCGATGCCGATGGCGTTCGGGTAGAGGACCTGGGCCTGGATGCCGAGCTCGTCCATCAGGGCCAGGCGCGTCTTCGGGTCCCAAGCAGCCGGGTGGACGTCCTTGATGCCCCACGAGCCGCCCTGCGAGTCGCGGAACGCGTGCTTCTTCCCGTCGTGGTCGACGGTGCCGCCCGAGCCTGCCTTGCCGAAGGTCTTGCCCTCGATGACCCACATGTCCATGCCGTCGATCTTCTCGACGTGGGGGACCCGGTCCTCGTACCCCTTCGGCGCGCGCTCGGTGAACAGGTCATGGCGTTCGGTCATGTGGGCGTCGGCGTCCACCACGCGCAGACCAGCCAGTCCCGCCATTCAGGGCCTCCTTGGGTCGGTGCGGCCGTTGCCGCGCTCACGCGAACATGAGTGTACGTTCACTCTGTACCGCTGGCAATCTACAATTTTGGATACTTAATTGACGTTTGCTACCCGTGGTGGTCACGATGGTCAGGTGGTTGTCCCAGCCGCGCTGCGGCGCACCAGAACAAGCGCCGCGGTTGTCGAGTACGTGCAGCGGGAGATCTTCGCGGGCAGTCTCCGGCACGGCGACCGGATCGACGTCGAACGGATCGGCACGGCGCTCGGGGTGAGCCCCACCCCGGTCCGCGAGGCACTCGTGCTGCTCGAGCGGGACGGGCTGATCGCCACCCGGATGCACCGGGTGGCGATCGTGGCGCACTTCGACGCCGGCACGCTGCGCGCGGACTTCCACGTCCTGGGCGTGCTGAGCGGGGTCGCGGCGGCGCGGGTCGCGAAGGACCGCGACCCGCGGGTGCTCGCCCGGCTCCAGGACCTCCTCCAGGCGCTGGCTGACAGTGCATCTGTCGACAGTGCGTCCGCTGGCGGTACGTCTGCCGACGGTGCGTCTGCCGACGGTGCGTCTGCCGACGGTGCGTCTGCCGACGGTGCGTCAGCCGACGGACGGGCCGACGCAGCGGTGACCGGCACCCGTACGAAGGATCTCGTCGCCGAGATCGTCCAGCTGCAGCATGATGCGGGTGCGACCCCACGCCTGCTCGCCGAGCTACAGGGCGTAGGCGGCTTCCTCGCCTGGGCCGCGCGGGAGAGCGACCGGCGCACACCCGAGGAGGTCGTCGAGGCTCAGCGGCGCGTCGTCGACGCCATCGTCGCCGGTCACTCTCAGGCGGCGGCGCGGGCCCGCCTCGCCGACGCCCGCGCGGCGGCCGAGGAGGTCATCGGCGAGCTGATCCGCCGTGGCGTGCTGCGCGCGGACGGGACGAACGCCGCTGGCTGAGACCGGGCCACCCGCCGCACGGCCGCCCACCGGGGACCTTGTACCGCCGCGCAGCGTCAACAAATCCCATTAAGAGGGGCAAAAGGGGCGCAGGGTCACCTGGCAATCCGCAAGAAGTGAGGATTTTGGTCGTCGCGACGACCAAAATCCTCACTTCTTGTTCGGTAGCAACGCCAGCCGAGGTGGCGGGGCCCGGATTCGCCCAGCTACCAGATGCGGACCCGCTCGTCCGGGTCGAGCCACAGGCCGTCGCCGGGGGCGGTGCCGAAGACCTCGTGGAACTCGTCGAGGTTGCGCACGATGTTGGCCCGCAGCTCCGGCGGGCTGTGCGGGTCGGTGGCGAGGTACTGGCGCTCGAGCTCGAGGCGGCGCTTGGTGCGCCACACATAGGCCCAGTTCATGAACAGCCGCCGCCGGTCGTCCCGGGACGCCTCGCCGCCGGTGGCGATGATGTACGCGGTGTGCGCGATGGTCAGGCCACCGAGGTCACCGATGTTCTCACCCACGGTGAGCGCACCGTTCACCTTCTCCCCGGGGAGGTTGCGCGGCTCGAGCGCGTTGTACTGCTCGACCAGCGTCTTGGACTTCACCTCGAAGGCGGCCTTGTCGGCCGGGGTCCACCAGTCGTTGAGGTTGCCGGCGCCGTCGTACTGCGCCCCCTGGTCGTCGAAGCCGTGGCCGACCTCGTGCCCGATGACCGCGCCGATGCCGCCGTAGTTCTCGGCCGGGTGGGCGTCCGGGCTGAAGAACGGCTTCTGCAGGATGCCGGCCGGGAAGCAGATCTCGTTGGTGCCCGGGTTGTAGTAGGCGTTGACCGTCTGCGGGAGCATGAACCACTCGTCCCGGTCGACCGGCGAGCCGATCTTGGCGAGCTCCCGGTCCGTCTCGAACGCGGCGGCGGCCTGCGCGTTGCCGACCAGGTCGTCCCGGCGCACCTGCAGGGCCGAGTAGTCCCGGAACCGGTCGGGGTAGCCGATCTTCGGCCGGAACGTCTCGAGCTTCTCGTAGGCGCGCCGCTTGGTCTCCTCGGTCATCCAGTCCAGCCGGGAGATCGACTCGCGGTAGGCCGCGAGCAGGTTCGCGACGAGGTTGTCCATCTGGGCCTTGGCCTGCGGCGGGAAATGGCGGGCGACGTACTCCCGGCCGACGGCCTCACCGATCGCCGTCTCGACGAACGACACCCCGCGCTTCCAACGCGCCCGCGGCTCGGGCGCGCCGCTGAGAGTGCGGCCGTAGAAGTCGAAGTTCGTCTGGACGAACGGCTCGGAAAGATACGGTGCGGCCGCGCGCAGCACCCGGCTCGCCAGCCACTCGCGCCAGACCTCGACCGGAGTGTCGCTCAGCACGATCGACAGGTGCTCGAAGAACGACGGCTGCCGCACGCACGCCTCGGCGAGTGTGGCGTGCGGGCCGGTCAGCTGACCGCCCAGCGCGGTGACGTAGGCGTCCCAGTCGAAGGTGGGGCACAGCGCCGCCAGCTCGGCGGTGGTCATGAGGTTGTACGTCTTCTGGACGTCGCGGGTCTCGGCCCGCTCCCAGTGGCCCTTCGCGAGCAGGGTCTCCAGGGCGAGGATCCGCTGCGCGGCCTCCTCGTGGTCGGGCAGCTGCGCGAGCTCGAACATGCGGGCCAGGTAGGCGGCGTACTTCTCGCGGATCTCGGCGAACCGGTCGTCGCGGTAGTACGACTCGTCGGGCAGGCCGAGGCCGCCCTGCCGCAGATGGAACAGGTAACGGTCCGAGTTGCGGTCGTCGGTGTCGACATAGGAGCCGAACAGCCCGTTGCCGCCGATCCGCTCGAAGCCGCCGAGGAAGGCGGCGAGGCCCTGGACGTCACGCAGCGCCCCGGCGGCGTCCAGCAGCGGACGTACCGGGTCGAGGCCGAGCGCCTGGACCGCGTCGAAGTCCAGGAAGGAGTTGTAGAGGTCGGCGATCTTCCGCGTCTCCTCGCCCTGGGCGGCGGGGTCCTGGGCGGCGAGGTCGGCGATGATGTCGCGGACCTGCTGTTCGGCGGCGTCGGCGAGCTGTACGAACGGGCCCCAGCTCGAACGGTCCGAAGGGATCTCCGCCTCGACGAGCCATCTGCCGTTCACATGGCCGAAGAGGTCGTCCTGCGGTCGGACGTCGAGGTCCATGCCCTCAAGGGCGTCGTCGAGGATGCTCACAACAACGAAGTCTGGCGCCCAACCCGGGTTCAGGGAAGGAGCCCACGGCGAATCCGTTCTGGGTGAACATCGGTCCGCCGGTCCGTCGACGGCGCTGATCAGTGACCCTGATCAGGGGCTGATCGCGCTGCCACACAGATCCGGCTCGACCACCAGGAACCCGTTGCCGGCCGCGTTGGCCTGCACGAAGGAGTAGCACGTGGTCGGCCGGAGCGCGTCGGTGCGGAAGCTGATCGGGCTGATCAGGCCGCCGGCGTCGTAGCTGTTCACCGCGCGCAGCCGCCCGATGAAGCCCTGGCGGTTCGGGCAGGCCCCGGCCAGGCGCAGGCCCTCCAGGTAGATGTCGGTGGCGATGTAGGCGAGTACCGAGGCGTCGTTCTCGGGATGGGTGACCTGCGGTGCGTACCGCGTCATCGCGTCGAGGTAGGCCTCGGTCGCCGGGCCGCCGAGCTCCAACGGCCGGTAAACCAGCGGCATGGTGATTCCCGCCGCCTGCGCCCCGAAGTTCTGCAGCAGCTCCCGGCCGTAGCCGTTGGTCGAAAGAACCACCTTCGGCGCGCGACCGGCCTGCCGCAGCAGGTTGAGGACGCCGATGAGATTCTCCGGGGAAATGAGGCTGATAATCGTGTCGGCCTTTGCCGAGACGACTCTTTTGGCAACCGCGGTCGGCGTGTCCACACCCGAGGTGAAGTTGACGATGTCGACCACGCGTACGCCGGCGGCCTTCATACTGGCCTCGTATTTCTGCCCGGTCTCGGTCATGCCCGCCGACAGTGCGGGCTGCAGGATCACCGCACGGGTACCGCCCTGGGAACTCACAAAGCGTCCCTGTGTGTCGACGGCCGCGCCGGTCACATAGGTGAAGGCGAACATGTTCGGCATCGTCGACCAGACCGGCTCGTTGGCCAGCCCGGTCACGGGAACTCCCTGGCCGGCCAGGTAGGCCGCGCTCGCCGAGGCCGCCACCGACAGCTCGACCAGCCCGAAGACCTGCTGGCGCTCGACGAGCTCGCGGGCACCGAGATCGTTTCCGGTTGCCGAGCCCTTGTCGTCGCGCCACTGGTAGACGACCTTGCGGCCGTTCACGCCCCCGGCCGCGTTCACCGCGCCGAGGCGGGCCTCGACCCCGGCCAGCGAGTTCGTGAAGCCTTCCGCGGCCGGCCCCGAGTCCGGGACCAGTACGCCGAGGCTGATCTGGTCGTCGGTCACACCGGGCGCGGTGCAGCCGACGGCCGCGCTTGCCTCGGGCGACGTGCATCCGGCGAGCAGGCTCGCCGTGCCGAGGATGACCGCGGAGAGTGCAGCGCACAGCGTCCGACGGCGGGAGAGCATCAGGCCCCCTGGCTGGTGGTCTCGAAAGAAAAGTGGGATCGGGTCGTGTCGCCGTACGTCAGGCGCGCCGTAAACCTGGCATCCCGATCACCTGTGAGCTCTCCCCCTGGAGTGGAGTTCGCGGCTGTGATCCATCCACCGAACTCCGCAGGCTGAACACTTTCGCGGCAACAATACCAAGATCGACTACCCCGGTGAGCGCGGGTTGCCGTCGTTGGGAAATGTGTTCTCGCCATGGTTTCGAGCTGTCGATTTCGTCGACGGAAATTTTCCTTCGATTCACCGTCGAGCCACCTGGCGGAGCTACCCCC
The DNA here is from genome assembly GCF_001306465.1 of Frankia sp. R43. Taxonomy (NCBI): domain Bacteria; kingdom Bacillati; phylum Actinomycetota; class Actinomycetes; order Frankiales; family Frankiaceae; genus Frankia; species Frankia sp. R43. Next base: position 252,822 of record NZ_LFCW01000007.1, on the reverse strand, counting down.
GGGCCGCCCGGCGGTGGGGGTGCGCTATCCGCCGGGCCGCGGTATCTCACCGTGGGGCCTCGGGGGCCCGTTACCCGCGGGTGGCTGACTCCAAACCGCCGAGCCGACGGAGATGAGTGATCATCGCCGGCTTCGGTGGTGATGTCAATGTCGCTGTCCCGACATTGTCGCTGCCGGGTCGGCGGGGCCGCGGTTCAATGCCGGTTCCAATGGCGGGCTGGCAGCTCGGACGAATGTTCCGGAGCGCGATTCGTTTCACGCCGACCCGGCCATGTGCCGGCTTCGCCCGCGGTCCTTGGAGTCGGATCTCCTTCGGGGTGGTCAGCGGCGCCCGAAATGTGCGATCATGTGGCAAAGTGTGGAGACGGGGGCGAGCTCTGCGTGCGTAATTACCGATTTCTGGCGGCGAATGAGCAGGCAATTGTCCGGATTAGACTGCACTGGGTGGTTCTAGCTCGGGTGGTACTCGAGACGGTCGCGGTCCTCGTGGGCGTCGTGGCACTCAACATCTACGCGGCGGCCCATGGCCGGGGCGGCGGCATCCTGATCACGCTGTTGTGGTGGGGTGCGCTCGCCGCGGTCCTGCGGTTGCTGTGGCGCATGCTCACCTGGTACTGCACGATCCTGCTTGTCACGAACTCGCGGTTTGTCAAGGTGTCCGGCATCATTTCCCTCAAGGTGCAGAGCATTCCGATGTCGAAGATCACGGACCTCTCCTACACCCTCGATCCCAACGGCCGGGTGCTCGGCTATGGCACGTTCGCCCTGGAGACCGAGGGCGACCACAAGAGCGAGCTGGAGAAGCTTGAGTACGTGCCCCAGCCCGACCAGTTCTACCTGCTGTTCTGCAACAGCATTTTCGGGGGCGCACCGGAGCCCACCACCGGCGACTAGCCGCGGTCGATCAGCCGCGGCAGGCGTCGGCGGCGGGCTCCGGAGGGTTATTCGGAGCGCGGGCTATTCGGAGCGCAGGGCCGTCGCGGTCCTGCTTCCCGCCGCCCACCCGGCGGGTGCCAGCGCTCCCGCGACGGCGATGACGAGGCCGCCGGCGAGCAGGCCCAGCTGTTCCGGCAGCCGCAGGACGTCGAGATAGCGGGCCGGGACGCTGGTGCCGCCGGTGGCACCCATCCTGGGCACGACGAAGTGGTGCAGGGCGATCCCGGTGGGTACGCCGACGAACCCGGCCAGCAGCCCGATGCCGGCGACCGAGGTCACGATCACCACCATGGTCTGGCGCGGCGTCATGCCGAGCGCCTTGAGGATGCCGAAGTCCCGCACCCGGCGTCGGACGTCCAGCACGACCGTGTCGAGGACGCCGAGCACCGCCACGGCGGCGATCATCAGGGTCAGCATCGTGATCAGCGATTTCATGATGATGATCGTGCTGCCGGGCGCGGGTTCGTTCGTCTGGCCCATCGCGCCGGCGGCCTCGAGGTCCGGCCGCAGCCGCGCCAGGTACTGCACGGCGTCCGTGCCGGGCCTGAGATCGACGTCGAACCTGCTCGGGGCCAGGCCGAGCCCGAGGCTCGCGAGCGAGCCCATGTCGGTCCTCAGATCGATGGTGTCGGCATGAAGGTCGAAGAACTCGCCGACGATCCGCAGCGTGACCGTGCGCCCGCCGCCGTCGAGGGTGACCGTTCCTCCGACCTCGGTGTTCGCCGCGCGCAGGAACCGGGTGTCGACGACGGCCTCGCCGGGTCCGCCGAACCACCTGCCGGAGATCATCGGAAGGCTCGCCCAGGAGGCGTCGCCGTCGTAGGCGGTGACCTGAAGCGGGCCGGCGATCGCCGGCGCGGACAGTTCGGTCTCGGCGGTTCCGTAGAAGCGCTCCGTGCCCGGCGCGGCGGAGATCGCCGCTGCCGCCGCCCGTGGGTCCGGCTCCTGTGCCGGACCGCCGCCGCCGACCGGGCTGCCGCCGCCCGCCCCGCCGGCCGGGCCCGCCTGGTTCCCCGGCTTCCCGCGGGTCTCGACGGCCGCGACGCCGTCACCCGCGGCCAGCATGCCCCCCATGTCGATCAGGACGTCGCCGCGGCCATCCGCGCCGTTGTCCTCGGTGAGCGTGGTGAGCGTGGCGCCGAGGCCGACGGCGAACGTCGCTCCGACCACACCGAGGCACACCGCGGCCGCGAGCACCGCCGAGCGGGCGGGGTGCGCGAACGGGGCCGCGAGTCCGAGGGCGATCGGGCGGGGCAGCGGAAGCCGGCCGGTCAACCGCTGCGCCAGCTGGCCGCGGCCGGCACGCGGCGCCCGGCCGACCGCGATCGCGTCCATCGCGCGCAGCCGGCCCGCCCGCGCCGAGGCGAGCAGCGCGGCGAGGCCGACGAGGAGGAGGACCCAGCCGGCGACGGCGATGTCGACCCAGGGCGCAATGGTCTGCGCCCCCACCTGGTAGGCCGAAGCCTGCTGGTGGAGGATCGGGACCGCCGCGAGGTTGCCCAGCAGCAGTCCGAGTCCCGTGCCGACCGCGCTCGGTACCAGAGCCTGGCCGACGTAGGCCCGCACGACCTGGACGGGCGTGAAGCCGAGTGCCTTGAGCACTCCGATCCGCCAGGTCGAGGCGCCCACCGCCCCGCTGACCACGATGCCGATGATCAGTGCGGACATCGCGAGCGCCAGCAGCCCGAAGGCGGCGACGAACGGGACGTAGACCGTGGTGTCCGCAAGCGCGCTCCTGCGGACGGGCAGATAGGACTGCGAGCCGGTCATCGTGCCGGCCGGCAGCGCCGCGCTGATCGCGTCCCGCCCGGCCTGGACCTCGGCTTCGGTGGCGGCCGCGGTGAGCCGGTAGAGCATCTGGTAACCCGCCGACTCCGGTGCCTGCGCCAGGGCCGTGAGCTGATCCGGCGTGACCCAGCCGGACGCGCTGTGCGTCATGGATCGGCCCCGGCCGACAACCGTGAGAACCGGAGCACCCGGCAGATCGGCGAACGTGAGCTTCAGTCCTGTCAACGGCGGCAGCGAGGCCCCGGCGTCGAGCACGATCTCACCCGGCCCGGTCGGCCAACGGCCGTCGACCAGGATCACCTTGTCGACCTGGCCGGTCGCGTCCGCCGCCGAGCGGCCGACCAACGTCAGCAGCGGCAGCTGTCCGTCCGGAATGTTCAGGCTGCCGCCGTCGGGCAGGGTGACCGCGGTGGGGCGGGTGGACAGCGTGCGGAACGGCCCGGCCGCGGCCGCGACGCCTGGAAGAGAACGGGTCGCGGCCAGCGTGTCGGTATGGACGGCACCGGCGTCGAACCGCGCGGTCAGGTGCGCCCCGGCCTGCCGGGCGAACGCGCGGTCGAAGGGCGCCCGGGAAGCGACGAGCAGGCCTGCCGCGAGGACTGACGCGCTCACGGCGGTGACCACGGTCAGCACCATCACCGCGGTCTGCACCCGCCGGCGCGCCACCCCGGAGCGCACCACCCGCCCGACGGCCGCCATCAGGCGCCCACCGCGGCGTCGCGCACTGCGGTGTCGCGCACTGCGGTGTCGCGCACTGCGGTGTCGCGCACTGCGGTGTCGCGCACTGCGGTGTCGCGCACTGCGGCACCGCCCACCGCGGCGTCGCGCACGATCGCGCCGTCCACCAGCTCGATGACACGGGTCGCGGTCGCCTCGGCGAGCCGGACGTCGTGCGTGACGAGCACGACGGTCAGCCCTTCCCGGTTGAGCTCGGCGAGCAGCGCCGTCACCTCCTCGCCCGCGGCGGTGTCGAGCGCCCCGGTCGGCTCGTCCGCGAGCAGCAGCGCCGGGCGGTTGACCAGCGCGCGGGCGACCGCGACCCGCTGCCGCTGCCCACCGGACAACCGGCCGGGGTAGGCCGCCGCGTACCGGTCGATGCGCAGGTGGCGGAGCAGGCCCACGGCACGATCCCGGGCCTGCGCGCGGGGCACCCCGGCGAGCTGGGCCGGCAGCAGGACGTTGTCCAGCACGGTGAGGTCGTCGAGCAGGTTGAAGAACTGGAAGACCATGCCGACGCGGCCACGGCGGAACTTCGCCGACGCCGTCTCACTCATCTGGTCGACCCGGCGTCCGTCCACTGTGACGGCGCCCGAACTCGGCCGGTCGAGCCCGGCGATCAGGTTGAGCAGGGTTGACTTGCCGCTGCCCGACGGGCCGAGGACGGCGAGCGCCTCGCCGGGGCTCACCCGCAGCGACAGGCTGGCGAGCGCGGGCGCTCCGGAGTCGTACTTCTTGGTCACCTCCCGCAGCTCGATCACCGGTGGTGCTCCTGCGGCGGGCTCCTCGGTGAGGGGCTCGGTGCTGGTCACGGACGGGGTTCCTCCTCGGTTACAGAGCCGGCGCATCGGGCCGCGGGGCGGCCGGTGGCGCCCGCAGTCGCGTCAACGTGGTCGGGTCAACGCGGACGGTAGGCCCGGAGCGCGACTCGGCACGTCGCCCGCGGGGGCGAGGTCTGCTACCGCTTCCGACTGATCGACCGGCAGGTCATCCTGGGGATGTACGCCGTCGATGTAGCCGGCTGACCGCTGAGGTTGATGTGCCGGCTGTTCCGCCTTGCGACACTGGTCCGGTGACGCGCCCCAGCCTCGGTGACCGCTGGCGGCGGCTCAGGCCCCGCGTCGACGGCCCGGCCGGCGGGCTGTCGGCCTGGGCCTGGGCGGCCGACGTGATCCTGGCAGTGGTGCTCGCGGCGGCGACGATGATCGCGACCTGGCAGTCGTCCGGTGATTTCAGCGTCCGGGTGCCCGTGTCGACCGGCGCCGGCGAGCACTCGCAGGCGCAGGGCCAGCGGAACCCGGTGGAACCGTCTGACCCGGTCGAACAACCAGAACAGCGCGGACAACCAGAACAGCGCGGACAGCGCGGACAGCCGGAACGGCCAGAACAGCCGGAACGTCCGGACCCACCGGACCCACCGGACCCGCTGGTCCGGCAGGGCTGGCCGGGGATCGCGCCGGTGGGGCCGTTCGAGTACGCCCAGCAGGTACCCGGGCGTGCCCCGGTCTGGCAGCTCGTCCTCGCCGGGCTGAGCGCGTTGCCGCTGCTCGCCCGCAGGTGGCGTCCACTCGCCGCCTACGCGGCGGTGCTCGTCCCGGCGCTGCTGGTCCACGTGCGTGCCACCGGCGACGACACGACCGTGTTCACCTTCATCTCGGTCCTCATCGCGGCCTACAGCGCGGCGATGTACAGCCCGCACCGACGAGCCGCGGTCGCGTGCGTCCTGGTCGGCGCGGCGGTGGTCGCCGTGCGCCACGAGCACAACGTGCCGGAGATCTCCTCCGCCTACCTGCCGTTCCTGCTGCTGATCCCGATCGGGCTGGCGGCTAACGCCATCCACGGGCAGACGCAGCGGATCCGGCGCCTCGAGGCCGAGCAGGCCACGGCGAGCCGGCGCGCGGTCGACCAGGAGCGGGCCCGGATCGCCCGGGAGCTGCACGACGTGGTCACGCACAACGTCAGCGTGATGGTCATCCAGGCCGGGGCCGCCCGCAAGGTGCTCGACCTCGCCCCCGACCGGGCTCGCGAGGCGCTGCTCTCGGTGGAGGCGGGTGGGCGGGCCGCGATGTCGGAGCTGCGGCACGTGATGGGCCTGCTGACGATGACGATGCCGCTGGCGGAGACGACGGCGGAGACGACCGCGGCGGCGGCGATGGCGGAACCGGCGGATCGGGCCGAGGCCGGGCTGGAGCCGCAGCCGGGTCTCGGCCAGCTCGGCGGGCTCGTCGCCCGGGTCGGTGACGCCGGCGTCGCGGTCGAGGTGCGCACCGAAGGGACGCCGTCGGCGCTGTCCACCGGGGCGGACCTGACGGCCTACCGGGTGGTGCAGGAGGCCATGACGAACACCATGAAGCATGCCGCCGGGGCACGCATCCAGGTTCGCCTCGGGTACGAGCCCGACCGGCTCCGGATCGACGTCACCGACTCGGGTGGCACGCCCACCGCGGCGGCGTCCGCCGGCAGCGGTGCGGGGCTGATCGGCCTGCGGGAGCGGCTCGCCGTGTACGGCGGCACGCTGGAGGCCGGGGAGCGGCCCACCGGTGGGTACCGTGTCACCGCCGTCATCCCGGTGCCCGCGCCGTGACACCCTCGTCAGGTATGAGGTCGGTGTTTGTCAGGACGGAAGCGGCACCGTGACCGGCGCGGCAGAGGCAGCGGCAGGGGTAGGGGTAGCGGCAGCCGCAGAGGCAGCGTCGCCGCCGCTGCGGGTGGTGATCGTCGACGATCAGGCGCTGGTGCGCGCCGGTTTCGGGATGATCCTGGCCGCCGACGGAATCGAGGTCGTCGCCGAGGCTGCCAACGGCGTCCAGGCGGTGGAGGCGGTGCGACGGACCTGCCCGGACGTCGTGCTCATGGACATCCGCATGCCCGAGATGGACGGGCTGGAGGCCACCCGGCGCATCCTCGGCGGTGCCGCGGCGACCGGCGCGCCTCGGGTGATCATCCTGACGACGTTCGACCTCGACCGGTACGTCTACGCGGCGCTGGCCGCCGGCGCCAGCGGATTCCTGCTCAAGGACGTCAGCCCGGAGCAGCTTGTCGGGGCGGTGCGACTGGTCCGGCTCGGGGATGCGCTGCTGGCGCCGGCGATCACCCGGCGCCTCGTCGAACGGTTCGCCCGCGCCGACCGCGGCACCGCCCTGCACCGTGACCTCTCCACCCTGACCCCGCGGGAGCTCGAGGTGCTCCAGCTGCTGGCATCCGGTCTGAGCAACGCGGAGCTCGCGGCGCGACTGAGCCTGAGCGAGGCGACGGTGAAGACCCACGTCGCGCGGATCATGGCCAAGCTCGGGCTTCGGGACCGCGCGCAGGCGGTTGTCGTCGCCTACGAGACCGGGCTGGTCACGCCGGGCGCCGGAGTCGGTGGCGAGCTGGGCTGAGCCGCGGCGCGTTGCGATCAGCGGGCCGCGGCGATCCGGCTGCGCGGGCCGCGGCGAGCTGGGATGAGCGGGCCGCGGTGGGTACGGCGTAGCCTCCAACCGTGGCCCTGATCCTTTCGTTTCGGCTGGTAGCCGTGCAGGCGTTGCCCACTCTGGTGCCGGCGGGCGGGTGGCGGTGACCGCGCAGCGGCCCGAGTTCGCGGACCTGCTGTCGCTGGAGACCATCGATCGCGACATCTTCCGTGGCTCATGCCATGACGGCGCACCGATGCGCGCCTTCGGCGGGCAGGTCGCGGCGCAGGCCCAGATCGCCGCGGGCCGGACGGTGGAGCCCGACCGGTGGATGCACTCCCTGCACGGCTATTTCCTGCGGCCGGGGCGCACCGATGCGCCGATCCTGTACCTCGTCGAACGCATCCGGGACGGCCGGTCGTTCTCCACCCGCCGCGTGAGCGCGGTCCAGAACGGCGAGACCATCTTCTCGATGTCGGCGTCGTTCCAACGGCCGCGTGACACCGCCGAGGAGCACCAGCTGAAGGCACCGGACGTCCCGTTGCCGGAGACGCTGCGCCGCTGGTGGGGGCCGATCGACGAGGCCCCCGAGTACCGGCCGTTCCTGCTGATCGACGTCCGTTCGATCCCGAGCGGCGCCGAGGGCGCCGCGCACCGGCCGGCGTTCGATCCCGCGCTCACGGCTGCCGACGGGATGCCGCGCCAGAACGTCTGGGTACGGGTCGACCAGCCGCTGCCGGACGACCCGCTGCTGCATGCCTGCGCGCTGACCTACCTGTCCGACCTGACCCTGGCGAGCACCGCGAGCCTGCCCTACGGCGCCGGGCCGGGCCGCCTCGACGTGGTCTCCCTCGACCACGCGATGTGGTTCCACCGGCCCTTCCGCGCCGACGACTGGCTGCTGTTCGCGCAGGACAGCCCCAGTGTCGGCGGCGCGCGCGGGCTTTCCCGGGGCACCTTCTTCACCCGGGACGGCCAGCTCGTCGCCTCCGCCATCCAGGAAGCCGGCCTGCTCCGACGCTGACCGGGCGGCCGCTGGCCGGGCTGTCGCTGACCGTGCGGCCGGCGTCGGGTGGCCGCCGATCGGGCGGTGGCGGCGGCGCGAGGCCCGATCAGCTCACGGAGCAGGCGCGGCGGCCTGCTCTGGCGCGGCGGCCTGGTCCTGGTGGATCCACCACTGCAGCGCCGCCGCGGTGCGCAGAACGTCGGGGTGGCCGGCGCCGAGGAGCCGGCAGCGGTCGGCCCAGACGTTCTCGCCGATCGTGCGGGCCTCCTGGTAGCGGCCGAGCCGGCCCAGGTAGACGGCGAGGTTGAAGGCCGCGGCGAGGGTGTCGGCGTGGTCGGGGCCGAGCGTGCCGCGCCGCAGCCTGAGGGTTTCCTCGCCGAGATCGCGGGCGTGCTCGTGCTCGTCGAGGGCGCTCAGCACGACCGCGAGGTTGAAGGCCGTGGTGAGGGTCCCGGCATCGGCGGGGCCGAGGATGGCGCGGCGCCGGGCGAAGGTGTCCAGGTAGAGGTCGCGGGCACCGCGATGGTCGCCGAGCGCGGCGAGGTCGGCGGCGAGGTTGTGGGCCGTGGCGAGGGTGTCGCGATGGTCGGGTCCGAGGACGCGCAGGCGCCGGGCGAGCGTGTCCTCGTCGAGGGTGCGGGCGGCCTCGTGGTCGCCGACGTCGCTCAGCTCGCTGGCGTCGCTGTGCGCCGCGGCGAGGACTTCCGGATGGTCGTCGTGCCGGGTCCGCTGCTGGCTGGTGCGGGTGCCGCCGGGCTGGCTGGTGCGGGGGCCGCGGGGCTCGGGGTGCCGTCGCGGCCCGCCGTGCGTGACGATGGTCCGCTGGCCGGCGGTGTCCGTGGCCGTTCCGCCGGGGACGCCGGATCCGGCGGTGGCCCGGACGGCGTCGTCGAGGTGCAGCGGGTGCCCGACACGGGTGAGCCAGCCCGGGCCGAAGGCCTCGGCTCCGGCCCGGGCGAGGGCCAGGGAGAACTCGGCGGCGCTGGCGTAGCGGTCGGCCGGGGACCTCGCCAGCGTCCGCATGATCACCGTGGCGACGGGGGCGGGCACGTCGTCCAGCGGCGGTGGGGGGTCCTTGCGCTTCTGATAGCGCAGCAGGCCCCACTCCTTTGACCCGTCGTAGGGGGCGCGGCCCGCGAGCGCCTGGTAGAGCACGGTGGCCAGCGCGTACAGGTCGGTCGCCGGGCTCAGTCGGTCGCCGTTGAACTGCTCGGGCGCCATGTACGCCGGGGTGCCGGCGAGCCCGCTGGCCGCGGCGCCCGATCCGTCGAAGAGCTTCGCGATCCCGAAGTCGCCGACCTTCGGCGTTCCGTCCGCGGCGAACAGGATGTTGTCGGGCTTGATGTCGCGGTGCAGCAGGCCCTGGGCCTGGCCGCCCGGCCGGTGGATGTAGGCCAGCGCCGCGGCCACCGCGAGGCCGACCGCGCAGACCTGCGTCGGCCCGAAGCCGACCTGTCGCTGGGTCAGCGTGCCGCCGGGCAGCAGCTCCATCACCACGAGGCACAGGTCGTCGGTCCGCCTCGCGTCGTGGACCCGCACCACATGAGGATGGTCGAGCTGACCGAGCAGCTTGGCCTCGTCGGTGGTGTTGCCGCGCAGGGTCTTGGCCGGCAGCACCTTGACCGCCACCGGCCGGTCCATCTCGCGGTGCTGCGCGGCCAGCACGGCCCCGAACGTTCCCGAGCCGAGATGCTCACCGAGGACGTAGTCCGGCAGCGCTCGGGCGACCTGCTCCCGGTCGTAGATCACCGCACACCACCGTGACCGCGCCGCCGCCCGGCCCGCCGCGCTGCCCACCGGCCCGTCGGCCACATGATCGTTCCTCCGTCGTCACACTGGCGATCCGCGATCTCCAGCCAGGGATATGCCAGACGTACCACGGGTCCCGGAGGGGAACACCGCCGACTGCGCGGATCACCGAAATCTTCGCAGGCTCTCCTGGCCGTTGTCAGGACGGCATCCAGCGGACAGATGTCTGCGAACACGGCCTATTTCGGTGGCGGTGCGGACCAGACGCATCGCGGAGAATATATTCCCGGATTGTGGCCAGTTCTGTGCAGCGCGTGGCACTCGCCGGGGCGGCGGCCAGCCCTGTGGTCTCCCGGTGGAGCCGAGCCGACACACCGATCCGGCTCCGCGGAACCGCCCTTTTCGTCGTCGGCTGGCTGCTCGTCGCCGGGACCGCGATGATCTTCGCGGCGTCCGTGCGCGGCGACGCGCTGGCCGACGCCAGGAACCGGGCCGGTGAGGTCGTCATCGAGGCCCAGCTCGTCCGCAGCAAGGTGTCGAGCGCCGACGCGGCCGCGGCCGCGTCGGTGTTCGCGCACGTGGCGCAGACGGACCCCGTTCACGACACGCCAGAGGAGAAACGGGCCGCGTACGGCACCGCGGCCGACCGTTCCACGACCAACGGTGACATCACGGCGGCCGCGGCTGGCGTGGTTGAGATGCGGCAGCTCGGTGTCGAGGGCTGCCCCACCGGCGGCCCGTCGGTCAGGGGGGAGTGCGCCGACACCCTGCTGAAAACGCTGGGCGAGCTGATCCCACAGTACGTAGGCCTGGTGAACACCGCCCAGGCCTACGTACGGACGGGAAGCTCGACCGCGGAGGCGTATCTCCGCAGGGCCTCCGACCTGGCTCGGCAGGAGATCATCCCGCGGGTCGACAGCCTGATCGGGATCGCGGGGAACGAGGTCGACGCGGACTTCCGCACCGCGACCGACGGCCGTGTCGACCTGCTTCTCGTCGTGTTGGTCGCCGGCGGCGGGACGGTGCTGCTTGGGCTGCAGGTCTATTACTCCCGACGCAGCCGCCGGGTTTTCGAGATCCGGCTGGTAGCCGCGACCGGGTGTGTGCTGGCGGCGGCCAGCCTGTTCGGTGCCAGTGCTCTGCTCCAGGAATCCAGGGCGAGCAGCAGTGTGAACGAAGGGTACGTCCCGATGACGACACTGTCGCAGGCACGGGTCTTCGCCTCGCAGGCCCGCGCCGACGAGAATCTGGCGGTGCTGTCGCTGGGCGTCAACGATGATTCCGAAGACGACTGGGACAACTCGCTCGCCGACCTCAGCGAGGCCATGACCGTCGAGGAGTTGCCGGCGGAGACCGTCAGCCAGATCAGGAGCAACATCGCGCGCTGGCAGCGGAATCATGATGAGGTCACCAGAGCTCTCTCCGGAACCGGCACGGAGTTCCTGAGAGCGGCGCGGCTGACCGTCGGCGAGGGCGCGACGGCCTTCGCGGATCTCGACAACAGTTTCGAGACCGCGGTCAGCGCCAGCACCGGGAGATTCCAGGCGCATATGGCTGCCGCCAAATCGCCGGTGCCGACGGCCCTGGGCTGGGCCGCCGGCTGCATGCTGTTCCTCGCGGCGATCCTCGTCCACATGGGGATGCGGCACCGCCTGCAGACCTACCGGTTCCAGCGGTGAACACCACTGGCGCTCCGACCCCTGCCCCGGCTCCACCCCGGGGCCGATGGGCACGTGGTGGCGGTCGCTCCCGCCGTCGGTGGGTGTCCGCGCTGGTGGTCGTCGTGGCCGCCGCCGTGCTCGGTGCCTGCGGGACGACCGGTGCGAGATTCCCGGCGGCGATTGAGCCACGGCCCGCCGCCACCACCACCAGGACAGCCGATATCACGGTTACGGGCACGGGCACGGGCACGGGCAGCGGCGGATCCGGCGCGGCGAAACCCTGCGCGGACGGGCACCCCGTTCGCTGGAGCCCGGCTCCGCCGGCGTCGATGCCCTCGCCCGGAGCCTTCCGCCCCGGCTCGATCATGGACGATATCTGGCGAAAGGGCGACCTGACCGTCGCGATCGTCACCGACGCTCCGCCCGCGGGCTCGATGAACTGGACGGAGCCCACGCTGGAGGGCTTCGACGTCGACATCGCCGGCGCCATCGCCACCGCCCTGTTCGGTAGCGGGGGAAAAAGCAAGATCCGGTTCCGCGCGGTGACGACGAAGGACCGTGCCGGGCTCCTGGCGGACCCGAACTCAGGCGTGGATATCGTCGTCGCGACCTACACGATCACCTGCGAACGGAAGGAAAAGGAGAACATCCTGTTCTCCGGGGTGTACTTCGAGTCGCGCTTCGCCCTGCTGGTTCCCGCGAAGGCTGGCTTCACGACGCTTCGCGACTTCGCGGGCTACACGGTCTGCTCGACCGAGGGCGCGACCTCTGTGCAGAAGCTCGAGGACGCGGCCCGCAGTGCGTTGGCCCCGGGCGACCCGCCGCTGACAATCACCCTGCGCCCCCGCGCCGCCGACTGCCTCGTCGCGGTGCAGCAGGGCGAGGCGGACGGGGTCGCGACCGACGACATCATCCTCGCCGGAATGAAGGCACGGGACCAGTATGTGGATCTGCCCCCCGGCGGCGTCACCGCCGCGGGCGACGACCTGGCCGAGCCTTACGGCGTCGCGCTGCATCGCAGCCATCTCGATGACCGGAACGCGAACAAGTTGCGCGATGAGGAGTTCGTCCGGTTCGTCAACGGCGTCCTGCGGGACATGATGACCAGCGGGGCGTGGACGGCGAGCTACCAGACCTGGTTGAAGCCCACGGAAGAGATCGTCACCCCGCTGGCCCAGAACCCCGCCTGGCCGGAGGGGTGACCTTCCCGCCTGTGCGTGGCCGTCAGTCGACGGGTGTTCAGCCGATGGGTACGGTCCAGCGCGAACGCAGCTCGTTGATGTTGAGGTTGTGCGCGCTCACGTCCTCGCGGATCCGCACCCTGCCGGCGGCGGCGTCGATGACGGTGAGCAGCCCACGTTCCAGCTGCTCGATCCTCTTCTGCTCGCCCGCCTCGTACGCGAGCTGGACCGCGCGGCCGAGGTGCTCGGCGGCCAGCGCCAGGTCGTGCTCGCTGTACGCGGCGACTCCGCGGCGAACGGCCTCGCCGTACCCCACCAGCCCCGCGTACCTGGCAACCTCCCGGTTCACCACCGAGTAGCTGGCGGCGTCCTCGGTCCACAGCGCGAAGATCTCGCCACTGGTGTCCGTGGCCGTGTTCGTGGCCGTGGCGCTCGTACCGCCGGACCTCGGCCCGACGTGGACGATCGTGACGCATCCGGCCAGGCTTGCGTCGCCGCCGCCGTCGTCATCGCCCGGGTCCTGCAGGCCGCCGATGCCGATCTGGTAGTCCCGCTGCTCGTTGCCCCAGTCGCCGATGGGGAAGTCGAACGTCTGGGGGTCGTCGGGATCCGGCACCCCGGTCAGGGCCTGGATGGTCGGTGCGACCTGCTTGACGTACCGGATGTGGGCGCCGAGGGGAACCCAGACCTGCAGCCGTACCGCGCTGGCCGCCCGGTCCGCCGCCGCCGTGACCAGGTCGCGGAAGTCGCGCTGCAGGTCGCCGCCGGTGGGCGTGTCCAGGGACGTGCCCTGGAGCCGATCGGAGATCAACAGCAGGTCCTCGGCCTTCCAGTCGACTCCGATGCCCCGGCAGTCGCAGCGGAAATGACCTTCGCTGTGGCTGACCGTCGCCTCGAGCTCCTCCCGGGGGGACTCGTTGTAGCCGTCGGTGAGCAGGACCGCCTGCCGGATCGTCGCTTCCGGGTGCTGGTCGAACACCTCCCGGGCCCGGGTCAGCCAGGTGTCCATCGCCGTCCCGCCCTGGGACCTGAGCCGGCGGATGGCCGACCTCGCCGCCTCGCGGGTCTCCGGGTCGGCCCTGGCCAGGCCGGTGGGCGGGAAGACGGCCTCGGCCTGGTGATTGCCCGCGATGACGGCGAAGAGGGTGCCGGCGGGGAGGGCCTCGACCGCCGCCCGGGCCGCCGCCTTCGCGGCGATCTGCCGGTCGGGCACGGCTCCCATGGAGCTCGAGACGTCGATGATCAGCACGATGGCCCGCTGCCCTGGGATGGCCGCGGCCCCGTCCGTGCGGGCCCGCACGGTCACGATGGCGTCGATCTCGGTCTCACCCGACGGCAGGAACTGGTTCTGGGCGACGGCGACCTCGAAGGTGATCAAGTTGGTCCTTCCTTGCGTGCAGGTCTGCGCACCGCGCAGGTCTCAGTACCAGGTCCAGCGGCGGATCCGGTTCGCCTCGTCGACGAGCCGAACCCGGGTGCGGCGGTCCTCGGTGTGGCTGGCCAGCTCCAGCAGCGTCTTCTCCACCGCCAGGCGCAGACTGTCCGGATCACAGGGGTGGCCGAGAACGGTGCCCGTCGCCGGGAGGGCGCCCGCGGCCAGCAGGGCACTCGCGACTCGGAAGATCCTCAGCCGCAGGCCGAGCCGCCGGGGCGCGGTCATCTCCCGCTCGCCGTTGCGGAGCAGCCGGCAGGCCCGGTCCAGGCGTTCCTCCGCCAGCTCCATCGACCGGTCGCGTGGGGTCGAGGTGTCCAGCTCGGCGGTGAGCGAGGTGACGAGTGACTCGACCATGCGGGCGCGGGCCTCGGGATGGAAACGCGACGTCTCCGGCACCCGGGCGTACGCGGCGATCCGGTCGGTGGGCTTCGACCGGCAGCGGGCCAGCCCGAAGGCGGCACCGATCGCCGACCGATCCGCGACGGAGACGACGTCGTAGTACTCGGCCGCGCGGTCGTGGTCGCCGGCACGTTCGTAGGTGACGGCCAGCGCCAGCCGGGGCGCGAGCTCCCCGGGAACAGCGGAGAAGACCCGGTCGAACGGTTCCGCGGCGTCCGCGGGCTTCCCCTCGGCGAGGGCCACCAGACCTCGGTACCAGTCCACCCGCCAGCCGGCCGGCCGCGACGGGTCGTTCAGGCCGCCCCGGGCGCCACCGTCCCGGGCGACCTCCTCGAGCAGGTCGCGGGCCTTGCCCGGCCGACCGGCGTCGAGCTCGAAACGCACCCGCCGCAGCTGTACCTCCGCCGTCATCGGCGTGAGCTCCGCCAGCATCCGGGCGATGGTGGACGGATCACCGTCGGCCGGGATCGCGGCGAGCGCCGCGGCGGCCGGGTCATCCGGATCGACCTGCGGGCTGGGGAGGATGGCGTCCGGTGGGGGGTCGTCATCCTCGCCGGTCAGGTAGGGCATCGGGGTGAACCGGCGGCTCAGCGGCGGCGGCAGGGCGCGATCGATCTTCCGCCGGGAGCCCTGCCTGGCGAGGATCTCGTGGGTGACGCCGAGCACCTCGTGCTCCAGCTCGGCGATGTCGGTGAACCGGGCGGCCGGATCCTGCTCGGTGGCTCGCAGCAGCAGCCGGTGCAGCGACTCGTGGTCGCGGAACACCTGGTGCTCGTCGCGGGCCGGGAGGCTGTGCCGATGCTCGCCGGTCAGGCCCCAGCCCGTGCCGAGGAGAAGAACGGCGAGGGTCCGCCCGACGGCGTAGATGTCCGAGGCGACCGACGGGTACGCCCGCGGCGCGGAACCGGTGCCGCCCGAGGCGTGTGCGTCGTCGATCTCGGGTGCGCGGAAGCCCGGCGTGCTCAGATAGGGCGAGACCAGGTCGTCGGCCCGGCGTGCTCCGCCCAGGTCGATCAGCGTGATGGCGTCCGACCTGACCATGACGTTCTCGGGTTTCAGGTCGCAGTAGACCAGGCCGCGTTCATGCAGGTAGCGCAGCGCGGGTAACAGCTGCTGCACGTGACGTGTCGCGTCGGCCGGGTCCAGCCGGCCGTTCTGGTCCCGTCGCATTTTCTCCAGGGAATCGCCGCGGACGTAGTCCATCACGATGTATTCCGCGCCGTTGTGCGTGACGAAATCGCGGATACGGACGATGTCGGGGTGCTCCACGGCGGTGAGGAACACGCGCTCGCGTTCCGCGGCTATTCGCGCCTGGGTGTCCCCGGTGTCGAGCAGGCCCTTGAGGACCACCCAGATACCGGACCGCTCGTCCTTCGCCGCGTAGATCCAGCCCTGGCCGCCGCGGGCCATCCGGCCGAGGATCCGATAACGGCCCTCCACGAGGTCGTCGGTGCGCAGCGCCAGTGTCGTCGGAGCCGGGGAAAGGGGATGCCCGCAGCCGGGGCAGCGGCCGTCGGCGACCGCGGCGGCGCCGAGACTGTGGCCGCATCCCTCGCATCGCCAGTCATCCGGCGGAACCCGTTCGTCCGAGATGACCGGCGGTGGGCCGGAGGCCGAGTCGTTCGCCACCGACGGCGGCCGGGTCCGGTCGATCGGGGCTTCCCACCGATCGTGGGGCGGTGGCCGGTCGCCTCTGGTTTCGCGCTGCCGCTCCGGCGGGTGCCCGCAGACGGTGCAACGCCCACGCGGCCCGATGATCCCCTTGCCGTTGCAGCGCGGCCGGACGCAGGCGACGCCGGATGGCTCGTTGCTCATGGCCGAGGTCCCCCGGACATCGCCAACCCCCGAAATCGTTTCGACCTGGTGCGGAGAGTCATAGCAGAGGAGGTCCTTCCTGAACCACCCAGGGCGCGGCGGCTCGCGCGGTGTCAGGCGCGGGTGGGGCGTTCGCTGCCCTCCGGGCTCGGCGGGGCCGGCGGATCCCAGCTGTGGCGGACGGTCACCCTGGTCCAGGAACCGAGGAAGAACTGGTCACCGTCGCGCAGCCAGACGGACTCCTCCCGGCCCAGCCTCGGGTGGCCGGGCTGCAGCCGGATGCCGTTGAGAGAGCCGAGGTCATGCAGCAG
The DNA here is from genome assembly GCF_001306465.1 of Frankia sp. R43. Classification (NCBI taxonomy): domain Bacteria; kingdom Bacillati; phylum Actinomycetota; class Actinomycetes; order Frankiales; family Frankiaceae; genus Frankia; species Frankia sp. R43. The sequence goes on along the minus strand of NZ_LFCW01000007.1, from coordinate 236,432 downwards.
GTACCGCCCGTCGTACTGGAGGTCGAGCTGTGCGTGGGACGCCGACATGCCCGGGTCCGGCGGGGGCTTCACGAGATCGACCCCCTGGGTGCGAAAACGCGATGACGGGCGCGAGCCCAGCACGACGACCGCGGCCCGCAGCGGCGCGATGTGGATCGGTGGCGGGGGAGTGGGAAAGACCGGATCCTGCCTGAGCGAGTCGTAGTACCCGCGATCGGCCTCGATGTGCAGCTCCCAGCGCCTTCTGCGGAAAGGAACCAGCCGGGGCGGCTGCGGCGGGCGCGGGGGCCGGGGCGGGTTGCCGGTGGCGAACTCGAACCGGCAGCCGAGGCAGAACGGCTCCTCCTGCTGGCGCGTGGTGCCGCAGACCGGGCAGCGCGGATGGCGCAGTGTCGCGGGCGCGTCGGGCATCAGCGCGCCCCGGGACCGGCGGGCGCATCCGGTGCGTCCGGGCCGTGCCGGTTCACGGCCGCGACGTACTCCGCGACCAGCCGGGCAGCCGGGCCCAGGTCGACCGGTGGCCGACCCAGTGCCTCCTGCGCCGCGGCATGCAGCCGGAACAGCTCCGGTTCCTCGGCGACGCCGAGCTGGCCCGCCTTGACCTGGAAGCCCTCCAGGCGGTGGCGCAGCTCGCTCATGAGCGCGGTCGACTCCCGGATGACCCTGTCGTTGGTGTCGACCATGGTCTGCACGATCTCGCGAGTGCTCTCGGCCCGCAGCCGCCAGGCGGCGATGCCGGCGGCGACGTCCCTCTCGTCGCGGCCGGCCTCTCGCGCGGCCCGCAGGTCATCCAGCCAGGGCCGCAGGCCGGACGGGCCGTCGAGGCACTCGGTGTCGGCGAGCTCGACCAGACCGGGTGCGGCGACGAACTGGCCCTCGGCCTGTGCCGCGAGCGCGGAACCGCTGCGCGCGAGATACTCGATGTCGGCCATTGTCCTGGTGAGCGCGCCCAGGTCGTCAGCGCCCAGGTCGTCGGCGGGCAGCTCGTCGCCGGTGCGTCCATGGAACATCGACAATCCCCCCGTCTCCGCCCGCGATTGCTTTGTGTGGAAAGCCGTTTTCGGTATCACGGCGTACCCCGCGCTGACGTCCGGATCATACTTTGGGTGAACTGCCCCCGGGCGCGCCTCCTGTGGAGCGATGTGGGCGCACCGTGTACATAGAGCCTTTTCAAAGTCGATTTTCCTAAAGGCCCTCACTGGAGAGGACGAGGACGGCCTGGGCGAAGATGCCGACGCGGCGTGGGCAGCCGCGGAAACGGTCGAATATGTGCCAGTTCTTGAGGACCGCGAATCCTCGTTCGCCTTGCGAGCGGGTGGTGGCGTGGGTCCAGTTGGTCTCTTTGTCGCGGTCGGGGAGTTCCCTGTTCTTGGGTTTCTTGACCGGGACGAGGAGGCGGTCACCCTCGCCGCCGACGTAGCCCTTGTCCGCGTAGAGGTAGAGCCCCGAGCGGTCGATCAGATGGAGGACGTCGTGCATCCGGGCCGCGGTGAGGTCGTGGACGGAGCCGGGAAGTCCTTCGGAGATCCAGAGCAGCCGACCGTAGGGGTCGGTGAGGCCCTGCAGGTTGATGCCGTGGTACTTGTGCTTGCCCGAGTAGTACAGCTTGTTGTGCGCACGGACACGGTTGGTACGCACGACGGTGCCGTCGAGGATGAGGAAGTTGCTCTGGGTCCACGCGAAGGTCCAGACCGCGGCGAGCAGGGTCCGGCCGTGGGTGGCGAGCAGGCCGACGGCCTCGCGGATGTAGTTGTGGACGGTGCCGACGCTGACCTGGAAGCCCTCGGCGAGGTGCTCGTAGCGTTCACCCTTGCGGAGGTGGGCGAGCACCAGGAGTGCCTGCTCGCGTGGGGGCAGCTTGCGCCAGGTCCGGCGCTGGGCGCGGTCCTCGGCCAGCAGTCCCGTGAGGAAGGTCAGGGTCGACTCGGGCAGGTCGACGACACCGGGGTAGGTTAGCAACGGAAGTCCTCGGTCAAGGGCACAGTGGAGTAGGAACCCTGTGATCTACCGGGGACTTCTCTATTTACGGCATCCCTCCGCCCGCCGCCCGACCAACTATTGCCGTCGCCAGATGATGGAACGGCCCGAGCCGGTTCCCGTTCAATTCGTCAATTGGTGACCCTTAACCGCCGGGAGAATCAGACAAACCAAGATTGAAAAGGCTCATAGTGGTGCGTCGGCGGCGGTTATCGCGGCATCTTGGGTGGCTGGTGTGCTGTGTGCTGCGGGTGGCGAGACGATCGGGAACGGAACTGGAACCGGCACGGACACGACGGCGAGACGATCGGCGACGGACGGAGTCATCATGCGTATCGGTATCACCCTCACGGATTCCCGCGGACCGGGCGCGCTCACGCGGCTGCGCGACGAGCTCGCCGACGCGGCGGCGAACGGTATGCAGTCCGCGTGGTTGTCGAACATCTTCGGGCTGGACGCACTGACCGCCCTGGCGGTCGCCGGCAGCCAGGTACCCGGCATCGAGGTCGGCACGGCGGTCGTGCCGACGTTCCCGCGCCATCCGGTGGCGCTCGCGCAGCAGACGCTGACCACGGCACTCGCGGTGGGCGGGCGACTCACCCTGGGCATCGGGCTGTCGCACCGGATCGTCATCGAGGACATGCTCGGCTACAGCTTCGACCGCCCGCTGCGGCACCTCTCCGACTATCTGGACGCGCTGCTGCCGCTGCTCGACGGCGAGCCGGTCGACGTCAGGCGCGAGACGGTACGGGCCGTCGCCGGCCTCACCACGCCCCGGGTGGGCCGGGTACCGGTGCTGGTCGCGGCACTCGGGCCGAAGATGCTGCGGCTGGCCGGCGCCCGGGTCGACGGCACCGTGCTGTGGATGACCGGCGTGTCCACGGTGCGTGACCACATCGTGCCGACGCTGCAGACGGCCGCGTCCGAGGCCGGGCGGCCACCGGCCCGGGTCGTGGCGATGCTGCCGGTGGCTGTCACCGACGACACCGAAGCCGCGCGGGAGCGGGCCGCCCGTGAGTTCAAGGTGTACGGAACGCTGCCGTCCTACCGGGCCATGCTCGACCGTGAGGGGGTCACCGGCCCGGCGGACATCGCGCTGATCGGTGACGAGAAGTCGGTGCGCGCCCGGATCGAGGAGTTCGGCGATGCCGGCGTCACCGACTTCGTCGCCGCCGCGTTCTCCGGCCCGGACGCCGCCCGCACCCGTGCCCTGCTGGGCGAGCTGGCCAGCTCCGAGTCCTGACCGACGCCGAGTCCTGACCAGCTCCGAGTCCTGACCACCGAGCCGAAACGGCTCAGTGCAGGATGACGGTCTTCCCGTCGCTGAGGATGATGCGGTTCTCGGTGTGCCAGCGCACGGCGCGGGCCAGCGCCCGGGTCTCCGCCTCGCGGCCGCGGGCGGCGAGCTGGTCCGGGTCGAGGGTGTGGTCGACCCGGATGAGCTCCTGCTCGATGATCGGGCCCTCGTCGAGGTCCTCGGTCACGTAGTGGGCGGTCGCGCCGATGAACTTCACCCCGCGGGCGTAGGCCTGGTGGTAGGGCTTCGCGCCCTTGAAGCTCGGCAGCATCGAATGGTGGATGTTGATCGCCCGGCCGGCGAGGTGCCCGCACAGGCGCGGGGAGAGGATCTGCATGTAGCGGGCCAGCACGACCAGGTCGACCTGCTCGGCGCGGACGAGGTCGAGCAGGTCGGCCTCCGCCTCGGCCCTGGTGGCGGGCGTGACCGGGAGGTGCCGGAACGGGGCGTCGAAATGGCGGGCGATGCCGCCGAGATCGGGGTGGTTGGACACGACCGCGACGACGTCGAGGTTCAGCTCGCCGATCGACGTCCGGAACAGCAGGTCGTTGAGGCAGTGCGCGAACCTGCTGACCATGATGACCGTGCGGGTGCGATGCGCGGTGTCGGCCAGCCGCCAGGTCATCCCGAACCGGGCGCCCAGCGGTGCGATCCGTGCCCGCAGCTCGTCGAGGTCGAGCCGGGAACCGTCGATGTGGGCGAACTCGACCCGCAGGTAGAAGGTGCGGGTGGCGGCGCTGCCGAACTGGTGGCTCGCCACGATCGTGCACTTCTCGTGCAGCAGCAGCTCGGCGACGGCGTGCACGATGCCCGGCGTGTCCGGGCAGGACAGCAGCAGCACCCCGTGCTGGGCGCCGGCGGGCGCGGTCACGAGGCCCCCGGATCCTGCGCCGGCGCCGGGGCAGGAGCCGGCCGTGGCTGCCGTGGCTCCAGCCGGACGACCAGGGATTTCGAGGTGGGGGTGTTGCTGCGCCGCGCGGTGCTGTCCAGGGGGACCAGGACGTTGGTCTCGGGGAAGTAGGCGGCGACGCAGCCGCGGGCGGTGGGGTAGGCGACGAGGCGGAAGTCCTCGGCGCGGCGTTCGACGCCGTCCGCCCAGACACTGACGATGTCCACCCGGCCTCCGTCGGACAGCCCGGCGGCGGTGAGGTCGTCGGCGTGGACGAAGACGACCCGCCGGCCCTGGCGAACCCCGCGGTAGCGGTCGTCGAGCCCGTAGATGGTGGTGTTGTACTGGTCGTGCGAGCGGATCGTCTGCAGCAGCAGGTGACCGGGCGGTGGGCGCAGCACCTCCAGCGCGTTCACCGTCAGCACCGCACGCCCGGACGGCGTCGGGAAACGCCGGCCGTCCCGCGGCGGGTGGGGCAGCCGGAACCCGCCGGGCTCGGCCACCCGCCGCTCGTAGTCGGCGAACCCGGGGATCACGGCCGCGATGTGGCCACGGATGCGTCGGTAGTCGGCGGCCAGGCCGGCCCAGTCCACCGGCGTGGTGGGCCCGAGGGTGGCGGCGGCGAGCCCACAGACGATCGCGACCTCGGAACGCAGCGCCGGCCCGGCCGGCATGAGCGTGCCGCGGGAGGCGTGCACCTCGCCCATGGAGTCCTCGACCGTGACGAACTGCGGGCCGGCCGGTTGGACGTCCAGCTCGGTGCGGCCGAGCGTGGGCAGGATGAGGGCCTGCTCGCCGGTGACCACATGGGACCGGTTGAGCTTGGTGGAGATCTGCACGGTGAGCCGGCAGCCGCGCAGCGCCGCCTCGCTGACGGCGGTGTCGGGCGCGGCGGCCACGAAGTTGCCGCCCATCCCGACGAAGACCCCGACCCGGCCGTCGCGCATCGCGCGGATCGTGTCGACGACGTCGTAGCCGTGCCGGCGGGGCGGGGTGAACGCGAACTCGGTGCCCAGCGCGTCGAGGAAGGCGTCCGGCATCTTCTCCCAGATGCCCATGGTGCGGTCGCCCTGCACGTTGCTGTGCCCGCGCACCGGGCACACCCCGGCGCCGGGCCGGCCGATGTTGCCGCGCAGCAGCAGGAAGTTGACGACCTCGCGGATGGTGGCGACCGAGTTCGCGTGCTGGGTCAGGCCCATCGCCCAGCACACGACGATCCTGTCGGCGGCCAGCACCCGGCGGGTCAGCTCGTCGATCTCGGCGTCGGTCAGGCCCGTGGCCGCCCGTACCTCGTCGTCGGACAGGGTGCGCAGGTGCGCCGCGAAGGCCTCGAAACCGGTGGTGTGCTCGCGGAGGAAGTCGTGGTCGAGCACGGTGCCCGGGTTCGCGTCCTCCGCGTCCAGCAGGCGGCGGGACACCGCCTGGAACAGGGCCAGGTCGCCGTTCAGCCGGATCTGCAGGAACTGGTCGGCGAGGGTGGTGCCACGGCCGAGGACGCCGGTGGGCCGCTGCGGGTTGCGGAAGCGCAGCAGCGACGGCTCCGGCAGCGGGTTCACCGCGACGATGCTGCCGCCGTTCCGTTTGACCTTCTCCAGCGAGGTCAGCATCCGCGGATGGTTCGTCCCGGGGTTCTGCCCGACGACGAGCACCAGGTCGGCGCTTTCCAGGTCGTCGAGGGTGACGCTGCCCTTCCCGATCCCGATCGTCTCGACGAGGGCGGCCCCGGACGACTCGTGGCACATGTTCGAGCAGTCCGGCAGGTTGTTCGTCCCGAACGCGCGGACGAACAGCTGGTAGGCGAACGCGGCCTCGTTGCTGGTCCGACCGGAGGTGTAGAAGGCGGCCTCGTCCGGGCTCGTCAGCCCGGTCAGCTCGGCGGCGATGATCCCGAACGCCTCGTCCCAGCCGATCGGCTGGTAGTGGTCGCTACCGGCCGGCCGGAACATCGGCTCGGTCAGCCGGCCCTGCTGGCCCAGCCAGTAACCCGACCGGCCGGCGAGATCCGCCAGCGAGTGGGTGGCGAAGAACTCCGGCGTCAGCCGCCGCAGCGTCGCCTCCTCGGCCACCGCCTTCGCGCCGTTCTCGCAGAACTCGGCCAGGTGGCGGTGCTCGTGGTCCGGGTCCGGCCAGGCGCAGCCCGGGCAGTCGAAGCCGGACGTCTGGTTGAGCAGCCGCAGCGTGGTCACCGTCCGCCGGACGCCCATCTGGCTCCAGGCCTGCCCCAGCGCGTGGGAGACCGCGGGCAGCCCCGCGGCCGAGGCCGCCGGGCCACGTACGGACAGCTGCTCGTCGCCCGGATCCGCACTCACCGGTCCGCGTGCCACGGTGGCCCACCTCCACAAGGTCTTCGGAGCGGGACCGAACCCGGCCCGGCTGATACCCGTCGCTTGGCGAGCCGTGACATCGTACGAGACCCGCGCGCGCGGACCCGGGTGCCGCGAGGCGCACCGAACGTATTCATTGCTGACCGGTTCCGGTCCGCGCTGGCCCTTGCGCGAGGCGCAGTGCCCAGATCTGGACACTGCGGGTTGGATGGAATGCGCGCTCTGTGGGTGGGTGGGTGCCCTGCGACGTGACGTGGTGCGGTGCGGCGTGGTGCGGCGCGGTGCGGTGCGGCGTGGTGCGGTGCGGCCGTCGGACGGTGGCGTTGCTACTGGGCGATGGCGGTGCCGGAGGGGCCGGCCTGGCCGGTCATGTTGCCCTTGATCGGGACGACCCGGTACTCGATCCTCAGCCCGGCCGGCAGGGTGCCGGTCGTCCACGTGTTCGTCCCGGGCTTCGCGGCCAGCGCGTACGGCAGCCGGTAGAACGTCTGCTCACCGTAGGAGAGCACCCGCTGCTCGACGAGGTAGGCGGTCGCGCCGGGCGTCGCCGCCCAGGTCAGCGTGTGCTGGCCGGGTTTCCCGACGGCGGTGACCGCGCGGCCGGTGCCGGGCCACGGCACGGTGCCGTACAACGGGCCGAACGTCGTGCCGATCCCGAGCTGTGCCAGGGCGTTCGCGACCGCGCTGGCGATCACGAAGTCGCCGGTCGGGTTCGGATGCGACCCGTCCCAGGTGTGCTGGTAGGGGTTCCAGGCGGCGTAGTCCCGCGCGACGACCACCTTGGACGTCGAGGTCTGCCAGTTGCCGACCTGCTGGTCGAGCAGGGTGTTGTAGGCGGTGGCCTGGGCCTGCAGGTCGCGCCCGCCGACGTAGTCGGAGCGGTCGAGGACCTGGGCGACGACGACGTCGATGTCGGGGTTCACCCGGCGCGCGTTGTTGATCAGTGCCAGCATGTCGTCGGCGGCCTGCTGCGGGGTCGAGAAGTAGGTGAGGTCGTTCGCGCCGAGTGCCACGATGAGCACGTCGGCGGGGGTCGCGCGCAGCAGGCCCTCGACGGCGTCGCGCTCGGTCCGGGTGGCGTCGCCCCAGACGGCGTGGTGGTCGCGGTCGAACCAGGCGTCGACGTAGTCGTTCGAGCCGGCCGTGTTGGCGGTGTTGTCCCAGACGTCGATACGGTCCCCGACGAAGTTGACGGCGCCGGGCGCGCTGAGGTTCAGGTGCTGGGCGAGCCGGTAACGCCAGGTGTAGTCCCCGGCGGTCTGGTGGGTGATCGAGTCACCCAGGATCATCACCCGGGTCTGCGTGGCGGCCACGGCCGCCGGGCTGGTCACAACCGTTCCGGCCAGCGTCACGGTGCCGGTGAGCACGATCGTCGTGCCGGCCACCCCGGCCGCCCTGCGGATCGGCTGCCGCAACCGCGCGCCGGGGCTGGGCTGGACGCGGCGGTGTCTGCCCACGCTCGTCTCACCGCCTTTCGCCGAATCGGGAGGGACGTCGCTGATCCTGGCACTGAGGCGCCTTCGCCGGCCGGCCGTCGGGCATCCGGCGGGCGGCAACACCTTCGGGTTCACCCGAAGGTGCCAGTCGGCCGCGCGGCGTGCACTGTCCCGGCTCGGTGTGGGCTGGCCGTCCGGCCCAGGCAGGTGACCCTGCGCGGCGCGTGACCGAATGCCGCGCAACTCGGCAAATAATCCGATTTGCCGAGTTTGGTCGCCCATGCTTCGGGTTTCCTGCCCGGCGATCCGGCGATCCGGCGATCCGGCGATCCGGCGATCCGGCGATCCGGCGATCGGCGACGGGGTTTCCGTGGGCATGTTTGCCGAGGGTGACGGTCCGGGTGCGCGCGCCGGTGTGGTCCCGTTTGTTTCTGATAGTCGATTCGGTGATTCGGTAATCAGTAAAATCCGGCGTTCCGGGGTGCGTGGAGAACTGGGCTCGGTCTGCTGAATGCTGCCGAGTGCGCGACTTCGGCGTGCCCGAATCGAGAGGAAACTCACGTTGCCGCAGATCCTGCCGCCCCCACAGATCCCGCCGTCGTCACAGGTCCGACCAGCGTCCGGGAGGCTACCAGTTCAAAACGACAACCTTAGATTAACAGACTCGCCATCAATGCGCGGCGATTCGTCCATGCGAAATGGATCGCGAGCCGGCGCCGGCGCCGCGACACGGCGGCGGCGTGGCGGGGGACCTGTGCGTGCCCTGGCCGGCCGGTGCGCCGTGGCGGTCACCCTGCCGCTGCTTCTCGCGACGACGTCCGCCTGTTCGGGGAGCAGCGGTGCACCGGCCGCCGAGAGCTGCGTCGCTCCGGGAGTCACCGCGGACCAGGTGAAGATCGGCTTCGTCTACCCCGACACGGGCACGGATGCCGGTGCGTTCTCCGCGGCGCGCGGCGGGGTGGAGGCGCGGGTCGGTCTGGCCAACGAACAGGGTGGCATCAACGGCCGCGAAGTCAGCTACGAATGGCGCGACGACCAGATGTCGACGGAGACGAACCGCCGTGTCGTCGGCGAGCTCGTCGAGGATGTCAGTATCGCGGGGCTCGTCGCGACCAGCTTCACGATGAGCGGCTCCGCGGCCTATCTGGCCGAGCGGGGCGTCCCGGTGACAGGTGCGGGCACCGAGCCGGTCTGGTCCCAGTACGAGAACATGTTCGTGTTCGCCAACATGAGTGGTTCCGTCGACACCTGGGGGCGGTACCTCAGAAACAACGGGGGCACCCGGGCGCTGATCGTCATCCCGGAGAACGTCGCGTCGACGGCCATCTATGCCGATCGGATTTCGCTCGGCCTACGGGCGGCCGGTGTCGTTCCGGCGGGCATCGTGCAGTTCGCCGAGGCCTCACAGAGCCCGCAACGGGTCGCCGAGGCCTTCGCCGCCACCGACGCCGACGTGCTTGTCAGCATCATCGACCCGCCGGTTCTCGCCGGCATTCTCAACGCCCTGCGCAATGCCGGCGCGACGCTGCGGGCGACGCTCTCCGTCCCCGGCTACAACGCGAACCTGCTCGGCCGGTACGGTCCCGCGCTGGCCGGGGTGTCGATCATGAGCTATGTGACGCCGCTGGAGCTGGGTGGGCCCGCCGCGGAGCAGTACGCGGCCGCGATCGCCCACCACGCCCCGCAGGTGGGGAACCCGGAACAGGAGTTCACGATCCGTTCCTACATCGAGACGGACATGCTGCTGCGCGCGGTGGCGGCCGCGGGGGAGTGCCCCGACCGGGAGAGTGTGATCAGGGCGCTCGACGGAATGCGCGACTACGACGCGGGCGGGCTGATCCAGCCGACGGACGTCAGTGGTCGCCGCAGCCAACCGCAGAACTGTCTGGCCTTCGTCCGCGTCAACGACGCCGGTAGCTCGTTCGACGTGGTGGACCGCAAACTCTGCGGGAGCGTGCTGCCAGCCCGGTGAGATACGACCCCTGCAAGCCCGCCACCTGACCGGACGCGAAACCCCGGCCCCGGCCTTCGGAGACAACACGAAGGCCGGGGCCGGGCTGTGTCAGCCATGCTCGACGACGCCGGCGCGCGGGCGCGGGGCCGGGTGGCCACCCCAGCGGGGCAGCCACCAGTTCGCCCTGCCCAGCAATGTCATGATCGCGGGGACCAGGATCATGCGGACGATCGTCGCGTCGAGCACGATCGCCGTCGCCAGCCCGAGGCCCAGCATCCGCACCAACGGCGACGGGTCGGCGACGAAACCCAGGAACACCACCGTCATGATCAGAGCGGCCGAGGTGATCACGCGCCCGGTGCCGGCCAGGCCCCGGGCGACTGACTCGACGTTGTCGCCGCTGGCGTCGTACTCCTCGCGGATCCGGGAGAGGAGGAACACCTCGTAGTCGACGGACAGGCCGAAGAGCACCGCGAAGAAGATCGTCGGCAGCGGAGAGGCGATCTGGTAGGTCTCCTCCAGGCCGAACACGCTCCCGAACCACCCCCACTGGAACACGGCGACGACGACGCCGTACGCGCCACCGATCGACAGCAGGTTCAACGCGGCGGCCTTCAGCGGCACCGCGATGGAGCGGAACATCACCATCAGCAGAAGGAACGACGCCGCCAGAATCGCCGCGATGAAGATCGGAAGGGTGTCGCTCAGCTGCCGGTCGAGGTCGTCGGTCATCGCGGTCAGGCCCGCGACCGCGACGTTGCCCGGGACGAGACCACGGACGCGGGCGAGTGTCTCCGAGGTCGCGTCGTCCGCGGGTGCAGTGGTGGGCAGCATCGACAGCACCGCCGTGTCGCCGTCGGGTGAGAACCGGGGATCACCGACCTCCGCGATGCCGGGGTCGGCTTCGACCCGATCGGACAGCACGGTGAGGGCGTCACGATCCACACCTGGGCTGCGCAGGTCGGCCACCAGCAGTAACGGCGCGTTGACGCCCGGACCGAAGCCTTCGGCGAGCAGATCGTAGGCCCGGCGGGCGGAACTGCTGCTGGGCGAGTCATCACCTGCGTCCGGGAAGCCCGTCTGCAGGCGCAGTGCGGGGGCGGCCAGCACGAGCAGCACGGTTACCGAGAGGATCAGATACGGCCACGGCCGGCGGGCGACCCGGTGAGCGAAGCGCCACCACACGGTGCTCTCAGGCGGCGAGTGGAGGCGGCGGCCCGGGACTCGGCCCGCGTCGACACGGTCACCGAGCAACGAAAGCATCGCTGGCAGCAGGGTCAGTGCACTCGCTACCGCGCAAACCACCACCAGAGCGGTGCTCAGACCGACCGAGGTCAGGAAGCCCAGACCGGTCAGCGCGAGGGCCGCCATCGCGGCGACTACCGTCCCACCGGCCAGCACGACGGCGTTGCCCGAGGTCGCCATCGCCGCGGAGAGCGCGGCGGCGTTGTCCTGGCCGGCGCCACGGTTCTCCCGATAGCGGGCCACGATGAACAGGGCGTAGTCGATGCCGACGCCAAGACCGATCATCGCGCCGATCGTCGGTGCCGCGGAGGAGACCTCCAGGACGTTCGCCAGCAGCAGCACGCTCCCCAGCCCCACGGCCACTGTGATCAGCGCGAGCGCGACCGGGATCAGCGCGGCCACGATCGTGCCGAAGGCCAGGAGCAGGACCACCAGCGCGGCCAGCAGGCCGATCGCCTCCGCACCTGACGTAGCCGCCTCACCGTTGATGAACGCGGCGTCGCCGCCCAGCTCTGTCACGACACCCGCGTCACGCGCCGGCCGCATGGCGCCGCTTATCGCGGTGAGTGCTCCTGGACCGAGATCGGTCGCCGGCACATCGAACGTGATCTGGGCGTAGCCGATCCGGCCGTCCGGTGAGGTGGTACCGGCGGCGAACGGGCTGGCCACCGCGGCGACATGATCCACCTCCGCGATCCGCGCGACGGCGGCGGTGACGGCCGCACGGTGATGGTCGAGTCGTTGGCCCGCCGGCACGGCGAACACTGCCTGCGCGCTGCCATCGGCGGCGTCGGGAAAGCGCTGCTCCAGCAGATCCGTCGCCTTCTCGCTCTGGCTGCCGGGGGCGACGAAGTCGTCGACGAACGACCCTCCGAGGGTGCTGGCCAGGGCGAGGGCGAGGACGGCGGCGAATACCCAGGCCGCGACCGTGCGTCGAGGCCTGCGTACGCTCGCTGCTGCGATGTGGCGGGTGAGCCGATTCATGGCTACCTCTCCTGCGAGATTCGGCGTGGTTCGGCCGGTGGCTCTGAGGGGCGGGACCGGCCGGGACCGCCCGGCGGCGGTGCCATGTGTGCGGACGGTGGGCCGGGCCGGCCCGGCCCTCGACCCGAGCGCCGTGCGGGCTCAACTGTGCTGGCTGTGCCCCGAAGCTGTCGCCCGCCTGGGAGCGGATTCGGAAACCCGCCGGGAGAAGGATTGCGTCGGGTGGATTCCGAGCCGTTCTCCGTCTGGCGGGGGAGAACCGTCCCCGCCGGAAGGCCGGAGACCGCACTGTCGCACTGGCATACCGTGAGCCCATGCCCACCGACGAAGCCGCGACCAGTCGCGGTTCACCTCGCTGAGAACCAGATGGAAAGCCGTGCGATGCCGATTACCCCGACGCCGCATGAGGACGTCCCGCGGAGGTTCCGCGGGCCCTTCGCCCGCTGGCCGCGCGCCGCCGACACCGTGCTCGTCCTCGCGCTCTACTTCATGGCCGCTTTCATGGCCGACGGGCCCGGAGACGCGATAACGATCCGCCCGCTCGGCGATGTCCCGATCCTCGTCCTGCTGGTCTGCGCGGTGGCCAGTCCGGCCCTGTTCTGGCGCCGGCGCGCGCCGCTGCGTGTGCTCGGCCTGACGTTGGTCTGCTGGGCCGCGCTGGTCGGCAGCGACACCCAGCTGGGCTGCGTGTCGATCATCGCGCTGTACGCCGCGGGGCGGTACAGCTCGGCGGACTGGCAGGGCGCTGTCGGAGTTGTCGTCGCGACCGGCCTGGTCGGTCTCGATGGCCTCGACGATCCGGGCCCGTGGTGGCAGGAGCCCGCGTTCGGCGGCCTCTTCATGGCCGGGGCGTGGTATGCAGGGCGCCGCATCCAGCTGCGCCGTGCCCGCACCGTCGAGCGCCGCCGCGAGCACGCGGCGGAGAGCCGGCGGATCGTCATGGAGGAGCGGGCCCGCATCGCGCGGGAGCTCCACGACGTCGTCGCCCACCGGGTGAGCCTCATGACCGTGCAGGCGAGCGGAGCCCGGGCCGTCGCGGCGCAGGACCCACAGGCCGCGCTGCACGCGATGACGGCGGTTGAGGAGGCGGGGCGCCAGGCCCTCGACGAGCTTCGCCACCTTCTCGGCGTGCTACGTCCCGAGGCAGGCCATGACGGCCTGGGCCCCCAACCCAGCCTCGCGGAGCTCCCCCGGCTGATCGAGCAGCTCCGCGGGGCCGGTGTGGTCGTGCAACTGGCGATGGACCTGCCGTCAGCGGAGATCTCCGCCCGGACGGATCTGTTCGCCTACCGCATCATCCAGGAGGCGCTGACCAACGTCCTCAAGCACGCCGGCCCTGGAACCCAGGCTGAGGTGAGTCTGCGTACCGGGCACAACGGCATGGTCATCGAGGTCCGCGATGATGGTCGCGGCAGCACCGTTGCCGCCAGGCCGGACGCCGATGGTGGGCATTCGGGAGGCCACGGCATCGTCGGGATGCGGGAGCGGGCTCTGCTGCTGGGCGGGAGCCTGGACGCAGGACCTCGTGTGGGAGGCGGGTTCCAGGTCGCTGCCCACCTGCCTTTCGGAGGGAAACCGGGTTGACTGTTCGTGTTCTCATCGTCGACGACCAGGCACTGGTCCGTGGCGGCCTGGCCATGGTGCTGCGGATCCACAGCGACATCGACGTCGTCGCCGAGGCAGGCAACGGGCTGGAGGCGATGGAGGCCGCCCGGGAGCATCGTCCCGACGTGATTCTCATGGACATCCGGATGCCGGAGATGGATGGCCTGGAAGCCACGTCGAGAATTCTCGCCGAGGCCGACTGGGGCGTGCGGGTACTGATTCTCACCACCTTCGATCCGGACGAGTACGTCTATGAGGCGCTCCGCGCCGGAGCGAGCGCCTTTGTGTTGAAGGACATTCCGGCCGACCAGCTCGCCGTCGCGGTCCGCACCGTCGCCGATGGTGGCGCACTGATCGCGCCGTCGATCACCCGGCGCCTCATCGGCCGGTTCACCGAACGCAGGCCTGTCAGCTCGACGGTTGCGCGCCGCGTGGAACGCCTGACCGACCGCGAACGTGACGTGGTGGTCGCGGTCGCCCGCGGGTCCAGCAATTCGGAGATCGCCAACGAACTCTTCATCGGGCCCGCGACAGTCAAGTCGCATGTGTCGAGCATCCTCACCAAACTCGGCCTTCGCGACCGCGCCCAGGTCGTGGTCTTCGCCTACGAAAGCGGGCTGGTCGAGGCCGGCGACCACGACATCGGCCGGTGAGACCGGTGCCTCGGCCCGTCAGACAGCCTCGTCGTAGCCTCGTCAAGGTTCGAACTGTGCGTCCGAAGGAGGGCCTTGGTGGCTGATGCCGACGATGTGCGGCGCCTCGCGATGAGCCTGCCGCATGTCGTGGAGATCGACAGCGACGGTTTCGACTTCCGGGTCGCGGACAAGGGATTCGTCTGGTCCTACCCGGAACGTGTGCCGGGGAAGCCGCGGGTGATCCGAACTGACATCGCCGTGCTCTTCGTCGGTGACGAGGCGGAGAAGCAGGCGCTCCTGCTCGGCGAACCGGACCTCTTCTTCACCGCGCCCGGTTACGACGGCTGGCCGGTGCTGATGGTGCGCCTGACGAAGGTGACGGCCGAGCGGCTGGCGGAGCTGGTGACCGACGCCTGGCGGATGCGCGCACCCGAAGAGCTGGTGAGCGACCTGGACGAGGCGAGTCTCGGGCAGGCCCGCTGAGCAGGGGAGTCCGCGGTGCCGGGCACAGACGTTTCAGACGTGCCAGAAGCGCCGCTGCTACCCGGGCGCGGGTCGGACTCACCGCGTTTCCTGCCCATGGGCGCCGAAAACACGAACGCCGCTGCCGGCCCGTGGCGATGTACGGGCTGGCAGCGGCGCGGACGAACCCGAGCCGTCAGGCAGCTCAGGGAGCGTCGGCGTAGCGGAGGTAGGGCTTGACCTCTTCGACGTTGCTGAACTTGCCCTTGGCGTCCTCGGTCGACAGCGTCGGCGCGACGATCACCCGGTCGCCGGGCTTCCAGTCGACCGGCGTGGAGATCGGGTTCTTGTCGGTCGCCTGCAGCGCGTCGATGATCCGAATGATCTCGTCGAAGTTGCGCCCCACCGACTTGGGGTAGGTGAGGGTGAGACGGATCTTGTTGTTCGGGTCGATGATGAAGACCGAACGAACGGTGGAGGTGTCACCCTCGCCGGGGTGGATCATGTCGTACAGCTCGGCGACGGCACGGTTCGGGTCCGCGATGATCGGGAAGTTCAGCGCCGTCCCGCTCACCTCGGCGATGTCGGGTGCCCAGCCGCGGTGGTCCTCGACCGAGTCGACCGACAGCGCGATCGCCTTCGTGTTGCGCTTGTCGAACTCACCATGCAGAGCCGCGGTACGCCCGAGCTCGGTGGTGCACACAGGGGTGAAGTCGGCCGGGTGGCTGAACAGCACGGCCCACGAGCCCTGCTTCCAGTCGTGGAACGAGATCTCGCCATCGGTGGTCGTGGCGGTGAAATCGGGCGCGATGTCGCCCAGGCGGAGGCCCATAGGAGCGTCCCTTCGTCGTTGTCAGAGACCGCACGGCTGCCACGGCCCGAGGCGTGACAGTAGGCCAGAAACTACCTGAGATTGCGCTGCCCCCCGCACGTCCCGGGGTCCAGCATCGCAGAGACGTCCGAGGTCACGACGGCCACGAGGACGCCGGCACCACCCATCCGCGGTCCGCCGCCGAGCGGCCTGGCCTCAGGTGTCGGCTACCTGCCCCAAAAGCACTAGTCCGATGTAGCTACGATGGTGGTCGGCCAGTGCCATCCGAGAGGGAGCTGCGACATGAGCAACCGCTCTGACGTCTCCTACGTGCCGCCGCAACCAGACGCCGGCCCGGACGACTTCGCGTGGTGGGTACACGAGATCGACCCGTTCCACCGGCTCTCGCCGCCTGTCCGCCAGGCCCGCGCCCGAGCCGCCCGCCGCCATTGGCTCGCCGACAACGAGGCCGCCGCCATCCGCTGCCGCCTCGCCGAGAGCCGGTAGCCGGCGCACTGCCCGTGCTGAGGTCACCAGGCCGCCCGGGCTGAGGTCACCAGGCCGCCCGGGCTGAGGTCGCCAGGCGCAGGGGCAGGCCGCGAGCCGCAGGGGCAGGTCGCCGAGCGCGGGCCAGGTGGCCAGGCCAGGCAGGTGGTCGTGGCTTGGGCTCCCCGGTTTCCGTGCTGCGTGCCCCCGCGGCGCATGGGAGCATGCGGTCGCGTGGCGACCGAGAGACGGTGATCGGCACGATGGGTGTGCTTGACGGCAGGACGGCGCTGGTCACCGGGGCCAGCCGTGGCATCGGTCGGGCGATCGCGCGGCGGCTCGCCGCGGACGGGGCGGTCGTGGCCGTCCACTTCGGCAGCAGTGTGGCCGCGGCGAAGCAGACCGTTGAAATGATCCTTGCTGCCGGCGGCCGCGCGTTTCCGGTGCACGCAACGCTGGGCGCGCCCGGCGACGCGGCGGCGCTCTGGGCCGCCTTCGACGCGGGGCTCGCGTCAGCCGGCCTCGACCCCGGGGTCGACATCATCGTGAACAACGCGGGCATCGGCCGGTCGGAGGACATCAGGAACGTCACGCCGGCGGAGTTCGACCAGCTGTTCGCGGTGAATGTGCGGGCACCGTTCTTCATCGTGCAGCACGGCCTGGTCCGGCTGCGTGACGGCGGGAGGATCATCAACATCTCCTCGGGCGTCACCCGCATCGCCACCCCGGACATCCTCGCCTACGCCATGACCAAGGGCGCACTCGACACGTTCAGCCTCGCGCTGGCCAAGGATCTCGGCGTGCGCGGCATCACCGTGAACTCGGTCAACCCTGGCATCATCGACACCGATGTGAACGCCGACTGGCTGCGCGGCGACGAACAGGCCCCCGCGGCGCGGTCCGCCGCCTCCCTCTCGGTCTTCGGTCGGGTGGGTCAACCGCAGGACGTCGCCGATGTGGTCGCCTTTGTGGCCTCTCCTGACGCCCGCTGGGTCACCGGCCAGACCATCGACACCACCGGCGGCTCGGCACTGTAGGTCTGAGCCCACTACGGAGGTCTGAGCCCACTACGGAGGTCTGAGCCCACTCCGGCAGCCGTACCTCACACACCCCGGCTGTACGTCCGGAACCTCCCTGCCGCTGGCAACCGGGTGCGGAGACGGTTGTCGACCCCGACCGGCACGACGCGCGGCGTGTCGGCGCCTGAAAGGCGCTGACCAGGGCCTCTTCGAGCCGATGCCGATTCGCGGCCTCCCGTGAGCCCGACACACACTTCGAACTAGTCAGATATGACTAGAATTGGGTAGTCCATCAGTGCCATTCACTGGAGAAGTCGAGATGCGCATGCGCTCAGCCATCACTCACAACCCGCCTCAGCCGGACGTCGAACCCGACGACTTCGCGTGGTGGGTGCACGAGATCGACCCGTTTCACCGGCTCGCTCCGACCGAGCGCGCGGCTCGCGCCTGGGCCGCCCGACAGGGATGGCTCACGGATATCGAGGCAGCCGCCAGCCGGCACCGACTCGCCGGTTCCAGGCGGGCCGCGGACCGGACGACCGGCCGATGGCTCACTTCGAGCCCGACCGTCAGGCCGGCATGCTGATCGTCGTCGCAACTGTCGAAGAAGACAGGCACCCAGTCAGCGCCCAACAGGCCGAACCGCCCGCGGCAGCTGACATCTCATGCTCTGGACCGGCGTCCCATTCCCCGCCAAGAGATCAGGACGCCGGAACCAGAGGTCTTCCCTGCAACCTCAACGAGAGAGGCCGCTTTGAGTAGACCATGCCCGCCACACAGGCGCAGCGACGGACCCGGCGTCCCACGGCCGGCCGCGACTGCCAGTTGTGGCAACCCGATGGCCGGACGCCTCCGCCCGGTGCGCACGGCACTGGCGATCGGCACCATCGTCATTCGGCTTATCACCGTCCTGTCCGTTCTGCACGGCAACCACGACGACATCGACCCGCACTTCTAGCTAGCTGATCAACCGTTCTGCACCGAGGGTGGACGTCGTAGGACCGATCTGGACGACGCCCTGCCGAAGACCACTGGTCGAGCTCGTGTCGAGGGGTCCAGCGCGGACGGCGGGACGGCCACCATCCGTCCCGCCGCGCCGTGGGCAAGACCGACCGCCCACCGGACGCTCACCGGATGCCCACCGGCCGCCAGCCGGCCGTCCTCCGTGCCGGCATGCTCTGCGTCACCGGGTTGTAGCCGGGTGGTCATCATCGACGCGGACGGTGGCCTTTGCGCTTTACCGAGCGTTCATCCGCCGCTGGCCGGCGTGCGGTGCTTAGGAAAGGGGGCCTTACTTGAATCGTCCAGCCTGCCGGAGTGTTTTCGGTGGGTCTCGGGTGGGAGCGCTCGCGGGGGACCCGGGCGGGACGGACGAACAAGGACTGCGAGACAGGTGAAACACAGGCAGAGATGGGCTCGGTCGTGGCACCGGGTGGCCGCCGTGACCGCGGCCGTGGCCACGGCTTCGGCTGTGAGCGGCGTGCTGGTGGTCGGGGGGGTGTCGGTGGCGGCGGCCGACACCACAGGTGAGCAGGTCGTTCTACAGCAGGACTTCTCCGGCGGCTCGCTGCCCGCCGGCTGGAACGCGGTCACCGGCAACTGGCGGGTCGAGAACGGCCGCCTGGTCGGTACCGGCGCCGCGTACTCGGCCAGCCCCGCGCGGATCACCTTCGGCCAGCACCTGGAGAACTACCGGTTCGACGCCACGGTGCGGTTCGAGTCGGTGGACAACACCAGCCGCTGGCAGGCGCTCGCGCTCGACATGGCGCCCGACGGCGCCGTGCCGTGGCAGCACGCCGCGATGCGCACCACCACCACCGCGACCAACGGGCTCGAGTTCGCCCAGCGCACCGCCTCGAACACGTGGAACGTGACCGACACGGCCGCGGCGCCGACGTCCGCCGGCACCGGCAAGGACGTCCACGTCTCGATCGTCGTCGAGGGCACCCACGGCGAGTGGTGGTTCGAGGGGCAGAAGATCTTCGAGACCGAGAACCTGGTCCGCAGCGCCACCGGCGTCGAGGGCTTCGTCGTCGACGGCGCCACCGTCTCCTACGACGACGTGACGATCACCCAGCTGCCGGACCCGAACGCGGCGAACATCGTCCTGTCCGAGGACTTCTCCGGCGGCGTCGTCCCGGCCGGCTGGACCGCGGTCAACGGCAACTGGCGGGTCGAGAACGGCCGGCTGCTGGGCACCGGCGGAAGCATCGTCCGGATCACGTTCGGCCAGCACCTGGAGAACTTCCGGTACGACGCGACCGTCCGTTTCGAGGCGGTCAACGAGGCCACCCGCTGGCAGGCCCTCGCGCTCGACATCCCCGCGAACGGCGGGGTGCCGTGGCAACAGGCGGCGATGCGCAGTGGCACGACCGCGGCCAACGGGCTCGAGTTCGCCCAGCGCACCGCGGCGAACGCCTGGTACGTCCCCGCCACGAGCGCCGCGCCGACCGCGGCGGGCACCGGCAAGGACGTCCAGGTCTCGATCGTCGTCCAGGGCACCCACGGCGAGTGGTGGTTCAACGGCCAGAAGGTCTTCGAGACCGACGGGCTGCTCCGCAGCACGACCGGCGTTCAGGGCCTCGTCGTCGACGGCTCCACGGTCTCGTACGACAACATCAGGATCACCAGGATCGACCCGCTTCCGCCGGCGGCGTGCGTGCCGGTCGGCACCACCGCGCCGGGGCAGACCGGGCTGGTCATCGCGCACCGCGGTGACTCCGCCGCCTACCCGGAGAACACGCTGCCGGCGATGCGGTCGGCTTTCGCGAAGGGCGCGGACTACCTGGAGACGGACATCGACTGGTCGTCCGACGGTGTCCCCTTCCTGATGCACGACGACAGCGTCGACCGCACCACCGACGGCACCGGTGCCAACCACAGCCTCACGATCGCCCAGATCAGGCAGCTGGACGCCGGATCGTGGAAGGGCGCCCAGTTCGCGGGCACCCCGGTGCCAACGCTGGAGGACCTGCTCGCCTGGATGAAGCAGAGCGGTGCCAAGCTCCTGCTGGAGTACAAGGGCGACTGGCCGGTGAACTACATCCAGACCACCAGGGACCTCATCGAGCAGTACGGGGTGCGTGACCAGGTCATCGCGCAGGGCTTCAGCACGACCACCATCGACCGGCTCTACCAGGTGCACCCCGAGCTGCCGACGATGATCCTCGCCAACTTCCCGGCCGACCCGGTGACCTTCACCCAGGCGCACCACGCGATCGGCCTGAACCCGGACACCTGGCCGAGCAAGGCGGCGCTGGAGGCGATGCGTGCCGCCGGCCTGAAGACCTTCGTCTGGACCGAGAACTCCGCGACCGCGTGGGCGAGCCTCACCGCGCTCGGCGTCGACGGGATCATCACGGACCTCGGCGGTGAGCTCGTCACCTGGCGGGCGAACTACAACGCGACGCCGCACGCCGAGCCCAACTGGTGCGAGGCGCCCGACACCGACGCACCCGCCGCCACGGCGTCCCTGACCGGCGCGGTCGGTGGGCAGTGGCTCGGTGCCGACGGCCGGGTCGTACTGGCCGCGACCGACGAGGGCTCCGGCGTCGCCACGGTCGAGTACCGCGTCGACGGCGGCGCGTGGGTGGCCTACAGCGCGCCGTTCGCGGTGCCGGCGGGCCAGCACCAGATCGAGTACCGCGCCACCGACAAGCAGGGCAACGTCTCCGCGGTCGCCAGCCTGCAGGCCGGCCTCGACGCCACCGTGCCGGCGGTCACCGTCGCGACCGAGCGGCTCGCCCTCACCGGGGCCGTCCGCCCGGTGAAGATCACCCTGACCGCTCAGGACGCCGACAGCGGCGTCGCGAAGACCCTCTACCGGATCGACGACGGCGCCGAGGCGGAGTACACCGGCCCGTTCGCCGTCGACGCCGCCGGCGAGCACACCGTCACCTACCGGGCGGTGGACCGGACCGGCAACGCCAGCGTGCCGGCGGGCGAGGCCGTCCGCGTCGACGGTGCGAAGACCGCCCCCGCGAAGGGCGTGCTCAGCTCCGACGAGGGCTGGGACACCGGCCTGAGCGACGGCACGTTCAACGTCATGCTGAACATGTGGTACGGCGAGAACGCCACCTCGTTCGAGCTCTACCAGGCCGGCGAGCGCCTTGCCACGCTGCCGCTGACCTGGGCCACCCCGGGCGTGCAGAAGGCGTCCTTCCAGGTCGGTGGCCTGCCCAACGGCCAGTACACGTTCACCGGCGTGCTGATCAACTCTGTCGGCCGCACCGAGACGACGACGCTGCGCGTCACGGTGGACGACGCGAACCCGGCCAGGCCGGTGCTCTCGCACGACAACTGGGACAACGACGGTTCCTACCAGGTCACCGCGAACCTGTGGTGGGGCACCAACGCCACCGGCTACCGCTTCTTCGAGAACGGTGTGCAGGTGGCCGAGGGCGCGCTGACCGCGGCGAGCCCGGAAGCCCAGAAGGCGGTGCTGAACGTGACCGGCAGGGCCGCCGGCACCTACCGCTACACCGCCGAGTTCCGTAACGCGGCGGGCGCCACGACGAGCGACGAGCTCGCGGTGACGGTCCGCTAGTCCGCAAAACCGCTGGACCGGCGGATCGTCCTGCCTACGGGCGGGACGATCCGCCAACCCGCCCGGGTGTTTTGACAGCCGCGTCGGGACTGCGTTGAAAACTCTGTTCGGCGGCCTTCGGCGATGCTACTGTTCCGATCTGGAATTCTCGGACTGATGGTGCCGACAGAAGTCCCGCCAGGTGCATCCGCCGGCGGTGCTGGCCCGTTCCGTGCGGACGGTTCCAAAGGGGGATTCATCATGGTCGCCGGTGTTCATATTCCCGTCCTCGACGACGTCGACCCAGGTGCGGCGCTTACAGCTGTCATCGAGCACGGCGCGGCGTTCATCAAAAGGCCAGGAACCACCCTGTTCGACTTCAGGGAGTTCACCGATGCGCTCATGGTCCCGATGGTTCACCACGCAACGAACACCATCGAACGTGACCCGGTGGGCGCGGATCCAAGCACGTCCACCGTCAACAAGGGTATGGACGCGATTCCGCTGCACCGGGAGGGCTCCTACGCGCCGGGCTGCCCGGACCTGCTCGTCCTCTACTGCGAGCGCCCCGCCGCCGCCGGTGGTGAGACTGTCCTGTGCGACGGGGCGGAACTGCTGCGGCGCCTCGACGAGTCGACCCGTGCATACGTCTGCGACCTGGACCTTTACTGGAGCTGGGAGGCTACGCCGGCACGCTGGCAGCAGACCTTCGGCGTGACCGACGTGGCGCAGGCCCGGGTGGCGCTGGCTCGGGTCGGCAGTTTGCTGCGCCCCTACGAGCGGCTTGACGGCGACTTCCAGGGGGATGTGCTCCACGGCCGGTTCCGCACAAAGGCGGTGATCCCGTCAGAAGGTGGTGTTCCGTCCTTCTGCAACTCGCTGATGATCTATGCCTATCGGGAGAAAAGCGACTATTACGCCAGGGACAGCTTCCGTGTCGCGCTGGCGGACGGGAGCCCATTCCCGGCCGATCTCCTCGCCGAGATCCGCAAGGTCGCGGAGACGGTCTCCGTGCGCGTCTCCTGGGAACCCGGGAACCTCGCGGTCTTCGACAACTCCCGTTTCATGCACGGCCGCACGGGGTTCGATGACACCGGCCGCCGGGTCCTCATCAGGATGGGCCATCTCAGGAACCGGTGATCCTATTTCGTCTCACGGCGCATGGCCGGGGATGCCGCAGGTCCGAGTCGACGACGGAAAAGGATCGGTCATGATTGAAATCTTCGACGGGAGTGACGCGGCCCGCCTCGCCACGGTCCTCTCGCTTCGGAGGGCCGCGTTCTCCGGCAGCCGGCGCGATCCGGCCCACCTCGACGCCTGGGCGTCGGACACGTACGACCGCGCCTGCCGGCACATCGTGATGACGGACCACACCGGTGCTCCGGTCGCCGCGGTGCGGGTCGTCCTCGAAGGCCGCTGGCCGCTGCAGGACCGCTATGACGGCCCCCTGGAGCAGACGAGGGGCGCGGAGTTCGGCCGGCTCTGTGTGCTGCGGCGGGAGACCGCCGACGTCAGGAACCTGTACGAGCTGATGGTCAACGCCGCCCGGCACTGCGTCGAGTTGCAACGGCCGATGATGTACGGCCTGACCATCGCACCCTTCTGGCGCGCCCTGGCCCGGGCGGGCGTTCCCCTGGCGCCACTTTCCGGCCCGATCCAGGCCTACGGCGAGGAGGAGAACGTCATCCTCTTCGACGCCCACGACCTGATCGCCTTCTACGACGGCTGGCGCTCACAGCGGACCACGGCCGACCACGGCGGACACGGTGACCGGTGAGCGGGCCTGAGCGCCCCGTGACGATCCCGGCCCGCGTTCTCGGGGAGCGGGCGATGCGGAGGCTGGCGGAGAACGCCACCCCCGGCAGCCTCCAGGAGACCGCCCGGCTGCTGCGCGCGGGGGAGCTCTCCCCACGGCAGGTCCTCGACGACTGCCACCGGCGCGCGACCCGGGCGAACGCCGCGCTGAACTGCTACGTCACCATCGGCGCGGAGCAGGCCCTGGAACAGGCACTCGAGCAGTCGCTTTCCCGCTTCCGCACCAGCGCGCCGGACGAGCGGCCCCTGCTGTGGGGAATCCCGACCTCCGTCAAGGACCTGACCCCCACCGCGGGAATGCGCACGACCTTCGCGTCCCGTGCGTTCGCGGAGCACGTACCGCCGCACGACGCGCCGGTGGTCGGACGGATGAAGGCCGCCGGCGCGGCCGTGTTCGCGAAGACGAGCACGTCCGAGTTCGGCATCCTCCCGGTCACCGAGCCCGAGCTGAACGGTGTCTGCCGAAATCCCTGGGATCACACGCTCAGCGCCGGCGGGTCGAGCGGAGGCGCCGCCGCGAGTGTCGCGGCCGGGGTCACCGCCGTCGCGCACGGAAGCGACGGGGCGGGATCGCTGCGCATCCCCGCCTCGTGTTGCGGGGTCTTCGCGGTCATGCCGGGGCCGGGCCGCCTCCCCGTGACCCCGCGCCCGGCCCTGGGCGCGGGCGCCCAGGACGGTGTCGTCAGCCGCACGGTCGCGGACGCGATCTACTGGCTGACCGCGCTGGGTGCGCTCGACCTCGACGAGGTGGCCCTGGCCGTGTCCGAGGATCCGTGGCCGGCGGACGACCACCGGATCGTGCTGACGAACGTC
Organism: Frankia sp. R43; assembly: GCF_001306465.1. NCBI lineage: Bacteria > Bacillati > Actinomycetota > Actinomycetes > Frankiales > Frankiaceae > Frankia > Frankia sp. R43. Next base: position 212,155 of record NZ_LFCW01000007.1, on the reverse strand, counting down.
CCGCCGGTCGACTGCGAGGTCGACCCGGTGTGCACCGCCGCCGCGGTGGCGGCCGCGAACCTGCTGGCAGGGGCGGGGTGCCGGGTCGAGGAGGCGGCACCGGACTGGTCGGCCGACGCGGTTCTCGACGATCTGATGCTGGTGCGCAGCACGGTTCCGGTGGCGTACGGGGATCCTCGGCCCGAAATGCTGGACGCGACGACCCGGGCGGGCCTCGAGCTCGCCGGCCGGACCAGCGCGCTCGACCTGCACCGGGCCATCGCACGGCTCGGCGCGTACACCCAGCGGGCCAGCCGCGTGCTCGCCGAAGGCGACGTCCTGCTGACCCCGACCGTCGCGAGGCCGTCGGTCCCGCACGGCTGGGTCACCGCCCCCGCACATCCGGCGGACGTCTTCCGGCGCGCCGCGCACTTCGCGCCGTTCGCCGCGTTCGCCAACCTCGCGGGCCTCTGCGCGGTCTCGCTACCGCTGGGCGCACCGGGCGCACCGGGTGCATCAGGCGTACCGGGCGCGCTGGGCGCCGCCGCGTCGGTTCCGGTCGGGGTCCAGCTCATGGCACGGCCGCGAGACCTGGCGGGCCTGCTCGGGCTGGCCCTGCGGCTGGAACGGCTCGCCCCCTGGGCGGACCGGGTGCCGCCCGTCTGGGTCGGTTGACCAGGCACCGTCATACCCGAGCCGCCACACAGGAGCGCTCCTCTTGACCACACGCGAAACGCTCAGGCCGATCTCGGCGCCTGCCAGCCCCCGCTTCCACAATGCCGCATCGCTCGACGGCCTGCTCGAGCGGGCCGGCCTCGCCGGGCCCGACCGCCTGATGGCCCGCGCCGTCGCGGCCGTGCTGCCGTTCCGCGTCAACGACTACGTGGTCGACGCGCTCATCGACTGGGACGCGGCCCCCGACGACCCGATCTACCGGCTGGTCTTCCCGCAGCCGGACATGCTGCCCGCCGAGCAGGTGGCGCCGATCGCCCAGCTCCTGGCGCGCGGCGCGCCCACGCGTGAGGTCCAGGCCGCCGCGGCGGCGGTGCGTGCGGCGCTCAACCCGCATCCGGCGGGCCAGCGGGAGCTCAATGTCCCGGAGCTCGCCGGCACCCGCCTGGACGGGCTCCAGCACAAGTATCCCGAGACCGTCCTGTACTTCCCCGCCCACGGGCAGACCTGCCACGCGTACTGCACCTACTGTTTCCGGTGGGCGCAGTTCGTCCAGGAGCCGCACCTGCGGATGGCCTCGCGCAACGTGGACGACCTCGTGAGGTACGTACGTGCGCATCCCGAGGTCACCGACGTCCTGATCACCGGGGGCGACCCGATGGTGATGTCGGCCGAGATGCTGGCGCGGTGCGTGCTGCCGCTGCTCGACGAACCCGGGCTCGGGCACCTGCAGTCGATCCGGATCGGCACGAAGTCGTTGTCGTACTGGCCCGCGCGGTTCGTCACGGATCCGGGGGCCGACGACACCCTGCGGCTGTTCGAACGAGTGGTGGCCAGCGGGCGCAGCCTCGCCCTGATGGCCCACTACTCACACCCGCGTGAGCTGGAGACCGACCTCGCCGAGCACGCGGTGCGCCGGGTGCTCGCGACCGGGGCGGTGATCCGGACCCAGGGCCCGGTCATCCGCTCCGTGAACGACGACGCCGGGGCCTGGGCGGCCATGTGGCAGCGCCAGGTGCGGCTCGGCATGGTTCCGTACTACATGTTCGTGGAGCGTGACACCGGGCCGCGCGGCTACTTCGAGGTCGCGCTGCTGCGTGCCTACGAGATCTTCAGCGCCGCCTACCGCTCCGTGTCCGGTCTGGGACGCACCGTCCGTGGGCCGGTGATGTCCGCCACGCCGGGAAAGGTGGTGGTCGACGGTGTTCATACCGTGGGTGCGGAGAAGTACATCGCGCTGAGATTCCTGCAATGCCGCGATCCGGGACTGGTGAACCGGCCGTTTCTGGCCCGGTATGATCCGCGGGCGTGCTGGTGGGACGACCTGCGCCCACCGGTTGGCGCGGCGCCCGGCGTGCCGTGGTCCTCCTGGGGCGTGGACCACGGCCCCGATATTCCCCTGGCGCGGTAAGAAAACCGACCGCGGGCCCGGCCGGCTCGGGTGCGCTCCGTGCTCACTGCGGCTCACTGGTAGGATTGGCCTCCAGTGCCGGCACGGTGATGAGTTGCACGACGATAAGCTGCACAGTCGAAGTTGCATAGTCGAAGTTGCACGGTCGAGCGCGGGAGGAAATCCGAGCACGATGTTCGATCCGGCTGGATTCAGCGAATTCTCCTATGAGGGCTATTCCTTCGATTCGACCGGGGAGACGTTTCGCGCCTTCTACTCACTGCTGGGGCAGGCTGGGAGCATCGAGTTCGTCGAGACGATCCGCCTCCCGAACGGGAACCAGGGCCGGCCCGCTGGAGTGCCGTCGGCGCGGACGGCTCGGCTGCTGGCACTGGCGAGTGGCCTGAGCTACTACAAGGCGGCCGCTCCCGGTACCGTCCGGGTGGGGTTCGGTCTCACCGACGGAGAGCACACGTTCCTGTCGGAGCTGATCAGGAACGGGCTCGGCGAATTCGCGTTCCGTAACCAGCTGCCCGGCGCCCTCACGCCCCAGATCACGGGCAAGCGCCTGGACGAGGTCCCCGACGAGATCACGGGCGCGGGCGGCGGCGGAGCCGCTGGCGGCGGCGGCGGAGCTCGCGACGGTGGCGAAGCTGGCGGCGCGGTGGCCGCGGCGCCGGCCGCGCCGCTCGTTCCGGTCGGCGGCGGCAAGGACTCCGTGGTCACGATCGAGTCGCTGAAGGCCGCGGGCTTCGACCCGGTGCTCTTCTCCGTCAACACGTTCGCGCCGATCACCCGCTGCGCGCGGGTCAGCGGGCAGCCACTGGTCTCCGCCCAGAGGTCGATCGACCCCACCCTGCTCGAGGCCAACCGGCAGGGGGCTCACAACGGCCATGTGCCCGTCACCGCGGTCGTCAGCCTGATCGCCCTGATGGCCGCGGAGCGCCTGGGCCTCGGCCCGGTGGTCATGTCCAACGAGCGGTCGGCGGAATACGGAAACCTCTCCTGGAACGGCCACACCATCAATCATCAGTGGTCGAAGAGTATTCATTTCGAGGCTTTGCTCCGTTCGGCGTTGGAGCGTTCCGGGGGAGCTGCTTCCGGAGGAACCGGTGCCGACGCGTACTTCTCGCTGCTTCGCCCGCTCTCGGAGCTGGAGATCGCCCGCCGGTTCGCCGGGTTGCCGGCCTATTTCGAGGCTTTCACCAGCTGTAACCGCAGCTTCCGGATCGACGAGTCCAAGCGGGCGTCGTCCTGGTGCCGTGAATGCCCGAAGTGCCAGTTCGTCTTCCTGGTGCTCGCCCCCTTCATTTCGAGCGGGCGGCTGACGGAGATCTTCGGGGGAAACATGCTCGACGACCCGGCGAACCTCGACGGCTACCTGGAGATCCTGGGTCTTCGCGGGCACAAGCCCTTCGAATGCGTCGGCGAGTACGACGAGGCTCTGGTCGCCCTGGCCCGGCTGGGGCGCGATCCCGGGTGGGCCCGGGCCCGGCTGGTGGGGCCGCTCACCGACGAGATGCACGCCCAGGGCCAGGCCCCGGCCCCGGGGCTCGATGCCGCGTTGCTCGAGCCCTCGGCCACCCACTTCATCCCGCAGTCCTTCCGCGAGGCACTCGATGCGCTTGGCTGAGATCGCCACCAGGCGCGTCGGGATCTGGGGTCTCGGGCTGGAGGGGCGCGCCGTCCTCGGCGCCGTCGCGGCCTCGCCCGCCGGGGTGGTCGTCGTGGATGAGCGGGAGGCGTCCGCGCTCGCGGCCGAGCCTCTCCCCGGGGTCGACTACAACTGGGGTGCCGGCAGCCTGGAGCGGCTGCTCGACTGCGACCTCGTTGTGGTGAGCCCGGGGATACCGAGGACCCACCCGTTCCTGGAGACGCTGCGGGCGAAGGAGATCCACCTGACCTCGGGCTCCGCGGTCTGGCTCGAGTCCGAGGCCGCGCGGGCGGTCGGGGTCACCGGCACCAAGGGCAAGAGCACCACGGCGTCCCTCATCCACGCCATCCTGAGCCAGCCGACCGGCACCCGCTCCGGCTCCGGCTCCGGCTCCGGCTCCGGTTCCGGCTCCGGCACCGACGCGGGCGCCGTGCTCGCCGGGAACATCGGCCTGCCGCTGCTGGCCGTGCCGCCGGGCCCGGCCACGGTGGTCGCGGAGCTGTCGAGCTACCAGTGCTTCTGGATCACCCGGTCGCCGCGGGTGGCCGTCGTCACCAACCTCTACGAGGAGCACCTTCCCTGGCACGGCTCACTGGAGCGGTACTGGCAGGACAAGGCGCGGATCGCGGTGCACGGTGCCGCGGTGCTGGTCTGCGACGAGCCGACCCTGGCGAAGTTGGTCTCGGTCGAGCCGCGGGTCCGCGGGCTGCCCACCCTGTTGGCCGCCACGTCCGGCGAGGACATCGTGGACCGCGACGGCACCCGCCTGCTCACGGTGCGCGAACTGCCGCCGCACCTGCGGGCCGGCCATCTGGTCTCCAGCGTGCGACTGGCGGTGCTGGCCGCCGGCGCGGCCCTCGAAACACCGCTGTCGCCGGACGCCGTGCGCCGAGGCCTCGCCGGGCATGCGCCCCTCCCGCACCGGCTGGAGACGATCAGCCGTGACGGCGGGCTCGTCTGGGTCGACGACACGTTGTCCACCACGGCGAACAGTGTCGTCGCCGCGGTCGAGGCGTTCGACGCCGAGCACACGATCCTCATCGTCGGCGGTCAGGACCGCGGCATCTCCTACCAGCCGCTCAACGACTTCCTGCTGGGCAGCCCCCGCAGGGTGGACGTCATCGCGATTCCCTCGAACGGTCTCGCGACGGTCGCGGAGTTCGGCGAGCGCCACCCGGATCGGGTCCACCCCGCCGCCGGCCTGCGGGAAGCGGTGGCCCTGGCGGCCCGCCTGGGCTCGCCGGGCTGCCACGTGATTCTCTCGCCGGGCGCGCCGAGCTACGACCGGTACGCGAACTACGCCGAGAAGTCCGCGGAGTTCCACGACGCGGTGACCCGGCTCCACTCCCCGACCCCCCAGACCCCCCAGATCGCCTGACGGCCGGCGCTACCTGAGGGGCCGCCGCTGCTGCCGAGCACCGAGAAGTACTGGCGATTAACTCATTTTGGAACAATGGGGGACAGAGTCGTTTGACGGCTCGCAAGAAGTGAGGATTTCGGTTGTTGTCGCAGCCGATATCCTCACTTCTTGCTCGGTGACAACGACAACGACGGCTGCTGGACGACGAACATCTCCAGATCGTCGGATGGGCTGGCCCCGGCGGCGCTTCCGATCTCTAGCGTGGAGCTCCCGGCAGGTGCACCAGCGATGCCAGCAGGGCGCGATGGGCACCCGGGGTGCCGAACGCGATCTGGTCGGCCTTGGCCTTCTTCAGGTACAGATGCGCCGGGTACTCCCAGGTCATGCCGATGCCGCCGTGCAGCTGCACCGCCTCCTCCGCGGCGACGACCGCGAGGTCGCCGCAGAACGCCGCCGCGACGCTGGTGGCCACGGCCAGGTCCGGGTCGCCGGACGCCAGCGCCGCGGCGGCGTAGCGGGCGGCCGCCGCCGCGGACTCGACGCCGGCGTAGAGGTCGGCCAGCCGGTGCTTGAGTGCCTGGAAGCCACCGACCACCCGGCCGAACTGCCGACGTGTCCTGAGGTACTTCACGGTCTCGTCCAGGCACCAGCTCGCCACGCCGAGCTGCTCGGAGGCGAGCAGGGCGGTGCCCGCGGTCAGCCCGGCGCGGATCGCCCGCTCGGCGGCTCCGGGATCGTCCGGGTCGTCGAGCACCGGCGTGGCCTCGACGTCGAGCAGGTGCACATCGGCAAGCTGGCGGGTCATATCGAACGAGACCACGGGCCGCCGGTCCGCCGCGGCCGCGTCGACGGCGTAGAGCGTGACGTGGCCGTCCCGGTAAGCCGGCACCAGCAGCAGGTCCGCCTCCAGCGCGCCGGCCACGGTGGTCACCGTCCCGGTGAGCGTGTGCGGCCCGACAACGTCGACAGCGGTCAGCCGAGCGCCCCGCGCCTCCGAGCCCGGTGCATCCGAGCCCCGCGCCTCCGCGCCCGGCACCGCCGTGAACGGCGCTGCCGTGAACGGCACGGCCAGCGCCGCGGTCCGCTCACCGGCCGCGAGCGACGCCGTGAGCTTGGCCGCGGGTTCGGAACCCGCCGCCAGCAGTACCGTCGTCGCGACGACCGCGCTGGTCAGGAAGGGGACCGGTGCCGCCGCGCGGCCGAGCTCCTCCAGCACGACGGCGGCCTCCCGGGCGGAGGCACCGGCGCCGCCCCTGTCCTCGGGAACGAGCAGCCCGGCCAGGCCGAGATCGACAGCCAGGGCCTGCCAGAGCGGGTCGACGAACGTGCGGTCGCCGTCGTACACGGCGATGACCGCCGCCGGCGGGCAACGATCCGCGAGCAGGTCTCGCACGGTCGAACGCAGGTCGTCCTCGACCTCGGAGTAGAGCAGATCGAGATCTGTCACCGCGCTGTGTCCTTCCAGGGAACGTCCTTGTCGACGCGTGGCTCACCGGGCAGGCCGAGCACCCGCTCGGCCAGGATGTTGCGCAGGATCTCCGAGGTGCCGCCCTCGATCGAGTTTCCCTTGGCCCGCAGGTACCGGTAGCCGGCGTCGCGGGCGGTGAACTCGACCCGCTCCGGTCGGACCATCGTCCAGTCGGAGTAGCGCAGGCCTTCCTCCCCGAGCAGTTCGAGCTCGAGGCCGGACAGCTGCTGGTTGATGCGGGCGAAGGCCAGCTTGATGGCGGAGCCTTCCGGGCCGGGCTGCCCCTGGGCCAGCTTCTGCGCCAGCCGCCGACCGGTCAGCCGGGCGACCTCCGCCTCGACCCAGAGCTTCATCAGACGGTCGTGCAGCTCGGGCGTGCGCAGCTCGGGCCGTATCCGCCAGGTATCGGCGACGACTCCGATCATTCCGGCCTCGCGCACGGTCGCCTTGCCGCCGATCGAGACGCGCTCGTTGTTGAGCGTGCCGGTGGCCACCCGCCAGCCGTCTCCGATGGCCCCGAGGCGCTGGCTGTCCGGGATGCGGACGTCGGTGAGGAACACCTCGTTGAACTCCGCCTCGCCGGTGATCTGCCGCAGCGGGCGGACGTCGACCCCCGGATCGTGCATGTCGCACAGGAAGTAGGTCAGCCCGCGGTGCTTGGGCAGGTCGATGTCGGTGCGGGCGACGAGGATCGCCAGGTCGGAGTGATGGGCGCCCGACGTCCACACCTTCTGCCCGTTGACGATCCAGGTGTCGCCGTCACGTACGGCGCGGGTGGCCACATTGGCGAGGTCCGAACCGGCGCCCGGCTCGCTGAACAGCTGGCACCAGATCTCCTCTCCGGTCCACAGCGGGCGCAGGTACCGCCGCTTCTGCTCCTCCGTCCCGAAGGCGGCGATCGTGGGCGCGGCCATGCCGAGCCCGATGCCGTTGGCGTGCGGCCGGTTGTCGGGCGCGCCGGCGGCGGTGAAGCTCGCGTCCACCTCGGACTGGTACGACTGCCCCAGCCCCAGACCGCCGTGGCCGACGGGAAACGCGACCCAGGCCAGGCCGGCGTCGTACCGGGCACGCAGGAACTCCAACCGGTCCGCGTCGGTGCGCACGCCCGCCGGGTCATGGTCCGCGAGGAACGTCCGCACCCGTGTGCGCAGGTCCGCGTGGATCGCCTGGATCGCGTGCTCGTCAGCCACGGCGGGCCTCCCGTGCCTTGGCCTGGCGGCGCAGCTCGGCCCGCGCCAGGGCGTTCTTGTGGACCTCGTCGGGGCCGTCGGCGAACCGCAGGGTCCGGATGCCGGCGTAGTGGCGGGCGAGGGGAAAGTCCGGCGAGAGCCCGCCGGCGCCGTGGGTCTGGATGGCCTTGTCGAGGATCCACTGCACGGTCGCCGGCGTCGCGATCTTGATGGCCTGGATCTCGGTGTGGGCGCCCTTGTTGCCGACCGTGTCCATCAGCCAGGCCGTCTTGAGCACGAGCAGGCGCAGCTGTTCGACCCGGACCCGGGACTCGGCGATCCAGTCCCTGATCACGCCCTGCTCCGAGAGCGGCCGGCCGAACGCGACCCGGCCCTCCACCCGCTCGCACATCAGCGCGATCGCCTTCTCCGCGACGCCGATGGAGCGCATGCAGTGGTGGATCCGGCCGGGGCCGAGGCGGGCCTGCGCGATCGCGAACCCCGACCCCTGCTCGCCGACGAGGTTCGCGGCGGGCACCCGGACGTCGTGGAAGGCCAGCTCGGCGTGGCCACCGTGATCGTGGTCGTCGTACCCGTAGACCTCCAGGCCACGTCTGATCTCCACACCGGGGGTGTCGCGGGGGACGAGGATCATCGACTGCTGCCGGTGGCGGTCGGCACCGGGGTCGGTCTTCCCCATCACGATGAGGATCCGCGCGTTGGGGTTCATCGCCCCGGTGATCCACCACTTGCGGCCGTTGACGACGTACTCGTCGCCGTCCCGGGTGATCCGGGTGGCGATGTTGGTCGCGTCGGAGGAGGCCACGTCGGGCTCGGTCATGGCGAAGGCGCTGCGGATCTCGCCGGCCAGCAGCGGCTCCAGCCAGGCCCGCTTCTGTTCCGGCGTGCCGAAGTCGCGCAGTACCTCCATGTTGCCCGTGTCGGGGGCCGAGCAGTTGACCGCGGCCGGCGCGAGACGGCAGTGACCGGTGATCTCGGCAAGCGGTGCGTACTGCAGGTTGGTCAGGCCTGCGCCGTCGTCGCCGGGCAGGAAGAGGTTCCACAGGCCCCGCTTACGCGCCTGCGCACGCAGATCCACGAGCGCTGGGACGGTGTCCCACGCCCACCGGTCCGGCTGCGCGGCGAGCTGGGAGTCGAAGTCCGCCTCCGCCGGCTCGACGCACGTCTGCACGAAGTCGAGCAGGTCGGCCCGCAGGTCCTCGGTACGGGCGTCGAGCGAGAACTCCATCGGCCCCTCCAGAGACTGGTCGGTGGGATGCCGCCGCCGTCCGGCACAGCGACTGACTAAGCGACCGCTTATTTCTGGCTGTCAGCCTGCCGTCAGCTTCCCGCGGTGTCAACCACTGCTCTGGCGGCGCGCCCCGGCGAGCCCACGACCAGGAACGACAGGCGGTGATCAGGAACCGCCGCCAGCCGCGTCCGCAGGCGCTCCGACGGAGCCGGTGTGGACGGAGGTGAAATGCCGGCGGGCGATCCGCCAGCCGCCCGCGGTCCGGACGAGATCGTCGTCGTAGAAGCCGTGCGCGGTGACACCGCTGCGCCCGTCCACCGACATGATCAGCGCGTTGACATAGGTGCGCGCCCGGGCGCGGTCACCGTCACCGTCACCGTCGAGGCGGATGTCGATGTTGCTGAGGCTGTGCATGGTGTGGCCGAGGGGGGCGTGCAGGGCGGTGAAGACCTCGGTGAACGCCGCCGCGCCCCGCCACGAGCCGATCTCGCCGTAGTCCAGGTCGCAGTCGTCGGTGAAGCACGATCGGAACAGATCCCAGTCGCGGCGGTCGATACCGGTCGAGTAGCGCAGCAGCACGTCGGCGATCGCGTCGCGGTCACTGGTCATGGTTCTCCGTTCGGATGGGGACCGCCTGGGGCCGCAGCACCCGGAGGATCATTTCGACGGTGCGCTCGATGGGGCGGCGGCGGGCGGTGGCGTTGAACAGCAGCGTGCGGGTCAGGACGGCGCCGAGGAGCAGGTCGAAGACGTCGTCCGGGTCCACGGCGGGGTCGACGCTGCCCGCCGGGGCGGCGCACAGGATGTCCTGGAACTGCGGCCGCGCCGACACCCGCAGGTAGAGCTCCGGCGGGCGTTGCCGGCCGCCGGTCTGGTAGTGGGCTAGCAGGCCGGCGGCGGCCGCGCGTGCCGCCGGTGCGTCGAAGGCCGCCACATAGGCGCGGATGAAGCGGCGCAGGTCGCGCCGGAGGTCCCCGGTCGGCCGGACGCTGAGCGGGCTGAGGCCGGGAAACGTGGCCTCCTCGATCAGCTCGATCCGCGACCCCCAGCGGCGGTAGATGGCGGAGGCGTGGACCCCGGAGTGCCCGGCGACCGCCTGGATGGTCGTCGCGTCGAAGCCGCGCTGCACGAGCAGTTCGCGGGTCGCGGCCAGTGCCCGCTCGTCGATGCTCGTGTCGCGGGGACGACCCGGGCGCCGGCGGGCGGGCTCTGTCATGACAGCGATCGTAACGCCGTGGCGCCTCCGGCCAGCGCGGTCGGCGCCAATTTACAGGACAAGATCTTCCATAATTTTTTAGGACAGGCTCTTCTATAACTCCGGAACCGTGGCTACAGTCCCGTGACGGGGCAGGCCCCGTCACACGAACGAGAGGGAGCGGCTGATGCGTGCTGCGGTGCTGCGGGGCGGAACGGTGCGGGCGCGCGTCATCGACGATCCGGTCCCGGGGCCGGGGCAGCTGCTCGTCCGGTCGCTCGCCTGCGGGATCTGCGCGTCGGACATCCACTTCATGGACCACCTGGAAGCCGGTGCCGACGACGACAGCGGCATGTCGACCTACGACCGGGACGTCGACATCGTCATGGGCCACGAGTACTGCGCCGAGGTCGTCGACCACGGCCCGGGCACCGAGCGCCGGATCCCGATCGGCACCCGGGTGAGCTCACTGCCGGTCCTGTCCACCGGTACCGGCCGCAGGATCATCGGCCAGAACCCCGAGTCGCCCGGCGGGTTCGGCGAGTACTTCCTGCTGGACGAGTCCCTCACCCGCGTCGCGGCCTCGGAGCTCCCGAGCGAGATCGTGTGCATCGCCGACGCGATCTCGGTCGGCTGGTCGGCCGCCTCCCGCGCCCAGCTGACGACGCAGGAGGTACCGCTGGTCATCGGTTGCGGGGCGATCGCCCTGTCGGTGATCGCCCAGCTGCGGCGCCTCGGCGTGGGCCCGATCATCGCGGTCGACTTCGTGGCCTCCCGGCGCGCGACCGCGCTGGCCATGGGTGCCGACGTGGTCATCGACCCCGCCGAGATCTCGCCCTACCAGGCCTGGCGGGACGTCGCCCACGGCTCACCCGAGTCGACGAAGGAGATGATCGCGATGGCCGGCCTGCCCGGCTGCGTCGTCTTCGAGTGCGTCGGCGTCCCCGGTGTCCTCGACTCGATCATCAGGGGGTGCGAGCGCGGCACCCGGATCTTCTCCATGGGCGGCCCGCCGGAGGGCGACCACCTGAGTACCCTGATCGCCAAGCGGAAGGGCCTGAACATCCAGTTCGGCGGCGGCCCGTCGCTGCGGCACTGGGACGAGGCGTTCGAAGCGGTCTGCTCGGGCAGCCTCGACGTCACCCCGATGCTCGGCCGGACGGTCGGGCTCGACGAGGTCGCGGCGGCCCTCGATGCGTCCCGCGACGCCGACGGGCCGGTCCGCATCGTCGTCGTCCCCTGAGCCGCGTCCCCTGAGCCGCGTCCACTGAACCGCGTCCCCTGAGCCGCGTCGCCGTCCCCGCGCCGCATCGCCGTCCCTGGAAGGGCTGTCGCGTATGAGCGAGATCGACGATCTTCGTGCCGTGGTCGAGAAGCTGGCGGCCCGGGTCCATGCCCTGGAGGACCAGGTCGAGATCATGCAGCTCGTCGCCCAGTACGGGCCCGCCGTCGACAGCGGCTCAGCCGAGGCCGCGGCGGCGCTGTGGACCGAGGACGGCACCTTCGACGCCGTTCCCCACCTGCGGATGCGGGGTCGGGGCGACATCGTCGACATGGTCGAAGGCGGCCACCAGAGCCTGATCCGCAACGGCTGCGGCCACGTCCTGACGGTGCCGCACATCGTGGTCGACGGCGATGAGGCGACCGGCCGCAGCTACGCGCTCAACATCCGCTGGGATGCCGGCGCCGACCGGTTCTGGGTCGCCAGGGTCTCCGCGAACACCTGGCGCTGGGCGCGCACCGCGCAGGGCTGGCGCATCACCGAGCGGATCAACGCCAACCTCGACGGCACGCCCGAGCACCGCGAGATGCTGGCCCCGCCGTGGCAGCGGCCCCCGTCGGCGCCGTCGTCCGTTCCCGCTGGGCCAGCACGCTCTCTGGAGGATTGAGGATCAATGAGGATCGGGTTCATCGGAGCGGGTCGCATGGGCCGGCCGATGGTCGACCGGCTGATCGCCGCGGGCCACGAGGTGACCGTCCTGGCGCGCAGCCCGCAGGCCCGGGCGGCGGCTGAGGCCGACGGGCTGACCTGCGCCTCCACGGTTTCGGCGACGGTCCGTGACGCCGACGCGGTGTTCGTCGCCGTCCTGACCGACGATCAGGTCCGCTCGGTGTGCCTCGGCCCGGAAGGTGCTGTCGCGGCCATGCGGCCGGAGGCCACGCTCGTCCAGCACACGACGTCCGACCCGCAGACCGCGCATCTGCTCGCCGAGGCGGGATCAGGCCGGGGGATCGGGGTGCTCGACGCCGCGCTCTCGGGCGGCCCGCACGACGTCGCCGCGGGCCGGCTGACGTTGTGGGTGGGTGGCGACGAGGCCCTGCTGGACCGGATGCGTCCGGTGCTCGGCACGTACGCGTCACCCGTCATGTCCGTCGGGCCGGTCGGCAACGGCCAGCGAGTGAAGCTGGTGAACAACGCGCTGTTCGTGGCGCAGGTGGGGCTCGCGATCGACGCGGTGCGCCTCGCGGGCTCGCTCGGGATCGAGGAGTCGGCGATTCTGGCCGCCCTCCAACACGGCAGCGGCGCCAGCCGTGGCCTGGGTGTCGTCGCCGGCGGCGGTTCGGTCGACGCCGTCGCGGGCCGCATCGGCGACCTCATGCTGAAGGACGTCACGGTGGTGCGCGAGGTCGCCCGAAGCGCGGGTGCGGACCTCGGAATCATCGGCACGGTCCTGGCCTCGGAGGCGGTGGAGAAGAAGGTGCTGCGCCCGCCGAATACGCCGGAGTCGACATCCGTGGGGAGGGCACGGTGAGGGTTGGATTCATCGGGCTCGGCAGCATGGGGCTACCGATGGCACAGCGGATCCAGGCCGCGGGCCACGAGCTGACCGCCTACGCCCGGCGGCCGGCTTCTCTGGAACCGCTCGCGGGCACCGGTGCGAAGGTCGCGGCGACCCCGGCGGAGCTGGGGGCGGCGGTCGAGACCGTTGGCATCTGTGTCTTCGACGCGGCGGGTGTGGAGGAGGTCATGTTCGGCCCGAACGGCTTGGCCGAAACCCTCGAACCCGGCGCGGTGGTACTTGTGCACAGCACGGTGGCGCCCGCGCACATACAGAAGATCGCCCGACAGGCGGCGACCCACGGCCTCCGCGTTCTCGATGCGCCGGTGAGCGGCGGCGGTCCACGGGCGCTGACCGGCGAACTGACCATCATGGTCGGCGGCGACGCCGAGGCTCTCGCTGATGTCGCCGACGTGATGTCGGCGCTGTCCAACCATGTCGTGCACCTCGGCGGGATCGGGACGGGTTCGTACGCGAAGCTCATCAACAACACCATGTTCTCCGCGCAGGTCGCTCTCGCGGACGAAGCGATGAAGGCAGGGCGGTCGCTCGGTGTCGATCCCGCTGGCCTCGCGGCGATCCTGACGACGAGCAGCTCGGCGTGCGTGGCATCCGCGATGTTGCTGCGGGTGGGCTCCATCGCGGCTCTCGCGGATTCTCCCGCCAACCTGCCGCTTACCAAGGACGTCACATTGATGGCGGACGTCCTGGGCGATGCGCCCGGAAAGGAACTCGTCGAGGTGGCGCGGCGCTTCGTCACCGCGATCCGGTCCAGCTGACATGGAACGACTGGGGATAGAGCATCAGACTGTCTTCGGGCTACCGCCGGTGGAGTTCGTGAACCTGGCCGCCGACCTCGGCTGCCGGTACATCGCCGTGGTGCTTTCCGGAAACCCGGTCAACCCGGACGGATACCAGCCGTTCTCGCTGCGGGATGACGCCGGGCTGCGGCGGAGAACAGCGGCCGCCCTGCGTGACCGCGATGTGTCGATCTCGCTCGCCGAGGGCTTCGTGGTCCGTCCAGGCAGCGACATGCGCGCTCATGCGGCTGATCTGGACACGATGGCCGAGCTCGGTGTCGCGATGGTCAACACCGTGACCATGGACCCGGACGTCGAGCGCAGCCTGGACGAGTTCGGGGTGCTCGCCGAGATGGCCGGTGAGCGGGGGATGGAAACGACGGTCGAGTTCGCGCCCTCGTTGACGATCAGCAGTCTCGACGCCGCGCTGGCCGCGGTGCGCCACGTCGCGCGCCCGGACTTCCGGCTACTGATCGACACCATGCATCTCGTACGTTCCGGGCACACTGCGGCCGACCTGGCCACCGTCGACCCCACGCTGATCGGCTACGCGCAGCTCAGCGACAACACCCTCCAACAGCGCGGCTCGGTCTACCGCGAGGACTCGATCAACCGGATGGTGCCGGGCGAGGGCGAGCTACCGCTGCGGCAGATCCTCGCGGCGCTCCCGCCGGGCATCGTGATCGGCCTCGAGGTCCCCATGCTGTCCCGGGCCCGGGCCGGCGAGTCGACGGAGGCACGGGCCCGCTGGTGCGTCGAGGCCGCACGCGCCCTCCTCGCCTCGGCGGGGGCCGGTCGAGCCGCACCCAAAGACGCCAACGAGCCACCAGGAACGCCGAGAGACGAGGAATGGACAGCGTGAAAACGAGTGCGTACGGGCCGTGGGGGATTGTGGCCGGCGGATCGGACGGAGTAGGGGCCGCGTTCGCCCACGAGATGGCCGCCAGGGGCCTGAACGTCGTGCTGGTGGCACGTCGGGTCGCCGTGCTGGAGGCGTTCGCGGCGGAACTCCGCGCGAAGCACGGCGTCGAGGTCCGCGCGGTCGCGCTCGATCTGAGTGCCCCGGGCGCGGTGGCGGAGCTCGCGAGCGCGACGTCCGACATCGAGATCGGGCTCTTCGTCTACAACGCCGGCGGCGACGACTTCAGCACCCCGTTCCTCGACAAGGATCTCGGCACCCACCTGCAGCTGATCCACCGCAACTGCGACAGCGTGCTCGAGGCGGCCTACCGCTTCGGCGGGCCGATGGTGGCGCGCGGGCGGGGCGGCGTGGTGATCGTGACGTCGGGAGCGGCCTGGGTGGGTGGTGCCACGCTCGCCGCCTACGGTGCCACCAAGGCGTTCGACCTCGTCCTGGCCGAGGCGCTGTGGGCCGAATGGCGTTCCAGCGGGGTCGACGTCCTGGGCCTGGTGCTCGGCAAGACCGACACACCGTCGATGCGCCGGGTGTTCGACGCCAAGGGCGAGCCGTACGGCGACACCGCCGACCCCGCCGACGTCGCCCGGGAGGCGCTCGACCACCTCGCCGACGGCCCGACCTGGATCTTCGGTAGCGCGGACCCGACCGGTGGTTCGCCGTTCGGCGCGATGTCCCGCCGGGACGCGGTGCTCGCGATGAGCCGGGCCAGCTCCGGCTCCACCGGCCACCCGGCCGACGTGCCTACCGCGCTGGGAACCGATCCGTCGGCGTGATGGGCGCGAACGATCCCGGTGCCGGATCCGCGGTTCGGCGCCGCCGCGGTTCCGCGGAACCGCGGCAGCGCCGATGTCACGGGGCTGCGACCGAGATTGATTTGACGTCCAGGTAGCTCTCGAGGCCCTCCCGGCCGAGCTCGCGGCCGTAGCCGCTGGCCTTCACGCCCCCGAACGGGGCCGCGGGGTCCATCGCATAACCCTGGTTCACGCCGAAGGTGCCGGTTCTGACCTGGGCCGCCACCGCGAGCCCCCGCTCGACATCGGCGGTGAAGACCGATCCGGCCAGCCCGTACTCGGAGTCGTTCGCGATCCGGATGGCCTCGTTCTCGTCGTGGTAGGGAATGACGACCACGACCGGGCCGAAGATCTCCTCCTGGGCGATCGTCATCGCGTTGTCTACATCGCTGAAGACGGTCGGGCGTACGTACCACCCGCGGTCGACACCGTCGGGCAGCGCGGTGCCACCGGTGACGAGCCGGGCGCCTTCCCGAATGCCGGTGTCGATGTACCCGCGCACCCGCTCCTGCTGGCGCCTGGCGACCAGCGGGCCCATCTGGGTCGCGGGGTCGGCCGGGTCGCCGACCCTGATGGCGGACAGGGTCGCCGCGAGCGCGTCGGCGTGGTCGTCGATGCGGCTCGCGGGCACCACCACCCGGGTGAGGGAGTTGCAGATCTGCCCGGCCATGCCCATGCCCGAGTAACGGACCGCCAGCGCCACGGCGGCCGGGTCGGCGTCCGCCAGCGCGATCGCCGCCGACTTGCCGCCGAGCTCCAGGCTGACCTTGGTGAGCTGGGCGGCGCACGCCGCGGCCACCTGCCGGCCGGCGCCCGAGGAGCCGGTGAACGAGACCTTGTCGATCCCGGGATGGCCGACCAGGTAGGCGCTCACGTCGCGGTCGGCGGGAACGACGTTCAGGACGCCCGCGGGCAGGCCGATCTCCTCGACGAGATCGGCGAAGAAAAGTGCGTCCAGCGATGATTCGGGGGCCGGCTTCAGAATGACCGCGCAGCCCGCGAGCAGCGCAGGGATCACCTTTGTCACGGTCAGGAACTGGGGCATGTTCCAGGGGACCACCGCGGCCACGACACCGACCGGCTCCCGGCGCAGGATGACGTCCTGGCCGTACACGCCCGGTCGTTTCTCCTGCCACGGGTAGCCGGCCGCGATGTCGGCGAACGCGGTCATCATCATGCCCGGCAGGGCGACCTGCGCCCGCCTGGCGAACGAGATCGGTGCGCCCAGCTCGGCGCAGATGAGCGCGGCCAGTTCGTCAGCGCGCTTTCCGTAGCGCGCGGCCAGCCGGCGGATCGCCTCGACCCGCTCGGCCGGATCCGTGCGCGGCCAGGGCCCCTCGTCGAAGGCCTGCCGGGCCGCGCCGACGGCGCGGTCGACGTCGGCGACGCTCGCCGCCGCCACGTGGCCGATCGGTTCCTCGGAGTGCGGAGAGATCATCTCGATCCGCCGGTCGGTGCTCGGCGCGACCCAGGCGCCCCCGATGAACAGGTGCTGCCGATCCCACATGCCTGCTCCCTCGTCCATGCCAACCACGGGCTCCGCCGATGCCAACCACGGGCTCCGCCGATGCCAACCGCGGGCTGCGTCCATGCCAACCACGGGCTCCGCCGATGCCGACCGGAGGCGCCACCGGGACCAGCCGCGGCCTCCGCCGATGCCGGCCGCGAGCCGAACCGGGACCTTGCGGCCCGGCGGGTCCTCATGTTAGTCACTTGTAGAACAGAAAGTTAGTCGAGTGTTGAACATGCCGATCTGGTGATCTCCACGGATGCGAACGGAGGGCTAGCCATGGCGCATGCCGGCAAGCCGGCGGAGGCCAGCTGGACCGGGCGCTACCCGGACCTGGGCACCGGGCTCGTGTCGTACCAGGACTCGATCTCTCCGGAGTTCTACGAGCTCGAACGCGAGGCGATCTTCAAGCGGGCCTGGCTGAACGTCGGCCGGGTCGAGCAGCTGCCCCGAAAGGGAAGCTTCTTCACCAAAAATCTGGACGTCGCGAAGACGGCCGTGATCATCGCGCGCGACATGGACGGCCGGGTTCGGGCCTTCCACAACGTCTGCCGGCACCGGGGTAACAAGCTGGTGTGGGAGAACACCCCGAGGCACGAGACGAGCGGCGTATGTCGCCAGTTCATGTGCAGATACCACGGCTGGCGTTACGGGCTCGACGGGCAGCTGAAGTTCGTCCTCCAGGAGGAGGAGTTCTTCGACTTCGACAAGGCGGACTTCCCGCTGGTGTCGGTCCACTGCGAGGTCTGGGAAGGATTCATCTTCATCAACCTGGCGGACGAGCCCAGCCAGACGCTGCATGACTTTCTCGGGCCGATGGTGCGCGGGCTCGAAGGCTATCCGTTCCACCTCGTCACCGAGCGGTACGCGTACAAGGCCGATCTCCTCAGCAACTGGAAAATCTACCTGGACGCGTTCCAGGAGTACTACCACGCCTCCGTCCTGCACTCGCAGCAGCAGGTCCCGAGCCTGCGAAGCTTCGAGTCCGGTTTCAAGGCCCCGTACTACCAGACCGACGGGCCGCACCGGCTGGTGAGCACCGGCGGCTGGAAGGGCGTGCCGCGCCATCTGCTGCCGCGCGACCAGATGTACCCGATCGAGCCCAACATCGAGGCCGGGCTCATGGGCCCCTGGCAGCGCCCGGACATTCCCGAGCTCGACCCGGCGAACCTGCCGGCGGGCCTCAATCCCGGCGGTCTCGAGCCCTGGTCGATCTCGAACTTCCAGATCTTCCCGAACTTCGTGATTCTGGTCTACGAGCGGGGCTGGTATCTCACGTACCACTACTGGCCGACCTCCCACAACACCCACGCGTGGGAGATGTCGTACTACTTCCCGCAGTCGCAGAACGCCAGTGAGCGGATCCGGCACGAGCTCACCGCCGTCATCTCGAAGGAAGCCGGTCTGCAGGACGCCGGCACCCTCGACGGCACCCAGATGGGTTTGGAATCCCGGGTCATCGACCGGTACCCGCTCTCCGACCAGGAGATCACCGTTCGACATCTCCACAAGGTCACCGAGAACTGGGTGCAGTCCTACCTTCATGACGAAAAGGCGGTCCGGGCATGAGTGACCCGTCGGCCGGGCCGTTACTCCCGGCGGAGTTCGCCGACCTCGAGCCCTTCGCGCGGCGCTGGTGCCTCGCGACCGAGCCGGCCCGGTACGCCGAGCGGCTCAACAGCACGATGGCCGACATGGAGGCCTTCTACGACGCCGCGTTCGGACGGGTACGGGACGCCATGGCCTATCTCGACAAGTTCCCCCTGCAGGAACTCTCCGCGGCGCAGGAGAACCTTCTCCACCTGGTCTATTCGCTCATCATGGTGTCGCTGCCCGTCGAGGTCTGGCACCAGCCCCGGGTCATCGATTCCGGGACCGCCTACTTCGACCGTTACCTGGAGCCCGCACCGTGACGCCGACCATCATCTGTCAGCCGCTCGCCACGACGGTCGGCGCCGAGGTCAGCGGGGTCGACGCGGAACAGCTCGGTCGGGACGACGCGGTCGCCGGAGCCGTCCTGGCGGCACTCGAACAGTACGGAGTGCTCGTCTTCCGCGGTCTGGACCTCGACCCGGAATCCCAGGTCGCCTTCTCCCGGCGCCTCGGCGAGATCGACTACGAGCCGGGGCACCACCCCGTCCCCGGGATCTACCGGGTCACCCTCGACGCGTCGAAGAACTCCTCGGCCGACTACCTGAAGGCCACGTTCGAGTGGCATATGGACGGCTGCACCCCGCTGCACGGAGAGCCACCGCAGAAGGCCACGGTGCTCAGCGCCAAGGCGGTGGCGGCGACCGGCGGGGAGACCGAGTTCGCCAGCACCTACGCCGCCTACGACGCGCTGGATGGCGAGGAGAAGGAGGCGCTCGCCGCCCTGCGGGTCGTCCACGCCATGGAGGCCTCCCAACGCCGGGTCACCCCCGACCCGACCCCCGAGCAGCTCGCGCGGTGGCGGGCCCGCCCGACGTCCGTCCACCCCCTGGTGTGGCGGCGCCGCACCGGCCGGCGGTCGCTCGTCATCGGCGTCCAGGCCGGTCACGTCGTCGACATGGATCCCGCCGAGGGCGGGCGGCTGCTGCAGGACCTGCTCGACCGGGCGACGGCGCCCGAACGGGTCTACCGCCACCGGTGGTCCGTCGGCGACACCGTCATCTGGGACAACACCGGGGTGGTGCACCGGGCGGCGCCCTACGACCCGCGCTCGCCGCGGGAGATGCTGCGGACGACCGTCTTCGGTGACGAGCCGATCCGTTGACGGCGCTCTCCCTCCAGCGCACGGATCTCACGTTCGATCACGGCGACCATCTCGGCGTGGCCGACGGTGACGTCGAAATCCTCCTCGATCTGCAGGAACCGCGAGATCGCGGTCATGGCGAGGATCAGCGACACCGGCGGCCATCGCTCGTGGTCCACTCCGTAGTCCTTGAGCGCCTCGGTGAGGGCGTCGAGCTCCAGCTTGCGGAAGGTCCGCGAATAGGCCGCTATCTCGGCCCGGATCGCCTTGCGGTGATTGGCCAGCGCGGTGAACTCCATCGTGAGCGCGTTGCTGGAGAAGTCGTGGGTCAGGTCCCACAGCGCCCACAGCGGCTGCGGGGACTGCAGGATGAGCCGCAGGCGCGCCAGGCTCCGCTCGGCGCCGCGCCGGAACAGCTCGATGTACAGGCCGTCCATCGTCCCGAAGTAGTAGTAGACGAGCCCGTTGTTGACGCCGGCCTTGCTGGCCAGCCGGCGGGTGGTGACGGCGGCGTAGCCCTCTTCCAGCATCAGGCTCTCGGTGGCGTCGAGAAGCGCGGTGCGGGTGACCGAGTCCTCGACGGTGCTCCGCCGTGCCGGCGCCATGAACGTCCTCCTGCTGGTCGGCGGTGCCGCAACTGTCCTCAGCTGCCCTCAACTGCACTTCCAGTGTTACGCCGCCGGCACCGGTGGGCTGCTCGCGCACCCGGCCATCGTGATGTTAGTCATATGGAGAACACGTGTCAGAGGACGTCGAGGTGACCATCCGGCTCGGCGGCAGGACGATCACGACCGCCTACCGGCAGGGCTCCACGCTGCTGCAGACCGCGCGGTCCGCGGGCCTGCGGCCCCCCTCGTCGTGTGAGACGGGCAGCTGCGCCACCTGCCTGGCCCAGATCGTGCGAGGGCGGGCCGAGATGCGCAACAACGACGCGCTGAGCCTCGACGAGGTCGCCGAGGGCTGGGTGCTCACCTGCCAGGCCGAACCCGCCACCCCGGCTGTCGAAGTGGTCTACGAGTGAGGAGGCAGGCAGCTATGTCAGGTACCAGGCCAGGGCCGGGCGCCAGGCCGCGGAGGTCCCGGGTGGCGGTGGTCACCGGCGGGGCGTCGGGCATCGGCGAGGCCACCTGCCACCAGCTGGCCGAACGAGGCCACCGCGTCGCCGTGCTGGACCTCGACCGCGAGACGGCGGACCGGGTGGCCAAGGAGGTGCGGGCCGCCGGCGGGCAGGCCATCGGCCTCGCCGCGGATGTCACCGACCGGCCCGCCCTCGACGCGGCCTTCGCCGAGATCCGTTCGACGCTGGGGCCGACGGAGATCCTGGTGACCAGCGCGGGCCTCGTCGCGTTCGACCCGTTCGAGCAGATCACGCTCGACCAGTGGAACCGCGTCCTCGACGTGAACCTCACCGGCACGTTCCACAGCTGCCAGGCGGCGATCCCCGACATGGTCACGGCGCGCTGGGGCCGCATCGTCACGATCGCGTCGTCGAGCGCCCAGCGCGGGTCGCCGAACATGGCGCACTACGCCGCGGCCAAGGGCGGTGTGATCGTCCTGACCAAGTCGCTGGCCCGTGCGTACGCCTCGCGCGGAATCACCGTCAACAGCATCCCGCCGTCGGGCATCGAGACGCCGATGCAGCACCAGTCGCAGGCCGAGGGGAACCTCCCCAGCAACGAGGTGATGGCCGGGACCATCCCGCTCGGTCACCTCGGGACTCCCGACGACATCGCCGCGGCGGCCGTGTTCCTCGCCTCCGAAGAGGCCGGTTTCATCACCGGGCAGGTCCTCGGGGTCAACGGCGGGTCCGTGCTTTGACCTCATCGACCCGCTCCGCCGCGCCCCGGCTGGGCCCGCTGCCGGTCGCGGACTGGACCGAACAGGACCGCGAGACGCTGCGTGGCAGTTTCGCCCGCGCCGATCGCTACCTCTCCGGTGACGCCGACGCGCCACCGATGCCACCCATCCTCGGCCTTCTCGCCCGGCACTCGCGGGTGGGTGGGCCCTGGCTCGCCTTCAACGGCCGCCTGCTCGACGCCGGGACGCTCGACCCGCGCGACCGGGAGCTGCTGATTCTGCGGGTCGCCTCCCGGACGGGCTGCCGCTACCTGTGGGCGGAACACGTCGGTCTCGCCCGCTCGGCAGGGCTGACGCGGGAGCGAACCGCCGCCGTCACCGAGGGCCCCGAGGCCGCCGGGTGGGCCGAGCGGGACCGTGACCTGCTGCGCGCCACCGATCAGCTCGTTGCCGACCACGCCCTCGATGACGCTCTCTGGGCGCGACTGGCCTCGTATCTCGACGAACGACAGCTCCTTGAGGCGATCTTCGTGGTCGGAAGCTACACGTGTCTCGCCATGGTGCTGAACAGCGTTGGGCTGGAACCGGCGACCAGGCCCGTTCCCTGACACCGATCCTGCGAAGGAGGCGGCCCGTGCCGCGTTTCCCGAAACCCCCGGAAGGCAGCTGGACCCAGCATTACCCGGAGCTTGGAACAGCCCCGGTGTCCTACGAGGACTCGACCTCACCCGAGTACTACCAGCGGGAGAAGAAGGCGGTCTTCAAGCGTGCGTGGCTGCATGTCGGCCGGGTGGAACAGCTGCCCCGTGTCGGCAGCTACTTCACCAAGGACATCCGTGCCGCCAACGCGTCGATCGTCGTCGTCCGCGACCGGGCGGGGCAGGTCCGCGCGTTCCACAACGTCTGCCGCCACCGCGGCAACAAGCTCGCCTGGACGGAGGACCCGAAGCTCGACAGCCAGGGCATCTGCCGGCAGTTCACCTGCAAATACCACGGCTGGCGTTACGACCTCGACGGCGCGCTGAAGTTCATCCAGCAGGAGGGGGAGTTCTTCGACGTCGACCGGAGCCGGTACGGCCTCGCGCCGGTGCACTGCGACGTCTGGGCCGGGTTCGTCTTCGTGAACTTCGCGCCGGAGCCGGAGCAGTCGCTGCGCGAGTTCCTCGGCCCGATGGTGACGGCGCTCGAAGGCTATCCCTTCGACAGGCTCACGGCCCGCTTCGGGTACAGCACGACGATCCAGTCGAACTGGAAGCTGTACATGGACGCGTTCGCCGAGTTCTACCACGCGCCGATCCTGCACGCGAAGCAGTCGCCGGAGAAGTATTCGGCGGCCGCCGCGCAGGCCGGCTTCGAGGCACCGCACTACCAGCTCGACGGGCCGCACCGGCTGGTGAGCACCTCCGGCGTCCGTTTCTGGGAGATGGACGCGGACCTGCTCAAGCCGATGGAGATCATCACCCGCAGCGGGCTGTTCGGCCCGTGGGAGAAGGCCGAGCTGGGGGAGATGCCACCCGGGCTCAACCCGGCCGGGTGCGACCCGTGGGGGCTGGACTCGTTCCAGCTGTTCCCGAACTTCGTGATCCTGATCTGGAGCCAGGGCTGGTACATCACCTACCAGTACTGGCCGACGGCGTACAACACCCACGTCTTCGAGGGCAGCGCGTATTTCCCGCCGGCCACGAACATCAGGGAGCGGGTCGCGCAGGAGATGGCGGCGGTGACGTTCAAGGAGTTCGCGCTGCAGGACTCCAACACACTCGAGGCCACCCAGTTGATGCTCGAGAACGACTACGTCAACGAGTTCCATCTCAATGACCAGGAAATCCTCTGCCGACACCTGCACAAGGTCGTCCGTGACTGGGTCGCGGACTTCGAGGGGGCCCGCCGATGACCACGCTGCCGATGGCCAGGCGGCTGCCGGCGGAGTTCGCCGACCTCGAACCCTTCGCCGCGAAATGGTGCCTGCCGACCGAACATGAGCGGTACCACACCCGGCTGGCCTCGACCATGGACGAGATGCAGGCGCTGTACGACGCCGCGAAACCACGGGTCGAGGGCGCCATGGTGTACCTGGAGAAGCTCCCGTTCGACGCGTTACCCGAGGACGCGGTGAACCTCCTGCACCTGGTGTACTCCACGATCCAGGTGTCGTTCCCGGTGGAGGTGTGGCGCCAGCCCCGGGTCCCCGACACCGGATCGGCGTCCTTCGACTGCTTCATCGAGCCGGTCCCCTGATGGCGGCGGCCCCCATCACCATCCTGCGCGCGCGGCGCTGGCTGGACGTCGACGCCGGGGAGGTCCGGTCGCCGGCGGTGATCGTCGTGGAAGGTGACCGGATCAGCGCGGTCAACCCGACCGATCTCGCCGCGGGCGTGGCCGCGGGCGTCGACGTGGCCGAGATCGACCTGGGTGATGTCACCCTGCTGCCCGGGCTGATGGACATGGAGCTCAACCTGCTCATCGGCGGGCCGGAGACCCCGACGGGCCTGCCGCTGCCGATGCACGGCGTCCAGGACGACCCCGCCTACCGCACGCTGCGGGCGACCGTGAACGCCCGCACGACGCTGCACGCTGGCTTCACCACGGTCCGCAACCTCGGGCTGATGGTCAAGACCGGGGGCTACCTGCTCGACGTCGCGCTGGCGCGTTCGATCGAGCAGGGCTGGGTGGAAGGGCCACGGATCATTCCGGCCGGTCACGCGGTCACGCCGTACGGCGGGCACCTCGACCCGACCGTCTTCCAGCGCCTGGCACCCGGGATCATGCCGTTGAGCGTCGCGGAGGGGATCGCGAACGGAGTGGCCGACGTGCGGGCCTGCGTCCGCTACCAGATCCGCCACGGCGCCAAGGTGATCAAGGTGTCGGCGTCCGGCGGAGTGATGTCGCACAGCACCGGCCCGGGCGCCCAGCAGTACTCCGACGAGGAACTGGCGGCGATCGCCGACGAGGCGCACCGGGCCGACATCCGCGTCGCCGCGCACGCCGTCGGCGACCGGGCGGTGCGGGCCTGCGTCCGGGCCGGCATCGACTGCATCGAGCACGGCTTCCTCGCCAGCGACGAGACCCTGCGGATGATGGTCGATCACGGCACCTTCCTGGTGTCGACGACGTACCTGACCGACGCGATGGACATCGCGCGGGCAGCACCCGAGCTGCGGAGGAAGGCGGCCGAGGTGTTCCCCCGCGCCAGGGCGATGCTGCCCAGGGCTGTCGCCGCCGGCGTCCGGATCGCCTGCGGCACCGATGCCCCGGCGGTTCCGCACGGCGACAACGCCAAGGAGCTGGTCGCGCTGGTGTCGCGGGGTATGACCCCGGTGCAGGCGCTGCGGGCCGCGACCGTGACCAGTGCGGAGCTGATCGGGCTGGACCACGAGCTCGGCCGGCTGCGGGAGGGCTACCTCGCCGACATCATCGCCGTCCCCGGCGACCCCGCCCAGGACATCACCCGCACCCAGGACGTCCGGTTCGTCATGAAGGACGGGCACGTCCACAAGAGAGTCTGATCATCGTCATCGATCCGAACGGAGCAGGAATGGCAAGCGGTGTTCTGATCGTCGAATCGCGTCCCGCCTCGCCGGAGGAGGCCGCGGCCTATCACGACTGGTACGAAAACACGCACCTGCCCGAGATCCTCAAGGTGGACGGCTTCGTCGCCGCCCGCCGGCTCGCGGCGCTCGGCGGCGACACCTTCATCGTGATCTACGAGATCGACGGCGACGTCGAGGCGGCGAAGGCGGCGCTGGCTCAGGCGCAGGCCTCCGGGACGATGTCGCGCCCGACCGGAGTCGAGCTCACACCACCTCCGACGGTTCGCTACTTCACCCAGCTCTTCCGCTGATGCGGCTGCTTCCGAGTAAGTAGTCGGGATTCAGGATTTCGACTGCCAGGGCTCGCTTGGTGCTCCGCAAGAAGTGAGGGTTTCGGTCGCGTTCATGACCATAATCCTCACTTCTTGCTCGGGGTCGGCCGCACTGCTTGCTGATTGTCAGGTAGCTCGGTCCGGTTTCGCTGTGGTGTCGTGTGGCGGGTGGGCGCGGACCGTGCGGCCGCGGCCGCCGGCGCTGGCGCCGGGCGAGGAGGCTCGGTACGAGCGGGGTACGGGCCTGACGCATCAGTGCGGTCGCGCCGAATCGGCGCCATAGTTTGACGTAATGACTACGTCAAACTATCGTGGATGCATGCTCTACCCCACGCCCGCCCTCGGCTCTGCCGACGGTCAGGTGCTCGGCGAGATCGACGGCATGCGGGCTGTGCTCCGGCACCAGATCCAGAGCACGCCGTCGAAATGGGCCGACGGACTCCGGAAGTTCCTGACCGCCGATGCCGTCGCGGCGTCGAACTCCATCGAGGGCTTCAAGGTCGCCACGATCGACGTCGAGGACCTGATGGATGGCGAGCGAGATGTCGAGGTCTCCGACGAGAACCGCGAGGAGACCCTCGCCTACCAACGGATGATGACCTACATCCAGACGCTCCACGACGCCGAGGACTTCAGCTACAGCAAAGGCCTGCTCAACGCGCTGCACTGGATGCTGCAGGGTCACCGTCACGCGGTGCGAAGGCCGGCGGGGCAGTGGCGCCGGGGCCCGGTCTACGTCACCGATGCCCGCGACCCGAGCATCGCGGCCTACACCGCCCCGGGTGCCGATGCCGTCCCCGCCCTGATGCGGGAACTCGTCGACTGGCTCAACGCCGACGACGGCACCCATCCGCTGGTGCGGGCGGCCATGGCCCATCTGCACCTGGTGTCCATCCACCCCTGGGCCGACGGGAACGGCCGGATGTCCCGCTCGCTGCAGACACTCATGATCGCCCGCGAAGGTGTGCTCGCCCCGGAGTTCTCCTCCATCGAGGCGTGGCTCGGCCGCCCCGGCAACACCTGGGAGTACTACCGCGAGCTCGCTGACCGGGGCCCGACCTACCTTCCCGACCAGGACGTCTCCAGCTGGATCCGGTTCAGCCTGACCGCCTACCACCAGCAGGCCCAGACCGTCGCGGGGCGACTCGACCGATCCGGGCGGGTGGGGGAGGCACTCGCCGCGTTCGCCGTGAGCACCGGGCTGGACGAGAGGGTCGTGACCGCCCTGCACGACGTGGCGATGACCGGGCGGGTCCGCCGCGCACGCTACGAGCACGCCGAGGGCCTGAGCCTGCAGCAGGCGCAACGCGACCTGCGCGACCTCACCACCGCCCAGGTCCTGCAGCCGGTCGGCCGCACCCGGGCCCGCTACTACACGGCGGGCACCCGCTTCCCGCAGCCGGCGCTGGACGTCGCCCACACGCCGATGACCCTGCGCAAACCCTACGCCTCCGCGGGCTGACCGCCGTCCGCTGCTTCGGCCTCCGTGGTGGCGGCCCAGCTGGCGAGGAGCCGCAGGCCGTCGGCCGCGGGGGTGCCGGCCGGTGCGGTGTAGACGACCAGCGTGAGGCCGGGATGGGACGGGAACTCCATGGCCTCGAAGGTGAGGTCGAGGGCGCCGATCACGGGGTGATGGAGCCGTTTACGGCCGGTGCGGTGGAACCGGACGTTGTGCGCGGCCCAGCGGGTGCGGAACTGGGCGCTGCGGGTGGACAGCTCGCCGATCAGTTCGATCAGCTGCCGGTCGTGGGGGTTGCGGCCGGCTTCGGAGCGCAGCATGCCGGCGGTGTCGTCGGCGGCGCGTTCCCAGTCGGCGAAGAACGCACGCGACGCGGGGTCGAGGTAGATGAAGCGGGCGGTGTTGGCCGGCCGCCGCGGGTCGGCGAGCACCGGGGCGTACAGCGCGCGGGCCAGCCGGTTGGTGGCCAGCAGGTCGTGGCGCGCGTTGCGGACCCAGGCCGGGGCTTCGGTGATGGCGTCGAGGACCCGCTGGATCCCGTCGGTGACCTCCGGTGTCACCGTCCGGCGTTGCCGGGTGGGAGCAGGGTGCGCGGAGCGGGCGAGGTCGAACAGGTGCTCGCGCTCGGCATCGTCGAGCTGCAGCGCGGTGGCGAGGCAGCCGAGGACGGCGTCCGACGTGCCGGCGAGGTTCCCGCGTTCCATCCGGACGTAGTAGTCGACGCTCACCCCGGCGAGCAGGGCGACCTCTTCGCGGCGCAGTCCCTTGACGCGGCGGTTGGCGCCCCCGTAGGCGGGCAGCCCGGCCTGCTCGGGGGTGATCCGCTCCCGCCGCGAGATGAGGAACTCGCGGACCTGGGCTCGGTTGTCCGCCCGGTTGCCCGCGCGGTCGTCTGCCCGGTCACCCGCCTGGTTGTCCATGCGTCCACGGTAGGCACGGCCGCCGCCGGGGAACGGCGAGCAGGGAGGTACTGCCGTTACCTGGAAGGCCAGGCACTCCCCGGGCGTCCCGGCCGGCTCCAGAGTGGGGACTGCCCGACCGGGCCCCTGCCGCCCGCGAGTCACAGCGCGGGCCTCGAACAAGGCAGGCAGGGAACAAGGCAGGCAGGGCACGACACAGGCAAGGGAGAGACCACCATGCGGCACGTCAGGCTGGGAGAGCTCGACGTCTCCCGGATCGGTCTGGGCGCGATGGGCATGTCGTTCGGTTACACCGGCGCGGGCAGCGACGACGACGAGTCGATCCGGACCATCCACCGGGCGCTCGACCTGGGCGTGACCTTCCTCGACACGGCCGAGGTCTATGGCCCGTTCACGAACGAGGAACTGGTCGGGCGGGCGCTGAAGGGCCGCCGCGACGGTGTCGTGCTGGCCACGAAGTTCGGCTTCGTCTCGCACACCGGCCGCGCCGGCCTGGACAGCAGCCCGGCGAGCATCCGCACCGCGGTCGAAGGGTCGCTGCGACGGCTGGATACCGACTACATCGATCTGTACTACCAGCACCGGGTCGACCCGCAGACGCCGATCGAGGACGTCGTCGGAGCCCTGGCCGACCTGATCGCCGAGGGCAAGATCCGTCACATCGGGCTGTCGGAGGCGGGGGCGGGCACGATCCGCCGGGCGCACGCGGTCCATCCGGTCACGGCGCTGCAGTCGGAGTACTCGCTGTGGACCCGCGACCCCGAGGCGGCGGTGCTGGGGGTGCTGCGCGAGCTGGGCATCGGGTTCGTGCCCTACTCGCCGCTGGGCCACGGCTTCCTCACCGGGCAGATCCGGTCGATCGACGAGCTCGACGACAACGACTGGCGCCGAACCAGCCCGCGGTTCATGGGCGACAACCTCCAGTACAACCTGCGCATCGCCGACGAGGTCGCGGCCGTCGCCTCCGAGGTCGGCGCGACCCCGGCCCAGGTGGCGATCGCCTGGCTGCTGGCCAGGGGGGACGACATCGCGCCGATCCCCGGCACCAGGCGGGTCGCCCGGGTGGAGGAGAACATCGCCGCCGACGAAGTCGCTCTCACCCCCGAGCAGGTCGGCAGGCTCGACGGCCTCACCGTACCCGCCGGTGATCATCACAACGAGGAGCAGATGCGGATGATCGAGCGCTGACCACGTGCTGGTGCACGTGCTGGTCCAGCCGCCGTCCCGCGCTGTCTCGGTACACGGAAGGTGACCGTTCCATGCGAGCAACATTCATGTACGGCCCCGGTGACGTCCGCGTCGAGGACGTCCCGGACGCGAAGCTGCACGAGCCGACGGACGCCGTCGTGCGGGTGGTGCTGGCGTGCGTGTGCGGGTCGGACCTGCATCCGTACCGCTCCATGTCCGCCACCGGCGACGGTGTTCCGATGGGGCACGAGTTCATCGGCGTGGTGGAGGAGGTCGGCGCGGCGGTGACCGGCCTCGCGCCCGGTGACTTCGTCGTGTCCCCGTTCGCGTTCTCCGACAACACCTGCGAGTTCTGCCGCGAGGGCTTCCACACCTCCTGCGTGCACGGCGGCTGGTACGGCATCGGCGGGGTCGGCGGCGCGCAGGCCGAGGCGGTGCGGGTCCCGCAGGCCGCCGGCACCCTGGTGAGGCTGCCCGCCGACGTCGACGAGGCGTTGTGGCCCTCGCTGCTGACCCTCTCGGACGTCTACCTGACCGGCTGGCACGCCGCGCACATGGCCCGGGTCGCGCCGGGGCGGACCGTCACCGTGATCGGTGACGGCGCGGTGGGGCTGTCCGCGGTGCTGGCCTCGAAGCGGATGGGCGCCGAGCGGATCATCCTCATGGGCCGGCACACCGACCGCACCGACCTCGGGCGTGAGTTCGGCGCCACCGACGTCGTCGCCGCCCGCGGCGAGGAGGGCGTCGCCGCGGTCCTCGCGCTCACCGGCGGCGCGGGCAGCCACGTCGTGCTCGAAGCCGTCGGGCACCTGCCCGCCTACGAGCAGGCGTACGGCGTGCTGCGCCCCGGCGGCACCATCTCCCGGGTCGGGGTGCCGCAGTACGAGCAGGCACCGGTCGGGTTCGGCTCCCTGTTCCGCAAGAACGCCACCCTCAACGGCGGGCCCGCCCCCGTCCGCGCCTACATCGAGCGGGCCCTGCCCGACGTGCTCGAAGGCCGGATCGACCCCGGCCGGGTGTTCGACCGCACCGTCGACCTCGACCATGTCGCCGACGCGTACCAGGCCATGGACTCCCGCGATGCCCTGAAGGTCGTCGTCCGCCCTTGACCCGGCGCCCGGTGGAAGGGGGCGGCGTGCGCGGGCGTTCGTGAACACGCCGTAGCCGTACGGCCGGATCAGCGGCGAGCCGGGGGCGGAGGTCGAGGATCGTCGAGGGGAACGCCGAGCCGGTCCGAAACGGTGCGGGCCAGTGCGGTGAGCAGATCACGCCGGTTCTCGACCCGGCGGCCGGTGACGTCGACGGCTACCGTGACCCCCTCGGTGACGATCACCGCGCGAACACGGCCCCGCAGGTAGACCGTGCCCGGCACGGGCAGCCGCCGCCGCCGCGACGCGGCCGTCAACAGCCGCCGGAACGGCCCGGCGGTGGCGACCAGGCACTGGATGGTCACCGTGGGACCGCCGGCCCGTCGGGCCCGATAACTTCTCATGTGGCCGAACTGCGGTGGAATCTCCTCGATCCGGTGGTCCGGGAACAGCTGCCGCAGGTCCGCGCCGTCGAGCAGGTCGTCCGGATTCGGTCGGGCCGCGACGATCAGCTGGCTCGGTGCCGCTTCCACGACGTCGGCTGACCAGGCGCGTGCGCCGTCGCTCCAGGTCAGTCGGACGACCGACCCGACGCCGGGTGGGCGTGGCCCGCCGTCCACGCGGTCCCCGCCGAGGCGGCGCGCGATCGCGTGGTCGGACATGCCGTCGTGCACGGCAATCCACCATCCGCCGCCTGCTGACCACCGGGCGCGCACCACCTCTCCGACGATCGGTGCCTCCGGGTCGGTCGTGAACGACGGAGCACCGACGGCGGCGCCCGGTGAGGTGCTGATGCCGCGGGTGATGAGCTCCGGTTCGACATGAACGGCGATCGGCCGCGGCGTGCCGCTTCGGGCGGTCCAGGCTGTGGCCTCGGCTGACTCGTCCGGTGTGAACGGACCCACCGCCGCTGGTGCGTGTCCCAGCGCGGCGCCGTACACCAGCTGGTGACCAAGCGCACCGATCCGTTCCGGCCCGGCGGTCGTCAGGTCCCGATCGGCGGCCAGGCCCGAGCTGACCCGGCGCCAGCGCGCGCGCCGGCGCCGGTCGTCCTCCCCGTGGGCACCCCCGATCACGATCATCGAGACGGCGGTGGTCGCCAGCAGGACGAGGACGAAGGTGAGGAACCACTGCCCGGCCGGGCTGTTGATGGTGTCCTCCGTCTCGACCTCCGGCTCCACGAACCGGCGCGCGGAGGTGAACCCGGCGAACGTCGAGACGGTGAGGACCAGCAGGGTGCTGGCGGTGCTGAGGTGGCGGACTCGGCGTCGCCGCGGGGTCTGGAACCGGCTGGCGGCGGCCTCAGCCTCGGTGACCAGCTCCTCCCGCCACCGCGCCGGCGACGGCGCCGCCTCCTGGAACAGTGCCTCGGCCGGCAACGGCCCGTGCGCTGTGCGGGTGGCGATCAGACGCAGCACGGCCGCCTCGTGCGCGGCGAGTGCCGGCGCCACCCGCGTCGATCCGGCGAGCGCTGACCGTGCCCGGACCAGGACGCCGAACCGTTCGTCCCGCCAGATGTCGACCAGCCCCCGGCGGGCCAGATCGAGAACGGTCGTCGCCACCGCCGTCGACGGCACCGTGGCGGGGGCGGTGGCCATCGCGGCCGCCAGCGGCGGTTCCGGCCCCGCCGCCGGCGGCAGGCCCTCGCCGAGCAGCTCCCGCCTGATTCCCAACCGGGTCAGCGCGACCGCGGCCGTGACCACTGCCCAGGCCAGCGAGGCCGCCGCCGTCACGATGTCCACCCACCCGAGCTCGGCCCCCAGGACGATCAACGCGTCGTCACCTCACGGATCGGCGAAGCGGCTCCGTTCGGGCGGGTTCCCTTTTGGTGCCCGGGAATCCTGCCCAGGGATCGGACTCGAGATCCGAGATCCCCCCGAAACGTCGCATGTTTCCCAGAGGCGGGCAATCGGTCCGCACTGTCGGCTCCCGGACCGACCCGGCGACCACCCGACCGGTCGTGTTCAGATCCGGCCGAGTGGCAGCCGCGGAACCGACCATGGCCCGCGGGCTGCCACCCGAGTACGTCCTGCGCCTAATACGTTCGCTCGAATTCTCGTGGCGAGACGTCCGGTCAGGAAAGGTCCGCCTGGTTGCAGACCGACGTCGCGACGTCGACCTTCTCGAGGCCGAGAAGGTTGAGTGACAATGCGTCGACCGTGAGCGTGCCATCCGCCGCGACGGTCTGGCGATTCAGGGTCAGGGTGCCCAGGCCGGAGGCCAGGTCCAGGGTGGTGTTCGGTGCCGGATTCGGCTGGAGCACGACGGGCGTTCCGAGCACCACGAGCCGCCCGTCCGCGATGTCGGCATCACCGGTGACCGCGTCGGTGTCCGGGTCGTAGGAACAGCTCGACTCGATCGTGCCGACTCGCAGGCTCAGCAGCGGCGCCAGCGCCAGCGAGAGGTTGTGGACCGCCGCCTGTGCGCTGGTCGAGTCCGCCGCGGTGTCGATGACGCCCGTGCTGAGCAGCGGCGCGAAGTTGACGCTGGCCAGGTGGTTCGGCGAGGTGCCGGGGGAGGTGCTGACGACGGTCGGGGCGATGGGGATGATTCCCGTCGCCTTGAGGCCGACACCCGCGTTCGGTGCGGCGGCGACGGCGGGTGATCCGGCCGCGAGCGCGAGGCCGGCGGCTGCCGCGACAATTCCGAGACCACTGGCTGAACGATACTTCCGCATAACCCTGATGCTCCTTTCTGGTCGTTGGGAGTGGTCGGCACGACCTCGGCCGGCGGTTCGGCCACCCGGGACTTTCTCCTGGGCAGGTCGTGGCTTTGTTCCCGGCCGGAAGGTAACGGGCGCGGAACCGGAACGGGCGCCTCGTCGGGGGAGATGGAGGTTCATCGCCGAACGCGCGACTGGCTTCCTATGGACGCGTATGGGCCCCGTCCGTCACGGAGATGGACCCGGTCCGCGTGGGGAGCTTGCACACGGGCTTGGTAAGTCGTAGCTTACCGTTCGTGGGGACTTACCAAGAGGCGTTCGCGGCGCTCGCCGACCCGACCAGGCGCGAGGTCTTCGAACGGGTCGCGGCCCGGCCGATGTCCGTCGGGGAGCTGGCCCGGGAGCTGCCGGTGAGCCGCCCCGCCGTTTCGCAGCACCTCAGGGTGCTCAAGGACGCCGGCCTGGTCACCGACCAGGCGGCCGGGACTCGGCGCATCTACCAGGCCAACCCCGAGGGCGTGGCGATGCTGCGGGACTACCTCGACCGGTTCTGGCGTCGCTCGCTCGACACCTTCAAATCCGTAGCCGAGGAGTCATTCCGTGATCATTGAGACAGCATCGACATCGGTCACCCACAGCGTCGACGTCGCCGCGCCGGCCGAGCATGTCTTCGACGTGTTCACCGGGCAGATGAACACCTGGTGGGATCCCACCCATCACCTGCTCCCGGGCACCGTCGAGATGCTCGTCGAGCCGTTCGTCGGCGGCGCCATCACCGACGTCGCGGCCGACGGCAGCCGGTGCACCTGGGCCCGGGTCCTCGCCTTCGACCCGCCCACCCACTTCGCCTTCAGCTGGAACATCAACCTGCGCTGGGAGATCGAGACCGACTCGGAACGCTGCAGCGAGGTGCATGTCAGCTTCGAGGCGACCTCGGAGACGTCCACCCGCGTCGTGCTGGAGCACCGGCATCTCGACCGCCACGGTGAGGGCTGGGAGTCGATGCACGACGCGGTCGGCGGCCCGGACGGCTGGGTCCGCGGCCTCACCCGGTTCGCGCAGACCGCCGCGCGGAGCTGACCGGCGGCTGGCCGCCTCCGCGGGTGGACGTGGCGGAGGGCTGAGGACGTCCGGTGCGCGAGCACCCGGCCAGGTTCTTCCCCCAACTTCGAACCTGACCGGGTGCTCACCGTCTCACCGTCTCAACCGCCTCGGCGGCCGTAGGTGCTACCGCTTGTTGAGCAGGCCCGCGTCGACGGGGACGACCGTGCCGGTGATGTACCGCGCGTCCTCCGACACCAGCCAGGCGACGGCGTTGGAGACGTCGATCGGCTCGACCAGGTCGACCGGCATCGCGTTGGTGAGCGCGTTGGCCAGCTGCGGGGCGTGCTCGAGGATCTTCTGCAGGTTCCCGTCACCGGCCATCGGCGTGCGCACAGCGGTCGGGGCGACGCTGTTCACCCGGATGTTGAACGGCGCGAGGAAGTTCGCCCACGACCGCATCAGGCCGATGACGCCGTGCTTGGCGGCGGTGTAGCCGAGGAACCCGGCGGTGGGGATGCCGACGCCGACCAGGCCGCCGGTGGAGCTGGTCAGAACGATCGAACCGCCCTGGTTCAGCTCCAGCATCTGCGGGATCGCGACCCGGCCGGTGTTCCACACCCCGGTCAGGTTGACCGCGACGACGTCCTCCCACTGCTCGTCATCAGTGGCGACACCGCCGGCGCCGATCCCGGCGTTGGCGACGACGAGCTGCACCGGGCCGAGCTCGGCCACGCCCTCCTTG
The DNA here is from genome assembly GCF_001306465.1 of Frankia sp. R43. Classification (NCBI taxonomy): domain Bacteria; kingdom Bacillati; phylum Actinomycetota; class Actinomycetes; order Frankiales; family Frankiaceae; genus Frankia; species Frankia sp. R43. The sequence continues at coordinate 177,720 of NZ_LFCW01000007.1, read as the reverse complement.
AACGCCGCCTCCAGCCCGGCGAAGTCCCGGACGTCGGCCTGGCGCGCGAAGACCCGCCGGCCGAGGGCCTCGACGTCCTTCGCGGTCTGCTGCAGGTCGTCCAGCGTGGGCATCGGGTAGGCGACCGAGCGCACCGGGCCACAGAGGTCCACGGCGATGATGTCGGCACCCTCCTGCGCTAACCGCAGCGCGTGGCTGCGGCCCTGGCCACGGGCTGCACCGGTGATGAAGGCGACCTTGCCGTCAAGCTTTCCCATCACTTCTCCCTGAGTCCCGCCGTGTCGTGCTGTGTCTGGATTTTTAACAGTCGTTCTAACTTTGCCGATGGCCCATGTCAACCAAATCGCCGGGCCCCGAAGGTCGGGTGCACGGGTTCGACCGACCGGCTCGGCAGGCGACCCGCCGGCCGGGAAGGGCGGTCGCGGCGGCCGGGAAGGGCGACCCGCCTGGCCGGGAAGGGCGGTCGCGGCGGCCAGCCGTGCTGTCGTCCAGGTCACGTCGCGGGCACGGAGTCGGCCCCCGAACGGGCGCATCCGACATCATGAGACGTCTGCCGGCGCCCGGAGCCGGACGACGCGTCCTGGAGGAAGGTGCATGGCCGAGCCCCGCCGACGCCGGGCGGCGACCGCGGAGAAGGTCACCCGCCTCCTCGACGCGACCGAGGAGATCATGCTGGCCGAGGGCTACGCGGCGGTCAGCTCCCGCAGCGTGGCCGCCCGCGCCGAGATCACCGCGCCACTGCTGCACTACTACTTCCCCACGATCGACGATCTGTTCGTCGCGGTCCTGCGGCGGCGCGCGGAGGAGACCCTGGCACGGACGGCGGTGGCGCTGGCCTCCCCGCGGCCGCTCGCCGCCTGGTGGGAGCTCGTTTCCGACCCGCGGGGCACCGGGCTGACCGTCGAGTTCGTCGCGGCGGCGAACCACCGGCCGGCGCTGCGCGCGGAGGTCGGCCGGGTCGCCCGCGAACTGCGGCGGATCCAGATCGACGCCCTGACATCGATCCTCGGCGAGTACGGCCTCGACGAGCAGGACTTCCCGGCCAGCCTCGTCGCCGCCGCCGTCCAGGGCCTCGCGTTCGCGGTGGTCAGCGACCGGGCCGCCGGCCACGACACCGAACCCGAGGAGGCCACCGCGGCGATGACCCGGCTGGTGGCCCGCCTGGAGGACCGCCGCGCCCACCGCATCCCGGGCTGACCGCACGCTCGCCGGGCGCTGCGCCCGGATCACTTCGCCGCTCAGCGGCGTGAGGGGATGCGCTCCGGCCTCGGCGGCTCGGCCGTGCGGGCGCAGTCGACCAGGTCGGTGAGGGCGCCGTGGACGTCTCCGGCGGCGGCACGGATGCGCGCGCGGTCGAAGAGCGCGGCGGTGTGCTGCTGCGCCATCCCGCGCTGTTCGGTGAGGCCGACGGCGCCGTCGAGCAGCGCATGCGCCGTGGTGAGATGACCATGCCGGGCGCACAGGCCGCCGCAGGCGCGGGCCAGCCGGACGGCGAGCTCGGGCAGGTCGCCCTCGGACCTGCTGGCCTGTGTGAACAACGCGCTGATCGTGTGATGTTCGGCCTCGATCCAGCAGGTCACGTCCGCCGGCCGCACCCCCTGCGCCGCGTCGGCGCCGGCGGTGGTGCCGGCGTCGTCCAGCGGCACGGCGTGATCCGTGACGGCGAGGTAGGAGAGTGTGAGGCGTCGCAGGGCTTCGTCCCGCGCGGCGCGGCTCTCCTCGTCGCGGGCGCGTTCGTGCGCGTACGCCCGCGGCAGCTCCGGGAGCGTGTACCGGCCGTCCTGATGCGGCTCCAGCAGGCGGTGATCGGCGAGGGTGTCGAGCAGCAGGCGGGTCCGGTCCGCGGGCCGGTCGACGAGCGCGGCCGCCGCGTGGAGCGTCACCGTCGGGGCGGGCGCGACCCCGAGCAGGCGGAAGGCCCGGGCGCATTCCCGCTCGTGCTCGGTGCCGGCACACAGAGCCAGGTAGGCGGGCTGTAGCGCGTCGCGGACCCGCAGGTCGTCGTAGCACAGCTCGTCGAGCCGCCGGGCCGGGTCGGCAAGCCGGTCGGCGAACGCGGACAGCGACCACTGCGGCCGGCTGGCCAGCCGGGCCCCGGCGGTGCGCAGTGCCAGCGGCAGCTGCCCGCACAGGTCAGCCACCCGGCCGGCGGCGTCCGGGTCGTCCGTCGCCCGCTGCCCCGCCCCGGCGGCGGCGAGCAGAGCGATGGCATCGTCCCGGGTGAGCGGGTCGACCGCGAGATGCCGGCCGCGGGGCAGGGTGGCGAGACGCCGCCGGCTGGTCACCAGGACCCCGCAGGTCGGGTCGGCGGGCAGCAGCGGTGCGACCTGCGCCGCGCTGTCCGCGTTGTCGAGCACGACCAGCACCCCGCGGCCGGCGAGCTCGCGGCGGTAGGCGGCACCGGCCTCACCCGTCTCGGTGGGGACGGCGTCACCGGGGACGCCCAGCGCGCGCAGCAGGCGGCCGAGCGCCTCGACGGGTCGCACGGGGCCGCCGTTCCCGGCGGCGCCGCTGCCGAGGGCGCCGCCCCCGGGGCCGACGTTCGCCGGGGCGGTGCATCGCAGGTCCGCGTACAGGACGCCGCCGGGGAACACCGCGGCGAGCGCGTGCGCGGCGGACACGGCCAGGGACGACTTCCCCACGCCGCCCGGGCCGTGCAGGGCGATCACCGGGCCGTCGTCGCCGCGCGCCCACGACAGCATGGTGGCGAGATCGGCGTCCCGGCCGACCAGCGGCTCGACGGTCGGTGGCAGCTCGTGGCAGCCGGGACGCGGCGCCGGGCCCGGCGCGCGGGACGGCCGGGCGTCGTAGCGCTCGGCCAGGACGGCGCGGTTGTGCAGGATGTCGTCGTGCAGCCGGGAAAGCCCCGGAGCCGGGTCGAGGCCCGCCTGCTCGGCGAGAGCCGCCCGTGCCGCCCGGAACGCGTCGAGCGCGCCGGCCACGTCACCCAGGCGGTACAGCCCCACCATCAGCTGCCCCCACGCCCGCTGCCGCAGCGGATGCTGTTCCAGCAGCGGCCGCAGCCGCTGTACCGCCTCACTCTCACCACCCAGGGCCAGCAGGGCGGCGGCGTGGTCCTCCTCGACGAGCAGCCGCCGTTCCTGGAGCCGGTCGGCCCAGGCGGCGAGCGCTCGCGGCAGCGGAAGGCCGTCGAGCGGCGCGCCGCGCCACAGCGTCACCGCACGGGTCAGCGCCGTCTTCGCCCGGGAGGCGTCACCGGCGTCGAGGGCGCTGCGGCCGCGTTCGGCGGCGGTGTCGAACCGGTCCACGTCACGTTCGTCGACCTCCACCCGCAGCAGATAGCCGCCGGATGTGGCCGACAGCCGCGGTGCCCCGGCTGCGGGCTCCACCGCGCGCCGGAGCCCGAGAACGTACGTGCGCAGGTTCGCGGCCGCGGACGGCGGCGGCTCGCCCGTCCACAGCACCCGGGTCAGCTCCCCGGTGCGGACGGCCTGGTTCGGCCGGCTGAGCAGGGCCGCGAGGAGCAGTCGCTGTTTGACCGAGCCGAGCCGCACGGGATGGTCGTCGAGGTGCACCGCCAGCGGCCCGAGGAGATCGAAACGCAGGCTTGGCGCGGATGCGTCACGGCCTGTACCTGGCATGTACGCCGGGTGTATGCGGAGCATTCTAGTGTTGTACCGTCGCCCGCGACCTCGGCAAAGGTGAATCCCGCAATTTCGCCGCCTATTGCGGTTATGGCGGCCGGGTAATCCCTGATTTCAGCGGTGGACCGTCGAGCGTAACCAGGTATTTCCTGGCGGCCACTTGTGGGTGCGGGTGCGACGAGCTAGCGGGATTTCCGGCGGCAGTGGACGAACGGGGTGACAGATGGCGATTGACGCTGTAACATCGCCCGCCTGGCGCGCGGAGACCGAGGTCGCCGAATCGGGGATTGCCGAGTCCGGGATCGCCCGTTCGGAGATCGCCCGTTCCGAGATCGCCGAGCCCATTTCCGTCGCACCCTACGCGGTCGTGCGGGTGTCCGCGCTCGCGCCGCGAGCCGAACCCGATCTCGTCCGGGCCTTCCGGCGGGACGGCACCCGGCTGGTCGAGCTGCATCGCTGGTGTACCGAGCAGGCCGAGCCGCTCACCGAGCTGCTGCACGCCCAGGCCGGCGCCGGTGGGGCGGCGGACGCGCCGCGCCGGGCGCTCGTCTCGCTGCGCCGCGACGTCCACAACGGCCGGTCACCGCGGCCCGCGCTGCGGGCCGCTCTCACCGCGGTGCCCGACCTGCCGGTCCTGGCACACCGCTGGCTTCAGGTCCGCGCCGAGATGGACGAGCTGATCGCGGCGCGTACCGACCAGGCGCCCCTGGTGCTCGCCGCCGAACGGGTGGCGCTCGCCGAGCTGTGCCAGGCCGAGCCGCTGCGACAGGCGGTGGCCACCATCAGCGACAACCTGCTGCGTGCCGTGAGCCGCACGGCGCAGCGACGCGGCGCCCCCGACGATCGCGTGCGCAGATCGGAGCCGACGGTGCTGCGCTACGTCCTGCGGGCTACGACCAGGACGACCCCGCTCTCCTGGTTCACCGAGGTGGGCTGGGGGCGCTGGGCCGCCGGGGACGGGGCGCCGGCCGGCCTCGGCGACCGGTGGCCGGCGTCGGCCGGCACCGCGCGGGTGCTCGCCGCCGCCACACCGGACCGCCACCTCGTCGACCGGCTGGTCGCGTTGCTCACCGCCCATCCGGCCCTGACCGCTGCGCTCGACCACCGGGTCGCGCCGGGCCTGCGGGTGGACGGCGCCCAGGTGCGGTTCCGCCGCACCGCGCACACGGACAACCCGAAGATCATCGTTCCCGAGCAGGATGTGGCCGTGCCGCTGACCGGGCCGCTGCGCCTGGTCCTCGACCACGTGACGGGACGTCCCGCCGGTGCCGGTGTGCCTGTCGCGCGCCTCACGGCGGCGCTCGCCGCGCGCATGGCGGGCCCGTCGGCGGCGGCGTCCACCGCGGCCGCGCGGTACGTCGACAGCCTGGTGCGGGCGGGTCTGCTGCGTCCATGCTCGCCGGTCGACCCACAGCATCCGGACGTTCTCGCGGCGCTCATGGCCTGGCTGACCGCCGTCTGCGACTCCTCCGCCGACCCGGCGGCGCCCTCCGCCGCCGCTGGGGTGCCGGTCGTCGCGGAGCTGGCCGAGCTCCTCACCGACATCGACCGCCGCACCCGCGGCTACGCCTCGACCCCGGCGTCGCGGCGGCCGGCGGCGCTTGCCGCGCTGCGTGCGCAGTGGGGAGCCGTACTGGCGGCGGCGGCGGCCTCGTCCGGCTCGTCCGGCTCGTCCGGGCCGTCCGGGCCGTCCGGGCCAGCTGGGCCGTCCGGGCCAGCTGGGCCAGCTCGCGTGGACGGCCGGTTGGCGGCGGTGGGCGGATCGGAGCCGGCCCAGACCGCGCCGCTGACCGAGGACGTCACCATCGACGGCGTGCTGACCCTGGGGGAGCGCCACGGTCTGCACGCCCGCGCCGATCTCGCCCGGCTCGCGCCCCTGTTCGAGATCTTCGACCGCTACTCGCTGCTGCGCCGGGCCGCGCGCGACCTGTTCGTAGACCGCTATGGCGTGGGCGGGACGTGCGAGAACGTGGTCGCGTTCGGCGCGGAGTACGCGCACCTGTGGGAACGGGCGACGAATGCCGAACTGGAGGGTCTGCGCGCCGACCTGGGACAGCTCGCCCGCGCCGGCGCTGACGCGGGCGCAGACGCGGGCGCGGGCGCCGGGTCGGAGATGGAACTGTCGGAGGTGGAGCTGTCGGACCAACTGCTGGACGAGGCGGCCCGCCGGCTGCCGGTCTGGCTGCGGCGCCGGCCGGCGTCGTACGCGGTGTTCGCCCAGCCGCTCACCACCGGGCGGGGCACCGGCCTGTGTGTGAACTCCGTCCACGGCGGCTGGGGCCGTTTCACCAGCCGATTCCTTGGCGCGTTCGGTGCCCGGGCCCGCGACGCGGTCGCCGAGCAGGTCCGCTGGGCCCTCGGCCCGGACGCGTCCGCCGCCCAGCTGCGTCCGGTGTGCGGGTTCAACGCGAACCTGCATCCGATGCTCGGCGACCGGCCTGCGGACCGTCATCTCGCTGACCCTGTTGACCCTGGCGACCCCGGAGACCGGCCCGGCGCGAGCCGTCCCCTGGTCGTCGCGGAGGTGTCCGACGATCCGGCGTGGGGCGACGTCCACACAGATCAGCTCTGCCTCGTCCACGATCCGCGGCGTGACCAGATCCGGGTGCGTCACCGTGCCACCGGGACGGACCTCGACCTGCTCTACCTGGGTTTCCTGCAGCCACTGGCGCTGGCGGACCGGCTGCTGCCGCTGGTGACCGACCTCGGCTGCGGGCAGGTGGAGCTCGCGGACGTCCTCAGCCCGGCCGTGCGGGTCGAGACGGCGCTGGGCGCGTTCACCTACCAGCGCCGGCTGCGCTACCGCGACGTCGTGCTCAGCCGCGCCAGGTGGAACGTTCCCGCGGCGATGTCGCGGGCCTGGGCCGACGAGCTCGCTGCCGAGCCCGGCCACGGGATCTGGACCGTACTGCGGTGGCGAAGCGTGCTGAACCTGCCGGAGCAGGTCGTGCTGATCGCCGCGGGGGACACCGATGTCGCAGGTGGTGACCTGCCGAAACCCCAGTTCGTGGACCTTGGGTCCGTCCTGCACGCCCGCACGCTGGGACGGCTGCTGGCCCGGCACCCGGGCGGAGTCGTCATCGAGGAGGCACTGCCGGCACCTGCCGCCGGTGAACGGGCCGTCGAGATCGTCGCCGAGACCTACCGGCGCGCGCTGTGAGCCGGCCGGTGATGCTGCGCCGGCCGGTGATGCTGCGCCGGCCGGTGGTGCTGTGAGCTGGCCGGTGGCACTGTGCCGGCCGGTGATGCTGTGAGCTGGCACAGCCTGCACTGCCATCTGGGTGCCGGACCGCGGCGGGAGGCCGCCGATCCACTCGCCCTGACCGGACGGACCGACCGCTTCCTCGTCGACGCGCTCGGGCCGCGGATGGCCGAGCTGTCGCGACGGGGAGCGGTCGACGAGTGGTTCTTCGTCCGTCACACCGACGGCGGACCGCACGTGCGGGTGCGGTTCCGCGGAGCCGGCGAGCCCGCGGTACGCGCCGATCTCGCGCGGTGCGAGCCGCTGCGGGACGGTGGCCGGGTCGAGATCCGCGCCGTGCCCTACGAGCCGGAGGTGAGCCGGTACGGAGGCCGGGGCGCCATCACGGTGGCGGAGCGTGTCTTCTGCCGTTCGAGCCAGCTGGCTCTGGACGTCCTCGCCGAGCTGGCGGGCCGCGACCGCGGTAGCGCGGGTGGCAGCGATGGCGCGGGCGGCAGCGAAGGCGCAGGCGGCGCAGGCGACGGCAACGGCGGTGGCGGTGGCGGTGGTGGTGAATCGGCCAGGCGGCGGGTCTCGGCCGGGCTCGACCTGCTGCTCGCCACCGCGATCGGGTGCGGCCTGGATTCCTGGGGGACGGTGGCCTGGCTGCGTCGCCGTGCGGTGTCGGTGCGACGTGAGCCGGACGGGGCCGTGCTGGCACCGCTGGCCGCGCTGCGGGTCGAGGCCCAGGGCCCGGCCATCGCCAGGCGGTGGCGCTCCGCCGAGGTCGCGGCCGCGGTCGGGCACGGCCCCGCCGGTCGCTGGGCGGCCGATGTCCGCACCGCCGAGGCCGAGCTGGCCGGGCTGGTCACCGACCCGGATCGCCGGGCCGGGATCTGGGCCGCCCAGCTGCACATGCTGCACAACCGGCTGGGCCTGTGGCCACAGCAGGAATACGCGCTCAACGCCCTGGTTACCCTCGCGCTGCGCGCCCCGGACGGCCTCGACGCTCCCGGCGGCCCGGCGGACTACTTCGCCGCCGGCCCGGACGCCGCCGACCGGCGCTATCTGAACGCCAGCCGCTACCTTCCGTCGAGGGCCGCGGTTCAACTGCCGGCGCACCCGTCCGTCCCGCCGGTGCCAGGCTCGCCGGTTCCGGCTTCGGCGGTGCCAGGCCCGCCGGTGTCGGCGGTGTCGGCGGTGTCACCGGTGTCGCAGGTGCCGGCGGTGTCGCAGGTGCCGGCGGCGTCGGCGGTGTCAGCGGCGGCGTCGGCGGCTTCGGCCGTGCCGGTTGTGCGGGCGCCGGCTGGTGAGGTCCGCGCCGAGTTGCTGGTCGAGCTCCTGGCCGCCGCGAATCTTTGGGCCGCATCCCCGCCGGTGGGCCCGAGATCGCTGGGCCCGAGATCGGTGTGCCCGAGATCGGTGGGCCCGGGGCCGGTGGGCTCGGCGCCGGCGGGCTCGGGGGCGGTGACAGCGGCGGCGCGCGTACGGCTGCTGGTGAACGCCGACGTGGCGGGTCTGGAACCAGGCCTGTACGAGGCCGCGGCCCCCGGAGACGGAACGGCCCGCACGGAAGCCGCGCTGATCGGGCCTCCGGTGCCAAAGGTGGACCTCGGGGCCTGCCTGCCCCGGGAGACGACCGCTGCTGGCGCCGCGGCCGTCCTCGGTGTGCACGTGCGGCTGGGACCGCTGCGGGCACGCCTGGGGCTGCGTGCGCTGCGCCACGGCCTGCTGGAGGCCGGCCGGCTGGCCCAGGCACTGGCCACACGGGCCGAGGAGCTGGGGCTTGACGTGGCGGTGGTGGGGGAGTTCTTCGACGACCTCGCGCAGGAGGTCTTCCTGCTCGATGGCCTCGACGAGGTGCTCGCCTGCCTGCTTGTCGTGCGCGTGCCGCGGCGCAGCACCAGCAGCTCACCCCAAGAGGGGTAAAAGGGGCGGTCGAGCGCTTGATGGCCCGCAAGAGTGAAGGATCTCGGTCGTTGGAACGACAAAAATCCTTCACTCTTGCGACTTGCCAAGTAGGGCCGTGCCGCCCGGCTACCCGGCTACCCGGCCGCCGGGCCGGTGGGCTCTCGGAGGTCCGCCGCCTCCCGCCCGTGCCCGGCATTCGATTCCGTCCGCCGGTGCGTTGTTTCCACCGCCGGTGCCATGAATCGATGTCACGGTTCACGTCGCCGTGACATCCGTCGAAGCCTTTCAGAAGAATGCATGGCGTGGCCCGGGCGTTCACGGAGAATGACATCGAACGATGTAACGGAGAACGTCATCCCGGCCATTCGGGAGTCATTCCGGAGGAATGTCTTCCGTCGCCCCGCCGGTGCCGGCTAACTTCGAATCACACCGAGCGCGACCGGCGCCGGGGCCACCGAAGAAACGAACAGTCGAAGAAAGGGGCCGTCATGGCCGGCATCGAGGACACCAAGCAGTTCGCTGACACCTACCTGCTCATGTTCAACAAGCTGTGGGCCAACGAGTCCGAGATCTCCCGGCTGCGCTCGAACCCGCGCCAGTACGCCGTCGACGCGGGCCTGCCCGTCGAGGCCGGCCGTGAGGTCCGCATCGACGAGACCCCGATGGACGGGCTCTACACCACCGAGCGTCTCGTCCAGGACTGGGTCGGCACCGAGGGCGTTCACGTCCTGCACGCCCCGGCGGCGCCCACGTTCGACCCGGCCGAGCTGACCGACGTCGAGCTCGACACCGTCGCCGCCGGCGCGGCCGCGGTCGTCGTCATCGCCTGCTACGTCAAGACCGCTTAGTTCCAACCGGAAACCGGGTCCGCGACCTGCTCCCCGGCGAGGGGAGCAGGTCGCAATGGTCGGGAGGCAGCATGACGAGCACGGTGCCGACAGCGGGCGTCCGGACGTACCGCAGTGTGACGGCCGAACAGACCTGGGAACGAATCGCGCACCTGCTGCCGGCCGTCGGGATCACCCGGGTGGCGGACGTGACCGGGCTGGATGAGCTGGGCATTCCCGTGTACCTGGCGGTTCGGCCGACGTCGAGGACGCTGGCGGTCTCCCAGGGCAAGGGCCTGACGCCCATCGATTCCAAGGTCAGCGCGGTCATGGAGTCCATTGAGACGTGGCACGCGGAGAACGTGCATCTGGCACCCGAGCGGGTGGGCCCGGCGCGCGAGGTGTGCGAGGCCTATGACCTGCCCTCCTACGACCTGCGCAGCCTGTCGGTCGCCCCGCGCCCGCTGCTGACCGACTCCCTCGTGCTGGACTGGGTCACCGGCCCCGGGCTGCTCACCGGGACGCCGCATCCCGTGCCGCTGCCGGCCCTCAGCCTGGACGCCCGCCTGGGCATCGCCTGGGACTACATCCAGTTCCTGCCCAGCAGCAACGGTCTGGCCAGCGGCAACACCGCCACCGAGGCGAAGCTGCACGGCCTGCTCGAGATCGTGGAGCGTGACTGCACCGCCCAGCTCGCGTCGACGCCGTTGTCGCAACGGCGCTACACCGACCCGCGAACGGCGTCCGCCGGCCCCGTCCACACGGTGCTCGACGGCTTCGAGGCCGCGCGGTGCTGGCTGGAGGTCTGCGACGCCACCAACGAGCTGGGTGTGCCCTGCTACGTGGTCTACACCTGGGCCGCCGACCTGCCGGTGCTGTTCGCCGGCGCCGGCTGCCATCCCGACCCCACGGTCGCGTTGCTGCGCGCGCTCACCGAGGCCGCGCAGTCACGCCTGACGTTCATCTCCGGCACCCGCGACGACTTCGCGAACGCGATGTACCACGGCAGCCGGAACTTCGACGCCCGGCCGCCGGTGACCCATCCCGCGACCGAGAGCGTGCCGGACGCCCCGGACCTGCTCTCCTCGCTGGAGGGCATCCTCGGCCAGATCGCCCGCCGGGTGGCCGCCCGGACCGGCACGGAGCCGTTCTCCGTCGATCTCACCAGGCCCGAGTTCGCGGTGCCGGTGTGGCGGACGTTCGCGCCCGGCCTGCACTTCTCTGGAAGGCATGAGGTGAGCCGTGGCTGAGCCGCGCATCATCGCCTACGTCGGTCCCTCACTCGCCCGCGAGCAGGTGCACCGCCTGCTGCCCGAAGCGCGGATCGAGCCGCCGGTGCGCCACGGGGACCTCGCCCGCCTCGCCGCCCGGCCCGGCGACGTCGTCCTGCTGATCGACGGCCTGTTCCTGCACAGCGCGGCCGTGCGGCACAAGGAGATTCTCGGCCTGCTCGCGGACGGGGTGACCGTCGCCGGTTCCAGCAGCATGGGCGCGTTGCGCGCCGCGGAGCTGTGGCCGTACGGGATGCGCGGCGTCGGGGAGGTGTTCGAGCTCTACCGGGACGGCGTCATCGACGGCGACGACGAGGTCGCGATCGTGCACGGCGACGAGGAGGACGGGCTGCGTGCCATGTCCGAGCCGATGGTCAACATCCGGCTCGATCTCGGGCGTGCCACGGCCGCCGGGGTGCTCGACCGCGGCCAGCGTGACACGCTCGTCGCGGCGGTCAAGGCGCAGCCGTTCCGGGGGCGCAGCCTGCGCGGGCTCAACCGGCTCGCGCGGACCCTGCTGCCGGCCCGGACGGCACAGGCACTCGACGACTGGCTCGCCGCCCACCACGTCGACGCCAAGGCGGCCGACGCCCGTGCACTGCTCACCCTCGTCGCGAACCGGTCACCGTTCATCCACCCGCACGGCGGCGAGGATCTCGCGATATCCGGCCACGACACGATGTACGCCGCGAGCTGGACGCAGGCCTTCGGCGGGCGGGATGTGGCCGGGAGCTGGGTGACGCATGACGCGGTCGCGGGCGCCGTCGCGCTTGCCGACCCCGACTTCCCGCGCCGGTATCGCGCGGCGGTGCTGGCCGCGCTCCTCGGCACGCCGGCCGACACCGGGATCGGCGGGTTCAGCGGGTTCAGCGGGTTCAGTGGGTTCAGCGGGATCAGCGGGGCCACCGGGATCATCGGTGTCAGCGGGACCACCGTGGCCGCGCCGCCACCTGGGCAGGTGGAGCGGCTGTGCGTCAGCCTCGCCATCGACCGCGGCCTGCTGGACGCCGCCGGTGCCGTCGCCGACGTCTGCCTGGACTGGCTGACGCCGGCCGAGCGGGAGCTGCCCGGATCCGAGGCCGTCCTGCGGGCGCTCGCCCGCAGCCACGGCATCACCCCGGCGGCCCGGCTGGCCGTTCTCCCGACGGTGCTCCCCGCCAGCCTCGGCGAGTGGTACCAGCGGGTCGCCACCGTACGGACTTTCGCCGACCTCGCGCTGCGGCGCGGCACGCAGGGCACTGCGGGTGCGGGGGGTGCGGGGGGTGCGGCGGGTTCCGGTGGCCAGCGGCTGCGGCCCGAGCTGGTCGACCTGTTCTGCGCCGGCCTGTGGGGCTGCCCGGTCGAGGACCTCGACGCGGCGGGGTGGGACCGCGGCTTCCCCGACCGGGAGCACCTGCGCCGGTACGCCGGTGACCTCGCGGCGCACGCCCGCTGGTTTCCCACCGCCGCAACGGCTGGTGCCGCCACCGCCGCCCGCCCGTCGGAGCCGGCCGGCGCGACAGGTCCGACGCCGTGAGAACCGTGCTGGTGCACATGCCCTGGGCGGCGGTCCATGTTCCGTCCCTCGCGCTGGGGATTCTGCGGACGGCGGCGCAGCGGCGCGGGCACGAGGTGACGGTGCGGTACGCGAACCTCGACTTCGCCGACTGGGTCGTCGGCGAGATCGAGTTCGGCCGCTCCGAGCTGCAGTTCTACACCGAGTCGTCCTATTTTCTGGGTGCCGGTGACTGGGTGTTCGCCGGTGCCCTGCACGGCATGCCCGCCGACGGCGAGAGCTTCGCCCGCCTGCTGGCCGACGCCGGCGCGAGCCCCGCCCGGATCGAGCTGACCCGCGCCCTGCACCGCATCGCCCCCCGGTTCGTGGACCGGGTCGTGGCGGACCTCGTCGACCTGGACCCGGACGTGGTCGGCTTCACCACGACCTTCCAGCAGAACACCGCCAGTCTCGCGGTCGCCCGGCTACTGAAGGAACGCCTGCCCGGGGTGCGGATCGTCTTCGGTGGCGCGAACTGCGAAGGCCCGCAGGGGGTGGCGCTGCACCGCGCCTTCGGGTTCGTCGACTTCGTCGTGCGCGGCGAGGGCGAGCGGACGTTCCCGGCCCTGCTCGACGCGATCGACCAGGGCACCGTCGGATCCGTCGGATCCGACGGAACCGAGGGGCTGTCGGACCTGCCCGGGCTGTGCTGGCGGGCGGCGGACGGCACTCCTGTCGCCAACCCGGCCACCGAGATCCCGCTGCCGCCCGAGGAGATCCTGCCGCCGACCTATGACGGATTCTTCGAGCGCATGGGCGCCAGCGTGGCGGCCTCCTGGCACGCGCCGACGCTGCTCGTCGAAGGCGCCCGCGGATGCTGGTGGGGCGAGAAGCACCACTGCACGTTCTGCGGGCTCAACGGATCCCTCATGCAGTTCCGCAGCAAGAGCCCGGACGCGTTCCTGGCCGAGCTGCTCGACCTCGCCCGCCGCCACCGGGTGCTGGACTTCGTCGTCGTCGACAACATCATCGACATGCGCTACTTCGACACGGTGCTGCGTGCGCTCGCCGAGTCCGACCACGACCTGCGCCTGCACTTCGAGGTCAAGTCGAACCTGCGCCGCCACCATTTCCAGGCCCTCGGCGACGCCGGGGCGGCGCAGGTCCAGCCCGGTATCGAGAACCTCAGCTCGCACGTGCTGCGGCTGATGGACAAGGGCGTCAGCGGCTGCCAGAACGTCCGGTCCCTGCGCGACGCGCAGAGCAGTGGGGTCAGCGTCTCGTGGAACTACCTGTTCGGCTTCCCCGGGGAGCTCGACGGTGACTACACCTCCGTGCTCGGCCAGCTCCCGGCCCTGCACCATCTGGATCCGCCGGCGGGCAGCATGCGCATCTGCATCGAGCGGTTCAGCCCCTACTTCGACCGCCCGGAGCTCGGCTTCCCCGACCTGCGGCCGGCGGCGCAGTACCGGGAGATCTACCGCCTGCCAGACGACGACCTGGCGGACCTGGCCTATCTGTTCACTGCGCCGCCGCGGGGGATCGGCGGCGACCTGGCCGCCACGCTGGGGGCCGCGGTCGAACGATGGCGGGCCGAGCACCCGCACAGCCGGCTGACATACCACGACTTCGGCGACCGCATCATGCTGATCAACAGCCGGCCGGCCTACGACTGGACGGTGCTGGACCTCACCACCCCCGCCGAGCTGGGCCTGTTCCGTGCGCTGGACCAGCCGCGCGGGGCCGCCGCGCTCGCCCGCCGGCTGCGGATCGGGCCGGCGGCAGTCGCCGCGCTGCTCGAACGCTGGACGGACGCGGGCCTCGTCTTCCACGACGAGGGCAAGTACGTCCAACTCGCCGTCGAGGCGGAGAACCAGGTGCTGATGCGGGTCCGGCCCGGCGTCGTCGACGAGACGTCGGCGGCGGCCCGGCCCGCCGAACCCCCGGGGGCCGAACGCCGGGACACCGCACGCTGGGAGGAGGACCGTCGTGGCGCTGCGGCCGGCTGACCTCGCTCGCGCCGAGCCGCCGGCCGAGCCGCCGACCCAGGCGTGGCACGGGATCGGCGTCTCCGTGGAGCTGTGGCGCGACTACGCACGCGCGGCGCTGCCCCGGCCGCAGATGGCCCTCGGGACGCATCAGATCACCGGTGACCTGTGCGAACAGGCGGCCGACCTGTACGCACGGGGAGCCCGGTATGCGCGCGTCGCCGAGCCGGTGCCGCTGTGCGGCGACATCGCGGCGCCGGCGGTGCGGGCCCTCACGCTGATCCGTGAGCTGACCGCTCGCGGCTTCGCGGTGCACTGGATCGCGCGGTGTGACGCCGGCTGTGCGGACCACCGCCAGGTCGAGCACCTGTTCCCGCCGTCGTGGATCTTCGGCGCCTCGAAGGCGGCGGTCGCGCGCTGGCGGCACGGGTACTTCCCGGGCCGGTGCGTCTTCCGCAGCGGGCCCGGTTTCGTCGAGGTACGTGACCGGCGCTTCGGGCCGTTGGAGCGTCACGTCCTCGACGACCCGGACACTCTCGCGGCCATCGACGCCCTGGCCGGCGGAGCCGCGGTGGATCAGGTGCCGGCCCGGCGACGGCGCGAGCTCGTGGCGGCGCGCCTCGTCCTCGAACAGGGCGGATACGCATGGTGGCTGCCGACGCGAATCCACCGCTGGCCATTTCCGGCGCTGGTGGTCTGAGAACGGACTCGGTGGTCTCCAGAACGACGCTGTACGCCCGCTGTATGCGGCTTGTATGCGCTCCGCCGTACCATCGTCGCGTTCGCCAGACCACCAGCCCGCCGATGACGTCGAATGCGGGCCGGTGTTGCGTCCGGGTGATTGGCGCGTCAAGTCAAGGGGGAAGGTTGACAAAGACCGCGGCACCGGACGGAACCGTCGGCCCGTCGTCCGAAGGCTCGGTGAACGGTGTCACCGTGGAGGAACTGAGCCGGCTGGTCGGAATGTCACCGAGAAACATCCGGGCCCATCAGGCGCGAAAACTTCTCCCCCCGCCGGTGCGCCGGGGTCGTATCGCGTTCTACGACGACAGCCACGTCCGCCGGCTGCGCACGATCGTGGCGCTGCAGCGCCAGGGCTTCAACCTCGTCGCCATCGAGGCCATGCTCGGCGCCCGCGGCAGCGACCCTGGGGTCGCCGCGCTGACCGCGGCCCTGGGCCGGCTCGCGCTCCGAAGCCCATCGCTCGTCTATGCGCTGAGCAGGCACAACGTCGTCGCGCGGACGGAGGACGGCGACGTGCGGATCGCCCGCCCGCAGGTTCTGCGGGCGGCCCTGCGCCTGGGCGGGACCGGCGTCGGAGAGGCTGGCGCGCTGCAGGTTCTCGCGGAACTGCTCGGCCAGCTCGCGCCGGTCGCGGAGCAGCTCGCCGGCGAGTTCGCCGACCGGGTCCAGGCCGACCGGACCGAGCCGGACAGTGCCGATGCGCGGCCCCGCGACGGCGTCGACCACGTCGACCACGTCGATCACATCGGCCAGGACTCCGGTGAGCTGGTCCAGGCGATCATCGAGCTGGCCTCCGCCTCGTTCCGGGTGGCGATGGAGAACTGCAGCGAGTCGCTGGTCTCGGCGCTGGTGAACCGGCGCTTCGGGCTGGACCTGCACACCGACGTCGACCCGTCGGCGGCGTTCGACATCGGCTGACCCCGCCCCGCCGTCCCTGTATGAACGCGGCTGGGCCCCCGCACCCCCGGGCCCCCGCACCCCCGGGCCCCCGCACCCCCGGGCCCTGAGCGCCCAACCGCCCGGCAGCCCGGCAGCCCGGCAGCCCGGCAGCCCGGCAGCCCGGTTTGGCGAGTCGCAAGAGTGAACGATTCTGGTTGTTCCGACGACCGGAATCCTTCTTTCTTGCGGGTCGCCAAGGCGATCTTGTGCCCCTTTTATGCCTCTTGAGGTGAATTGCCGGTGCTGGGGGTTCGGGATCTTCGGCAGGCGGCCGTGGGAGTGCGGTTCGCATTCCGTCGGCACGGTTCCGCCAAACCCGGGCTGCTGACGCGGATCCGCCGCCTCCCAGGATTCTGCTACGGGCTTCCGGAACGACCGGAATCCTCGGATCTTCGAGCCGCGGCGCGCGGGGCATGTATTCGGTGAACAGTGCGTTATTTCATGGTGGACAACCGTATTCGCGCGCGCTCCGTGTGCACTGGAACCTATGACGGTCGCGTTTCGTGCATTGCACGGATCGCTGTCACGTTCGTGAGCTTAAGGCAGGTTTCCCGGCCATTGCTGGCGCGGCCGGTGGTTTCGCGGTGAAAGTTGTGAACAACGCAGTAGGGGGAGGTCGAGAATGCAGCATCCGCGTCTGCGTGCCGACTACGAGCCGGTCGTGGCGGCCGAGGGCGGCCAGCGCCGGCTGTTCCTGCTCGGCGAGTCACGCCGGCTCGTCGTGGACGATCCGGTGGCGGTGGACCTCGTCGGGCTGCTCGACGGCACCCGCACGGTCGGTTCGCTCGCCGTGGAGATGGACGGTCGCCATCCGCTCACCTCCGTGCTGCGCGCGCTGCGGCGTTTCGAGGCCCTCGACGTCCTCGCCGACGGCCCGGCCGCGGTGTCGCCGGAGCAACGGGCCGGCTGGGACGCACTGGGGGTCGATCCCGGGCCGGCGAGCGCCTGGCCCGGCTCGCGACCCGTGGTGGTCGTGCACACCTCCCCGGTCGTCGGGATCTCGATCGACCGGGTCCTCGCGGGCCTGGGCCTGCCCGTGCGCACCGTCAACCTCGCGGAGCCCGCCGCGGGAGCGGCCACCTACAACGCGGGAGCGGCCACCTACAACGTGGCAGCGGCCGCCGAAAGCGTGGCAGCGGCCAGCACGGCAGCCGTCGAAACAGCTGCCGATGCGGCCGCCGCGGGCGGGGACGCGGTCGTCGTGGTGACGGACTCCGCCCTGAACCCGCGGCTGCGCGCGGTGAACGACGCGATGCTGGCCAGCGGCGGGCAGTGGGTGCTGGTCCGCCCGCGCGGGGCCGTGGCGATGCTCGGCCCGCACCTCGTCCCCGGCGAGACCGGCTGCTGGGAATGCCTGCGTTCCCGCTGGCAGGAGAACGAGCAGGTCGAGAACTACCTGGCCAGGATCTGCCCGGACCGGCCCCGCCCGTCGGCGGCCCGGGGGGAGCTCCCCGGCACCACGGTCGCCCTGGCCGGGCTGCTGCTGACCGAGCTGGCGGTCATCGCCCAGTCCGGCGGCTCGCCCCGGCTCACCGGCCGGATGCTGGCCCTCGACACCCGCGACCATGCCATCTCGTACCACACCCTGGTCCGCCAGCCTCAGTGCCCCGCCTGCGGGGACCCGGGCCTGCTGCGCAAGGCCGACCCGAAGGTGACCGTCACCGCCCGCCCGGCCGGCGCGGACTCGCGCGCGGTCGCCGCCACCGACCTGGTCGCCCGGCTGGGCCACCAGGTGAGCCCCTACCTGGGGGTCGTCACCCGACTGACACCGATCGACGACCGCAGCGACGGCGTGACGTTCGGCTACGCCGCCGGCCACAACTTCGCCCTCGGCCGTGACCTCGACATGCTGCGCAGGAACCTGCGCGGGCAGAGCGGCGGGAAGGGCCGCACCGACGTCCAGGCCAGGGCCAGCGCGCTCGGTGAGGCGATCGAGCGTTACTGCGGCCTGTGGCGGGACGACCGGGCGACGCACCGGGCGAGCTTCGCCGCGCTCGGCCCCGAGCGGGCGGTGCCGCTGCGCGACCTGCTGCTGTTCTCCGACGCGCAGTACGCCGACCGGGACCGCCGCAACGCCGAGTCCGGCCCGTTCCACTGGATCCCGCGCCGGGTCGCGGACGACGTCGAGATGGAGTGGACACCGGCCTGGTCGCTGACCGCCCAGCGCACCCGCGACCTGCCCGCCGCCTACTGCTGGTACGGGCATCCCGACCGGGACGTCCTGGCCGGCGCCGCGGCGGACTCCAACGGCTGCGCCGCCGGCTCCACCCTGGAGGAGGCGATCGTCCAGGGGTTCTGCGAGGTCGTCGAACGCGACGCCGTCGCCTTGTGGTGGTATCACCGCTCCCGGGTGCCGGGCGTCGACCTCGACAGCTTCGACGACCCCTGGGTCGACGACGTCCGCCGCTTCCACGCCGACCGCCTCGACCGCCGCCTGTGGGTTCTCGACCTCACCACGGACCTGGGGATCCCGACCTACGCCGGGGTGTCGAGCCGCGTCGGCGCCGCCACCGAGGACGTCGTCGTCGGTTTCGGCGCCGCGCTCGACCCGCACGTGGCGCTGGTGCGGGCACTGACGGAGGTCAGCCAGTTCCTGCCGTCCGTCGCCCACCGCAACCCGGACGGCACCACCCGGTACGGGCTGAACGACCCGGCGAGCCTGCGCTGGTTCACCACCGTGCGCACCGGCGACCCCGAACAGGCCTGGCTGCTCCCCGACCCGGGGCGCCCGCCCCGGCCGGCTGCCGCCCACCCGCGCCGCGCCGCCGCCGGTGACCTCGCCGCCGACGTCGCGACCTGCGTCGACGCCGCCGCGCGGGCCGGCCTGGAGGTGATCGTCGTCGACCAGAGCCGGCCCGACATCGACCTCGCGGTCGCGAAGGTCGTGGTGCCCGGCGCCCGGCACTTCTGGCGCCGGCTGGGCCCGGGCCGGCTGTGGGACGTACCGGCCCGGCTTGGCCGCCACCCGGTCGCCCGCGACGAGACGGACGCCAACCCGCACAGCGTCTTCTTCTGACCCGCACGCCGACCGCGAGAAAGCTGGTGATCTGCCATGGGCCTGGGCGGCCACGACGCGTACCGCCTCCGACACGACGCGACGGTGACCCTGCGCGAGGACGGTGCCCTTGTCCTGCGGGTCTCGCGGTTCCGACTCGTCCTGGACGACCTCGGTGTCGGCCGGCGCTCGACCCTGCTGCGGATGGCCGAGACCTGGACGACGGACACCGAGATCGGTGAGCTCGTCGCCGCGGTCGAGGGCGAGACCCGGATCCTGCAGGTCCAGGTGCTCGTCCGCGGCCTGCTCGCGCACTCCTGGCTGGGCCGGCGCCGGCAGTTCGACGGCCGGACCCTGCTCGAGCTGATTCCCCGCGGGCTGGGGTCGAACAGCCTGCCCCCGGCGGTGGGCCACGACCCGCGGACCCGCTACCGGCTGTCCAGGTTCGCGCAGCTGCGCAGCGCGGGCGGACGTCTCGTCGCCGAGACCCCGCTGAGCACGCTCGCGGTGGCCGTGCCCGATCCCGCGGTGGTCGGCGCGCTGACCCGGGCGGCCGCGGCGGAGGGCATCGACCTCGGTGGCTTCGCGGGCGGGCTGGGCGCGGACGAGGAGCTGGCCGGCCGGGTCCTCGACGACCTGCTCACCGCCCGGGTGCTGATCAGCGCGACGGCCGCCGAGCAGGAGCACGAGGCGGCGCCGCTGGCCCCCTGGTCACCGGCGGAGCTGGCACTGCACGAACGGTCCCGCCCGGGCCGGCACATCCTGCCGGTCGGCGGCACCTACCCGCTGCGCGGGCGGGTCGAGCCGGAGCCGCTGGCGCGCACCTTCGAGGGCGCCGAGTCCGTGCCGCTGCCGGAGCCCGACCTCGCGCTGGTCGCGAAGACGGACCCGAGCCTCACCGAGGCCATCGCGGCCCGCCGCACGATCCGCCGGCACGACGCCGAGGCGCCGATCACCGTCGCGCAGCTCGCCGAGTTCCTGCACCGGGTGCAGCGTACGACCGTGTCCGGCGAGGAGGGCGGCGCCGAGGTCGGCCAGCGGCCGTACCCGATGGGTGGCGCCCTGTGCGAGCTGGAGGTGTACGCCCTGGTCCACCGCTGCGAGGGGCTGGAGCGGGGTGTCTACCACTACGAGGCGGCCGGGCACCGGCTGGAGCGGCTCGGGCCGCTGGAGGGCGCCGCGACCCGTGCCCTGGAGTACGTCACGGCCTCGGCGCGGTTCACCGAGCCGCCCCAGGTCTACCTGGTGATCACGGCCCGGGTCGGCCGGGTCATGTGGAAGTACGAGGGTTTCGGCTACGCGCTGATCCTCAAGCACGCCGGGGTGCTCACCGAGCTGATGTACCTGGTCGCCACGGCCATGGGGCTGGCGCCCTGCGCCGTCGGTGCCGGCGACGCGACGGCCTTCGCCCGGGCGGCCGGTGTCGACCCGCTCGCCGAGCCCGCCATCGCGGACTTCGTTCTCGGCTCGTGCCCGCAGGAACTCGGACTGTGCCCGCAGGAAAAGGTGGAAGAGAAGTGATGTTCCGACGCCGCGCGCTGCGGCAACTGGACGCCCCTGAGCAGCTGGACGAGGCGATTCGGCTCGCGACCGTGCCGGGCTGGCTGGTCACCGCCGTGCTGGTGGTCGCGGTCGGCGGCGCGGCGGTGTGGGCCACCGTGACGTCGGTGCCGCGCACCGTCGAGGCCCGCGGGGTGATCACCCATTCGGCCGGCGTGTCGAGCCTGGAGGCGACCGCGGCCGGGCTGGTCACCGACGTGTGGGCGGGTGCCGCCACGAACGTGAAGAAGGGCGACCGGCTGTACCGGCTGACCGGCGCCGACGGCTCCGCGCAGGACGTGACGGCTCCCTGGGACGCCTACGTCACGAACTGGCAGGTCCGCCAGGGCCAGCTGCTGCAGCCCGGCATGGCGGTGGCCGAGCTCGTCCGGCTCGACACCCCCGGCGACGGCCTGCTGGCGCGGGTCTACCTGCGCTCCGGCTACGCGCCGATGGTCAGCGTCGGCATGCCGGTCGACGTCGAGGTGGACGCGGCCCCGGCCGCCGTCTTCGGCACGCTGCGCGGCACCATCACCGCGGTCGGTGCCCAGCAGGAGAGCACCGAGACCATCCGGGCGTTCACCGGGAGCTCGGCCGACGTCCCGAGCCTGCTCGACGGCGGCAACGTCATCGCGGTCACCGTCGCGCTCGAGGCCGACGCGGGCAGCGGGCTGCGCTTCTCGAAGGCCCAGCCTCCGTTCGCGCTGACGGCGCTGAGCATGACGACCGCCGAGTTCACCATCGCCAAGGAGCGCCCCGTCGACTGGCTGGTGCGTCGATGAGGCCGCCGTGGCGTGCGGTGCGGCTGCCGTGGCGCGGCGCGAGGGGCGTGCGGCTGCCGTGGCGCGGCGCCGCCGACGCCGAGCGCCGCGACCGGCCGCGCCGCCGCCGGGTCCACACCCCGACGGTGATCCAGATGGAGGCGGTGGAGTGCGGGGCCGCCTCGCTGGGGATCATCCTCGGCTACTTCGGACGGTTCATCCCGCTGGAGCGCCTGCGTGAGACGTGCGGGGTCAGCCGGGACGGCTCGACCGCGTCGAGTGTGCTCAAGGCGGGCCGCCAGCACGGCCTGATCGCGAAGGGCTTCCGGATGGACCTGCCGCAGCTGGCCACCGCCCGGCTGCCCGCCATCCTGTTCTGGAAGTTCGAGCACTTCGTCGTGCTCGAGGGCATGAGCCGGCGCAAGGTGTACATCAACGACCCGGCGACCGGGCCGCGCGCGCTGGGCTGGGACGAGTTCGACGCCTCCTTCACCGGTGTGATCCTCACCTTCGAGCCGGGGCCGGACTTCGCCCGGACGAGCCGGCCCGAGAGCACGCTGCACAAGCTGCTGGCCCGCTGGCGCGGCCTGGGGTCGGTGACCCCGCAGATCCTGCTGCTCGGCCTGCTGGTGGCGCTCGTCGGCCTCACCACCTCGATGTTCACCCGGATGTTCGTCGACCGGGTGCTGCTGGCCGGCGACTCCGGCGCGGTCGTCGGCCTGGTCGCGGCGATGGGCGCCGCGGTCGGCCTCACCCTCGTCGCGAGCACGCTGCAGCAGCGCCTGCTGCTGCGCGCCGACAGCGTGCTCGCGCTCAGCAGCGCCGCCCGGTTCTTCCGGCGGCTGCTGCGGCTGCCGGTGGCCTTCTTCAGCCAGCGCCAGGCCGCCGACCTCGGCCAGCGGGTGCGGGTCAACAACGTCGTCGCCGACATGCTGACCCGCCACGTCGCGGTGAGCGTCGTCGACACCGTCCTCGTGCTCACCTACGGGGCGCTGCTGTGCTGGTACGACCTGCTGCTCGGGGCGATAGCGCTGGGCTTCTCCGGGCTCAACGTCGTCGTCCTGCGCTGGACGGCACGCCGCCGCACGAGCGCCGTGGCCGGTCTGCAGGCCGAGCGCGGCAAGCTGATCACCGCCGCCTACACCTCGATCCTGATGATCGAGTCGGTGAAGGCGGCGGGGGAGGAGGAGCACGCGTTCCGCCGCTTCGCCGCCCGCCAGGCGGCGGTGCTCTCCGGCCAGCAGAAGCTCGGCGTGCCGACGGCGGTCATCTCCGTCGTGCCCGCGCTGCTCGCCGCGCTGAACACCGCGCTGCTGCTCGGGCTCGGCAGCTCCCGGGTCTCCGCCGGCACGATCACCATCGGCCTGCTCGTCGCGATGCAGGGCCTGATCGCGGCGATGAACCGGCCGATCAGCGAGCTCGCCGGGCTCGCGACCCGGCTGGAGAACATGAGCGCCGACCTCAACCGGGTGCACGACGTGGAGCGCTACCCGGACCCGGCGGGGCGCGCGCACACCGGCCCGTGGGGGCGGATGTCGGGCCATCTGCGGCTGGAGAACCTGACCTTCGGCTACAACCCGCTCGCCGAGCCGCTGCTGCGCGACTTCAGCCTCGACATCGCCCCCGGCCAGCGGGTGGCGCTGGTGGGCGCGTCCGGCAGTGGGAAGTCGACGGTCGGCCGGATCGTGGCGGGGCTGTTCACCCCGTGGTCGGGCCGCGTCACGATCGACGGCCGCACGGTGAACGACACCGACGCCCAGCTGTGGGCCTCCTCCGTCGCCCTCGTCGACCAGGACCAGGTCTTCTTCGACGACAGCATCCGCAACAACCTCACCCTGTGGGACGGCACCATCACCGACGAGGAGCTCGCGGAGGCGCTGCGGGACGCGTGCGTGTACGACACGGTCACCGCCCGGCCCGGCGGCCTCGCCGCACCGGTCCGGGAAGGCGGCAAGAACTTCTCCGGCGGGCAGCGCCAGCGCCTGGAGATCGCCCGGGCGCTCGTCCGGCGCCCGTCCCTGCTCGTGCTCGACGAGGCGACCAGCGCGCTGGACCCGGCCACCGAGCTGGTCGTCGACCACAACCTGCGCCGCCGCGGCTCCACCTGCCTCATCGTCGCCCACCGGCTGTCGACCATCCGCGACAGCGACCTGATCGTGGTCCTCGACCGCGGCCGGGAGATCGAGCGCGGCACCCACAGCGACCTCATGGCCCGGGGCGGGCACTACGCCGGCCTCGTCCGTCAGCAGTGAGAGGGACGGACATGACGGACATGCAGACCACGCCCACCGAGCCCACGCCTGCGCGGACCCCGGCGCGGACGGTGCCGTCCGCGGTGGGCTCGGCCGCGTCGGAGGCGTCCAGGTTCCTGGACGGGAAGCGGGCCGCCTTCCTCGTCGACGGCGGAGCCGCGGACCTGTTCGCGGTCCGCCAGACCGACGACGGTTCCGCGGCGCTGCGCAACCCGGTCGCCCGGCTGCCCGCCGGCAGCGTTGCGCACACCTGCGCGGCCACCGGGACCTGGCGGCTGCTGCTCGTCCCGCTCCCGGGCACCCGGCTGCGCGAGATCTCCCACGAGCGGCTGCGGCGGCTGCGGCAGATGGTGCGCGACGCCGACCAGCCCTCCGGCGCCGACTCGCCGGGGGCGACGGTGCAGTCGGCCGCGCTCGGCTTCACCGTCGGTGTGGACCGGGGCCTGCTGGCGATCGCGACGGCGCTCGGCCGGGGGTCGCCGCCGCGCGGCACCACGATCATCCAGCCGGGTTCACAGCCCACCCTCGCCGCCGGCGACGCCCTCGCCGCGAACGGCTCCGTCACCTGGCTGACCCCGCTGGACGGCCAGCTGCTCCCGGACGACGACACCCCCGCGGCCGACACCCCCGCGGCCGACACCCCCGCGGCCGACACGGCCGGGACCGACACGGCCGGGACCGACACCGCGCCGGTCGCCCTCGTCGGCCGGGACTGGGTGGTCGCGCGGACCGCCTGCACCCTGCGCAGCGAGACCACCCTCGACCTGCTGCGCTCCGGCCAGCTGTGGGAGGTGCTCGAGAACCACGGTGCCCGGGTGCTCGCCGCCGCCGAACGCCGGATCCGGGAGGCGGAGGCGGAGCACCTGCGCCGGCTCGACGACCGCCACCGGGTGAACGCCGCCGTCGTCCGCAACGCGGCCCGCCAGTCGCTGCGCGTGCTGGGGATCGGCGCGCACCGGGTGCGGCTCGGGGACGCCCCGGTCACCGAGGTGGACCGCCTCGCCCGCGGCGCCGCGGTGCTGCGCGTCGTCACCGGCGACCCGGAGCTCGTCCGGGAACCGGTCGACCGCGGGCAGGAGCCACGCGACGAACGGGAGGCCCTGCTCGCCGTCGCCCGCAGCTCGGCGCTCTACACCCGGGAGCTCGCGCTGCCGGCGGGCTGGTGGCGGCGTGACTTCGGCCCGCTGGTGATCTGGCGTCCGATCGGGGAGCAACCCGAGCTCGACCCCGTCGACGAACGGCCGGTGCTGGCGCTGCCGGCGGTGTTCCGCCGCGGCCGCTACCACACCGTCGACCCGGACACCCTCGCGCGCACCCCGGTAGGACGTGCCGAGGCGGCCGGCTTCGCCGAGCACGCGCTGACCGTCCAGCTGCCGATGCCACCGGGCGGGGGCCTGCGCGGCCTGCTCGGCGCCGGGGTGCGCGGCGCCCGCCGGGACGCCGCCGGGGTGCTGCTCACCGGGCTGCTCGTCGCGGCGCTGGGCCTGGCCACCCCGCTGGTCACCGGCGACGTCCTCGGCCGGCTCGCCGCCGGCGGCGGCTCCGACCGGCTGCTGGAGGTCTCCGCGCTGTTCGTGGTGACCGCGCTGGTCGCGGCCATGGTCGGCGTCATCAACAACCTGATGTTCCTGCGCCTGGAGGGCCGGCTGGAACGCGACACCCAGATCGCCGCCTGGGACCGGTTGATGCGGCTGCCGCTGCGCTTCTTCGGCAGCACCAGCAGCGGCGAGCTGACCAGCATGGTCATGGGGATCACCTTCGTCCGGGAGGCGCTCGGCGGGCTGCTCGCCCAGGCGCTGTCCGCCGGACTGGTGATCGTCATGGTCGTCGTGCTGCTGTTCGCCGTCGACGCCGCCGTCGCCGGGCTCGCGCTCGCCGTCGTGGCCGCGGTGGCGCTGATGACCCTGGTGCTCGGCGCGGTCGTGGTGCGCCGGCAGCGGCGTGCGCTGCCTGCCGAGCACCGGATCGCCGCGCTGACCAACCAGATCATCGACGGCATCACCAAGGTCAAGCTGGCCGCGGCCGAGGACCGCGCCTACGCGCAGTGGGCCGGGGTCAACACGACCGCCGAATGGGGCATGCGCCGGGTGCGCGGCGTGCAGGCGATGCTGCTGGCGATGACGGCGGCGATCCCCACCGCCGGCCAGCTGCTCCTGCTGGCGGTGCTGGCCGGGCCGCTGGCCGGACGGATCGGCACGGCGCAGTTCTTCGTGGTGAACGCGGCGTTCCTGATGCTCATGGGCATGCTGATGGTGCTCGTCAACGCCGGCGTCGAGGCGCTGGCGCTGCTGCCGCGGATCGAGGATCTCGCGCTGGTCGCCGACACCGAGGTCGAACGGCGTGCCGACCGGGTTGACCCGGGTGAGCTGCGCGGCGGGATCGAGCTCGCCGACGTCAGCTTCGCCTACTCCGACGACGGGCCGATGGTGCTCGACCGGCTCTCACTGCAGATCCAGCCGGGCCAGTTCGTCGCGATCGTCGGGCCCAGCGGCTGCGGCAAGTCCACCCTGCTGCGCCTGCTGCTCGGCTTCGACCAGCCGCTGGCGGGCTCGGTGCTCTACGACCGCCAGGACCTCAGCGAGCTCGACGTCACCGCGGTGCGCCGCCAGTGCGGTGTCGTCCTGCAGAACGGGCAGCTGTTCGCCGGCTCCATCCGGGAGAACATCGCCGGGGCGGCCGACTACCCGCTCGACCGGCTGTGGGACGCGGCGCGGATGGCCGGCATCGACACCGACATCGCGGATCTGCCGATGGGGATGGCCACCGTGCTCCCGTTCGGCGGCGGCACCCTGTCGGTCGGGCAGCGCCAGCGGCTGCTGATCGCCCGGGCGCTGGTCGGCCGGCCCCGCATCCTCTTTTTCGACGAGGCGACAAGCGCACTGGACAACCGCACCCAGGAGATCGTCACCACCAGCACCCGGGCGCTGGCCGCCACCCGGGTGGTCATCGCGCACCGGCTGTCCACCATCGCGGACGCCGATCTGATCATCGTGCTCGACCGGGGCAGGGTCGTGCAGCAGGGCCGGTACGCGGACCTGATCGCCGACTCCGGCGGCATGTTCGCCGAACTCGCCCGCCGGCAGCTCCTCGACGACGCCGACACCGATGCCGACACCGACGTCGCCGCCGGGGGCCAGCCACAACCGTGACACCCGAGGGCCGGTCCGGTCCGTCCACTCCGGACGGACCGGACGACCCACCGATCCGAAGGAGGATTCAGGTGACACCACGGGAGCGGGCGGTCTTCGTCGCCGCCTACACCAACCTCGTCGTCGACGTGTGGTCCAACCCGCACAGCGAGCGCCAGCTCGCCGACGACCCGCGCGGGCTGCTCGCCCGTCACGGCGTGCCGGTGCCGGCCGGGACACGTGTCGTCGCCGTCCGGGACGTCGCCGGCAGCGAGCCGGACCTCGACGTCCAGGTGCGGTACTGGCAGGAGGCGACGTCCACCGGGGAACTGCGCCTCGTCGTGCCGGCGCTCACCGAGCTGGCCACGGCCGAGCTTGACGAGGCCGAGCTGGACAGCGTGGTGGCCGGCGTGCAGTCGACCTGCGCCTGCTGCTGCCCCTGCTGCTGCAGCTGAACGCCACTGCGGCTGCCTCTGACCCTTGGCCGGCCGAGCTCTCGGCCGCTGCTGCCGAGCAAGAGCTGAGGATTGTGGTTGTCGGAACGACCGCGATCCTCAGCTCTTCGAACCGCCGCCTCGAACCGCCGGGTTCAGCCGGCAGCCGGTGACCGCCGGGCGCCGGAATCATCGGGAACGCACAGCGGCAGGCCGAAGCTCGCGCAGATCGTGATCGGGTTCGTGTATTCCTCCACCTGGGTGATCAGGTCTTCTCGCCAGTCGAGGCGGAAGACATACGTGTTCCGGTACGGTTTTCCGGCGGCGGTGACGAAGTCGCCGTCGGCCTGCATGAACGATGTCGCCCCGTCGCCGGTGACGCTCACCCGGGTGTCGGTGAAACGGACCGTGCTCACCATGGTGGAGATCTGCCGGAGGTTGGCCAGTGCCGCCGCCCGGTCGCCGAAGTACGACTGGTCGGCCCGATCACCCGAGAAACTCATCGCGACCCGCCAGGTGGCGTCGGGCGCCAGCATCGCCTCCATGGTCGCCGTGTCGCGCCGTTCCATCGCGCGAAAGAAGTCCAGCGTCCGCTGCCGTACGGCCTCGGGCTGATCCTTCGGGGCCCCGGTCGCCCGAGCTGACGTCGTGTACGGGCTGGATTCCTCCTCGGCTGGGCCGGAAGTGCCGGCGCAGCTGGACAGAGTGGCAATCACAAGGGTTCCCAGCAGGGTGGCGAGAAGCGTGGGTGATCGGAACATCCATTTCGCCGGCACGGCAGGCAGCGCCTTTCGGGGAAGTAGTGAAGAGAACCTCGGGTGCGGTATTTCCCGGCATCCCGGTTGACGCTGTCAACCATAGGCGATCGTGGTTGACAGCGTCAACCTGCTGGTCGTCCTATGCTTGCCGCATGGCTGCGGGTGAGCATGGCTGCGGGTGAAACGGGGGAGGCGCTGGTCGCCGCCGCTGTCGCGCTGCTCGACGAGGGCGGCCCAGGTGCGGTGACCCTGCGCGAGGTCGGGCGCCGGGCCGGGGTCTCGCACAACGCGCCCTACAAGCACTTCGCCGACAAGGAGGCGCTGCTGGCCGCCGTGGCGGCCCGGGAGCTCGCCGGCCAGGGCCGGGCCGTCCGCGATCGGCTGGCCGGGCCGCAGCCGCCGGGCGGCGTGGTCCGGTCGATCATGCATGCCTACGTCGCCTGGGCGCTGGCGTATCCGGCCCGGTTCAAGCTCGTCTACGGCGCGTGGACCAGAGGCTCGGCGGAGCTGGGCGAGGCGGCCGCCGCGACCCGATCGGCGTTCGTGTCGGCGGTCGCCGAGGCCCAACAGGCCGGCCAGCTCCCGGCAGGGGATCCCGAACGGCTGACCGCGCTACTGCTCGCGCTCGCCCACGGCGCTGTCGACCTCGCGCTCGCCGGTCACCTCGCCGCTGCCGGCAAGGGCCGCGCGAATCCGTCCGACCTGGTGGACGATCTGCTTACCTACCTCGGGCCGCCCACCTCGGCCTGATCGCCAGGCCAGCCGGCCCGAGGGCAGTCGAAAGGGGAGTCGGTGCGGCGTCTGGAGTTTCTGGATCATCCGGGCCCCATCCCGTTCGCGCACCGCGGGGGCAGGGGGAACTGGCCGGAGAACTCCTGGCCCGCCTTCGAGAACGCGGTCGGGCTCGGCTACCGGTACCTCGAGACCGACGTCCGAGCGACGAGCGACGGGGTCGTGCTGCTCCTGCACGACGAGACCCTCGACAGGGTGACGGACTCGACCGGGCTGATCAGTTCGCTGACCTGTCGGGAGGCGGCCGGGATCAGGCTCCGCTCGCCCGGGAACGCCCACCAGCCCGGCGCGGAGGCGGACCAGGAGATCCCGCGGCTGGACCAGCTGCTCGACCGGTGGCCCGACATCCGCGTGAACATCGACATCAAGGAGCCGGGCGCCGTGGCTCCCACCGTTGACGTCATCCGGCGGGCGAACGCCGTGAGCAGGGTCTGCGTCACCTCCTTCCGGGACGCCACGATCCGCCAGGCGCGCGGCCTGCTCGGCGAGAGCCTCTGCGTCGGCGGCGGGACCAGGGTCGTCGGGTCCCTACGCCTGCAGAGCCTGTTGCCTGCGGCCGCCCAACGTGGGCGACTGCGCGCGAGGGCCGATGTCGTGCAGGTCCCGACGGCCTTCCGTGGTGTGCCCGTATGTGACGCGCGCTTCGTGCGCTGCGCGACACGGCTCGGCGTACCGGTGCATGCCTGGACGATCAACGACACCGACGAGATGGAGAGGCTGCTGGCTCTGGGCGTCCAGGGACTGATCACCGACCATCCGGAAGCGCTGAAAGCCCATCTCGTCAGCCGCGGCCAGTGGTGGGGGGCCTAGCGCTGGAATCCGGGAACGGCCGCCCGCCCAAGCCGGCCTATCCGGACCCGCCCCACAGCCTGAAAGCGCTGGTCCTGGCCGCGGGACGGAGCAAGGCACGGTGGGCCACCCGGCGGCCTGCCACCCACCACGGTCCGGACAAGCCAGCGCCGCGGTCCGGCATTCACGATTCCTCGCCCCGCGGTCCGCCTCGCCGCCCGGGGTGTCTCCCGGGACATCGACTGACCGGAACAGCGGCCGTTCGGCGAATGGTGCCCCGGCCAGCCCGAATCCACCGACTACCGGCTGTTCACCCTGCCCCCGAAGTGCCGCTGCGTTGCCTCGTCCGGATCGCGAAACCATGCCAGCGGATCGAGCACGACTGTCTGACCGGCGCCTGCCGCACCTGCCACCAACCGCACGAACCGTGATCCACAGCGCGCATCACGGCAACCGGAGCCACCTAACCAAAGTCCCACTAGATCATCGATCTCACGTGCGCCAACGCGCGGACTCTGCTTTGGCCCCGACGCCGACCTGCCGGAAGAAACCGGCCACATGGGACAAGCCCTTAGTCGGACGGCCTACCGGTCTCACCTTGTTGGGCGAGCGGATCACGCCCCGTCGCGTGGACGCTCTTGCTACCCTCGACCGATATCGCTAAGATATCGGATACCGCCCTAGATGCGCCGGAACGGGGGAGAGCGCATGGGGATCGACCGTGCTGATTTCGTTAAAGACAGTTCAGGCCTGGCTGGCCGCAGCATCGACGAACCGATTTTCGGTCGGCCTGACCGGGACGCACCGGGCAGGCCACCGAATGCCAAAACGGGCCCATGCGGAACCTGACCGAGCGGGAGGCGGCGGTTCTCGCGGCGGCGGACAACCTCGCCGACGGCCACGCCTACAGAACACCTTCGCCAACCGAGGCCGCCATACTCCGGTCAGCCGGCGAGATGCTTCTTTCGGTCGATCGGCGCGATCTGGCGACGCTCGAAGGGGAATATCTCCAGGCCTTCTTCGCTCTCGGCCACCAGAGCCTCGATCCAAGCGCCTTCAGTGTGTTCCAGTGCCTGTCGGCGTCCATGGCGCTGGAAATCATCGGTAATTATTGCCGGCTGGCTCGGATATCCGTCTCGCTGGTCGAGCCCTGCTTCGACAACCTCAGTGATATCCTCAAGAGGCACGGCGTTCCTCTGCGTCCGATCCCGGACGCGCTGTTCGCTGATCCGGCCGCGCTGATCCGCAGGCTGGAGGAGGACCAGTGCGACGCCGTCCTCCTCGTCAGTCCCAACAATCCGTCTGGTCGCCACCTCAGCGAGGCCGCGTTCCGCGCGGTAGTCGACCACTGCGCACACCACCGCAAGATATTCGCCCTCGATGCGTGCTTTCGCTTCTACCTGCCAGAGGAGCATGTCTACGACCAGTATGCTCTGCTCGCCGCCTCCGGTGCCGACTGGGTGGTGGTGGAGGACACGGGCAAGACTTGGCCCACTCAGGAGGTCAAGGCGCCCTTCTTTGCCGCATCGCGCTCCCTCGCAAGCAGCCTTGGGGCGATCTACAGCGACTTCCTGCTGCTCGGATCGCCTTTCGCGATGAGGCTGCTCACCGAACTTGTTCGCGCGTCGTCGGACGACGGACTGGACTCTGTTCGTCGGATCGTCAGGAGTAATCGTGAAGTCCTCGACGCCTGCCTCGCAGGCACGGCCCTGCGGTCCGTCGGCGAATCCTTCATGAGCGTCTCCTGGCTGGCGGTCGAACCGCCGGCGACTGCGGAGGAGTTCTGCGCGCTCCTGGCACGCAGGGGGGTGCATGTTCTACCTGGGGGACCCTTCTTCTGGTCGGACCCGACGCAGGGCGCGCGCTTCCTGCGTGTATCGCTGGTCCGGGATCCGGAAAGTTTCCGTAGATCCGCCGAGGTGATCGCACAGACCTGCCGGGCCCGAGCCGAGGTCTGAGGTGGCGGACATCCGCGCTGCCGATCTGGTTCACGACTGGAATGGCGAAGCCCCGGTAGCGCTCACCGCGATCACCTTTGAAGAGGACTTCCGGGACACCCTGCAGAGCGTTCGTGTCGCCCGCCCTTCGACGCGGGAGCGTTGCCGTCTTGTCGATCTCAGCGCGCAGACCGGAGTGCGGCTGCTGTTCATCGGATTTCCCGCGGTGTCAGCCCAGGAACGAGACCAGTGCGTCGGCGTGGTCAGGCATCTGGCAGCCACGGGCAGTCCCGCTGAGCCGATACTCATGGCACGCGTGCTGCAGGCCGACCTCGATGCGGTGAAGGCCGTCGAGCAGGACGCCGGCAGCGCGGTTACTGTCGATCTTTACATCAGTACCAGCAAACTCCGGGCAGTCGTCGAGGGCCGTCCGATCGACGACCAGCGAGCCCGTCTCCGCCACGTCGCCCGGCAGGCGACCAGGAACGGCATGACCTTCCGCATCGCGTTCGAGGACTCGTCGCGCACATCACCCGCAGTCCTGCGCGACGCCGTGGCCGAGGCGGCGCATCTGGGCGCGTGTGCGGTGGTTCTCAATGACACGGTCGGGGCCGCCCTGCCGCATGGAGCGGCCACGCAGGTCGCCTTCGTACGTGCCATCTTCCAGGACGCGGGCGTGGACCTTCCGATAGCGTGGCACGGCCACAACGACACAGGGCTGGCACTCGCCAATGCCCTGGCCGCGGTTTCCGCCGGGGCGAGTCAGGTGAGCGGAACCTTTCTCGGTATCGGCGAACGTACCGGAAACATTCCGCTCGAGCAGCTCATGTGGCTGGCGCATGAGGCCGGTCATCCGTACGTGCGCCCCGAACTCCTCCCAGGAATGTGCGCTGCCGTCGGTGCCGCGCTGCGGATCGAGGTGCCACCGCAACAGCCGCTGGTCGGCTCCGATGCTTTCAGCACCTCGACGGGCACACACGCGGCCGCGGTAACCAAGGCGAGTGGACTCGGCGCAGACTTCGAGGATCTCGTGTATTCTGCCGTAAAAGCGCGATCACTCGGCCGCACCCAGGAAATACTCCTCGGACCCAACAGCGGTCGCGCCGCGGTCGAACACGTACTCCGTGCGCAGGGTCACGAATCATCGCCGGAGACCATTGCGCATGTTCTGCTGCACTGCAAAAGAACAATGACCGTCCTGCGGTCACGTGAACACTTGTTGTCTGTCATTCACCGTAAATCGTCAGACCCGGACACCGCGCGACGGGGCCAGGGGGCGACGACCAGCGAGCCCGCGGCCGACATGCGCAGAATATCTGACACGGATCGGAGCCCCGATGCGTCTCGTGAACTACCGGATACCAGGCCAGGGCCAGCGGCATCCGTCATCCGTCGGCGTTCTGCTCGACGGCCGGGTGGGTGACGTCAACACCATCCTGAACAGGTCATCGGTGGGGGGCTGTGACGGCCGGCGAGAACGTTACCAGTCGCTGGACGAAGTGTTGCGAGCTGGGATTCTCGGGGAGATCTCGGGCGCCTTGGAAAATCACGAGGACGACAGCAGGCCGCGGCGCGAGAACTGGATCGAGCTGTCCTCGTTGCGGCTGCTGCCAACGGTACTTCACCCCACCAAGGTGATCGGGGTCGGCATGAATTACCACAGCTTCACCGCCCAGCTCGGAATGGCCGCCCCTTCGCATCCCGTTCTCTTCCACAAAACCTCGTCGGCGTTGTGCGGCCACGGGCAGGAAGTAGTCATCCCGGGAAACACCCGACAGCCTGTTCCGGAAGGTGAGCTCGCAGTTGTCATCGGTCGGCGCGCGGATCGCATCGCCCCGTCGGAGGCGGACCGCCACATCGCCGGCTATACGTGCGCAAACGACATCAGCGCGCGAGACCTGGAGTTTCAGACATCGCAGTGGACCAATGGCAAGATGCTGCCGACGTTCGGACCGCTGGGGCCGGCGCTGGTGACCCCGGACGAGATCGACGACATCGGCAATCTCGAGCTCCGAACGGTACTCAACGGCATCACAGTTCAACACGGAAACACCGGGAACATGGTGTTCCCGGTGCGGGAGCTCATCAGCCTGATCTCCATGCTGGTAACCCTCGAGCCCGGGGATGTCGTCCTCACCGGAACGCCTTCCGATCTTGGTGCGAACACACCTCCGACATTTCTCTCTCCGGGCGACATGGTAGAGGTTCGGATTGCAGGTCTAGGTCACTTGAAAAACCCGGTCGTCGCAGCAGAGGTACCGCAGAGGGATCCGTACTCCAAGGGGTACCGTCATTCTTTCCCGAAGGTAGATCATGGAATATTCTGACGATCCTCCAGTAATTCGATCCTATCTCGCGGAACGAGACTCGCTCATTATAGAATGGAACACCGGGCAGGCGTCGAGATTTCACAACCTTTGGCTGCGCGACAACTGCGCCTGCGCGAGATGCGGGCCGCATGACCGCGGCAGTCGACATCAGCTCCTCCTTGACATTCCAGAGGACATTGCGCCTTCGTCGGTTTCTGTCAGGCATGGGAAACTGAAAGTGGTCTGGTCCCACGGCGGTCACCGGTCCGAGTATGATCCGCTCTGGTTGCATGCGCATTCCTACGGCTCCTCGGTTGTCCGGGGCCGAAGCGGCCTCCGCAAAACGCTGTGGGACTCCGCGCTGGGTGAGTGGCCGTCGGTGCGTTGGGACAGGATCTCGAGTGATCGCGCCGAACGTCACCGTCTGCATGCATGTGTGGTCGAATTCGGGTTCGTCCTCGTCCGCGGGCTCGGCACCGAGAACGACGCGATCGAGCGTCTCGGGGAGGAGATCGGATATATCCGGGAGACGCACTACGGCCGGGTATTCGACCTCGTCACCCGGGTGAGGCCCACTATCCTGGCCGACCTGGCAGGCTCGTTACCACCACACACAGACGAAGTCTATCGATCGGTGCCGACCGGCATCAACATCTTCCACTGCATCACATCGAGCCCGGACGGCGGAGGCATATCCCAGCTGGTGGACGGCCATCGCGTCGCCGCGCATCTCGAAGAGCACCATCCGGATGATTTCGAACTGCTGACCCGGGTTCCGGTGCGCCACGAGCGGCGCATACAGGGGCAGGTGATTATCGCCGAGAACCCGCCTATCACTCTGGACTTCCGCGGCGAGGTGGCAGAGGTCAGACTGAACGAGCGGACCATGACCGCGCTCCGCGCCGACCAGGACCTCATGCTTCCGACCTACCTCGCGCTGCGTACGTTCCTCCGGATCGCCTACGACCCGATTCACCGCATCGAGTACCTCCTGAAACCCGGCGAGGCACTTGTCCTCGACAACCTGAGGGTCCTGCATGGGCGGTCCGCGTACAAGGGAGCGCGACATCTTCGGCAGGCCCAGGTTATGAGGGATGAGTTCTTCGCCAAGTTCACCGCGCTGACAGAGGAGATGGCCGCAGGAGGTGACGGTGGCCACTATGTGGATGCGAGCACCTCGTAGCTGGTCCCGGCGCGGTTGCTGTGTCGTACCCACTTCTCCGCGCGGCACAGCGCGTTACCGTGAGCATGAACTCCCGACGGGCCGACCAGAAGGTGTAGGTTCACAGCCGATGAACGGGATCAGTAGACGCGCGGACATCACGCGCTCGCCCACGACGCCCGGCCAGCGGCGTGACTGGAACGTTCATCATGAAGGTCGGGCCACCTCATTCCTTAATCTCTCCGTCGTATTCCTTATACAAGGCGGCCTCCAAGAGGAGGTGTTGCGGCGCGCAGTCGGATCACTGGTCGCCCGCCACGAGCAGCTTCGCTCCCGGTTCGAAGACGCGAACGGCGCTCTTGTCCAGGTGATCGAGCCCGCGAAACGGTCCAGCTCACCCCGACTCTCGGTCGAGAACGGCAGTGGCAGCGGGCCGGACGGTCACCGAGAATGGGCTAGGACGTTCGTTGAACGCTCCTTTTCTCTCCACTCTGAGGCGCCGTTCCGAATCGGCATCCACAATGCCGACGGCGACGGGCAGGCTCTGGCGATCGTCATGCACCACATCATCTCGGACCGTCTGAGCCTGGGTGTAGCCGTTCGAGATCTCAACGAGTTCATCCTGGCGGAGATCGAGTGTCGGAGCCCGCGGCTCCCTGACATACCCCTCCGGTTCGCGGATTACGCTTCATGGTGGGAGGAACAGCGCTCATCCGGAGGATTCACCCGGAACTTTGATTTCTGGCGTAGCCAGCTCGACGATGCGCCGATTGATCTGGGGCTGCCGATCCGCGCGGCTCCTCGGTCGGCGGCACGATACGTTCAGCACATCCCGGAAACGTTGGCGGAGGGCCTGCAGCGGGGGGCGGCGGCGCTGCGAACCACCCCCTACGTCGTCCTGCTGACGGCCTTTTCGGGTGCTTTGTTCGAGGCGACCTCCAAGGCTGATCAGGTTCTGCAGTGCGGATACGCAAACAGGCAGCCTGCTGCACTACGACATGCTGTCGGCCGCTTTTCGAGCAACATGGCTCTGCGTATACGGGCAACCTCGGAAGACCCGGCGGGCCAGCTGCGGTCCATCCACGCGGTCGCGATGCGGGCATACACCAACGCGGTGGTGTCGCTGGACGCAGTCGACGAGAGCGGCGTGCTACCCCGCAGGCACGCTCCCGATGCCATGACTACCGTGGCATTCCAACTGGTCGAAGGTGTCGACCATTATATGAGCGTCCCGGGTCTCGACATCGCGGCCGTCCCCATCTCACCTGGGTCAACCCAGGACCTGCTCGATGTCGTGGTCGAACGAATAGGAGAACGGCTCACACTCCACGTTGTCTTCTGCCCCGAGGCACTGGACCCGTCCTGGATCGTCTCGCTTGCCTCAAGGTTCATCAGCCACCTCGACCGCCTCCTCGCGAGTGGGGCGCCCTGATCCCCCGCCGGCCCCCGGGACGGCGCCGGGGCACCGGCCGCAGGATGTATCGGATTTTCATCCGTTGGTGTCGTCCGCGCGCCGGATGCGCTGCTTCGGCCATGACAGACTGGACCCGCTCGTGAGTGAGTGCACAGAGAATCCGGTCAGCTCCGACTCGATCGATGATCCGGTTTGCGTCCGGCTGGATCATCTCGTCGACTCGACGTCTCGACGCCACCCGGACGCCGTCGCACTGGAAACTGCCGACGGACATACGCTGACCTACCGCTCACTGGTCGTTGCGGCGGAACGTGTCTGCCACGCTGTTGCCGGGAGCGGTGTGAGGATTCCGAATCGAATCGGTCTGGTCGCGTCGAAGTCGGTGGAAGCCTATGTTGCTTATCTCGCGATCCTGAAGCTCGGCGCGACTATCGTGCCGATCAGCAGTCGAGCCCCGCTTGCGTGGCAGCGGACAATGGTTCAATGTGCGGGACTTTCCCTGATCCTCGCCGACCCAAAATCGTGGGCGGGTGCCCGAGAGCTGGAGAATCTCGCCGCCGTCTCCCTGGTTCCCAGCCCCACGGCCGATCCGGCTCCAGATCCGGTCCCTTTCGCACGGGAGGAACCCCAGGCCGCCGGCGAGGCGACCGCGTATGTTCTGTTCACCTCCGGGAGCACCGGTCGCCCCAAAGGGGTCCCGATCTCACATGCAAACGCGCTGAGTTTCGTCAGGTACATCGTCGATAGGCATCGACCGGGTCCCGGCGACCGGATGACCCAGATCTTCGACTTCTCGTTCGACCCGTCGATATACGATCTCTTCGTAGCCTGGGGATCGGGTGCGACGCTCGTCATCCCCGGCCCCACGGACGTGATTCACCCAGTCAGATGGGTGAGTTCCCGGCGCATATCACACTGGATGTCGGTGCCGTCGATCATATCCATGGCGGCCGCGCTTCGGGAACTTCCGGCCGATTCCATGCCGTCGCTCCGGCTCAGCCTCTTCTGCGGCGAGCAACTGACTGTCGAGCAGGCGGAGGCCTGGATGAGAGCGTCTCCTGCGGGCACGATCGAGAACGCCTACGGCCCCACCGAGCTCACGGTCACCGTCACTGCGCACAGGCTCGCTGCCGACATGCACACGTGGCCCCGCACGTCGAACGGCACAATACCGATCGGCCAGCCCTATCCCGGCCACGACGCGATTGTCGTGAACGACGGCAGGGAAACAGACGAAGGCGAGCTGTGCATTCGTGGGGCGCAACGTTTCGCGGGATATCTCGATCCACAGGAGAACGCCGGCCGCTTCCTCAGGGCCGTCGGCGGCCACCTCGAGCCCTTGCGCGAGAACTGCCCTCCGAAGCCCGATGACTGGTACCGTACCGGCGATCTCGTCCGTCGCGACGGCGACGGTACGCTCACCCATCTCGGGCGCCTCGACTCTCAGGTCAAGATCCACGGCTTCCGGGTGGAACTGCACGAGATCGAGGGAGCCCTACGTCTTCATCCGGAGGTCATCGATGCAGTTGTGGTGGCTATCTCGGCGCGCCTCGGCGGTGCCGAGCTCGCCGCCTACATCCTGGGCGGCGAGGTCGATCCACGCGAACTGCGCGCTATGTTGGTCGAGATACTCCCAGAATACATGGTTCCACCCCGCATCCGGCGACTTGAGATGTTCCCGCTGACCAGCAACGGGAAGGTCGATCGACCGAGGCTCGCCTCGATGGCGACAGAGATCGGTGCGAGGCGCGCCGAGGGGAGATCATAGGTGTCCACGTCATCGACCCCCGGAGAGTCGGCGCGTGCTGTTGCCCTGCGCCACTGGTCGGAGGTGACCGGTGTACCGGTTGCAGCGGTCGCCGATTCCTCGCATTTCTTTTCCGACGGTGGAAACTCGATGCTGGCCGTCGAGCTCGTCACGGCAACCGGTGAAGAACTTGGCATTTCGGTGGAAATTGACACGATTCTGCTGGATGGCACCTTCGGTTCTTTTCTGCAGACGGTGGAATATGCGATGAAGCAGTCCAGGGGAAACCCGGAGGTCTCCTTGGCGTGTGATTCCGCCCAGGCCGAATCCGACGGCCCCGGGCGCTCCGGTTTCCGTTGATCGGAGCTGTGGGTTGCGTTTCGTGGGGCTGGTGGCCGGCGGCTGGGTCTATCGACCGCGAGCCCAGGCTGAGGTGGCGAACTGCCGCATCTGGGCCAGTCGTTCCCGGTCCTCCGGGGCGGTTCCGAGGAAGCCGCCGTGCCCCGCGGCCTCGAAGACATGCAGCTCGGCGTCGAGGCCTGCCCGCAGCAGCGCCCGATGGAAGCGCACCGTGTCCGACAGCAGGAGATCGCGGGTCCCGCTGAGCAGGATGGTCGGCGGGAAGCCCTTGGCCAGATCGCCGTGAAGCGGCGAGAGGTAGGGATCGCGCAGGTCGTGGCCGCCGGCGTAGAGCAGGAGCGACTGTGCGAGGTCCCGGTCCAGGATGGAGTCGATCCCGTGGTTGGTGTGGAACGTGTCGCCCCAGGTGCCGAGGTCGACGACCGGCGTGTTCATCACCGCGGCGGCCGGTAGCGGCAGGCCCTCGTCGCGGGCTCGCAGAATCGTGCTCGCGACGAGCGAGGCGCCGGCGGAGGATCCGCCGAGGACCACGTCCTGCGGCCGGTACTGATCAAGCAGCGCCCGGTAGGCGGCGACGCAGTCGGTGACCGCGGCGGGGTACGGGTGATCGGGCGGCATGCGGTAGTCGACGGACCACACTCGGGCACCGATCCACTGCGACGTGTTGTACGTCCGTGCCCGGCAGACCGCGCCACCGCCCTGCACGAAGCCACCACCGTGGAAGTCGAGGTAGACCCGCCGGTCGTCGCCCGCCGTCCCGACCGGGGCGATCTCGTAGACCGGAAAGTCACCGAGGTCGATGTCGCGGACCTCGGTACCTGCCGGGAGCGGGGAGGCCGCGGCGAGCGCGGCCTGGTCGCGTTCGGCGATCACCCGGCGCCAGCCTTCGACGTCGTCGAGCGCGGGCCACCGCGTCGCGGGGGTCAGTACCCCCAATCCCAGCGTCGCCTGCGCCTCGGGGCTCACGCTCGCCGGTACCGGCACGACTCGCTCGGGGACGCGCAACGCCGGCGGCAGTTCGTCAGGTCCGACCGCCCGAGTGCTCATGGCGCCACACTGCCAGCAATTCGGCGCTCGTGTGTCCTCCAGGGCTCCGGCCGGTCCCGGCCACCCGCGACGCGGTACCGCGGAACCGCCGCGATGTGACCCCGGCACCGCGGAGCCGCCGCGACGCGGCACCGCGGAACCGTCGCGTCGGGGTGCCGCGGAACCGTTGCGTCGGGTGCCGCGGTACCGGCAGGGCGACCTCTCGCTGACTCCCGGTGTCGCATTTCTGTTCCGGGGCCGGAATCCGTGCTCGAATTAGACCATGAGATGTTGCATGAATCGCGCGATGCTGCGTCCTGGACGAGGCTCGGGCACGGCGACGGCCGGTCGGCGGCGGGCCCTGGGGTGGCATCCTGGCGCGGTGGGCCCGCGATCGTGCGCAGCAGCCGGGAACGCAGCAGCCAGAGATGAGAAGGGCCAGGCCATGTCGCAACCGTTGACAGTTCCCGTCGACTGGGACGAGGTGACCCCGCAGTGGATGACGGCCGCGCTCGCGCGTCATCACCCCGACGCGCGGGTCGGCGATGTCCGGCTCGTCCTGCGTGACGACGGCACCAACCGGCGGGCGCGCTTCGAGCTGGACTTCGCCGCCGGGTCGGGCCCTCGCCGGGTGTTCCTGAAGGCCGAGGGCGCGCACCGGCTGGTGCACAGCCGCAACGGGAATCTCTTCAACGAGGTGGACCTGTTCGCCGCGGAGGTTCCCTTACCCGTCGACCACCCGCTCGTCTACCAGGCGCTGGTCGACCGCCCCGGCCTCGACTGGCTCCTCGTGATGGAGGACGTCACGCTGCGCGGCGCCGACCCGCGGGACGCGACCCGGCCCCTGACGGTCGACCAGGCGGCGGCCGGGCTGCGCGGACTGGCCCGGCTGCACAGCCACTACTGGGACTTCGACGCGGCGACCCAGCCCGCTCTCGCCTGGGTGCGGACCTGGGAGCCGACCGACGGTTTCGCCGGCGGCCTGCGATCACGCATCCCGACCGGCCTCGACCGGGCTGACGGCCAGCTCCCCGCCGAGGTGGTGCGGTACGGCGCCGACGGCATCGTCGACCTGTGGGCGCGCTACGTGGCCGCGGTCGGGCAGGAGTCGCCGACCCTGCTGCACGCCGACGCCCACATCGGCAACACCTACGTCCTGCCCGGTGACGACGTGGGCTTCCTCGACTGGCAGGTCGTCCGGCGCGGTGGCTGGTCCCAGGACGTCGGCTACTTCCTGATGGGCGCGCTGACGACGCCGGACCGGCGGGACCACGAGACCGACCTGCTGCGGCACTACCTCGACGCGCTCGACCTGCCGGCGGACGCCCGTCCGTCCTGGGAGTCGGCCTGGCGCCGCTACCGGGCCAGCGCCGCCTACGGCCTCGCGATCTGGCTGTCGACGCTGGGCACCGACGGCTGGCAGCGCCACGACGTCTCCCTCGCACTGGTGGGGCGCTACGCGACGGCGTTCCGCGACCTCGACGCGGAGGCAGCCGGCCAGCCGTGATCTCACCGGCACGGGATGCGCGCGCACCGCGGCCGATCCGGCATCATCTCCTCCGATGGCAGGGAGCCGCGTACGGGTTCGACCGGCATCGGCCGGTGACGCGACGCCGCGGAAGGATCTGGTGGTCGTTGACCGTGGATGGGCCTGAGGCAGAACGGCCGTCGGAACAGCCGGCAGAGCAGCCGGCAGAGCAGCCGGCGGAGCAGTCGGCAGAGCAGCGGGCGGAGGGGGCCCGGGGCGCGGGCGGTCGCCGTCACTACGAGAGCCCGCTGCGCCGCCAGCAGGCCGCCGTGACGCGGGATCGCATCCTGGCCGCGGCGACCGAGATGGTCCACGGTTTTCCGACCTGGGACTGGGGAGCCCTCACCATCCGGGCGGTGGCGCGCCGCGCCCAGGTGAACGAGAGCACCGTGTACCGCTACTTCTCCAACGAGCGCCGCCTGCGCGACGCGGTGATGCGTCGCCTGGAGCAGGAGGCCGGGGTTGACCTCGAAGGGCTCCGGCTGGAGGAGTTCGGCGACGTCGTCGGGCGGATGTTCGCCTACCTGTCCTCCTTCCCGGTGGCCCAGCCGCCGCCGGAGGATCCGACCTTCGCCGACATCGACGAACGCCGGCGCCGCGCGCTCATCGCCGCCGTCTCCGACGCCGCCGTGGACTGGCCGGACGAGGAGGCCGAGCTGGCCGCCGCGATGCTGGACGTCTTCTGGAACGTCCCGTCCTACGAGCGGCTGACGGTGACCTGGAAGCTGGATCCCGAACGTGCCACCCGCGCCGTGAACTGGGTGATCGCGACGCTGGGCGCGGCGGTCCGAGCCGGCGACGGTCCTGGCGGCGAGCCTGACGGCGGGCCGGCGGAGGCGAGTTCCGCGGGCAGCGGATGAGGACAGCCCGGCGCGCGGACGGGCGGCGGCCGAGGGCGCAGCGGTGACGACTCCGGCCGGCTGTGGCGGACGGGCCGGGGGTGACGCAGGACGCGCCGGCCTGACGGCTTCCGATAGGAACTCGTCATGGAACTTGCCGGAAAGACCGCCCTGATCACAGGCTCCACCGGAGGCATCGGGCGGGAGACAGCCAGGCTGATGGCGGCGGCCGGGGCTCGGGTCGTCGTCACTGGCCGTGACGCCGCCCGTGGAGCCGACCTCGTCGCGGAGATCGCGGCGGCGGGTGGGTCGGCCCGGTTCGTCGCGGCTGACCTGGCCGACCCGGCCGGGCCGCACCGCCTCGCGTCGCTCGCGGGCCCCGTCGAGATCCTGGTCAACAACGCGGCCGCGATTCCCAGCGCGCCGACGGTGTCGCAGGACGTCGAGTCGTTGGACGCGGCGCTCGCCATCAACGTCCGCGCGCCCTACCTCCTGACCGCCGCGCTGGTGCCCGCGATGGTCGAGAAGGGCACGGGCAGCGTCGTCAACATCAGCACTCTGGCGGCGCGGGTCGGCATGCCCGGCTTCTCCGCCTACGGGGCGACCAAGGCCGCACTGGAGTCGCTGAGCCGTGCCTGGGCAACCGAGTTCGGCCCGGCGGGCGTCCGCGTGAACACCGTCGTGCCCGGACCGACCGGCACCGACGCACTGGTCGCGGCCACCAGCGCGGACGGCCTCGACCGGCTCGCACGCAACACCCTGCTCGGCCGGCTCGCCACACCTCGCGAGATCGCCGAGACGGTCGTGTTCCTTGCCTCCGACCGTGCCCGGTTCATCACGGGCGCGACGATCGCGGCCGGAGCGGGCCGGCCCGCGATCTGAGCCCTTCGACCTGCCAGGCAGGTCCCCCC
The DNA here is from genome assembly GCF_001306465.1 of Frankia sp. R43. Classification (NCBI taxonomy): domain Bacteria; kingdom Bacillati; phylum Actinomycetota; class Actinomycetes; order Frankiales; family Frankiaceae; genus Frankia; species Frankia sp. R43. The sequence continues at coordinate 135,099 of NZ_LFCW01000007.1, read as the reverse complement.
GGGTCGCTGTTCCTCTTCCCGCCCCGCCGGGATCCGAATTGGTGCGAGACTTCATGCATCGATCTCGCTATGCTCGTTTCGTTTCGTGGCGCGGCGATGCGGATCCGGCCCCGCCCGGCCGCCCAGCCGCGGTGAGAGGGCGAGACGGCGCACGCGGCAGATCCCGTCGCAGAGAGGACGAACCTTGAGCACCGACAGCGCGGTCCACTGGGATCCCTACGACCCGTCACTGGTCTCCGACCCGTACCCGGTCTACCGCCGGCTGCGGGAGGAGGCACCGCTCTACTACAACGCGGAATACGACTTCTACGCGGTCAGCCGGTACGTCGACTGCGAGCGCGGGCTGCCCGACTGGCAGACGTTCTCGTCGGCGCGCGGCGGCATCCTGGAACTGATCAAGTCGGGCATCGAGATCCCGCCGGGCACGCTCATCTTCGAGGACCCGCCCGCCCACGACATCCACCGCAAGCTGCTCGCCCGGGTCTTCACCCCGCGCCGGATCAGCGAGCTCGAGGCGAAGGTCCGGGCCTACTGCGAGCGCACGCTCGACCCGCTGGTCGGCGCCGGCAGCTTCGACCTGATGGCAGCGGTGGGCACCGAGCTGCCGATGCGCGTCATCGGCATGCTGCTCGGCATCCCCGAGACCGACCAGGAAGCGCTGCGCGACACCGCCGACGAGAGCCTGCGTACGGAGGCCGGCGGCCAGATGGACTTCAAGGGCGGCGCGATCCTCAGCAACGAGGCGTTCGCCGAGTACATCGACTGGCGGCGCGACAACCCGTCGACCGACCTGATGACCGACCTGCTGTACACCGAGTTCGAGGACGAGAACGGCACGGTGCGCACCCTCACCCGGGACGAGGTGATCACCTACACCACCGTCGTCGCCGGCGCGGGCAACGAGACGACCGGTCGCCTGGTCGGCTGGATCGGCGCCACGCTGGCCAGGAACCCCGAGCAGCGCCGGGAGATCGTCGCCGATCCGTCGCTGGTCCCGGCCGCGATCGAGGAGATCCTGCGCCTCGAGCCGCCGGGCCCCTTCATCGGCCGGTACGTCACCCGGGACGTCGAGTTCCACGGCCGGACGGTTCCCGCCGGCAGCGCCATCCTGTTCATCGTCGGCTCCGCGAACCGGGACGAGTCCCGGTACCCCGACGCGGACCGCCTCGACCTGCACCGCCGGATGGGCAACCAGCTCACCTTCGGGCTCGGCGCGCACTACTGCCTGGGCGCGGCGCTCGCCCGGCTCGAGGGCCGGGTGGCGATGGAGGAGATCCTGCGCCGCTTCCCGTCCTGGGACGTCGACTGGGAGACCGCGAAGCTCGCCCAGACCTCGACCGTCCGCGGCTGGGAGTCGCTCCCGATCACGATCGGCTAGCGCGGATGCCGCGCCCTGCACCGGGGTTCGCCGAGTTGACGGGGGCGCGGGTCTGATGCGTGATTGAGGTCTGCCCGGTTGCTGTGCCGGCGGCACGACGGAGAGCCGGCACGGCGGCGGGCGGTCGGGTCGCCGGGCGGTCGGGTGGCCGGGCAGTTTGGGGCCGGGTGGGCCTGCGGCGGGACGAGTCGAATGGTGGTGCGGGATGAAGGCGGCCGGGGGCAGTCGCACGGCGGTGCTCGTCTGCCAGGGGAGGGCGGTCGCGGACGGGCTGACCGCCACCGGCCGCTTCGCCGACCCGCTCGCGGCGCAGCTGCTGCGCGGCGAGGAGCGGCGAACGGTCGAGCAGGTGCGTGCCGGCAGACCGCCCGCCAGCCTGCCCGACCGCATCGACTACGAGTCGGTACGGGCCTGCGCCACGATCATCGTGCCGCGGGTGATCGCAATCGACGACGCGCTGCGCGACCATCCGTCCCCGCAGGTCGTGCTGCTCGGCGCGGGCCTGGACGATCGAGCCTGGCGGATGCCGGAGCTCGCGGGCAGCGTCGTGTTCGAGGTCGACCATCCGGCGTCCCAGCGGGACAAGCGGGAGCGGCTCGCCGGCCTGGGCCAGCCGTGGGTGACGGGCCCGGGAGAGATCACGCGGCCCGCCGGGCCCGCCGGACCCGCGGAGCCGGTCCGGTTCGTCCCCGTCGACTTCGCCCGGGACCGGCTCGGCAGCGCCCTGGCCGCCGCCGGTCACCGCGCGGACGCGCCGACCACCTGGATCTGGGAGGGCGTCGTCCCGTACCTCACCCGGGCCGAGGTCGAGCGGACCATGGCCGTCGTCGCGGGCCTGTCCGCTCCCGACAGCCGCCTGATCATCAACTATCAGGCCCGCCAGGTCCGGATCGCGATCGGGCAGTGGATCGCCCGGATGATGCACACCCTGGCCCGGCGGCGCAGCATGTGGGTGAACGAACCGTGGCGCTCCTACTGGACGGCGGCCACGATGTGCGAACTCCTCGGCCGGCACGGGTTCACCGTCCGGCGCGACGAGGACCTTCTGGCCATCGCCGAGCGCCTGGACACCCCGACCTCCCGCCGCAACTCACTGCGCAGTGGCCGGGTCGTCGTCGCCGACCGCCCGCAGTGACAGTGAACCCGGGTGCCCCGGGGTACCCGGGAGTGCGGCTCGATCAGGAGCGCTGCAGGGCGAGCACCGGGATCGTCCGGATGCCCGCGGCCTTCGTCTCGTACTCCGCGAACCCCGGGTAGCGGCGCGCCTGCTCGGCATAAACCTGGTCGCGTTCGGTGCCGGTGAGCTCCCGGATGCCGACCTGGTACGTCTCGGCGCCGCGCTCGACGGTCGTCGCACCGGCGGACGTCAGGTTGTAGTACCAGTCCGGATTCGACGGTGCGCCGGCCTTGGACGCGAACACGTAGATCGTGTTGGTATCGGCGTCGTCCGCCAGGTACATCATCGGATTGACGTATTCGCGACCGCTCCTGCGGCCCCGGTGATGCACCAGCACCATCGGGGCGCCCGCGAAGTTCCCCCCGACCTGCCCCGCGTTCGCCCGGAACTCGGCGATGATCTGCGCGTTCCAGTCGTTTGCCTCGGCCATCCCGACATCCCCTCCGGTGCCCCTGCGTCTTTGGTGCCCCTGCGTCTTTGGTGCCCCTGCGTCTTTGGTGTGCCTGCGTCAGCGTGCCGCCGCGCCAGCCTGCCACTGTGTGAGCTTCCCGCTGCCGGGCGGCGCAAGACAGTCGCGCCACCGGCGGGGCCGGGCGCAGGGCGGTTCCGCGGAACCGCGGAACCACGGAACCTGCCCAGGCCCAGAACAGTCCGTCCTAGGCCGCGCTGCGCCAGGCCTCGGCGAGGGCGGTGAAACTGGCCTGGCGCCGGGCCCGGTCCAGGCTCGGGGTGACGACGACGATCTCGTCGGCCTGGGCCTGCTGCTTCATCTCCAACAGGCGGGCGGCGACGGCCTTCGGCTCTCCGGTGACCATCCGCCCGTCGTCGCGCCGCGCCGCCCGGAACCGCTCGGAGCGGGCGAGGCCGTGGACGTCCTCGGGCCGCAGCGGTTCCCGGACGCCGCGGCTGATGTTCTGGATGGTGAGGGTCCATGCCGCCTCGAAGTCCAGCGTGGCCTCCTCGTCCTCGCTGGCGAAGGCGAGTACGGACATCGCCGAGTACGGCCTGTCGCTGCCGCCGCGGGCGGTGAACTCACGCCGGTAGGCGCGTAGCGCGTCGAACGCCAGCTCGGGGCTCATGTGATGGGCGAACACCGCGCTCAGGCCGTTGACGGCCGCGAAGCGCGGGCCGTACGGGCTGGAGCCCAGCACGAACAGCTCGGGCCGCTCGTCGACCACCGGCGCGGCGACCAGCCGCGCGTACGGATGATCGGACGGGAAGCCGTCGCCGAGGAACGCCAGCAGCTCACCGACCTGGTGGGGGAACTCCGCGCCGGCGTCGGCGCCGCCACCCCGGCGCAGCACGTGCGCGGTCAGCGGGTCGGTGCCCGGCGCCCGGCCGAGCGCCAGATCGATGCGTCCGGGATACATCGCCACCAGCGTCCGGAACAGCTCCGCGACCTTGAACGACGTGTGGTTCGGCAGCATGATCCCGGCCGCGCCGACCCTGATCCGGCGGGTGAGCGCCCCGACATGCGCGGTCAGCAGCTCAGGGGCGCTGCAGGCCAGGCTGTGCATGTTGTGGTGCTCGGAGACCCAGTACCGCCGGTATCCGGCCACCTCGACGGTCTGCGCGATGCTCACCGCGCCCGCGATCGCGGCCGCCGGGCTCTCGCCGTGCTCGATCCCCACGAAGTCGAGCACGGCCAGCGGAAGGGATTCGTCGACGTCGCTCACTCGTAGTGTCAATCCCGCCCCGCCTGGAGGCATTCCCCGCGAGAGCGCGGCATCTCGGCTCAGGAGCGCTCACGGTTGCTCCGGTGCTCCGGTGCTCAGGTGCTCAGGTGCTCAGGTGCGGGTGCTCAGGAGCGCAGGATCTCGGCGAGCTCGGGCCGGACGAGGCCGTCGAGGCTGCTCCACGGGACGAGGACGCTCTGCGGCCCGAGCACGTGCGGCAGCTCCGTCACGATCACCACCAGGCCCTTCGGGTTCACCACGAACTGCTGGTAGTTGGCCGGCAGCGGATCGGTGACCCCGCCCGTCGGGCCGTCCGGGAACCGCCGCTCCAGCTCGGCCCGGACGACCGGCTCCAGCCGGCGCAGGCCCGCGTCGGTGGAGGTGAAGACGTCCTCGATGGTGACGCGGTCACCGGTGCGCAGGTCGAAGACCAGGCCGCTGGCAAGCTCACTGGGATGCGCCGCGCCGGGCGGGTACCGGTCGCCGCCGAAGGACAGCGCCAGCACCCGCGCGCCCACATGCGGATCGCCGGCCGTGAGGGTGAGGGTCTCGTGGGCGGTGCGGGTCTTCTCCTGGCTGACGTACTCCGCGATGGCCGCGTTCACCCGGCGAACCACTGCCGCGTCGGGGCCGGCCAGCACCGGCACCTGCGCGGTGTAGCTGGCGCTCGGCTCGATCGCCCCCCGCTCGTTCCTGATGGTGATCCGGTAGGCCGACGACCCGCCCGGAGTCCGGGTGGTGGGGGAGTTCGGCTGTCCCACCGGCACGGCTGGTGGTTTGTCCCGCGGTGTCGTGCGCGTGCTGGCGTGAGCGTGGGTGCCGGTGCCGGTGCTCTTCCCGCTGCCGCTGCTCGGCTGGCAGCCGGTGACCAGCGTCAGCGGAGCCCCCAACAGCAGGACGCAGGCGACGGCCGCCGTCACTGGACCGCGGGGCCGCGACCGGACCAGGCGGAGAGCGCGGCGGGGCAGGCCGGGGCCGGTACCGGCGCTGTCGTCCTGCTGCTGACCTCTGGGCCCTGAAATCCTGATCACGGGCTCATGGTGGCTCGACACCGTCATTCGCGCTGAAGCCAACGCGACAGGGTGCCGGTCGGCTTTCCGACGGTTGCCGCAGGAGCGGTCCCCGGCCTCAGCCGGCGGAAGGGTGCCGGGCCTCGGCGACGTCGAAGCGCAGCCCGGAGACCGGTGGGCCGATCAGCGGCAGCTGCTGGCGCTGCATCCACAGCACGGGGCGGCCGTCGGTCCGCCGAGCCAGCTTCCACTGCCGCTGCAGCCGCACGCCGGTCGTCGGGAGCGCGGCCGGCTCGATCTGGTGCACGGGCCCGGCGGCCGGCGCGTGCGGGTCCTGGAGCAGCGGGCTGACCGGCGCGGGCATCGGCACCGGCGGGCGTGCCTCCAGGTCGCGCAGCTGCCCCTGGACGAAGCGCCGCCGCCCGTCGACCTCGCGCACCGGATATGGATGCCAGAACCTGGGCAGCGTCGTGCTCGGCCGGTAGGAGTAGGTGACCGGCTCGCTGCCGAGCACCTCGCCCGACGTGGCGGGCGCCTGCGGCGGGAGCCCCGGCGGTGACGTGGGGCCGGTGGCCGCGGACGAGGGAGCGAGGTCGCGGCCGGCGGCCCGGTGCTCGACGGCCCACAGCAGGTTCGCGTCCTCGTCGAGGCCGACGGCGACGTCGTCGACGGGCCGGTCGCTCAGCGGCGTCACCGCCGTCGGCCAGATGGCGAGGGTGGACGGTTCGAGGCCGGTGATGCGGAACAGGCTCCAGTCCGCCGGCGCCGTCAGCACGACCTCCTCGTCGAACGAGTTCACGACGACGACTTCCCGCAGCGTGACCAGGGTCCCGGCGCTCGCCTCCACCGGGAAGCTGAACCAGTCGTCGGCGTGGGACATCACCAGGTCGATCAGCAGCATGGTCGCCAGGTGGCTGCGGTCCGGCGGGAAGCCGCCGATGTCGACGTGCGCGTTCTCGATCTGCCACCAGCGGGGATGCGGCGCGCCCGGGTATTTCAGCCGGCTGGGCAGCACCTCCCGCAGCACCTCCGGGCCGCTGCCCGGGGCGGGCGGCTCCTTGGCCTGGACCGAGTACCAGTCGACGTCCCCGCCCCGATGGCGAGGTACCTGAAGGGCCACACCACCACTGGTGAACTCCGCGGTGTGCACGAACTCGGCGGGATCCCACAGGTCGGCGGCGGGAACGGTCGGCACGCCGGGGAAGTCGGCCGCCGTCAGGCCGAGCTCGGCGCGTCGCCGGTAGGCCGTGAGGCCGTCGACGCCGGTGCCGTCGAGTGTGTCGTAGGGCGGTGGGAGCCCGTCGAGCCGCAGGCTGGTGTCAGCCAGCAGCGCCGGCCTGGACGTCGCGAGGTCACGGCCGACGCGGATCCGGCGGCCCGGTGTCCACCATTCGTCGGACTCCGCCTCGATGATCGCCTCGGCGGGCACGACCGCGGGATCCGTCGTCTGGTCGGGGTCGGTCGCCGGCGGCAGCAGCGGGTCGACCGGGTGATGCGCGGCCACGTGGCGTACGAGGGTGGGGGAGGCGGCGTCCTCGCCCTGGTGCTCGCCGAGGTGCCACTGCCGGGCCAGGAACCACGCCGGGTCCGCGATCTCGGCGCGGAACCCACGGTCGAGGTCCGTCACGGGGCGGATCGGCTCCAGCCGACGTCCCAGATCGAATCGCGTCATGAGGCGCTCCGCACCGTCCGCTGCAGCACTGTCCGCTCCCTTACTTCGTGAGGCTGATGCCGGTGGGCTGGTGCGCTGGCAGCAGCACGGACGGGGTGCCCGCGGCCAGCGCGTCCAGGTCCGGCGGGGCGGCCGCGCGGGCCCGGACCAGCCGGCGGGTGTCGGCGAGGACGTCGACGAGCGTCTCGGTGTCGAGAGGAACGTCGACATCCGGCGGGACGGCGATCAGCACGGCCTGCGGTGCCCGCGACGCCGGCGCATCCACGTGGAAGGCGACCGTCGTCGTGTGGTCGGTGGCCGGGATGACCTCGCTGAACGAGTCCACCAGGCCGAGCGCGACGGGCCGGGCCGGGCCGGCGGCCGGGTCCAGCGCCCCGGCCGGGCCGAACGCCGCGAGCAGGTGGGTGTCCACCGGGGGTGCGTCGGCGTCGGCGTCGGGCCGGGGCTCGCGCTGCCATGGGTCGCCCGGCCGGTTCGTCCACGCGGCGAGCGGGCTGAGCCCCCGGACGTGCCTGCTGAGCTGGTACGCCTCGAACCGGGCCAGGTGCGCGCGGACGGGCGACACGACCTCGAGCCAGTACGGGTCGAGTGCGGCCGGCCCGGCGACGTCGGGGACCAGAGCGGTCGGTAGCTGGTCCAGCGGCAGCCGGGACAGGACGGGCAGGCGTCCTTCCGGCGAGACCAGTTCCGCCAGCGCGCTGGCCAGCGTCGCCGGCGCGAGCGCGGCCGCGGCGGCCGGCGAAGGTGCCTTCGCCAGTCGTTCGGACAGCGCCGCCGCTGCGCGGGCCACGAGTGTCGCGGTCGGTGCGCCGTCCGCGCGCAGCGGGGTGATACCCCAGCGGGCCGCGCCGACCAGTGCCGCCGTGTGGTCGGCGGGGTCGGCGGCGGCCGCCACCAGCCACGTCCGCAGGTCGTCGGCGAGCGCGTGCACGGCGCTGTACCTGCCGTGCAGCTCGGCCTGGACGCCTGCCTGCAGCGAAGCGAGCGCCGCCTCCGTGCCGGGCGCCGCCGGCCCACCGGTGACGAGATCCTCCGGCAGCACCGGGCGGCTGCCGAGGATGTCGGCCAGCCGCTGGGCCGCGGCCTGGGCGGGCAGGGCGGCCGGTTCGAGGCGGGCCGCTCCCTCGACGGCGGCGAGCGCGAGCTCGTACAGGTTCACGGCCGACAGCGACAGCGTGTCGACGGGCGTCAGACCGAGGTCGGCAAGGGTGACCGGGCCGAGTGGCTGGTCGGCGGTGTCGAGTGCCTCCCAGCGCCACGGGTCCGTGCCCGGCGCGCCGGTCTGGGCTTCGAGGAAGGCAGCGACGGCCGGCTCGGCCAGCACCCCGGGGCTGGTGAAGGCGTCCGGTGCCGGCGGGCCCGCGGCGGCGGGCAGCGCGGCCACGACGGTGGTGCGCGCGATGCGCCCGCCCCGCCGGGTGCGCAGCACCTCCAGCGTGGGGGGTGCGGCGAGCCCCGCGGCGGCCTCCATCGCCGTCGCCGCCGTCGCGCCGCGGCCGGAGACGACGTGGTGGACGGCCTCGGCGACCAGCAGGTCGCCATAGGTGTCCACGGCGTGCGCGAGCGGTGCCAGCGTGTCGAGCTGGGCCCCGGTGAGGCCCAGATCGGCCGGGTTCGTGACGTACCGGTCGAGGACCGCCTGGCCGTCGCAGACCCGGCGGCCGGTGTGTTCGACCCGGATCGGGAACTGCGCCCGGAGCCGTTCGACGTCGGCCTGGGCCGCCACCGCGCGCTCCACCGCGCGGCCGAGGACCTCGGTGAGGTGGCTGCCGAGCCGGACCTGCTCCGCCAGCTCCTCGACGAGCCGTACCCGGTCGCTGTCGACGTCCATCTGCCAGCGGGCGGGTTCCGCGTCGGACAGTGCGCGGTCGCGAAGCACCGCGGCGGTCAGCGCCTGCTCCATGGACGGCGCGTGCAGGTATTCGGCGGGTGGCGGGGGGGCCGCCGGGTCGCGGGGGCGGGGCGCGTCCACCCACCCGTAGGCGCCGAGCTGGAACCGCGCCGGCTCCGCCGCGGCCGTCAGCTCCCGCAGCCGCCGGGTCACCACCCCGGTGAGCCAGGGGTCGATCCGGTGCGAGGCCGTGTCGAGCGTCGCCCGCAGGACCCGTTCGACGACCGCCGGGTCCAGGCCCGGCAGCGCGCCGAGTGCCTCCCGCCCGATCCGGAACAGCAGGCTCGCCGGGTCGGAGCCCACCATCGCGTCGCTGAACTGGGAGGCCCACCTGGCCAGCCGGGTCGGCTCGGAGTCGGGGGCCTCGATCGGCTCCAGCGCGGGTCCGCTGGCCTCGACCGTGAACCGGACGACCTCGGCGGTGTCCACCAGGCGCGCGTGCAGCAACAGCCGGAACAGCAGGCTGTCGGGCATCGGCCGGAACACCTCGTCGAGGATCCGGGGGGAGGCGAGCTCCTTCGGTGGCACTTCGAGCAGGATCTCGAGCAGCTTGTCCAGTGTCCTGCCGTCGGTGAGGTTGGTCGGCACGACGAGTGGCAGCGTGAGGTCCTGCGGCTCGCCGAGCGTGGCGTAGCGCCGGGACGGTGACCGGTCCGCGATTTTCGTCGCGCGGACGGCGGTCTCGTCCCACCATTTCTGCAGCCGCGCCCAGGGCACGCCGTCCCCGTAGGCCCATTCGAGCAGGTAGAGCAGTTCCAGTGGCAGCGCCCACCGCCAGGCGTAGCCGCGGGAGGCCGGAACCCGGCCGATCAGGTCGAGCAGCCGCGCGGTGTCGGCGCCGACGATCGTGCCGGCCGCCTCGGCCGCCGTCGCGGCGACGTCGCGGGCGCCGAGCCCGACCCGCAGCACATGCTTCTCCACGGCCGGGTCGCCGGGCGCGGTGACCCAGCGGGAGGGCGCCGAGACCGGCAGCACGCCGTACGGCTGGTCCCCGATCCGGATCGGCGGTAACGGGCCCTCCGGGGCGAGGTGGTCGTAGGCCCATGCCCCGAGCTCGAGGCCCTTGCCGTCCAGCCACACGTCCTTGACCCAGTGGCCCCACAGGACCGACCAGAGGCTGCCGACCAGTGCCTGGTTGACCGGCCGGTGGTCGGTCTCGCCGCCGGGCAGTGGCCCGAGGGCGGAGTCCTTCCCGGTGAGCGCCGCGCTGACCGCCTCCGCGCCCGGCTGCGGCGGCGGCGCGGTGAGCAGGGTGCGCCACACCTCGGGGTCGCGGGCGAGATCCGCCGCCCGCGCGCCGTCCACACTGTTGGTGGCGGTTCCCAGCGCGGCGACGCCGAGGATGCCGGCGTCGCGGTGTGCGGCGAACAGGTCAGCGGGAGAGTCCTCGCCGAGGCCGACCACGTAGAGGACGTCGATGTCGTCGGGCCGGTCCGGCCCGAGGTCGACCGTGGTGCCGAGCTGGACCTGCTCGGCCTCCTTGAAGGACGTCCACCAGCGGGCCTGGCCGGTCTCCGGGTCGGGCGGGTCGAGCGCGAGCCGGTCACGGTCGACGGTGAGCTCGGCGATCCGGACCGGCGCGCCGCCGCCGCGGCCGAGCCACAGCTGCAGGGTCTTCGGCAGGCCGGCGACCCGGGCGAAGGTCAGCGGCTCGCTGGTCGCCGCGGGCCGGGTGATCCGCCAGCCACCGCCGGGGGCGGGCTCGGCGGGGAACGAGCGGGCCAGCCAGGCGCCGCGGGCGGCGCCGACCTGCGCGGCGAACGCCTGCCACTGTGCCCGGCCGTGCTCGGTGGCCAGGGCGTCGACACCGCCGTCCACCGCCTGCCACAGCGCCGCGACCGCGTCGAGCTCGCTGTCCAGCGGCAGCGGATTGTGCCGGTCGAGGCTGGCCGCGTCGGGCACAACCCGGACCTTGAGCCGCCAGCCGGCTCCCGGGGCGTCGGGTTCGGCGAACCGTGTCTCCAGCCGCAGTGGCAGCAGAACCCCGATGATCGGCGTGCTCACAGTGCTCCCGGAATCAGTGACGATCCGCGGACCATCACACGGTAGGGGTCGGCGTAGGCGGCGTCGGCGAACTCGGCGCCGTCGAGGTGAAGCAACGGGTCGGTGTACACGTGGCGCCGCGCTGGGGAGAGGCCCTCGTGGGGGCCGCTGAAGAACTGGACGCCGTGCGGCGGCTCCTCGAACACCACCCAGTGCTGCCCGCCGAGCGCCGGGTCGAGGTCGAACCCGAAGAAGACGATCTCGGGGGTGATCGAGCCCTGGAAGCTGGGGATGACGCGCTGGGCCAGGTCGGGCGCGGCGTCCCAGTCGGGCTCGCCGCCGGCGAGCGGCGCCGGGGTGAGGTAGACGACCGTGTGCGGGTAGCGGCGGAACAGCGGGGTCCGGGCGACGATGACGAGGTCGGCGCCGGCGACGGCCGGCGGCTGGTGGGTGCCGCTGCCCAGCGCCGAGCCGGTCGGCCACAGGTGGACGCCGTGGATGTCGTCCAGGAAGCTCTCGCCGTCCGGCGCCGCCCGGGACCAGAACTGGCGCAGGGGGGTGCTGCCCGCCCGCACCGCGATGTTGCGGAACCGCAGCTCGCCGAGGATCTGGGTGTTCAGCCCCAGCAGGTAGGCGTCGACGAACACCGGGTTCGTCGTCACGGCGACGACACGGTCGACCGGCATGGTGCCGGCACCGGGCAGCAGCCAGTCGGGATCGTGGTCGCGCAGCAGCTGCCAGGCGGGGATGTCGAGATCCGGGGACAGCTCCGGCGGGGTGAGCGGCTGGTCGTCGAGGCCGTCGATGGTGTCCAGCACACGGTCGACGACGACCGGGTGGTGCGCCGTCGGATCGACGGCGTCGGCGACGGCGTCCGCGAGCCGGTCGAGGTCGACGGGGTCGCAGGGGCGGTCGGGGCGCTCGGTCAGCACCTCGATGACGAGGTCGTCCAGCACCGGGGTGTCGTACCCGTCGTCGGGCCGTTCGGACAGCAGGGCACGCAGGGCGATCAGCAGGTCCTGCTCCGGGAGCGGACGGCCGTCGCGCGGTTCGAGGACGGTCAGCACATCGAACAGCGGGATCGGCCGGCCCGCCTCGACCCGGTCGAGGATCTGCCGCATGACCTGCTCGAAGAACCCGACGGTGGAAGCGCTGTAGGGGCTGCGGTCGAAGGCGCCGACAAGGTCGCGCAGCCGTCTGACCGGCACCCGGCCCGTCCCGGCGGCCGCTCGCAGCACCTTGTCGAGGTTGCGGACCCCGACGACGTCGCTGAGGTGGTCGCTGTGCGGCAGGCCGTCCGGCGCGCGGGGCGGCGGCTCGGCGCACCGGTTGGCCACCTCCAGCACGGCCCGCGGGTCGGTCGCGCCGTCGGCGGCGTGCCGGGTGCGCGCCGGGCCGGGGCGCAGGACCCGCCGCGCGGCCGCGGAGAAGATCGCGGGCGGCAGCGGGCGCGCCCCACCCGTCGCCCGGTCGAGCACGGTGCCGGTCTGCGTCTGCATGCCGCGCAGGGCCGGCCCGAGGACGACCAGGCGGCGGACCCGGTCCTGCGGCAGCCGGCGGTTCCACAACGCCGAGGCCGCGGCCAGCCCCGCCGTCAGCGCCCTGATCCGCTCGGACGCCGCGGCGAGCGCCCCGGCCTGGGCCACCGCGGCGTCCACGATCTTGTCCTGCTCGTCGATGCCCGCCTTCGCGCCGAGGCCGGCGACGGCCCGGTGCCTCGGGTCGCGGCGGAACTGCGCCGACCACAGCGCAAGCGTCGGGTCGGCCACCCAGGCGTCGCCGTACACCGGCAGCGAGACGACGGGGCGCCGCGCGTCGGCGGCCGGGTCGAGCACCGGTGCGGCGATCGTCTCCAGGTCGTCGCCGATCTCCACCGGGATGTCGACGTCCACGCTGTCGAGCGGCGCCAGCGCGCCGCGCACGATCGGCGCCTCCGGCCCTGGGCCGGGGGAGGGCGGCAGTGGGTAGGCCAGGGCCACCCGGCCGAGCGTGGCGTCGCCGGAGTGCGGCCGCAGCCGGGCCGCGAGGGTGGGGAAGTCACCCGCCGGCGCCGTCGTGAACTCCCAGGAGTAGAGCAGCGTCACGGTCACCCCGGGGGAGCCGTCGGCCCAGGCGGGCGTGCCGTTCGGCGTGAACGCGGGGACGATGACCGCGCGGTGGGCGGTGTTCCCGGCGAGCGGGCGCGGGGAGAGCAGCCGCGACACCAGCCGCTGGCCGGGATGGTCGACGTCGTCCTGCACATGGGCCCACCGGGGGGACTCGACGAGCCGGTGCGCCGCCAGGGCGCTGGCGCTGATCGCGACCGTTCCGCCGGGCTGCGGCACGATCTCCTCCGGCGTCCCGACGACCAGGACGAGCCAGGGGGCGAGCTGACGTCCCGCGGCGAGGCGCGGGGTGTACCGCCAGGGCAGGTCCGGGGCGCTGAACTCGACGTAGGCGCACTTGGTGTTCTCCGCCTCCGTCGACCCGGGCGCCGGGACGGCGCGCCGCACGGCCGCCGGCTTCAGGCCGCCGACGTCGCCGGGGCCGAGCAGGTCGAACACGACGCTCTCGGTGGCCGTGTCGCCCGGCCGCTCGGTGTTGTGCAACGTCAGCGGGACGCGCCCGGTGAGCCGGCCGGCCGGGGTGAGCGCCGGGGCGGCCACCGTCTCGAAGACGGTGGACCGGCGCCAGGCGTAGAAGTCCAGCCGCACAGCCATCAGATCGCTCCCAGGTCGACGAGATCGCGCTTGGCCGCGGCGACGCCGCCGGCGCGCCGGGCCCGCTGGTGGGCCTCGCTGACGGACAGGTCCTCGGCCAGCACCGCGCCACCGCGGTCGCGGACGGCGAACCGCTCCTCGCGCACCCCGAACGCCGGCGCCGTCGTGCGCACCTGGGACGGCGCGGTGCGCTCCAGGGCGGCGCGAAGCGTGACGGCGGCGAACGCGATCGCGAGCGCACCGGTGCTGGGCGGATTCGGCAGCCGGATCTCCACCACCGTCACGTCGCGCCGGATCGCCGTGGACGCCCCCGGGGCGCCGAGCCCGATCCTGATCCCCGCGTCGAGCCGGGAGAACGCGGGCCGGTTGAGCCGCTCCGCCTCGGTGAGGTTCGCGTACGAGCCGGGCGCGAACCAGTCCTGCACCGGGCCCGCGGCCCGCGGGGACTCCACGACGACCCGCTGCGGTGCCGCCAGCGGCACGCCGTCGAACCGGTCGAGGGTCAGGCCCAGCGGGGTGCGCTTCTGCGCCCAGCTCAGCCCCCCCAGCGGGGAGACCAGCGGATGGTCGCCGGCGGCCGCGGGCCGCCTGGCCTGGATGGCCTCGTTGTCGTCGCCGTCGAGCGCGGTCAGGTTGGCGGGCTCGGTGAGCTGCGGGCGCAGCGCCTGCACGACGCTGCTGACCGGCGGTGCGGCCGGCTGCCCGGAGCTGCCGAGCTGGATCCTGACGTCGGCGCAGATGTCGAACCAGAGGATCTCGAAGCAGGCCTTGCCGCTGACCGTGAACGGCCCGGGGCCGGACAGGGTGCCTTCGAGCCGGACCCCGGCGAGGTTCGTCGACTTCCAGCGCAGCCGCACCCCCGCGCTGATCGTGACCTCGAAGTGGAACGGGGTGAACTGGATGAGCGCGTCGAGGGCGAGGAAACCGATCAGGTTGAGCGGGCCGGCCTTGTAGCCGAGCTCCACCTGCCCGCCGAACTGCACCGTGTTCGAGGTGATGGCCAGGTAGGCCTCGGCGCGGAAGAACACCCCGCCCGGGAGCTTCCCCGGCTTGACGGTGAGCGCGAGCCGGGCGAGCTCCGGGAACTGCGCGGGCAGCGGGGTGAACCTCGGGTGGAAGCCACCGAAGCTCAGCAGCAGGTACGGATGGTCGCCCCAGGCGATCCGGAACGCCAGGTCGCCGGTGAGGTGGAAGATCTCCATCACCGAGGAGTTGATGAGGGTCGCGTCGACCTCGAGGATCCGCTTCGGGAAGTCGACGAACCCGACGATGTCGAACCGGATGTCGATCAGGTGCGGGCCGCCGGCCAGCGGCGGCAGCTGGGCGCGGGCGGAGCCCAGCAGCACGATGCGCCGCGGCCCGGGGAACTCGAAGAAGAGCCCGACGTCGAACCGGAACACCTTGTGCCCGGCGATGTTCAGCCAGCTGATCTGGATCGTCGGGCCGAACACGTGGGTGCCCGCGTTGCGCGGGAAGAGGTGGTCGAGGTCGTCGAGCAGGCGCGGCGCGTTGCGGATCGGATCCTCGGCGAACAGCACGTTGCCCGCGGCGCCGCTGGTGAGCTGCTCCCGCAGGGCGTCGGTGTCGGCCCGCCGGTTGATGCCGACCAGGCCGCCGAAACCGGAGATCTCGAAACCGAACCCGAGCGGGATGCCGGGGGAGAAGCGCACGCCCAGCACGACGATGACCGAGGTGGGGCGGTTCGCCGCACCCGGTTCGCCGGTCAGCTCGTGCAGGCCGAAGGCCGTCACCTCGAACGTGCCGACCTTGACGTGGATGACGCCGCCGAACCGCTCGTTCGGGCCGCCGGTGAAGTCGAGGTAGCCGCCCCCGGTGAAGGGGCCCGCGGAGATCTCCAGCCCGGCGCCGGTCGGCGGGAGGAGACCGACGTACTTCCTGGTGTCGTCCTCCGACCAGTAGCCCACCCAGCCGCCGAGCCCGTCGGCGACCAGGCTCACCGGGCCGAGATGGGTCGAGATGTGGAAGCGCACCTCGGCGCGGACGTCGAAGCTGTCCTCGGTGGCCCGCACCGGGACGTGGATGCGGATGCTGTGCAGCTTGAAGCCGACGGGGGCGTTCTTCCCGAACTCCGCGTCGATCCCGAGGGTGACGTCGAGGCCGCTGGACAGGCCCAGCACGACACCGCGGCCCTCGACGTAGGCGAGGTCGAGATCCAGGTCGAGCCGGATCCCGTCCCGGAAGACGGTGTCGGTCACCCCGAACGTGCGGAACCAGCGGTTGGTGAGCACCGCCGACAGGCCGTGCAGGAACAGGCCCACCTCGACGACCGGGTGGTCCTCGCGCAGTCGCAGGAACAGCCCGAGGTCACGGATCACCAGGCGGGTGTCGTACGGCGGGCCGAAGGCGATGTCGGGCGCGCCGGCGTCGAGCTCCCGGCCGAACGTGACCTCGACCGGGTCACCGGGCCCGGGCAGCCGGGCCGGGTCGAGGGCGAACTGGCGGAACGCCCCGTGCCAGGAGCCGTCGTAGCCGAAACCGCCGGTCAGGCCGGGCTCGACCCGCAGGTACCAGCCGCTGCCGAAGTCGTACTGCCAGCGGTCCTCCTCGGCCGCCAGCGCGAGCCACATCTCGAAGACCGTGCGGCGCTTCCCGCCGCCGAGGTCGTGGCGCTGCGAACGGATCGCCAGCGTGCCCGACAGGTCGGGTGTCAGGTCGGCGGCCCAGTCGAACATGTCGCGGGGGTTGGGCTGCGGGTCGGCGGGGTCGCCGATCGGGACGGTGATGGAGATCCAGCCCTCGGTGGCCTCGCGGAACACCCGCCACGGGCCGGGCTGCGCCGTCGGCGGCGCGGACAGGCCCGCGACGCGCAGATCGCCCCGGGTGAGCGCGAGCACGGTCTGCGGCGCCAGCAGCAGGAGCCCGACGATCACCGCGGGAAGGCGGCCGGTGCCGGGCAGGCCGACATCGGCGAGCAGCGCGTCCCACAGGCCCTCGTTGACGACCGTGCCCGGGTCGGTGACGAGCGCGCGCAGCTTCTGCCGGTCGACCCGGGCCAGGCCGTCCGGCGTATGGCTGATCACCCCGGTCAGCGCGAGGAAGGCAGCCGTGCGCGGCATCCGCTCGGTGAGGAAGCGGACGAACGCCTGCTCGGCCGGGTTGGGGCCGGCGAAGGCCCGGTCGGCCACGTCGGACGCGGTGTCCCGCCAGCTTTCCAGCGCCTGCATCCAGGCAACCGGGTCCGCCGCGTCGGTGACACCGCCGGCGCGGTCGGCGAGCTGCTCGATGGCGGCCCGGGCGCCGGCCGCGTCCGGTGGGCTCAGCGGGGGCAGCGCCGGGTTCGTGCCGTCCAGCGCCGAGCGCATGGCATCCGCGAAAGCCGCGGAGATCACCTCGATGAGTGACTTCTCGGCCATCAGACGAGCCGCACCTTCGTGACCGTCTGCTGGCGGGCGGCGGGGGATGGATGGTTGCCGACCGGCGAGACGATCAGGTGCCGCACCTCCAACGGAGTGGCTTCGAACTCCAGTAGCGACAGCTGCGGCAGCCCGACGAACATGCGCCCGATCCGGTGCAGGTCACCGGCACGCAGTGCCTTGAGCATCAGGTACGACCTGGCCGGGTCCCACGATGTCCACCCGGCCGGGGAGGGCGCGGCCGTCATGTCGGTCAGCAGCGGACCGGGGCCGGGCATGGCCTCGTCGTCCACCGGTGTCACCTCGAAGCGCCAGTCCTCGGGCCCCGGCGTCAGCCCGTAGGCGTCGGCGATCTCCTCGGACAGGACGGTGGGAGTCTCCTGCGCGGCCCGGAACACCCGGCCGAGGAACACGTCGGTGAACTCGTCGTAGGGCAGGTCCGCCCCCGGCGGCGGGGTGGCGAGCTGCGCCCGCTGCGGCAGGCCGAGGTTGGCGTAGCCGTTGAACGCCCGGTGCCGCTCCAGCCCCAGGCGCATGGCGAGGTCCCCGAACAGGTGCAGGACCATGGTCTTCACCTCCGCGTTTCGAGCCGCGCTGCTGGTGATCTGCGCCGCGCGCGTCGTCGTCCCGGCGCGGGTGTAGGTCAGTGCGGCGGTGCCGCTGAAATGGACGTCGCCGGACAGCACGACGAGCGGCCCCAGTGCGGTGAGCCGCCGCAGCAGCTCCTGGTGGTTGGCGGTCGCCGCGGACCAGGACTCGAAGTCGGCGAAGATCGACCCGCCGGGTATCAGGCTCGCCGCCGGCTGGATCAGGTGCTCGACCAGGTGGGTGCCGAGGATCGGCGCCGGTGCGACGACGAACGTGAGCGGGACCGGGGCGAGGCCGCCGGGCTCCGGCACCATGAGCGCCAGGGCGTCGAGGCTGATCCGCGCGGCCGGATGGTCGACGCGGTGGAACTCGCGGGCGGTGCGCTCGTCGAGGGCGAGCAGCCGGACGGGCCAGCCGTCGTCCGGGCCGAGGGTGAAGTCGTAGCGCAGCGTGCCGGGAGCCGTCAGGTCGCGCAGGACCGACGGTGGCGGCGGTGGCGGCCCGGCCGGAACACCGAGGAGCTGCCGCAGGGCCGGGGTGTCAGGGGAGGCGCCGGTATGGACGGCGGCGGCGAGGACGGCGGCCTCGGGGCTGCCGGCGGCGGTGAACCGCTCCGGGGTGTTGCCCCAGTGCTGGCACAGGACGTATGCGAGCAGCCCGTTGGTCACGATGCGGCTGGCGGCCGGGTCGGCGTAGACCGCCTCCGCCCACGGGTGGTCGAGGTTCCAGTCGTCGGTCACCTCGTGGTCGTCGGCCACCATGAGGATCGGCACGGTCGCCAGCACCTTGCGGACGGCGGGCAGCCCGGCGCGGAACAGCTCCACGGCCGCGCGCAGTTCGGCCCACGACGCCTCGTCGAGGCCGCTGTCCGCGGCGACGTCACCGGGCGCGACGTCCGCCCAGGCCGGCACGGTCGCCGGCCAGAGCGTGTCGGACCAGTAGAGCAGGTAGGTCGCCAGGAACTCGCCGAACCGCCAGAGATGGTCGCTCGCCGCCGAGGAGGTGAGGTGATAGGCCTCCGAGCGGGCCTGCCGCCCCCCGATCGCCGGCAGCGGCAGGAACGGCGCCGCGTCGTCGACGGCGACGAGGTCGGTGGCGATGCGGCGGATCCGCGGTACCAGCGGGGCTGGGACCTCGTCGGCGTAGATCTGGTCACCGGACATGACGAGCAGGTGCGGGCGGGCGGACGGTGTGCCCGCGGCGAGCCGCCCGGTGATGAGCTCCTCGGCCCCGGCCAGGCCGTCCCGGCCGTTGCCGTGGACCTTGCGGCAGGAGGTGTGCAGGATCGTCAGGTCGTCGAGGGAAGCGGGCGGGGCGGGGAACGCCGGTCGCCCGGTGCCGATCGAGACCTCGCCCCAGTTCGGTTCGGGCCAGCCGGGTGAGCTGATCCGGTACTCGTAGAGGTCACCCGCGGTGAACTGCCCGCCCGGTGCGGTGCCGGTGACGACCACGATCCACAGGCTGCCGCCGACCCTGACCGGTGTCGCGCTCCCCGCGGCGATCTCCGAGGCGGGCACCCCGGCTCGGCGGACATGCAGCGTGACCGGATCCGGCCGGCTCAGCGCCAGCCACACGGACACCTTCGTCCGGGTCACCCGGCGCAGCACGGGGCCCGCGATGATGCCTGGGAGAGCCGCGACCTGCAGCGGCACGTCGTCCATTTCTGACCCCTGTCCGGCAGGTCGCCGCGGCCGCGCCTTCCTGCGCTGTCGTCGGTGACGGCAGCGGGCCCGGATCCGACCTACGCATCAGAAACTGAGCATTCATTGCGGGGAATGTCCGCACCGGACTGTCCGATGCGGACCATGTGTAGCAGAAACGCAGGGCGATACCGTCGGATATCAATCTTCCGCATTTAACTGTTCACCATCGCGCAACGCTGACCCGGAAGCCTCGTCGGGCTTGTCCGATTCGACTGCCTTGTCCGACCGGTTCTATCCGCGCGTAACGACGGATCTCCTTCGCTGAAAACGGAGCGGAATGTTGACTCCGCCTACACTCGCGATCGTTGCTCGGTGCCCGTCGCGGCCCCGATGGTGCTCGCGGCACCTACCCCCTGAATCCAGCGGCAACTTTACCGCGCCGAACGGCCGGACCGCCGGGACTCCGGAATTTTTGTTCCTGAGCAGAGAACCCGGAAACCGGAATCAGGTTTCCGGGTGGGTGCGGTGTCAGGCACACGGCGGTTCAAAGCGCAGGCTCCCGAAGTGCTCACGCCATTCCCCCGTGGAGATCTGGTTCGCCGGGTCGGCGCAGGCGTTCCGGGCCAGCGCCGCGGGGTCGATGGTCCAGAGCCGGACCGATCCGTCCCCGCTGGCCGAGAGCACGGTCCGCCCGTCCGGCGTCAGCACGACCGCGTTCACCGCCTTCGTGTGCCCGCGCAGACCGGTCAGCGGGACGGGCCTGGCCGGCGACGAGACGTCGGTCAGCCGGACGATGTCGTCCTCGCCCGCGGTGGCGAGGATCCCGCCGTCCTGGTCGAAGCCGACGCTGGTCACCCCGCCCAGGCCGCCGGCGGTCGAGCCGAGGTCGACCGCCTCTGCCGAGCGGAGCCCCCACAGCTGCACCGAGCCGTCGATACCGCCGGCGGCGAGTGCCGAACCATCGGGGGAGAAGGCGACAGCCTGCAGCGTCCGCCCGCCACCGCCGCCGCCACTTTCACCGCCGCGCAGTGCGGGTCGCGCCGTGGGGCGCGCGGGATCCGTGGCGTCCCACAGCCGCACGGTGCCGTCGTTGCCGCCGAAGGCAAGCAACCGGCCGCGCGGCGAGAACGCGACCGCTCGGATCCCGGCGGTGGCGCCGTCAGCCGCCCAGGCCCGGGTGGGATTCGACGGATCAGCCACCGTCCACAACGCGATCTGCCCGTCGTCCCCGCCGGAGGCGAGGACCTGGCCATCCGGGGCGAAGGCGATCGAGCGAACCCTGTCCTGGTGGAACCTCATGGTGGCCAGCGCCTTCGGCCGTGCCGGGTTCGCCAGATCCCACAAGCGGACCTGACCGTTACCGACACCGGCCGCGAGCACGCTTCCGTTCGGATGGAACGCGACCGAATACACCCAGTCGCCGACGTTCGTGATGGTGCCGGCATGGGTGAGGCCGGCCGGGTCGGCACCGCCGCCGACAGCCCACAACTCGATCGTCCCGGCCTCCGTCCCGGCCGCTAGCAGTCGGCCGTCCGGGCGCAGCGCGGCGCTCAGCACCCGGCTGCCGAGCGGGACGGCCAGCGGATCGAGATCCGCGGCGAACAGGCCGATCATTGCGGATCGGGTGGCCGGCGAGTCCGGCGACGCCTGGTAGCTCGCCAGCGCGAGTCGGCGGGCAAGCGGGCGGTTCTCGACCTGCAGGCGCAGCGTTCTGGCCGCGACCTGCGCGGGGGTGTCCGCCGGTGGCGACTCGCCGCTCCTGGACAGCGCGACGAGCACAGCCGCGGCGACGACCACGGCGAGGATGGCCGCGAGCGCTCTCGCCCCGCGGGGCCCGATCCCGGCCCGCCCGGCCCGCCCGGTGGGTTTCCCGCCCGGCTTCGGCCGCTCGGACTTCCGCCGCTCCGGCTCTCGCCGCTCGGGGCCGGTGCCCACGGGCGGCGTCGACGGGATGACGGTCGGATGGGTCTCGACGATCTCAGCCACGGCGGGCTCAGCCGCGGCGGGACGAGCGGGGATCGCTGGCTCCGGGTCAGCGGAGTCCGGCGGGACCATCACTGTCGCCGCGGTCGACGTGGACGTGTGGGCCGGCGGGGACAGTGAGTGCGTCACTGCGTCCACGGGGGTCGCCGCCGTGCCGGGCGTCCGCGGGGTGACCGGCTCGATCAGCACCGTCACCTCCGCGAGCGGCGGCCCCACAGGTGGCTCGGACTCGGTGTGGCGCAGGTCGAGCAGGCGGGCGTAGAGCTGCTCGGCGGTGGGCCGCTCCTGCGGATTCTTGCGCATCGCGTCCTCGACGAGCGGGCGCAGGGAATCCTCGAATCCGTCCAGCGCCGGTTCGTCGTTGACCACCCGGCGCAGCAGCGTGGCGGCCGGGCCGGTGCCGAACGGATGATGGCCGGTCGCGGCGTAGACGAGCACCCCGCCCCAGGCGAACACGTCCGCCGCGGGGGTGATCAGGCCGCTGCGGGCCTGTTCGGGTGCCATGAACGCGGGTGTGCCCACCGCCTGGTCCCGGCTGGAGAAGACGGCCGTGTCGAGCGCGCGGGCGATGCCGAAGTCGATGACCTTCGGACCGAGCCTGGACAGCACGATGTTGCCCGGCTTGAGGTCCCGGTGCACGATTCCCGCCCGGTGGATCGCCATCAGCGCGGTGGCCATGCTCGCGGCGAGCAGATGCAGCTCCGAGTGGCTGAGTGGCCCGCGCGCACGTACCGACCCGGCCAGGGTCGGCCCGTCCACGAACTCCGTGACCAGGTACGGGACGTCCCCGGTGACGTCGACGTCCAGAACCGCGGCCGTGCAGAACCGGGCGACCCGCCGGGCACTGTCCGCCTCCTGCTTGAGCCGGTCCCGGAACTCCGGCCGGGAGGCCAGATCGGTGCGGATGAGCTTGACGGCCACCTGGCGGCCGGCGGGGTCCACACCCAGGTGGACGGTGCCCATTCCGCCCGCCCCGAGGCGCCGCACCAACCGGTACCGGCCGACCTCGGCCGGGTCGGCAGGCGGGTCCGGGGAGGCGGATGAGCTCATCGTCATCCGTCGCGGCCGGCCGTGCTCGGGGCGACGGCCGGCAGGCCGGGTATCCGCCAGCGCCGGGGCGCCGCCTGCTGGTGGACAGCCAGGCCTCCGGCCGCGAGGCAGAAAAGCAGCAGCAGGGACGAGACGGAGACGCTGCTGTCGGCCGAGACCAGCATCATGTCGACCCCGGCCTGAAGCCGAACGCCACAGTCGGCGACGACCTGCCGGTGGCCCGGCCGGAAGCTGGCGAAACGCACGACCGTCTCGAAGCGGCCGTCCTGGTCGGCGACGGTGCGCCCGACGAGCTCACCGCCCGCGGTCAGCATCGTCTCACCGCCTGGTGAGCAGCCGGCGCCCTGAGCGTAGAGAGGGTCACCAGCGGACAACACGTAGCGGTCGAAGCGCAGCTCGCCGGGTTCCGGTTCGCGTGCCACCGGCACACCACGCGCCGGCTGCGGAGCGCCCGCCCTCGCGATCGGGGTGCAGACACCCAGCACCCGCACGCTCCCCGCCCGGCAGGCCACCGTCTCGACCGGTTCGGCGCATCTCCCGCCGAGCGGCACGGTGACTCCGCCCGGGCAGAAGGTGCGCCCCGGCGGGCAGTCGGCGGTGCTCGGCGCGGACGAGCCGTCCCAACAGGCGACGGACGTCCGCCTGGTCGCGGCAGGCCTGGGACACTGCTCCCCGACCGCCACGCTGACCGGGCTGTCGGGGCACTGGACACGCTGGACCGGGCAGGTGGCGGACGTCGGTGCCCAGGAACCGTCGGCGCAGCGCACCCACGGCGTGCCGTTCCCGGTACCGCTGCCGTTCCCGGTGCCGGTGCCGCCCGCTGGGCCCGTGCCGCCGCCGGAACCGGAACCGGAACCCGAACTGGGACCGGAACTGGGACCGGGACCGGATCCCGACCCGCTGGTGCCCGTGCTCCCGTCCGTCCCGCTCGTCCCGCTGGTGGCGGTGCCCGTCCCGCCCACACCGCCTCCCGTGCCGGGATCGGGGATGCCGTTCCCCGGCCCGTTGCCCGTGGTGGCGCCGCCGTCCGGCTCGCCGCCGGACGTGCTCCCGGTACCGCGGGTCGGGCTCCCGGCCGGCGGGCAGGACGCCGCGCGCTGCGCACCGTAGCCCCGGCCGGAACCCGGACATGCCGACGAGCGTGTCGGCGCGGGCCGCTGCGTCGGCGTCGGCATCCGTGTCGGCGTGGCCTTGGTCGTTCGTGTCGGTGTGGCCTTGGTCGTCCGTGTTGCGCGCGACGTCGGTGGTGGCGCCTGTGTCGCCCGTGCCGCCGGGGTTGTGGACGTGGCCCGGGTCGTCGTCGCCGGCTTTGTGGACGGTGCCCGGGTCGTTGTCGCGGGCTTCGTCGACGGTGCCCGGGTCGCCGGTCCTGCCGATGTCGCGGGTGCGGCCCGTGTCGACGGCGCGGTCGAGGCGGCCTGCGACCTCCGCGTGGCCGGGGACGTGCGCGTGGCCGGGGACGTGCGTGCGGGTGGAGACGTGTGTGCAGGTGGGGTTGTGCGCGCGGGCGGGGTGGCATCGCCGGACGTGTCGTGGCGAGCCTGCGTGTCCGCGGTGGCAGCGGTCGCCACCGGCGCAGGCGATGGCGGTGGCGGCGACGGCCGTGGGGTGGACGCGGCCACGGGCTCGGGCTCGGCGGTGGTGCCCGAGGACTCGGACCCGGCTGCCGGGCTCTCGGCGGCTGCCGCCACGGCTGTTGCCAGTGAGCCGCCTGCCAGGGCGGTGATCAGCAGCGCCGCGAGCGCGAGCAGCGGAAACCGCTGACGCCGCCGCCGTGCCGCCATACGCGCGACAACGGTCCTTCTCCAGCCCAACATCGGCCTGCCCCCAGATCGCCTGCCTGCCCGTGACGCGCGCCGACGGTGGCGTGGCGCCGGTCACCAACGAAATGCCCGCCATCGGCTTTCTCTGTCACCACCCGAGGGTGGAATTCAACGGTGACCTGCAGTGGAAAGGTGCGACGCTGCCAGCCATTGCACTGCCGGTTCATTGCGCCGCTACCTGCCGGCGTGCCTGCGTACCCTCCGGCCGTCGGCCGGAGCGCGTCAACCTGTTTTCCAGCGTAACATCGGAGTTGGTGACCACCCGGTCCATGGGGGAGATGTGATTTCCGGATCGCGTGAACCGAAAGCAACATCAAAATGGCGTGTGCTGGCATTTGTTGTGGTGTTCGTGACAAGCCTCGGCGTGTTTCCTGCTGCTGCCGCCCGGGCGGGCGGAGACAATACCGCACGGCTGTCCGTCACCATCGATGGTCAGCCCCTCGATGGTGACGTCGTGCTGGACCTGTCGGCCGCCACGCAGCTCGTGGTGGGTGTCGAGAATCTCGGCGGCTCGGCCCTGGAGATCGATTCCGTGCGCCTGCGCGGAGCGGTCCTGGGGCTCACGTTCTTCGACTACGACACACGGGTCCGAACCACCGTGCCCGCCCGCGGCGAGGCCACCTGGACGGTGGACCTCGACCTGCGTGACCTCGCCGGCCGGGCGAGCGGCCTGATGCCGATCCGGGTGGAGATCCGCGACGGCGACCTGGCCGTGGCAGCCGTGCGGGACGGCCGCGCGCGGATCCACGGGTCGCTGTTGTCGACCTACGGCCTGTTCGGCCTGGGCCTGCTGATGCTGGCGGCGCTGCTCGCCGCCGCCGCGGTTCTCTCGCTGGGGCGGAACCCGTTGCCGGCGCCGTCGTCCCGACGCGGCCTGCGTTTCGTTCCCGCTGGCTGCGTCGGTGGGCTGTTCGGTGTCTTCGCGCTGTCGGCGCTGCGCCTGGTGACGCCTTCACCGCCGACCGACTTCGCGATCACCCTCGGCGCAACTCTGATCGTCTTCGGAATCGGCCGGCAGTTGCCCGCGGCCCGACCGCGCCGGGCCGACGAGAAATCGGCGCCGGCAGCGCCGACGGCGTCCTCGTGACCGCACCACCGCGCGCGGCCGTGTTCCGCGGCCGGCATCTCGTCAGCGTTTGTTGACGAATCCGGCGTCCACCGGGAGGGGCACGCCGGTGACATAGCGGGCGTGGTCGGAGGCGAGCCACAGGACGGCCTCGGAGATGTCCGAGCACTCCAGCATCGCCACCGGCAGGGCATGCGGATTCACCATGTTCGGGTCGCTCCGCAGAAACCCGAGCATCATGTCGTTCATCACCATCGGCGTGCCCACACCGCTCGGATGCACGGTGTTGACGCGGATTCGGTGCGGTGCCAGGGCGTTGGCCCAGGTCCGCATCAGGCCCACCAGCCCGTGTTTCGACGCCGTGTAGCCGAGGACCCCCGGCGTGTCGACGGACATCCCGGTGAGGCCGGCCGTCGAGCTGGTGATGACGATGGAACCGCCCGCACCCCGCTCGACCATGGCGGGCGCCGCGGCCCGGACGGTGTTGTAGGTGCCGGTGAGGTTGACGTCCAGCACGTCGCGCCATTCGTTCCCGCTGCCGGCGCCTGCGGCGGAGAACGGAGCGATACCGGCGTTGGCGACCACGATGTCGACCGGCCCCAGCGCCGCCACACCGGCGTCGAGGGCCGCCTGTAAGGCGACCGGATCACGGACGTCGGCCACCGCCGCGTGAATACCGCCGCCGAGGGCCTCGACCTGGCGCACCGTCTCCTTCAGGTCGTCCGGGGTGGCCAGTGGATAGCCGACCGAATCGATATCCGCGCAGATGTCGACGGCAATGATGTCGGCACCTTCCTGGGCGAGCCGCACCGCGTGCGAGCGGCCCTGCCCGCGGGCCGCGCCGGTGATGAAGGCGACCTTGCCGGCAAGAATCATGGGAGCCTCCTGGCCCTGGAACAGGTGACGGCGACGCGTAACGCGTAACGGTCGACGCGCGACTGTCAACGGGTGACGGCAACGTGGAACCAGAGAACGGCGCAACTCGACAGAACGCCGGACCGGGAACTTCGGGTAGCCCGGTCTGACGTCCGGTCAGCGTAGTGCCTTTCACGGTTGTACGTCGCCGCCAGAAGCCGGCGCGGTCGCTGTGTCCAGGGCCAGGAATGGAAGGGCGCGGTGATCAGACCAGGGCGCCCCAGGGGCCGGTGATGACGAGGGTGAGGCCCGGGTACTGGAGGTTGACGAACAGATGGCGGCCGTCGGCGGTGAAACGCGGGCCGGCGAGCTCGCTGGCGCCGATCGCGCCGGGCTCCGGGAAGTCCTCGGCCTCCCAGTAGTGCAGGTCCAGCGGCGCGATCACCTTCGCCAGGTCGACGATCCGTCCGGAGGCGGTGAGCAGCCGCAGGTAGTTGTCGCCGCCGTCCTCATCCTCACCGTCACCGTCCTCGGTCATCAGGACGCCGCCGTGCGGGCCGACGGTGACGCCGTCCGGCTGGTTGAGGACGCCTGCGCTCTTCGACTCGTACAGCAGGGTGAGGACGCCGGTGTCGCGGCCGGTCGGCTGATAGCGCCACACCTGGCCCTGGCCGGCGTCGCCGGACTCCGACGCGACGAAGGTCAGCGCCCCGCGCGCCCATTCGGCGCCTTCGAGGCCGATGAACCGGGCACCGCCGCGGGCCCGGCCCTGGCTGTAGACGGAGCCGGGGAACGACTCCGCATCGGACGGATCCGGATTCGCGATGTCGACCCAGGTCACCGGCAGCTTCTGGCCGACGCGCTGGCCGGTCTCGGTGTCGTACGTCGGCTCGCCGCGTACGGCGAGTATCTGCAGCCGCCCGCCGGCGGCGAGCTTGCCGGGCCGGGCCGGCAGGAAGCGGTAGAGGCCGTCGCCCGGGTCGCCGTTGTCCTCGGTCAGGTAGACGACGCCGGTCGCCGGGTCGACGGGCGCGCACTCGTGCTCGAACCGGCCCATCGCCCGCAGCGGCACCGGGTCGACCGGCCCGCGGGCGTTCGCCGGGACCTCGAAGACGTAGCCGTGCGGCTTCTCGTAGCCGGCGTCGATCCCGTCGACCGTCTCCTCGCAGGACAGCCAGCTTCCCCACGGCGTCGGCGAGCCGTTGCAGTTCACCAGGGTCCCGTTCAGGACCAGGAAGCTCTCACGCAGCCGACCGGCCGCCAGGTCGTAACGTGACGAGGTGACACCGGCAGGCGCCGCCCGGTCGTAGGCCGCCTTCCTGCCGATGCTGCGCTGGGTGATGCCGGGCAGGTCCGTGTCGATCTCGTGGTTGCGCAGCAGCACGACCGTGTCCCGGCCGGCGGCGAAGAGCGCCTGCCCGTCGTGGGCGAGCGGGGTGGCCAGGCCGTCCGACATCCGGCTGCCCGCCGCGCCGAAGGATCGGTAGCTGAAGCCCGGTGGCAGCGCCAGCTCCGGGCCCGCCTTGCGCAGCGCTCCGAACCCGGCCGAACCCGAGCCGGTGCCGCCCGAGGCCGTTCCGCCGCTCGTGCCCGCGCCCGCGCCGGCGCCAGAGGTGCTGCCGGCCCAGGCCGCCTGACCGAGGCCGGGTGCGAGGCCCGCACCGAGCAGGCCGAGACCCGTCGCGGTGATCAGCTGCCTACGTGTCGTGGCCATGGGCCCCCCGTTTTCGTGTTCTCGCAGATGGCGCGTTTGGGACGAACGGATCGTAGTGAGGGACGCAAGGACCCCGGGCGGCGGCTCGATGTCTCGCGGGTAGCTATCCAGCAAACACCCGGCCACTTGCCGGAGGGCGGGACCCTTCGTGCGGCGCCGGCAATTCATCTCAAGAGAGACAAGAGGGGCGCAGGTTCGTTTGGTAGTCGGCAAGAGTTGAGGATTTTGGCTGTCGGAACGACCAAGATCCTCAACTCTTGCTCGGTAGCAGCCAAGGTTCGAAGCTCGGGATTCTGCTACGGGCTCCGGAATCCGGGACGGTCGCGATCCTCAACTCCTGCCTGTCAGCACATCCGGACGGCGAACCTCGTCCCACACTTCCCGCTCGACCGGTGGGGTGTGCCGACCGCACGACCGCACGACCGCACGACCGGACGCACCCGCCTCGATGAGGCCACCGAGGGCACACCGGGGCCGGGACAGGCGAATCCCGGCTTGGTTACGCTGGCCAAGGGGCCCGACCGACTGCAGGACCCGACTGAGGGAGGTCCGCCATCACCGCGGAGATGATCGCCCCGGCCTGGATGCACCAGCAGATCACGGCGGCGCAGTATGGCTCCTGGTCCGAGGAGCAGTGCGCGGGCATCGAGATCGTGGACGGGATGGTCGTCGTGAGTCCCAGTGCCTCCAGACGTCACAACCGGCTGGTCAGGCTCATCACGAACGCGCTGGACACGGCCGGAGGGCCGGGCTGGAAGGCTGACAGCGACTTTGATCTGCGGCTCCAGGACGTGCCGCTGACCAACCGCCGGCCGGATGTCGTTGTGTACCGCGCCGACACCCTCGACATCATGCCGGCCCGCCCCGAGCATGTGCTGCTGGTCGCGGAGGTGGTCTCGCCGGGCTCCGAGTCGACGGACAGATTCGTCAAGGCCGGAGAGTACGCGCGAGCAGACATCACCTACTACTGGCGCATCGAGCAGCCCGCCGGCGGGGTTCCGCTCGTCTACGCACACATCCTTGATCCGGCCGCGGGAACCTACCGGGATGCCGGCGTCTGGGCGGGCGTCGTCGAGGCGGTCGCCCCCTTCCAGGTCACGATCGACCTCACCCGGCTGTAGCACGGTCCCAGCCACCGGAGGTCGGGTCGTCGTTGCCAGGCCCGCGGCGCCTGTGGCGGTGCCGCCGCCCACGCCCGCGGTGCCGCCAGCCCAGGCCGCCTGACCGAGGCCGGGCGCGAGGGGCCACTGCGCCGCACTCGCTGTGCCGGCGGGGACGGGACAACTCGGCGCCTGCTTTGACGCGTTGAAAATCGACGCCCGAATACCGTGCCCGGGAATATCGAATCCCCCGGAGAGGGACGTCTCCGGGGCTGGAGATGGCAGTTACCGCAGCCACTCCGAACCCGCGCCCGGCGACCTGGCCAGCTCCTGGTAGGGGCACAAGGCCATTCCTATCCGGTGATAGCTCCGTTACGCGAGCGTTGACGATCTTTATTTCACCTCATACGGTTGGCGACATAGGTCGTGGGTCGATTCATCGTCTTCTCTCGGCGTTTTCGTGGTCGTCGGAGAGATGCGGGTCGACTCCCTCGAACCAAGAAGGAGGATCGAGCTCGTGACAGCGGAAAATATAGACAGCGGATCGCTGACCAGGGCCGACGCCATCGAAACAGAAATCATGTCGACTGGTTCCGGGAGTGACACGAATCCGGTGCGGCAGGCCGTTGCGCAGCTGGCCGATCCAGAATTCCGCGCGGATCCGTACTCGCGATACCGCGTGCTGCGGGAAGCCGGGCCCTTTCACTCGACCTCATACGGGATGAACCTGGCCACACGGTACGCCGACTGCGCCGCGGTGCTGTCAAGCCCCAACTGGGGTCACGACAACCAGGCGGCCAGACTGCATCCCACGAGGGCCGCAGACGAGTTCCCCGCGGTCTTCCTGTGGATGGAACCCCCCGACCACACCCGGCTTCGTGGTCTGGTCTCCAAGGCCTTCACCCCCCGCCGGGTCGCGGCCCTGCGACCGCGGATCCAGGCCCTGGCAGCCGCGCTGGTGGACGACATGCTCGCGGCCGGTACGTCCGACCTGATCAGCGCGATGGCCTATCCACTGCCGCTCACCATCATCTGCGAGATCCTCGGCGTGCCCGCGGAGGATCATCCGGTGATTCAGCGCTGGTCGCACATGCTCGCCAGGGCCCTGGATCCCGACGCGACACTTCCCGCGGCGGCGCTCGCCGACCGGAACACCGCGATTCCCGAGTTCCTGGGCTACTTCCTGAACCTCGTGCGCCGCGAGCGCCTCGACCCGGGACCGAGCATCCTGGGCGCACTGGTGCAGGTCGAGGAGAAGGGCGAGAAACTCACCGAGAGCGAGTTGCTGGGAACCTGTATCCTGCTCGTCGTCGCTGGCCATGAAACAACCGTGAACCAGATCGGGAATGGGATGCTAGCCCTGTTGCGGCACCCTGACCAGGTCGCCGACCTGCGCATCCGACGGGATCTCATGCCCAGCGCCGTCAACGAGCTTCTCCGCTACGACGCGCCTGTTCAGATGGTCAACAGATTCGCCAAGGAACGGGTAACGGTGGGGGGCCGCGTCTTCGAGGCAGGTGAAGGCGTCACCGTGCTGATCGCCTCCGCGAACCGTGACGGGAGCGCTTTTCCGGAGCCGGACCGGCTGGATCTCACCCGTTACCAGAACACACCCGGAACCGCACCGGCGAACAGGCACCTGTCGTTCAGCCTCGGTCACCACTACTGTCTCGGCACGCCGTTGGCACTCCTGGAGATGGAGGTTCTCCTGGGCGAGGTCCTCGACCGTGTCACGGTCCTGGATCTGTGCACGGATACGCCGTCCTACAAGCCGGACCAGCTCGTCCGCGGGCTGGCGGAGCTGCCGGTCTCCTTCCGCGCCTGATGGCGGAACGCCGACGCCGGCGGGTAGATCGGCGCCGGCACGGGGTGTGCTCAGCCATCCGCCGTGGCGGCGGGACGCTCTCCATGGATCCGACGCGCCGTGAAAGGATCGGATCGTCCCCTGGCGACGTCCGGATGTGCGTCCGGGCAGGCCCGGGTCGGGCCAGGTGAGAAGAACTGCGGATCCACGACCGACAGCCGGGGTGATGTCCATGCGCGCCGCTGACGCCGATCGACTCGCGAGGTTCGTCCTGCTCGCGCAGCCGATGGCCATGGCAGCCGTCCACGTGACCCGGCCCGGTGACGTCGCGGGGACCGACGCGCGACCTCCCGCCGCCGACGAGGGCCGACAGGCGCGCCGGGAGCACGCGGACCGGGTCGTCCGGCACTGGCGCTCGGAGCTCGCGCCGCTGTCGGCGCTGCCCGGTTTCGCCGGGCGGTTCGGTGGGCCGGTGCGTGACGTCCTGTCCGCCACGGTGCAGGGCCTGTTGGTGCTGTCCCTGGCCCGCCTGTGCGACGTGACGGATGTGCACAGCCAGGTGCGGCTGCTCGCGCACACGGTGCTCGACGAGACGCTCCCCGCCGGTTGGGCACCGCCGGTTGCCGTGCCGCCGCAGCCGCCCGCCGGCGAGGTCCCGGCCCCGAGTGCCAGTTCCATCCCAGGCGCCCGCCCCGCCCAGGACGCCGACCCCAGCCTGGACGCCGGCTCCGCCCTGGGTATCGACGGAACCGAGGAGGAGCGGGCGCAGTGGCTGCGGCTGGTGCGTCGGGTGCCGGCCGGAGTCGTCGCGCTGGCCCGCGAGATGTGGGCCGTGCGGCGGCTGATCGACGGGCGTGCGGAGGGCCGGCGGTGGCATCGCGCGGTCGCGAACGTGCCCGCGGTCGGGGTGGTCGGCGCGGCCCTCGGGGAGCGGCACGCCGCCACCGAGATCTCCGCGCGGGTCTATGTCGCACTCGGCCTGGCCGACGAGCTTCCCGGCATCTGAGCTGTCCGACCGCCTGACCGCCTGACCGACCTTCCGCCGACCGGCTCCGGCCGATCCGTCGCGGCCTGGCCTGTTGTGTCCTGATCGGTTCTGACCGCTTCTGACCTGGGTGGATGGCGCCGCGACAACGGAGGCGCGACAGTGCCTCGCCGGACATCCGCGACTCTTGACAGAACGATCTACCGAGGCCAGGATCGAAAGTATGTTCGATCTCCTCGGGGTCCGGCCACGTCCTCGCACCGCTCACGGCGAGCCCGCCGTCCAGGGCGAGCACACGGCGCCGGGTCGTCCGCTGCCGTCACAGCGGAGTGCCCCGTCCGGCCGCTCGTTGCCCGGTCGCCCGGCGACGACGCTACCGCCCAGCGTGGCCCGGGTTGCGGCGCGTACCCGGCTGTCCGCTGAGCTGTTGGCGGCGATTCTGACGGTCGACGGGCGCACCCGCGCCACGCTCGACGACATGGAGCGGGCGGATGCGCTCGCCGATGTTCTTCTCGCCCGGCGCCGTGAGCGGGTGGGTCAGCACCGCCACGAGGCTCCCGTCCGGCCCTCGGGTGAAGGCGGTCCGCCGCTTCGCTGGTCGGCCTGACGCTCAGTATCAGGCCTGCCCCGACGCCGGGCTGCCTGGCCCGGCCCGGCCGGTGCTCAGCCCAGCGCGGCCGCCTTGCGCAGCAGCACCGACCGTTCGCGCAGGTTCTGGCACAGCCGCGCGGCGAGCTCCAGCTCGGCCCGCGCTTCGGCGGCGCGGCCGAGCCGGGCGAGCAGCTCGCCGCGCACGGTCGGCAGCAGGTGGGACTGTGCCAGCCGGCCACCGGCGACCAGTTCGTCGACGAGGGCCAACGCCTGGCGGGGCCCGTCGGCCATCGCCACGGCCACCGCCCGGTTGAGCTCGACGACCGGCGACGGCGCCACCCGGCCGAGCGCCTCGTAGAGCAGCACGATCCGCGCCCAGTCCGTCTCCGCGACGGACGGCGCCGACGTGTGGCAGGCGGCGATCGCGGCCTGCAGGCCGTACGGTCCGAGGCCCCGCCCGGCCGCCACGGCCTGGCCCAGTGCGCCCCGACCGCGGCGGATCGCCGACAGATCCCAGCGGCCCCGGTCCTGGTCCTCCAACAGGATCGCCTCACCGTCCGGCCCGGTGCGCGCGGGGAAACGTGCCGCGGTGAGCTCGCACAGCGCGAGCAGCCCGAACACCTCCGGCTCGTCGGGCAGCAGCGCGGCGAGCATCCGGGTGAGCCGCATCGCCTCGTGAGCGAGGTCGACGCGCAGCAGGCTGTCGCCGGACGTCGCCGTCGCCCCCTCCGTGAAGATCACGTAGAGCACGCTGAGCATCCCACCGAGGCGCTCGCGCCGATTGGCGGCCGGCGGCAGCGCGAACGGCACCGCCGCCGCCGCGATGGTCTTCTTCGCGCGGGTGATCCGTGCCTGGACGGTCGGCACCGGCACGAGGAAGGCCCGCGCGATCTCCTCGCTCGTCAGGCCGCCGACCGCCCGCAGGGTCAGCGCCACCCGGGCCTCGGCGGAGAGCACCGGGTGGCACGCAATGAACATCAGCGCGAGGACGTCGTCGTCGACCCGGTCGGGATCCCAGAGCAGATCCGGATCGGCTCCGAGGCCACCGTGGCGCGGGCTGCCCGCACCCGAGCTGGCCTCTCCCTCGGTGAGCGGCCCGGCGAGCAGCGTGTACCGCTCACCGAGGGCCGACCGGCGGCGGAAGCTGTCGATCGCGCGCCGCCGCGCCGTCGACAGCAGCCAGCCGACCGGGCTCGCCGGGGTGCCTGTCCGCGGCCAGCTGACGAGCGCCTCCGCCACCGCCTCCTGGGCGACGTCCTCGGCGAGCGCGAAGTCGCCGGTGTAGCGGGCGAGCGCGCTCACGATTCGCGCGGACTCGATCCGCCACACCGCCTCGACCGCCCGCCGCGCCGCCTCAGACCCGGCCATGGACGTACGCCGGAGCTGGCCGAGTGGTCAGAGCTGGCCGAGCTTCTCGCGCCACGCCCGCTCCTTGATGATCCACTCGTTGTCCTGGGGGAACTCGTCGATGCCCGGCACCCGCCGGATCTCGCACTTCGAGCCGGGGACCGCCGGCAGCCGCCGGGCCCACTCGATCGCCTCCTCCCTGGAAGCCACCTCGATCAGGTAGAAGCCGCCGAACAGCTCCTTCGTCTCGCCGTACGGTCCGTCGGTGACCACCGGCGTGTCACCGCTGAAATCGACGACGACACCCTCGGACGGGTCGTCGAGGCCCTCGGCGGCCACCACGACACCTGCCCGCATCAGCTCCTCGTTGTAACGCCCGATCCGGGCGAGCATCTCCTCGAACGGCGTCTCCTGCATCCGCGCGAGAGACTCGTCCGTGTTCCGCATGATCAGCATGTACTTCGCCATCGTGTGCCTCCCTGCCGCCGGGTCGCGCGTCGACCCTCTCACCCACAGGTCGAACGGCACGGCCCCGGATCGACACGTCGTGACCGCCGCTCGAAGATCCCGCACGGCCGCGGTGCACCGACAATTCATCCTAAGGTGGGCAAAAGGGGCGGAGATCCGCCTGGCGGCCCGCAAGAAAGAAGGATTCTGGTCGTTGCAACGACCAGAATCCTTCACTTTTGCGATTCGCCAAACCGGGCCGTCCGGGCACCGAGCTCTCGGCTCTCGGTCATCCGAATGTGCTCGTGGAGTGAATGCAGGATTCCTCGCTCGCCGACGGCCAATCTTGATCGGCGCCAGCCTGCGAGGCCCGCTGGCGACCAGAATCCCTGCCGTCCTGCTCGGCAGCCGCAGTACCGACTACTGGAATGCGGTGATCAATGGAAGCGGCGGTTGGTGAAAGGTCTACTGGGGCGTCGCACTATCCTGATCGTCGTGCGAGTCCAAGAAACGACCGTCCTGGCCGACTATCACCAGTTCCTCGTCTACAGCGGGAACGGGGCTGGTCAAGAGGGGCATGTTCCGGAAGGATGCGGCGACGGGCTGGTCGTCGTCAACAAGGCCACCCTGAAGATTCTCACCGGGACCAGTTACGGCGAGGTCGGCGTGCGTCTGGAGCTCCACAACAGGGAGCCCGCGCTGCCTGCCCCGGGCTGGACCGAGGTGTCCGACACGAGCTTCCACCTGCGGAACGGCCCGCTGGAGATCGGCACCCTGATGGGAGGGCTCGAGCCCGGCGGCCTCGACCTCGCCTTCGCCGGCCCGGGCTGGTACCGGATCAGGGTGGCGGCGAGTGGGCGGGACGACGGCCCGCGAGGCGGCGAGGTGCCCCCGGGCGGTCCACACGAGCGCTACGTCATCGCGGTCTGGGTAGGGCCGCGTGCGCCCGCGGTGACCCACCGCGGATCGGACCTGGCCGGCCGCGCGTTCCGCGGCGAGCCGCTTGCCCCGAAGCTCGACGAAGCGGTGGAGGGGCCGGCGCACGCCGCGTTCCGCGACCTCCTCCACCTGCTGCGCACCGGCGCCGGTGCCGCGTCGGCCGCGACCGGTCGCATCGACCGCACGACCGCGGTCGCGGTGAGGCCCGAGCGGCTGTCGGAATGGCTCGCCAACGCGGATTTCTGGGCTGGCTGGCTCGGCGGCGGTGGGGGCAGCACGGATCTTCGGGGCGGGTGGAGTTCCCACCTGGGCAGCACCGACAACCTGAAGATCGTGGGGGAAATGGTGCGCGGACCTGCGGCCGTGCACACGTCCTGGAACTACGAGCGGCTCACCACTCCCTCCGCCGCGGATCCGTTCCCGCGACGTGAGCCGCTGCTCCCCGCGACATCCCACCTCGACATCGACTGGGTCGCGGGCGGAACCGGGACGCTCGTCAGCGTTCGGCATCGTGATGTTCCGCAGGTGCTGACCGCATGCCTGGGGGATCTCTGGCGCTACTATCTCGCCCGGCTGGCGGGGCTGGGCGAGGCCGGAGCGTTCAGCCGACTGCCGTGGTAGGTACGGAGGAGCACATGGGGGGCCGCCCCGACCGTCTGACCGAGGCCGAGGTCACCGAACTCGCCCGAGTGCTCTATCACCTCGGCGACGCGCTCGGGGTTCTCGACGAGGCGGGAGCGGACCGGTCCCGCCTGCCGCACTGGCAGGGCCGCAGCTCCCTGGAGTTCTGGCGCGAGATCAACGTTCTGCTGGACGCGGGTTTCCTGGCCGACGGGCGGCGGCGGATTCTCACCGCCGCGGCGCGGCGGTTTCCGGTGAACGAGGTCTTCGGCCCCGGCGCAGACCTGCCTCCGCCCACCGAGGGTGGCTCCGCCACCGAGTACGGGCCCATGGGGATGCTGTCGACCGCTCAGGTCCGAGAGTTCGTCCTCGCGAAGTTCCCGCCGGTTCAGCTCTGGAACGACACGGACAGCCTGGTCAGACTGGTGAGCTGCATGCTGCTGCCGGGTGAGACGCCGTTCGACATCGGCAACGGCGTTTTCGGTCGTTCGACCCCTGGCTCGGGGGTCATGCTGCTGACCGACCGCGGCATCACCCTCGCCGACCGGACGGGACGTGGCGCTCTGGAGCAGGTGGTCCGGTTTGGCTGGCCGCTCGTGACCGAGGTGAGGCTCCTGCACCGGCGCCGGGTCGGCATAGCGGTCAGTGACGTCGATCTCGCGGCCGGCGGAAGTCGGATTCTGTTCCGCGGAATGCTGCGGGCACCGGCGCTCCGGATGGAGGATCAGATCCGGCGGAGAATTTCCCGCGGTGGAGGCAGCTCCAGGAGCTGAGGATGTGCGTCGTCGCGGCGACCATGACCGCCGCCACCCGTCAGACCCGACCGAGCCGACCTGTCTGACGGATCGCAGGCAATCTGGCGTGGTGGCTCGTTCGGCTCTCCTGGCAGGTGGTCTCGCGCGGGCCGCCCCCGTCACCGGGGGATTCTGGTGTGACGGGGGCGACCCGCGCGGGACCACGCTGTCCACGCACGGTAGGGCGGCCGGTGTGGCGATGTGGCTGCGGTCTGGTCTGGGAGCGCTGGTGGGCGCTGCGGTGCGATCAGCCGCGGTAGACGTCGGTGACCCGGCGCCGGCGCCAGGGCCGGCCGGCCGGCTGGTCCTCGTAGACGTCGGTGGTCCGCTGGTAGTCGCTGCCAGGCGGGGAGTCGACGCCGGGCGGGTAGAGCTCGCTGTCGGACTCCGCCAGGCCGGCGCCGTAGCCGACCCGGCGGCGGCGCGGCGCGAACACGGCGAGATCGAGGATGAGCCCGGCGGCGCCCGCCAGCATCAGAACAATGCCGATGACCGCGATGTCGAGCCCGGAAACGCTGACGTCGACGGCGAATGTGAGGATCGCGCCGAGCGCCATCAAAGCGATGGCTGCGCCGATGCCCATGGTCTGCGCTCCTTCCATGACATCCCGCGTGGGCGGGACGAGGCGCCCGGCCTGGCCTGCCCGGGCGGCGATGGAGCGTGAGCTACCCGGCATCGGGCGTGATAGTCCGTCGGATCCGAAGAAATACTCAAACAAAGAATTTTTCGGGCTCGCCGGTTTCCCCGGCGGCTCGGCCGGGTCAGGTCGGTCGCGTGGACGTCCGCTGGGCCTGTCCGGGGGCGACGGCGCCCACCTCGACGGTGCGGTGAGGGGTCGATCCAGGACCACCGCGCCACCGGCGCCTGATCCATCCGGCATCCGATCCGGCGCCTGATCCGGTATCCGGTCCGGCGCCTGAGCTGGCAGGTGACGGCCCGGTGACGCCCGATCCGCCACGAACTCGTATGTTCTCCTCACCGGGTCGCAAGCACGCAGCGTCGGGGGTGGGGCGTGGACACGAAGGCGCTGCGGCTGCTGGTCGTCGACGACGAGCCCAACATCGTGGACATGCTGCGGATGGCGCTGCGGTTCCACGGCTTCGAGGTCGAGACCGCCAGCTCCGGCCGGGAGGCCACCGCCGCGGTGACCGCCAGCTGCCCGGACCTGGTGGTGCTCGACGTCATGCTGCCCGACTGCGAGGGGCTTGCGCTGTGCCGGCAGTGGCGGCAGGCCGGCGTCGAGGTGCCGGTGGTGTTCCTGACCGCGCGGGACCGGCACGCCGACAAGGTCGCCGGGCTGACCTACGGCGGCGACGACTACGTCACCAAGCCGTTCGCGATCGACGAGCTGGTCGCGCGGGTGCGCGCCGTGCTGCGGCGGACGCGGCGCGAGCAGCCCGTGCCGGCGCGGGCGCGGGCGTCGGTGCTGGAGTTCGCCGACGTCGTCCTGGACGAGGACACGCATCAGGTCACCCGTGCCGGCCACCCGGTCGAGCTCGCGCCGACCGAGTTCAGGCTGCTGCGTTACCTGCTGGAGAACCCGAACCGGGTGCTGTCCCGGGAGCAGATCCTCGACGCGGTGTGGAGCGAGGACTTCCGCGGCGGTCTCACGGTGGTCGACCAGTACGTCAGCTACCTGCGGCGCAAGCTGGCCCCGCACGGCCCGCCGCTGATCCACACCCAGCGCGGGTTCGGGTACGCGCTGCGCGCCCGCACGGAGCCCGGCGGCGTGGCCCCGGGGCGAGCTGAGCCGGGCGGTTCCGCGGAGCCGGACGGAACAGCGGTCCAGCCGTGACGCTGCGAGCCAGGTTGATGTTCGGCCTGCTCGCCCTGATGGCGGTCTGCCTGACCGCCGCGGGCGCCGCGAGCGTGCTGGCCCTGCGTTCCCATCTCGTCGACCAGACCGACCGCCGGCTGCGGGCCGCGCAGTCCCTGTTCGAGACCCGCGCCGCGACGGCGCTGTCCCAGCTTGCTCCGCTGCTGCACGGCGCCGGGCTGCAGCAGGTGGTGGCCCCCACCGACTTCGTCGTCGAGATGCGGGAGCCGGACGGCTCGCTGCTGGTGCTGACCGGCCTCGCCGAGACGCCAGCCGCGGGCAGCTCGGCCTCCGGCAGCTCAGGCGCTGGCAGCTCAGGCGCGGGCAGTCTGCTCGCGGCGGTCCCGGACCTGGACGGGCGGATCGCCGCGGGAGCACCGTTCGGGGTGGTGGCAGGCGGCGTCCGGTACCGGGCGGTCGTCGGGGAGCTGCCGAGCGGTGTCACAGCCCTGGTCGCGCTGCCGATGCGCCCGGTCGTCGAGACGACCGGGCAGTTGATCCTCATCGAGGTCCTGGCCGGTGCCGCGGTGCTGGCGCTCGGCGGGGCGAGTGCCTGGTTCCTGCTCGGCCGCGGACTGCGCCCGCTGCGCGACATCACCGACACGGCTGTCGCCATCGCCGGCGGCGATCTCGCCCGCCGGGTGGCGCACGGCCCGCCCCGCAGCGAGACCGGCCAGCTCGCCGCCGCGCTCAACGTGATGCTCGCCCAGATCCAGGCGGCCTTCGAGGATCGCCGCCGCTCCCAGCAGCGCCTGCGCCGGTTCGTCGCCGACGCCTCGCACGAGCTGCGCACCCCGTTGACGTCGGTGCGCGGGTACGTCGACATGCTGCGCCAGGGCATGGTGCCGCCGTCGGGCACGGACGACGCGCTGCGCCGGGTGCAGGACGAGACGAGGCGGATGGGCACGCTCGTCGACGACATGCTCTACCTCGCCCACCTCGACGAGGCGCGGCCGCTGGCACGCGACGAGGTCGACCTGGCCGCCGTCGTGCGGGACGCGGTCGCCGACGCTGCCGCGGTGGAGCCGGACCGCCCCCTGACCGTGCTGGGCCCGTCGGCCTGCCCGGTCGTGGGCGACCCTGACGCGCTGCGGCAGGTGATCGGCAACCTGCTCGCCAACGTCCGCGTGCACACCCCGGCCGGGACGCCGGCCGAGGTCAGCCTGCGCGGCCCGGTGGACGGTCAGGTCGAGCTGCGCGTCCGCGACGACGGCCCCGGGATGGCCCCGGCCGACCTCGATCGGATCTTCGACCGCTTCTACCGCTCGGCCGCCGGGCGGGAGCGCGGCCGCGGCGGCAGCGGCCTCGGGATGGCGATCGTGGCCGCGGTCGCCGCCGCGCACGGCGGCAGCGCCCACGCCCAGGCCAGCGCCGACGACGGCCGCGGCCTCACCGTGCGGATCGTGCTGCCTGGCTGACGTGCTGCCTGGCTGACGTGCTCCTGGCTGACGGGGTGCGGTCCGCTGCCGGCGCGCCTACCGTGCAAAGCGTGGCCGTGTCCGGTCTGAGCGGCCGGTGTCGGAAGACGCCCGTCCGCGACCGGCGCCCCGATCGCGAAAGGTCCCTTGTGGTGTCTGCTTCTCTGGTGACGACGCGGAGCACCCAGCGTGCGCCGCGTCCCGTCGACGAGGTGCCCGGGCCGGCCGACGGGCCGCTCGCGGCGGTACGTCGCATGCGCGCAGATCCGTTGTCCCAGTTCACCGCGCTGCACGACCGGTACGGGCCGTTGGTGCGCCTGATCCGGTGGCCGGTGTCGCTGTTCCTCGTCAGCGACCCGGAGGCGATCGGGGACATCCTCGTGGGCGGTCAGAAGGCGTACGGCAAGGGCGCGGTGCTGAGCGGCCCCGGTTCCCGGCGCCGCGTCGTCCAGCCGCTGCGGACGCTGCTCGGTGACGGCCTGCTGACCAGCGCGGGTGAGGATCACCTGCGACAGCGGCGGCTCATGCAGCCGCTGTTCCACAAACAGCGCATCGCGGAATACGGCCAGCAGTTCGTCGCCATCGCGGAGTCCACCGCGGCGAGCTGGCACGACGGCCAGCGACTCGACGTGCACGCCGAGATGTCCGAGATGACCCTGGCGATCGTCGCTCGGACCATCTTCGACGTCGACATCAGCGACCATGTCCTGGACGTCGTCCGCGCCGCTCTCGACGAGACGATGTCCGGCTCGGCGGTCCAGCAGGCCAGCGGGCTGGGGCTGGGGGAGTCGTCGCGGCTCCCTCTGCCGTCGGTCCGCCGTCGCCGCGCTACCCGGGCCGCGCTCGACCGGACCATCTACGACCTGATCGACGCGCATCGCGCCGCGGGGGCCGGCGGCACTGATCTGATGTCGCTGCTGATGGCCGCCCGGGACGGCGACACCGGCGGGCAGCTGACCGACCACGAGATCAGGGACGAGGCCGTGACCCTCCTGCTCGCCGGTCACGAAACCGCCGCGAATGCCCTGACCTGGACGTTCCACCTGCTTGGCGGTGCACCAGCGGTCGCGGCGAAGCTGGGCGAGGAACTCGACACCGTCCTCGCCGGCCGGCTGCCGACCTTCGACGATCTGCCGCGGCTTGCCTACACCAACGCGGTGTTCAACGAATCCATGCGGCTGTACCCGCCCGTGTGGGCGATGGTCCGCCACCTCGTGGAGGACCGGGAGGTGGCCGGGTACCTGCTGCCGGCCTGGTCGACGCTGGTCATCGGCCAGTGGGTGATGCACCGGGACGGACGCTGGTGGCCTCATCCGGAACGGTTCGATCCCGGCCGCTGGCTCGAACCGGCGGGTGGTGCCGCTGGTACGTCCGACGCGGCCGGTGGGGCCGTTGCGACTGATTCGTCCGGTACGCGGCCGCGGTTTGCCTATTTTCCGTTCGGTGGTGGCAGGCGTCAGTGCATCGGGAACGGCTTCGCCGTCGCGGAAGGTGTCCTGGCCCTGGCAACGATCGCCGGCCGGTGGACGCTGACTCCGGCCAGCAACACCCCGGTCCAACCCGAACCGGCGATCACCCTCCGTCCGCGGGGCCCCGTGTCGATGATCGTGCACAGCCGGCGCTGAGAGCGCGGCGGTGCGGGCACGCGGCGGTGTGGGCACGCGGCGGTGTGGGCACGCGGCGGTGTGGGCACGCGGCGGCGCGGGAGCCCCCCGATCTGTCGGCTCCCGCGCCGCC
Organism: Frankia sp. R43; assembly: GCF_001306465.1. Classification (NCBI taxonomy): domain Bacteria; kingdom Bacillati; phylum Actinomycetota; class Actinomycetes; order Frankiales; family Frankiaceae; genus Frankia; species Frankia sp. R43. The sequence continues at coordinate 93,918 of NZ_LFCW01000007.1, read as the reverse complement.
GCGTCAGGAGCAGGCCCAGCTGATCGAGCCGGCCAGGGCACGCCCGCCGGAGGTGCTGGCGTTGAAGGAGACCGCACCGCCATCCGCGGTGACCTGCACTGTTGTCGGGACCGCACTGATCGCGTATTTCGACCCGTCGGCCGCCACCACCGACACGCTGATCACCGCCGGATAGCTCCCCGGGCCCGCGTAGCCGGCGACGCGCACGTTCTGCGTGACGGTGGCGCCGTCGAGCGTGCCGGTGGCCGAGGCGACGTACCTGCGGGCGGCGGTTTCGCAGCTCACCGTGGTGTTGACGTGGCCGCTGAGCATGACCGGGCTGGTGATGGCGAGGGTCAGCGACCCCGGGCCGCCGTCGCCCGTGCCCACCGGCGCCGCTGGCTGCCCGGCTTCCGCCGGCGTCGTCGCGGCAGCCGTGGCCGGCGCGGCGGTCGCGGTCGTGGTCGTGGTCGTGCTGTCGGCCGCCGCGCTGCCCGCCTGACCCGCGCCGGCCCGGCAGGCCGACACACTCGTCATCAGCACGCATCCGACAAGGACGGCGGCACCCCGGTGAACCCGGCTCCGAGCGTTCACAACCGCATCTCCCGACCTCGATGGCATGAGGACACAGGTCGGAGCCCTCGTACCGACGCGCCGCGCCGGCGGGATCCGACACCGTCACCACACCAGCGGCCGATGCGGAAGGGTTCTGAGGAACGTGTGAGATCCGTGAGAGGCCGGGAGAGGCCGCGCGGGTCAGCCTTCGGCGGCGCCCAGGGCGCGGTCGAGCATCGCGAGGCCGGCACGGGCGTCGCCGTCCGAGATGTTCAGCGGGGGCACGACGTGGATCCGGTTGCTGCTCACGAACGGCAGCAGACCCTCGGCCCGGCAGGCCGCGGTGATGCGTCCCATGCGTTCGCTGGTTCCGCCGGTCGGGGCGATCGGTGTGCGGCTCGCCCGGTCCTCGACGAGGTCGAGAGCCCAGAAGGCACCGACGCCGCGGACGTCACCGATCACCGGATGCCGCGCCGCGAGACCGCGCAGGCCGGGGCCGAGGACGTCCCGACCGAGGCGGTCGGCTGCCGCCACGGTGCCCTCGTCCTCCATCGCGCGGACGGTCGCCACCGCCGCCGCGCAGGCCAGCGGATGGCCCGAGTAGGTCAGCCCGCCGGGATAGGCCCGGTCGTCGAAGGCCCGCAGCACCGGGCCGGTGATCGCGACCCCGCCGAGCGGCACGTACCCGCTGGTGACGCCCTTCGCGAACGTCACCAGGTCGGGCCGGACGTCGTCGAGCTCGAACGCGAACCAGCGCCCGGCGCGGCCGAACCCGGCCATCACCTCGTCGACGATCATGATCAGGCCGTGGTGGTCGCAGAGCTCACGGACCCCCCGCAGATAGCCCGCCGGGGGAACCATGACACCGGCCGTTCCGGGGATGGACTCCAGCACGACTGCGGCGATCGTCCCCGGCCCCTCCAGCGCGATGACCTGCTCCAGGTGGGCGAGGGCGCGCTCGCGCTCCTGCGCCTCGTCCGTCGCGTGGAACGGGCTGCGGTACAGGAACGGCCCGAAGAAGTGGACGACCCCGGCGGCGCCGTGGTCGTTCTCCCACCGGCGCGGGTCACCGGTCACGTTGATCGCCAGGTCGGTGCCGCCGTGGTACGAGCGGTAGGCCGAGAGCACCTTGATCCGTCCGGTGTGCAGCCGGGCCATCCGAATGGCGTGCTCGACCGCGTCGGCCCCGCCGTTCGTGAAGAAGATCTTCTCGAAGGTGTCCGGCAGGTGCGACAGGATCAGCCGGGCCGCCTCGCCGCGCGCCGCGTTCGCGTGCTGCGGGGCGACCGTGCACAGCGTGGCCGCCTGCTGCTGGATCGCCGCGACCACCCGCGGGTGCTGGTGGCCGAGGTTCGTGAACACGAGCTGCGAGCTGAAGTCGAGCAGCGGGTGGTCGTAGTCGTCCCACACCCAGGACCCCTCGGCGCGGGTGATCACCATCGGGCTGATCCGCTCCTGGGCCGACCAGGAGTGGAAGACGTGCCTGCGGTCGAGCTCGTACGTCCGCGCGGCGGCGGGTGTGCGCGGCACCGCGGAGCCGCCGCCGCGCGCGGCCAGGCCGCCGGTCGGGGAGGTGCGGCTGGCCGACGCGCTGCGGCTGCTCGAGGTGATGCGGCTGCTCGAGGTGATGCGGCTGTTCGATGTGGTGCGGCCGGTCGCGGTGATGGTGTCGTTCGTCGTCATTGGTGGTCCTCTCGGCCGCGGTGGTCGGTGCCCGGGCGTCAGTGCTCCGGCGTCGGTGCTCGGTGCTCGGTGGTCGGCGGTCAGGCGTTCTGGGGGAACCCGAGCTGGAGGCCGCCGCCTGAGCGACTGGCCGGGTCCGGCCAGCGCGATGTCACGACCTTGGCGCGGGTGAAGAAGTGGACGCCCTCGGTCCCGTGGGCATGGGTGTCGCCGAACAGCGACCGCTTCCATCCGCCGAACGAGTAGTAGGCGACGGGGACCGGGATCGGCACGTTCACGCCGATCATGCCGACCCGCACCTCGTTCTCGAACCGGCGGGCAGCCCCGCCGTCGGCCGTGAAGATCGCGGTGCCGTTGCCGTACGGGTTGCCGTTGACCAGTTCGAGCGCCGCGGCGTAGCTGGGAACGCGGACGACCGACAGCACCGGCCCGAAGATCTCCTCGGCGTAGATCGGCATGTCCGGTGTCACCTGGTCGAACAGCGTCGGGCCGAGCCAGAAGCCGGCGGCGTCGCCACGCGGCTCGACGCCTCGGCCGTCGACGACCAGCTTGGCGCCGGCGGCCTCGCCCTGCGCGACGAGGTCCGCGACCCGGTCCCGGTGGGCACGGGTGACGAGCGGCCCCATGTCGCTTTCGCGGTCGGTGCCGGCATGGCCGCCGGTGCTGCCGGTGCTGCCGGTGCTGCCGGTGGCGACGGCCGCGCCGTCCCCGGTGACGAGCCCGCGGGTGCGTTCGGCGATCCTCGCCACCAGCTCGTCACCGATCGGGTCGACGGCGACCAGCACGCTGATGGCCATGCACCGCTCGCCGGCGCTGCCGTAGCCGGCGCTGACGGCGGCGTCGGCGGCCAGGTCGAGGTCGGCGTCGGGCAGGACGACCATGTGGTTCTTGGCACCGCCGAGGGCCTGGACGCGCTTGCCGTGGGCGCTGGCGCGGGTGTAGACGTACTCGGCCACCGGGGTGGAGCCGACGAAGCTGATCGCCGCGACGTCCGGGCTGTCCAGCAGGGCGTCGACCGCGGCCTTGTCCCCGTGCAGGACGTTGAACACCCCGTCGGGAAGGCCGGCCTCCTGCCACAGCCGAGCGAGCCAGAGTGCCGCCGAGGGCGCCTTCTCGCTCGGTTTGAGCACGACCGCGTTGCCCGCGGCGATCGCGATCGGGAAGAACCACATCGGGACCATCGCCGGGAAGTTGAACGGGCTGATGATCCCGACCACCCCCAGCGGCTCCCGACGGGAGTGGACGTCGACCCCGGTCGACGCGTTCGGTGAGAACCCGCCGCGAAGCAGGTGGGAGATACCGCAGGCGAACTCGACGACCTCCTGGCCGCGGCTGACCTCGCCGAGCGCGTCCGAGTGGACCTTGCCGTGCTCGCTGGTGATGATGCGGGCCAGCTCGTCCTTGCGGGCGTTCAGCAGCTCGCGGAAGCGGAAGACGATCTGTGTGCGCCGGGCGAGCGAGGTGGCGGCCCAGCCGGGTGCCGCCGCGGCGGCACCCCCGATGACGCGCGCGGCGGCCGGTGCGTCGGCGAGCAGCACCGCGCCGGTCGTCGCGCCGGTCGCGGGGTTGGTCACGGGGGCCGTCGCGCTCCCGGCCGGCTCGTACAACGCTCCGTCCACCCAGTGCGCGATGGTGTCGGTGCTGGTCGTCGTGGTCATGTTCTCCTGCCTCACCTGTCGCGCGGCTCGTCGCGTCAGCTCGATTAGAACGCCGCCGGCCCGCGGCCGCCTCCGACGATCCGTAACGAATTTGGGACACTTCCTTACAGTTCGTCGGGAGACGTCCGTACGATGCGCCGGGGCGCCGGGCGGTCGACTCGGCGGCGGGGAGCGGGAAGTGGGGAGCGGGGAGGAGCCGGGGTGGCACTGCCGACGTTGCGTGAGGTGCTGCGGATGCCGGTCGTGCGCGGTGCGCGGCCCCTGGTCGTCGCCGGTGAGGTCGGTCTCGACCGGGACGTCCGGTGGGTCCACTCGTCCGAGCTGCCGGACATCGCGACCCTGCTGCGCGGCGGCGAGCTCGTGCTGACGACGGGAAGCCTGTGGTCGTCCGACGAGGCTGCGCAGGTGGCCTTCGTCGCGAGCCTCGCCGACGTCGAGGCGGCCGGCCTCGTCGTCGAGCTGCACCGCCGCTGGTCGGCCGGTCTGCCCGCGGGTGTCGTGCGTGCCTGTGCCGCCCATGGCCTGCCCTTGGTGGCCCTGGGCCGGGAGGTCCGGTTCGCGGCGATCGCGCAGGCAGTCGGTGAGCGCATCGTCGACGGTCAGCTGACCGAGCTGCGGGCGGTCGAACGCATCCACACGACCTTCACCCGGCTGAGCCTCGCCGAGGCCGAGGTCCCGGAGATCCTGCAGGCGGCGCACCGGATCGCCGGCCTGCCCGTCGTGCTGGAGTCGGACGAGCACCATGTCGTCGCCTTCGCGGCCGACCCGACCGGTGACGACGCGGAGCTGCTCGCCGACTGGCCCGAGATCTCCCGTCTGGTGGGCGCCCCCGGGCCCGCGGACGCGGCCGAATCCTCCGACGGGGCCGAACCCGCACGCCCGGCCGAGCACACAGGCCTGTCCGCGACTGTCGAGGCCACGACGACCGCGCTCACGTCCACTGCCGAGCTCACCGCGACCGCGGGATCGACCCGCTGGGACGCCTCGGTCGGCTGGCTGGTCGCACCGGTCGGCGCAGGGAAGCGGCGCTGGGGCCGCCTCGTCATCGTCACCGCGCAGCCGCCCGGAGACCGCCTCGTCGTCCTCGCCGAGCGGGCGGCCGCGGCCGTCGCACTGCGGCGGCTCAACGATCGGGACCGCGACGGCCTCGTCCGCCGCAGCCACCACGAGATCATGCTGGCGCTGGCGGTCCGGCCGACCGCGGACGCCCTGCGTCGCTGTGAGCTGGCCGGGCTGCCGCTGCGGCGGCGCCGCTTCGTCGCGGTCGCGCTGCGTCCTACTGCCGGAGCGGACATCGGTGACGTCGTCGCGGCCGTCGTGCACGCCACCCGCACCCGGCGGCTGCCCGCCCTCGTCAGCCAGATCGGGCCGGACGTCCACGCGCTGCTGTCCCTGCCGGCCACGAATGTCCCGGGAGGCGCGAACGTCCCGGGAGGCCCGCATGCCCCGGGCGGTGCGGTCGACGCCACGGTCGACGGTCTCGCGGCCGACGTCCGCCGGCGCCATGCGGTGGTCGTCGCGGCATCACGACCGGTCAACGAGCCGGCGCGCCTCGGTGCGACGCTCGCCGAGGCCCGGCAGGTGCTGGAGTCGGTCGGCGACACGTCCGGCGCCGACCCGGCACGGGTGGTGCACCGGCTCGACGACGTCCACGTCCGGGGGCTGATCGCGTTGCTCGGCACCGACCCGCGGCTGGCCGCGTTCGTCGACCGTGAGCTGGCCGGTCTGCGTGCCCATGACGCCCGGTGGTCCACCGACCTCGTCGGCGCCGTGCGGGCCCTGCTGGCCCATCCCACCAGCAAGGCGAGTGCCGCCGCGTCGATCCACCTGTCCCGACCGGCGTTCTACGCACGGCTCGAGAAAGCCGAGCAGGTTATCGGCGCCAGCCTGGACGACCCGGAGATCCGCACGTCGCTGCACCTGGCTCTGCTGGCGCACGACGTGGCGGCCGCCCGCCCGAACACGGCGGTTCGTCCGCCGCGGCCTGGATAGGCGCCGACGTCACGCCTCTTCGGCGGCCGCCGGCGGCCAGGCACGATGGTCGCGGGTGCCCCGGTGCCGGCCCGTGGTCGGTGGACCCGGACCGGCACCTGCGCCAGGACGCGCCGGGCCGGATCAGACCGCCGAGAGCGACACCTCGGTCGACTTGATCAGCGCCGTCACGGGCGAACCCTGGGCGAGGCCGAGGGCGGTCGCGGCGTCCACTGTGATCGCCGAGGTGAGCTCGCCGCCGTGCTCGAGGGCGATGTGCGCGACGGCCATGGCGCCACCGGTCTCCAGGCCGGACACCGTGCCGGGCAGCTGGTTGCGGATGCTCAGGCCGTCCACGCTGCCGGTGGCCAGCGCCACCTCGGTCGACTTGAACAGCACCTCGACCGCGGAACCCGTGGAAACACCGAGATCCTTGACCGCGTCGAGAGTAATCGCCGCTGTCACGGTCTGCCCGCCGGAAAGGGTAATCCGTACTGTGCTCATTACTGCGCCGTCGGAAATTTCGGCCACTGTTCCGGTCAGCCGGTTACGAATGCTCAGACTCATCGTTCCCCCTGGTGTACTGGGCTCTGCCTGGCTGCTCTCCCCTCCTTACCTGAGTGGACGTCACCTGCGCACATCGACGGCGCGCCGCCGGTTCCGAAAGCGCGGACCTGTTCACGTCCGCATCCCCGTGCCTGCGGAGTGGCAGGGGTGTTGCCCTACGCATCCAAGAACATGGACTTTCACGGGAACGATCATCGTGGGATGGGTGGCCACGGCCGCCCCCGGCCGCCCTTGGTGGCGTAAGCCGCGCGCCGCGGCGCCACGGAAGCGGTCGGTGACCGACCTGTCGGTCATTGCACAGGAGAAAACGGGTCACCACGGGCCGTTCGGGACCTAGTGTGCGAATGGTCGAGAGGAAGCAGACCATGTCGGAGCGTCGAGGCCCCGCCACGCGCGTCCGGCTGTCGCGCCGTGCCGCGACAGCCGCGGCCACCATGCTGACGCTCGTCCTGCTGACGGCCGGTTGTCAGCCCGGCGCCGCTGGTCTGCAGGCCGGCGAGCCGTCGCCGTCGATGACCCCGGCGGGAACGGAGCCGACGAGCCGGCCGGATCCGCCCCGGACAACGGTTGACGCGGATCTGATCGACTCCGCGGATCCGGGCGGTCCCGCGGAGCCGGACGCCGACCCGTCGGCCGATCCGACAACGCGGCCCGCGACGCCCGCGGCGGGCGGTGACACCTGCCACCAGGTCGGCGACTTCGACGTCTGCGGGCAGATCTACACCCGCTACGCCCAGCTCGGTGGCACCACCGGCGCACTGGGACGTCCCGTCGACGACGCGACGCGAGCCGGCGTCGGCTCGACCCAGCGGTTCGAGAACGGCACGATCGCCACCAGCCCGTCGACCGGCACCCACGTCGTCACCGAGCCCGCTGCCGACGCCTGGGCGGACCGCGGCGGCGCGGACGGCCCGCTCGGCTACCCGCTTCTGGACCCCCGCCCGGCCGCAGGCGCGGACAGCGTCAGCTACTTCCAGGGCGGCGCCGTGTACGTCACGGGGGAGGACACCGACACCCACGAGTCACCCGGCGGGGAGGTGCCCGCGGTCGACGTGCCCAGCGTGTACGGGCTCCCGCTGGCGGACTTCGTCGTCGTGCGCGACGCCCGGGCGGCCGGCCCGGCCGGCGGTGAGCTGGTGTGGACGACCGACGGCTGCAGCGGCCCGACCCCGCCCGAGGTGGACGCCCTGTTCGCCGGCCCGTGCCTGCGCCACGACTTCGGTTACCGCAACTTCCTGAACGGCCCGAAGGTCGACCCCACCCAGCAGCGCAGGCTCGCGATCGACAACCAGTTCCTCACCGACCTGCGCGCGACCTGCGGGTCGGCCGGCGAACCGCAGGTGATCTGGTTCGGGGTGAAGGTCACCTGCCAGCGCGCCGCCCAGCTGATGTACGACGCCGTCCGCGCCTTCGGCTAGCGAGCCGAAGGGACCCGGCGGGGAACAAATCCCTGGGCGAGACCGTCGGTGTGCCGGTTGATGAAGTCGAGCACACTCTCGTAATCCGAACCCAGGCCGAGCTCCGCGTCGATGGCGATCAGCTGGGTGACGCCGAGCATCACCAGATGCGCCACCGGTGGTGGGCAGAGGTCCGGCGGGACGCGCAGATCGGCCAGTGCCGCGGTGAAGGCGTCGAGCTGAAGCTGGCGGTATCGCTGGTAGTACTCGACGATCGCCGCGCGGATCGCCTTGCGATGGTTGGCCAGAGCCATGAACTCCAGGTTGAAGCGAGTGCTCGTGATGACGCCCACCTCGCGCAGGTCCCACAGCTCGCGCAGCGTCGGGCGGGAGCGGACCAGTTCGTGTAGCAGCTGGAGGCCGGCGTCCGCGCGGCGGCGGAACATCGCCAGGAACAGGTCGTCCATGGTGCGGAAGTAGTAGTGCACCAGCGGCGGGGTCAGCCCGGCGTGGGCGCCGACCCGCCGTGAGGTGACAGCCGCGTAGCCCTCCTCGAGCAGTAGCCGTTCGGCGGCGTCGAGCAGACGGTCACGCGTGGTGGGCTCGGCATCGTCGATGCTGGTCACGGCACCTTCCCATCGGATTCATTCAGGTCGGGATGAGCAGCTGCGTTCTCGCGAGCTCCTGGTAGACCGGATCGAAGTCGAGCAGTTCCCGGTGGGTGCCGCAGGCGCGCACCCGTCCGGATTCCATGACGAGGATCTGGCCGGCCTCGACGACGGTTGACAGCCGGTGGGCTATGACCATCACTGTCGTCACCTCCGAGGCGGCGGCGATGGTGGCACGCAGCGCCGCCTCGTTGGTCGCGTCCAGGGCCGAGGTCGCCTCGTCCAGCAGCAGCAGCCGGGGGCGACGCAGCAGCGCCCGGCCGATCGCGATCCGCTGCCGTTGACCGCCGGAGAGGCTGCCGCCGCGGTAGCCGATCCAGCCGTCCAGGCCGCCGGGAAGCGCCTGGACGACGTCGCCGAGCTGCGCGAGGTGGACGATCTCCCACAGCTGCCCGTCACTGATGCCGGCGAGTCCCAGGGTGAGGTTCTCCCGCAGCGTCCCCGCGAGTACCGGGCTTTCCTGCTCCACATAGCCGATCGCCCGCCGCAGGTCCGCGAGCGGCCATTCCCGAATATCCATCCCGTCCACGAGTATGCGACCCGACTGTATTTCGTAGAAGCGTTCGAGGAGTGCGAAGAGGCTGGTTTTCCCGGCTCCGGACGGGCCGACGACCGCGGTCATTCTTCCCGCGGGAACGGCGAACGTCACGCCGCGATGCACGGTCGGCAGCCCCGCTCGGTAGGTGAACACGACATTCTCGAAGAAAACGCTCGCACGGCTTCGGTCGGGGCCGGGCGCCGCGGATTCCGTTCCCACGGGTTCGACGGCGAGGGCCAGGACGGCCTGGACGCGTGCGATGGCGGCGCTGCCGACCTTGAGCTGGCCCCAGGCGCCCGCCAGGGTCATGACCGGCTGGGTCAGGAAGAACATGTAGAGCAGGTAGGCGATCAGGTCCGCGAGGGTCAGCTTTCCGGCGGTCACCCGGGCGCCGCCCACTCCCAGGACGGCGAGGAACGACGTCTGCAGGATGAGGCTCGTGGACGCCCCGCTGGCGGCCTGCCATCCGGCCACCCGCAGGCCGCGCCGCCACGCGGTGTCGGCTGCGGCGGTCAGCAGGCCGATCTCGTTCTGCTCGGCTCCGGCGGCCTTGACCGTCCTGAAGGCTCCGAGGTCGCGGTCCAGGAGGGTCGCCATGAAGCCGACGGCCTCCTGGGCCTTTCCCGACGCGCGTCCGATCCTGACGGCGGACCAGCGCACCACGACGCTCATGGTCACGACGGCCGTCAGGGTGACAGCCAGGAGCATGTAGTCGATCAGGCCCATGATCACTAGTGAGCCCACCAGGCCGATCGTCGCGGTGATCGACGCCACCATGGCCTGGGTGGTGACCTGGCGCAGCAGGGTTGTGTCCGCGACCAGGCGGGAGATGAGATCCCCCGCCTCGACGTCGTCGAACACCGGTGTCCGCAGCCGCAGGATGCGCTGCGCCAGCAGCCGCCGGACGGTTCGCACCACGGATTCGCCGACCGACTCGACGACGAAGTAGCCCAGCGCGGCGATGACCGTCCCGAGGGCGACCGCCCCGGCGAGCAGCGCCAGCAGGGTGACGATCGGCTGGTCGCGAGCGAGTCGGTCCAGGATGCGCTGCGCGATGAGCGGCTGGGCCAGGGAGAACGCTGTTCCCGCCAGGGTGAGGACGCTGCCGACCGCCAGCCGAAGCCGGAAGCCGGTGGTGTAGCTGAGGGCCAGCCGCAGCGGGCTGTGTGGGCGATGCCGCGGCAGGCGAAGGTCGTGCGCCTGGGCGTTCATCGGACCGGGGTGCCCGCGTCGACGAGGCGCACCAGCAGATCCGCGGCGGCCACGGCGCCGCCGGCCCGCCGGAACGAGGCACCGATCCGCCGGGCCGCGAGCCCGTAGCCAGGCTCCCGCAGGACGGCGACGATGGCGTCCGCGATCAGGTCCGGGGTCGCCCTGGCGAAACGCAGCCGGATGCCGGCGCCCGCGTCGACCACCTGCTGGGCGACGACCGGCTGGTCGTCGCGTATCGGCGCGACGACCAGCGGCAGATCGTGCGTGAGCGCCTCACACACGGTGTTGTGACCCGCGTGGCAGACGACCGCTGCCGTGCGCGGCAGCAGAGCCAGCATGGGTAGGTGCCCCCAGGTGAGGACGTTGTCGGGGACGGCGTCGACCGCGCCGAGCGGGTCGGCCAACACGCCCTGGACGCGGTCGCCGAGCTGGCCCAGGGCCTGCGCGCAGGCCCGTAGGAAGGGCCCGCCGACCCGGTTGTTGACCGTGCCCAGGCTGACGGTGATCAACGGCCGCCGGGCGTCGAGCCGTGCCCAGGGAAAGGGGTTGGCTGGCTTCGGGTCGTCCTGCGACCGGTCTTGCCTGCGCAGCGCGGGGCCGATCCAGGCGGGCGGTGGCCCCGCGACCTGCACCGTGCCGGCGAGAGCCTCCGTGGTGAAGGCGAGAACCAGATGCGGGGAACGTTCCAGGGTCGCGGGGGTCAGCGTCGTGGCCGCGTCGCCGGGCAGCCGTGCGATCAGGTCCGTGAACAGTCCGTCGAGCCACTGCCGGATCCTGGGCGTGGCGGCGAACATGTCTCCCAACGAGCCCGAGGTGGAGGCCGAGGTGGCCCACGGGATCCCCAGGCGGGCCGCGGCGAGCGGGCCGGCCAGCGCCTGCATGTCGGCGACGACGAGGTCGGCGTCGAACCGCTTGGCCGCCTCGGCCACCGACTCGTGGGTGGCGGCGGCCAGCGGGATGAGGTAGTCCTCCCAGAGCGCCTGCGCGGCGGCGTATCCCCGCAGGTCGGCGCCGCGGCTGGCGGCGCCGACGTTGCCCGCGAGCGCGGGGTGTACCACCGCGGTCGGGCCGGCCAGCTCTCTGATCGGTGCCGGGTCGCCGGACCAGACGACCCGGTGCCCGAGAAGACCCAGTTGCTCGGCCACGGCGACCAGTGGGGTGATGTGACCCGTGAGGGGTGGAACGACCAGCAGGAAGGTACTCACGTCCGACCACCGGGCCCGGCGGCGACCGAGTTCTGGGAGAAGATCCAGTCGAGGAGCAGATCCCGCACCCGCCGGTGCGCCTCGACGAGCACGGAGTGGTCCTGGTCCTGCAGGACGACCGTGCGGCAGTTCGGCAGCAGGCCTTCCAGCAGGAACGGGTCCTCGGACTGGAAGCCGTCGCTGCCGATGATGCTCAGGACCGGCACCCTGATCCGGCCCAGGTCCACCAGGTCCAGGAAGGGGCCGGCCGGAATCTCCTCGGCCATCGTCGTCTCCTGCAGGCGCCGGAAGGCCTGCCGTGACAGCCGGGCATGGTGATCACCGAAGGTCGCCGAGATCAGCTGGTAGGTCTCCTCGCGGGCGAGCTCCTGCCTGGTGTTCTCCAGGACCTGGCCGACCCGGTCAGCCCAGGCCGTGGTGGGCGGTTCCGACTCGATCGACACGATGCTGGCTGTCCTGTCGGGGTGTGCCGCGGCGAACGCGAAGGCGATCGTGCCGCCGAAGCTGTTGCCGACCAGGTGCACCGGGGACGGCACGTCGAGCGCGGTGAGGAGCCCGTCGAGGTCGGCGACGAAGTCGTGCACGCGGTACCCGCTCGCGGGCCGTTCGCTGTTGCCATGGCCACGCAGATCGTAAAAGATCATGTTGATGCCGGCGGCGGTCAGGGGAGCTGCCAGGGTCAGGTAGAAACTGGCCAGGCTGTCGGTTCCCAGCCCGTGTACGCAGACCAGCGTCGGCGCCGGGCCGTCACCGCGCCCCGGCGCGTGCAGGTAGTGAATATCGCCGCCGTTGACGTGAATCGTCGGCATCTCAGCCCGCGGTCGCGGAAGTGCTGATCCGGGTGGTGACATAGTCGACCAGCTCGCCGACGCGCAGGGCGATGACCTCACCGAGTTCCTTCTCGGCGAGGAACTCGGCCATGCTGACATGGTCGCCGTAACGTTCGGCCAGCAGGCCGCCAAGCGTCACCAGGTCGATGCTCTCCAGTTCGAGATCGCTGTGGAAGTACGTGTCCATGGTGACCTGGGTGGGCGGTGAGCCGTATTTACGGATGATTTTATTGATCATGTCGTTGATTTCGGTCAGCACCTGGCTGGCAGGACTGTTATTTGTCATCACGCCTCGGTTCTCCTTGACATCGCATACGTCTCGTTGTGCCTGTCTTCTTCGGTGGCCGCAGGCTGGGCGATCGCCCTCGCCTCGTCCGGAGTGCTCGTGACCGAGACGGCGAAGGGCGGCAGGGGGTAGCCGTGGACTCCGGCCACCGTGACCTCGGCGGCGGCGTCCCGGTCCGGTGGCTCGACGCGGTCCGTCACCCGGATCTGGACGGGGAAGACCTCCCGGCGCCCGGCCTTCCACAGCTCGCCGCGAACGGCGTCCTTCACCGCGATCCGCCGCAGCAGCCATTCCCGGCGTTGGCGCGGGGGCGTCAGCTCGTACTCCGGCCGCTCGGCCGCGCCGATGTACCGGCTCAGCACCATCTCCCGGACGGCGAGATCCGCCCAGCGCTCGGTGGCGACGACGGAGCCGTCCGGATCCTGCCGGGAAAGGGGGTGCAGCTCCGGCCAGCGGAAGGCCTCGTCCAGCTCGGCGGGCAGGTCGAACCGCCGGTCCACCCAGCCGTGGACCACGGCCCAGACCTGGTTGCCTTCGACGAGCTGCATGTGGGCATCGACCTGGGCGCCGTCGATCTCGCGGACCCAGACGTGGCAGGTGACCGGGGTCCCTCGTGCCGGTTCGGGGCCGTGGAACTCGATGGCCCCGAACCGCACCGGGAACATGACGAACCGGTCCTTCTCCCGCATCCTGATCCAGTAGCCGAGCAACTGGCCGGCGGCGTCCAGCAGCGCTCCCGGCGTGCCGGTGCCTCGCAGCACCGCCCGCACGTGGGAGGGGCCGTAACCCAGGAAGGTGGTCACGGCCTGGAAAGCCGGCCCGTGGAACATCATCCGTGTCCGGTACAGATCTCGACCGGTGATGGTGGGCGCCTGCTCGGTGTCGTGGTCCACCGGCCACCGCGGCGGCCGCACGTCGGAATACGCGTCGGCCACCCGGACCAGCCCGCTCGCGTAGCCGGCGAAGGTCACCCGGAACCGGTCCGAGGCCTCGGGCCGCACACTGACGGCGACGTCGACCGGCGGATCCGCGCGCAGCCAGGAGTCGAAACGCGTGTCGTAGACGCCGACCGGAATCCGTCCCGACGCCTGCGCCGCGTAGTCCGCCATCAGCCGGACGATGGTCGTCGCCGCCACCACCGGCCGGCTGTCCTCCAGATCCGGCCAGGAGGGCGGCTGCGGGGTCATGGAATGGTCAAGCAGGTAGGGCATGGCGGCCACCGAGACCCGCAGGGTCGACGTCCATCCCTGCCCGGAGGGCTCCTCACGCAGTACGCCCGTGGAGCCCGCGGGGCCGGCGGCGTGGCCGACGTCCGGCACCGGCACCGGTTCGGTGGTGTTCGTGTGCGTGTGTGCCAGCAGGGCGGCGGCGGTGTCGGCGGTGTCGGTGATCAGGTCCAGAATCTGTCTGGCCATCGGATCCCGGTCCGCCCAGGCCGCCAGCGGGTGCCCGGCCATCGCCGTCGCGGTCTGTCCCGGCCCGGCCGTGGGTGGCCCGACGCGCGGCAGCCGCGTCGGGTCGACGGCGGCGACCTCCGCGCCCAGGGCGAGCCGTACCAGGGCGGTTCGACCGCCCGGGTCGGACGCACCCGCCGGTCCGTCCAGCACAGCGAAGTCGGGGTTGCCGTGTTCGACCCAGAGGGCCACCGCGACCCGGCGGAGCTGGCCGATCCCGTCCCGGTGGGCGGAGTTCGCCGGGATGGTCAGATGCGGCCGATCCTCCAGCACCCCGTCGATCAGCCCACCCAGCCTGCCCGGTCCGACCTGGATGAACACCCGGACGCCAGCCGCGTACATGGCCTCGATCGTCTGCCGGAACAGGACGGGCTCGACCAGATGGCGGATGAACAGCTCACGGACGGCGGTCAGATCGGCGGGGTACGGCGCGCCGGTGGTCGCCGACCACAGCTCCACCCGCGCCGCCTGGCGAATACGGAGACGATCCGTCCGCGCCTGCAGCGCCGGCAGATAGGGCCGCAGCATGGGCGTGTGGAATCCGGAGCGGAAAGGCATTATCTGGACGACGACGTTCTTCCGCCGCAGCCGTTCGGCGAGTCGCTCGATCGCCGCCGGCGGGCCACACACAACCGTGCTGAGCGGCGCGTTGTCGTGCGAGAGGACCACGCCCGGAAAGTCGGCTATGAACTTCCGGGCATCGTCGCTCGAGCAGGCCAGCGAGGCGTAGTCGACCTGCGGAACGTCCCCGTCGTACGGATCGGCGGCGAAGACGCTGGCGTCCGCCTCGCTTTCGTCGAACATTCCGGCGGCGAACATCGCGCTCCACTCGCCGATGCTGTGCCCGGCGAGGGCGTCGGGCTCGATGCGCATCCGCCGCAGCACCCGGTCGAGCACCCGGCTGACCAGCAGGACGCTCGTACCGTGTGTGCCCAGCGCCGCGGCGGAGAGGTCCGGCGGCAGGGAGAACCCGAAACGGCCGGCGACATCGTGGATCTGTGGCGAGAACTCCGGTTCGAGCCCGGGGAAGACGAACGCGGTACGGCCGGCGCCGGGCCCCCCTGCCAGCGGTTCCGCACTGGCCCAGACCTCGCCGCGGCCGCGCCACGCCTGCCACGTCCCCAGCCGCATACCGCCGGCCGCGTGCCGGGCGGCGGCGAGTCGTCGCGGGGTCGGGTTCACCAGACCGAGCCGTGCCCCGACGCCGGTGAAGGCGGGCGTGCCCACCGCGTCGCGCCGCAGCGTCTCGTCCTCGACCTCGAGCATGACCGCCAGCTCGTCCGGTGTCGCCGCGGCCAGTCTCAGGACCACCTCGGGCTCGGCCACCGCGCTGAGAAGGCTCGCCCTCTCCCTCGCCCGCGGGCTCGTGCCTGGGGCCGGGTCCGGAGCGGGCGGCGCGGCGACGGGGGACTCCTCCAGCACCACGTGCGCGTTGGTACCGCCGAACCCGAACGCGTTGACGCCGGCGCGGCGCACGCCCGCGGATTCCCACGGCACCGGGGCGGGTAACAGCCGAAAACGGGTGGTGGTGAGCGCCGGATGCGGCTCGGCGCAGTTCACCGCCGGCAGCAGGACCCGGTGGTGCAGCGCCAGCACGGCCTTCACCAGTCCGGCGATGCCGGCGGCCGCCATGGTGTGCCCGATCATCGCCTTGACCGAGCCGAGCGCGGCGAGCCGGGTCTCGTCCGGATCACCGTCGACGGGGCCACCGAAGACCTGGGCCAGGGTTGCCAGCTCAGCCTCATCCCCGGTCGGGGTGCCCGTTCCGTGGGCTTCCATCAGGCCCACCGCGCCGGCGGCGCGTGGGTCGAGGCCGGCGGCGTCCCAGGCCCGTTCGACGGCGGCCGCCTGCCCGGCCGGATCGGGACTGACCAGCCCGCCGCCGCGCCCGTCACTCGACACGCCGGTGCCGCGGATCACCGCGTAGATCCGGTCCCCGTCCCGCCGCGCGTCGGCCAGCCGCCGCAGGACGACCATTCCGGTGCCCTCGCCGATGAGAAGCCCGTCCGCGTTCCGGTCGAACGGCTGACTGCGCTGGGTCCTCGACAAGGCCCGCAGCTGCGTGAACACACTCCACAGGGTGATGTCATGACAGTGGTGGACGCCGCCGGCCAGCATCGTGTCGCACCGCCCCGAAGCCAGCGCGGACACAGCGCTGTCCACGGCGACCAGCGAGGAGGCGCAGGCCGCGTCGACGGTGAACGCCGGGCCGCCGAGATTCAGCCTGTTGGCGATCCGGGAGGCGGCCAGATTCGGGACGATGCCCATGGCCGACTCCGGCGCCTCGGGGCCGAGCGGCTCGAGGAACGCCGCGCGGATCCTCTCGAGATCATCACTGTCGAGGTCGGGGAGCAGGGCGCTGACCGTGTCGACCAGGTGGCGGGCGGTTCGTACCCGGTGATTGAGACGGACGAAGCCGGGGCTGAGATACCCGCCGCGGCCGAGCACGACGCCGGTCCGTCGCAGATCGCCCAGCCGTTCGATGCCACCGGCATCGTCGATCGCGGCCGCCGCGACGCGCAGCGCGATGAGCTGGTCGGGCTCGATGCTCTCCACCTCGTGCGGCGGAATGCCGAAGCGGAGCGGATCGGCGTCGGCGAACTCGTCGACGAACCCGCCGCGCCGACAGTAGATCCTGTCGGCGCTGGGCCTGCCGGTCGCTCCCCGCGGGTCGTAGAGTGCCGGATCCCAGCGGTTCGGCGGCACCTCGGTGATGGCGTCCGTGCCGGCCAGCAGGTTCCGCCAGTATGTGTCCAGGTCCGGGGCTCCGGGCAGGAGCACCGCCATGCCGACCACCGCGATCGGCGGCTGCCGCCAGTCCGACGAGGCGCCCGGAGGTGTGGCGGCTGTGGGTGTGGCGGCTGTGGGCGTCGAAGTAGTGGACATCGCCTACCAGCCGGAAGCCGTGTACACGACACCGCAGATGTCACGGGGCCCCCAGGCCAGCTCCCGCAGGAGGCTTCGGTGGCCCTCGTCGGGGTCGATCAGGTCCACGCCGCGCCGGACGAAGTCCTTCTCCAGGTCGGAGCTGACCATTCCGGGGTGCCGCGGGTCCGGAGCCCAGGGGCCCCAGTGGACCGTGAGCGCCCGCAGGCCGGTTCGGGCCTGCCAGTCCGCGCCCAGCGTCTCGAGCGCGTCGTTGGCTGCGGCGTAGTCACTCTGGCCTCGGTTGCCGAGCACGCCGGCGATGCTGCCGAAGAACACCACCGCCCGCGGCGGAAAGGGAAGCTCGCCCAGCGCTGCGAGCACCGTGCGGGCACCGGTGACCTTGGTCTCGAAGACCCGTCGGAACGCCTCGGGTTCCTTGTCCGCGATCAGTCGATCGGCGATGATCCCGGCGGAGTAGACGACCGCGTCGATCCGGCCGTGACGGGCGTGGACCTGCTTGATGAACTGATGGACCGCCTCGGTGTCCAGGACGTCGAGCCGGTGGTATTCGGCCTGCCCGCCGCGGGCGCCGACCTCGGCCAGCGTGGCCCGGATCTCCCGCTGCGCCAGCACCAGCCGTGCCCTGCGGGCCACCTCACCCGGGCTCTCCTGCCCCAGGCCGCTCAGGATCCTGATCAGTGCCTGCTGGTCGACCGCCGCCGCCAGCCGCGGGTCCTCGTCGTCCGCCGGCGCGGGGGTGCTGCCGGCGAGCTCGAGATGGCATCGGCCCGCGCCCGCGAGCAGCGTCGTGAAGCCCGCCGTGATGCCCCGGGCCCCGCCGATGAGGATGACGACGGCGTCCCGGTCCAGGCCGAGCGCGGCGGCCTCGGCCGCGCCGTCGTCGGCAGGTCCCGCACCGACCGACGCCATCGGCCCGGCACCGACCGCCGTCAGCGCCTCGGTCTCGCGCCGCGCCCCGTCGTGGAAGACGACCGCGGCGGGTCCCGGAGGCTCGTTCAGCTCGGCCACCACGAGATCCCCGAGCCTCGGTACCGCGTCCGGCCCGGCCTCCAGCAGCCGGACGGCGATCGCCGGGTACTCCCGGCTGATCGTGCGGAACAGCCCGCGCAGGCCCGCTGTGCGGGTGCTGCCGGCGGGTGCCACGGCCAGCAGCCAGCGCAGACGCCCGCGGAGCGCGCTGCGCAGCGATCCGAAGGCGCCCGGCAGCTCCGGCCCGCCCAGGTCGCCGCCCCACCCGGCCAGGTACAGGACGCCGTCGAACGCGCTCAGGTCGGCGGCGTCGAGGTCCTCGCCCACCCGGGAACTGACCCGCGCACCGAGTTCGACCAGCCGGCCCGCGACGGAGGTCTCGATGGCCGGCTCGGGGCCGCGCCCGATCACCACCCAGGAAGTTCCGGCCAGATCAGCCTGACCCGGTGCCGCCGGCGACGGCTGCCGCGTGATCATGAAGCGCTGTGGGCTCCTGCCGCGTGCCCGGCCGGGGGGATCGGCCTGGATCGTGGGGGAGGGAGATGGTGCGGACGGCGCGGCGGTCTGGTCGGTGATCCAGGAGACGATGCCGCGAACGGTGCGCAGGCGGCTCAGTTCGTCGACGCCGCCGCTGCGGTCGGCGAACCCGAACTGCTCCGCGAGCGTGCCGGCGAGTTCGGTGCGTTTGAGGGAGTTCACCGACAGGTCGGTCTCGAGATCGAGGTCGATCTCGATCATGTCCGGTGGGTAGCCGGTGCCTTCCGCGATGACATTGACCACGGCCGTCGTGACATCCGGCGCCACCGCCACCGCCACCGCCACCGCCACCGCCACCGCCGCCGGCACTGGCACTGGCACTGGCACGGGTGCCTGCACCGGCACCGCGGCTGGTGCCACTGCCGGCGTCGTCGTCACGGCGGCCCACGGCGCTCCGCTGGTGCCAGGGCTCTCGACGGTCTGGCCGGGCAGCGCTGGAGCGGGCAGAAGCTCGGCGAGGGTACGGCTCCGCGGAGCCGGCGCGGCATCCACGCCGAGGTAGGACAGCAACACGTCCCGTTGCCCGGCGAGGTTGTCCCGCGCGGTCTGCAGGAACTGGCTGACCAGAGCCCCAGGCGCGGGCGCGGTGGGCGCGCCGGGGAACGCGGCGGCGGGCGCGCCGCTCGGGGACAGCTGGACTCGCCGGGCGGGGACCAGGCCGCCGGGCACCGGCTTCCCGTCCGCGAGGCAGATGCTGCGCCCGTCGACGCTCCACCGGTGGCGGTCAGGGGGCATCGTCGCGGTGCGGTCGACCGCGTTGCGGCCGTCGACCAGCCAGTCCGTGCGCAGGGGCACGCCCGCGACGGCGAGCGCTCCGACCGCGTCCAGGAAGCCGGTCAGCCCGCCCCGACGCCCGTCGCAGGCGACCGCCGCGTGCGGCCGGTCGGCGAGGATCGAGGTGACCAGGCCGGTGAGCACCCGGCCGGGTCCGGCTTCCACGAACACCCGCGCGCCCGCGGCGTACATCGCCTCGATCTGTTCCACGAACCGCACCGGCGCCGCGATCTGTGCGCCGAGCTCGACCCGTACGGCGTCGCCGGTCCCGTCCGTGGCCGGGTAGGGGGCAGCCGTGCGGTTCGACCAGACAGGGAGCCCGGGGGCGGTGACGCGGGCCTGCTTCAGCGCCGCGGCGAAGACCTTGCCCGCGTCAGCGACGAGCGGGCTGTGGAAGGCGCACGCGACGGGCAGCCGGACAGCGCTGTGCCCAGCCTCGCGAAGGAGCCTGATCGCCGTTTCGACATCCGCTGTCGGCCCGGAGATCACGACCTGGTCGGGACCGTTGTGGTTGGCGAGGACCACCCTGCCTGCGAGCTGGTCGGCGGCCAGCACCGACGTCGCGGCCGTGACGGTGGCGCGGACGGCGGCCATCGCGCCCTGGTCGGGTTCTGCGCTCTGGTCGGGCTCTGCGCCCTCGGCGGCCGGATGTCCGCTGACGGCGGCGACGATCGCCTCGCCCCGCGCGGCGGAAAGCTCGAGCAGGGTCTCGGCGTCGAAGGCGCCCGCCACGCAGAGCGCCACCAGCTCGCCGTAGCTGTGACCGGCCGCCAGGTCCGGTGTCAGGCCCAGCCGGGACAGCAGGTGGTACATCCCGAGACCGGCGACGCCGAGCGCGGGCTGCGCGATCCGGGTGTCCTTCAGCCGCTCCGCCGCGCCTGCCACTGCGCCTGCCACCGCGCCTTCAGCCGCGTCGAAGTGCGAGGGCGGCAGGATGGCGCCCTCCCACGCCTGCCCCAGCCGCAGATAGTCCCGCAGCTCGGGGAACGCCACGAACAGCTCGCCGAGCATGCCCGGTCGCTGGCTTCCCTGCCCCGGGAAGAGCATGGCCACCTTGCCGGAGGGCGGCCCGTCGGGGAGCGATCCGTCCGCCACGAACAGCCCGCCGCGTGGATCCGATCCGCCGCTCGCCGCCAGCGCCAGCAGACGCGCGCAGTCATCGAGGTCGCGGGCGACGACGGCGATCTGGACCCGGCCCTGTCGGGCCTGGGCCATCGCCACGGTGGCTGCGATGTCACGCAGCGGCCATGGCCGGCCCTGGGCGTCGTTCGTGGCCAGCAGGTTCCGCAGCTCCGAGACGGCGTGTAGCGCCGCCGCCAGGTCAGCGCCCCGGAAGAGCAGCAGCTCAGCCGGCCACTCCTCGAGGGCGTGCCGGGAGTCCACCGCATCCGGGTGGCCAGTGAGCACGGCGTGGTAGTTCGCCCCGCCGAAGCCGAAGGCGCTGATCCCGGCGACCCGTTCGGACGCCGGCGGGGACCAGGGCCGCGCCGTGTCCGAGAAGACGAACGGGCTGACGTCGGGAGCCCACGCCGGGTTGGGCGCACTGATGTGCAGGGTCGGCGGCAGTACTCCGTGATGTAGCGCCAGGGAGACCTTCACGAGGGAGGCGAGGGCAGCCGCGGTCTTGGTGTGCCCGATCTGGGATTTGACGGACCCCAGGGCGCAGGAGCCGGCGGCGGCCCCAGCCTCGGTGAACACCTCCGTGAGGGCATCGATCTCGGTGCGGTCGCCGACAACCGTCCCGGTTCCGTGGGCCTCGACCAGACCCACCTGGGCGGGTGAGACGCCGGCCGCGCGGTACGCACGGTCGAGCGCCAGCCGCTGGCCCTGCGGGCGCGGGGCGGTGAGGCCGAGCGAACGCCCGTCGCTGGCCGCGCCGACTCCCTTGATCACGGCGTACACGCGGTCACCATCGCGTTCGGCGTCGGCGAGCCGCTTCAGGACGACGCAGGCGACCCCCTCGCCCAGGGTCGTTCCATCCGCCTCGGCGGCGAAGGGCCTGGCTCGACCGGTCGGCGAGAGCGCGCCCACCGAGGAGAACATCAGATAGTCGAAGATGCCGTTGTGCAGGTCGGCGCCACCGCAGATCATCACGTCGGCGCCGCCGAACCGAAGCTCCTTGCAGGCCATGTCCAACGCGGCCAGGGACGAGGCACAGGCGGCGTCCACGGTGTAGGCCGGCCCGCCCAGATCGAGCCTGTTCGAGATCCGGCTGGCAATGATGTTGCCGAGAATGCCGGTGAAGGTCTCGGGCGTCACCCGGGGAAGCAGATCGTCGAGCTCCGCGGGTACCTCTCCGAAATATGCCGGCAGCAGCGCACGCAGGGTCAGCGCCGCGGAAAGGTCACTGTTGGGCTCGGTTCCGAAGACCACTCCGGTCCGTGTGTGATCGACCTCGTCCGCGTCCAGCCCGGCGTCCTCGAGGGCACGGCGCGCGGTTTCCAGCGCGAGGACCTGGACCGGCTCGATGCTCGCCAACGCGGAGGGCGGGATTCCGTAGCGCAGGGGATCGAAGGGGATCCGCGGCAGGAAGCCGCCCCATTTCGAGCGGGTTCTCTCCCCGCTCGGCCCACTGGCCTGTGGGTCGAAATAGATCTCGGTGTCCCAGCGGTCCGCCGGAACAGGGGTCACGGAATCCTTGCCGGCAACCACATTGGACCAGTAGGTGGCCACGTCGGGCGCGCCCGGCAGGACGCACGCCATTCCGACGACCGCGATGTCCAGCGGTCCAGCACCGAGGGCCGTCGGCGGGTCCGCCAGACCGTACTCCGCCCGCAGCCGGCGAGCCTGGTCGTGGAGGTACAGGCGTGCGCCTTCGGTGACGCTTTCGTGGAGCATCCGGACTGTCGTGGTCGTCGACCGGAGGACAGCGACCTGCCCGGCCATGAAGAGTCCCTCGTCGCGCTGCTGCTCCCGGCCGACCGAAACCAGGCTGTCGCCGCGTCGTTCCAGCCCTTTGCTGGCCACCCTGAGCCGACCGATGTTCAGCTGTTCCAGTCGTTCCCAGATCTGCTCATCGGCCAGGCCCTGCGCACGCAACTCGTTGTTCTCGGCCCGGAAGCGGTCAACGTACGGGCTCTCCACACAGCGGGTGACATGACCCGGGGCGGTCCGCAGGAGCGCGGTCCTTCCCGCCGCCACCGCCTGGTGTTGAAACTCCTCCTGGATGGCCCCGTGTTCCACGGCCTCCTCGGTGAACAGGTAGGCCGTGCCCATGAGCACACCAACGCCGACGCCGCGGTCGATCAGCGGACGCGCCATCGCGGCCACCATCGCCGCCGAACGGGCATCGTGCACACCGCCGGCGAACAGGATCTGGATGTCCGTGGACGGGTCCACACCGGCCGAGGACGCGCCGATGTGGTCGAGGAGCACCGAAATCTGAGCCTCCCACAACGGGAAGCTTGCGCGCGGGCCGACATGGCCACCGCACTCGGAGCCTTCGAAGACAAAGCGCCGGCAGCCGGCAGCCAGATACTGGCGGAGGAGTACCGGCGACGGAACGTGCAGGAAAGTCGGAATCCCGATTTCCTCAAGATCGGCGGCCTGAGCGGCCCGGCCACCCGCGACAATCACACAGGAAGGACGGATATCGCGGACGGCTTCCAGCTGGGCCGTGCGCAGGTCCTCGGGAGCGAACCCCAGCAGACCGACTCCCCAGGGCCGCTCACCAAGCAGATCTCGGGTCTCGGTCAGCAGCTGGCGGGACTGCTCTCCGTTCGCCAACGCGAGCGCGAGAAAGGGAAGAGCCCCGTCATCCGCGACCCTTTGCGCAAAGCTGGGGCGGTCGCTCACCCTGGTCATCGGTCCCTGCGCGACCGGCCTCGTGATTCCCAGTGCGCGGCACAGGGGCGACTCTCCGGAGAAGACGGCCTCCGAGACACCGCCACCCACCGTGCCCGCGGCGGTGCCGAGCTCCTGACGGATCGCCTGGACCACCTTTGCCACCGTCCCGAACCGGGCGGCGAACTCCCGGGCGAGGAACACGTCCTCGCCCACTGGCAGGAGCTGCAGGTCGGGGTCATCGCCGCCCAGGCTGGAGACAACCACCTCGGTGGGCCAGCTTTCAGCGTTTCCCCTGGTTCGCCTCGCAGTCGCCGACTGGTGGACACGATGACCGCCGGTAATCACGGTCTCGGTGCCGTCCATCCTGCGCAGCGCGGCTGCGGTGGGCACCGGCGTCGAGGCTTGTCGAAGCAGCGCGAGTTGGGTATCCAGAACCACCCCGACGGCGCCTCCGACCACTGCGGCCACCGCCGTCCGTAAGCCCACGCCGCCCCAGCACCACACCGGCAGCGAGGAACTTCCGCGGCATAACTGGTCCGCTTCCAGAATCTGCTGCAGCAGGACAAAGGAGGAGAGCTCGCCGATTCGACCGCCGGCCTCGCTGCCCCGTGCCAGAAATCCGTCGGCACCCGCGTCCACCGCTGCTGCCGCTTCACTGAGGCTAGTGATCTCGATCAGGAGCCGGGCGCCGGGAAGCTCTTTCTTCAACCTGGCAAGCTGACGCCTGCTATCGGGGCCGGCCAGCGCATCGCCGGACCAGAACACGGTGTCGATCTTTTCCTCGTGTTGGGCCAAGTAATATCGGGCCAGTTGCGTAGGTTCGGAGACTCGAATGCCGAACGAGGTACCGGCAATCCGTGAGGTCAGGCGCAGGGCGGCGGCCGCCCTGGTCGGGTCGCGGCCGAGGTCGAGCACACCCAACGCTCCCGCGCCACCGACCGCGGCGACCAGCCTGGGATCTGGTAGGCCGAAAGGGCTGACGCCGATAATCTGATCCCGTCGCCGAATGTGTGTCCGGGACCCGTCGATCTGGTCGCATCCGTTGTCTCGACTGGGTTTCATGCCGTTTTTCACAGGTCACTTCCATCGTGTCCGTGGGTCAGCCGGTCGAGTCCGGTGCTCCTGCCTGCGTTGTGCGAGGCAGATCAGATCTCGAGGCAGATCAGATCGGGTTCCTGCGACTGAATCGGTGATCGGGAAGGGCGCCCGTCAGACCGAGATGCCACCGCTGGTACGACTGGCAGCGGAGAAGAGGGATGCCCGTCTTCCGGACAGCCATTCGTCGATGTCTGCGGCCTTCTCCGCAAATGCCGCGTCAACCTCGAGATGAGGCGTGATCAGAAAGCGGTTGGCCGCCAGGCCCTGAAAAGCGCAACGGGCGACCTGTTCGGGCTCCAGGACCGGGGCGCTCGCCACCACCGCCCGCGCAGACGGGTGGCCGGAGTCGAATCCGTTCCTCAGCATGTCCGTGTTGACACCCAGCGGGCACAGCGCACTGATCTGAACACCCCGGCCGCCGTAACTGAGTGCGAGCCATTCCGCCAGGGCAACCGCGGCAGCCTTCGTCACGGAGTAGGGGGCGTCGCCCGGGAGACCGAGCAGCCCGGCGGCCGAAGCAGTGATCAACAATGCACCCGAGCCGCGGTCCACCATGGCTGGGAGCAGTGCCTGCGCGACATGGACGTGAGCCATGACGTTCACGGACCAGGTCCCGGCCCACTGGCGCGGCCGGGCCTCCAGGCCGGCACCGACGGCTATCCCGGCGTTGGAGCAGAACACGTCGACAGGGCCGAAATCCTTTTCGGCGCAGCGGATGAGGCTGTCGATGTCCGCCCGGTCCGCGACATCCACGCGGACGGCCTTCGTTCGGCAGCCCTGTCCTGCCACAATCTCGGCTACTCGTTTCGCCGCGGCCAGGTTGACATCGGAGACCACGACGGTGCCGGCGCCCTCCACGGCAGCCCGTACGGCCAGCGCCGCACCTATGCCACTTCCGCCGCCGGTGACCACAACCAGCTTCCCGGCAAGAAGCACAGCACCTCCCCTGATGAATGTGGCGTCGCCGAACTCTGACCTCGGTCGGCGCGGGCCGACTGTGCATCTCGTCGCCGCTGGCGATGAGTGTGAGAGCGTTCCTCGACAGTGAGCACTTACTCAGGTCACAGCGCAGCCTAGGACTGGCCAAACCGGGACGCAAGGTCCCGGATGAACTTGAACTAGTGCCAAATTCCGCAAGGTTCACCGTGGCTGGCTGGGTGATGGACGTGCCGTGCTAGGTGAAACCTTGCGAACAAGGCGCTAAAGGTGCTCCGGAGGCCGCCATTGGCGGGTGGGTGACGGCATCGGCGGCCTCATCGACATCCCCTGGTGGAGGTCATGCGGCACCATGTGTCGGACTGGCGGTCAAACCAACCGGGCGGCTAGTTGGACTGGATCCAATTAACTGAGAACGCCATTTTCTTCCGTAGAAAATTGCTTTAAAGCAAATGGTGTTCCGGCGGACCTCGAGTGTGCCCGGAGGGCAGGTCCAACGCAGGCGGCACCGCCTGGTGGTCTCGTCGGGGCCTCTCGTCCACCGGGCGGAGATCTGCCGGTGCCGTCGGTCGGCCCAGGGTCGCTCCTGACAGGGTGAGGTGACGGACAGCCCGGGTCGACCCGGGCTGTCCGCCGGTCCGCTGCTGGTGCCGCCATCGACGCGAGCAGGCGGCGGCAATCACGTTCCGGGTGCAATCGGGCCCGTCACCGCGACGACGGAAAATCTGCCGGCGTAGCGGTACTCGGCCGGGATACTTCGGTGGTGTGTTCCTGTCGTCGAAACCCACCCGGGGCGCGGACTCTCAGCCGGAAAGTCCGCGCCGACAGGTCCTCTCGGCCTGGGCGGAGGACGTGGCACGTCGCGTCCGTGGGCCCAGACCGTCTCGAGCGGACTCACCTCAGGTCGCATATCGGAAATCCTGGCGACTGTCATGCCGAGGCCCCGAAATGGGCCGGTGCCGAACAGTACCGCAAGGCGCAGCTGGAGTTCCTCGCCGCCAATGCCACCGGGGAGGACATCGCCCTCCCCGGTGTGTCCCCGGTCGCGCTTCTGGTGTTGATGACCATGATCGCCAGAGGATTCATGATGGAGAACTCGCTGGGCGTCACCGTCGGCCACGCGGAAGCCCTCGCGGCCGTCGAGGACATCCTTGCCGCCGTCGAGAACAGATCCGACCCGGCCGGCACGCGCCGTGACGACGAAGCGCGCACCGCCGGCCCGTGAGGGACCACCCGTTACCATGCCGCGGATCTGAAGGCGGCCAGAATGGGAAGTAACTTGCCCGTGGCGCGGCACGCCGGTTTCTGGCGAATGGCGCCACTCGGTGGCGTCGCGGCTCGGCCCTGGTGGAGGGTGTCGAAAGCTGAGCCTGCAGACAAAGGATAAGTAAATACATACTCACCTTTGACGTCGGTGCGACATCCGTAATCGTGGGCCGAAGCGCGCGGGCCGCACCGACGGACCGGCGAGTGGGCGCAGCTCAGAGCCTGGCGGTGAGGCGTGTGGAGACCGCAGGGATCACCTTCTCGCCGTAGGTGGTCAGGACGGCGTCCTTGTGATCGTGCTGCAGGTAGAGCGCGAACTGGTCGACGCCGAGGGCGGCCAACTCGGCGAGGCGCCGCACATGGGTTTCCGGCGGGCCGATCAGGCAGAAGCGGTCGATGACCGCGTCGGGGACGAAGTCGGTGGAGGAGTTGCCGGCCTTGCCGTGTGCGTTGTAGTCGTATCCGGCGCGACCGGTGATGTAGTCGGAAAGCGAGGCGGGTACGGCGGCGCCGTCGGCACCGTAACGGGCCACGATGTCGGCCACATGGTTGCCGACCATGCCGCCGAACCAGCGGCACTGGTCGCGCCCGTGCGCCAGCCCCGCGTCGGTGCCGTCCGTGACGTAGGCCGGCGCCGCGACGCAGATGGCGACGGCCGCGGGGTCGCGTCCGGCGGCGGTGGCGGCCCGGCGCACGGCGGCGATCGACCAGGCGGTGACGTCGGGGTCGGCGAGCTGGAGGATGAACCCGTCGCCGACCTCACCGGCGAGGGCGAGCGCCTTCGGCCCGTAGGCGGCGACCCAGATCGGCAGCCGGGATTCCCCGCCCCACGGGAAGCGCAGCTTGCTGCCCTGGTATTCGGCGACCCCGCCGTTGGCCAGCGGACGGATCACCTCGATCGACTCGCGCAGGTGCGCGAGGCTGGCTGGCCGGCCGCCCGTGACCCGCACAGACGAGTCGCCCCGGCCGATGCCGCAGACGGTGCGGTTGCCGAACATGCTGTTAAGGGTCGCGAACAGGGAGGCGGTGACGGTCCAGTCGCGGGTGGCCGGGTTCGTCACCATCGGCCCGACCGTCACCCGGTGGGTGGCGGCCAGGATCTGGCTGTAGATGACGAACGGCTCCTGCCACAGCAGGTGCGAGTCGAACGTCCACACATGGCTGAATCCGTACAGCTCGGCCTGACGGGCCAGGTCGACGACCCGCCACGCCGGCGGGTCGGTCTGCAGAACGACGCCGAAGTCCATGATCTTGCCTCCGAACACAGCTCAGACACAGCTCAGACACAGCTCAGATGAGGTTCTGGGACAGGCCGCGGGGGACGAACCGGCCGTGCGATCGGCTGCCGACGTAGCCGGTCTCGTCCCTGATGACGGTGCCGCGGGACAGGACGACGTCGACGTGCCCGTCGATCTCGAAGCCCTCCCACGCCGAGTGGTCCATGTTCATGTGATGGGTACGGCCCGGGCCGATGCCGATGGAGGTGTGGCCGTCCGGGTCGTAGATCACGATGTCGGCGTCCGCGCCCGGCGTGATCACACCCTTGCGGCCGTACAGGCCGAACATGCGCGCCGGTGCGGTGCAGCACACGTCGACCCACCGCGCCACGCTCAGCCGGCCGTCCCTGACGCCCTGGAAGAGCAGGTCCATCCGGTGCTCGACGGAGCCGATGCCGTTCGGGATCCGGGAGAAGTCACCGATCCCGCGCTCCTTCTGGTCCTTCATGCAGAACGGGCAGTGGTCGGTCGACACGGCGGTGACGTCGCCGGTGCGCAGGTAACGCCACAGCTCGTCCTGGTGGCCCTCGGCCCGCGAGCGCAGCGGGGTGGAGCAGACCCACTTGGCGCCCTCGAAGTCGTCCCACTGCTCGCCGCGGGCGCCGAGCTGGTCCTCCAGCGACAGGTACAGGTACTGCGGGCAGGTCTCACCGAACACGTTCTGCCCGGCGTCGCGGGCCTCGGCGATGCGCGCCAGGGCCTGCCGGGCCGACACGTGCACCACGTAGAGCGGCGCGCCGGTGAGGTCCGCGAGCATGATCGCCCGGTGGGTGGCCTCCTGCTCGGTCTGCCAGGGCCGGGTCAGCCCGTGGTGGAGCGGCGTCGTGCGGCCCTCCGCCAGCGCCTGGCGCACCAGGACGTCGATCGCCGAGCCGTTCTCGGCGTGCATCATGATCAGCCCGCCGTTGCCGGCCGCGGTCTGCATGGCCCGCACGATCTGGCCGTCGTCGGAGAGGAACACCCCCGGATAGGCCATGAACAGCTTGAAGCTGGTGACGCCCTCGCCGATCAGCTCGCTCATCGCCTTGAGTGACTCGTCGTCGACGTCGCCGATGATCTGGTGGAAGGCGTAGTCGACGGCGCAGTTGCCGCCGGCCTTCTCGTGCCACAGCGCGAGCTGGTCCTGCACCCGCTGCCCGTGGGCCTGTACGACGAAGTCGATGATGGTGGTCGTGCCACCCCAGGCCGCGGCGCGGGTACCGGTCTCGAAGGTGTCGGAGGCGAATGTTCCGCCGAACGGCATCTCCATGTGGGTGTGGGCGTCGACCCCACCCGGGATCACGTACCTGCCGGTCGCGTCGATGACCCGGTCCGGCACCGCCGAGCCGGTGCGTATCGCCGCGGCGAGGGCGGATCCCGGTTCCAGCAGGGCGGCGACCCGCTCGCCCTCGACGAGGACGTCCTGGCGGGCCGTGCCGGTGGCGCTGACGACCGTCCCGCCGCTGATGAGCAGGGAGCTCATGCCATCACCGACCGCTGGTAGGAGTCGGGCCGGCGGTCCCGGTAGAACTGCCAGTCGTTGCGCACCCGGGTGATCTCGTCGAGATCGAGATCGCGGATGACGATCTCCTCTTTGTCCGCGGAGGCGACGTCGCCGACGAACCGGCCGCGCGGGTCGACGAAATAGGACGAGCCGTAGAAACGCGGGGCCTCGGCGCCGAACTCGCCGACCTCCTGGCCGATGCGGTTGTTCGCCGCGACGAAGTACTGGTTCGCGGCGGCCGCCGCCGGCTGCTCGATCTCCCACAGCCGGTTCGACAGGCCCGGCTTGGCCGCCGACGGGTTGAACACCAGCTGGGCGTTGTTCAGCCCCAGCTCCCGCCATCCCTCCGGAAAATGCCGGTCATAGCAGATGTAGACGCCGACCCGGCCGACCGCGGTGTCGAACACCGGATAGCCGAGGTTCCCGGGGCGGAAGTAGAACTTCTCCCAGAAGGCCGGCAGGTGCGGAATATGGTGCTTGCGGTATCTGCCGAGCAGGCTGCCGTCGGCGTCGACGACCGCCGCGGTGTTGTAGTACTCGCCCTCGTTGGCAACCTCGTAGACCGGCAGGATCATGACCAGGCCCAGCTCGGCGGCCAGGGCCTGGAACCGCTCGACCGTGGGGCCGGGGATCGACTCGACACAGGCGTAGTACTTCTGGTCCTGCACGGCTCCGAAGTACGGGCCGTGGAACAGCTCCTGGAAACCGATCACCTGGGTGCCCGCGGCCGCCGCCTCGCGGGCCAGCTCCTCGTGCCGGGCGATCATCGACTCCTTGTCGCCGGTCCAGGCCACCTGGGTGATCGCGGCACGTACCGTTGCCATCGCATCCGACTCCTTGGATATGCGGCTTTTGCCGCGTCGGTATCTGCTGCTGTGTCGGCGCTTTCCATGACGTTGTGGGTGACGGGATCAGCCGCGGCCGATCTCCTCGTGTCACCGCTGCGGACTGGTCGCGACGAGGTCCGCCATCATCCGCATGTGGCGCTCGTCCTGCAGTACGGTCGCCTCGACTCCGGGTTGACCGGTCGCGACTCGCCGACGAGGGACGTCCGGGTCTCGCTGTGACGAGCCTGTCGTGGATTGGCACCCCGAGGCCCGGTGGCCTGCGGCCCGGCGTGCTGTGCCGCCCATCGGCCGGGCCTCCCCTCGGAGGCTGGCCGGGCCCGGTTGCCGGTGCTGTATCTCCGTGCTCGCCATGGCGAGCACGGAGATTCCTGGCACCTGAACTCGTTCGTATTGCGCCTACTCGGCTGACCGTGGGTTCTGGCCGGTGGTCGACCGCCTCGGCGGGTCTTTGCGGCGGAGTCTATAATTCTGCACTTATCCGCCGTGATCCTATGACCTGCGGCTTTTGTCGCCTGTGCATCGCGGGGGCCGGTTTCCGTGAGCCTGTCGGCAGGCCTGTTGCCGAAGGCTCGGGCGAGAGGGCGGTACGCGGGTGGCGGACGACGGCAGGAAAATGCCATTCGACCTGCGTGGCGGCCGACCGCGACCGACAGTCGCCCGCCGCCTCACGGTGGCGGTGGCGGCGTTGACCTCGGTCGTGATCATGATGGGCGCGGTGGGCGGCTGGGGTGCGTTGACCTATTTCGACGCCCGCACCCACCGGGCCGCGATCGGCGACCTCGGTGCGAACCGCCCGGCCGCCCGCGAGGGCGCGAAGAACTTCCTGCTGGTGGGCACCGACGACCGACCGGGCCTCGGGGGCATGCGTTCGGACACCACGATCCTCGCCCACCTCGGCGAGGACGGCAAAGTCACGCTGATCTCCTTCCCACGGGACACCCTCGTGGTCATGCCCGCGTACACCGACTCCGCCGGCAAGATCCACCCGCCGAGCGAGGAGAAGTTCAACTCCGCCATCGCCAACGGCGGCGTCACCCTGCTGATAAAGATGGTCGAAGCGCTGACCAGGGTGCGGATCGACCACTACATCTCGGTCAACCTGGCCGGCTTCAAGGCCATTACCGAGGTGATCGGCGGTGTGGACGTCTGCATCCTCGAAAGGAATGTCTCGGAACGGGTCAAGAACGACGAAGGGAAATACGTCACCAGTTCGAACACGAACGATCCGATGAGTGGGTTCAGGGGTGGTCCCGGGCACATCCAGATCAGCGGCGACCAGGCGCTGGCCTTCGTCCGCCAGCGCTATGGTCTTCCCGGCTATGACATCGGCCGTACCAAACGCCAGCAGTACTTCCTGAGCCGGATTCTCGCCAAGGTCAGGGAGGACGGCGTGCTCACCAGCCCGACCAGGGTCAGCGGCCTGCTGTCCGCCGTGGGTAACGCCCTGACCTACGGCGAGGGGACCAGGACGACCGATGTGACCCAGCTGGCCAGCCGCCTGCAGGGGGTCTCCAGCGGTTCTCTCGGCCTGCAGACCCTGCCCACCCACGCCCCGACCAAGGCAGAAGGCGCCACAGACGAGGCCAACGGGGAGTTCACCAAGCGGCTCGGAGCCGCGCAGCTCTACAACCAGTCGGATCTCGACGCGGTCTTCGGGCCCTTCGCCGGCGCCGGCGAAGGCGACGACGCGGCCGGCGGTGGCGACGTACCGATCTCGGTGCTCAACGGCAGCGGCACCGCCGGGGTCGTCGTGAAGGTCGTCCGGGACCTCGGCGCCCGGGGCATCAGCGCGGACAACGGCGGCAACGCCGCCTACAACAACTACAAGGCCACCTGGATCCGGTACGGCGCCGGCGCCGAGGCCACCGCGCGCAAGCTGTTGGCCCAGATCCCCGCGGCGAGGCTGATGGCCGACGACGATCTCGCCGGCGGCGTCCAGGTCATCGTGGGGTCGACCTACAAGGGCCTCGCCGACCTGCCGGCGCCCGCCCAGGCCCCGGGGGGCCAGGCTCTCGCGGCCGGCACCGCCGCGACGGGCCCGGCGAGCCCGGCCGGCCCGCCGGCCTCGGGAAGCTCGGGAGTCGCCACGCAGCCGACCGGCTCCGCGCCACCGGCCCCGGAGCCCCCCGCCGACTGCGTGTACTGACGGGCCAGGGAACACCCTGGGGCGTCGAGCCCAAGGGGAAGGGCCGGACGAGGAAGGGAAAGACGAGGAAGGGAGAACAGACCGGCGGCACGGATGGAAATCCGTGCCGCCGGTCCGTGTCGGTCCGGAAAACCTTCCGGCCGGCGACCCGTCAGCTTCCCACCGAGGTCAGGGAATCGAGGTCGGCGACCGCGGTGCCG
Organism: Frankia sp. R43; assembly: GCF_001306465.1. NCBI lineage: Bacteria > Bacillati > Actinomycetota > Actinomycetes > Frankiales > Frankiaceae > Frankia > Frankia sp. R43. Next base: position 61,706 of record NZ_LFCW01000007.1, on the reverse strand, counting down.
AGCCTCTCCAACAGCACGCGGGTCACCGCCGGGTCGACCATGGAGGTGATGCTCCACAGATAACAGCCGTGGAGCACACTGCGGCGCACCCCCAGCTGAGCCTCGTCCCAGGATGGTGGCTCGACCCCCGTCGTCCGCAGGCCGGCGCCCAACACGTCGAGATAGTGCCGCAGCAGGTCGTCCTCGTGGCGGCGGCGATCGGCGACGGTGAGGGCGGAGGCGATGTGGTAGCCGGTGTCGAGATACCAGGGCGCCCGCTGCACGAGCTGCCAGTCCAGCAGCGACGGGCGGCCGGCGCCGTCCAGGAAGATGTTGCCGACGTGCGGGTCGCCGTGCACGATCGTCCACGGCGTCGTGTCGGCGACCACCGCGGCCAGAGCGCCGTAGGCGGCCATGATCCGTCCGACGTCGCGCACCTGCTCGGGAACGCCCGCACCGGTGTCACTGGTGTAGTTCGCCTCGATCTTGCCCCGCCACCCCTCGTCGCTGCGCGGCCCCATCCGCGAGCTCAGCCAGCCGGCGTCGGCCAGCCGCGGATCACCCCAGGTCGCGGTGTGCAGCCGGGCAAGCTGTTCCAGGCTTTCGGCCGCCTGGTCCGGGGTGTAGGGGTGCCGGCCGTCGAGGAAGGCACCCCCGTCGGAGATCACGTCCTGGGTGATCAGGATGTTGGCGCCGGTCGCGCGGTCGACCTCGGCGTAGACGCCGCGCAGCGTGCGCACGCCCGTCCGCTCGGCGAGGTCGCGGTAGAACAGCGTCTCCGGGATGCCGGCGTGGCGTGCCGGCAGGGTGCGCTCGGAGAAGTAGCCCTTGACGCACAGGTCGGGCGACAGCCCGTCGGGGACACCGCCCGCGCAGGTGATGGCGAACCGGACGTTCGTCGAGATCCGGCTGACTGTCGGGCCGCGGGTGACGGCGGTGACCTCGATGCCGGGGAAACGGCGGCCGAGCGCCGCCGTCAGCCATTCCGGGGAGAGCACCTCGTCCAGCCGCTCGGGCACGCGGACGTCGGGCATGCCGCCGCCTCCTCAGTCGCCCTCGACATCGAGGCGGCCGGTGCCGGCCAGGGACTCGAAGTGCGCCATGACCTGCTGCAGCGCCGCCGCCGGGTTGAGTTCGAGAACCTCGCTCGGCTCCTCGTAGACCAGTGAGTGCCCGGCGGGGAAGAAGTAGACGTCACCGGCGGTGGCGATCTCGTCCGGCCAGTTCGTGCCCGGGTAGATGGCCCGCAGCCGGCCGGAGAAGACATAGCCGTAGTGCGGGCACGGGCACACCCCGCCCGGCAGGCCCTGATAGCCGGGTGTGCAGTCGACCGGCCCGGTGGAGGTGTAGCCGACCTCCATGTCACCCCACTGCACCGACCTGAAACCGACGCCGCTGGCCGGCCAGCGGCCGCCGCCGCCCTTCGGTAACTCGCTCGGCTTGCTTACTGGCATTCGATCCTCCTGGCTCGGGCTTGCGTTGACTGCGGCTTGACGTTGCCTGGTCCCTGGTCCCTGGTCCGTGTCCGTGCGTCCGTTCCGGGTCAGGCCTCCCGGGCGGCGACGAGCGCGCCGCGGTTGACCTTCGTCGCCGCGCTGCGCGGGATGGCGTCGACGAACTCGACGGTCTTCGGGACCTTGTAGGGCGCCAGCCTGCTCTTTGCGTATCCGACAATCTCACTCGCCACCGGCGGATGCGCGGGATCCGCCGGTTCGACGATCGCGTGGACCCGCCGGCCCCATTCGGGATCCCGCAGGCCGATGACGACGACGTCCGCGATTTCCGGGTGCTCGATGAGGGCGGCCTCCACCTCGGCGGGGAAGACGTTGGCACCACCGGAGACGATCATGTCGACGCGCCGGTCGAGCACGTAGAGGTATCCGTCGGCGTCGAGGTAGCCGACGTCGCCGGCGGTGCTGAAACCCTCGGCGGTGGCCCGCAGCGCGGATGCGTCCCCGAGGTAGCGGTAGCCAGCCGACATCCGGGAACGCAGGTAGATCAGCCCGGGCTCACCGGCGGGCAGCGATCGGCCGTCGTCGTCGAGCACCTGCACCTCGGTGTCGCGGAACGGGCGTCCGACGCTGCCCTCGTGTGCCATCCACTCGTCGGCGCGCAGCGCGGTGAGGCCGAGGCCCTCGGTCATCCCATAGGCCATCACGAGCCGTTCCGGGCCGATCAGCTTCGCCCACCGGTGTACCAGCGACGGCGGCATCGGGGCCGCTCCCTGCAGGATCCACACCAGGCTGGTCAGGTCCCGCTGCTCGATGTCGGGCAGGTCGGCGATGCGCTGCAGCATCGTCGGCGTGGCGGTGAACGTGGTGACCCGGCAGGCCTCGATCACCTCGACGACCCGGGCCGCGTCGAACTTCTCCATGACGACCAGCCGGTCGCCGGCAAGGAGGTTGTAGAGCGTTGTCAGGCCGTTCGCGTGGTACATCGGCGCCAGGACGAGGATCGTCTGCGGGCGCGGCACCGGGTTCCACGCGGTGATGAACGGCGTGGTCAGCCGTTCGTCGTAGCGCGACGGACGGTTGGTGAGAATGACCTTCGGGGTGCCCGTCGAGCCGCTGCTGCAGATGCCGTTGATCTGTGGCGAGACGGCGTCGGGCAGGTCCGGGACGGGCGCGCCCTCGGTGGCGTCGATCCAGCCGAGGTCGGCGTCGCCCAGGAAGACCCGCGGGTCGATCACGGCCCGCAGCCGGGTCAGCTCCCACTCCGGGACGTCCCAGCGCACCGGGACCGGGACCGCGCCGAGCTTCCAGGCGGCCAGCACGCTCAGCACGAACTGCGGCGAGTTGCGCAGCCCGATGCCGAGGTGGTCGCCGACGGTGAGCCCGCGATCCGCCAGCGCGCCGGCGAGCTGGCTCGACCGGCGGTCGAGCTCGGCCCACGTTGCCGCCGACCTCGTCCCGTCGAGGGCGATGTGACGTAGGGCCACCTCGTCCGGGTGGGCCGCGGCGAGGTCCCGGATGCGGCGCGCGTTGCTGGTTTCGGTGTCCACTAGCCGTCCTCCCTGGGCGTGGATGTGGGTGCGGATCCAGCCGTGGATCCGGCCGCGGATCCAGCAGCGGATCCGGCTGGGCCGAAGTAGGCGCGCTCGAAGCGTTCGGGCTCGGCGGCGAGGTCGTCGGCCGATCCGTGCAGGACGACCGTGCCCCCGCGCAGCACCGCGGCGGAGTCGGCCGCACCGAGAGCCAGGCCGATGTGCTGCTCGACGAGCACCACCGCGCAGCCGTGCTCACCGGCTATCCGGCGCACGGTCGCGAACAGGGCCTCGACGACGAGCGGGGCGAGGCCCATGCTCAGCTCGTCCACGAGGAGCACCCGGGGCTGCTGCACCAGCGCGCGGGCGAGTGCCAGCATCTGCTGCTCACCGCCGGAGAGCGCCCCCGCGGGCAGGGACCAGCGTTTCTCGAGGTCGGGGAAGATCTCGAGCATCGCCGCCGGCTTCGGCCCGCCGCGGCGCGCCGCGACCCGGATGTTCTCCTCGACGGTCAGCGTCGTGAACAGGCACCGGTTGTCCGGGACGAGGACGAGCCCCGCGCGGTTCGCCGCCGTCGGCCGGCCGCCGGGAAGCCGGGTGCCGTCGAGGGTGACGGCGCCGGCCTGGCTCGGCAGCAGGCCGGCGAGGGTGAGCAGCAGCGTGGTCTTGCCGGCTCCGTTCGGCCCGAGCAGCGCCAGCACGGAGCCGGCCTCCACGGCCAGGTCGACGTCGCGGAACGCGGTGGCGGTGCCATGCCCGCCGGTGAGGCCGGCGCAGGTGAGCCGGGGCGACGTCATCAGGTCACCACCGGGGCGGGCTCGGCAGCCGGTTCGGCCGCGGGTCCGGCCGCGGGTCCGGCGGCGGGTCCGGCGGCGGGTCCGGCGGCGGGCTCGGCGGTCGGCTGCGCGGCGCCGAGGTAGGCGTCCATGACGGCCCGGTCGGCCCGGATCCGCTCGGGATCCCCGTCCGCGATCAACCTGCCGAAGTCGAGGACGTAGACGTGGTCACAGATTCCCAGCACCAGGCTGACGTCGTGGTCGACGAGCAGCACACCGACTCCGGAGGCGCTGATCGCCCGAATGCGCTCGCCGAGCCAGGCCGTCTCCGTGGTGTCGAGGCCGGCCGCGGGCTCGTCGAGCAGCAGCACCCGGGTGTCGGCGGCGCAGGCGCGGGCGATCGACACGAGCTGCCGTTCGCCGTGGCTGAGCGCGCTCGCCGGCCGGTCGGCCCGGTCCGCGATGCCGACCAGGTGCAGAGCGCGCTCCAGCGCATGCTTTCGCTCGTGCCCGGGGACACCCGACAGCGCGGCGCCGACGTTCTCCTCGACGGTGAGGTCGTCGTACAGCTCCAGCGCCTGGAACGTGCGCGCCAGGCCATGGCGGACCCGCCGGTGCGTCGCCAGGGTGTCGATCCGGACGTCGTCCAGGTGCGCCGTCCCGGTCGCCCGTGCGAATCCGGTGATCGCGTCGATCACGCTGGTCTTGCCGGCGCCGTTCGGCCCGATGAGACCGACGATCTGCCCTGGCTCGACGCGCAGCGAGACGTCGTCGACGGCCAGCACACCGCCGTATCGCACGGTGAGGTGGTCGACCCGCAGTGTCGCGGTCCGGGCGGCCGGCGGCGACGGCACTGGTGCCGTCGTCATCCCGGCCGTTCCGGTCGGCTCCGCGGAGCCGGGTTCGGCGTGCCTCGCGGCCCCGAGCCCGGGCGGGCCAATGCGTCCGACGAGCGTGCGCAGCCGCCCGGCGAGCTGGTGCCCGCCGCTGGCCAGTCCTTCCGGGTGGCCGATCAGCACTCCGATCACGCCCAGGCCGGACAGCACCGGGAACCAGTCGCCGAGGTCGACCCAGCGGTCCATGGCGACGAACGCGACCCCGCTGCCGCCCATCACCCCGGCGAGAATCCCGCCGTAGACGGAGGTGACACCGGCCAGGTAGGCCGTCGACAGCAGGGTCAGGCCGGCGATCGCGCTGAACGAGTCGAAGGTCACGACACCGCGGCGATAGGCGAGCAGGCTTCCGCCCAGGCCGGCGATGAAGGACGCCAGCGCGAAGCTCACCACCTTGACCCGGACGACGTCGATCCCGATGCCGGCGGCCGAGCGCTCGTTCGCGCGCACCGCCAGCATCGCCGAGCCCAGCGCGCTCATCCGCAGCCGTGCCACGCCCCATGCCACGGCGACCAGCACCGCCAGGCACATCAGCCCGAACGGCAGCCGGGGGAAGGCGTGGCCGCTGCCGATGCCCAGGTCGAGCCCGAACAGCGTCGGCTGCTCCACGGTGGCGCCGTCCGAGCTGACGAAGTCGGAGTTGCGGAACCAGACCGCCTCGATCGCGTAGGCGAGGGCGAGGGTGACGATGCCGAGGGTCAGTCCGCGCAGCCGCAGCGCGGGCAGGCCGACGAGCACCCCGACGGCTGTCGCGACCAGGGCGGCCAGTAGCGGCGCGATGGGGAAGGGGACGCCCCAGCCGCTGGTGAGGCCGGACAGTGTGAACGCGGCGCAGCCGGCGAGGGCCAGCTGCGCCAGCGACACCTGCCCGGCGAAGCCGGTGACCACGACGACGGACAGCCCGATGACCGCGCCGATGAACGTGCCGATCACCGCGCTGCGCCAGGTGCCGTCGGTGAGCAGCAGCGCGAGCACGCCCAGGCCGGTGCCGGTGAGGGTGGGCAGGGCCAGCGACCGAGGGCGGGGCGCGTGCCCGAGCGGCTGGCGCACCAGCGACCCGCGGACTGGCAGGCCCCGCCGGCTGGCCAGCAGCGCCACCATGATCACAAGGAGGGGCACCAGCTCCGCCAGCCCCGATTCGGGCAGCCAGGAGTGGTCGGCGGACAGCGAGAGCGCCTCCGACTGCACCATCCCGATCGCGAGGCCGGCCGCGACCGTCGGGAACAGGTGCTGGAAGCCCCCGACGACCGCCGCGGCCAGCGCCGGTACCACGAACAGCGTGTAGTTGGACGGGGTGAGTGGGCTGAGCGGGGCGATGAGGATCCCCGCGGCGCCGGCCACGGTGCCGCTGATCATCCAGTTGGCGAGCGCGACCCGGTCCGGGGAGGCCCCGCTGACGTACGCGCCGGTCTGCGACTCGGCCACCGCCCGGGTGAGCAGGCCGAGCCTGGTGGCCCGGAAGACCGCGGTCAGCGCGAGCGCGATGGCGACGACGGCGAGGGCCAGGTAGAGCCGGTCGGAGAGCACGGTCAGCGAGCCGAGCGTCCAGCGGTCCTCGGGGAAGATCGCCTCGACGCTGACCGGCTCACCGCCGATCCTGATCGCCATCACGGACTCGACGACGACGAGCACCCCCAGCGAGGCGACCGCCCGGGCCAGCGGCGGGGCCTCCCGCAGCGGCCGGAACACCAGCAGGTACAGCAGGGCGCCGAGCAGCGCCCCGACGACCAGTGCGATCGCGGCGGCGGGAACCAGCCCGAGGCTCCCGCCGACGTCCACGGTCTTCGGCAGCCCCGGCACCGGTATCAGCAGCTCGCCCTCGCGCAGCGAGCCGTAGGTGTAGGCCACATAGAGGGCGACCGACCCGGTGGCGAAGTTGATGACCCCCGAGCTGCGGTAGGTGAGCACCAGCGCGAGCGCGAGCGCCGCGAAGACGCCGCCGTTGCCGAGCCCGAGCAGAAGCGAAGCGACATGGTCCATGGGGAACTCCCGCTGCCGGTTCGGGTCAGTCCTCGATCGGCGTCGCGCCGACGAGCTTGTACTCCGTCGGCTCGCCCGCGTCGTCGAGGGTGGTCAGCAGGCCGCCGCGGCCGCACACCGCCGGCGAGCCGGCGACGGCGTGGCCGTTGCACCGGATCTTCAGGCCGCCGCCGCCGGGCAGCTCCGTCGCCGGCATCGCCTTCATCGCGGTGATGACGGACGTCGGCGTGACGTCGCCGGTCAGGTTCGCGAGGCTGGCCTGGAACCCGGCCAGGGTCGTGAAGATGTTCACGCCGGACGGCTTGCTGGGGTCGATGTCCTTGCCGTAGGTGGTCACGACCGCCTGGTAGAGCCGGGTCGACGGGTTGTCGGTGCCGATCGGGCTGTTGGCGGCGACGGACACGCCTTCCAGGTAGCTGGCGGGCACCGCCTTGCGGGTGGCGTCGGTGACGCACTGCCCGATCATCGAGATCGGGCCGTCGTAGCCGACGGCGCGCAGGCCGTTCAGCGCCGAGATGCAGAACGAGTCGTTGCCGTGGATGTGCACGACGCCCGGGTCGTCGCCGGCGAGCTTGCGCATCTGCGGGGTCATGTCGGCGGTGCCCAGCGGGACGGGGACGATCGTCAGGTCGATGCCGGCGGCCTTGTAGACGGCCACGGCCGCCTGGTAGCTCGCCCGGGAGGACGGCACGTCGATCACGACGGCCGTGACCTTGGTGGTCTTGTGCTCCTTGGCCAGCGCGATCGGCACGCCGGACACGGGGAACGTCGGATCGGTGAGCGCGAACGTGGCCTTGGTGTCACCGAGGATGCGATTGCCGCTCGCGCCGAAGAAGACCGCGGGCAGCCCGGCCTGGTTGATCGGCTGCCAGACGCTCTCCAGCACGGGTGTGGAGCCGACGACGACCGCGGCGACGTTCTCCTCGACCATCCGGTTGCCGCAGTCGGCGCCCTTGCCCGGGTCAGCGAGCGTCTCGCAGAGGACGAGCTCGACGGGCCGGCCGGCGATGCCGGAGCGGTGCTCGTTGAGGTACTTGACGGTCGCTTCGGCGACGTCCTTCTCGATGTTGAGGTCGCCGGACGCCCCGCGCCCCGTGACCAGCCCGATCCGCACCGGCTCGCCCCTCGCCGGCGCCGCCGGCCCGAGTGCGTCGGCGGTGCTCGCCGCACCCGTCGCCGCGGCACCCGTCGCGGCGCCCTGGCCGTCGTCCGCGTCGTCCCCGCAGGCGGTCACCGCCAGCAGCACGGCGACCGCGGACGCCGTCAGCGCCAGCCGGGCTCGGGCGGCCGAACGGCCTCGAACCGCGAGGGCTGGGAGGCCCGGATGAGCCGGGAGGGCCGGTGCGGCCGTCGGCGCCGGTAAGGCGGGTAGGACCGGTGAGGTGGATAACGCCGGTAGTTCGCGCTGCCTGGTTGTCCTGCCACTTCTGCGCATGTGCAACCTGCCCCGGGTCTGTCGTGATGGGTGGTCCCGCCGCGCCGCGGGCGGTCCACAGCGGCTCGTGGCGGTTCGAAATCGGGTGGGCTGACCTGCCTGGACGCTCGGTCAGCCGGGCGGGCCGAGCTGATCTGCCGGCTTGGCGGTGGATGCTTGCACGCACATTTCGAGAAGTCAACGTCTTCACAAATGTGAGAGTGACGTTCTACATTCACGCACCACAAGCTTGCTTGCCTGTCGAGTGGCCGAGGGAGGTGCCGGCGTGGACGATCCCGCGTTCGGCGGTGTCCGCGTGATCGAGCTGGCCCAGTGGGTGTTCGTGCCGGTCGCCGGCGCGCTGCTGGCCGACTGGGGCGCCGACGTCGTCCGGGTCGAGCGCCCGGAGGGAGACCCCTACCGGGGACTGGCGACCCAGGGCATCGGCACCGACGGCGCCGGCGGGGTGAACCTCTCCATCGCCCTGGCCAACCGGGGCAAACGCTCCCTCGCCCTCGACCTGCGGACCGAGCCGGGCCGCCGTGTGCTCGACCAGCTGCTGGCCACCGCCGACGTCTTCCTCACCAACTTCCGGCCGGGCGCGCTGCGCCGCCTCGGGCTCGACGCCGAGACGCTGACCGCCCGGTACCCGAAGCTCGTCTACGCCCGCGGGCACGGCTTCGGCGCCCGCGGCCCCGGCGCCGACCGGCCCGGCTACGACTCGTCCGCCTTCTGGGCGCAGGGCGGGCTCGCCCACGTCCTCACCCCGCCCGGGCAGGACGTCCCGATCAGCCAGCGGGGCGCCATGGGGGACCGCAACGGGGCGACGGCGCTCGCGTTCGGGATCGCCGCGGCGCTGTTACGGCGCGAGCGCACCGGCCGCGGCTCCGTCGTGGACGTCTCGCTGCTCGCCACCGCCATGTGGACGCTGTCCTCCGACGTGCTCTCCGCCCTCGCCGGCCAGACGCCGCGAGCCGCGTCCGGCGCCGCCGCGTACCGCAATCCGCTCGTCGGTCCCTACCGCACCAAGGACGGCCGGCACATCCAGCTCGTGTTCCTGGAACCGGACCGCTACTGGGCCGACTTCTGCCGCCTCGTCGGCCGGGACGACCTCGTCACCGACCCCCGCTTCACCGACCTGGCCGCCCGCGCGGCGAACCGGGAGGCCTGCGTCGCCACGATCGCGGCGATCTTCGCCGACCGGACCTTCGCCGAGTGGAAGGACCTGCTCGCCGGGATCGACGCGCCCTGGGCGCCGGTGCAGGCCGTCGAGGAGCTGCTCACCGACCCGCAGGTGCTCGCCAACGACTATCTCGGCGAGGTCCGTCCCGGGGAGGCGGGCGCGGACACCGGCGCGTCCTACCGGCTGCCGACCGGCCCGGTGCAGATCGACGAGCGCCCGCCCGACCTGCGCCGGGCCCCCGAGCACGGTGAGCACACCGAGTCGGTGCTGCTGGAGCTCGGCTACACCTGGGAGCAGATCGGTGAGCTCGCCGAGGCGGGAGTGATCCCGTGACCATCCGCCCCTTACCGGTTCCTGACGAGATCTCCGCGCCCTACTGGGCGGCGGCGGCCGGCCATGTGCTGGCGATCGCCCGCTGCGCCCGCTGCGGGTCGTTCGCGCTGCCGCCCGACCAGGCCTGCCCGCACTGCGGCAGCACCGACCCGGACTACGCCTTCGCGCCGGTCAGCGGCCGCGGCACGGTCCGTTCGTGGACGGTGATCCGCCAGCCGGGCCTGCCGGGGTTCGCGGCCGAGGTGCCGTTCGTGCTGGTGGACGTCGAGCTCGCCGAGCAGCCCGAGCTGCGCATGATCGGCCGCCTGCTGGACGGCCCCGCCGCCCTCGAAAGCCCCGCGAGCCCCGACGGCCCTGCGCAGCCGCTGCGCCTCGGCGCTCCGGTCCGGGTCGGCTTCGAGGACGTGGCACCGGGGGTCGCCATCCCCGCCTTCACCCTCGCCGCCGCCGCGCGGCCGGGGGAGGAGCCGTGACCGGGCGGGGGTTCACCGCCCGCGGCAAGGTCGCCGTCGTCGGGTACGCGCAGAGCGCCATCCAGCGCCACGCCGGACGTCCCCTCGGGGCGATCACGCTGGAGACCGCCCGCGCCGCGGTAGCCGACGCCGGGCTCACCTGCGCGGACATCGACGGCGTGGTCACCTCCGCGCTGTTCCCCACCGCGGGGTCGCACGACGTCCAGGACGGTGTCAGCTCGGTGCCGGCGACCTGGCTGGCCGAGCGGCTCCGCGGAGCTGGGGCCGGGACCGGGGGCGGCGACGCGCCGCGGTACGTCGCCGGCTTCCACGGGATCGGGCAGATCCCGGGCATGGTCGGGATGGCGGTCAACGCCGTCGCGAGCGGCGCCGCCGACAACGTGCTGGTCTACCGGGCGCTGCACAACCCGCCCGGGAAGTACCACGCCAACACCATGGAACGCGCCGCCGGCCCGGCGCAGTGGACGGCCCCGCAGGGCTTCTTCGGCCCGCTGGCGATGATCGGCCTGCCCTACACCGAGTACCTCCAGCGGTACGGCGCGCGGCGCGAGGCGATGGCGGCCGTCCTCGTCGAGGCGCGCAAGAACGGCGCCCGCATCCCGTGGTCCTACTGGTACAAGCGCCCGCTGACCGCCGCCGAGTACCTGGCCGCGCCGATGATCAGCGACCCGGTCTGCCGGTACGACTGCGACATCCCCGTCGACGGGGTGGCGGCGTTCGTCCTCACCTCGGCCGAGCGGGCCGCCGACCTGCCGCACCGGCCGGTGTACGTCGCCGGCTACGCCAGCGGGCTGCCGGCGACCCGGCGGCTGCCGCTGCACTGGCCGCTCGACGACATCATGGACGTCGGTGCCGAGACCGCCCGGCGGCTGTGGGAGAGCAGCGGGGTCGGCCCGGACGAGGTCGACCTGCCGCAGCTGTACGACGGGTTCTCCCCGTTCGTCTACTTCTGGCTGGAGGCCCTCGGCTTCTGCCCGCGCGGCGAGGCGCACCGCTTCGTCCAGGACGGGCGGATCGACAGCGACCGCCCCGACGCCCTGCCGGTGCTCTCCGGCGGCGGCGCGCTCGGCAACGGCCGGATGCACGGCATCCCGCAGATGCTCGAGTGCTACCTGCAGCTCTCCGGACGGGCCGGTGACCGCCAGCGGGTCGGCGCGGCCGTCGGCCTCGCGTGCCACTCCTCCCCCCACTACGGCGGCGCCGTCGTCTACACGGCCGAGCCGAGAAGGTGAGACAGCCAGTGCCCGACCTCATCGCCGAGCGATGCTCCTACATCGCCGGCAGCTGGGTGGACGGTGACGAGACGCTCGCCGTCGAGAATCCGGCGGACGAGTCGCACGTCACCGACGTGGCCGTCGCGCCGCTGGCCGAGATCGAGCGCGCCGTCGTCGAGGCTCGGCGGTGCTTCGACGCGGGGGAGTGGGCGGACGTCCCGCCGGCCGCGCGGGCCCAGGTGCTGCACGCCCTGGTCGACCATGTGGTGGCCCGCCGCGACGCGCTGATCGCCACCATGGTCGCCGAGGCCGGGCAGCCCGTCTCCTTCGCCGAGCGCGCGCAGTTCGGCGCCGGCGTCGCGCTGGCCCGCGGCACCATCGACCTCTACCTGTCGATGCCACACGAGGACACCAACCCGGTGCCCGTCGACGAGCTGGTGCGCGCGGGCGGGGTCCTGAGCATCCGCCGGCACGAGCCGGTCGGTGTCGTCAGCGCCATCACGCCGTACAACGGCGCGATCATCATGGCGTTCCAGAAGCTGATCCCGGCGCTGATGGCGGGCAACTCGGTGATCCTGCGGCCCAGCCCGCTCACCCCGGTCTCGTCGCTGCTGTTCGGCGCGGCGGCGCAGGCGGCCGGGCTGCCGGCGGGCGCGCTGAGCGTGGTGGTGGAAGGCGGCGCCGCCGGGGCGGAGCTGCTCACCAGCCATCCCGCCGTCGACATGGTCTCGTTCACCGGCTCCACCGCGGTCGGCCGGCGCATCCTCGCCCAGGCGGCGCCGACGGTGAAGCGGGTGGCCCTGGAGCTCGGCGGCAAGTCGGCGCAGATCTACCTGCCGGACGCGGTCGGCCGGGCCGCGGCGGGTGCCGCGGCGGTGGTCGCGGCGACGGCCGGGCAGGCCTGCGTCGCCGCGACCCGCATGCTCGTCCCCGCCGACCGCAAGGACGAGGTCGTCGAGGCGGTGTCGCGGGCCTACGCGGCCATCACCGTCGGCCCGCCCAGCGACCCGGCGGCCCGGATGGGGCCGCTCATCAACGCCGCGGCGCGGGAACGCTGCGAGCGGTTCGTCGCCACCGCCCAGGAGCACGGCGGCAAGGTCGCCTTCGGCGGTAACCGCCCGGCCGGGCTGGAACGCGGCTACTACTTCGAGCCCACCGTGCTCGACCTGCCCGACAACATCAATCCCGCGGCCCGCGAGGAGATCTTCGGGCCGGTGATCAGCATCCTCGGCTACCGCGACCTGGACGACGCGGTGCGCATCGCCAACGACAGCGACTACGGCCTGTCCGGCCAGGTCTACGGCGCCGACCTGCCCGCGGCGACCGCGGTGGCCCGCCGGCTGCGCACCGGGGCGGTCAACGTCAACGTCGGCGGAATGTTCAGCGCCTACGCCCCGAGCGGCGGCTACAAGCACAGCGGCCTTGGCCGCGAGCGCGGGCCGGACGGCATCCGCGCCTTCCAGGAGGTCAAGCACCTCGCGATCAAGGAGCAGTCATGACAGACACCCTCTCGCTCGACTGGCTGATCTCGGTCGACGACCACGTGCTCGAACCGCCCAACCTGTGGCTCGACCGGGTGCCGGCGAAGGACCGCGACCGTGCCCCGCACATGGAGTTCGACGACACCGGCATGGACTTCTGGGTGTACGACGGCAAGAAGTTCCCCAGCTCGGGCCTGTCCGCGGTGGCCGGGAAGGAGAAGGAGGAGTTCTCCCCGGAGCCGCTGCGGTACAGCGAGATGCGCCCGGGCTGCTACGACGCCGCGGAGCGGATCAAGGACATGGACCGGGCCGGCATCCTGGCCTCGCTGTGCTTCCCGACCATCACCCGCTTCTGCGGCCAGCTGTTCATGGAGGCGTCCGACCGGGAGTTCGGGCTGGTCTGCCTGAAGGCCTACAACGACTGGATGCTCGAGGAATGGTGCGGTGCGGCCCCCGGCCGGTACATCCCGCTCGTCCTGATTCCGCTGTGGGACCCGGCCCTGGCCGTGAAGGAGCTGGAGCGCTGCGCGGCGAAGGGCGCGACGACGTTCGCGTTCTCCGAGAACCCGGCCCCGCTCGGCCTGCCGACCATCCATGACCCGTCCGGCTACTGGGAGCCGGTGATGGCCGCGGCCAACGATCTGGAGATGGTCGTGTCGATGCATGTCGGCTCGTCGTCGCAGGTGCCGAAGATCGCCCCGGACGCGCCGTTCATGGCGAACCTGACCTGGGGTGCCATGCGCACGTCCGGCGCGATGCTGTCCTGGCTGTTCTCCGGGATGTTCCAGCGCCACCCGAACCTGAAGATCGCGCTGTCCGAGGGTGAGATCGGCTGGATGCCGTACTACCTGGAGCGCGCCGAGCAGGTGCTCGACAAGCAGCGGCACTGGGTGAAGAAGGGTGCGCGCTGGAACGACCACGGCGCCGCCGGCGCCATCGACCTGGACACGTTCGACGTGCGTGCGACGTTCCGCGACCACGTCTTCGGCTGCTTCATCGAGGACCACCACGGCATCGCCAGCATCGCCGAGATCGGCGAGGACAACATCATGTGCGAGACGGACTACCCGCACTCCGACTCCACCTGGCCCAACTGCATCCAGACGGTGAAGGGCATCATCGGCCACCTGCCGGCCGAGACCCAGTACAAGATCCTGCGGGGCAACGCCGAGCGGCTCTACCGCTTCACCCCCGCCGCGCCGCCCGTCCTGAGCGGGGTCTGAGTGGGACCAGAGCGGACGGACGGAGGGACGTCGTGACGGGCCTGCTGCTCGACGGGAAGGTGGCCGTGGTCACCGGAGCGGGCTCGGGGGTGGGTCGGGCGTCCGCCCTGCGCTTCGCCGCCGAGGGTGCCCGCGTGGTGTGCGCCGACATCAGCCTCGACGGCGCCGAGGAGACCGTTCGCGAGATCGAGAAGGCCGGTGCCGACGGCCGCGCCGAGCCGGTGCGCTGCGACGTCTCCGTGGAGGAGGACGTCGTGGGCGCCCTCGACCTCGCTGCGGAGAGGTTCGGTGCGCTCGACGTCGTGTTCAACAACGCCGGTATCCCGACCCCGCGGCTCGGGGCCAGGCTGGAGGACCACACGGTCGAGGACTTCGAGCGCCTGGTGGCGGTCAACCTGCGCGGGGTCTTCCTCGGGTGCAGGCACGCCGTGATCCGGTTCAAGAGTCAGGGCGGCGGCGGGGTCATCCTCAACACCGGCTCGGTCGCCGGCCTCGTCGGCTGGGGCGGCTCGGTGTACGGGGCGACCAAGGGCGGGGTGCACCAGCTCACCCGGGCCGTCGCCATCGAGGGCGCGCCGTTCGGGATCCGGGCGAACGCCATCTGCCCGGCCGGCATGCCCTACACCGGCTTCATGGCCGCCGGTGGCCTCGGCGGCGACGCCGAGACCACGGCCGCGGCCGCTCGCCAGGTCGGCGCCACGCATCCGCTGGGACGTCCGATCACCGCCGAGGACTGTGCCGAGACCGCGGTGTTCCTGGTGTCCGACCGGGCCGCCAACATCACCGGGGTGCTCGTCCCGATCGACGGCGGATACGTGGCGAGGTGACCGAGGTGACTGAGGTGCCCGCGGTGAGCGATATGGGCCGGGCGCTCGACCCCGACCGCATCCGCACGCTGTTCGACCTGCGCAGCAGCTACAACGTGCGCAGCGGCGGCGACTACGAGGACGACCCCAACCCGGTCTGGCGGGAGCTGCGGGAGCGGGGGCCGGTGCACGAGGGCACCGTCCACGAGCTGACCGGGTACTCCCGCCCGGCGATGTTCCAGGGCCTGCCCTACCCGGACCGGCCGCATTTCTCGGTCTTCTCGTTCGACGAGTGCGACCGGGTCTTCCGCGACAGCGAGACCTTCGCCTCGTCGCCGGAAGCCGTCGACCCGACCGGAGGGGGGATCGGCACCGCCAGCAGCATGCTGTCGATGGGCGGCGCCCAGCACCGCCGGTACCGTGCCCTCGTCCAGCCGTCGTTCGTCCCGGCCCGCGCCGGCTGGTGGATCACGAACTGGATCGAGGAGACGGTGCACGCACTCATCGACCGGTTCGCCGACAACGGCTCCGCGGAGCTGAACGTCGACTTCTGCGCGGCGATCCCGGTGCTGACGATCACCAGCAGCTTCGGGGTGCCCGTCGAGGAGGCGCTGCACATCCGCGAGGTGCTCACCGACCCGCCGCAGGTGATTCGCGCGCTCGCGCCGATCGTTGCCGCACGGCGCGAGCAGCCCAAGGACGATCTCATCAGCACCCTGGTCGCGGCGGAGATCACCGACGAGGACGGGGCGCGGCACCGCCTGTCCGACACCGAGATCTACACGTTCGCCGTACTGCTGCTGCTCGCCGGCTCCGGCACCACCTGGAAGCAGATGGGCATCACGCTGACCGCCCTGTTGCGGCGGCCGGAGCTGCTCGACGCCGTCCGCGCGGACCGCTCCCTGCTGCGCCCGGCCGTGGAGGAGTCGTTGCGCTGGTCGCCCACCGACCCGATGTTCTCCCGCTTCGCCACCCGGGACGTCGAGCTCGCCGGGCAGCGGATCCCGCGCGGTGCCCTGGTGCACCTGTGCCTGGGCGCGGCGAACCGCGACCCGGCCCGCTGGGAGCGCCCCGACGAGTTCGACATCTTCCGCCCCATGAAGCGCTCCCTCGGCTTCGGCGGCGGGCCGCACATCTGCCTGGGCATGCACGTCGCCCGGGCCGAGATCAGCGTCGGTATCGGCGCGCTGCTCGACCGGCTGCCGAACCTGCGCCTCGACCCGCTGGCCACCCCGCCGCGCCTGATCGGCATGTACGAGCGCGGCGCGACCGAGATCCCCGTCGTCTTCGGAGGTTCCTGGTGAGTGAAGCCGGCTACCGGCCGCCGGATCTGGCTCTCGTCGGCGCGGAGCATGTCGCGCGCTACCGGGAGACCGGCGGGGAGGTGGGCTACGAGTGGAACGGCGTGCCCACTCTGTTGCTCACCACCGTCGGCCGCCGCTCCGGTCAGCCGCGGACATCCGCGCTGATCTTCGGGCGGGACGGGGCGGACTACCTTGTGGTGGCCTCGAAAGGCGGCTCACCCGCCGCCCCGCAGTGGTATCTGAACCTCACCGATCAGGCGGCGGCGGAGATCCAGGTCCGTGCCGAACATCTGTCGGTGGTCGCGCGGACGGCCTCCGACGAGGAGAAGCCCCGACTGTGGAAGATCATGACCGAGGTCTGGCCGAACTACGACGCCTACCAGGCCAGAACAGCGAGACCGATACCCGTGGTGGTGCTGACGCCCGCGTAGCCCCCGGTACCGTCGGAGGGGTGTCCTGGGCCGATCGTGCCGCGGACCGGTCGCCGCTGGTGCAGCGGTCCCGGTCGCGCAGCGTGCAGCAGATGACGGTGATCGTCGATGCCGCGAAGCGGCTGATCGCCAGCCGGGGTTCCTCCTTCACGACGCAGGACCTCGTGAAGGAGGCCGGCATCGCGATGCAGACGTTCTACCGGCATTTCCCCGGCAAGGACCAGCTCATGCTCGCCGTCATCGAGGACGTCATCAGCGGGCAGGTGGTGCGCTACCAGGAGTCCGCGGCCGGCGAGCCGGACCCGCTCGCCCGCATGCGGAGGTACATCGAGGCCGCCCTGCACTCACTCGGCAGCGAGGACGGCGCCGTCCGCGGTGCGCGGTTCATCACCGCCGAGCACTGGCGGCTGTACCAGCTCTACCCGGACGAGGTCGACCACGCGACCCGCCCGTTCGCCGATCTCGTGGCTGGCGAGCTGGAGGCGGCCCAGGCCGGCGGCCTCATCGGCCCGATCGACACCGCCCAGACCGGTGAGCTGGTCAACCTGCTGGTCAGAGCGGTCTTCCATCACTACGCGTTCGCGACGCGCAAGGAATCCTCCGCCGAGGTCGCCGCCCGGGTCTGGGCGTTCTGCCTCGGCGGTTTCGGGGCCCTGGCCCCGCCGGCCACACCGCTGGCAGGAAAGGGCGCAGAATAAGGCAATATGCGCCCACCTCGTCGCGAAAGCGTCGAGCGGGCCCTGCCCGGCTACGAGATCGGGGGGCCGCTCGGGCAGGGCGGGTTCGGTGTCGTGCTGTCCGGCCGGCACCGCCAGCTGGGGCGCAGCGTCGCCATCAAGATCCTGGACGTCGACGGCGGCACCGACAGCGACGCCGACGTCGAGGTGCGCCGGCGGTTCGCGGCCGAGGCGCGGGTGCTCGCGCGGCTCGACCACCCGCACGTCGTCGCGATCTACGACTATCTCGAGCACGACGACCTGCGGATCATCGTGATGGAGCAGCTCTCCGGCGGCAGCCTCTCCCGGCGGCTGCGCGCCACCAGCCCGCGGCAGGCGTGCGCGGTCGGCCTGTGCGTGGCCGAGGCGCTCGGTGCCGCGCACCAGGTCGGCGTGCTGCACCGCGACATCAAACCGGCGAACATCCTGTTCACCGGCAGCTCGCTGGTGAAGGTCGCCGACTTCGGCATCGCCAAGATCGTCACCGAGTCGACCTCGGTGACGTCCGGGCTGGTCGGGACCCTGCCCTACATGGCGCCGGAGCAGTTCGGCGAGGGCGGGCTCGGCCCGGCCACCGACCTGTACGCGCTCGGTGTGACGCTGTACGAGCTGTTCGAGCGGCACCGGCCGTCGGGCCCGGTGACGACTCCCGGCGCACTGGTGCACTGGCATCTGGCGGGACGTCCCGCGCCGCTGGTCGAGGCCCCGGCGCCGGTGGCGGGTGTCGTGCTGCGCGCGCTGGCGAAGGACCCGGCGCAGCGGCACCCGTCCGCCCGCGCGTTCGCGCTCGATCTGGCCGCGGCGGCGGCGCAGAGCTTCGGGCCGGGCTGGCTGGCGGACTGCGGTATCCCCGTCCGCCTCGACGACGAGGTCGTCGACGCCGCACGAGCCGCCCCGCCGGCAGCACTCCCGCCGGCAGCACTCCCGCCGGCAGCACTCCCGCCGGCAGCACTCCCGCCGGCAGCACTCCCGCCGGCAGCACTCCCGCCGCCAGGCGCGCCGTGGCGAGCCATGCGGCCGACCGCCCAGCCGCCGCTGACTTCCCAGCCGCCGCTGACCGCGCCGACCGCGCCGACCCCACCGCCGCCACCGCCGCCACCGCCGCCACCGGGCGTACCTGCCTGGGCACCACCGGTCCCGCCGGCGGGTGCCACGCCCGGTTCGCGTGGTACCGGGATCGCGATCGGTCCGCCCTACCTGGGTTCGCGCGGCCTCCGCCGCCTCGGTCGCCGCCGGGTCGTTGCGCTGGCGACCGTGTTGATCATCGCCGTGGGTACCGGGCTCGGACTGCTGCTCACCTGGCCGGATGGCTCCTCCCGGCACCAGCGGCTCGCCGGGGACGAGGCAGCGACAGCCACGGCGGCGCCTTCGCCACGGCAGCCGTCGGGGAAAAGCGGCGGAACCCTGAAGCTGGTCGCGAGCGGCGGCGACTGTGACTCCTGGGATCCGGGACTTACCTACCTCGCCCCCTGCTGGTCGATGCAGCGGCTGGTCTCCCGGACGCTGCTCACCTACCGGGCCGAGGCCGGGGCGGCCGGCACCGAGCTGGTGCCGGACCTTGCGGCGGCCATGCCCGAGCGGGTCGACAGCATCACCTGGAAGGTCCGGATCCGTACCGGCCTGACGTTCCAGGACGGCTCCGTGATCCGGGCGGAGGACGTGAAGTACGCGATCGCCCGTGGCTATGACCAGGCGCTGGTCCTCCGGGGCGCGCCGGGGTACCTCAGCGAGGTGCTCAGCCAGTCGCCGGCCGAGTTCCCCGGGCCGCGTGACAAACCCCTGGCGGGCTTCACCTCGATCGACACGCCTGACGAGACCACCCTGGTCTTCCACCTGCGTGAGCCGTTCGACGACTTCCCCTACCTGCTCACGCTGCCGCAGACCGCGCCGATTCCCGCCAGGGCCGACCTTGTCACCAGCGAGGCCGGCTCCGGCTACGACGCGACGCGGCTGGTCTCCAGCGGGCCCTACCGGGTCGAGTCGTACACGGCGGCCAAGTCGATCAGCTTCGTGCGCAACCCGAGGTGGGTCGCCGCCACCGACCCGAACCGGGCCGCGCTGCCCGACCGGATCACGGTCGCCTTCGACGTCCCCGCGGACGAGATCGACGCCGATCTGATCAGGGGTACCTACGACGCCGACATCTCCGGCGGCTCGGTCGGTGCGTCGACCACCGCGGCGATCGCCGCGCAGCCGGCCCTGAAGGCACGCAGCGAGGTCACCGTCCTGCCCTACCTGAGCTACCTGGCTGTTATGACCAGGCAGGCGCCGTTCGACAACGAACACTGCCGGCGCGCGGTGGCCTGGGCGGTCGACCGGGCGCGGCAGTCCAGCCTCCGCGGCTATGACGCGTTCGGCGGCACCGGGGCCGCGGGCCTGCTGCCGCCGGCCCTCGCCGGCTACACCGGCTCCAGCGCCTACCCGAGCGACGGCCTGCGCGGTGACCTGGGCAGGGCGCGCGACGAGCTCACCGCCTGCGGCCACCCGGACGGTTTCGCCACCACCCTCTCCGTGCCTGACCGCGCCGCTGACGTCAAGGCGGCCGAGTCGATCCAGGACGACCTGGGCAAGATCGGCATCAAAGTGACGCTGAAGACCTATGCGACCGGGGACTTCTACGACACGCTGGGCGCGCCGGACCAGGTGCACGCCGCCGGGATCGGGCTCGCGCTGACCAACTGGGGCCCGGACTGGCCGAGCGGCTACGCCTTCTTCCACCAGATCGTCGACGGCCGGCAGATCCGTCAGCAGGGCAACTTCAACATCTCGGAGCTCGACGACCGGGCGGTCAACGACGCCCTCGACGTCGCGGCGGCGAGGAGCGATCCCGAGCATCCCGAGGCGGCGGCGGACAGCTGGGCCAGGGTGGACCAGCTGGTGCAGCAGACCGCGGCCCTCGTGCCGCTGGTGCACCGCCGCGCCCAGGTCCTCTTCAGCGAGCGACTGACGAACGTCTACCTGAACCTTGGCCTCAACGCCTCGTACGACGTCGCCAACCTCGGCGTCAGGACCGGCTGACGACGGCAGCGAGCTGCGATCGCCGGTCTGTAGTTGCGATGTCCCGCGTGTGTTGACACGCTCGGTTCGACGCAATCTCAGCGGCATGGGCGGTGGTGGGGCCATGCGGGGCCACGTCCCGGAGCGGACCGAGGAGTCTTCCGGCGGCCGGGACGAGTCCGTCGTTCCCACGGCTGTCCGGGGTGCCAGGCGGGCTCCGTCGGCGTCCCCGCACCGCACGGGATGGGTGCACCGCCTGTGGGAACAGGCGGACCGCCCGTTCCGCCGGGCCGCTGGCGCGATCCTGCTGCTCCTGCTCGGCTCCGCGCTCCCGCTGCTGGTTCTGGAGGGCCGGACCGAGCTCGCGTTCGTGCGCCTCACGAGCCCGATCTTCTCGGCGGTGGCGGTGGGAATCTGTGTGTGGGCTGGTCTGCGCAACCACGGGGCGGAACGGGCCTGGCGATTACTCATCGCCGCCATGATCATGGCGAACGCGCTGGCGGGAGGGGCGATCGCGCGGGACGTCATCAACGGCGGTCCCGCGCTGCCCAGCATGACCCCGCTGGCGATGCTCGGCCTGACACCGACGGTGTGCGGCCTGGCGGCCCTGCTGTGCTTTCCGTCCGAGCCCTACGACCACGCGACCCGCGCCCGGGTCGACGGGGCGAACCGGCGGCTACACGTGATCACTGTTCTGGACGGCCTGATCGTCGTCGGTGCGGTGGCGTTGCTCTGCTGGGTGCTGATCCTGAACCGGGCGCTGGACTCACCCGTGTCGCCGGGCCTGCCCGGGACCCTGGCCGTCGCGGCTGTCGCGACCCTGCTCATCGTCCTGGTCATCCTGACCGCGGCGTTTCGCAGGCCGCGGTCGCCGCTTGGCCTGGTGCTGGTCGGATCCGGGATCATGCTCTTCTGTCTGTCCGTCATGTCGCACATGTATGCCGGTGTCCGTGGGCTTGCCGACGTCCCGCGGGTGCTGGATCTCGGCTTCGGGGGCAGTGGTCTGCTTCTCGCGCTCGCCGCCCTGCTCCGTCCCGGCGGGCCTGTGCCGGCCACCGGGCGCCTGCCGCCAGACCGCTGGGAGACCGCCGCCGCCGTCCGGGTGGACGGCCGCGCGGCCGCGGGGGCAGGTTCGGCCGACGGGATGGCCCCCGCGCGTTCGCCGGCACGTCACCGCTGGTGGCACGGGGTGCTGCCGTACATCCCGCTGCTGGTCGGCGGTGCGTTCGCCATCTTCCATCTCCAGCCCGTGAGCGGAAGCCTTGATCGTGATCTGACCCTGTGGGGGCTGCTGGGCCTGCTCCTGCTGGCCGTGCTCCGCCAGATGACCACGATGGCCGACAACGCACACCTGCTGACCCAGCTCGAGGGGAAGCAGCACGAGCTGCACCACCTCGCGTTCCATGACCCGCTGACCGGGCTCGCGAACCGCGCGCTCTTCGTCGCCCGCCTCAATCGCGCGCTGGCCGACCGCCGCCTCCGGCCGCACCGGGTCTCGCTCCTCTTCTGCGATCTGGATGGATTCAAGGGTGTCAACGACAGGTTCGGGCACGCGGCCGGCGACGAACTTCTGCGCGTCGTCGCCGCGCGGCTGGCCGGGCAGGTCAGGCCGGGCGACTCGGTTGCCCGGCTCGGCGGGGATGAGTTCGCCATCCTGCTCGAATCGGACTCGCGGGATCCGGAGGCGGTCGGGCGCCGTCTGACCCGCGCGGTACGCGCCCCGGTCCAGCTGCGGAGCTGCCCGTGCCGCGTCGACGCCAGCGTCGGTCTGGTCACGGTGGAGGAGGATGCGGGGACGGTCTCGGCGGAGGCCCTCCTCCATCGGGCCGATCTCGCCATGTACCACGCGAAGGCCACGGGCGGGGGTCAGCTGACCGTCTTCCGGCCGGAGCTGGCGGAGGACGGCCACGCTTGACCGCGGCGGCTCGCTGCGATGTGCTGACCGGCCGCAACGCCGCCTACGACGTTGCCAGCCTCGGCGCCAGCGTCAGGGCCGGCTGAGCCCGGCGCCCACGTGCCCCCAGCCGCCCACGTGCCCCAGCCGCCCCGTGCCCCAGCCGCCCCGTGCCCCAGCAGCGCGGGTCAGCCCGCGATCGCCTCCGGCCAGTTCCCCCGCCGTGCGGTCCAGCCGAGAAGGCGCTGTGCCCGGCCGCTGTCGATCCGCTGGTTGTCCAGATCCGGTTCGAGGTCAGCGTCGACGGCTGGTTGCGGGGCGCCGTCGATCCGGGCGAGCCGGGTCAGATATGACTCGTAGGTCACCGGCTCGGCGGCGAGGTTGAGGATTTCACCCGACGGCCGTCGGTCGAGCACCGCGAGCACGGCGTCCGCGACGTCCGCGACGTGTACATGGGAGACGAAAGTGCTGCCGTCCCCGGGAATCGGGAGTTTTCCCGCCCGCAGCAGCTCTCGCTGCCGATCCTGAATGGTTGCCGGCCCGACGAAACGCGCGGCCCGCAGAATCGTCCAGGCGCATGTCCGGGGAAGTTCGATGACAGCTTCCTCCATCGCCGCGGTCGGGCCGACGAGAGCGGCCCGCTCGGGATCGGAGTCGATGGGGACCGACTCGTCGATCCATTCGGCGCCGCGCACCGGGTAGATCATGCTGATGCTGAGCTGGACCAGTACCGGGACGCCGACCTGGGCGACCAGCCTGGCCAACCGCGGGGAACCCGTCTCGCGGATGCTCGAGTCGAGATCCCACCCACGTGGGTCGTCATCATCGGCTGGTACCGCCGTGGCGAGGTTGACGACCGCGTCATGACCTGCGAGCCGAGATGGCAGAACGTCTTCGAGATCCGCGTCCAGCAGCCCCGCGCGCAGCCGTCGTACGGCGGGAGGCAGCTGGTCCAGCCGTGGGCCCGGAGACATCGCTGTGATCTCGTGGCCCGCTGCCAGGAGAGCGTCCACCAGCGGCCTGCCCGCGGCACCGGTGGCACCGACCACAAAAACACGCATCGTGCTATCACCCATTTCTTGTCAGTTGACGGACTGTTCACGCCGCGTCGGAATCTCGGACGGAGTCGGCCCGTCGCCCCGGACGCGTCGCCCACGAAAATCGAAATCGGTCGTTGCCGCCGCGGCGCCGGCGGAGGCCAGCAGTCCGCCGAACAGGCATACCCCGCTCCAGCCCCATTGCTGCCAGATCGCGAGAGCGGCATTCGTACCGAGCGTGCCGCCGGCGAAGAGCGTCACCACGTAGATGGTGTTGAGGCGGGCGGCGGTCTCCCCGGCACTGGCGAATATTCGCTGCTGGTTGGCGCTGTTGGCCGCGCTGTAACCGACGTCGAGCAGAACGACCCCGAGAGCCAGCACCACCAGGCTCGAGCGGCCGGCGGCGAGAACACAGAAAGACGAAGCGATCATCAGGAGCCCGCAGAGGGTCACCAGGCGCCCGCGGCCCATATCCGCGATACGGCCGGCTCGTGGCGCTACCAGCGCACCGCCGACCCCGATCAGCGCGATAAGCCCCACCGTCGTGGGCCCGCGTTCGAACGGAGCACCGGACAGCCGGGCGGGAAGCGTGGTCCAGAAGCCGGTGAGGACCGCGAAGGCCAGGAATCCGTAGAGCATCGGACGCCGAAGGCCACGCGTCCGAACCGCGAGGAGGAACGTGTTCGCGACCAGGTCCCGGTAGGCCCAGTCCGTGGTCTTTGGTGATATGGGCAGAGCGCGGCGGCAGGCGACCAGAAGAACCGCGGTCCAGACCGCCGCGCACCCGTACATCGTGCGCCAGCCGAACTGCCCGCCGATGATTCCGGCGACCGTTCTGGAGAGCAGGATTCCGGTGAGCAGTCCGGTCATGATCTGGCCTGCGACGCGCCCGCGGTCGGCTGGCCTGCTCAGGTGGACCGCCAGCGGGAGCGCGATCTGCGGTGTGACGTTCACCAGCCCGAGCATGATGCTGGCGACGAGCAGCACGGCCGTGTTGGGGGCGGTGGCGACGCCGGCGAGGACGACCATTGTCGCGGCGAGCAGGATCGATACCAGCCGCCGCCGGTCGGCGACATCCCCCAACGGAACCAGCAGCACCAGACCGACCGCATAGCTCAGCTGGGTGGATGCCACGATCGCACCGATGGTGGACTCGCCGACGCCGAGTCCCTGCGCCATGTCGACCAGAAGAGTTTGACCATAGTAAAGATTTGCCGCGACCGCTCCGGCGGTGATCGCGAGAACAAGGATGCGATGGTCGGAGAGGGACAATCGGGCCGAGGGGCGGCGAGCCGAAGTGGTATCCCCGTTGCCCGTGGCCATGGGCACTGCCAGCGGCTCTATACCGCCTGTCGGTTCGATACCGGCCAGCGGAGGTGCCCGATGTGACGCCTGGCACTCGTCTCCATCCTTATTCTCCACGGCGAAACCATATCGGTGCCCGGCCTCATGCTAAGGTCCAAACTCGTGACCATTTCCTGGGTCAAACCCGGTCCGTACAGCTTCCTGGTCGATCTCGACCCGAAGCTTGGTCGCAGAGCCGCGTTGGAGGCCGGCCTTCGTGACGCCATCCGGGCCGGTCGTCTCCGCCCCGGCGCGCGCCTGCCGTCGAGTCGCATCCTCGCGGCGGAGCTCGGTGTCTCCCGCGGAACGATCAGCACGGCGTATACGCAGCTGGTGAGCGAGGGTTTCCTGGTGAGCAGCCGGGGCGGTGGATCGCGGGTCGCGGATCTCGCCACCGGCGGAGCGGAACCGAAAAACATCGGTCCGCGGTCGGAAAAGGAGGCGAGTGCCCTTCGCTGGGACTTCCGTCCGGGAGAGCCCGATCTGACCTCCTTCCCGCGGAGCGAGTGGCAGAATGCGCTGCGCGAGATTCTCCGCACCTCACCGGCGTCCTTCCTCGGATATCAGGACCCACAGGGCGTCCCGGAGCTGCGCAGTGCGGTGGCCGATCACCTCCGGCGGTCGAGAAATCTCGCCGTCGACACCGAGAACATCGTCATCTGCGCCGGATTTCGGCAGGGGCTTGACCTGATATGCAGGGTTCTGCGTGATGCGGGCACCCGGACCGTGGCCCTGGAGGACCCCGGACTGGCCGATCATCATCGCGTGGCCGGCGCGAGCCTGAACGTGGTGTCGCTGCCGGTGGATGCGCTGGGTGCGGACACGCAGCAGCTGTGGACATCTTCGGCGCAGGCGGTCGTGCTCACTCCGTCCCATCAGTTCCCGCTGGGAGTGAGACTGCATCCGGACCGCCGGGCGGAGGCGTTCGCCTGGGCGCGCCGGACCGACGGCCTGATCATAGAAGACGACTACGACGGGGAGTTCCTCTACGACGGCGGGCCGCTGGGCGCGATGCAGGGCGAGGACCCCGACCGGGTCGCGTATATCGGCAGCGTGAGCAAGACGTTGGCACCCGGAATCCGGCTCGGCTGGCTGGTGCTCCCACCCCATCTCATCTCCCCGGTGTGCGAGGCGAAGTATCTGAGTGATGCCGCCTCCGGAAGCTTCGACCAGAATGTGCTCGCATCGATGCTGCGATCAGGTGCGTTCGCGACGCACCTGCGTAAACGGCGAGTCGCCTACCGGCAACGGCGCGACCACATGGTCGGTATGGTGGCGGAGCGGGTGCCCGGGGCGACGATTCGCGGAATTGCCGCCGGCCTGCATGCGGTTATCGAGCTTCCGGCCGGGGTGCAGGCCGGATGGCTGCAGCGGTCCGCGGCCCGGCGCGGCCTCGGTATCGGCAATCTGGACAGCTACCGGATCGCCGGCGAGCGGGCGGACGACGCCGTTGTGCTCGCCTACGGCCGGCCACCCAGTCATTCCTTCGCACGTGGAATCGCGGAGTTCGTGGACCTTGTGCCCGGATAGCCCCCGGTGGCCCGAGCGGTACGGCGGCGGCGCTTTCCCTGCGGCCGGCCAAGCCCTACGGCCGGGAAAGCCCGACGTACTGTTCGGCAAATGCAGTCGCGGCCGTGCTCGACCGGCGCAGGAGATCGAGCCGAGCCCGCCTCATCCGGCGCTGGGCCGCGCTCTCTCCGGGCGAGACGTGCAGCAGCGAGGTCATGAACTCGGAGAACTCCTGCCCATGCCACGCACGCCGCAGTGAGTGGCTCTGGTAGCCGTCGAGCAGGTCGCGGCGCCCTGAGCGATACCAGTGGTCCAGCCCCTCGGCGAGCAGGCGGGCATCCGCGACGGCCATGTTCAGCCCCTTCGCGGCGCTCGGCGGCACGATGTGCGCGGCGTCGCCCAGGAGGAACAGGGTCCGGTACTGCATGTGCTCCTCCACATGGGCGCGCAGCCCGACCAGCACCCGTTCCGTGATGGTCCCGGTCGGCAGCTTGCCCGTTCCGCCGGTAAGGCGTAGATCCAGCTCGTGCCAGATCTCCTCGTCGCTGCGCAGGTGGATCGGCTCGTCCGGTGGTACCTGGAGGTAGAGGCGGCTCACGTCCGGCGAGCGCATGCTCTGCAGGGCGAAGCCCCGATCGGTCACGGCATAGATCAGTTCCGGGGAGAGCGGCGGCGCCTGGGCGAGGACGCCGAGCCAGGCGAAGGGGTAGGTCCACTGGTGTGAGCTGCGCCGCTGTGCGGGGATCGCCGCCCGGGACACCCCGTGATGGCCGTCGCAGCCGGCAAGGAACTCACAGGAGATCTCGACCGGGATTCCGTCCAGGGTGCACTGGACCAGGGAGCCGTCGACGCCCACCTGGCAGATCCGCACATCGGTGACACCGAAGTGGATCTCACCCTGGGACTCCAGCCGGGCGCCGATCAGGTCCTTGACGATCTCCTGCTGGCCGTAGACGACCATCGGGACGCCGGTGAGCTCGGAGAACGCGAGGCGGAAGGCCGCGCCATCATGGCGAAGCTCCATTCCGTCATGCACCATGCCGTGACGGTCCAGGCGGTGCGCCACACCGGCCGCTCGGAAGGCCTCGACGGTGGACCATTCAAGAAGGCCGGCCCGCACACGCTTCTCAACGTGTTCCCGGCTGCGCCGCTCCAGAACCACGGAGGCAATGCCGCACTGTTCAAGAAGGCGAGCAAGAAGTAGCCCGGCCGGACCGGCGCCAATAATGCAGACCTTGACGGTTCGCTTCTCGGGGTGATCGGGAATCGGAGTCTCCTGAAACGTGGGCCGTTGGCAGGCCGGTGCCGATCGGCCGCACAGCGCCAGCCGAATGCGGAGGAGAAAAAATGCCGGGAACTGGGCCGGCGAGAGAAAGAAGATGACTGTTGCCTGCGATTTTCCTTGAAATTCCACGCCTGGGTGGTGCTGGGTTGCCGGGCGTAGAGCTGGCAGGATCGAGATTATCACCTCCTGGTGATGGTCACACTACACCCGCTTTTTCGGATGGTCTATCTTGATGGACCATCCGCGGCACTGCTCTTTGGACCATCCGCCGGCCTTGCATCTCCTTTCCGTGTCGGGTCACCGCACACGTCCTGCGCCCGGCTTGTTGGCAGGGCCTGTACCAGGCTGGTAAGCCATCGCTGCCATTGCTCGCTTCTGAGTGCGGGCCCGGCCTCGAGCGTGGTGCCGACCCAGGAGGTCACTGGCCGGATCCCGTGCAGCGCGTTGAGCAGCCACACCTCCCGGCCGGCGAGCTCCTCGACGCGCCGGCGGCTCGGCCGGATCTCGAGGCCGATCCGGCGGGCTCTTTCGAGGACCAGGCCGATGGTTATCCCCGGCAGTACGCGAAAGCGGGGGTCGGGAACGCAGAGAGCGTCGCCCTCCCACCAGCAGATGCTGCTGGTGGTCGCCTCGACGACCAGGCCGCTCCTGGTGGTCAGCGCGACCTCGTCCGCCCCCTGGCCGCCGGCCGTTCGCCGGAGGTCTGCCAGCCGGTCGAGGTCCGGGCCCTTGACCCGCGGCCGGGTGCGCGGGTCAGGGACGGGCGCACCCCATACCCGCACCCCGGTGCCGAGTGGCGGTGCCGGGCGGATACGGACCTGCAGCCGCCGGTGTCCTGCCAGGTCCACCAGCTCGGTCCGCGGGAACCAACTGCCCCCGCGGGGGATCTGCGTGATGGCGGCGGTCCAGAAGAAGGCGATGTCCTCGTCCGCCTCGGCGGTGCCCCGACGACTGGCCCGGCAGGCATCGAGGAACCTGTCCCGGTGGCGGTCCAGGGTTCGGGCTCGCCCCTCCGAGACCAGCCAGGAGTCCGCGGCGAGCAGCCTGGTGCCAGCCTCCTCGGTGCTTCGGTGCAGGCCGGAGGCCGACCACAGGTACAGGCCCTCCGGTGTCGTCGTGGCCGGCCGGCCGGCGCGAGGGCCGGCCTCGGACGCGCCGCGCGGCCACGGTGGGGCATGGCCCGGGTCGCTGGTCACTCAGTACCTGCCTGCGAGTGCGGTGTCGGTGGCCAGACGGCGTGGACCGTACACCGCCCGTTCCAGCCACGTGCCACAGGACGGTATCCATGGCGCCAGTGCCGCGGCGGTCCGCTGCCGGGTCCGCAGGATCGGCCGGGTTGCCTGCAGGTGGACGAGCGCGGTGCCGGCGGCCTGGCTGTTGCGCAGCGCGGCGGCCCGCCTGGTCGTCGCGAACCGGCGCACCGCCTCGTCCGCCTGGCCGGCCGACCTCGCGGCGAGGGCCAGGACGACGGCCCGGGCCGCCTCGTCTCCGTCCGCGAAACCGCTGTTCATGCCGCGGGCGCCGAGCGGTGGGAACAGGTGCGCCGCCTCGCCCACTAGCAGGATCCGGCCGTGTGGGTCGACGAACGAGTCGGCCACGATCCGCTGGAACCGGTAGGTCGCCGTCCACAGCACCGACTCGAGATATCTGCCGTCGACCACCTTCGGTAGCCAGCGTGCGAGCGCCTCCGGTGAGTCGAAGTCCTCGGCCCGGTCGGAACCACGGCACTGCAGATCGAGCTGGAAGCCGTTCGGGAACGGCACGTGCATCAGATGCCGGCCATCGGTACCGGGGTGCTCGTAGTGGAAGATCCGCTCGGGCGGCAACGCGTCGGGCCCGGTGTCCGCGATGTCCACCGTGACATGAAAGCCCTCGGATCTCTCGCCCTGCATGCCGATGCCGGCGAGCCGCCTGATCGTGGAGCGGGGGCCGTCCGCACCGATGAGATAGCGGGCGGTGAAGGACCGGCCACTCTCGACCTCGACCGTGACCTCGTCGTCGGCGGCGTCGAGCCGGACCACGGGCGAGCCCCACCGGATGTCGACGCCAGCCCGTGCGCACGCCGCGCGCAGATAGCCCTCGGTGTCCACCTGGCGAAGGCTGGTGTAGGGGACAGGACGACCGGCCCGAGGCCGCGGGTACTGCTTGGCGTATACCTCCCGGCCCCGGAACAGCGTGCGCCGCGCGGTCCAGAGGATCCCGTGCTCGCTGAGGTCGGCAGCGAGGCGGGGGTCGGCCAGGCCAAGCAACCGCAGCGATTCACCGTGCACATACAGCGCGCGGCTGCCCGGCCGGGTGGCGTCCGCCTCCCGAGCTTCGAGCAGGGTCACCGGCGCACCAAACGAACGTAAAGCCAGGGCGGTCGCCAGGCCAACCGGCCCAGCACCGACGACGAGCACCGGGTACTGCTCCTTCTTCCGGGCAGGGGTCGTCATGATCTTCCTCTCCGCGGAATGTCGCAGCCCGCCCGAAGTCCTCAGAGCGGCGCCATGACATTACGAGAGCGAGTCCGGAGCATGTCAACCGCCGGGTGAAAGCGGGAGTCACACCGGCCGGTCCGGCGGAAATGGAAGAACAGGTGCCGCCAGCAGGGCATCAGCGTTGGTTCGCCGCCCTTGATGGCGGGCGGGGTGATCTGTCTCACGTCCCCCCGGTGGGTTGGGCCGGCTGCGGGTCCTGGCGGTGCACATGCACGACATCGGTACGGCCGTGGCCGCTGACCTGGTATTTCGGGTGACATTCGCGAACGCTGTTGCATCCAGGGAACCCGGGCTATAAGCTTCGCCCGGGTTGCATTTGGGCGAACGCCTTCCGCGAGATTTCCACTCGCCTGCGTTTTCGTCGGCCACGGCATCTGGCTTCTCCTCGGATCCACGGATCCTCCGGGGTGGAAGTCCTGCGTGTGGCATGTCCTTCTTTTCGTGATCCTGGCTCATGTCCGCCGGCTTCCGCCGGGAAATCGTGGGCCAGTCCGGGCTGCCGGCCGCATGGTCCGCGTGATTCGACGCAGGCCTCTTCACGTCCAGAGCTAGGGGAATCCGGTGCGAACCCTGCTGATCGACAACTTCGATTCGTACACATATAACCTGTTCCAGCTCGTCGCCGAGGTAAACGGAGTGGAGCCGGCGGTCATCACCAATGACACCTCGCTCGAAGAGCTCGGTCGGCTGGACGTCTACGACAATGTGATCATCTCGCCCGGTCCGGGACGTCCGGATGTCGACCGGGATTTCGGGATCTCGGCACAGGTCATCGCGCAGGCCGAGGTGCCCGTGCTGGGAGTCTGCCTGGGCCACCAGGGCATCGGGGCGCATGAGGGGGCTCGGGTCCAGCCGGCGCCGAAACCAAGGCACGGATTTCTCAGCTCGGTCCGCCATGACGGAACGGGGCTCTTCCAGAACATTCCGAGCACCTTTCTCGCGGTGCGATATCACTCCCTGGCCCTCACGGACCCGTTGCCCGCGGCCCTGCGCGCCGTCGCCTGGGCCGAGGACGATGTGATCATGGCTGTCGAGCACCGTTCCCGGCCTCTGTGGGGCGTCCAGTTCCACCCGGAGTCGGTCGCGACAGAGCACGGAAGACAGCTGTTGGCGAACTTTCGCGCCCTGACAGAGCAGCTCGTACGGCCGGGTCGAAGTGCTGGCGGGCGGGGAGCGGTCCGGCCGACCGGCGGGACCAAGGCGCTTGCGCGGCGCCGTGAGGACGACGGGAGGGCGCAGCCCGTTCCCGTGTCCGCGCCCCGGACCGGTCCCCCCGTGCCTGCGCCCCGGACCGGCCGGCCTCATCGGCTGAACGTCCGCACGCTGCCGGGTGCGGCCGACGCGCCCGCGGTATTCCGTGAACTGTACGGGGAGTCGCCCGACGCGTTCTGGCTCGACAGCTCCTATCGCCCCGAAGGGCTCGCCAGATTCTCCTTCCTGGGCGACGCCGGCGGCCCGCTGGGTGAAGTGGTGTCCTACCAGGTAGGTGATCCGCACGTTTCGGTACGTTCTCGGGGCGAGGCCAGCCTGGTACCCGGAACAATCTTCGACTATCTCGAGGAGGCGTTGTCCGAGCGGCAGATCGAAGGCCCCGACCTGCCCTTCGACCTGCGGTGCGGGTATGTCGGCTACTTCGGTTATGAACTCAAGGCGGATCTCGGGGCGACGAACGCACATCGTTCGGTCGCGCCCGACGCGGCCTGGATGTTCGTCGACCGGATGATCGCCATCGACCATGAGGAGAAAACCACCTACCTGCTGGCCCTGGAGGCGGACGGCGCGTCGGACTGGATCGAGTCGACCGCCGCGCGCCTGGCGCTGCTCAGTGATTCCGAGGAGGTTCTTCCCACGTCGGCCGGGGCGTCGAATCCGCCGCCTCTCGACCGGGCACTGGTCAATGGTTACCTGAGCCGTGACCGAGCCCGATACCTTGCTGACATCGATCATTGTCAGGCGAAGCTGGTGGCTGGGGAGAGCTACGAGATCTGCCTTACCAACATGGTGCGCCTGCCGGCCGTGGACGACGGGCTGGCGGCGTATCTCGCGCTTCGGCGATGGAACCCGGCGCCCTACGGTGCCTACCTCCGGCTTGCCGGGGTCGAGGTCGCCAGCTCCTCACCCGAGAGGTTTCTGCGCATCGACAGATATCGCTGGGTCGAAAGCAAGCCGATCAAGGGGACGGCGCCGCGGGGAAAGGACGCCGCGCAGGACATCCAGCTGTGTCACGAACTGCGGACGAGCCCCAAGACCCGAGCCGAGAACCTCATGATTGTCGACCTTCTGCGCAACGACCTCGGCCGGGTCTGCGAGATCGGCAGCGTGCACGTGCCGCGCCTCATGACGACCGAGACCTATGCGACCGTGCATCAGCTGGTGTCGACCGTGCGCGGACGGCTGCGAACCGACCGAAGTGTGATCGACTGTGTGCGGGCCTGTTTTCCGGGGGGCTCCATGACCGGCGCCCCGAAGCTGCGGACGATGGAGATCATCGACACGCTCGAAACCGACGCCCGTGGTATCTACTCAGGGGCGCTGGGCTTTCTTGGCTGCGACGGGACAGCGGACCTGAGCATCGTCATCCGCACCGCGGTTCTGGTGGACGACGTCTGGCATGTCGGCAGCGGGGGCGCGATCGTCCTGGACTCCGATCCCGGCGAGGAACTGGACGAGATGCTGCTCAAGGCGGCGACGACCGTCCGCGCGGTGGCCAGTCCGGCGGCCGGCCGGGCCGTCTCCGGGCAGCGGGCGTTCTCCGGAGCCCCGCGATGAACGGGCGTCCTCCCAGGAACCTGGCCGCGGAGTTGGCGGACCTGGCGCGGTCCCGGGGCTGGACGGACCGACCGGCCCTCCTGTTCGAGGACCAGGTGGTCACCTACGGGGAGTTACACGACCTGGCCGCGCGAGTCGGTCAGGTGCTGGTCCGGCATGGCGCCGGGCCCGGCCGCAGGGTGCTGATCGCGCTGTCCGACGGCCCCGCCTGGGTGGCGACCTTCCTCGGAACCGTGCGGTGCGGAGCGACCGCCGTCCCGGTCAACCCGTTGTTGACCGCGCACGACCACGGATTCATGGCAGACGACTGCGCCGCGCGGATCGTCGTCGCGGACGAGGAGATCTGCTCCCGGTTCACGGCCACCGTGGTGCGCAGTGGCGATCAGCTGCTGGCTGAGGCACACCAGGCCGAGGCCGGGCCGGTCGTGCGTACCGACGACCCTCTCTATCTCACCTACACGTCCGGGACGACGGGATCCCCGAAAGGGGCGATGTTCCGGCAGGGGAACCCCCGCTTCTACCATCAGAGCATCGGACAGGCGCTGCTGCGTTCCGGGCCGACCGATGTGACGCTGTCCGTGTCGAAGCTCTATTTCGGCTATGGCCTCTGCAACTCCCTGGTCTTCCCGCTGTATTCGGGTGGGTCGGTCGTGCTCCTGCGAGAACGTCCCGGCCCGGAGGCCGTCGAGGAGCTTGTCAGCCGGCACGGGGTGACCCTGCTGTACGCGGTCCCGTCGGCATTCGCGGGCCTGGGGCGTTCGGCGGAACCCGCCTCGTTCGGCTCGGTCCGGGCGGCGGTGTCCGCCGGTGAACGGCTGAGCCTCGAACTCGGTGGGCGTACGTCCGATCTGCTGGGCGCCCCGGTTCTGGAACAGCTCGGGCAGACGGAGGTGGGGTGCGCCTTCGTGGCGAACGGCGTCGAAGCCAACGTTAGGGGCACGGTCGGGCGTGCGGTACCCGGCTTCACGGTTCAGGTGCGTGATCCCGAGGGCCGGCCGTGCCCCGACGGGACCGTCGGTGAGCTGTGGGTCACCGGGCCGACCCTCATGATCGGCTACCTCAACCGGCCGGAGCAGACCGCGGCGGCCCTTCGCGGAGGCTGGCTCGCGACCAACGACCGCGGGATGCGTAACCCGGACGGCACCTTCGTACATCTCGGGCGGCTCGACGATCTCGAGATGGTCGGCGGGATCACGGTGTCACCGCTGGAGATCGAGGGGGTTCTCGGCGCACATCCGCTTGTTTCCGAGGTCGCCGTGGCCGCGGTTCCCGACGAGACCGGCGCGACCCGGCTGCGGGCCTATGTGGTGCCGCGCCGGCCGGACGAGTCCGGCAGCCGGCTCGAACAGGATCTGGTGGGTTTCGCGCGGGAACGCCTCGCGCCGTTCAAGGTTCCCCGGACCGTCCATCTTGTGCCCGCCCTCCCACGCACCGCCTCGGGAAAGCTCCGCCGTTTCCAGCTGCGCAGTGGCCTCTTCGCCGCGGAGAACCCGCCCGCCAGCCCGGGCTCCAGCCCGGCCGGCCGTCCAGAAGTCCCGCATCCCACCGCGACGCCCGCCTCGACGACGTGGCTCGGTCCAGATCCGGCCGGCCTCAGCTGAGCGATCTTCAGGAGATGAACGCAACGTGTCCGCCGATCTCAACACAGGAGTGCGTGCCTTCTACATAGGCCGCATGTTCGATCAGGCCGCTGACGCACATCCCGCTGTTTCCGTGAGCCTCGACCAGCCGCTGGGCTGCGCGCCAGACGCTCCGCAGGCGACTGTCGGGGATCTCGCCACCCTGGTCGCGGACCTGGCGTCCCGCCTCTGGGCGATCGGCATCCGGCCCGCCGAACGGGTGGCGATCTACAAACAGAACAACTTCGACATCGCGCTCCTCGCCTGCGCGGCGGCCCGGATCGGCGCGGTTCCCGCCCTGCTCGCACCGGCGCTGCCCGGAGACATCGCGACCGAGCTGATCCGTCGGCTGGACCGGCCGTGGTTGCTGACCGACACGGAGACGCTTGCCGGCCCGCTCGCGGCGCAGGAGCCTGTGGTCCGGGGCAGCGTCCTGGTCGACGACGGGCCCGCCGTCGACGACGGGGCCGTCCGCAACGAGGCCGTCCGCAACGAGGCCGTCCGCAACGGGGCCGTCCGCAACGGGGCCGTCCGCAACGCGGCCGTCCGCAACGCGGCCGTCGACCACCCGCTTCGCGATCAGAGCGGCGCGCCGGCGCCGGTGGTCCGCCTGGGCGGGTACGCGGGCTCGCCGCCGCGGGATCCGGTGCTGCTGCACCCGAGGGAGCCGGCGCTCATCACGCACAGTTCGGGAACCACCGGTATTCCCAAGCTGGTGGTGCACTGTGCCGGGGCGCTCTGGCATCGGCTGATTCCGCAGCTGGCGATCGCCTCGCCGGTCAGGAAGCGCCTCAAGGTGGCTTTCTGTCTGACCTTCGTGCATTCTCGCTTCTACCACGCTCTCGGTGTCTTCCTGCGTTACGGAAATCCGCTGGTGATCGCCTCGGACTCGGCTCCCGAGACCGTTGGACCACTACTCGTCCGGACCCGTCCTGGATTCATCGAAACCCATCCCAACGCCTTCATCGACTGGGAGGATCTGGTCGACGCGCCCGGCCAGCCCCTGTCGAGCATCAAATACTATGCCGCTACGTTCGACGCAATTCATCCGCGGACCGTCGCCAGGCTCCTGTCCGCCTCGAAACACCGGCGGCCGCTGATGCTCGCGTTCTACGGGCAGTCCGAGACGGGACCGGTGGCCGGCCGATGGTTCACCCGCCGCGGAGCCGCCCAGGCGGACGGGCGCTGCGTCGGGCTCACCCTGCCCGGCTTCATCAGGCTGAGGGTCGTCGGCGCGGACGGGCGACGGGTCCGGCCGGGTGAGGCGGGCCACCTCGAGGTGCGCAGCCGCGGCCGCGCGCTGACCTACCTCGGCGAGGACGAGCGTTTCGCGAGCCAGCTCCGCGACGGCTGGTGGCGGCTCGGCGACATGGGCTACCGAAGCCGGCGAGGCCTGCTCTACCTGATCGACCGCGAGGTCGACCAGATCGCGTCGATGCCCAGCAACCTGCAGGCCGAGGACATCCTCATGGGCCGCCTCACCGAGCTGCGGGAGATCGTGATCGTCGCCGGCCCCGAGGGCGAGCCCGTCCCGGTCGTGTGCACGCGTGATGACGGACCGCTGGACCGGGCCCGTTGGGCGCGGGCGATCGACGGGCTCCCGGACATGGCCGAGCCCGTGGAGCTGCCCTTCCACCAGCTTCCACGAACGTCGACCGCGAAGATCCAGCGCTCGGTCCTCAGTCGGCTGGTCGCCGAACGGAAATGACGGAAAACCACCTGCCAACCCAGGAGCTCCGGTGACGACAGACTCCACCAGTGCCCGTACCCTGATCGAGCTGGCAACCGGGTACTGGCGAACCCAGGCGATACACGCGGCCGCGGCACTCGGTATCGCGGACCGACTGGCCGGCGGGCCTCGGAACGCGGCCGACCTGGCAGCCGAACTTGCCCTCCAGGTCGATCCGGTCACTCGTCTCCTACGTTTCCTCGTCGACCTCGACGTGTTGACGTACGATCCCGCGGGCGGCTACTCCCTGACCCCGGTCGGAGAGCTGCTGCGATCGGACACCGCGGATTCGCTGAACGCGTTGACAGTTCTCTACGGCAGCGAGTTCTACGCTGCCTGGGGTGAGCTGCTGAACGCGCTCACCACCGGCATCTCAGGCTTCGAGAAAGTCTTTGGCAGGAGCCTTTTCGACTACCTTCCCGCGCATTCGGAGACGGCGTCCCGCTACGACGCCACGATGGCCGGTGGCGCCTCCTTCTTCGCACGTGTACCGGCGGCCCACGCGTTTCCCGCGCAGACCACGGTGGTGGACGTCGCGGGCGGTACCGGCGGTCTGCTCGCCGAGATCCTGCGGTCGGACGAGTCGTTGCGGGGAGTTCTCTACGACGCGCGGCACGTGGTGGCCAGCGCGGCCACCGAGCGGAACCTCCAGTCCTTCGGGAATCGCGCTCAGACCGTCTCCGGTGACTTCTTCGCGCAGGCGCCGAAGGGGGGAGACGCCTACGTTCTCTCCCGGATCCTCCATGGCTTCGACGACGCGGACTGCCGGCGGATCCTCGGGCGCATACACGAGGCGGCGCGGCCGGGGGCCACCCTGCTGGTGGTGGAGCGCCTGCTGCCCCCCGCCGGCGCCGCGCCGTCGCTTGCCGCCGGATTCGACCTGCACATGCTCGCGGTGATGGGCCACGGACGGGAGCGCTCCCGGGAAAACTATGCCCAGCTGCTGGCCGACGAGGGATTCGCGCTCGATGACGTCCGGCCGCTCGAGCTGGACGTCCACCTGCTTGTCGCCCGCCGTCTCTGACAACGGTCGCGCAGGCCGGCGCGTCCCGGCCGCGTCGACGACACCGCCGCCGCCACAGCCAGTTCGACCTAGTGAGGGACAGATGTCACGCTACTCGTGGGGCAAACAGCACTCGAGCATCGACAGCATACGGGAGATGATCAACCAGAGCCGTCTCGAGGTCACGGCGCACTCGCTTTACCAGCGTATTCGCACTGTTCGCGACGTTCAGGTCTTCATGGAGCACCACGTCTATGCGGTCTGGGACTTCATGTCGTTGCTGACCTCGCTACAGCGCTCCCTTACCTGCATCGACCTTCCCTGGGTTCCGAGCGGGCCCGTCTCGAGCCGCCGGCTGATCAACGACATCGTCCTCGTGGAGGAGAGCGACGAGCTCGACGCCGGCTACATAAGTCACTTCGAGCTCTACCGGATCGGAATGATCGAGGCCGGTGCGCGGACCGACGGGATCGATCGCCTGCTGGAGGCGGTCAGGGTGGGGGTTCCGATCGCCGAGGCCGCGGTGCTCGCCGAGGTGCCGGCACCCGCCTCGAGCTTCATGAAGGAGACCTGGAGCATCATCACCGAGACGCCGGTCCACTGCCAGGCCGCGGCGTTCGCCTTCGGGCGCGAGGACCTGATTCCGGACATGTTCGCCCAGGTGATCTCGAACAACGAGATCCGCCTGCGTACCTTCCACGACTACCTCGCCCGGCACATCGAGGTCGACGGTGAGCAGCACACGCCGATGGCGATGCAGATGCTGGCGGATCTCTGCGGTGAGGACGACGCCCGCTGGTCGGAGTGCGTAGCCGTGACGAGACGCGCCCTGCGGGCACGCCTGCAGCTGTGGGACGGCATCGCCGCCGCCCTTGATGTCGACGAGAGGGAGCGTTCGGTCACGATCTGACCCGGTGCGCCGGGGCGGCGCCGCCTCGGGACGGGTCCGGTCACGCGCGGCGATCACGGATCACCGAGATTCCGGGAGGATGCCCCGGCCGTCAGGCCGGGGAGGAATCCGGTTCACCGCACAGGACGGCCACGCTTGACTGCATCGGCCGCCGTGGGGTGTGCTGACGGCCGCGGTCTTTGCGACATTCTTGGTCGGCATTGCGTGGAATGGGGACTCCTGTGGCGAATCGTGCGCCGAACGTGGTCGTGATCCTGCTCGACGACCTGGGGTTCGCGCAGTTCGGGAGCTACGGTTCCGGGTTCTCCACGCCGAACGTCGACCGGCTGGCCGCCGGGGGACTGCGGTACAACCGGTTCCACGTCACGGCACTGTGCTCGCCCACCCGCGCCTCGCTGCTCACCGGGCGCAACCACCACGCGGTGGGCATGGGCTTCCTCGCGGACCTCGCGACCAGGGCTCCCGGCTACACCGCCCGCATCCCGCGCTCGGCCGCCACGCTTCCCCGGCTGCTGCGCGCAGGCGGCTACAACACGATGGCGGTGGGGAAGTGGCACCTCGTCCCCGGTGGTGAGCGCAGTTCGGCCGGGCCGTACGACCGGTGGCCGCTCGGGCTGGGTTTCGAGCGCTACTACGGCTTCCTGCGCGGCGACGCCAACCACTGGGCGCCCGAGCTGGTCCGCGACAACTCCTACGTCGAGCCGCCGGCCGGGCCCTCCGACGGCTACCACCTGACCGAGGACCTCGCCGACGAGGCGATCCGGATGGTGGTCAACCAGCAGCAGTCGGCGCCCGGAAAGCCGTTCTTCCTCTACTTCGCCCCCGGCGCGATGCATGCCCCGCACCACGTCGAGCGTTCCTGGGCGGATGCCTACGCCGGCGCCTTCGACCACGGCTGGGACCGCTGGCGCGAGGAGGTCTTCGCCCGGCAGCTCGCCAGCGGCGTCGTCCCCGCGGGGACGACGCTGACCGAACGCCCGTCCTGGGTGCGGGCCTGGGCTGACCTGCCGGCCGACGAGCGCCGCGTCTTCGCCCGGATGCACGAGGTCTACGCCGGTTTCCTGAGCCACACCGACGCGCAGATCGGCCGGGTCGTCGACGCGCTGGAGAAGCTCGGCGTCCTGGACGACACGCTGCTGTTCGTGATGTCCGACAACGGCGCGAGCGCCGAGGGCGGGGTGTCGGGAACCGCCAACGAGCACAGCTTCACCCACCGGGTGGTCGACGATCTGGCCGACAACCTGGGCCGCCTCGACGACTGGGGCGGGCAGCGCCACTACCCGCACTACGCCTGGGGCTGGGCCTGGGCCGGCAACACACCGTTCCGGCTGTGGAAGCGTTACACCTGGCTCGGTGGCACCCGGGTGCCGATGATCGTCCACTGGCCGGCCGGGATCACGCCGGGCACCGGCGGCGGGGCTGGCGACGGTGGTGCCGACACCGGTGTGCGCGGGCAGTTCGCGCACGTCAT
This sequence comes from Frankia sp. R43, assembly GCF_001306465.1. NCBI lineage: Bacteria > Bacillati > Actinomycetota > Actinomycetes > Frankiales > Frankiaceae > Frankia > Frankia sp. R43. The sequence goes on along the minus strand of NZ_LFCW01000007.1, from coordinate 22,470 downwards.
CGACATCATGCCGACCGTGCTCGAGGCCTGTGGCGTGCCGCTGCCCGAGTCCGTCGACGGCGCGGCGCAGCAGCGGGTGGACGGCGCCAGCCTGCTGCCCACCTTCGACGACCCGGCGGCGCCGAGCCCGCGAACGTCGCAGTACTTCGAGATGCTCGGATCGCGCTCGATCGTCGCGGACGGTTGGAAGGCGACCACCGACCACGTCTCGCAGGGCGTCATCGAGGAGGAGCAGCTGATGGAGGGCAGCCGCGACTTCGAGACCGACCGCTGGTCGCTGTTCCGGCTGGACGAGGACTTCTCCGAGGCGCACGACCTGGCCGAGAAGCATCCGGACGTCGTGCGGGGCCTGGAACGGCAGTGGTTCGTCGAGGCGGGCGCCAACAAGGTGATGCCGATCGTCGACAGCATCGCCGGCCGCTTCGGTGACCTGCTGCCGCGGGAGTACCCGGTCGGACAGAGCCTGGTGCTGGACCCGGCCGGCGGCCCGGTCTCCGACGACGCGCTGCCGCTGCTGTTCGGCGGTGGCCGGATCATCGCGGACGTCGAGGTGCCGGCGTCCGCCGACGAGGCGAACGGGGTGCTGTTCGCGCTCGGCGACTGGAACGGCGGTTTCGCCGCGTACGTGGTCGGTGGCGTCCTGCATGCCGTGGCGGCGCTGCCCAGCAGTGAGATCGCGGTGTCGGCGGACCGGCCGCTGCCGCCCGGCCGGCACACGGCGGGGCTGGGGCTGCGGCCCGATCCGGCGGGCGGCCTGCACGTCGAGGCGCTGATCGACGGGGAGGCCGTCGGCACCGCCCACGTCGACGACAGCCTGCCGTTCGTCTGGCAGCACGGCGGCGCGTCGATCCACCTCGGGCAGGACCGCGGGCTGCCGGTGAGCGACGGCTACCGCCCGCCGTTCCCGTGGACGGGCACCCTGCACCAGGTGCGCATCGACGCCGGCGCCCAACTGCCCCCGGAGCGGGATCTCCTGCGCATCGCACTACAGGTCGACTAGCAGCCACGAACGAGCGTGCGGGAGCCCTGGCCCACACGCTCCCACGCCCCCGTCATTCCGCGCGCGGGTCCAGGTCGGCGGTGGACAGTGGCCGGCCGGGCAGCGGTGGTCCGCCGGTGGCCGCGTCGGGCCGGGCCCGCAGGCCGTCGAGGATGATCCCGCGGGCCCGCTCGAAGGCGATCTCGTCGGGCTGCCAGGGTGATCCGTTCGTGCTCTGGAGCAGCAGGGTGAACAGGTGGGTGACGTCGCCGCCGCCGACGTCGGGGCGCAGCGCCCCCTCCCGCTGTGCGTCCCGGACCAGCGTGTCCGTGATCTCGATGAGCTCCGCGCGGATCCGCCTGATCGTCTCGTCGGCCTCGATCGCGGCGGCCGTCGCCCCCGAGAAGAGCCCGGGCATGCGCACCGTGAGGCTCAGCGCGCGGAAGCCGCCGAGGCTGCGCACGAGCGCGCCCCAGGCGGTGGGCTCCTCGGCCTGGGCCCGGCGGGCATGGTCCAGCATCTCGCTCACGCTGTCGCGCGCCACCTCCAGCGTCAGCGTCTCCCGGTCGGGGAAGTGCCGGTAGAGCGTGCCGACGCCGACGCCGGCGAGGCGGGCGATCTCCTCCATGGGCACGTTGGGCCCGTCCGCGGTGAACGCCGCGGTGGCCGCGGCGAGGATGGCGCCGCGGTTGCGGCGCGCGTCGGCGCGCAGCCGGTGCGGCGGTGTCGATGGCCGCTCTGTCGATGGCCCCTCTGTTGATGGCCGCCCTGTTGACGGCCGCTCTGTCGATGGCATCGGCCTGATCCTCCTCCTGCCTGCTGTCAAGCCTGCTCCCAGCTCGGCCACCGGGGCCAACCGGAGGCGCATCCTCCGTTCGTGCTAGCGTAACCGGAAGAAATTCTTCCGTTACTGATCGATGTGAGGACCAGGCATGACAGAGGCGTCCGCGCCGGCGGCGACCACCGTCGGGGCCACAGCCGTCCAGGCCACAGCCGTCCAGGCCACAACCGCCGCGCAGGCCGAGGCGGAGATCCGCGCCCACACCACCTCCGGCCGGGCGACCCTCGAGCTCGCCGTCGTCGGCTTCGCGGCCCTCATGGTGTCCATGTCCCAGGGGATCCTGGTGCCGGTGCTGGCGATCCTGCCGACCGAGCTGAACACCACCCACACCAACGTGGAGTGGCTGCTCACCTCCACGCTGCTCGTCGCCGCCGTCGCCGTCCCGGTGATGGGCCGCCTCGGTGACATGTTCGGCAAGCGCCGGATGCTGCTGATCGCGATGGGCACGCTCGCCGTCGGCTCACTCATCGACGCGGTCACCAGCAACGTCGCGCTGATGATCGTCGGGCGTGCCATCCAGGGCCTGTCCACGGCGGCGATCCCGCTCGGGATCAGCCTGCTGGTCTCGCTGCTGCCGAAGGAACGGGTCGGCTCGGCCATCGCGCTGATCAGCTCGATGCTCGGCGTCGGCGCCGCGCTGAGCCTGCCGCTGGCCGGTCTGGTCGCCGAGCACGCGGACTTCCACGTGCTGTTCTGGATCCTGGTGGTCGGTGGCGCCCTGTCGTTCCTCACCGTGCTGGCCTTCGTCCCCGAGGCGCCCAGCCGCACCGGTGGCCGGGTCGACCTGGTCGGCGCCGCGCTGCTGAGCGCTGGCCTGGTCGCGCTGATGCTCCCGCTCGCCGAGACCGCCAACTGGGGCTGGGGCTCGCCCTGGGTGATCGGCCTGCTGCTGCTCGGCGTGGTGCTGCTGGTGGTGCTCGGCGTGGTCGAGCGACGGATCAACGACCCCCTGGTCGACATGGTCGCGTTCCTGCGCCGCCCGCTGCTGATGACGAACGTCGCCTCGATGCTGTTCGGTTTCGCGCTCTTCGCCTCGATGATCGGGACGGCGTCGTTCGTGCAGGCACCGGAGCAGGCCGGGTACGGCTTCGGCTCGTCCATGGTCGTCGGCGGCCTCGTGATGCTGCCGAGCGGCCTGGGCATGCTGTTCCTCGCGCCGGTCGCGGCCCGGCTGGTGGCACTGCGCGGCGGGGCGCAGACCCTCGCGCTGGGAGCCGTCATCGTGGCCGTCGGCTGGTGCACCCGCATCGTGTTCACCGACGAGCTGTGGCAGATCATCGTCTGCAACGCCGTGGTCGGGACCGGGACGGGCATCGGCTACGCGGCCATGCCGTCGCTCATCAACGCCTTCACGCCGCCGACCGAGATCGCGGCGGCGAACGGCCTGAACGCCCTGTTCCGGTCGATCGGCAGCTCGCTCGCCAGCGCCATCGGCGGCAGCATCCTCGCGGCGCAGACGGTCGCCGTCGGCTCCGCGGAGCTCCCGTCACTGGACGGCTACAAGCAGCTGTTCGCCCTGTGCGCCGGGGCCGCGGCGGTGGCCGCGATCACCACCTTCGGCATCAACAGCCGTCGCGGCGCCAAGCCGGTGCCGGCGACCTGACCGCTCGCCGCGGCCGTGCGGTTCCGCGGAACCGCACGGCCGCACCGCACCGGGTCAGAACTGGACGGATACAGTGCGGTCCGGCCGGGTCCGGCGCGGTGCCGTGGGGGTCGCTGACGGAGGGATTCGCTCGATGCGTCTTGCCGTGGGATGCGCGATGTGGAGCCACCGGTCCTGGCAGGGGCGCTTCCTGGCCCATCCGCTGCCGCCGAACGAGCGCCTGCGCGCCTACGCCAGCTGGTGCGACGCCGTCGAGGGGAACACGACCTTCTACGCCACCCCGACCAGGGAGACCGTGGCCACCTGGGCGCGCCAGACCGGCGAGGACTTCCGGTTCCTGGCCAAACTGCCGAAGATCATCACCCATGACCGCTGCCTGACCGACGTCGACGAGCCCCTGCGTGGCTTCCTGGACGCGATCGAGCCCCTGGGCACCCGCGCGCACGCGGTGTGGATCCAGCTGCCGGGCGCCTTCGGTCCCGTCGATGTGCCGCTGCTCACCCGCTTCCTGAGCCGGCTCCCCGACGGCCACCGGTACGCCGTGGAGGTCCGCCACCCGGAGTTCTTCGCCAGCCTCCGGGCGGCCAGCCTGCTCGAGGCGGCGCTGCGTACCGCGGGCGCCGAGTGGATCCCCTTCGACACCACGGCGTTCTTCGCCAGCCCGCCGACCAGCGACGCCGAGCGGGACGCCTGGAGCAAGAAGCCACGGGTACCGTCGCGGTCCGTCGCGCTGACCGACCGGCCGATCGTCCGCTATCTGGGCCGTGACGACACCGAACAGACGGTCGCGGGCTGGCGGCCCTGGGTCGACGTCGTCGTCGGCTGGCTGCGCGAGGGCCGCTCGCCGACGATGTTCATCCACACCCCGGACAACGCCGACGCGCCCGGACTCGCGCGGCGTTTCCACGACGACGTCCGGGCCCGGCTGCCGGAGCTGGACGCCCTGCCCGAACCGATCCCGGCGCAGCCGCTGACCCTGTTCTGAGCCGCTGACCCTGTTCTGAGCCACTGGCCCTGTTCTGAGCCGTCAGCGCGTGGCGAGCGCGATCTGTTCCTCGGCCTCGGCCTGGGCGTTCCACTCCCGCTTGCCGGACTGCCAGCCGTCCTCGTCGTGCCCGGCCCGCCAGTAGCCGGAGATCGACAGCCACTCCGGTGGCAGCCCGCGCTCGACGCGCAGCAGCCGCCGCAGCGCCTTCACCGTGCCCGCCTCACCGTGGACGAACACCTGCCCCGTCCCCGCCGGCAGCTCCAGCGCGGTGACCGCCTCGACCAGCAGCGCACCGACCGGCCGTTCCCCGCGGTGCAGCCACCGGACCTCGACACCGTCCGGTACGTCCAGGCTCTGCTCGTCCTGCGAGCCGGCGACCTCGACGAACGCATGCACCGGCACGCCGGCCGGCACCCGGGCCAGCGAGGCGGCGATCGCCGGCAGCGCGCTCTCGTCGCCCGCCAGCAGATGCCAGTCCGCGTCCGCGCCGGGGGAGTAGGCGCCGCCTGGGCCGTTGAACAGGATCTCCGCGCCGGGGGTGACGGTGGCGGCCCAGGGCCCGGCGATGCCCCGGTCGCCGTGCCAGACGAAGTCGATGGTCAGCTCGCGGCTGACCGGGTCCCAGGCGCGGACGGTGTAGGTCCTGGTCCGTGGCCAGTGCTCGCGCGGCATCTCGGCCCGCACGGCCTGGATGTCGAACGGCTCCGGGTAGGTCACCCCGGGCACTCCGAAGAGCAGCTTGACGTAGTGATCGGTGAAGTCACCGGCGGAGAAGCGCGCTAGTCCGGGGCCGCCGAGGACGACCCGCACCATGTGTGGGGTTAGACGCTCCGTGCGCAGCACGGTCGCCCGGTGCGGGGCGGGGAACCGTCGCGCGGTCTGACGCTCAGCCATTCCCCCAACGTACGTTCGGAATCCCGTGGCGAACGGAACACTCAGTTTGCCCGATTAGCGGACCAGCCACCTTGACGGATCTGTGCTGATCTATCCTGATAATCTCGGCGATCTAGTTTCGGGGCCCGGGGAATCCGGGTTCCAGGCCGAGGGGCGGGGCGTGGCGGACGAGCGCGGGGACTCAGGCGAGGATTCGGCGGAGCGCCGGGAACAGGCAGGCCCGGGGGGTTCCGGCGGCTCCGGCAGTTCCGGCGGCCCGGTGAATCCGTGGGTGCTGGCACCGCCGTCACCGGTTCCGCCCACACCGCCCATGGCGCCACCGCCGCCACCCGCGGCACCACCAGTCCCGGGGCCGGATGCGGCGATGCCGGCGTCACCGGCGTCACCGGCGTCGCCCGCACCGGCACCGCCGCCGGGCCCGTGGCCGCCCTACGGCTGGTATCCGCCACAGCCACCGGCGCCGGGCCCGGCCCGCTGGCACGGCTGGTTGCTCATCGTCGTCACCGTGCTGAGCGCGGCCGCCGTCGCGCTGAGCGCACTCACGCTCTTCTGCGGGGTCGACTTCACAGAAGACGGTTATTTCGGAAGCTCGGACATGCAGGGCGTGGAGGTGTCCGGGTCGGATGCCTGCTACGGAGCCACGGGTGGCTCGGTACCCGACTCGGCGCGGCGTTCGCCGGACGAGGACGACCCGGTCGTCGCGGCGGGGGAGACCGTCGTGCTCAGGTATCAGGTGGCGGGCTGCGACCAGCCGACCGTCGTCGAGCTGACCGTCGGCAACGTGCACAGGCAGTCCACCGCGCCCACCGAGGAGTTCCAGCGGACGCCCGACAACGGCACGTATCTGCTCGTGGACGTGACGGTCGCGGTGCGCGGCAACTACGTGTGGCCCGACCTCTACGTCTTCTCCGCGCTGGGGCCGGGGAACGCGATCGCGACCCCACTGTGGACGGAATCGGCGATAATGGGGCCTTCGGAGCCTTTTTCCGATGATCCGACAACTGTCCAGCTTGCCTTTGATGTCACCGCCGACTTCGATGTCATCCGGTTCGACGACGCCACCCCCGGCAGCGTTTCCTGGCGAATCTGACCGAAGGGCACGGCCGGATTCCCGGGCTTTCACGGGTCGCCGGCCGGGCATGAAATCATCTCCTGGTTCCTGCTGTGATGTGCCGACCAGGAGTGGACGAGATGCCCGTCAGCAACGACGACATCGCCAACACGATCAGCGCCTATCTCGACGTGTACCCGACGGACGCGGAGCCGTTCGCCGCGCTGTTGGAGAGGGCGCGTGGCAGCGAGGCGCCGCTGGCCTCGAGGGCGACCACGCCCGGCCATGTGACCTGTGGGGCGGTCGTGGTCACCCCCGACCGGCGCGTCCTGCAGATCCGGCATCGCCGGCTCGAGCGCTGGCTGCTGCCCGGTGGCCACATCGAGCCGGAGGACGACTCACTGCTGGCTACGGCGATGCGGGAACTGGCCGAGGAGGCGGGGATTTCCGGCGGGAGCGTCAGCCCCGTTCTCGAGCGGCCGGTCGACCTGCACGCGCACGTGATACCAGCGAATCCGATCAAAGTGGAGCCCGAGCACACTCATTACGATTTTCGATTCCTGCTGGCGGTGGATCAGGCGGTCGCCACATCCCCGAACGAGGAGGAGGTATCCGACTTCCGGTGGATCCCGCTTCTCGAGCTGCCTGGCCAGCTCGGCGGCCGGGTTCGGGCCACCCTGCTCACCCGAAAACTTCCCGACCCGGCTCGCAGGTCTCCCTGACGCCGGCCGGCCTGCCCGCGGTGCCCGCGGCGGCCGCCGCCGGTCGGACCGGGTGGCGACACGGGGCGCTTGCGCGGAACCGGGGCGCTTGCGCGGAACGCCCCGGTTCCGCGGAACCGGCCAGTCGGTACATCGAGCACCCGACAACTGCGCGACGTTCCCGCCGGGTCACCCATCAGCATCACGGCGGGCGTCTGAGCCTCGAACACCCCGGCTCTTCCTGAGGACCGCCACCGCGGGGGATCAGCACGGCGGCGCAGGACGCGCAGACGGCGGCACCGGCGGCGATCCAGAACGCCCGGGTGAACGCGCTGTCGGTGGGCAGTGGACGGCCCGCGCTCGTGCTCGACGCGAGCAGGGCGGCGACGACCTGCGAGCCCAGCGCCGCGCCGACCGAGCGCACCAGTGCGTTCACCCCGGTGGCCTGGCCTGTGGTCCGCGCCGGAACGTCCTCGATGATGATGGTGGGAACCACCGACATGCCGAGGCCGACGCCGGTGAAGACCACGGTCGTGAGCACCGCGACGACCACCCGCTCGCCGTGGTCCACCGCGAGCAGGGCCAGGCCACCGGCGGCGGTGAGGAACCCGGCCATCAGGGGAGCGCGCCGCCCGAGCCACCCGCTGATCCGCCCCGCGTACGAACCGGTGATCAGCATCGCCAGGGAGGCGGGCAGCAGCAGCAGGCCTGTTCCGGTGGCGTCCAGGCCGAAGCCGTAGCCGGCCGAGCGCGGCGCCTGCGCGATCTGCGGGACCAGGACGAACGCGCCGAACATGCAGCAGCCCACCAACAGAGTGGCGAGGTTCGTGGCCGCGACGATCGGCCGAACCAGCAGCCGGATGTCCACGAGCGGATCGGCTGTGCGCAGCTCGAACAGCGCGAACAGGGCGAGGACGGCCAGCCCGGCCGCCATCAGCCCGAGTGTCCGGGGACTGTCCCAGCCCCAGACGGAGGTCTGCGTCAGCGCGATGAGCGGGGCGGTCAGCCCGGCGGACAGCAGGAGCGCACCGGGCACATCCACCCGGCCCGGGGAACGGGACGCGGCGGAGTCCGGAGGCAGCCGCAGCGAGCCGGCCGCCGCGCCGGCGGACATGAGCGCACCGAGCCAGAAGATCCAACGCCAGCTGGCGTGATCGAGGAGCAGCCCGCCCGCGAGCAGGCCCGCGCCGGCGCCGATGCCGGCGATCGCGGCGATCAGCCCGACAGCGCCCGGGCGGCGGCGTTCGGGGAACGCCTCGCCGATGATGCCGAAGCAGAGCGGGAAGATGCCGCCGCCGGCGCCCTGCACCGTCCGCGCCGCCACCAGCAGCCAGATGTCGCTCGCGAGCGCCGACAGCACACTGCCCGCCGCGAACACGGTGAGGGCGATGACCAGGAGGCGCCGCCGGCCGTACATGTCGCCCAGGCGGCCGATGACCGGGGTGAGGATCGCCGCCGCGACCAGGTAGGCGCTGAACACCCACGTGACGTTCGCCGCGGTGGTGCCCAGGGCGTCGGTCAGCACGCCGACCCCCGGCACCACGGCGGTCTGCGCGATGGAGAACGCCGCCGCGGCCGCCGCCATGACGAGCAGGCTCCCGGTCGTGGACGGCGCCGGCGCGTCGAGTGCCGGCGGCGCCGTCGAGACCCCCGATGGCGCCGGTGCCACCGACGGTGGTGGCGGCGTGGGCACGGGTGCCGGGGGCGGCACCGGTCGGTCCTGGGCGGGCGGCATCAGGCGGCGGCTTTCTCCAGCACGTGCACGCCACAGGCGCTGCCCAGCCCGATGACATGGGCGAGCCCGACCCGGGCACCGGCGATCTGCCGGTCGCCGGCCTCGCCGCGCAGGTGATGGCAGATCTCCCAGACGTTGGCGATACCGGTGGCCGCGATGGGATGGCCCTTCGACTGCAGGCCGCCGCTGACGTTCACCGGGATCCGCCCGTCGCGCCAGGTGGCACCCGACTCGAAGAAGCCGACCGCCTCGCCCGGTGCGCAGAGCATCAGGTTGTCGTAGTGCACCAGCTCGGCGGTGGCGAAGCAGTCGTGCAGCTCGACGAGGTCCAGCTCCTGCGGTCCGATGCCGGCCTGCTCGTAGGCCTGGGTGGCGGCGGAGCGGGTGAGGGTGTTGACGTCCGGGAGCACCTGGCAGCCGTCCTGCCACGGGTCGCTGGTGAGCACCGACGCGCTGACCTTCACGGCCCGCCTGCGCTGCTCGGGGGACATCCGGCGCAGCCTGTCGCCGCTGACGACGATCGCCGCGGCGGCGCCGTCACAGTTCGCCGAGCACATCGGGCGGGTGTTCGGGTAGGCGATCATGACGTCGTTCATGATCTCGTCGAGGGTCAAGCGGCGGCTGTACGCGGCCAGCGGGTTCAGGGTCGAGTGCGCGTGGTTCTTCTCGGCGATCCGCGCGAACAGCTCGAAGCTCGCGCCCCCGTAGCGGTGCCCGTACTCCAGGCCGATCTGGGCGAACACTCCCGGCATGCTGTCGGTGCCGACCCGGCCCTCCAGCGGTGCGACCGCGCCGAACCGGCCTCGGCGCGACCAGGTGCCGTCGCCCGCCGACGCCTGACCGGGCGCGCCGAGCAGGCCGGCGCCGGCGAGCTTCTCGACACCCACGGCCATCCCGATGTCGGTCTCGCCGGCCCTGATCGCCATGATGGCGACCCGCAGTGCGGTCGCTCCGGTGGCGCAGGCGTTGGCGACGTTGTAGACGGGGATGCCCGTCTGCCCGATCTGTTTCTGCAGCAGCTGGCCGAAGCTGGAGCTGCCACCGGTCAGGCTGCCGGTGGCGAGCACGCCGATGTCGCGCATGGTGATGCCCGCGTCGGCGAGCGCCGTGGCCGCGGCCTCGGCGGCGAGGTCGATGCCGTCCTTGTCCCGGTGCTTGCCGAACCTGGTCATCGAGATCCCGAGGATCCAGACATCCTGGGCCATGGCCGTCCTTTCGATCTTCTCGACGAGCCCGGCGCCGGCGCCGGTGCCTGTGCCGTGGCTCGGGGGGACCCGTGGGCTGTCTAGACCGGCTCGAAGCCGTACCCGACGGCCTCGACCCCCGCGCTGTCGGCGCCCACGGGCACGGTGGTCAGCCGCACCTTCATGCCCAGTGTCACGTTCTCCGGGCGCGGCTCGACGTTCACGAGGCAGCCCCGCACCCTGGTTCCGCCGCAGTCGACGACGGCCGCGACGAACGGCACCGGGACACCGGGCGGAGCCATCGACACGATCGAGAACGTGTGGACGGTTCCCTCTCGCGGGACCGCGACGGCCCGGAACGCCGTCGCGCCGCACGACGCGCACGCGTTGCGGCGGTCGAAGAAGCGTGCCGAACACTGCTCGCACTCCTGGGCGACCAGCCGCGGCTCGCCGCCCAGAACCAGATAGTCCACCAGCGGAATCCGCTCTGCCACGAAGAACCCCTGCCCTCGACCCAATACTGAACCGCCGATGACGCGTGAATCACTCCTACGCCGTTGCGGACGAATTAACCAGCCTTTTCCGAATGCTATAACGCCCTCTCGCAGAAAGATCTACAAGGGTGTGACTGTCCGTATTCAGGATGGCCATATTTACACTAGGTTGAAGTACCTGTACTGTCAACCCGGTCGTGTGGAGGGAGGACGCCCATGAAGGTCGCGCTCACGGTCAGAGACTTTCTGGACCGGGCTGAGGCGGTGTATCCGGGTGCGTTGGCACTGGTCGACGAGCCCGGCCAGGCGGGTTCACTGGGCCGGCTGAGCTATGCCGAGCTGGCGGCACGTGCCCGCGGCGTGGCGGCCGGTCTGGCCCGGCTCGGGGTGCCGGTGGGCGGCCGGGTGGCGATCGTGTCGCCCAACTCGGGCCGCTTCCTGACCGCCTTCTTCGGGGTCTCGGGCAGCGGGCGGGTGCTGGTCCCGGTGAACTACCGGCTGGGTGCCGAGGAGGTGTCCTACGTCGTCGGCCACTCGGGCGCCGAGCTGCTTCTGGTCGACCCGGACCACGCCGACGCGCTGGCCGATGTGAAGGTCGCCCACCGGCTCGTGCTGGACGGGGTGTCCGACGCGGAGCTGTTCGCCCCGGCGGACCCCACCGACGCCGCCGCGTCCGCCGCGTGGGCGCAGTGGGAGCCCGACGAGGACGCCGTCTGCACGATCAACTACACGTCCGGCACCACGGCCCGGCCGAAGGGCGTCCGCCTCACCCACCGCACCTGCTGGCTGAACGCGGCCTCGTTCGGCTGGCACACCACCGTCACCGAGCACGACGTCCTGCTGCACACCCTGCCGATGTTCCATGTCAACGGCTGGGGGATGCCCTACGCGGTGACCGGCATGGGTGGCACGCATGTCGTGATCCGCAGGATCGACGGGGAGGACATCCTCACCCGGGTCGAGCGGGACGGGGTGACGCTGATGTGCGGCGCCCCGGCGGTGGTCGCCTCGATCCTCGACGCCGCGTCCGCGCGGGTCGCCGAGGGCCGCCCGGTCCCGGGCCGCGACCGGGTGCGGATCGTGGTGGCCGGGGCGCCGCCGCCCAGCGCGGTGGTCGCCCGGGTGGAGGAGCAGCTCGGATGGGAGTTCATCCAGATCTACGGGCTGACCGAGGCGGCGCCGCTGCTCACCGTCAACCGGGCCCGGCGCGGCTGGGAGAAGCTGCCGACCACCGAGCGTGCCCGGCTGCTGGCGCAGGCCGGTGCCCCTGCGCTGGGGGTCCGGCTGCGTACCGATGCCTCCGGCGAGATCCTCGCCCGGTCGAACCATGTCTTCGACGGCTACTGGGAGCAGCCTGAGCAGACCGCGGCGGCGATCCGGGACGGCTGGTTCCACACCGGCGACGGGGGCACGTTCGACGGCCCACTGCTCGCGATCACCGACCGCAAGAAGGACGTCATCATCACCGGCGGTGAGAACGTCTCCTCGATCGAGGTCGAGGACTGCCTCTACCAGCACCCGGACGTCGCCGAGGCCGCGGTGATCGGCGTCCCGGACGAGAAGTGGGGGGAGACGGTCAAGGCCCTGGTCGTGCTGCGTCCCGGCGCCTGCGCCACCCCCGCCGAGCTGATCGAGTTCTGCCGGTCCCGGATGGCGCACTACAAATGCCCGACCAGCGTGGAGCTTCGGCCGGCGCTCGAACGCACCGCGACCGGGAAGCTGCAGAAGTTCAGGCTGCGTGCCCCCTACTGGGCCGGCCGCACCCGCGAGGTCAACTGACATGCCCGGCGTGACCGGCCCCGCCGGCCTCGAGGGCATCCGGGTCGTCGACTTCGGCCACCAGATCGCCGGCCCGGTCGCAGCACTTCTGCTGGCCGAGGCCGGTGCCGACGTCGTGCACGTCGACTCGCCGCGCGCCGCGGCCGAGCCCGGTCCGCTCGACGCCTACGTCAACCGCAGCAAACGGCGGATCACGCTGGACCTGAAGCGGCCGTCCGACCGGGCGGTCGCGCTGGACCTGGTCGCCCGCGCCGACGTGCTCGTCGAGAACTTCCGGCCCGGGGTGATGGACCGCCTGGGCCTCGGCCCGGGTGCCACCCGTGCCTCCAACGAGCGGCTTGTCTACTGCTCGCTGCCCGGCTTCGCCGGCGATGACGAGAAGGCCACACTCGCGGCCTGGGAGGGAGTGATCCAGACGGCGGTGGCCGGCTACCGGCCGCTGAGCGAGCACTGGGACCCGTCGGGCCGCCGGCGGGTGCGGGTCGAGGACCCGGCCGCGCCGCTGTTCAGCCCGATCACCACCGCGTCCAACTTCGGGGCGCTGATGGGCGCCGTGTCGGTGGTCATGGCGCTGATCGCCCGGGAACGCTCGGGCCGGGGGCAGCTGGTCGCGGTCCCGCTGGCGGAGGCGTTCGCCGAGGCCTACAGCACGATGCTGGGCATGCGGGTGTACGAGAACCCGCTGATGGGCGACGGCCACCTGCTGCGTGACCTCACCTACGAGTGTGCCGACGGCGGCCTGGTCGACCTGTCGCCGTACGCGAAGTTCGTCATCCCGCTGCTCGTCGCCGCCGGGGTCGCGCCGGAGTGGGAGCGCCAGGGCCTGATCGACGTCGCCACCCGCGGCTTCGCGCGGGAGCACCGGGACCGGGCGATGACGATGTTCGCCGACCTGGTCCGCAGCCGCCCGGCGGCCTGGTGGGACGAGGTCGCGACCAGGGCCGAGACGCCGATGGCCATGGTCCGGACCCCCGCGCAGTGGGTCGCCAGCGAGCACGCGCACCTGTCCGGAGCCGTCGTCACCCTGGACGACCCGCTCGCCGGGCCGCTCGTGCTGCCGGGCCGCGGATTCGACCTGGGCCGGGCCCCCGCCGCGCCGAGGCCCCGGCACCTGCCCGACCAGGACCGCGGCGCCGTGCTCGCCGAGCTGCGTGAATGGCACTGGGCCGGGAAGCGGGCCACCCGCGGGCCAGCCGTGCCCGGGGCCGGGGTGTCGCCGTCGCGAAGCGGTGCGCCGCGGCCGCGCCCAGTGGATCTTCCGCTGGAGGGGCACTCCGTCCTCGACCTCAGCCAGGCGGTCGCCGGCCCGACGGCGGCCCGGGTGCTCGCCGACTTCGGCGCGGACGTCATCAAGATCGGTAACCCGGTGCCGGCGGTGACCGACGGCATCGTCGGCCAGCTCCACCGCGGCAAGCGCACGATCCTGCTGGACGCGCGGAGCGGGCCGGGCCGCCGGCTCGTGGCCGACCTGGTCCGTGACGCGGACGTGCTGGTCACCAACTTCACCCTCAGGTCACAGGCCCGCTACGGCATCAACCACGCGCGGACCAGCGTGCTCAACCCCGGCCTGGTGCACTGCTCCATCACCGCCTACGGCCACCACGGGCCCTGGGCGCACCGTCGCGGCTACGAGAACCAGTGCAACGCGGCGACCGGCATGAGCTGGCGCTACGGCGCGCGTTTCGGCTGGACGCTTTACCAGCCGACCCCGGTCAACGACGCGGACACCGGGATCCTCGGCGCCTACGCGGTGGCGGTCGCCCTGTTCGCCCGCCTGCGCGACGGCGCCGGCCAGCAGGTCGGGGCGTCGCTGGTGCAGGGGTCCACCTTCCACCAGGCGGTCCACCTGGCGGCCGAGGCCCAGGCGGCGGAAGGCAGCGGGCCGGACGCACTGCGCAACGAGCATGGCGCGACCGCCCTGGCGCGCTTCTACCAGGCGAAGGACGGCTGGTTCTTCCTCGCGGCCGGGCAACGGGACGTCAACGGGCTGCTGCGTGCCGTCGGCCTGGAGGCCACCGCGGAGCCGGGCGACGTCCTCGAGCCGGGCGACGCGGCGGACCCGGGCGGGGACGTGGAGACCTGGCGGGACCCGGGCGGGGACGTGGAGACCTGGCGGGACCCGGGCGGAGCACTCGCCGCGCGGCTGGCCGCCCGGTTCTCCGGCGAGCCGGCCGCGTACTGGGTCGGCCGGCTCGTCGACGCCGGCATCGGCGCGCACCACCACGTGCCCATCGACGACGCGGTCGGCTATCTGCACGGCCGCGGCGTGGTCTATTTCGAGCGCGGCCCGAACGGCGCGGACGTCCCACGGCCCGGCATCGGCCAGTGGCTGTCGGAGACGCCGCCCGTCGTGGGCGCCAGCCCCGGGCCGGTGGGCTCCCAGGCGGTGGAGATCCTCGCCGGGCTCGGGCTCTCCCCGGCCGAGATGGAAAGGCTGGCCGCGGACGGCGTCCTGTGCCTGCCCGACCGGCTACCCGAGCTGAAAAGGCTGACCTGAGCTATGAGACCACATCCGAAAGCGTCATCCCGGAAGGTGTTCCGTTGAACCGAGTCAAGGTTGGATTCATCGCACTCACTGGACTTCCGAAGAGTGTCTCCGAGGCCGAGTACCTCGAATGGCATGCGACCAGGCACATGCCGGAGCAGTTCACGGTCCCGGGGATCGTCAACGCCCAGCGGTGGCATTCCACGGCAGCCTGCCGCGCCCAGCGGGCCGCCCAGTCCGACGATCTGGTCGATGCCGAGAACCTCGTCTCGTACCTGCTGTCCGATCCGGTCGAGCAGAACCTGGCGGAGTTCCAGGCCCTGAACAGGAGGCTGAACGAGACCGGGCGGTTCATCGAGCCCAGCCCGTTCCTGATGCTCGGGGCGTACAAGCTGCTCGAACCACGTGCGGCGGAGCGCACCCTCATCTCCGACCACGCCGTCCCGTGGCGCCCGAACCTGGGGGTCTACCTCGTCGTGGAGCGACTCGACCCGGAGCGTGCCGAGGAGTACGACAGCGAGTTCCGCGGGGCCGGGGCGGACGGCCTGCTGTCCGTGCCCGGGGTGGCCGGGGTCTACCTGTACGGCACCGCACCCGGCTACCAGACCTCGCACCAGGTGGACCAGACGCACCGGGTCACCGTGGCCTACCTCGACGCCGACCCGGCGACGGTCGGGGCCGCCGTCCGCCCGCTGCTGGAGGAACGCTGGAAGGACAGCGGTGTCGAGCCGGTGTTCGCGGGCCCCTTCGAGTCGGTGGTGCAGTGGAACTGGCAGCGGTTCACCGAGCCCGAGCAGGTGGCGGGCTCGCCGTCCTGACCGTTCCCATACTGCGACGGCACGTGGCTGTGTCCGTAGCCTGCCACGGATTGGCGTCGATCAGGATCGCTGGTGGGCAGCCGGGGAGGCTCGCGCTCCACGAACGCGGCCGGACCTCCGAGAGCCCGGTGGCCCGGTTTGGTGAGCCGCAGGAGTGAAGGATTTTGGTCGTTCCGACGACCAAAATCCTTACTTCTTGCGGGTTGCCAGGCGAATCTCTGACCCTTTTGCGGCTATTGAGTCGAATTGCCGGTGCTGCGCGACGGCGCGGGATCGATCAGGAGCGGCGGCCCACGGCGCCGCAGGCGTGCAGCTCGTCGATGAGCGAGGCGCTGAGCCCGGCCTGCGCCAGCACCGCGCGGGTGTGCTCGCCGACCGGCGGCGGGGCGTAGGTCGGGCCGGGCGGGCGTTCGCCGGATTCGTCCCGGATGCGGACCGGGGATCGGGGAACCGTCAGGTCACCGACCTTCCGCAGCAGCCCGCGGGCCGCCACCTGCGGGTCGTTCGGCAGGTCCGGCCCGCGGTTCACCCGCACCACGCTGGCCCCGAGCGGCCCGAGCTCGGCGGCCCAGTGCTCGGCCCTCCTGCTCCGGAAGCGTTCGGCGAGCCGCTCGGCCACGGCGTGCGGGTCCTCCCAGCGGCGCAGGGAGCCGGTCAGGTCGGGCAGTCCGATCCCCTCGCACAGTGCGTCCCAGGTCCGCGGCTCCGCGGCGGTGACGGCGACCCAGGTGTCGTCCGCGCACTCGTAGACGCTGCGGTCGGGTCCGAACGGGACACCGCGGGGCCCGCGGTCGATGATCCCGTCGGCGGACGAGAGCAGCCAGGTGGACGCCTCGGACAGGCTGATGTCGAGCTGGGAACCCGTGCCGGTGCGGTCGCGTTCACGCAGTGCGGCGAGGATCCCGACGCTGGCCGTGAGCGCACCGACGGGGATCGACAGGATCAGCTCCGGATGCCACGGCTGCCGCGGGTTCAGCGCGGTGAGCAGCCCGGAGTGCGCCGCGAACGACAGGTCGTGCCCGGACCACTGGGCGTAGGGGCCGTCCTGGCCGTAGCCGGTGATCGAGCACCACACCAGGCGTGGCGTCTCGACCGCCGCGTGCTCGTAGCCGAACCCGCGCTCCGTCAGGACACCTGGACGCTCGTTCTCGACGAGGACATCCGCGTGCGCGGCGAGCGCCCGCAGCACCTCCAGCCCGCGCGGGTGCCGCAGGTCGAGCGCGAGTGAGCGCTTCCCGCGGTTGAGCCCGATCGGACCGTCGAACTGCCGCCCCTTCGGTGACTCCACCCGGATGACGTCGGCGCCGAGGTCGGCCAGCAGCACGGTGGCGAACCCGCCGGGCGGCAACCGGGTGAGGTCGAGCACGGTCACACCGCTCAGGGGCAGTGCCGCCCGCGGAGCCGGCGCGGATGTCGGTTCGGGCATGTGATCTCCTCGGGTCGGGCCGGGACGAGCCAGTGGGCACAGCGGGTGGATCAGCCCGGCGACGGGTCGGCGCCGGGGTGGATCAGGGCAGCCGCGGCAGCACCTCGTGCTCGAACAGCCGCAGGCTGGAC
Source organism: Frankia sp. R43 (assembly GCF_001306465.1). Classification (NCBI taxonomy): domain Bacteria; kingdom Bacillati; phylum Actinomycetota; class Actinomycetes; order Frankiales; family Frankiaceae; genus Frankia; species Frankia sp. R43. The sequence goes on along the minus strand of NZ_LFCW01000007.1, from coordinate 5,361 downwards.
CAGGCCAGGTCGATCGGCATCCCGCCGCAGAGCGGGTGGAAGTTGGCGAACGGGCTGGGAGAGGCCCGCAGTTCCGTGACGAGTTGGTCAGGGGTCACCACCCGGTACTGCCCGGTCGCGCGCAGCGCGTCGACGTCGGGCAGCACACGGTAGGGGCTGCCCCCGTCATCCTGCGCCTGCCAGGCCCCATAGGCGTTCGTCTGGTAGAGGAAACAGGGACCCATCTGGTCCCAGCCCTTCTCCGGGTCCTCGGCGAGGGCGACGGTCCGCGTCGTGCCGATGGGGCTCGGGCCCGGATCGGGCCGCCCGAGCCGCTGCACCTCGTCGCGATAGAACTCCCAGACCGTCGGGTCCGTCGGGATGAACCCGTCGGCGATGCGGGCGGCCCGCCGCGCGGCCGGCTCACTGCTCCCGCCGAGTGAGATCCACGGGCCGCCGGGACGGTACGGGGCGGGAGTGAGGTGGACCCGGCGGCCGCGGTGGTCGAACGGGAGCCCGGTGAACGCGGCCTTGAGCGTCGTCACCGCCTCGGTGACCCGCCGGGGCCGCTCCCGGGGTGACACGCCGAACAGGTCGAACTCCTCGCGCACGTATCCGCCGGCGATGACGACGTCGACCCGGCCCCGGCTCAGGTTGTCCAGGACGATCAGATCCTCCGCCAGCCGCAGCGGGTCGTGGAACGGCGCGATGAGCGCAGCGATGCTGAACCGGACGGTCCGGGTGCGCGCGGCCATCGCGGCCAGCATCGTGACCGGGCTCGGCAGGTACCCGTCGGCACAGCCGTGGTGCTCCGACACGGTGATGCTGGCGCAGCCCAGCCGGTCGGCCCACTCGGCCATGTCCAGCGCCGCGGCGTACCGATCCGCGGTCGTGGTCCCGGCGAAGGCCGGGTTCCGGAAGTCGAAGCGCATCGCGAAGCGCATCGATGTTCACCTTCTTCCGCTGCTTCCGTGCCTTCGGTGGGTGCCGGTACCGGGACTGTCCGTCCCGCCCGGCACCCACCGCGTGTTCGTCGGGACCGGTGCGACGACCGGCACGATGTCCAGGCGCCCAGGAAGGTCCAGGCGCCCAGAAACGACTAGGCGCCCAGAAACGACTAGGCGTCCAGGAACCGGCTGAGGTTGTCGCGCATGATCTTGCGGACGGTGGCGTCGTCGAGATGCCTGATCTGCGAGACGTACTGCATCGGGTCGGGGATGCCTTCGGAGTGCGGGAAGTCCGACCCGAAGACGAGGCAGTCGCTGCCGACGACGTCCATCGCCTTGGAGACGTTCTCCTCGGGGAACGGCGCGATGACGCAGCGCTCCTTGAAGATCGACGACGGCCGCCCGGGGAGCGTGCCCCACCTGGGCCGGCGGCCCAGCAGCATCGCGTGGTCGAGCTTGCGCAGCAGGTAGGGCAGCCACACGGTGCCGAACTCGGCGATGAGCACCCGAATGTTGGGGAAGCGGCCGAACAGGTTGTGGAACACCATGGCGGTGACGGTGTCCATGATCGGCCGGTCACCCCAGTAGGAGACCCACTGGAAGCCGTCGAAGTGCTGGTAGCGGCCGTTCGGATCCTCGCTCCACTCGGCCCCGTGCCGGGCGTAGGTGCCGCCCAGGTGCACCGCGACCCGGGTGTTGGTCTCGTTCACGAGGGACCAGAACGGGTCGAAGTACGGGTCGAACGGCGACCGGCCGTAGGCGGGCCCGGGCGGGAGGTCGACGAACCGGGCACCGCGGTCGAGGACCCGCCGCAGCTCGGCGACCGCGCGGTCGACGTCGAGCAACGGGATCGGCACCGGGACGAGGATCCGGTCGTCGTGGGAGTAGCCCCAGTCCTCCCACAGCCAGTCGTTGTACGCGCTGTTCACCGCGTAACCGGCCTCGATGTCGCCGCGCCCGAACGCGCTCTCCCAGCCGGTCCCGACGGCATGCAGCACGGCGAGCTCGACATTCTGCAGATCCATCAGCGCCAGCCGGGGATCCTTCTTCTCGAAGGCCGGGCGCATCGCGTTGTATCGCTCCACCAGCTGTGCCCGGCTGAGCTGGTCGAGATCCTTCATCGGGTTGAGCCTGTTGAGCATCGCGCCTGGAATGGGGATGCTGCCCGCCATCGCGGGCAACTCGGTGATGTCCACACCGCCGTGGCCGCCCTCGGGCTGCGAGTGGACGCCGAGTGTCCGCCGCTCGTGGTCGGCATCCTCGTCTTCCTCGTGTTCTTCCTCGGTGAGCATCCGCGGTTCTCCGGGCAGCCATGCACGGTCGATCATTTCGGCCGACAGGTATCGCGTGACCGCGTCCGAAGGTGCGTAGAGATGGTGGTCCGCGTCGAATATCCCGTAGTCGAGGCTCTGCTCGAGATCTGCCACATAGATTCCGCGCGTCCCAAGCTGGGGGCTGTCAGGCAACGTTCCTCCAGGAGACTTGTCCTGATCACCAGATTTGAACTCAGTCTAACTCTGGTGTGCATGCCGACGCCACCCCGCAGCGTTGAAGTGGGGCTGCCGCGCCCTGGATTTCGCTCGCCTTCAGGCCGGTCGTGCCCGCGGGATTGTCACGCGTCGGCACCGTCGACGGCCCCGAGGCAGCCCAAAAACGGGAGGGGGCCCGTCGGTGTGTGCTGGCCAATGCCAGTGAATGCCATCCGGAACGTCGCGGACGGCATTGCCCGCGGGCGTGTGTTCAGCCCGGGCGGGTCAGAGCGGTCGGGTCAGAGCGGAAGCTCGTTGTCGGGGTGCAGCCCGGCGACGACGATGGCCGCGCGCCGGTAAAGGGCCTGGTTGAGCCGGTTGAGCCGGCCCTGGGACCATTCCATGATGGAGTCGACGACCAGGGCCTCCAGGATCTGCGCCATCTCCGATGCCTCGATCTGGCCGGTCACCTCGCCCTTCTCCTGGGCCCTGGCGAAGAGCTTCTCGAACGCCTCCGCGAAGGCCGGGCCCTCGTAGGACGCGACCGACCGGTTCGGACGCCGGAACTCGGCGAGGGCGCGGCTCACCGCGGCCGGCGGGGTTCCCTTGATGTTGCGAGCGAGTGCGTTCATGACGGTACGCAGTGAGTCGTTGATACCGCGGTCCGCCCGGACGCAACGATTTGCCGTGTCATTGAGGATGGTTGCCGTCTCGACACCCATCTCAAGCAGGATGTCCTCTTTGTGAGCGAAGTGGAAGTAGAACGTCCCCTTGGTCACGCCGGCGGCCTGGCAGATCTCCTCGACCTTCGTGTCCTCGATACCGGTCTCGAAACCGCGCTCCGTCCACAAATGCAGCGCGGAACGGACCAGCCGGCGCCGGGTCTCCCGCGAACGCTCCTGCAGAAGCCCTGCCCGCCGCCGCGGCTCATTCGAAATGCTCACCGTCCGGAGTATACCTGTGTGGTCCCCGCCGGAAGACCACCGAGATGCATACGGAGATGACCTGCCTCCTCGTGCCGCCGCCCGCCACCGAAGCCACGGAACACCCGCGAGACGCACGCCACACCGGCATGCGTGCGGGCTGCCGCCGGTTTCAGTTTTTCTCCAGCCACTCGCGGGCGCTGCGCTGGACTTCGCTGAAAGGCCGGCCCCGGTCGAAGCTCGGCTCCCGAGGCAGGCCGAGGACTCGTTCGCTGATGGCGTTGCGCTGCATCTCGTTGGAGCCGCCGGCGATCGACCACACCCGGCTGTTCAGATATTCGAGTGCCGCCCGCTGACCCGCGTCGTCCCGCCACACCAGCGGCTGCCCCTGCCCGATTTCCAGCATGAGCCGGGCCCGCTGCGGGTTGTACACGCCGGCCGCGAGCTTCCAGTAGGAGGCGATGCCGCTCGCGGGCCTGTCGCTCGTCCGCAGCAGGCCGGTGATGCGCCGGCCCAGCTGGCCGCGGGCCCAGTCCGCGGTGTGGATCCGGGCGAGTGCCTGGCGGGCGACGGGGTCCTGGGCCCGCCCCGCGGCCCGGACCAGGTCGACCAGGAACGGGTCGATGGTGGCCGGGTCGGTCTCCGGCATGTTGACCGGGTCGTCGCGCCCCGCGCCCCGCTCGACCAGCAGCATGGTCTGCGCGACCGCCCAGCCGTGGTCGACCTCGCCGATCACCTCGTCGTCGCTCACCCGGACCTCGTCGAGGAACTCCTGGCAGAACTCCGCCGCACCGGTGATCTCGCGAACGGGCCGGATGGTCATGCCCTCGCCGCGCATCGGGACGGCGAACCAGGTGAGCCCGCGGTGCTTCGGCGCGTCCCAGTTCGTCCGGGCCAGGCACAGGCCGTAGTCGGCGTAGGAGGCGCCGCTGGTCCAGACCTTCGACCCGGTGATCAGCCAGCCGCCCTCGCCGTCGCGGACCGCCCGCGTCGTGATGCCGGCCATGTCGGAGCCCGCGTCCGGCTCGGAGAACAGCTGCACGAACAGCTCGTCCCCGGCGAGGATGCGCGGGACGTGCCGGGCCAGGAAATCCGGCGAGGCATGCCGCAGCAGTGTCTGGCTGACCGGGCCGTAGGTGGTGCCGCCGGCATGGCCGAGGTCGGGCATCCGGTACGGAGCGGCCTCCTGCCCGAACGCCCGGGCATGGGCGTCGCTGAGCCCCTGCCCGCCGTACTCCTTCGGCCAGTTGATGCCGGCGTACCCGGCCTGGTAGATCTTCCGCTGCAGCGCGCGTTCCGGCAGATACTCCTCGGCACTGTGGGTGCCCCCGCCGCGGACCGGACCGGCCGGCCCCGCCTCGCGGCGCTGCAGGTTGGCCGCCAGCCACCGCCGGGCGGCCAGCCGGTACTCCTCGAGATCCGGTTCGCCGGGATCCGGTCTTCCCGGAGCTGTCTCGCTCACGATGACGCCTCCTTCGCTTCCCATGGAGCCTGGGTGCCCGTGGAGCTTCGGTGCCCGTGGGGCTCCGCTTCTCGTCCGACGCCGTCCTGCTCAGACACCGGACAGCTGACAGACCCGCTCGCGGTGCCAGGTCGGCGTGCCGTACAGCGCAGCGTCGGCGGTCAGGCGACGCAGGTACAGGTGGAAGTCGTGCTCCCAGGTGTAGGAGATACCGCCGAAGTGCTGCCAGCAGTTGTGCGCGAGCTCGATCGCGGCGTCCGAGACGAACGCCTTCGCCAGGCTCGCCGCGTGCGCGGCCCGTGCGGCCTCCACCGGGCCCCGGTCCTGGGTGGCGATCGCGCGGGCAGCCGCGGTCACCACCGCGTGGCTCATCTCCAGCGCCAGGCTGCTGTCGGCCAGTTGGTGCTTGATCGCCTGGAAGGAGCCGATGGGCCGACCGAAGGCGACCCGGTCCTTGCAGTCCGTCATGGCCCCTGGTGGGGCCACCCGGGACAGGGTGAAAATGTGGTGGGGCGTTCGGTCGACGTCGTTAGTACTTGGTGCTGTGAGCCCGGGTTGCAGTCGGACGCTGGAGGCCGCCT